>NZ_RJTX01000004.1 GCF_003729955.1 Chryseobacterium daecheongense
TTTACTTAACATAAATTTTATGATCGTGGAAAAGTACCAGGCGTAACCAATTGATATGGAAATATTTAAATTTAATTATATAGTTTTCCACAATGACAGAAAACAGAAAAAGCGATTCGAGGTATTAAAAATAACGCTTGATTAAAGCTTTATATATATAATAACCTATAAGACAACCTATGGTATCTGCTACTATATCTAGCGTCTCCATAGATCTTCCCAGTTTCATTTCCTCCTGCAAGATCTCGGTAAGAAAAGCATATATCAGGATAATTTGAAAAAAGTATAGAAATTTTATTTTAGGAAATGTGGAAATAAAACAAAAGCCAAGCATTGCGAATATGCTTACGTGTAGAAATTTGTCAATTCCGTTGAACATGAACCAGTATTCATGATTCTCTTCTCCAGGTTTGAGAAGCATATAAGTAAGAAATGCCCAATAAATGGGCAAGATCTTACTAAATATTTTTGAAATGTTATCCAATGATAGCCTGGTATTCTTCTGCAGAAAGCAGCTCAGACTGATCTGCACCATCAGTAATTTCCAATTTGATGATCCAACCGTTTCCGTAAGGATCAGTATTTAATAATTCAGGCTGGTCTTCTAAGTCTGAATTAAATTCAATTACTTTTCCAGAAATAGGCAAGAATAAGTCTGAAACAGTTTTTACTGCTTCCACACTTCCGAAAACGTCTCCTCCGTTTAATTCATCATCTACAGTATCTACATCTACATATACGATATCACCAAGCTCTCCCTGAGCGAAGTCTGTAATTCCAATAGTAGCTGTATTCCCTTCGATCTTAATCCATTCGTGATCTTTAGTGTACTTTAATTCTGATGGTGTATTCATTTTTCAATTTTTATATTGTACAAATTTATTCAAAATTATATAAGGTTCAAATATTGGATATAAAAAATGTCCCTCTATTTTTTGAGGGACATTTAATTTATACTGATTCTAGAATCCTCCTGAATCTCCAAACGTGAATGTAGCTGAGATTCCTGCTCTGATTGTTGATAGCGGGAACGCCGTTGAAATTTTATATTTCGAGGTCATCTGTTCATAGAACACCCTTAGATTCAGGTTTTCTGAAACATTATAATCCGCAGACAACTTAATGTTCAATAATTTCTGTCCACCTGTCACTTGGGAATCATCCAGCAATATATTGGTAATACTAGTTTTGCTATCTCTTAAAGAGAAATCTCCTCTAATGTTCAGATCACTTCCTTTAGCTTTACCTCTTCCTCTTACATTCGTCATGCCTAATCTAAAGTTACGGATGATATATCCTACTCTTACTACATATTCTGTATTAGCATCTTCTGTAAGGGTATGGTTCACCAATCCTAATAATAGCATTCTGTTTCTGTTATACTGTAACCCGAACTGCATATTATTTCTCATGGTAACATCTATTCCAAGAAGTGGTGAGAATGATTCTACGTACCCTACCTGGGAGAAGGTGAACGGATTAAAGAAATCGCCATTCACATCTAGTGTATTTCCTGTGGTCAGGCTATTGAAATAATCAATGCTGGATTGAATTCCTGTAGCTGTATAAGTGGCATTATAAGCATGTAATAGATCAAATTTAGAAAACTGTCCGTTAATGATCGGGATGTTTCTTAATCCTGAATAGGTGATTCTCCAGTTCGGAATTGGTAATCCTGCTTTTTTAGCATCCCCAATCTCTTTTGGAGATTTCCCTTCTACCGCTGCTCTGAATGCCGGAATCAATACATATGCATTGGCAATACTATGTCCTTCGGTAAATCCATCAGGCCCCAGTGTCCCACCAAGCTGCTGTGAAATGGTTCTGGCATTTTCTCTGATAGCCTGGTAAATTGCCTGTCCTTCTTTAAAGGAAGTTTTAAGAAGCACTACTGAATTAGAGTATGTGATCTGATCATTGGCAAATGCAAAATTATGATCCGGGGTATTAAGGTTTTGAATATTATTAAATCCTGATTGTGAGAAGTTCCTGTTATAATTATGCAAGGCATTAATATCAATTCTGAAATCATTGATCGGAACGACCTGCAAATTAGCCCGCAATTCTTTGGTGGACATACGAACATAAGGATCTGTCATGAGATCATTTGTGCTTACCCATCCTCGTTCCAAAACAGTTCGTCTTATATCGGCCTGTGAACCTAATAAGAATCCGGCCGTTGGACCACCTAACGTCTGCCCATATCCATACCAGTTAGGAGCAGATAATAATCCCGGAATTACAGTACCGTTATTTTCAGAGTAATTAATATCCAACTGCTTGAATGAAGTCATAAAGAATGCTATACTCTGAAGTGGTGTTAATCTGTTCTTGAATTTATATTTTTTATACTTGTATCTGTTCTTTTCCCAAGCCTGTGTATATACGTTATTCAAGGAATCTATTTCTTGTTTACGCTTCTGAAGTTTAGTAGAAATATTTTTGAAATATTTAAACTGTCCAAAGAACTTAGGAATATCTGCTGTAGCAGTAGCCTGAATAACATTCGTGTTCTGTCCAATAGATCCTAAGCTTCCTCCCGGACTTGAAAGCAATGCCGTAGACCTTGCATTCCAGTTATAGGTCAAACCATATTGTAATTCCGCATCAATGAAATCCAGATATGGAAGATATTGGAATGGTAACTTATAGGTTAACTGCACTCTGTGATTATACAACACTGGTCTTCCTGCTCTGAACACATTTCCGAAAATGGAATTATTGTCCATAGTATTGACATCCATATTATCATTAAGTGTTCTCATCGTGGAGTTGATATCCAGCTTTAATGATTTCGTAAAATTGAAACCTACTCCATACTGCCATCCAAAATAGAAGTTTCTGTTTTTGATCGCAGCGAAGTCTTCTCCAAAGTTTCCGCTTAAGATCGCATCAATATTTCTAAACTCAAGTTCGTTGTAATTTCTGTCAACTTCCGTTCTGAAAGATAATCTTGTCGGAATCGGGTTGATGTTGAATTCTTTGACCCATCTCAGATACTTGGTAGACTTAGCCGTATCACTGATCATTTTATTGAAAGGCTTAATTACCCAAGGCTTAAAGGTATAGTTATAATCTATGTACCCTCTTAGGTATTGTCTGTAATTTCTCTTCGTATAGATATCTCTATAGAAATCATCATTATACACAGCAGTTACGGAAACGTTTTCTATGTCATAGAATTTAGGTTTCTTATTCTGGTTTACTCTTTCCTTATGCATATTCACCACACCAATACTTCTTTGTTGAGTATAAGTTCTGGCTACTTTTTTAAGCTCTTCTCTGTTAGCCGCTTTTTTGAACTCTACGTCTGTATCCAAAGGATTGTACTTCGGATCTTCGATCGTTTGTGAGTAAGAGTAATTCAATGGAATTTTCACTCCACTTTTCTCAGGAAGTAATTTATCTACGTTGATAGCTGTATTAATACTGAATGCAGACTGTGTCGACTGGTTTCTTTCCGCTGGTTTTGAATCAATATTTCCAAAACCAACAGATGTATATGATGCATTGGTATTTACTGTAGCAAAATCTCCAAGGTTGAAATTCAAACTTGCATTTCCAGCATAACCTCCATCGTTTTCAATTTCAGAAAGACGGATTTCGTTGATCCAAAGCACCCTGTTTATAGCTCCACCGAATCTACCCTGTGCATTTCTTACCCCCACCATAATAGTAGTAATATTTCCAAGACTCGGACGTCCTTTGATATAGATCTTTTTAAAGGTATCACCACCTTCAAAAACCTGGTCCAAAACCCTCTCTGCAATATTGTTCGGAGAATTCTTATCTCTCCTGATCTTAGCATCTACAAAATTCTGAATATCAAAATCCACTTCGTTTTCAAACGGCCAGATCTCCATCGGCGCAGTTGCGGTTTTCGGAGTAAGTTTCAGAGAAGCTTCATATTCATAATAGTTATCTGTAGCATCACTACCGAAACGGATAAAGAATTTAGTTTTCTCATCGATCTTACCTATATTCAAATCTGTGTTTTCCGGATCCTGAGCGTGTACAAAAAGTTTTAATTTTTTGTATCTTCTCATATCCAGTGCCGTATTCTTGAATACTCCTCTTGCTTCATTAGATGCCAAAGAAGTTGCTTTTAAATATAATGATGCTTCGTTTTGTCTTTGTGCACCGGCATTCCCACTAAGAACCTGTCTATCGATTCCTGGAGGAAGCACATAAGGTGGTTGATTCAAAGCATTTTCTTCAATATTTACACTTCCTATCTCAAAATTATTTGGAAGAACATCTGCGCTACCTTCATCTGTGGCAGGATCCGGTATAGAAGGAGGTGTAGTAGAAGTATTACTATACTTTGCAATATTTTTAGGATATCTTCTCCAATCTGATCTTACTAAGTCCATGGTACCGAATCTCAAAGTAGATGTCTGTTCAAATCCTGCCAATAATAATCTTGCAAATCTTACATTGTTCAATACTTCTGCACTGTGATCTCCTTCTGCCCCCGTTTCATTGTATTTTGAAACCGGAATTCTGAACAAGTACCATTTTACCTGTGAAGTATTTCCATTCTGGAATTGAGCCTGAACAGTTTTAACATCAACAATATTATTATCTCCTAATACTAAACTTGCAGGATCTAATTTTACTACATATTCATTATAGTTTTCACTTTGATCCAGGTTGTAATCTTTATTGATATCTTCTACATCAGGAGTTTGCGAAGCTACTTCAAGGGAGTTACTCTGAGAGTTTCCTTCCGGATTTCTGAAATATTTGTATCGCTGGATCACTGAAGAAGCCTGGCTGCCCGTAAATTTATCAGACATATAGAATACAAAATCATCTACCGCAGGGTCAGCAATATTAGTTACCGGGTTTACAAAGGTATTTCCAAATCTCATCGCTTCCTGGTCCGAACTTAAACCATCATATCCAAGATCCTGAACTGTTCTTTCCTGACCTTCACTAGAGAAAGCATAGAGAATCGGTGGTTGTTTTGGCTGTATCCCCCAGTTTGAATTGGTAGTGGAAGATTGTGATGAAGGAGTTGGAAGTCCGTTCTCATATTGCATCAAACCATCTTTCAGGATATCTTCAGATACATTCCCCAGCTGTAATAACAATCTTGGATTTGATCCTAAAGTTCCCCCATCGGCATAAGGATCCATTAACCAGAATTCAACATATTCAATATTGGAATTGATAAAGTTGGATACACTGATTGGTCTCATGATACCTCCCCATCTTTGCAGAGCTGTCTCTGATCCCGGATTGACATTATAAGGTCCTTTTTCTAATGGAAAATAGGAAATATCGAATGTATTGGTAAACGTTTGTTCACCGGCAACAAAATCTCTATTGTTATAAATTTCGGAGTATTGTACTCTTCTGGATGCGTGGTTGGAAACAGACTGAGGGGTAATTCCCGTAGGGGCTTTTCCGCCTACTCCCCAAAATCTTGGGTCAATATTATACCAGGATAATAACCCTCTTCCGTAGCCGCTTGTTAAGTCGTCATTCGGAGGCAGTCCGTTGAAAGGAGCCTGAGTATTTTTCTCCGGTCTGGATGCAAGGCTCCATGCAGCAGGTTCTTTTAAAGATATTTTAGAAGTCGTCTGCTCGAAGTCGTCAATATAGGACTGGTCATTTGTTCCTTTATTAAGTCCCGGCAATAGATAAGCAGCTTCCATTTTAAAATTGATATTGGAAGGCGCTTCGGTTTTCACCAATGGAATTTTATCCGTCAATCTTGTCAGGAAAGGAGCCTGATTATTATACATCAGGTTGATTCCTGCCATCGTGTTATTTACAGCTTCCTGTCCATAGTTTACCTTTTGAGTAAGCGGGGATTCTGAATAATTGACAATGGTTCCTCCTAAAATAAAGTTTTCATTGAATCTTCTTTCTAAATTTAATCCTAAGAATCTTTTTCTTTGGGTATTAAATGTCAATTGGTTTTCTAATGAAATATTGATGGCCTGTCCGGATTGTTTTACCTGTTCATTGATGATGGTCACCGTTCCCAACATATAATCCACGGTATAGTCAACCCCTTCAGTTAATTGCACTCCGTTTGCGGTCACTTTTACAGATCCTTGCGGAACATTTACGGCCCCAAGAGAAATTCCTTGTCCCTGTGTTCCTTTATAACGGCCTTCCATCGTATAACGTTGAGCCAAATTATTGGAAGAGGCAACCTGTTTCTGTTGAGAATAAAGATCATTGAACACGTACTGAGGATTATTACTTCCCAGAACACTTGCCATATAACTACCGAAAGGCTGAACTTTGGTAAAGATGATTTTTCCTGTTTCAGGTCTGATGGTGATTCCATTGACAAAATCGAAAATACCATCTCCCATTGTGCCTCCATTACTTTGCAAGTCACCATTAAGATTCAGACGGTCCCAGTTTAAGAGTTTCAATAAGTTGGTATCCTGAACCGGTGTATTTGGAAGGTAATTTACTTTACCTCCTGTTTGTGCATCTCTGTAGAATACATTAAGAATGAAACCATCCTGGTTTACCTGACCTGCATCCAATGGATAGATGTTTTTCATCATCAAATTCCACATTGGTGAAGTAATCTTGGTAGTATTATTAGCTTTTAGCACCTTCGTCACTAAAACAGGGCTTTCTTCCGAGAATTCCCCTACTTTGTATACCTGATTGGTTCCATTCACCGTATAGGAGTAAGAAACTGCTAAAAGCTGATTGTCATTTAATTTTTGATTAAGGGAAATGTACCCTAATTGTGGTTGAAGGGTATATTCATTAGCATTTAATCTTCTTGCTTTTTTATTGAAAATAAATTGTTCCCCGTTGTCATAGGATTCA
Organism: Chryseobacterium daecheongense; assembly: GCF_003729955.1. GTDB lineage: Bacteria > Bacteroidota > Bacteroidia > Flavobacteriales > Weeksellaceae > Chryseobacterium > Chryseobacterium daecheongense. The sequence goes on from NZ_RJTX01000004.1 coordinate 6,811, forward strand.
GGAGTTCCTGAAGCATTCGGGAAAGATTGTCCCTGTAATAAATTGGCATAGTTTACTCCCGCATCTCTCGGTGTTCCCATTGTTGTGGTAATACTTGAGTAAAGGCCGTTTTGCGAGTTATCCGGAAGTCCTGAAGTTCCGTCACCTAAATCTCTGATCCCGACAATACTTTTCTGATATGCTAAATTACTATTCCCTTGATCTAATACCCAAACTTCCAAACGGGTAATATTGATTTTGGAATTGATCTGAGGATAGTTTAGTAAGGCATTGTCATAATTGTTTAAGAAATAATGTCCCAGGAAGTAGTGCTGGTTATCTTCGTAATCAATAGCGTTGATTTTAAAGTTACTCATCACTCCACCACCCTGAACAACAATATTACGGGCTTCACCCTGCTGTTGAGAAAGCACTAATGTTCCATAAGTTTTTCCTAATTGGAATTCTGTTTTAACCCCAAATAGCGATTGTGAACCACGGATCAGGCTGGTGGAAAGCGGCATATTGACGTTACCGAATTCTATTCTTTTTATGATTTTATCTTCCCCTCCGGCTCCGGGTGAATTAATGTCTCCAAGTCCTTTGGTCTGTAAGTCTTTCCAGCTTCCTTTGGCTTGCCATACAAGATTCATCCTGTTTTCGAATGCAAAACCACTTTGGGTATCATAATTGGCTTTCAATTGCAGGTTTTCTCCCACTTTTCCCAATAATCCCAACTGGATTCTCTGGTCTATATCAAACGTGAAACTCTTCCTGTTTTGGGGAAGAATTAAAGGGTTATCTATTTTCTGGTATAATCCGGCAAAGTCGAATGAAGCATATCCCGAAGGGATAATTTCAATTTTGTTGCTGCCGAATATCGTTTCGAAAAGCTTATTACGGATAGTTAAAGAAGGTAGTAATCCTTTTCTCTGGGCATCACTTTTATCTTTCCTGAAAAGCAGGCTATATTTGTCTGATTTTTCCTTATAGTAAGCCCTTGCCTGTGTTGCGAGCATGAACTCTTTATATTCTTCCGGAGACATTGCCGTAGGAGGACCAGTGATGGTATTCCCAATTTTAGGATACACGTAGTACATTCCTGTTTTGATATCATAAAAGGCTTCATACTGGGTAGGATCGGCCAACTGATAATCTTTCTTTATAATCGCTGTGTCACGTACCTGCGCAAACGCGCTTACTGACATACACAAGAACGACAGGAACAAAAATATATTGAGGTACTTATTATTTGCCACCAAATGTTAAATGTTTTTTAAAATTTGTTTTACCAACTCTTCAACAGAAATATCAGGATTTTGTTTGATTATACGATCCGCAATCTTTTCACTCATCCTTTTCGGAATCCCCAAAACTTCTAATGCAGATAACGCCTCATCCTTAATTTTATTATTTACAAATGTAGAAATATTTTCCTCCGGATTGCTGAATTTTTGGACTTTATCCTTCAAATCCACTATTATTCTTTCCGCTGTTTTGGCTCCTATTCCTTTTGCTTTTTGAATGAGGGCACTGTTGCCTGAAAGTATGGCTGAAGCAATCTCATCAAGGCCTAAAGTGGAGAGTAAAATAAGCGCTGAAACCACTCCCACTCCATTAACGCTTATTAACAGATTGAACATTTCTTTCTCTGAACGAGTGTTAAAACCGAAAAGCAAATGGGCATCCTCACGGATAATTTGCTGAATAAACAGAAAAGTTTCCTTATTTAAAGTCAGTTTCTGAGAGGTCATCAGGCTGATTCCCACATAATAACCAACTCCATTGACATTGATTACAGCATAGGTAGGCGTAAGTTCCTGAACAATACCTTGTAGTGAAAATATCATATTAATTTTTAAAACCACCCAAATATAGTAATTTAAACTAATTAATATTTTCATTTCACGCAGGAATGATTTTTAACTTAATTTCTGATGTGGTTTTCAAGGATTTCCTATAAAATAAAAAGACTCCAAAATTTGGAGTCTTTTTGAGTTATGCTTTGAATTATTTTACTTTTTTTCTCTTCTCTGAGCATCAAGAACAGCAATAGTTGCCAGGTTCACAATTTCATCAACGCTTGAACGCATCTGCAATACGTGTACCGATTGTTTTAGTCCCATTAAGATAGGTCCTATTACCTGTGCTACTTTCATTCCTCTGATGATTTTGTAGGATAAGTTGGCACTTTCCAGATTCGGGAAGATAAAGGTATTCGCAGGAGTTGTTTCCAGTTTCGAGAAAGGATAATCACTTAAATGATCTGCATTCATAGCGAAATCAGGTTGAATTTCTCCATCTACTACCATTTTAGGATATTTTTCATGTAAAATGCTTACTGCCTTCGCTACTTTTTTAGAGGTTTCCGAAATAGCTGCAAAGTTCTCAAAACCAAGCATTGCAATTCTTGGCTCGATTGCGAAAGATTTCACGGTGAATTCCGCCATTTTAGCAATATTTACCAAATCTTCGGCACTTGGATTATGATTGATGGAAGTATCTGCAAAGAAAATAGGTTTCTTCTCAGAAAGGATCATCATCATTGCTGCTACTTTATCCACTCCTTTGTCTTTTTCGATAACCTCTAGAATCGGTCTTAATACAGAAGTATAGTTTTTAGAAAACCCTACTATCAATCCATCCGTATCTCCATGTTTCAGCATCAAAGGTCCGAAATAGTCTCTCTGACGGACATATCTTTTGGCTTTGTACTCGTTCATTCCTTTTCTCTGACGAAGTTTCCAAAGGGTTTGTCTGTATTTTTTTCTGTTCTCTTCCTGGTCATCATCATTAGGATCAATAATCGGGACATTCAAATTGATTCCGAAACGTTCCATCTGCTCTTTGATGTATTTTTTCTCCCCTAAAAGAATGGGATGCGCAATTCCTTCTTCATATAAGATCTGAGCGGCTTTTAATACATTATATTCTTCTGCGTTTCCTAAAGTAATTCTCTTTGGATTGGACTTTGCTCGGCTCTGCATCATTCTTACCAGCTTCTCGTCTCTTCCCATTCTATCCAGAAGATGATTTTCATACTCTTCGAAATCCTCAATTGTTTTTCTTGCAATACCGCTTTCAATAGCAGCTTTTGCTACCGCACTGGAAACTTTCGTAATCAATCTGTTATCAAATGGTTTCGGAATGAAATATTCTCTTCCGAATTGTAAATTCTGAACATTATAGGCTAAAATTACCGCCTCCGGAACCGGTTCTTTAGCTAAGTCGGCAATCGCATGAACTGCCGCCAGTTTCATTTCTTCATTAATTCCTTTAGCCTGAACATCCAATGCTCCACGGAAAATGTATGGGAAACCTAACACGTTATTCACTTGGTTAGGATAGTCACTTCTTCCTGTCGCCATAATCACATCCGGACGGGTCGCCACAGCAAGATCATAAGCTATTTCAGGATCAGGATTTGCCAATGCAAAAACAATCGGGTTTTCATTCATGCTGTTCAGCATTTCCGGTGTCATTACATTTCCTTTTGACAATCCTACAAAAACATCCGATCCTTTTACAGCATCTTCTAATGTTTCAATATCGGTATTGGCAACGAAATCCAGTTTTTCCGGGGTAAGATTTTCTCTTTTATGGTTAATTACCCCTTTGCTGTCGCACATCAGGACATTTTCTTTTTTAAGACCCAATGCAACGTAAAGTTTAGTACACGCAATGGCTGCCGCTCCTGCTCCATTGACTACCATTTTTACTTCGTCAATATTCTTATTAGCGATCTGCAAAGAGTTGATCAATGCTGCTGCAGAGATAATCGCAGTACCATGTTGATCATCGTGCATTAAAGGAATATCCAATTCGTCCTTTAATCTTTGTTCGATGTAAAAAGCTTCCGGAGCTTTGATGTCCTCAAGGTTGATTCCCCCAAAAGTTGGCGCAATTCCTTTTACAATTTCAATAAATTTATCCGGATCTTTTTCATCAATTTCAATATCAAAGACATTGATATCCGCAAAGATCTTGAATAAAAGACCTTTTCCTTCCATTACCGGTTTTGAAGCCTCTGCCCCAATATCACCCAATCCAAGAACTGCTGTACCATTGGAAATTACAGCTACCAGGTTTCCTTTTCCGGTATAATCATAAACCGTTTCGGGCTTTTCATGGATTTCCATGCAAGGAACCGCCACTCCCGGAGAATATGCCAATGACAGATCTCTTTGGGATGAATGGGGCTTTGAAGGGATTACTTCAATTTTTCCTTTGGGTTCGGTTTTATGATAATCTAACGCGGCCTGATTGAAATTCTTTTCGTCGCGGTGAGTTTTACTTGACATAAATTTTGTTTTTTATTAAAGTATATATTTAATATGGTAGTTCACTAAGCTTTCTATAGGTTTCTGTACAACGTGCCCCACATTTAAATTAAGTTCTGCAGCTGCGGAACGCAGGATATTTTCATAATAATAGGCAATGGAACCAATAAAATTGATTTCAGCATTTTTTGCTTCTTCATAAGGAAGCACCTGGTAATCGAAGAAATTCATCATTTCATCAAAAACCATTTGCTGAAAGTAAGGATGTTCCTTTCTTTCTACCACAAATTTATTGAAATCAGCCAGATACGCATTCGGTCTGGTGGTATGATACATGTTTTTTAATGCCTCATCAATGGTCAACTGATAAGTCTCTTCAAATTCACGGTGAAGATCTTCCGGAAGTTTTTGCATAAAGTACCTGCGCACCAATTGCTTTCCAATAGCGCTTCCGCTTCCTTCATCTCCCATCAGGAATCCTAATGAAGGTAATTTGATTTTTAAATTTTTCCCGTCAAAATAACAAGAATTAGAACCTGTTCCCATGATGCATACAATGGCAGGCTTTCCGTCATAGGCAGCATATGCTGCCGCCATAAGATCTTCCTTTACGGTGATGGAAGCGTTTGCAAATACTTTACTCAATTCTTCTTCTATGGTTTCACAGTTTTTCTGGATTCCACATCCGGAACCGTAGAAGAAAATTCGTGTAATAGAGTTTTTAACGCTGGCTAAACTGTTATTCTTTTCTATTTCAGGAACAATAAGTTCTTTGTTGATAAAATTGGGATTAAAACCTATGGTTTCCGTTTTGAGAAAAACTTTTTTGAAATCATCCAATATTACCCAATCTGTCTTGGTAGAACCACTATCAACAATAGCAACCATATTTTACATTTTAATTTAAGGATGCTAAATTATGAATTTATCTTGAAAAAAGAGCTTAAGAAACCCTTCGGAAGCTTTATCAATGTTTTATATCAGTTTTTTCTTTATTGAATTGTATCAACCAGTCTTCTATTTCATCTTCAAGATAAGAGGTTTGAAGAATCATGGCATTAATGAAATCATCAGGAACAGGTTCGCCTTTGGAATTTTCTAGGTTCCAAAGTTCGTCGGACATATTTTCGTACTCTGAATATACTCGTTTGAACCGGGAGTTCTCTCTTTCCAGAGCTTCAATATTTTTCTGTTGGAGCTGGAATTTTCTGTATTTGTTTTGACGTTTCATACAAATAGTAATATAAAAGGGTTACAAAAAGGTTTTGGTAGCACGCTCAAACACGCATTACAAGATAGAAAAAACCATCAACACAAATAGTTGAAAATGAATTTATTATCAGGTATATTTTACATCATTCTGAAAACTAAATTTAGAAATAATTTTGAATCTGAAAAAATATTTAACAACTTTTTTTACTGTTTAACATATAGTTATAAATTTGCACATCATATCACTTGAATGAGAGAATTACTAATACGCCAGAAACAAATATTATTCTTCATTATTGCAGGAGGACTCAGTGCTATTGTGGAAATCGGAAGTTTTAAGATCTTCAGCACCTATCTTCCTCACTTTATTTCTCAGGAAACAGATTTTCATGGCATCCATTATCCTTTAAGTAATATATTTTCTACAAGCTGCGGGATCATCACCAATTATTTTTTAAGCATCTGGTTTGTGTTTGAAAGAGGAAAACATTCTAAAAGAAAGGAGTTTGCCTACTTTATGGTAGTGTCTTTTATTTCCACTCTATTAAGTCTTGCTTTCTTCCAGATATTTTACAGCTGTATATTTAAAGATAATATTGATTTGATTTTTTATACCTTGAGCCCGGAAATGATCAGTAAGATTGCAGCTATTTTATTGGTCTCTATCCTTAATTATTCTGTAAAGAAGAAAGTAATTTTTAATGGTTGATTTGTGGTAAAGATTTTAAATTATCTCTGGAGGTTCTGGCTGTTAATACTAGCCTTTGTATTAACGATCATATTAGGAATACCTGTTTATATCCTGTCTTTTAGCAAAAAGCATTATAAATATGCTTATCAGTTCATCCGTATCTGGTGCTACGGAATGTTCTACGGAATGGGACTCCGCTATGAACTGATCAATCTTACGAATAAAAAGATCGATAAGAACCGGCAATATGTAGTGATCTCCAATCATACTTCCATTATGGACATTATGCTTCCCTGCATTTTATTTCCTAATCACCCGCTGTGCTATGTAGGAAAAAAAGAGCTAGTAAGAATCCCGATTTTCGGTACCATATATAAAAGAATATGTGTGATGGTAGACCGAAGCAGTGCAAGAAGCCGCGCCGATGTGTACCGAAGATGCGCCGAAAAGATGGAAGAGGGCAATAGTATTGTGATTTTTCCTGAAGGTGGTGTTCCTGATGATACCTCCATTATGCTGGATGATTTTAAAGACGGAGCCTTCATTCTGTCCTCCAAACATCAATCTCCTATTGCAGTATTTACTTTTGTGGGGTTAAAGGAAATGTTCCCGTTTGATAATTCCAAAGGATATCCCGGGAAGGTAAAAGTATACTTCAATGATATTATTGAACCATCCGAATTTCCTAAAGATTTAAGAATGTCTGCTTTTGAGACAATAAAAAAAACTTTAACAAATCATTCTTTTTAAAAGAAATAATTATATTTGTTTAAACTAACTGTAAAAAAACTATAAAAGTTTATATGGAACATCACAACGAGCAAACCAAATGGTCTCAATTTATATCATTGGTTATTGTATTTTTCTTCTGGGGTTTTGTTGCTGCAAGTAATGACATTCTGATCCCCGTGTTTAAAAAAAGTTTTACACTTTCGCAGGTACAATCCCAATTGGTAGCTTGGGCATTTTATGTAGCTTACTTTGTAGGGTCCCTTATATTCTTTATCATATCGTTGAAAAGCGATATCCTGCAAAAATTCGGATATAAGAAAACCTTGGCTGCAGGATTGATTATTTCCGCAGTAGGTGCATTTTTATTCGTACCGGCTGCAACTTCTCAAAATTTCTGGTTTTTCTTAACCGCACTATTTATTGTAGGGTTAGGATTCTCTGTTCAACAGATTGTAGCCAATCCTTTAGCGATTAAAATGGGTAGTCCGAATACAGGCGCACACAGATTGACGCTTGCAGGAGGCATCAATTCTCTGGGAACAACCATAGGACCGATTTTATTAGGAATTGCGTTGTTTGGAACAGGAAGTGAGCAGACAGAATTATCTTTGGATGATGTAAAGCTTCCTTTCATTATATTGGGAGTAGCTTTTATTTTAGTAGCTATTTTCATGTTGTTCTCCAAAATAGAAGATCCCGCAAAGACGGAAGAAAAGAAAATAGATGCCGGAGAGGAAAAATTCAACTTATTTAAATATCCTCAATTGGTTCTGGGAATGCTTGCCATCTTTATTTATGTAGGAGTTGAAGTTTCTATCATCAGTAATCTTCCAGCTTTGCTTCATACCAATGAATTTGGAAATGTCTTGGAACACAATATTGCTCCTTTCATCTCTTTGTATTGGGGAAGTTTGATGATCGGAAGATGGAATGGAGGAATCAATGTTTTTAATACATCCAAAACAACCAATCTGATTTTAAAGTTTGTAGTTCCATTTATAGCCTTTGGAATTATTCTAGTAGCAAATACATTAAGCGGTAAAGATGTTTCTGCGTTCTATATTTACCCGATCTGGATCATTATTTTCATCCTGATGAGTTTCATTGGAGGGAAAAATGCAGGAAAAACGTTAATGCTTTTTGGTGTTGCGGGAATTGTTATGATGCTGTTCGGATTATTCTATCCGGATAAAGAGATTGCAAAATATTTCTTCATTTCCGGTGGATTATTCTGCTCTATTATGTGGCCTTCCATTTTCGATTTAGCAATCGCAGGTTTAGGTAAAAATACAGGAAAAGCGTCATCTTTCCTAATCATGATGATCTTAGGAGGGGGAATTATTCCTTTATTACAAGGATGGATCTGTGATTTTGATAAAGCCAATCCAGATGGAATTATGGGAATTACCTATACTCATTTCTCCTACATTATTCCCGCATTCTGTTTCTTGTATTTAGCATTTTATGGATTTGTCACTCCGAAGATTTTGAGAAAACAAGGAATAGTATTAAGTGAAGAAAGCTCTAGCAGTGGACATTAATACAAGGAAAATATATAAGAAAAAAAGATTTTGGGCAGCTATTTTAGTTGTCCAAATTCTTTTGTTTTATATCTTCTCAAAATCAGAAATTATGATTTCTTTTTTTGAGAATTTCTTCGAGCTCCAAAAATGGTTTCATCAGGTGTTATTTGCCTGGGTTCCATTTTCTTTGGGAGATATTCTATATGTTGTATTGGGTATTATTATTCTTTATTATCTTATTCAATGCTGTAAGAAATCAGCCAGAAGCCAAGCCGTTTTAAAGCTTCTTTTGATCATCAATGTTTTTTATTTTATTTACCAGGTATTTTGGGGAATGCTCTATTTTCAGACTCCGGTTATTAATAAGCTTTCTCATCAGGAAGAACCGAATCTGAATAAGGCAAAAATATTGGCTTTACGATACCTGGAAAAATGTAAAACCAGTCGACAGCTTACCAAAGAAGATAAAAACGGAGTTTTTGTGGCGACCAATTTGCAAGCGATACAAAATGAAATTCTTTCCCAGCAGCAAATGCTTCCGAAATATATTTCAGACAAGAAAGCTCCACAGATCAATTCTTTTAAACCAAGTATTTTTAAGAGTGTAATGAGCTTTACCGGCATTCTTGGATATTACAATCCATTTACGGCCGAAGCTCAATATAATGCAGAATTGCCATCTACATTCATTCCCTTTACATCGGCACACGAAAGTTCACATCAATTAGGTTTTGCCAGAGAACAGGAAGCCAATTTCATCGGTTATTTAATGGGTGTAAACTCTGAAAATATAGAATTGAGATACAGCACGGAATACTTTACTTTAAAAAGCCTTTTGCGCTTTATTGTAGAAGAAGATCCTAAATTTGTAAAATCTGTTATAAATAATTATTCCCCGGCAATGAAAAGAGACAGATTATACGAAAAAAACTTCATTCTGAAACATCAGGGATGGCTGGATGATTTTTTCGGTATGACGAATAATCTTTTTTTAAAAAGCAATCAGCAAGAAGGCTCTATTACTTATTCTTACTTCATCGATCTTCTACTCAATTACGAAAAAATTTAATCAAAAAAAAGAATCGTACCAGGCGATACGATTCTAAAAACACAAATGATGAAAAAAAATTTATTACCTTGACTTGTTCCCTCATTCAAGGCGATGTAAAAGTACAACATATTTTAGAAATACAAAAACATTTTTAGCCTTTTTTAAAACTTTAAGAAAACTTTAAGATTTTTTAAGTTCTCTTGAGTTTAGTCACCCTTAAATGACTTATTTATAAAGCATTAAACTAGTAAAGGATATGTATTTTTGACTCGATTTTAACTTAATTCTTCTATGAAACCAAACATTTGTTTAAAAATGTGTTAATTTCGAAAATCAATCATTTTTTTTCACGAAAATTTCAGAAAAATTGTTTGATTACTCTAACTTCCGATCAAAAACGATACATTTATTGTAATATCGGTAATTCAATATAGCTATCTGTAAACCATTTTATTTCCAAAGGTTCTGCAGCATCTGCAATGGTCTCTTCACTCACATCTTTTCCGGTTCCGTAATTGACCTGATATTCCGGAGTTTTATTGATTCCCAGCAATACAATCAGCCTGCTCCCTTTAGCAATTTTCTTCCCCACAAAAGTTGGATTATCAATAGAAACGGTTTCTACTTTACCGGGCTTTAAAAGATGTCTTTTTTCACGATTTTTGGTATAACTGGCTCTTCCTAAATAATTGGACAGATAAAAAGCTTCATTATCCGGCTGTATCTGGATCAGGGATATGATAACATCCATATCTTTTTTGTTGATCTCAGCTTTCAATTTTGCTTCAAATGCTCCGTTGATGATGATATCTTTGTCTAAAACCGGTGTTTGATAAATCACCATATTCGTTATATTCAAACTATCTTTTTTACCGTACTTGTAATATGCGTCTTTGGTGTCTCTGTCTTTAAAATCTATTACTTGCTTTATGAAATCATTATTTGCAGGCTTTTCCTTTGATAATAATTGAACAGTCTCTGAACCTTTAGTCAAATAAAGTTTCAATGTACTATTATGGCTTGCTTCAAGGCTTGGAAAATGCTTCCATTCATTGGTATCCATGATCTGAACATTGACTTTGTCTTTTAACAGTTCAGGTTTTTTACCGTTTTTCATCACATAATCGAACCATGAAAAAGCCAAATCACTGATATTGATCCTTGCGGCCTGATCTACAGTATATCCTCTCAACACATTGGTAGCATAACTTTGTGCGCCTCCATGATCATAAGGACCAATGATCATATAATGATTAGGATTCTTGTTATATTTATAATATTCTTTAAAATAATATAAAGCTCCTAGCTGATCTGCATCGTAAAATCCTGTAGTAGTAAGTACCGGTATATTGATTTTGGCAAATTCTTTTTTGTACGGAACCATACTTTTCCAAAATTTATCATACGCAGGATGATCCAGCCAACGCTGAAAAATCTTATTTTTCTTACCTTCAAAAACATCTAAATTCCTGAAAGATTTTCCGCTTTTATACCATGCAGTATTTACAGAATCCCATTTTTTATAGTTTCTGAAGCCTTCTTCATCGGTAAGATTATTGGTGGTAACATAGGAAATCCATTGCAGCATATAGCTCATAAAAACATTATTAGTCATAGGATAATCTATTCCAATTCCTACGGCCACTTGAGGAATCACGGTTTTTAAAGCAGGATGCATTTTTTTCGTTGCTGCCCATTGGCTGAAACCTAAATAGCTTCCACCGATCATTCCTACTTTTCCGTTATTCCAGCTTTGCTTACTTATCCAATCAATTACGTCATATAAATCCTCAGCTTCATGCTCAAAAGGTTCAATTTCATCCGGACTTGTTCTTTTCCCTCTCGTATTGACTACTACTCCAACATAATCATAAGCTACTGCCCTTTTGCCTAATGCTCCGTCATAGCTTCCTGCATAGATATTATTCGTTAATATGGCAGGCAAAGGCTGCTTATTATTTTTATCTCTGGTTACTGTTACCGCTACAGTTCCTCCTTTTTTTGTTTTAAAATCAAATGTTTCTACAATATATTTTTCTTTTTCTTTCTGGGCTAATAATTGATTTATTCTGTGCTGGATTCCCGAAGAAGTTTTATAATCCAGGTAGCTTAACCCAAGACCAACCGCAGATTGTGCATTGATACTGTCACTTTTTAAAGACCCAAGTGCTTTTTTGAAATTATCTCTTTTCTTTCCTATATTTTCAACAAATACATCCGCAATACGGAATGAGTATTTGCTAGGTAAGGTTGCACATTTTATATCGAATGCCTTATCCAATGCTTTTGAAAAATCAATTTTCTCATTCTTCTCTATGTCTTTGGCCATTGCATAAAGCTCATAATTGATGAATTTTGTGGATGCGCTGTTTTTATCTGCAAAGGCTTCACGATATTGCTGTATCGTTGCAATGGATTTTTTATAATTCCCCGCGAGAATATCAAATTTGAAAGATCTTTCCAAAGAATCCAGTCTTTTCGGTTTTTTATAATTTTCAGAAATCCTGGAAGCAATCGATGAAATGCTTTTATCAAGAATAGCAGAATCTGATAAAGCAGCTTTAGGCCAAAAGAACTTTTGCGCCGAAAACAGATTTACAAAAAATAAAGCTAGAATAATTAATTTTAGTTTCATATTATATAGATTTTGGCAGAATTCGATCAATTAAAACCAAATTATGTTATGGAATTTTCATGACAGAACGTATAATTTATTATCAATAGGGCAAATTTAGTTATAAATTCACTCTGTAAATCAGGTTTATGCAAATATCTCACACTAAAATGAAAAAATATTTGTTTTTTTAAAACATCTGCGTATTTTAGTTTAAAAAAATCAACATGACTTTTGATAAACTCATTCACTATCTTAAACTGGATAAACAGGAATTTCTTTTCCAATTCAATTCGCATCCGAATTATCCTTCTGCACTGGCTTTTAGTGACACTCTGAATTTCATGGGTGTAAGAAATGATGCTTATGAGCTTGATAAAGAATACTGGGATGAGCTGCCTGAAGAATTTATTGCCATCGTAGAAAACTCATTCTCATTGGTAAAAAAATCGGGAAATAGTTATTCAGTTTACTCGGATAAGGCAAAAACTTTAAACCGTGATGAACTGCATCAAAAATCATCGGATTTTGTTCTTCTTTTTGAGAAGGATGAAAAATCCGATCATAAATCCATCAGTAATTTCAAACCATTTATTTATGCCATTTTCGCACTTATTGCTATCTATTCGGTAGTTAATTTAGCTTGGTATGAAACTGTTTTTACTGTTCTTTCATTAGCGGGAGTATATATTTCCATGGAGATTTTCAATCAGAAATTCGGAAATACTTCTACCGTTATTGGCAGTATTTGTGGAGATACTTCTGCGCAACAGGCCGTAAATTCCTGTGACAAAATCATTACTCAGGACAAAACAAGCTTTTTAGGACTTAAATTCTCGGATCTTTCTTTAATTTATTTTGCCGGGATTTCCATTTTAAGCTTATTCCTGCCTGCTACAGCATTTGTTATTAAAGGATTTACACTGGTATCCATTATTGCGATAGGTTATTCATTATACATTCAGGCTTTTGTAGAAAAAACATTTTGTAGAGTTTGCCTATTAATTATAGCAATACTTACTGCGCAATTGCTGATCAGCTTTTTGTTTTTTGAAAATATATTTTTCAGTGTCCCGACACTTCTATTAACGGTTATACTTTGGCTCGCTGTATTTTCTTCGGTGTTATCTCTCAATAAAACTCTTACAGAGAAAGAGGAAGTAAAAAAATCCAATGCCAAAAACTTGAGATTTAAACGAAATTATGAACTGTTTAAAAGAGAGCTTTTAGAAAAGGAAAAAGTTTATTTTACAGACAATAATACATTGTCTTTAGGAAATAAAAATGCCAGACTGCACATTGCTGTAGTTTCCAACCCATATTGCGGCTTCTGCAAAGGTGCCCATGAAATCCTGGAAGGGCTTCTTAAAAAATATCCGAATGAAATTTCGGTTCAAATGAGATTCAACTATACTTCTGAAAAGGCCAATGCTCAATATACTGCTTTGGTTTCTGACTTTTTCAGCATTTATAAAAACAAATCAGAAAAGGAATTCCTGAATGCTGTAGAAACCTGGTTTGAATATAAGGATGAAAATAAAATCAAAGAATTGGCAGGTACAACTTCCCAAGAAGACTTGACTCCTTTAATTGAGATTGGTAAAGAAAATAGCAATGCGGGTATCAACTTTACTCCAGTATTTATCATCAACGGTTATCAATTTCCGGACAAATATGACCGCGAAGACATCTGGTATTTCATTGATGAATTGATGGAAGATGAGGAGTTATAAAATATTTCAACCTAAACAAAAATTCACTACCTTAGGAAAAATTACAAATAGAACTTAACATACCAATCAAAACGTTTATTATGAAAAATCTAAAAAAAATTTCAAGAGAAAGCCTTCGCATGATCAATGGAGGACTTAGAATGTGTCCACAAGATGGAAACTGCGGATCAGGATGGTGCTGTTCCAATGGTGCATGTAAATTAATATCCGGAGCGAGCCCTTCCACTTATTTGTGTGATGCTATTCCAGTATAATGTATTTTATTATGCAATCTAATTTAACCAAACCCATATACAATTACTATGAAAAATCTAAAAAAAATCACCAGAGAGAATCTTAAAAACATCAAAGGAGGGATCACTATAGAATGTGCTCAGACTCAAGCTTCTGCAACCTACTGTATCCCGAAAACCGCACAATGTCCACCGGATCCGGATGGTTTGCTTTGTGTAAATGCCTGCAATAAATGGTGTTATGTATAATAGATTATAAAAGTTTACCCAAATTTTATTAAATTAGAAATGTCGTCATATTTTTTTGGCGACTTTTTAAATGACTATACGTTTTGAAGAAATTTCCGTTTTACAAACAGCCCGATACTAAAGACTGTGGACCCACATGTCTTAGAATTGTCAGCAAATATTATGGCAAAAGCATATCTCTGCAACAAATCCGTAATCTTTCCGAAACTACCCGAGAAGGAAGCAGTTTATTAGGCCTGAGTGACGCAGCAGAAGATTTAGGCTTCCGGTCATTAGGCGTTCAGGTAGATTTCAATACACTTGCAGAAGAAGTTCCATTTCCCTGCATTGCACATTGGAACAAAAATCATTTCGTGGTTGTCTACAAAATTGATAAGAATAATAAGGTTTATATCTCAGATCCGAGCTATGGACTCATTACCTATACCCGTGAAGAATTCATAAGGTCATGGATTGGTGAAAATGCCAATGAGAATACAGAAGAAGGAATCGTCCTGATTCTTGAAACCACCCCTGCTTTCTTCCAGACAGAATTTGACGATACGGAGAGTAAGGCCAGTTTTTCTTTTTTATCCAAATATTTATTAAAATATAAGACGCTTGTTATTCAGCTTGCCGTGGGTCTTTTAGCGGGAAGTTTATTGTCTTTGATATTCCCTTTCCTTACCCAGAGTATTGTGGATGTCGGAATACAAAACCAGGATCTGAATTTTATTTATTTGGTTCTCCTGGCTCAAATCATGCTCTTTATTGGAAGAATGGGAATTGAAGTCATCCGAAGCTGGATTCTTCTCCATCTTTCTGCAAGAATCAATATTTCCATTATTTCCGATTTCTTTATCAAACTGATGAAGCTGCCCATTAGCTTTTTTGATACGAGAATGACCGGAGACATTATGCAGAGAATTAACGATCACCATAGAATCGAACAACTTCTTACAAGTTCTTCTTTGAATACCCTATTCTCGCTTGTTAATTTAATTATCTTCAGTATCGTTTTATTGTTCTACGATTATAGATTATTTATTGTTTATCTGGTTGGAGCCATCTTATATGTGGGATGGATCAGCTTCTTTTTGAAAAAGAGAAAAGAACTGGACTATAAAAGATTTTCCCAGGTTTCCCAAGAGCAAAGTAAAGTAATTGAGCTTATCAATGGAATGCAGGAAATTAAAATGCACAATGCTGAAAAGCAAAAACGCTGGGATTGGGAATTTTTGCAGGTAAAACTGTTTAAAATAAGAATTAAATCTCTTTCTCTCGAACAATGGCAATCTGTAGGAGGAAACTTCATCAATCAGATGAAAGATATCCTGGTAAGTTTTCTTTCAGCCAAACTGGTCTTGAGCGGTAATCTTACACTGGGGATGATGCTTTCCGTACAATATATTATTGGGCAGCTTAACAGTCCACTGCTTCAGCTTATCGATTTTATCAAGCAGACACAAGATGCTAAAATATCACTGGAAAGATTGGGTGAAATTCATGATAAAGAAGATGAGGAAAATAAAGATGAGCAATATGTTTCTGAAATTCCTAAGAAAGATATCGAGATCGAGAATGTTTCATTCCGCTATATCGGATCAGATGTTTTTGTTTTTGAAAATCTCAATTTAACCATTCCATATCAGAAAACAACGGCCATTGTTGGGGCTAGTGGAAGTGGAAAAACTACCCTTTTAAAATTACTGATGAAATTTTATGAACCCAATGACGGGGATATTAAAATTGCTAACACAAGACTTAAGAATATTTCACCAAGACACTGGAGAGACCATTGTGGTGTAGTAATGCAGGAAGGCTATGTTTTTAATGACACGATCGCCAATAATATTGCAGTTGGTGAAGATTATATTGATAAGCAAAAGCTGAGAAAGGCTGTGGAAATTGCCAATATCAAAGATTTCATCGAAGGTCTTCCGCTAAGCTACAATACAAAAATAGGAAATGAAGGTGTGGGTGTAAGTGGTGGTCAAAAGCAAAGATTGTTTATTGCAAGAGCCGTTTACAAATCTCCGGAATATATCTTCTTTGATGAAGCAACCAGTGCATTGGATGCCAATAATGAAAAAATTATCATGGAAAATCTTGAACAGTTTTTCAAAGGAAAAACGGCTATCGTTATTGCTCACCGGCTTTCAACAGTGAAGCATGCCGATAAAATTATCGTTCTAGATAAAGGAAAAGTGGTTGAAGAGGGTAATCATGCAGAGTTAGTCGCTTTAAAAGGAGAATATTACAGGTTAGTGAAAAATCAACTGGAATTAGGAAACTAAAAATTTTTCACTAAATTTATTTTCTTAACCAATTCAAAATGTATTCATTATGAAAAATTTAAAAAAAATCTCAAAAGCAGAGCTGAAACAGATCAAAGGCTCCGGATTAGTATGCTCAAGTGGTTATTACTGGTGCAAATACACACAAAGCTGTATTTCTGAGGAAAGAGTTTGTTTTTATAATAATCTGTAAAACGATCAGTTATGAAAAATCTAAAGAAAGTCTCAAGGCAGCACCTCAAAGATGTTTACGGGGCAGGTCCTGTACAACCATCTCCCTGCAATTGCTTCTGTTATGTAAACGGAACCAAAGTCTGGAATGCATGCAACCAGTATTGCCCGGGCGGGGAAGTTATACCAGGCGTTGAGCCGGGAAACCATCCCAATTGCAGTTACAAATTACCTTTGTAGCAATTTTGAAAAATTCAATCAAAATCCTCATTATGGGGATTTTGATTTTCACCTCTTAAATTTCACATGGAAAAAGATATTTTAGATAATATAGAACTTCGCTCTGAAAGTGTACAGGATATTCTCACACAGCCGCCCCATTGGATGATCCGTTGGGGAAATACTATTATATTCATCATTTTATTGCTCATTCTGATGATGAGCTACGTCATCAAATATCCGGAATTTGTACCGGCTCCAATTATAGTAACCTCTCAAAATCCGCCGGAAAAGCTGGAAGCAAGAACGAATTCTAAAATTGAAAAAATATTCATTAAAAATCATCAGGAGGTTAAAAAGAATCAAATTCTGATGGTGATGCAATCTACAGCCAATTATAAAGATGTTTTAGAACTGAAAAAATTGATAGATTCTCTGACCCCTGATCAGTTAAGAACATTTCCTATTCAGCAAACTGCAAGATTTAAACTTGGTGAACTGCAGGGAGATTATAATAATTTTGCCAAAGCATTTCAGGATGAAGAATTATTTACCCGATTACAACCTTATGCCCCTGAAAATTTAGCAGCTAATCAAAGTCTTTCTGAGTATCGAGGGAGAATTGCTACATTAAAGCTACAGAAGAATCTGGAAATGGAAAAATATGAACTGACAAGAAAAAATTATAAGCGTACAAAAGACCTTTATAATCAAGGGGTAATTTCTGCCTTCGAACTTGAAAGTGAAAAAGTAAAATACCTTCAGGCCCAACAAAACCTTGAGAATATCAAGATTTCTATATCGCAAATTGAAGAAAGTATTTCCAACCTTAACAAAACCAAAAGCGGAACAGCTATTAACAGTGAGAAAGATAAAATAACATATTCATCACAAACACTACAGCTATTTGAACAGCTCAGAAAATCATTGAAACAGTGGGAGCAAAATTATCTGGTGATTTCTTCCATAGATGGCCTTGCCAGTTTTCAACAGTTTTTTGGAGAAAATCAGTTTGTAAAGACGGGAGATGCCATTTTATCTATCTTACCGAAAAATAAAGAAACATTGGTCGGCAGAATGTCTGTTCCTGCTACCAATTCAGGGAAGATTACTCCGGGGGAAAAAGTATTAATTAAACTGGATAACTATCGTTTTCAGGAATATGGTATTATAGAAGGTAAAGTACAAAATATTTCTCTTTCTCCTGATAAGGATGGAAACTATTACGTAGATATTATACTTCCAAAAGGGCTTAAAACAAGTTACAATAAAACTCTTCCTTTTGATAAAGAGTTAAAGGGTAGTGCAGAAATTGTAACGCAGGATTTGAGGCTCATTGACAGATTCTTCTACCAGATCAGAAAGCTTCTGGGATATCAAAGCTAGAATCTGATATTATATAAAAAAGAAACCGCAACAAATATTGTTGCGGTTTTCATTTTTGTAGCGAAGACGGGATTTGAACCCGTGACCTTTGGGTTATGAATCCAACGCTCTAACCACCTGAGCTACCTCGCCGTTTTGGTGGTGCAAATATATAAATTATTTGCTTTCTACCAAAATTATTTTAGCTTAAAATATTCCAAAACATCGCCTACATGGTCTGGTTTGCTGATTATCTTATTGTTAGCATCTAAAATAAAATACGTTGGTGTAGCATGTACATTGTAGGTATCTGTGTAACTGCTGTTCCATCCCTTCAATTCGGAATCATTGATCCAAGGGAAAGCAGCTATTTTTTTAGTATATGAATCTTTATCCGTATCTAATGAAAGACCAATAATTTGAACGTTTTTCGTTTTCAGATCATTATACTTTGTCAAGAGTTGAGGAAGCTCACTTTCACAATGAGAACAAGTGGAAGACCAGAAAATAATGACCTTTTTATCCGCCTTCACATCATAGATTGATTTAGCTGTGGAATTTATCGGCGATTGGAACTTATAATTAGGGAATGCAGCTCCCAGTTCTACATTCGCATTCGATTTAAGAGTTGAAGCAAGCCTGTCTGTAATAGTACACTTTAGGTTTTTAGCAAGATTGAGATATTTATCTTTAAGCTCATTCATCTCATAAACATCAAAGATGTCAATCAATTCAGACAATACGGTTTGCCCACGTGGTGTTTCCACTTTTAACCTGTCTAAAAGTTTGTCTACGGAACCAGTAACATTTGCATTTCCACCTGCATTAAGGTAAGCAACCAAAACGGGTCTCAACAGTGATGAAGTTTCAAGCATATCCCCGGATTTATCTAAAAAGTTGATGACCTCATCCTGGCTAACTTTATTGTTGGTATTATTGGATAGGAACTTATTATAATTGGTATTATAGTAATAAATAAACGGATGATTAGTTGCGTTTACTTCTCCTACACCTGTTAACAATCTTCCAATTTCCGCCTTTAAAGCTTTACCAAACTCAGTATTATCCTTGTAATACTCTTTGATTTGGGTTAAGGCAGGTAAGATAAGTTCTTTCTTCTGGGAACCTTCCTGTAATGAATTCATAAGATCATTGGCTTCATCCAAATAGGTTACCTCTTTGATCTTATTGTTTTGTATATCTAATTTTATATTTACATTCTTATTTTCAGAAATAAAACTTACTGTATTATTCGTATTTGGAAAATAAACTTTCATCATCCCCGTATAGTTCTTGGGGTATTTAAAAGTCCAGGCATTATTCTTACTTTGTTCTTTAGTAACAATAATATCTTTTGAGCCGTTTAATGTATATAAAATTGCGTCTTGTTCTTTGAAATCCACAGGAGCCTGAACTGAAACCGTAAATTGAGCCTGCAATGAGAATGCAGACAATACTGCCGATAGTATATAAATCTTTTTCATTAGGTAAAAATAAAAAAACTCCCTGACTAATCAGAGAGTTTGAAATATTTTAATAAAATTTTATATTTTCTGTTTTTTGATCTTTGTCGCAAAAAATACGATGAACAAAACCGCTATAGCAGATAGTGCATACACATACATATCAATTGGTGATGCTGGTGCGCCGGGACCGGTTCCTCCTGCACCTCCTCCAGGATTTGTAACAGTTTGTGCACTTACTAACGCGACTGCAAAGAAGAAAAAAGCTGATGTGACTAGTTTATTGATAGTTTTCATTAGATTTTATTTTAAGATTTTAGTGTTAACAGTTTCTCCTTTATCTGAAACAATTTTTACAACATATGAGTTTTTAAGTGAACCATCAAGTTCAATTACAAAATCCGTAGAAGTATTAACTGCTTTCTTAGAGATAACTAGTTTACCGCTCATATCATAAACTTCAATATCTGCTTTCTTCCAGTTTGGATCAAATCTAACAATATAATTAGTAATTTCTGGATTATAAATTACCATTGTTCTTGAAGGCTTAGCAGATGGCGTTTCAACTGCCAATACGCTGGTAGGCTCTCCATAATATAAATCATATTCACCACTAGTTACAGGAATCACTTCTCCTTGTTTAGCCTGCATTACAGAACCGTTAAGCGCTCTATAATAGAAACCAGTACCAGAAGATAATTGGTGAGTACCATCATTAACTAAGGCGGCATTTTCTCTAATTTCAAATTTATAAGATTTAACGTTAGAGCTATAGTTTACTAATTTAACATTCTTACCTAAGAAATTATTTTCATTAGCTTCATTAATATATAACCAATAAGAAGAAGTATAGTTGTAATCATATCCTCCGGTTGGAGCTTCTTCGAATGTACCTACAACATTAGTAGCACTGTTGGAAACCTGAGTTTTAGCACTTGCTGAATGTCCCGTAGTTCCATTTGGATATACCACATAATAAGTTCTTCCTAGCTCTTTACCGTTAATATCAAGAGCAATTACTCCGATCTGTTTTACAGTACCTGTAGTGTTTTTACTAGCGGCAACATTGTAATCAACATTGGCCGCTCTAGGAGTATAATTAAATCTTCTTAGATTAGCAAAATTAAATAGGTTGCCAGGGCTCGTTGCACTATTATCATTAAGTTTGATAACGAAAGTACCCATTGGTCTTACCATCATATCACGAACATCTCCTGTAGGAACCCCTGAAGCAAATGTAATGAATTTATAAGATGAAGAACCTGTACCCCCAGCTGGTGTTGTTGTAACTCCAGAAACTTCCAATCTAACTCCACGGATAGTGGAAAGATTCACTCCATCACCAAGGCCTGAACTACCTGGTTCAGAAGTCGCAATTAAAGATAAATCAAGATTAGTCATGAAAGGATTGGAGAACTGGTATAAGTTTTTACCATATGTTCCCTGCCAAGCTCCTCCGGGAATATCGAAACCATCCTGTAGATAAGTGTTATACTTTTCGTTGTACTGGTTTACATTATTACCGTTTGTACCAAAGTTAACGCTTGCACCGGCATTGGTTAATGTTACAGTTGTCCCAGCATCTGTTAATGGACGTCCCTTAAGAGTTCTAGTAATAGTACTCACATTAAGTCCCGAACCTCCCAACATATAGTATGCTATTCCAGGATTAGCAACGCCTAATTTGGAGTTGATGTCAACATTTTGAGACACTGTAGTAGCATTGTTCCAAGTAAGAATCTCATTTTGAGAATATCTCGTATTGGAGAATGTTTTTCCTAATTCTGTACTTAGGGTAGATGCTGTCTTGTCATAGAAAGGGAGACCTATCTGCTGATATGTACCATGATTGATAGCTCTAAATTCCTGGTCTACAATACCTGTAATGTTTGCTTGGGGAATACCGGAAATGAAAAGCTGTCCGTAAGTATATGCAGAGGATACACCAGGAGATGCATATGAGGTATCTTCATTCAATTTATTGACAAAGTTACCACCTCCGTTTGCTTCTGTTTTATCCACATTTGAAGCATCAACCGTTTTGAAAAGATCTGTACCACTTCCGGAAACCATTATATTACCATGGTTTTCAATGATACCATTTCCTTTCATTTGCATGCCTCCACCACTATAAACTAGCGTGCCTTTACTCACATACATATTAGCATTAGTGTCAACATGACATAATATCTGTGCCTGAACAGAATAACTAATTGCTAACAGACCTATAGCAAATAAACTTTTTCTCATTGTAAATAAATTATTTGTGTGTGTTGTGTGTGTTAATACAATCTTCACCTGCAAAGGTATAATTTTTTTTTAAAGAAAAAAAAAATATCTTACTTATTAACAAAAATATTATCTTCCGTTAATATGATTTCCTTTTCTTCACCAATTGAAAACATATAATCTTCGAGAACTTTTTCAGTAGTTCCTCTAAGACCTCTCGCTCCTAATCCTTTCTCAATTGTTTCCTCTACAATTTTCTCAATTGCTCCATCCGTAAATACCAATTTTGTGCCATCCATTTTAAACAGCTCAACAAATTGATTTACAATTGAATTCTTCGGTTCTTTCATAATTCTCACCATTGTTTCTTTGGTTAATTTATCAAGATAGGTGATGATTGGAAATCTTCCCAAAAGTTCGGGAATTAATCCGAAAGAACGCAGATCAATCGCATTAATATTCGTTAATATATATTCATCTTCATCGGTCTTATTGATTTTTTCAGCACTGAAACCAATAGCCTGCTTGTTGAGTCTTCTTTCAATGATCTCTTTAATCCCATCAAAAGCTCCTCCTGCAATGAAAAGAATATTCTGGGTGTTTACCTGGATGTATTTTTGGTCTGGGTGTTTTCTACCACCCTGCGGCGGAACATTTACAATACTTCCTTCAAGTAATTTCAGCAATCCCTGCTGAACACCTTCTCCGGAAACGTCTCTTGTAATACTAGGGTTATCTGATTTTCTGGCAATTTTATCAATCTCATCGATGAAAACAATTCCTTTTTCAGCTTTTTCCACATCATAATCTGCCACCATTAATAATCTGGATAAGATGCTTTCAACATCTTCTCCCACGTACCCTGCTTCGGTAAGAATAGTTGCATCTACGATACAGAACGGAACATCTAACTCCCTTGCGATGGTTTTGGCCAATAAGGTTTTTCCGGTTCCTGTCTCTCCGATCATAATGATGTTTGACTTTTCAAGCTCTACTTCTCTGTTTTCATCCTGAGCATGAAGCAATCTTTTATAATGATTATAGACAGCAATGGAAAGTTGCTTTTTTGCCTGATCCTGCCCAATCACATACTGATCAAGGAATTCTTTGATCTCCTTTGGCTTTTTAAGCTCATCTATAGTTTCTGCAGGAGAAAATCCGTCTTTTGAAACACTGTCTTTGACGATGGAATGCGCCTGTTCAATACAATTTTCACAAATAAAACCATTCTGCCCGGAAATCAGCATCTGCACTTCATTTCTTTTTCTTCCGCAGAAAGAACATTGGTTTGCGTTCATATTCTAAATATAATTATCTGTAAAGAAAATCGTAAAAAATTTCTTTTTTACGATCTCCTTATTTTTTAAGAATTAATGATTGAGTTTTGAATTTCTGTATACTCTTCACTTGTTAATTTCAATCTTTCATTTCTGAAGTTCATGTCTTCCATTTTATTCAGAGGAATCAAATGGATATGGGCATGAGGAACTTCCAATCCTACTACCGCCACTCCTACTCTCACGCACGGGATCGCATTTTTTATTTTTTTGGCCACCTCCTGGGCAAATCCCCAAAGGTTTTTATATTCTTCGCTTTCCAGATCAAAGATCAGATCCACTTCTTTTTTGGGAACAACTAGTGTATGACCTTTAACCAGAGGCATTGCATCTAAAAATGCTATAAAGTTTTCATCTTCCGCAATTATATATGAGGGAATTTCGCCGTTGATGATTTTTGTGAATATCGTGCTCATCTTTTAGAAATTAGAGGTTAGAAGTTAGCTATTAGAATTACAAAGTGATTTCCAGTACTTCAAAAGATAATTTATTGCCATTAGGTAAAGTAATTTCTGCTGTTTCCCCAACTACTTTTCCTAATAATCCTTTTGCAATGGGAGTATTTACAGAGATTTTACCACTTTTAAGGTCACTTTCATTGTCTGGAACCAATGTGAAAATCTGCTCCTGCTTAGTAGCATTGTTTTTCAATTTCACTGTTGTTAAAATTGAAACTTTAGAAGTATCCAATTGGCTTTCATCTATTATTTTAGAAGTGGCAATAGCATCCTTAAGTTTAGAAATTCTCATTTCCAACATTCCCTGTGCTTCTTTAGCAGCATCATATTCCGCATTTTCAGATAAATCCCCTTTATCTCTTGCTTCTGCAATCTGCTGGGTAATTTTTGGTCTTTCTACAGTTTCCAACTGTTCCAGCTCAGCTTTCATTTTCTCTAGTCCCTCCTTTGTTACGTAGCTTGCCATAATTTTAAGAATTTAGTTTTAGTATAAAAAAATAATCCGACATTTGCCGGACAATGTTTTCGTTTAATAATCGTTTAATTTTTACAAATATATAAAAATTTAAATTGAAATGAAAAAAACTTTTTCAATCTTATCTATTTTTACATTATTGATTTTCAGTAATTTAAGTATAAATTCATGTGGGAGCACGGATGATACCGTAAGCTGTTTTCCCAGCACTCCTATTAATGTTACTTTAAACCTCAATCTCCCTGCTTATAATGTTTTGAACCAGGTTGGAGGCTGGATGTATGTGAATGAGCAGCAATCAGGAACCAGAGGGTTAATTATCGTAAGAGCTTCCGACACTAATTTTAAGGTATATGACAGAAACGCACCTCATATTTGTCCTGATAGCAACACCACATTAGAAGTTAAAGATAATATAAGCATTATTTGCCCAAAAGATAATGCGACATGGATCCTTCTTACAGGACAGCCTACAGCAGTTTCCTCTGTTCCTCCTAAAACATATCCATATAATTATGATCCCACCGGTAAAATCTTAACGGTGTATTACTAGTAGAATACTAAAAAAATAAGACCGTTCTTTATGACGGTCTCATTTTTAGTTTAGTTATCAGTTATTTATCTTTCTAAAAGATTGTTATTCTTTTTATTTGATTCTACTAACTTTTCTCTTTTCGTTTTATCCATCGCTCTTCCCGGATAAGGATTAATTCTAAATTCCTCTCGTTTTTGGATATACTGTTCTCTGGTTATAGGAATCCCTTTTTGAAATTGTTTTATTTCTACTTGCTTTTTTTCTATACCAATAACATGAAACTCATTATACCCCTTTTCATCACTTAATTCCAAAATAAGTCCAGGTAGACCTTTAAATCTGTATGGCCCTTCTGAAATAGGAATATCCTTTGTGTACCATGCTGTGTACATTTTTTTATTAAATAAAACAGTCGCTCTATAACATTGATATCCGAGGATATCCTTCTTTTCATGAAAATTAGTATTCCATTTTGGAAAATCGGCTTCGAACGTATAAAAATCTCTGTATAAATTATTTGTAACATAAATTCGAGAATTTTCTCTGTATACAGAATATCCAATAGCTGATTTTGGCAAATCAGCTATTTTAATTTCAGGACTTGTATTTGAATTTCTAGCAATATTGACTACATTCTCAATAGCCATTCTCCTTTTCATAAAGCCTTCGCTATAATAAATAGAGGAGTTTGTATTCAAATCTAAAATCATAACCTCATTTATTCTATGACTCATATCTAAATCCATTGTGTCACGAACAAAAGAGAACATATATTTCACTTCTAATTCTGACATATTTTTATTTAGTTTCTCTTGTCCAAAAACAGAAACTTCAAAAAAAAGGATTAAACATAAAGAAAAAAGTATTTTCACCATCAAATTCATTAAGAATAACCATTATAAGCATATCCCCAACCCTCAAACGGAGCATCACACTCCTCTTCCATCCTATTAATCTCTACTTCAATACAACTAATAGGTGAACCCGCAAGATCTATGTATTCTGTATATCCGCACGAAGATGTAATAGGTATAATTGGATCATAAAAAATAGCCTTTACTCCTACTAAGCATTCAACTTTTAAATTCTTTTCGGTTTCTACGGAATTTTTAGCACTCATTAAACCCGCAACTCCTAACGCGGCAATTAAGCTAATTTTTTTCATAAAAAATGTTTTTATTTTGTTAAACATTTCAAAATTAATTAATGAGCTCTCAAGACATAGAAATTATATAAATAAAAATAATACTTTTACGCATAAAAACATACAAATGATGAATATTATAGGAACCCGAATAAAGAAAATCCGGGAAGAAAAAGGTATTAAACAAGAATACATTGCTCATGAAATGGAAATTTCTCAAGGTAATTATAGTAGGTTAGAGAAAGACGATAGTCGTCTTAATGTCCCTAAGCTACAAAAGATTGTAAAGATTCTCAACATTTCTTTTTCTTCTTTATTTGATGAAGGCAACTCATTTTATTCTGAAAATAATGAAGAACAAAAAAGATTCGTTATTAATAAAGAGTATATTCAAAGTTTAAAGGAAGAAATTATTTTTCTTAGAAAGATGTTGGAAAATAAAAAGTAGTCTAAATGAAAGCAGTTATACAAAGAGTTTCCGAAGCCAATGTAAAGGTGGATGGAAAAGTGGTGGGAGAAATTAATAAGGGGTTAATGCTTTTGATCGGCATTGATGAAGCCGATGAAAAGACCGATGCAGACTGGCTGGTTCAAAAGATCCTGAATGTAAGAATTTTTGGTGATGCTGAGGAAAAGCTCAATCTTTCTGTACAGGATATTTCAGGAGAAATTCTTTGCATCAGCCAATTCACCTTGATCGCGGATTATAAGAAAGGAAACCGCCCGTCTTTTATAAAAGCTGCCAAACCAGATAAGGCTGTTCCTTTGTTCGATTATTTTAAAGAACAGATTGCCAAATCCGGATTGAAAACCGAAAGCGGCATTTTTGGGGCGGATATGAAAGTGTCTCTGATTAATGACGGACCCGTTACCGTTGTAATGGATTCTATTACAAAAAATTAAAAATTAGTTTAATGTCTGGACTCAGTTACCTTTTCTCAGTTTTGCTGGTAGTTTTATTTTCCATTTCCTGTAGTGCCCAATCCCGGGATGAGCTTTTAAAAATGAAGCTGGATTCTGCTTTTTCGGGTATCTTTCGTGATAATGAACCCGGAGGAAGCATTTTTATTCAACAGGGTGAAAAAGTTTTGTATGAAAAATCTTTTGGCTTGGCAAATCTACAAACTAAAGAAAAGTTTACAAGCAAAACCGTTTCGAATACAGGATCTATCACCAAAACATTTGTAGCCTATGGAATTTTAATTCTCCAGGACAGAAAAAAATTATCTGTTGAAGATCCTCTATTGAAATTCTTTCCTGACTTCAAAAATAAAAGCATTGCTGCAAAAATACAATTAAGACATCTTTTGACCCATACTTCCGGACTTCCTGACATTAGAGGGGTGGAAAAGGACAGTGTATTTTATTTAACGGCAAAAGATGAAGAAAATTTCCAGCCTTTGAAGCTTACGGATTCTTTGAACTTTGAGCCCGGTTCAAAATGGGAATATTCTAATCCTTCCTACAATGGATTGGCTTTAGTTATAGAAAAGACGAGTAAAATGAAGTGGCAGCGTTTCATTGACTTAAATATTTTCAAACCCAGCGGAATGAAAAACAGCAAAATAACTGATGGTAAGTACCCTGATAAAAATGTAGCTCATGGTTATATTCTTAAGAATAATCAATACCAGGAATATGATTATGGTGAATACCCAACTTTTACAGCTGCCGGAAATGGAGGAGTATGGAGTTCTATAGAGGACTTGAGGAAATATGTAAAAGCAATGCAGAAATGTAAAATAACTCATTGTGATATAATAGAATCATCAAAAACAGTGCAAACACCTGAAAACTGGAAAAAAGAAAATCCCATGTTTCATTCCGGTGTATGGTTTGTACATAAAGGATTCTATGCTGAACAAAAAACTGAGGAATCAGTAGATGTCATAGAACATGCAGGAGATCAGGGTGGATTCAAATCTCATTTGATTATGATCCCTGAAAAGAATATTTCCATAATCTGGCTTACCAATAATAATACATTTATCACGGGACATATCCGCAGAATATTATTAAAATTAAAATATATTGATTAAGGTCATTATGACAAAAAAAAGCTGCCCCGGAATCGGTGCAGCTTTTTTTATAATACTATAAACTATTGAGCAGGAACACTGTTAAAATTAAGTGCCACTCTTAGATTCATGTCAGATGTGGTTTGATTTCTCAATTCATAAACGGTTCTTACAGTAAGACCGCTACTTTTTACAATACTATCCAGATACCCGGTATCATTAAGATCTAAGTTAACACTAGACGAAGTGGTGGAAATATCAGTACGTGACGCCACTAATTTCTCTCCGGTTCCGGTTGAAGAAATATACACTTTGATAGATTTCAGGGCACTTAGATTACCCCCTGAAGGAGAAACTACAGATACTTTCGCGTCTGAAATCCTTACATCTTTAATTTGTGCATTATTGTTTCCCCCAAACCAGGTTTGTACATTGGTAGCTGTTGCTGTGGATGATACTTCCTGATTGGCAGGAACTCCTGTTGAAATCATTACGTTGGCCGTATAGGGAAAAGTATTCTGAACCAGCGACTGAACCGTTCCACAACTTACTAATGCCGCCGAAGCTATTACTGCGGTTAAAACTATATTTTTCATAATAGTAATTCTTTTTAAAAGATACCTTACAGAAATTGTACCAATTATTCTACGCTTACTGAAAAACCTCCTTTTGTATTTCCGGATGCCATGTTACTTTTTCCTATAATCAGCCATACTTCTCCTTTGGTAGGAATTTCGTAAGAAATATCTCTGCCAAACGGACCATCGTATTCACCATTCGGGAGTTTTATCTGATTGAAACGGATATTAAAATCTTTTTCATTAGTGGTAATTTTAGCTTTAAGAGCAGGCTGATCATAATTGGTAATTTTCAAAACCAATTCCTGATTATCTTTGGTAAATTCTTCTCCCAAGGTAAACGGAAGCTGTGATGCATCTGCCGTTCTTATGATTTGCCCCTCTTTCTCACTTCTCATCACACCTTGCCGCAACACCTCTTTCGTTGCCGGAGCATTGTTAACGATCGAATCTTTTTTCTTCAAGGCGGCCGAATCCACCTGAGACTGAGGAGCTGGCTGCTCTGCAACCATCATTGAATCACTATTAACGGTTTCTGAAACACTGGATTCTTTTTTACAGGAAATAATGAATAACGGGATGAGCAATAACGTTTTTTTCATATGAATTAATTTGGCTTATAACATGCCAAAATTGTTCCAGACACTGAGGAAATTCTATTAATTGATGTTGAGCGGCGTGATAGTTGGATGCTCTTTTTTAATGACTTTGACCATGAAATACATAAAATTAAGCATAATTCCCAACAGTAATGTTACACCCCATGTCTTCGTATGTTCCAAAGGGTAGATAAATCTCACAATAATATCATTGAATAGTCCAAAAGGATTATTCAAAATATCCCAGCTGTTCCAGCGTAAAAATCTTCCCAAATAAACTCCAAAACTGCTCAGAAATAAAAAGAAAACAACAATGAGATTGATCATCGGCTTTTTTAAATATGCTGAAAGAAATTTTTCTATATCACCCAAACTTATAAAACCACAAATCAAACCGGTCCATGCGTAGGAAAGGATAACTACAAGATCATACCAGATCGGGATGCTGCTTCTGACTTTCAGATGAAAAAGATCCGTTAAGATGTAGGGTGAATTAGGGAAAAACAAAATCCAGATAACCACCATAATCATCAATGATAATTTACTTTTTACATTAAAAATGACAGCAAAAGATGTAATGATTAAAGGAATCCAGGCCAGGAACAAATTCCAGTTCAGGAAGAAAAATACTTTGGTATCGCTTATATAATACCTGAATAGGGAAAGGCTGAAGCAGAATAAAGTCATCATGATGAGAAGCAGACTTATTTCAAGCCTTTGATGTTTCATAAGTTTTTGTATCATTATTAATTATTTAATGGTTTCATAATACCCTATTTTAGAAAGGAAACTTTCATTCTGCTTTTCTTTTACCTTTTTTACAATTTCATTTTTCAAATTTTCATCATGCTTTTCTTTCGCATATTCCAGAAGAGATTTTTCACTGAAATTGATAGCTGTTTGATGATATTTAAGCACAAAATCTTCACGTTTCATATTTTGAGAAGTGATAATTCCGCCCCAATTGATATAACTGCACACCAAAATAGTTCCATACAAATACCACGTCATCGTATTGAAGAGATAAGCGTTTGTTTTTTGATATTGAATTTTAATGAAAGTGATGATCAACCCTATTAATGATAACAACAAGAAGGCATATACTCCCAATCTTTTATACGTGAATCCGTAATTGATAATATATTCTGAATTCTTTGCGGCGGCGGAAATAATCAGAATTGCATTCAATAAGATCCAGATTTTGGCCAGCAGCTTTAATTTCCCTGCTTTCGGATCAAAATTGAATCCGGATTTGAAGTAAAACATAATCACCATAATTACCATAACTATGGAAACAATAACGGCTCCTACTCTTTCATGGGTTTCTTCCGAAAGCTGAACAGGGCCTTTTACGGCTTCGTAAAATTGTTCATAATTATAAGTGATGATAAAGAAAATCAGTAAAACATTCAAAACAAAGAAAGAAATGACTCCGCTCATTCTCTCTGAATCAAGATTCAGAAAGGAATAGGTGGGTTTTTGAATTTTACTTTTTGCACTGAAATCATCATCCAGAAAATGGTTTTGTTTATAAATAATTTTATCCACGAGATAATTCCAGAAATTGAAGGCGATAAAAAATCCCAAAACGGTTAATCTGAGTAACAGCCATATATCAAAATCCAATTCTATATTTTCGAAAATATTAGCAAAATGATTACTTCCTATAGAATAAATTCCGAAAAAAACAGCAAACAGAAACAAGGGGATTAAAACAAAAGCCACTATTTTCTGGCCTAAACCTGTTGTATTTTTTTTAGGCAGCCAATCATCAAAACTGAAGAATCGGCAAAAAAAAGTGAAGCAATTATAGATAAAAACCGGGACGAGGAAAAGAATCTTCATTCTCCTGTTCTTTGACCTGTAAGAAAGCAATAAAAGCGAACTTACAACCGCTAAAAAGGAAGGAAAGTCCCCATACCAGGCAAAAGCGATGCTTGAGAGTATACTTGTCATCAATAAAAACAGAAAAGTTTTAGTTCTGTTTTTTTCCGGAGTTTTGTATGCCGCAAGTAAAGCATAGATGATTCCCAGAATTCCAAGATTCAAACCGACGTTTACATTGTAAAAAAGGATAACAAATATAGCGGTTGTAAGAAATATATAATGATGTGTTTTCATGATACTTTTTTAAAAGTGTGTAACTGTGTTTTTCTGTTGAATGAAATCTTTCAGATGCTCAAAATTTTGCCAGAGCAATCCTTCAAAATCCCAATCGTAGAACGGTCTCATTCTTTGACCTTTTTTGTATGCTTTCACATACATTCCGATATATTCAGGTAAGATCAATGTCCCTAAACCGATGGCGGCAAGAAGATGCGCATTCATTTTTCCGTTTCCAAGGAGAAGATATTGCATCGCTATTTCGTCCTCAAAGTTGGTTCCGCATCCTGTGATCAGGTGGTGAACATCATGATTCTCCATTTTCGGGATCATCGTGAAACCATGTTTTTTGTAAAATTCCCCGAGTTTTCTTCCCAGGGAATCCGCCTGGAATTCGAGCAATTGTTTTTCATTGAATTGCCATTGCCTTTTTTTCTTTTTAAAATATTTTCTATATAGTTTCTGGGTATGGTCATATACAAAAAGTAGGAAGCGGACCCGTTGTTTTTTCATAATTTATTTTTTTAGTTTATAATCTAAGTAAGTAATGCATACAGAAATGCAATAGGAATATTGATCAATAAAATTAAAGCCGATTGAACACAAACTTTGAATTGGGATTGATGAAAGGAGCCGTAAATGAGTAACCCAAAAAATACAATTCCATTTACTATTGTTCCTAAACTAATTACGAAAGAACCTGCAACGATAAACTCAAACAGCATTGTTAAATAAAATCCAAAAAAACAGATACTTCCTAACAGAAACGTCAAGAAAAAAGTAAGTTTACCAATACTTTTAATGGTTGAATCTTTCATCTTTATTGAATAATATTAATTCCAATAAATGCATATAAAACAGCAATAGGAATATTAACCAGCATCAGACACACTCCTCTGACACAGGAGTCTAAATGAGCCTTATTAAAAACTCCGTATAGCAGTAATCCCACTGCAACTATTAAGTTGATCACTGTGCCGAATGTAAGAAGGAAGATCCCTCCTTCCACGAAGCTCTCCAACTTCGTTATCATATACCCAAACAGACAAAGGTTTCCCAGAAGGAATGATCCCCAGAAAAAGGATTTTCCAACAAATTCCATTTCAGAATTCTTCATCATTTTACGTATTAACTTCCTGCAAACGGAGTCCCAAAAATTCCTACCGCCAGTTCTATCCAAATTAAAATCAGCACTGTCAGAATAATCCCACAAATAATTAGTTTGGAAGAAAAGCTTTTATTTGAACTCACCACAAGATTGATGATGAATGCCGTTCCGAAAAGCAAAATCCCGGCAATGATAAAATCGAATAACGACCAGTCAAATCCTTCAATAAAAAGATTTCCAAAAAAAGCTGCCGCCAAAAGCAAGGCTGGGACAGCGAAAGTCAAAATGTTTGTTTGTTTTAGTGTTTTCATATTTTTTAAATATTTAATTATAAAGTACTTTGAATTACAAAGTTAATTTTCAAAAAAATATAGCCTTTTATTTTCCAATTAATTTTTCCAGAGCATTTAAGTGTTCGGTAAAGGCTTCTCTTCCCGCTTGAGTTACCCGATATGATGTTTTTGGTTTTTTTCCGACAAATTCTTTTTTCACTTCAATATATGCAGCTTTTTCCAGAGCATTGCTGTGACTTGCCAAATTACCGTCAGTAATTTCAAGCAAGGACTTCATTTCTGAGAAATCAACCCAATCGTTGACCATAAGAACAGACATAATACCTAATCTTACACGACTTTCGAATTCTTTATTGAGTTGATTTATTTTGATCATATCAGAATGTTACAGGATTTTAAATTCTTTATCCAAAACCTGCAAATTTAAATTTTATTTGTATTTCCTATGCATGATTAGTCCATAAACAATATGCAGAACTCCAAAACCAAGAGTCCAGGCAACCAATCCCCAGCCTAAAAAGAAAAAGGAAACAAGTCCTAAAACAATCTGGCAGTATCCTAAATATTTAATATCGGTTAAAGTGTATCTTTCAGCACTTACCAAAGCCAATCCGTAAAAAATCAAAGTAGCAGGAGCCACCAAGGCAAAAAGATGATGGTATAATAAACCAAGGCAAACGACCCCACCCGTTACCAGAGGAACCGAAAAAGTAGCCAAAAGGCGTTTTGTGGTGCCGTCCCAGATCTTTAATCCTTTCTTTTTGCTTTTATTGGCTGTAAAAATATAACCACTTAAAACAGCTGCAATTAATATTAAAGTTCCGGCAATAAGGAGTTCTTTTACTAATGCGGGACTATATATATTTCTATCCCCATCAAAATAATCAATCCCTTCTCTCTGAAAAACAAAATAGACGTACACTGCTCCGATAATGGCGGCAAGTCCGGCAAAAACTCCTGATAATCCACTTAAAGAAATAAATCTGGAAGAGCGCTCCATCATGGAACGGATATGGGACAGATCTTCGTGATAGTTTTTTGTATCCATATAAAGAACTTTGAAATACAAAGTTAAAATTAAATTTTAATCCTCAAAATAATTTTTAAAATTTTTGTGATTATTTTCTGCTCATCATCAGGAATTCTTAATTTTAAGAAACTAATATTGAATAATATGAATAAAGAGGTTTTACGCTCACTGATTTTCAGACACCTGGACGGAATCGTTACAGCTCCTACTGTAGCTTCTCTTATCAAGAAAGATATCATCTGCTATATTATGGATAAGAGGGAAATAAAGCTGCAGGAGCTTGTTGAGACTTTTAAGGCTCATGACGGATATCTGAACGTTGCGCTGCGTACTCTATCTTCACAAGGGTTTCTGGATTATACGGTAAATAATAAAACTGATGAAGTTACCCTTACGGTAAATCATAATACTCAATATTTACAAAAATATTCTCCTCTTTACCTTAAAGTGATTTCATTTCAGAAAAAATCTGTAGACATTAAAAATCAGATTAAGGAAAGCTCTTTTATTGATGAGTTTGCACAACTTTCACAAGCCATCAAAGATCATTTTGGAATTGCCTTATCAGAAAATCCTGATGAGAAAAGAATCCAGGAACAAATCCTAAAGCATGTTGAAGGATGCATTATTGGTCCTATTATCGTTTACCTCGGGATGACGGGTATGTTTCACAAGTATTTTATGGAAACTTCTTTCCAGGCCGCCGAATTTCATAAGAATTCCGCCAATTTTGAAATTATCCTGGATTTTCTTACTCACCTGGACTGGTTTAAAAAAACGGGAGACAATTATAAGTTTACGGAAACTGGAATTTACTTTGCTAAAAGGGCTACTTCTTATGGTGTTACGGTTTCTTATCTTCCCCTCCTCAATAAAATGGATGATTTATTATTTGGAAATGCCTCCAAGATAAGAGAGATTTCTGAAGGAGAAGATGAAATCCATGTAGACAGAACGATGAATGTATGGGGAAGCGGCGGTGCTCATTCTAATTATTTTAAAGTAGCGAATGATTTTATTATTGAAATTTTCAACCAGCCCATTCATTTACAGCCTAAAGGTGTCTTGGATATGGGCTGTGGAAACGGGGCCTTCATCCAGCATATTTTTGAAACCATAGAAAGATACACCATCCGTGGAAAAATGCTTGAAGAGTATCCTTTATTCCTGGTTGGAGCAGATTACAATCACGCAGCACTGAAAGCCACCAGAGCTAACCTCATCAATAATGATATTTGGGCCAAAGTGATTTGGGGTGATATCGGGAATCCTCAACAATTAGCCAAAGATTTAAAAGAAAACTATGAAATCGAACTCTCTGATCTCTTAAATATCCGGACGTTTCTTGATCATAACAGAGTCTGGAAAACACCGAACAATAGAAATCCTGAAAGAATAAGCACATCAACAGGAGCATTTGCTTTCCGAGGGAAAAGATTATCTAATAATCTGGTGGAAGAAAGCTTAAAAGAGCATCTTGAGCTTTGGCTGCCTTATATTCAGAAAAACGGACTTTTAATTATTGAATTACATTCTCTGGACCCAAAATTAACCTGTAAAAATATAGGAAAAACGGCTGCAACGGCATATGAAGCCACTCATGGTTATTCAGATCAGTACATTCTTGAAATTGATGTTTTCAGAAAAGTTTGTGCAGAAGTGGGTTTAAGTATTGATAAAGAACTTTCCAGAAGGTTTCCTGATTCGGAACTGGGCACTGTTTCCATTAACTTGTTAAAAGCATAAAAACCTTGCCTTAATAGGCAAGGTTTTAAAAAATATTAAAATTTGAATAAGAATTACAATGGATTCTGTACAATAAGCGGGTTAGCATTGATCTCTGCTCTAGGAATTAAATATTCCCATCTGTTATCTGTATTAGCAACAGTCAGTACATTGTTTACAACAACTGAGGAATGATTGGCTCCTGTTCTGTCTAACCCTTGGTTCAATCTCTTAAGATCTAAAAATCTGAATCCTTCTCCCCAAAGTTCCATTCTTCTGCTGTTCAGGATTTCTGTGATATAAGCAGCTCCTGTAGTCGTTGGCCCGATATAATCAGGGTTTCTGTTTTTAGCAAAATCAAAAAATATCAATTTGGATCCAGCTTCATCACCTAATCTTGCCTTAGCCTCAGCTTCGATTAGGTACATTTCTGCGGCTCTCATATAAGGCACATCCAATCTACTATCTGAGAAACTTACAGATAAAAATTTCTGACTTGTATATGGGAATTTTGAATAGTTTGAAGGTAAAGCAAGCGCAGTATGCTGTCCTGTTTGATCAACTAATTTTTTTCTCACATCTGTATTAGGGAACATTGCATAAAGCTTGCTGTTCATTGCTTTAGGTGCCTGCCTGATATTAGTAGAGTTATAATTTCTAGACATATAGGCCCCAAAGTTTCCGAAATAGTCAGTTTGATCTGCAATAATGGTAGCACCCCACATCCATTCACCGTTTCCTTCCAGGTTATTGAATCCTGAAGTATATGTTGCATTATTCATTAAAGTGAATCCAGCTCTTGCAAGGGCAGCTGAAGATGCAGCTAATGCATAATTCCCTTGAGTTAATGCAACTCTTGCTCTTAGGCCTAATACCACTTTATCATTAAAGTGAGATTTTGTTGGTCTTGAACCACTTAATCTTGTTAATGCTTCAGCAATATCACTATTAATCTGAGTATATACTTCTTCTACTGTATTTCTGGCCAATGGAACCTCATTCGCTACCAATCTGATAGGAACTCCAAGCTGGCTGTTCGTTGAATTCGGAACATATCTTTTTCCATAGAGCTGAACCAGCATATAATAACTGAACGCTCTGAAAGCGTATGCTTCTGCAATAGCCTGCTTTACTGTAGCAGCATCTGCAGCATTAGGTGTTGGAACAGACGGTCCATTCGCAATAACAAGATTAGCATTTCTGATCAAAGCATAATAAAATTGGAAAGGATAAAAGTCATTAGACCCATTCTCATTTACTTGATCCTGCCATCTTACTGTAGAAATATACCAATTGTTACCTGTGGAAGGGAAAACCAAATCTTCTCCTAAGGCATCCATCATAATCATAATTCCTCCTTGGCCGTTTTGCCCTTGGCTATTATTTTGTCTGTAATACATATCTCTATGCATTCCATTGATAATAGCCATCAGGTTAGAAGCACTAGAGTAAGCTGATTCTTCAGATACAGCTGTTGTTGGATCTGTTTCCAGATAATCACTGCTGCAAGATGAACTTAAAGAAAGTACCAATAATGCAGAAGATAATATCACAATTCTTTTATATTGTCTTTTTAAAATATTTTTCATAATCTTTAATTTTAGAATGATAAGCTAAATCCTATTGTAACAATTCTCGCAGGTGTATATCTGTTTGTAGTTGTTCCATTGAAAGACTGCACAGGTTCTAAACCTTTTCTTGCTGTTTTACTCCAGATATTCTCTCCTGACAATAATAGTCTCAATGAAGTTAAACCATATTGTGAAATACTTTCCGGGCTAAAGCTATATCCTAAGGTAGCTTGTCTGAAAGTGATAAAATCAGATTTAACCAACCATCTGCTGGATGCAGCATTTGAACTCGTATATGTAGAAGAGTTTAATGCAGGTACATCTGTAATTTGTCCAGGAGTAGTCCATCTGTCTAATATATCCTTACTTAAAGCTCCTCCCTGAGAGTAACTTGACATTAAAGACTGATAGTTAGTATCATACGTTAATCCTCCTAACTGATAGGTAAACATGGTAGATAATGACCATTGCTTATAAGAAATCGATGTTCCGAAGCTACCAAATAAATCAGGAATAGCTGATCCTGAGTAGTCATATTTAGCTTTGTTAAAGTTTGTTGTTACCTGTGTTCCATTTACAGTTCTGATATCAGATGCTGTAGTACCAGCATAAGCATCAGCAACTAAGAATAATGGTGATCCATCAGCAGGGTCAACCCCATACCACTGTCTCAACCAATAATCATATACTGAATGCCCCACTGAAACTTTCTTAGTTCCACTAATAATCTCCGTAATTCCTTCTGACAATTCTGTCACTTGATTTTTAAGAGTAGATGCATTTGCATTAATACTCCATGTAAAGTTATCATTTTTAATTACATCTGCATTAAGCGCAAATTCAAAACCTCTATTGTACATGGTTCCAACATTTTTACTGATGCTGTTTCCAGGAACACCACTAGATACAGGAACAGGAACAGGGAAAATAAGATCATCCGTAATTCTGTTATAGTAATCTACTGAACCCGTAATTCTGTTGTTTAAGAAACCAAAATCCAATCCTAAGTCTGTTTGCTTATTAGATTCCCAAGTGATAGAAGGATCCGCTAAGAAACCAAATAAAATTCCAGGTTCCTGCGCGTTGTTGTATCCTAAACTATAAGTACTCTTATACATATAGTAGCTATTGGTTCCGTCATTTCCAACTTCCCCGTAAGAGCCTCTTAACTTAAGTTCACTTATCAATCTTGAATCACTTAAAAAATCCTCAGCCTTAATTCTCCATCCTGCTCCTACTGACCAGAATGAATTCCATCTCACATCTTTAGCGAATCTTGAAGAAGCATCCCATCTGATGGAACCAGATAATAAATATTTAGATTTATAATCATAGTTTAATCTTGAGAAGACACTCTCTTTTTTATAATTATCCGTTTGTGAAGTTACCGTAGTAGGTGTTACGAAATTGATTAATTCATCATTATCATCTACTGTTTGTCCTTGTTTATAAGCGTTGAAATACTCATAAATATATTTGTAATTTTCGTGACCTAACAAGAATTCAAAGTTGTGAACTCCAAATTTACGCTTATAGTTTAATAACTGGTTCCAGGTAAGTGTTTGCTCTGTAAATGTTGTTTTTTCAGCTGCACCGGCAGGAGCTGCATCTCCAATAACTTTATTGACATATCTGCTTCTTCTGTTATTTCTTATATCATATCCAACATTGGTAGATAATGTTAAATACGGATCAACTTTAAACTCTGCATAAGCTCTGGAAATAATATAATAATTTTTAGAAATATCTTTATTTAAAAGAGTTTCCTGAATTACGTTTCTTCCCGCCGCTGCATCAGCTCCTCTTGCACCTCCTGCATCATATACTATATTTCCGGCTGCATCATACAATGTTGCAAAAGTATTAGGATCATGCGCATATGGGCTGTATATTGGTCCCATTGTTCTTGTCCAGTTATATGGATTAATGTATGCAGTATTGTTATCTGCCCCATCAATAGAGTTATTACCATTGGATGACACCCCACTGATACTTGTTCCTAATTTCAACCAGCTTTTAATTTGTGAATCCACTTTCAATCTGGCAGTGAATCGTTCGAAATCAGATTTCATCAGATAACCTGTCTCATTAGTATAACTTACTGAAGAAAAATACGTAGTTTTATTAGTTCCTCCGCTATAGTTTAGCTCATAGTTTTGTCTGAAACCCGTTTTCATTAATGGTCCCTGCCAATCAAGATCTGTATATTTTAATTGAGCATTCGGATTCAAAACACCATCAATAACTAATTGATGATCTGGAACATTAAATACATTTGTTTTTAAAACCCCAGAACCAAATGTACTGTTTCCAGAAACCAAAACTATAGAAGCATAATTATTTGCCGCAGCAAGACCTGCTGTTGGATTAGTAGTAAGTCTTCCGTTTCTTATAGCTTCCCAGATTAGCGGGTAATATTGGTATACATCTACCCTGTCATATTCAGGAATAGATCTCCCAACATATCCTGTACTCATATTAAAGTTCAGAACATCAGTTCCTTTTCTACCAGATTTAGTTGTGATTAAAACAACCCCGTTCGCTGCAGCTGAACCATACAGTGATGTAGAGGCCGCATCCTTAAGAATGTTAAAAGAGGCAATATCATTTGGGTTAATCGCAGATAAAGACCCGGTATAAATAACACCATCTACCACATATAGAGGAGATGTTGAAATTCCATACGAACCGATCCCCCTTACTTGAATACTAGGAGCACTTCCTGGCTGTCCAGTTCCTGTAGAAACTTTTACACCCGGACTCGCTCCGTCTATTGCCTGCCCGATGTTGGAAATCGGACGATCTGCAAATTGCTTGGCTTTAATTTCTGTATTAGAGCCTACTAATGTTTCTTTTTTCTGAGAACCGTAAGCAACAATTACAACTTCATCAATTTGCTTTTCAGTAGTTGCAGTATCCTTCTTAGTCCTCTGTGCTTCAACTATTTGCCCACCTGCAAAGAACAGGACAGCAGTAGTTATTAACGACAATCTTAACTTCATATTAACAAATTTTAATATTAAAGAAGCAAATGTGTTAATAAATATTAACATATGCAAATGTTCGTTAAAAATTTAACATATCCCTACTTATGTTATGCATTACATTAATTATAATCAATAAAATGAAATTTTTATTAATAGTTCAATATGAATGAAACAAAATAAAAGAAAAATAAAAAACCATTGAAAAATTTCAATGGTTTTATTCAATATATTGTGAATAACTTATTTTATCCTTAATCTTTCCTTAATAGCTTCTATATTTTTCTTGGCGGAATCTTCTAAGATCAGACTTGCACTCATATGAATTCTTGCAGGCATTAGTTCATTGAAATGATCGGTTCCTTCCCAAGATACTTGTTTAATCAAAGCTAATGCATCACTGCTTCTTGATGCTAAAGTTTGCAAGAATTTTTCTAGTTTAGCATCCATTTCTTCGATGCTTTCAGAAACAGAGTGGTACACATTATGTTGTTCTGCCCATTCTGCAGATCTGAAATCTGCATCGATGGCCATAGCAGAAAACTGGGATTTACCAATCTTTCTTTCCACATAAGGCCCAATAACGAATGGTCCAATTCCTAAATTGATTTCCGTTAAAGCCAATGCTGAATCCTTAGTTGCAAAACAATAATCGGCTCCACAAGCAATTCCTACTCCTCCACCGGTTGTCTTTCCCTGAACTCTTACCACTACTATCTTACCACAATTTCTCATCGCATTCAAAACTTTGGCAAATCCACCAAAAAATTGAGTAGAAGCTTCCAACTCATCAATAGCTAAAAGCTCGTCAAAACTAGCTCCTGCACAGAATGCTTTTTCTCCTTCACTTTTAATCAGGATCGCTTTTACTTCCTCTTTAGCTCCCTCGTCTAAAATGGTTTGAGCTAACTTTTCTAAAATTGCTCCGGGCAGAGAGTTGCTTTTTGGTGTCCCGAATGTAATTTCCGAGATATTGTTCTTAAGTTCCGATACTACGAATTCGTTCATTTTTAGATATATTTGAATAGTTACAAAAATACTAAATACACAGCGTTTAAAGAAAATTAAAGTATATAAATTGGTTATGCATTACAAATATGATTTCTTATTCCGTATAAATACTAAAAATACAATTTGGTCATTTTTACTCTAACCTTATTATATAGATGATCCTACATTTGTCATGTTCCTATTAATTAAGAAGCTTCAAAAAAATGTGAACAAAGGGAAAATCCGAAAGCCCTTAAAAAAGCGTAGGAAAGTTTAATTAAAAAAATAACACCATGTCTTATCCATTAGTAAAAATCACCAATTCCACCAACTATATTGCAAGTGGTAAAGTATCTTATATGAGCATTTTCTGTTCAGATGACAATTATTCTGTAACGCCCAATACAACGTGGCAAGCCGGAAGCAGAGGAGTTTGCTTGCTTACAGAAATTACAGCTACTCTTAAAACTCCTAATGGAGATATCGTAGCAACTCCTTATACTTCATCAGGAACTTCTTACAGCAATTTTGCCATCCTTCAGACAGGGCCGAATTCTTTTGCGGTTACCAGAGTAGTGAATTTGAGTGAAGACCAGGTTCCTGAAGATTATGTAGAACCAACCGTGCAACAAAAATAAGCATAGATAGTATATTCATAAAGATTTCAGTATCAAAAAAACCTTCAGAGTTCTGAAGGTTTTTATACATCTTGATCCAGGTCCAGCCTTCCATTACGTAGAAATACGGAATGCCAAATTTGGTATTTTCTACTCTAGCCCTGCCTTCATAGATGTCGTTACTTTGGTTTATCAAATAGACCTAAAAATCTAGGACCAATGGCGGAATCCGAAAAGCCAACAGAGTAGGAAACTTATAACTGAAAAAAATATTAACCATGGATGAAATAATGGGAGTCATTAAATCTTTCTCCGGAAACTTTGCTCCAGTAAACTTTATGTTCTGCGATGGAAGCTTATTAAGTATTGCTCAGAACTCTGCCCTTTTTTCCATTTTAGGAACAACTTACGGTGGTGACGGGATCACAACTTTCGCTTTACCTAACCTAAACGGGCGCTACCCTTTAGGAGTGGGGACTAACGCAGGTGAAAACTATGTACTGGGCGAGCAATCTGGAAACCCGCAAAAGACAATTCTGTCTACGAATTTACCTAGCATGACGAGCCAGTTGAAAGTTGCCAACGCTAATGCTACTTCTGCATCTCCATCTGCAACATCATCACTTGCAATTACAGGAACACTGAACGGAAGAGACTTCACTGCTATACCAAGCTACATCGATAATGCAGATCCTTCTTCTGTTACAGTTCTTAATCCTCAATCTGTAATGTTCATGGGACAAAGCCAGCCTATCGACAATATGATGCCTTATTTGGGATTAAACTATATCATCTGTGTACAAGGGATTTATCCTTCAAGAGGCTAATAAAGACAACAATACTAACAATAAAACAACTTAAACTAAAAATATCATGGAAGAATTATTAGGAACCATCAAAATGTTTGCAGGCAACTTTGCCCCTAGAGGCTACTTGTTTTGCAACGGAGCAATATTAAGCATTGCACAAAACCAAGCGCTTTTTTCGCTGTTAGGAACTACTTATGGCGGAAACGGTACCACAACCTTTGCCTTACCTAACTTAAATGGACGTGCTCCCATAGGTTCAGGAACTGCAAATACCGGAAAATCTGTAAATCTTGGGGAAGCAGGAGGTAGCCCAAATATCACCATACTTAACACTAATTTACCAACTTTTGTAAGTCAATTAAAAGTTTCCAAATCAAACGCCGCTACAGCTTCTCCATCTTCAGCTTCATCAATTGCTGTGACAGGAACATTGAACGGAAGAGACTTTACCGCTATACCAAGTTTTGTAGATGCAGCTCCGGACACTGTTATCAATGCTGGTTCAGTAACTTTTACAGGCGCGAACCTGCCGATTGAAAACATGCCTCCTTATCTAGGAATGAACTACATTATTTGTGTAGAAGGGATTTATCCTTCAAGACCATAAAATAAAAAACAACCTAAAACTTAAAACTTACAATCATGAAAAGGACTATATTTTTTGCTATATGCAGTCTTTTCATATCGATTTTCTCATTTGGACAGACGAGCACAGAGCAGTTTGAAACTGAATCTCACAGCAGCGCAAGCTTTACTGATAACGGCGTGATATTTAATATCCTTTCACATGTCGGAACCTTTGATATTCAAGCCAATTATCCGGGAACGGGATGGAATGGTACAGCAAATGACAACAGATATATTGATAACTCCGCCTCGGCTCAGGCTGACGCGTCATTCAGTATAAAAACGACTTCCAACTTGTTTAAAGTAAACAGATTCTGGATATTCTTATCTAATACATCATTAAATCAAAATGTTGCAGGAACACTTACTATTACAGGAAAATTATCAGGTACGACAAAATTTACCCAAACAAAAACTACCGGATTTGCAACAGGTTTGGGAACTACAAACGGGTATACACTGATTGATATGACCAACCTGAATGGCCAAAACTATAGTAATATTGTTATTGATCAGCTTCAGGTTACTCTAGGCGGAGCTTTTACCTACGGAGGCTTTGATTCTTTCACTTGGGTAAAAGATTCCGGAATTGTTTTAGCAGCAAATGAGATAAAATCTCAAAAAAGCAAACTCAGTATCTATCCAAATCCAACACATGGCTCATTCATTATCAACAGTAATGAAAACGGTAAAGCTGAGATATATGATCAAACCGGTAAAATCGTAAAATCATTAGAGGTAAAACAAGGAGAAAACAGAGAAGACATTTCCGAACTTCCTACGGGAACTTATCTGATTCAAACTTCCTCGGGATCTTACAAAATCATTAAAAATTAAATACAATCGATTTAGAATTAAGATTGTACCGATTCTAATACACTAATGATAAAACTGCCCTGTGTGATGGAGGGTGGTTTTATCTT
This sequence comes from Chryseobacterium daecheongense, assembly GCF_003729955.1. Taxonomy (GTDB): domain Bacteria; phylum Bacteroidota; class Bacteroidia; order Flavobacteriales; family Weeksellaceae; genus Chryseobacterium; species Chryseobacterium daecheongense. Next base: position 50,755 of record NZ_RJTX01000004.1, read on the forward strand.
TTCAATGCTACAATATATTTGTCAATATACAATTGTTTTTCTTTGGACTTATATTGCTGAATATATCTTGGATGCTCTAAAACCGTCATGGTATCAAACAATTTTTCTTCTGCATTTAATTTGGAGATAAAATCGGCATTCTTTTTTCCAAGGATAAATACTTCTGAAGTATCAAGACCAAGACTGATATGTTTTTTTAAAGAATCAATCATAAAATCCTTCACATCTTCAAATAGTCTTTTATCATCATAATAATTCGCATTCAACCAACCATTCTTTGATTTCCTCACAATAGCCAATGGAAATGGTGAATTGATATAGCAGTCTCTGTAGAATTTCTCAACGCCTCCATATTCTGCAATCATATCATAGATAAAAACTGAAGAAACTTCATGGGTATGTGCAGATTTCATTTTGATTCCGCAAGCACTTTCGAGACGTTTAGTATCTGTGAAAGGAACGCCAGTAACTCCTGCTCCATGTCGGCTTGGATTAATTCCTACAATAAATTTTCTCGGATGAGCATCATTATAGTATTTGTGATAAAACTTCTGCATGACTTCCATCGTTTCAGGATTATCCAGGTATGGATTCAATACCTGAAAGCCTTCCGGTAAATTTCCGGAGTACTTTAGATTTCTATTGAACTCAATGACTTTATCTGCAAGGGTTTTCATTTGAATGGAATTAAAAAACAATGTAGCAATTTATGACTAAACTGTTATTGAATTATCATATTTCCAGATGTCTTTTTTTACTATCTTCGTTTTCAATGAAATACACTTTCATTATATTAAAACTTTTAACCAATGATTGGAATTATAATTGAGCTTATTATTTCATGGCTCATCCTTAAATTCATAGCAAAAAAGAATCTTTCCGTTTTAGGATTTATGCCCAGTCAAACAAGATTCATTCAATGGAGCATTGGCTTTCTTTTGGCCGCAGTGATCTGTAGTCTTTATCATATCATGACAACAGTATTTATCAATAACAGCTGGATACTGAACAAGCAATTAACATTCTCCGTTGCATTAATGAGCTCATGGTGGGTTGTAAAATCCGTATTATTTGAAGAATTACTTTTCAGAGGTGCCTTACTTTATCTGGCCATTGAAAAATGGGGAAATACTAAAGCCTGCGTTTTTTCCGCAATCTGTTTCGGCGTGTATCACTGGTTTTCTTATAATGCTTTTGGAAATCCTTTTCAGATGGGAATTATTTTCGTGATGACTGCCATTTTTGGATGGATGCTGGCTGTTTCCTTTGCTAAAACGAAATCCCTGTATCTTCCTATAAGCCTTCATCTGGGCTGGAATTTGTTCAATATTGTGGTATTCTCCAACGGTCCGTTGGGCAAACAGCTCTTTATAAAAGCTAATGAGAATCATCTTGAGGGGATTCCTTCACTGCTTGTTTTTATATTCCAGATAGTTGCATTACCTCTTGTCATGTACGGATATTTTAAGTTTAAGAACCGAATAAAACAGGAGGCAGATTTAGACTAAAAATCCCCTCCAAGTGAGTATTGAAGGGGAGATTTTTTATAATTAATTTGAATTAAATCAATCCGAACTGCTCAAAATGATGAGTAAAATGTTTTTTATGCATCAGTTCCCACATTTCTTTATTCAGCTTTCCAAAAACAAAATTCATATGTTCCGCCTGCGGATTTTCTTTATAGTAAATTGAATATCTTTTTAAAGTATCCATGAAAGACTGTTTTGCTGCTTCCAGATTTTTATGTCTCAGCTCCAATAATTTTTCGTCTTCAGCTAAGAAAGGAGCAGGAAAATCTTTCGGCATTTTTCTGTGATTATATAAAGAATCCTGCCATTTTTCCAACTGTTCTTCAGGGGTGAAGCATTTATCTGCTTCCGGTTCACCCAAGCTTACCAACACACCATGCTCAAGATGTTCGATCATCTGTTGTGGGGTCATTTTACCCCATTTGGGTTCTGTATTTTCTGTTAATCCGTTAAGGATCTTTTCAATGCTTTTTATTTTCAGATCGATAAATGGAGATTGCTTAGCAACTAATGTTAAAATTGTTGCCACGCAAACTACTTCTTCACGTTGATTCACAACCTCAACCAGCCATTTCACCACTCCTGAAGGAATATTTCTTCCCTTTACCCCTCTGTTGATCTTCTCCTTTGCCGTTAAATAGACTGTGATCGTATCACCGGCATAAACCGGCTTAAAGAATGAACAGTTTTCAAGTCCGTAATTCGCAATTACAGGTCCTTTTTTCCCTGAAACAAATAATCCTGCTGCTGCTGAAAGGATGAAATATCCGTGAGCCACAGTTTTATCAAAGATAGTTCCCGTTAAACTTGTTGCGTCTGTATGAGCATAGAAATGATCCCAGGAAACATTGGAGAAATTCACGATATCTGCATCCGTAACTGTTCTTCCAGCTGTTTCCAGAGAATCCCCTACTTCCACTTCTTCGAAATATTTCTGGAAAGGATGTTTATCCGAGAATTTTTTCTCAGCTCCCTGCTGATATATTTTAGTAATAGCTGTTAAAATATCCGGTGATCCCTGAATGGCTGTTTTTTGTAAGAAGAAATGAAGACCGTTCAAACCTCCCATTTCTTCACCTCCTCCTGCTCTACCCGGACCTCCGTGCATCAAGGTAGGAAGTGGTGAACCATGACCTGTACTTTCTTTAGCATTGTCTCTGTTCAATACGAAAATTCTTCCGTGCTGAGAAGCCATTTTCCATGAGGTTTCTGCAACGAATTCATTATCATAAGAAACGATGGAACCAACCAAACTTCCTTTTCCTCTTTTGGCCAAAGCTGCCGCTTCTTCTGCATCTTTATAAGGCATCAAAGTAGAAACAGGACCGAAAGCTTCTACGTCGTGAGAGATATTTTTTTCGAAAGGCTTGTCATTCAGGAATAATTTAGGGCTCATGAATGCTCCTTTTTCATAATCTGCATCTACCAATTCATGTTTTCCGTCATACACAAGCTCTGTCTCTGCTTTCAGTATATCAATTTTTCTAAGAACCTCATCGTACTGTTGTCTTCCGACAAGAGATCCCATTCTGGTTTCCCTGCTTAAAGGGTTTCCTATTTTAGTTTGATCTAAAGCTTTAGATAAAGCATTCTGAACGTCTCCGATCAAATGTTCGGGGACGATAATTCTTCTGATCGCCGTACATTTCTGACCTGCTTTAGTCGTCATTTCATTACGGACTTCTTTGATGAACAGATCAAATTCCGGAGTTCCCGGCTTTGCGTCCAAACCAAGGATAGAGCAGTTTAATGAGTCCGCCTCCATGTTGAAGCGTACTGCATTTCCTGCAATCGAAGGTAAAGATTTTAATTTTCTACCTGTAGTCGCAGAACCTGTGAATAATACCGAATCTCCATCCTGAACATAATCCAGAATATTTCCTGGCTCCCCACAAACTAATTGGAGCGCTCCTTCAGGAAGAAGTCCACTTTCAATCATATCCTGGAAAACTGCATTCGTCAAATAAGAACCGTAAGGAGACGGCTTTACAATAGAAGGGACACCAGCCAATAATGAGGTGGATAATTTCTCCAACATTCCCCAAACCGGAAAGTTGTAAGCATTAATTTGAATGGAAACTCCTTCACTTGGAGTCAGAATATGAGTTCCTAAATGGGTTCCGTTCGCAGAGATTTTCTGTGTATCTCCATCCACCCAGAACGGAGTATTTGGAAGCATTCTTTTAGCCAATCCGGAATAAGTGAAAAAAGTTCCGAAACCTCCTTCAATATCTACCCAGGAATCAACATGAGTAGCTCCAGTTTTATATGATAATTCGTAATATTTTTTCTTTCTTTCCAGAAGGTAAAGCGCTACTTTTTTTAGCATTTCCCCACGATCATAGAAAGTCATGGAAGAAAGATTTTTGTATCCTACTGTTCTTCCGAAATCAAGGGCTTGTTCAAAATTAAGCCCCTCCGTATCCGAGACAGCCACCTGTTCTCCATTTACGGCATTGTACAAAGGAATTCCGTTTCCGGTTCCCTCTATCCATTGTCCGCAGATATAATTTTTTAATTTTTCCATATAGTTATTTACTTTTTATTACGATTTTGAAGTTGTAAAGCTTCCTCTAAAGTATAATTTTTAAATACAAAGTCTTTTCCTAGCATACCTTGAGCATAATCCTGCACTGTTTGTCCGAACCCGGCTTCTTCTCTTAATCTATTTACATTGATAAAGTCTTTGATTGGCCAGATGATCCATACCATTTCTGTTTTACCATCTTTTGTTGTTGTAAAGGATCGGGCCTGGGTTCCGTAAATCTGTTCTTTATCTTCCTGTACAAGCTGTCTGTCGAGCATCATTGCATATAATCTGAAAGGAAGCTCCTTTTCTTCGGCAGCTTTTTTAATTAGTGGCAGATATTGATTGATCTTTGGTGAATGCTGAATAACCAGCCAAGCTGTTTTATTTTCAGGTTCTCCCACAAGAGATTTCCCAGGGTAACCATATTTTGCTATTATTTTTTCAATCTTAGCCAGATTTTCTGCATCCTGCTGATCCATCTTTTTGCCCAAACCGACAGTTGCCTCTTCCTGAGTAAGATTTTTTTCTTTTATGATTTCTTTTCTTCTTTCTGGTGATGTGTCAGGAAGCATAAACTCACGATAGATCTGATCATCTTTATCAATTTGTGCCAACTCTTTTTTAAGCTGAATATTAATTGACTGATCCTGAATTTTCTGACTATTGATCAGTACTGAAAAGAAAATGGTAAAAAACAGATATTTCATATTGTGATCGGCAATTATTATTTTACATCGTCCCAGATGCTGTAATCTACAATTTTCGTTGGGACTTGCTTCACATATTCTGTGAATGGCTCACAAGGCAGAATGGCTTCTTTTCCTTCTCTTGCCAATTCCTGATATAGTTTTGTTCCTTCTGTTTTCCAGTGGATCATTTCATCAGAAACATCACGGATGATTTTTGCAGGGCTTCCTACAATCAGTTTTCTCGGTTCACTTCTGAAATTAGCAGGAACAAAAGCCAACGCACCGATGATACATTCGTCCCCGATCACCGCCTTATCCATCACTACCGAATTCATCCCAACCAGACAATTTTTTCCGATATGCCCGGAATGAATAATAGCTCCATGACCGATGTGTGCAGATTCTTCTAAGATGGTTTCAATATTCGGGAATACATGAAGGGTACAGTTTTCCTGAACATTGGCTCCGTCTTTTACCAAAATTTTACCCCAATCGCCACGGATTACCGCGTTAGGACCAACATAGACTTCTTCACCTATTTCCACATTGCCGATAATTACCGCCTGCGGATGGATATATGCAGAAGGTTTGATAATGGGACGAATTCCGTGATACGAATAGATGTTCATGAAATTTTTATTAAAAATTTTATACTTTTTCAATTACCATTGCATATCCTTGCCCTACACCGATACAAAGGGTACACAAAGCATATTTTTTATCTTGCTTTTGAAGTTCCAATGCGGCTGAACCCACAATTCTTGCTCCTGAAACGCCAAGAGGATGTCCTATAGCAATCGCTCCTCCGTTTGGATTGATTCTCGTATCATCGTCTTTTAACCCTAAACTTCTTGTTACCGCTAAAGCCTGAGCCGCGAAGGCTTCGTTCAATTCGATGATATCCATATCGTCCAGAGAAAGATTTAATCTCTTTAATAATTTCTGAGTAGCTTCCACTGGTCCGATTCCCATGATTCTTGGCTCTACACCAGCTACGGAAGATCCTAAAATTTTAGCTTTTGGTTTTAAACCATATTTTTTTACCGCTTCTTCACTTGCCAGAATAAGAGCTGCAGCTCCGTCATTCATTCCTGAAGCGTTCCCTGCAGTTACCGTTCCTTCTTTTCTGAAGGCAGGACGAAGTTTTCCTAATCCTTCCATAGAAGATGTCGGCTTTATAAATTCATCTTTATCAAAAACGATAGGCTCTCCTTTTTTCTGTGGAATTTCAACTTTTATGATCTCTTCTGCCAATCTTCCGCTTTCCTGTGCTTTGGTAGCTTTCTGCTGAGACCAAAGGGCAAACTTATCCTGGTCTTCTCTGCTGATCTGGTGAATATCCGCTAAATTTTCCGCAGTTTCTCCCATTCCGTCCACACCATACATTTCTTTCATTTTCGGGTTAATGAAACGCCATCCGAAAGTGGTATCAAACATCTGGCTGTCTCTACCGAAAGCCATACTTGGTTTTGACATTACATAAGGAGAACGCGTCATGTGCTCTACTCCACCTGCAATATAAATTTCTCCTTCTCCGGCCGCAATAGATCTGAAAGCATTCGCTACAGCAGACATTCCTGAAGCACAAAGTCTGTTCACCGTTTCTCCCCCGATTTTGTAAGGAAGCCCGGCCAGTAAAAGCCCCATTCTCGCTACGTTACGATTGTCTTCTCCAGCTTGATTAGCACATCCGAAAATAACGTCTTCAATTTCTTCTACAGGAACTTCCGGGTTTCTTGCTACGATTTCTTTCAACACTATGGCTGCCAAATCATCGGCTCTGACTTCTGATAACCCTCCCTGTAATTTTGAAATAGGAGTTCTGATGTAATCTATGATATATACGTTGTTCATAATTTTTGCTTTAGGCTTTAAGCTATATGCAGTAAGTTTTGCCAGCTTCGAAAAAAAGCTTGTTGCTTATTGCCAAAATCTTATTTATAGTTCTGTTACTTTTTTTCCAATTTTATATACTGTTCCGACAAATTTGGCAATCAGCTCTTCGTTTTGATTGGTAATCTTAATGTCATAAACAGCTGTTTTTCTTGTTTCGTTCACCAAGATACTCTCTGCTCTGAAAACATCACCTTCTTTTCCGGCTTTGGTAAAGTTGATGATACAGTTCAGCGCCACAGCAGCCTCTCCGGAGTTGTTAGATGAAAAGGCCAATGCAGAATCTGCAAAAGCAAAAGTAACCCCTCCATGAACGGTTTTAAGCCCATTGATCATCTCTTTTTTGATGGGCATCTCTATCAAGCAATAGTTTTCTTTAACCTCAATCATTCTGATATTCATCCATTGAGAGAAATAGTCCTGATTAAGCATATAATCTGCAACTTGTCTCGGCGTCATTTAATATTTTTATTTAGAGATTTTTTCTTTCGATTCAGATTGTTCAATTCGTCAAGAAGGTAATAAAGTACAAATATTCCAAGGAAATATAATGCGTAAAGCCTTATCTGGAAATTTTTAAAATCAGGCAGCTTTATCAACATAAATATACTTGTCATAAAAACAGCTACCATCAGACATTTTATTATCCTCTTCTTATCTATTTTCATTTATAGCTTTTTTAACAAAGGGCTCTGTTTGTATCTTTCTTCCTGATATTCTTCGTAAAGGCTTTGCAGGGTTTCGGAAATTTTTGAATAGCCAATTTCTTTTCCCCAGCTTAACAGTCCTTTCGGATAGTTCACTCCTTTCTGCATAGCCAATTCTATATCTTCATCATTGGCAACACCTAATCTTTTCGCTTCAACCGCTTCATTGATCAGCATTGAAATAATTCTTAAAAATATCTGTTGATATAAAGCATCATCTTTCTGTGCATCCGGTTTTTCTGCTCCTTCGCTATAGTCATAGAAACCTTTTCCGGTTTTTCTTCCATGAAGTTTAGCTTCAGACATACGTTGCTGCAATAAAGATGGTTTGTATTTCGGATCGTAGAAGTAGTCTTTGTAAACCGTTGTCGTTACGGCGAAATTCACATCCACCCCAATTAGGTCCATCAATTCGAAAGGCCCCATTTTGAAGTTTCCAAGCGTTCTCATTGCTTCATCCACCTGTTCAGGGGTTGCAATGTTTTCTTCAACAATTCTTAATCCTTCTCCATAATAGGGACGGGCAATTCTGTTGACAATAAATCCGGGAATATCTTTAGCAATCACAGGCATTTTCCCCCATTCTTTCATGAGGTTATATATTTTTTCCGCCAGTGATTTTTCTGTTAATAAAGATGGAATAACCTCTACTAAAGGCATTAATGGTGCAGGATTGAAAAAATGTATTCCGATGAAACGTTCCGGTTTCTTAAGTTCCGCACCTAAAGAGGTAATAGAAATGGATGATGTATTGGAGCCAATGATACAGTCTTCTGAAACATAGTTTTCAAGCTCCGTGAAAACTTTGGTTTTGATTTCTTTGTTTTCAATAATTGCTTCAATCACGAGATCTGAATTTTTTAAACCCTGAAGATTTTCAGCTTTACTGATATTATTTCTGATCTCTGTGGCTTTTTCCTGTGAAATTTTGGTTTTTTCAACCAGTTTCTGGAGGGTCTTTTCTAAGCCTGAAAGCGCTTTATCAATTTGTGGAGCCTGTGCATCGTAAACTACTACTTTACATCCTGCTGTTGCAGCCACCTGAGCAATTCCTATACCCATGGTTCCTGCTCCAATAATTCCAATATTTTTCATTTATTATAGATGTTAGAAATTAGACATTAGAAGCTAGAGCCTGACTAACACCTAACTTCTAACATCCAGTTTCTCATAATTTATCTTCCTTTATAATTAGGTTTTCTTTTCTGTAAAAAGGCATTTACACCCTCTATAAAATCTTCTGTTTCAGAAGCTTCTTGTTGTAAATCTGCTTCTAACTCCAATTGCTGACTCAATGTATTGTCATACGAATGAGCAAAGGCTTTTTTGGTCAGTTTGAAAGCAGCTGTAGGCATATTCGATAGTTTCTCCAGAATCTCCATGGATTTCGGCATGAATTCTTCTTCGCTGAAAACTTCTGCTACCAATCCGTAAGATTTGGATTCTTCAGCAGATAATTTTTTCCCTGTGAAAGCTAAATAAGTAGCCAACTGTCTTCCTAACAATTTAGGCAAGAAGTAAGTTCCTCCTGTATCCGGAATCAATCCAATATTTGAAAATGCCTGAGAGAAATATGCTTTATCATTCGCTAAAACAAAATCGCAGATCAATGCTAACATGGCACCAGCTCCAACTGCCGGACCATTTACCAACGCAATAACCGGCTTTTTAGCATGTGTAATTTCCGTTACTAACGGGTTGTAATAATCTTCAACGATCTTGCGAACGATATATTTATCATGATGTTCGTTACCCTGAACGAAAGCGTCATCTAAGTTTTGTCCGGAACAAAATGCTTTTCCTCTTCCTGAAATTGCAATACATCTTACTGTTGGGTCTTCATTACAGTCTTTGATAAAGTCTTTTAGATCCGATAGAGATGGCTTTGTAAGCGCATTCATGGTTTGCGGTTGATTCAGGTAGGCAATTTTGAGTTTTCCGTCAAAATGCGTTTCAATATCGAGTTGTGTATACATATTGAATTGGTTATTAATGAGTTAATACAAAATGATTATTTCTATAAAGTTAATCATTTTTAATGACATTTAAAATAGTCAAAGGGTTCCAAACAGTCTAAGCATTGATACGAAGCCTTGCATAATGTAGATCCGAATCTGCTGATCTGCTTGGTGTGCATGGAACCACAACGAGGACATTTTTTAGGTTTTCCTATATGATGTTCGTCTGCTCCTTTTTCAGGAGGGGTAATTCCGTAGACACGAAGTTTTTCTCGTGCTTCATCGGTTAACCAGTCTGTTGTCCAGATCGGAAACATTTTGGTTACCACTTTCGCTTCCCAACCGTTTTCTTTCATGATCTTTATGATATCCTCTTCAATGGTAAACATAGCGGGACAGGCAGAATAAGTAGGCGTAATCGTTACCTCACAAGAATTCTCACCGGTAACTTTTGCATCTCTTACAATGCCTAATTCCACGATATTGATTACCGGGATTTCCGGGTCGGGAACTAATTCTAATATTTCTATGGGATCTTTCAATCTTTTTAAATCTACAATTTATAATGCATCATAAGATGCTTCAACAAGTTCAGCATGACAGTGCGGTTATTATACTGTTAGACGCATTGTTACATTTAGAATTTTACCAAGAACACCCCGGGTAAGCTCTCTGCATATATTGCAATTCACAAATAATATATCCGAAATATTCCGTATGATATCCGGTTCTTGATTTTGGCTGCATGAAATGATCTTTTAAATATTCCAATCCAAAATCCTGGAAATCTTTTTCTGTGATGGAAATAAACTGTTGGTATAGTTCATCAACATTCGAAGCGATGTTTAAAGCAATCAAATCATCTTCTCCTTCTACTTTTGCGAATAAGCCTTTTGTATATTCCCAGATATTATCTATAGCTTTTACCAAACGTTCACGGCTTTCTTCTGTCCCTTGAGCGAAGATTTTCATCCATGAAGAAGCATGCGTATAGTGATATTTCACTTCTTTCAATGATTTTTGAGCAATCGCAGAAAGTTCTTCATCTGCAGAATTTGACAAAGCTTCGTACATCAATTTCTGATATACAGAGAAAACATATACTTTAAGAACAGTTTGTGCATAATCTTCATTAGGCAACTCTACCCAATGAGCATTCACATATTCATGTTCATATCTTAAGAAAGCCAAATCATCCTCACTTTTGCCATTGTCGGCTACTCTTGAAGCATAATGGTAAAAATTATTGGCCTGTCCCAGTTCATCCAAAGCGATGTTGGTTAATGCAATATCTTCTTCCAGATACGGACCTTTCCCACACCATTCAGATAATCTTTGCCCCATGATGAAACTATCATCCGCAAGCTTTAATAAATAATTGAATAATGCGTTCATATTACATGTTTTTTACATCGTTAGGAATCTCATAGAAAGTCGGGTGACGATACAATTTATCATCCGCAGGATCGAAAAACGCATCCTGCTCCATTCCTTCCGAACTCACAATATATTTACTTGGAACTACCCAAACACAGGTTCCTTCTTTTCTTCTGGTATATACGTCTCTTGCATTCTGTAATGCCATTTCCGCTGTTGGCGCCTGAACTGTTCCGGCATGTTTGTGGGATAATCCCGGTTTAGTCTGAATAAACACTTCCCACATATCTAAATTGGCCATAGTCAAATTTTAAGTTAACAATGTATCAGTGAACAGTTTACCAATGAAATACTTTGACTAGCTAACATGGTAATAATTGTTGCATTGCTACATCGGTATATTGTTACATTATTATATTACTTCTTTTTCCTGTTTTTCCGCAAAAGCAGCTGCCGCTTCTTTTACCCAAAGGTTTTCCTGCTGCGCTTTTACTTTGGTCTGTAATCTTTTCTTGTTACAAGGTCCGTTTCCTTTCAAGATTTCCATGAATTCATCCCAAGGAAGCTCACCGAAATCATAATGACCTCTTTCTTCATTCCATTTCAGGTCTTTATCCGGAATCGTTAATCCTAAGAATTCAGCCTGAGGAACGGTAACATCAATGAATCTTTGACGAAGACTGTCATTACTTTCTCTTTTCACTCTGTAATTCATAGAAATTTTAGAGTTAGGCGAGCTGTCATCATTTGGCCCAAACATCATTAAAGCCGGCCACCAGAAACGGTTCAACGCCGCCTGTGCCATTTCTTTCTGCTGTTTTGTTCCGCGGCAAAGCGCCATTAAAATTTCGTATCCCTGTCTTTGGTGGAAAGATTCTTCTTTACAGATTCTTACCATCGCTCTTGAATAAGGGCCGTAAGAATTTCCCATCAACATTACCTGGTTCATAATGGCTGCTCCGTCTACCAACCAGCCGATTGCACCAATATCCGCCCAGCTTAAGGTAGGGTAATTGAAAATACTTGAATATTTCGCTTTTCCTGAAAGCATATCATCATAAGTAGCATCTCTGTCTGCTCTGATGGTCCCGTTTCCTAATGTTTCGGTTGCAGCATACAGATATAATCCGTGTCCTGCTTCATCCTGAACTTTAGCTAAAAGAGCCATTTTTCTTCTTAAAGAAGGTGCTCTGGAAATCCAGTTAGCTTCCGGCAGCATTCCTACAATTTCAGAATGGGCGTGCTGTGAGATCTGACGAACCAGTAGTTTCCTGTAATCATCAGGCATCACATCTTTTGGTTCTACTTTATTTTCTTCGTGAACGTATTGAACAAATTTTTCTAAGTCCATCTTTTTTTTGAATTTGAAAATTAAATAATTTGAAAATTTGAGATTAGATAATTTGAAAGTTAATGACCGTATAATGGCATTTTCAAATTAACACATTAGCTCATTTCAAATTCTATTAAACATCATAATTAAGCATCACCACATTGGTTGTTGGGTGACATTGACATGTCAGAACATAACCTCTGGCTACTTCTTCTTCGGTAAGCGCAAAATTCTTCTCCATGAAAACTTCGCCTTCTAAAACTTCCGCCTTACACGTACAACAAACTCCTCCTTTGCATGCAAAAGGCACAGGAAGATTGTCTTTCAATGCTTTATCTAAGATACTTTCTTTTTTGGAATTCAGGTGGAATGAATATTCATCATCATCAATGATCACCGTTACCATACTTTCAATATTGGCAATCGCCTTGAATTCTTCACTCATTTCCTCTGTGTTTTCTTCATCAGGAGCAGTGAAATATTCATATAAAACCTGAATCGCAGGCACCTTTTTGTCTTTCTTTAAATAATCTGCGATCCCTTTGATCATTTCCGCAGGTCCACAGATAAAATAAGTAGATTCCTGAACATTGATCTCCGGATATTTTTCAAATAATTGTTCTAATTTTTCAGCTGAAATTCTGCCTTCAAATACAGGATCTTCATGTTTTTCACGGCTTACCAGATAGATCACTTTTAATCTTCCGTTGAAATGCTCAACCAACCTGTCGATTTCCGCCTTTTTCATCACATGATTCATACTCCTGTTGCTGTAGAACAGGTAAGCATTACTGTTGGGCTCCTGATAAAGGCTTTCTTTAATATTGGAAAGAATCGGGCTGATTCCGCTTCCCGCAGCCAATCCAATATAAGTTTTGGCATTGCTTGGGTGATAAGTTGTATTGAAACTTCCCATCGGAGGCATTACTTCAAGAACTTCATCCATGTGAAGATGTTCATTGAAGTATCCTGAAACCTTTCCGCCTTCCAATAATTTCACCAATACTTCCAAAGTGTTGCTTTTTTCACTTGGAGCATTGCAGATAGAATAGGAACGGCGTTCTTCGTTTCCGTCGATCATTAATTTAAAATTAAGATACTGCCCCTGCTTGAACCTGAATTTATCTTTCAGTTCTTCAGGAATTTCCACCGCTACATTCACTGCATCATTGGTATCTTTCTGAACCTTTACAGTTTTTAGCTTATAAAATGAATTCATTATTTTTTGAGTATTCTGTTAATTTTTCCGCCTTCGCACTTAGGCAAACTGTCCTGAGCATGAATTTTCACTGTTGTGGTGATTCCTACCCGTTTTTTTATTTCGTTTTCTATATTTTTTCCAAAGCTTCCGACAAAATTAAGATAATCATCGGTATTTATAACAAGCTGCTGTGCTTTTACCAACTCATCATCAATTTCAACATCAATATCCAATGCCACACACATTTGTTCTTTTTCAATCGGAGTTAAATAATAATTCGGAACCACTCCTTTCACATGAGAAAAAGCTTCTTCAATCTGGCTCGGATATACATTCACACCTCTTACGATCAACATATCATCCGCTCTTCCCACAATAGGTTTCATTTTAACCATCGTTCTCTTTGCGTTCTGATCATAATAAAGGCTTGTAATGTCATTCGTCCAATACCGCAAAAGTGGCATCGCTTTCTTTGTTAAGGTTGTAATGACCAATACTCCTTCTTCTCCGAAAGGAACCGGTTGTTTGGTTACCGGGTCTAAAATTTCCGGGTAAAAGTGATCTTCCCAAATGTAAGCTCCACCTTTCTCCTCAAAATCCTCCATGGAAACTCCGGGACCGATAATTTCACTTAACCCGTAAATATTGGTGGCATGAACTCCCAATTTTTCTTCAATGTGGCCTCTGATAATTTCCGTCCAGGGTTCTGAACCCAAAACAGCATATTGCAAACTAATTTCTTCCGCAGTAATTCCTCTTTTAGCAAATTCATCTGCAATAGTCAAGGCATAAGACGGAGAACAGCAAATGACTTCAGGCTTGAAATCTAAAATCAGATCTACCTGTCTTGCTGTCATTCCCCCTGAAATAGGAAGAACGCTCATCCCCAATTTTTCTGCTCCGTAATGTAAGCCCAAACCTCCGGTAAAAATTCCGTAACCGTACGCATTATGCAACTGCATTCCAGGTTTTGCTCCTCCTGCATTTAATGACCTTGCTACTACTTCACTGAAAAGATCTACATCTTCTTTAGTATATCCTACAACCGTTGGTTTTCCTGTAGTTCCACTTGAACAATGAATTCTCTGAAGCTCATTTTTCGGAACGGTACATAATCCAAACGGATAGTTATCTCTTAAATCTTGTTTATAGGTGATAGGAAGTTTTGTGATATCTTCAATTGTCCTTATATCTTGAGATGATATTCCTAATTCATTCAACTTTCCTCTGTAAAACTCCGATCTCGCCTCAAGATATCCGACCAAATTTGCCAATCTCTCAGACTGAAGCTGTCTCAACTGGTCGAGCTTTAAATATTCAACTGAAAAATCCATAAAACTAACTAACATTTGTTAGGTGTAAATTTAAAAAGAATTTCTTTCTCCACAAAATTTTTATGATTTTCGTCACATTTTAAATAGTTCTAAATAATGATCTGATTTATTAGCTGTTTGCCATTCCGAACTGAACCTATGCAGTAAGAAGTCTGCTTCTTCCTTCGTCAGAATGACAAAGTTATTTCTGATTTCCTAAAAGACCGTAAAGAATTTTGTCCCTGATTTCATCAGTGATTTCAATAGTAGATTCAGTATTTCTTTTGAACCAGAAATAGGAATTATTAAGGGTATGAAGAATAAATCTGGTGGTGAAAACCGGTGATTTCAATTCCCAATTTTGAGCGTGGTAAATTTCTGAAATCAACTCCTCAACTTCTAACTGATATTTTTTTCGCAGCTCAACAAACTCCGAAAGTCTTTCTTCCAGATGTTTCCATTCATTGGAATAGATATGGGTAACATCCGGATTTTTAAGAACAACCGACAAATGCTTATCAATTAATAAATTCAGCTTTTCTTTAGGAGCAATCTCTGTATTTTTTACCGCCTGAAGCTCAACAAAGAAATCTTGTGCAATACCAAAACATATCCATTCCAGAATTTCTTCTTTAGAACGAATATGCGCATACAAGGACGCTGCCTTAATGTTCAGCTTGGTAGCAAGATCCCGTACTGAACTTCCCACATAACCTTTCTCTTTGAAAAGTTCTATTGCTACCTCGAGTATTTTCTTTTGTTTTTCCTTAAGCTCCATTTGATAATTGCAAAAATAGCTATTCTCATCGAAATTGAAGAATAAGTTTTTACTAGCTCATTAAATTAAGAATCTACCAACATTCCAAGGAAGGAAGGAAGGAAGGAAGTGAATGAAAGACTGAGTTACATAAAGTCACATCATTTTATAGTAAATTTTCACAATTCGGAAATTTTGTCAAGTTAATTTTACGTTAAAAATATAAAATTCGGAAATTTTGTCCTATATTTTTGTAAATTTAATAATTGAACGGTTTTTGTGATACGCTACTCGAATTAAATGATAAATAATTGATGGCGTTAAGAGACTAAGCCTGAAAATTTAGTTTCTTAATGTTTTTTGGAAAATTAAACAGTGAACTAATCAACATTACTATAAATATGAACTTAAATCAATATACCGTAAAATCACAGGAGGCCATCCAGGCAGCACAGCAGGTTGCTATGGAATTCGGCAACCAAAGTATTGAACCTCAACATATACTTGAAGGGATCTTTCAGGTAGATGAAAATATTTCGCCTTTCTTATTAAAAAAATCTGAAGCAGATGCCCAATTAGTAAGAGAGCGCAACCGTGAAAGCATTGAAAAACTCCCAAAAGTACAAGGAGGAAACATTTACCTTTCACAATCCGCCAACAAAGTTTTGCTGGACGCACCGAACATTGCTAAAAAAATGGGTGATGAATATGTGACCATTGAACATTTATGGCTCTCTCTTCTGGAAACCAATTCAGAAGTATCCAAAATACTGAAAGATATGGGCGTAACCAAAAATCTTCTGGAAGGCGGAATTAAAGAATTAAGAAAAGGAAGCAAAGCAACTTCCGCAAGTTCGGAAGAAACTTACCAATCCTTAAATAAATATGCTAAAAACTTCAATGAATTAGCAGCAGAAGGAAAGCTTGACCCGGTAATCGGAAGAGATGAAGAAATCAGAAGGGTATTACAGATTCTTTCAAGAAGAACCAAAAATAATCCTATTCTAATCGGGGAACCTGGAGTTGGTAAAACTGCGATCGCAGAAGGAATTGCCCACAGAATCATCAGTGGTGACGTACCCGAGAACCTGATGGATAAAACTTTATATTCATTGGATATGGGTGCCCTGATTGCAGGAGCCAAATATAAAGGGGAATTTGAAGAACGTTTGAAATCCGTAGTGAATGAAGTCATAAAATCTGACGGACAGATCATTCTTTTCATTGATGAGATCCACACTTTAGTGGGAGCCGGAGGCGGTGAAGGTGCAATGGATGCAGCCAATATCCTGAAACCTGCTTTGGCAAGAGGAGAATTAAGAGCCATCGGGGCAACCACTTTAAATGAATATCAAAAATATTTCGAAAAAGACAAGGCTTTAGAAAGACGTTTCCAGAAAGTAATGGTGGAAGAACCGGATACTGAATCTGCGATTTCTATTCTTCGTGGAATCAAAGATAAATATGAAGCGCATCATAAAGTAAGAATTAAGGATGAGGCTATTATTGCTGCAGTAGAAATGTCGCAAAGATATATTTCAGACAGATTTTTACCTGATAAAGCCATTGACCTTATCGATGAAGCTTCCGCTAAGTTGAGAATGGAGATCAATTCCAAGCCTGAAGAGCTTGATGTATTAGATAGAAAGCTGATGCAATTGGAGATTGAATTAGCTGCTATTTCAAGAGAAGGAAATCAGACCAAGATCGATCATTTGAAAGAAGACATTGCCAAGATTTCTGAACAAAGAAATGAGATCAATGCCAAATGGCTGAAAGAAAAACAAAAATCTGAAGATTTAACGCAGATTAAAAAAGATATTGAATCTCTGAAGTTAGAAGCGGAAAGAGCTTCAAGAGCAGGAGATTATGCAAAAGTTGCGGAGATCCAATATGGTAAGCTTCGCGAAAAAGAAGAAGAATTGAAAAAGGTGGAGCTTGAAATGCAAAATCATCAGAATGAGCTGATCAAGGAAGAAGTTACTGCCGAAAACATTTCGGAAGTGATCGCCAAGTGGACTGGAATTCCAGTAACCAAGCTTTTACAATCCGAAAGAGAAAAATTATTACATCTTGAGACCGAGCTTCATCACAGAGTCGTGGGCCAGGACGAAGCAATCCAGGCTGTGGCAGATGCGATCAGAAGAAACAGAGCCGGCTTAAGCGATGAGAAGAAACCCATCGGATCCTTTTTATTCTTAGGAACAACCGGTGTGGGTAAAACAGAGCTGGCCAAAGCTTTGGCAGAGTTTTTATTTGATGATGAAAACAATATGACGCGAATTGATATGAGTGAATATCAGGAACGTCACAGTGTTTCCAGATTGGTAGGAGCGCCTCCGGGATATGTTGGTTATGATGAAGGCGGGCAACTGACGGAAGCCGTAAGAAGAAGACCTTATTCCGTAGTGCTTTTAGATGAAATTGAAAAGGCTCACCCGGATGTATTCAATACCCTATTGCAGGTATTAGATGATGGCCGTTTAACAGATAACAAAGGACGCGTTGTGAATTTCAAGAATTCCATTATCATTATGACCTCTAATCTGGGCTCTCATTTGATACAGGAGAATTTTGAAAATATCACAGAAGAAAACCAAGACGAGATTGTAGATAAAACTAAGGTTGAAGTCTTTGATCTATTAAAGCAGACCCTGCGTCCCGAATTCCTGAACAGGATTGATGAGGTGGTTTTATTCCAGCCTTTAAGAAAAAAAGAAATCGGAAAGATCGTTCAATATCAATTGAGAGGCTTTAATGATATGCTGGCCAAACGAAATATCATTATGACAGCTACTCAGGATGCTGTAGATTATTTGATGAATAAAGGGTATGATCCTGTTTTCGGTGCAAGACCCTTGAAAAGAGTAATCCAGCAGGAAGTTTTAAATAAATTATCCCGAGAGATTCTGGCAGGAAATATTAATGATGGCGACAGAATCACTTTAGATTATTTTGAAGAAACAGGGCTGGTTTTCAGACCAACAGAAAAATAAAGTAGTTTTTTTTCATATATATTATTTTTGTAGATAAGTGTTTCAGACAAAATCTGAGACACTTATTTTTTTAAAATGATTAATTTATTTCTATAAAATAAAAATTAACGAAATAACATTAAAACATCCTATTTAATGGATTTAACATAACAAAAAGAGCAAAATGTTAAAATTCACCCAACAAAGAATTATTTTTTCTATATTCGTTTTTCAAACCAAAAAAAGTGTTTTATGAAAAAATTATTATTTGGAGCTTTAATCGCTCTGGTAGTTTCATGTAACAATGAAAACGAAACAAATTCTCCCCAAAATTCTAATGCTGAACAGTCTGGCATGGTCGCAAGCAAAGGTGCCTTTTGCGGCTCGGACATTGTAAGACAAAAACTCTTATCTGAAGATCCTGCCGCCATGCAGCGTATGCTTCAGCTAGAGAACAAAACCGCTGACTTTATTGAACAGAAAAAACTAGGCAGAGTACTGGCCGATGGAAGTGTTGAAATTCCAGTTATTTTCAATGTTCTTTACACCAATTCCACCAATAATGTTTCGGATACGAGAATCAATTCACAGATTGATGTTCTGAATAAAGCATTTGCCTCTACTCATGCTGATGTTTCCAGTATTCCTGCCGAATTTCAACCTGTAAACGCAGGAGACACCAAAATTAAATTCAGATTGGTACAAATCAATAGAAAATCAACAACTAAATCGAATTGGGCTCCGGATGACAAAATGAAGAAATCCACTACCGGAGGAGTAAACGCAACAGATCCAACAAAATATTTAAATATCTGGGTGGTAGATTATATGCCGTATCAAACCGGATATGTTCTTGGATATGCAACTTTCCCAGAGTCAGCAGGTCTTTGGAATGACGGAGTGGTAATGATGGACGAATATGTTGGAGCAGGTGGCCCAGTTTCCACTCACAATAAAGGAAGGGTAACCGTACACGAAGTAGGACACTATCTAAACCTGAGACACATCTGGGGTGATGCCAATTGCGGAAACGATTTAGTAGATGACACTCCACAGCAGATCACTAACCACAGAGGAGTTCCATCCTATCCTAGATATGAAACCTGCGGAGGTGTATCCCGTTCTGTAATGTTTATGAACTATATGGATTATTCTGATGAAACCACCTTATTCATGTTCACCAAAAAACAAAATGACAGGATGCAGGCTACTGTTTCAGCTTCAGGACCAAGAGCTGGCTTAAGAATCTTATAATATCTCTTCTTTTAATAACAAAAGTCCCCGATTATCGGGGATTTTTTTATTGCTACCAGTCAATCCGTAAAATCACGGATAATAAACAGGAAAAACACGTGTCGTATTACGTGAAATTTTCACGACCTTTGCGTTAAGAAACACTATTATAAAACTAACATTATGAAAACAAAACCAACCTTAGAAAGTGGAACATTGGATCCAATCATTAGTCTTAGCACAATACCAGCAACACTTATTCAAACCCTGGTAGACAATTATCGTAATTCTCAACTTGCTACAATCAACACCAACCTTAATATGAATGACGCTCATTCAATATGGTTTAATCTGGCAACATTGAAGAAATTTATTGCTGATATTGAATCTGAAACTCAAAAAGTAAACCCTGATGCTTCAGAGAATGATCTTGGAATACGATTTTATTATGCTGCTTATCCTTCAGCGGAAAACTGGGATCTGATGGAAAACCAACCAATTGGAGAGGAATATGCTGGAAAACATACCTTAGTATTAGTTCCAACTTTGAAAAGAGCTAATGAAGAAGGAGAATTTTTAGATTACGATTTTAATCCTTTACATCAGGAGAGCTATAAAAATAATATGGTTCCTTTAGGGTTTACATCAAATGCAGACGGCGATACTCCTCTATCAGATGATGATGCTTTAGCGCAGAACCACGGACAGCTTATTCCTCCTTCATCAACAGTTGTACAAATGTATTAATCTATATAAAAGTTAATGGACCTAAGTAATTTTCAACTTTTCTTAAGCAATAGCGGTCTTTTTTTTGAAGGCTTTGCCGCAATCATAGCCCTAGTATACTACGGAAGCGTAAAAAGACAATATTGGAAGTATTTTGCATTTTATTTAGTCATTATATTTTTATGTGAAGTTTTAGGAAAATGGGGAGTAAACTGGATTACATTTTCAGATCCGGCTATTGAAAAAATCAAAAAAGCGATCTATTATAACTATTTTGTAATTCCACTTCAGTTTATATTTTTTTACTGGTTATATGGAGCAAAATCATTAAAAAACAATCGAATATTCTGGATCTTTTCATTATTATATGTACTCTCATTTATTCCCAGCGAGCTTTATTTTAAAGAAAGTAAAATAGTATCTTCATTTAATTACACTTTCGGTTGCCTTCTTTTAATGATCATGGTAATCCTGGAGTATTATAAGCAGATTAATTCCGAAGATATTATCAGTTTTCATAAAAACAGGATGTTTTATATTAATTTAGGAGTTACTCTTTTTTATATTGGCACCCTTCCTTTCTTTACATTTTATGAACTTTTATATAAAGAGAGTCCTGAAATCTGGAGCATCTATTACAGCTACTATCAAATCTCTCTTCTTCTTATGTATTTACTTTTCTCAATTTCATTTATATGGGGAAAACAGAGCTCTTAATAACACTGATCTTATTCAACATATTTTTTGTGTTGTTTGTGGTGGCCGTTTTTGTATACATTAAAAAATATAAACAACGGAAGAAAGAATATTTAAATGAAATTCAATTGAAAAACGAAGCACATCAAAGAGAACTTCTCGCAACGCAGCTGGAAATTCAGCAAGCTACCATGCAGCAGATCGGCCGCGAACTTCATGATAATATTGGCCAAAAATTAACTCTCGTAAGCCTGTACACCCAGCAATTATTGCATGAAAACAAAGTTCCCCAAGTAAGCGAAACCATTGAACAGGTTTCCCAGATCATCAATCAGTCACTTCAGGATTTGAGAAGCCTTTCAAAAACTTTAACAGACGACAATATAAATCAAAAGGAAATCGTAACTTTAATTCAGGAAGAAGTAGACAAAACCAATGCTTTTAAAAGATGTAAAGTAAGCTTTGATCACAATTTTCAGCAATTGGATCTTGGATTTGTTCATAAGAATGTTCTTCTCAGAATTACACAGGAATTTATTCAGAACAGCATGAAACATGCCCGCTGTAAGAATATTTTCATCAATCTGAATACATCTGAAGAATCTCTTTGGGAACTAAAAATCCATGATGATGGTGTGGGATTCGACAGATCTAAAATCACCTCCAACGGAATAGGACTGACGAATATGAAGAACAGAGCCGAAATCATTGGAGCTGATTTCAGCCTGGATAGCCAGAAAAATATGGGAACCACCCTTAATATCATTTTAAAAAGACAGCCATGAAAAAAACTATAGTCATTGTTGACGACCATGTACTCATAGCCAAAGCTTTAGAAGGGATTATTGATAATTTCAAAGATTTTGAAGTCATTTATGTCTGTGAAAACGGAAAAGACCTGATTCAGAAGTTTGAAAACAACAGTAAAATTCCAGACATTATTCTTTTAGACATCAGCATGCCGATTATGGATGGTTTCGAAACCGTTCTATGGCTTAAGGAACATCATCCCAACATTAAGGTAATGGCATTAAGCATGCAAGGTGATGACAAGAGCGTTATTAAGATGATCAAAAACGGAGCAAAAGGTTATTTATTAAAAAATACACACCCTAAAGAGTTGGAAAATGCGCTTACCAAGCTTAACTCGGATGGTTTTTTCTATCCGGACTGGGCATCCAAGATAATATTTTCCAATCTTAACAATGATAAGGAAGCGGAAAACGCTGTAAGAATTTCTGATCGTGAAAAAGAATTTTTAAAATATACCGTAACGGAACTTAGCTATAAGGAAATTGCTGATAAGATGTGCTGCAGCCCAAGAACCGTTGAAAGCTACAGAGATCAGCTTTGTGAAAAACTGGATTTAAAAACCCGTGTAGGACTGGCTGTTTTTGCCATCAAAAACGGATTTGCAAGCTAAACTTCAAATAAATCAAAATAAAAACGGCCCGGATTTATCCGGGTTTTTTCTTTACCAAAGAAACTCAGCACACATGTACAATTACAAACAACTCAAATAAAAGCCAATTTTAATCAATTATATTTAACTAAAAAATCAATTATGTGAAAATATTTAAAATGATAAAACAATTTCATTAAATGCCAAATATTAAATAAAACACAATTATTCACAAAATAAATTACACATTGCATAATATTTTTATAAAATACATGGTAATTTATCAAATAAAACGCAAAAATATATTGTACAGTAATTTCAAATAATATAAATTCACATTCTGAAATTTTACAAAATAACAGTCTATGAAAAAATTATTATTTGGAGCTCTAATGCTAGGCTTCGTAACTGCTTGTAACAGCGACAATGTTACTAACCCAACTGAAAACCCGGCCAACCAGGAAGCAACTTCGGGAGATATCGCTGCAAGAGGCTGTGCTTCTGAAGACATTCGTAAAGAAGCTTTAAAGAACAGTCCTGAATTGAGACAAAAATTCGCTAATCTTGAAGCCAATACTGAAAAATTCGCTGAGGCTATTAAATTGGGAAAAGTCCTGGCTGATGGCTCAGTGGAAATTCCTGTGGTAGTAAATGTAATCTACAAAACTGCTGCTGAAAACGTTTCAGACGCAAGAATCGCTGAACAAATTGCTGTGTTGAATGCTGATTATGGCGGAACCAACACAGACATCAATAAAATCCCTTCAGAATTCCAAACAGTAAGCGCAGGTGATACTAAGATCAAATTCAGATTAGTAAATACGGTAAGAAAGTCTACGACAAAAACAAGCTGGTCTACCAACGATGATATGAAAAAAGCATCTAAAGGTGGTATTGATGCTACAAATCCTACCAACTATTTGAACATTTGGGTAGTAAGTAAAATGACCAGCCAGGGAAGGACTATCCTTGGATACGCTACATTCCCTGAATCATCAGGATTATGGAATGATGGTGTAGTAATTGCAGCGCCATTCTTCGGAAAAACAGGAGCATCATCTCCTTTCAACTTGGGAAGAACAGCAACACACGAAGTTGGACATTACTTAAACCTAAGACACATTTGGGGTGATGCGAACTGCGGTAACGACCTTGTTGCAGACACACCTACTCAGACTACTGCAAATTATGGAAAACCTACGTATCCGTTATACAATACTTGTAGTGGAGTTCAAAGATCTGTAATGTTCATGAACTATATGGACTATGTAGATGATGCAGCCATGTTTATGTTCTCAGGAGGACAAAAAACAAGAATGCAGTCTGTAGTAGATGCTTCAGGAGCAAGAGCAGGATTAAGAGTCCTTTAAGATTAACTAATACACAAAATAAAAAGCCTGGACATGTCTAGGCTTTTCTGTATTTATTAAAATGTTTTCACATTGTCTTCCGGAGTATAATCCATAAAAATACCACCTTCCAAACCAACAGACTTTATTTTCTTCTTAATAGGAATAGTTAAACTTGACTGCTTTTGATCCTTTTCCCATAACGCCGGCGAAAAATGAAGTTTTTCGACTGCTCCGTCTGCATAGGTAATATAAGCATCAAAAGGAATGGCAAAACCTCCCACATTATCAATATTCACTGTAAGAAGATTGTTTTCCTGGGCAATTGCCGTAATTTTCAAATCTATATAGTTATTCGTATAAAACCAATTATTCCAAAACCAATTCAGATTTTTACCGGACCCTGCATTCATGGAGTAAAAATAATCCCACGGAATCGGATGTTTCCCGTTCCAGTTCCCCATATAATGGTGTAATGCTTTTTTAAACAATTCATCCCCAAGATAATCCTTCAAAGCAAGATACGACAGAGAAGCTTTTACATAAGAGTTATTTCCATATCCTGCACCACTTACCTGCGTGCTCATTGTAATAATAGGCTGATCCTGTTCAGAAGAAGGGTCATTGATCCATCTTTTTACCCTGAAATTCTGGTAAAAACGTTTAGCTGCGTCCTCTCCGTTTTCATCAATCCCTATTAAATATTCAAGTGTAGTAGCCCAACCTTCATCCATAAAGGCATAACGCGTTTCGTTGATTCCCATGTAGAAAGGAAAATAAGTGTGGGCAATTTCATGATCTGCTGTCAATCGGGCATCCTGAAGATCATCAGGAATACTTGTATCGTTGATCATCATAGGATATTCCATATCCGCATATCCCTGAATAGCTGTCATTACATTATAAGGATATTCCACACCCGGCCAGTTTTTCGAGAACCAATCCAGATTATAGCGCATCCAGTCTACATAATGTTCAAAATCTTTTGCTCCTTTTGTATATCCTGCCTGAACACTTGTTCTTTTTGTTTTCAATTGAACACTTGCAGCATCCCAAACATAATGATTACTTAAAGCAAAGCAAAAATCGGTAATATGATTGGCTTTAAATTTCCAGATATTCCATTTATTCTGTTGAGTTACTTTTCCGGATCTCATTTCCTGTTCATTCGCAATATGTATTACCTCATCGCTTTTCAGGGAAGCTTTATATCGCTTTAAATATTCAGGCTGAAGCACATCATCCGGATTCAGAAAATCACCGGTTGCCCAAACTACGTAGTTTTTAGGAGCCGTAATTGCAAAAGAATAATCATTAAAATCATTGTAAAACTCCTGCCTGTCAGAATGCGGAAGCATATCCCATCCATTGTAATCATCATAGACGGAAATTCTCGGAAAAGAATATGCCACATAAAATGTTTCCGGATCAATTTGTCCCTCTCTCCCACTTTGAACAGACAAAGGATATTCCCATTCTATTTTAATTTCAGATTTTGATTTTGATTTTATAACCTTATTGAGCTTTATTTTTTCAACCGTTCCCCAGCTTTCACTATCAACCTCATACTTTTGACCATCCACAATAAAAGATTTGATATGTAAACCGGACGACAAAAAATCTTTAGAGACAAAACCAGATCTTGGAGACTGTGGCTTATGCAGATTGTTCACGAATCTTATTGCAAGCTCATGTAAATCATTGGGACTGTTATTGGAGTACACTATTGTTTCTTTTCCAGAAACAGTCTTAGTATTAGCATCCACTTTCACTTCAACGTTATATATTCCTTTATTCTGCCAGTAATTTTTCCCTGGAGCTCCGGAGATATCACGGGTTCCATTCTCATATGCTTTTTTAATATTACGGGGCATATACAACTCCTGTGCAGAAAATTGCCAAGAGGCTAAAGCCAACAATCCTAAAAGGAATTTCTTCATTTTTTCAAACTTTAAATGAATTCAAATTTAGAAAAAATTCACAGATTGCACCTGTTCCGTATCATCTGAATAATAAATTTTAATTAAAGTTATTTTTACATTCTGCCTTGTTCTTCAACTTTTTTAATTGTTTTGGTATTTTTTACAGATTGATTGCCAAAATTAAATTTCAGCGAAACCGTAAAACTCTGAGTATCTCTATAATCCATGAAAAAATTATCCTGATTGGCATATTTTGTACTGATTTTTTCCCGTGAAGTTCTAAAAATATCATTAAATAAAAGGCTTGCTTCCAATTTTTTGTTAAAGAACTTTTTATTCATGACCAAATAAGTGGAAGAAGATCCTGAGATACTGAAAGTCCCCTGTATGGAAGGAGAATAATACCGATGCCCAGTTTCCAGTTTCCAATCACTGCTTTTGTCTAATATGAAAACTACAGAGACATCCGAAAACCAATTCCAGACTTTATTCTTATACAACACATTATCTACCCCAATGAAATAATTTTCCGCATATTCAAAATTTTCAGATAAACTTATATTCCACCAAGGCTTAATCTTAAGATTTTTGTATAAACTCAGACCAAACGTTTGCCCTTTTTCAATATTGGTATAGTGATAAATAAGGCTATTGGTACTCGGCTCCTGAAGTGAAATTTCCATCGATGGATTAATTTCTTTGTTGTAATAAAGATCAAAATTCCATTCCTTCCAGGTGTAAGTAAAGTTAAAATTATGAATAATGGCAGCTTTAAGTTTTGGATCCCCCTGATAATATGAAAACAGATTATAATATGACTTTGCCGGGTTCAGCGAAGAATACGATGGTCTGCTGATCCGTTTCCCGTAGGACAGTCCAAACTGATGGTTGTTGCTTGTGGAATATTGTATATAAAGGGTGGGAAATAACTTCCAGTAGCTGTCCTTATTTACTTCATAAGGCTCTGATACAACTCCTTCCAAATCTGTTTTTTCTGCACGCAGGCCGGCTTTAAAATTCCATTTTCCGGGGTTATAGGCCAGTGAGGTGTAAAGGGCAAAATTATGTTCCTTATAATTAAAAGTATTGCTTTTATCCGGCCTGTATTGTAATTCCCCATTGTTATTATCTGAAAAATCAAGCTGATTGCGGGTTTTTACAAAGCTGTACTTGGAACCTGACTCCAATTGCCACTGGTCATTCTTCCATTGGTAATCTGCCTGTGTAGAATATAATTGGACATTATTTTTATTCTGATTTATAAAGTTGTTTATTTCCGGAGACTGGTTGATAAAATTAAGATAGGTTAGCACATTCTGATACCTCATAAGATTATTGCTGGCAAAATAGCCTGTCCATGTCAGTCGGCTTTTTTCATTTATTTTCCTGTCTGCCTGAAAGCTCAATGTATTATTAATGGAACGTGAATGATGATCATTAATGGTAGTATAATCAGACTCAGCAATATTTTGAGCATTGTAGATCAAAGTAGGAACATTATAGATCCCGTATGATTTTGGACTGAAATATCCGGAATAGTTCAGGCTGATATTTGTAAGACTGTCCGCTTCATATTCCGCATTGAAATTCAGTGTATTCTGACCTTTGTTCCGGTCTTTCCTGTTCATGGTACTCACCCACCTTGTCTGATCTTCCACATAATATACATGATCTGTTCCTTCTCTGTAATAAGTACCACGAGCTAAGTTATAACTTCCCATAACCGAAAGTTTATTTTTCTTATAATATTGAGAAACCCCTACAGCTCCTTTTGCATATTGGGTTTGTATATATTTCGAAGAAAAAATGCCTCTGTAGCCTTCTATAGTATTTTTTTTCATCACAATATTTAATATCGCGTTTCCGGATGCTTCATATTTTGCAGGAGGATTCGTAATGACTTCCACAGATTTTAATTCTTCACCCTGAATGTTTTCTAGAAAATTCTTAAGCTCATCCCCTGTAAGCATTACTTTTTTATCATTAATTGTCACAAGAATACTTGTACTTCCTTTGATTCCTAATACATCGTTATTTGCTGTTACTCCCGGTGTCTTTTTCAGAATTTCCCAAACATTGAGGGACGTAATATTGCTGTTTTCAACATTAAATTCCAGGCGATCTATTTTACGTTTTACCAAAGGTTTTTGTTTTGTAAGGGTTACTGCCTGAATATCCTGTGTCTCTTTTTTCAAAATAAGGATAAGAGGTACATCTTGCTTTTCAGGATTAAAAACTTTTTCCAACCTGGCATATTCTAAATCATTCACAATCAATTTAGCAGAATCCCCGGTAATACCTTCCAATACAAAATTGCCATGACCATCTGTGATTAATGTTTTTATCAATTTATTCTGAGAGTCATAAACTTCAACAGCCACCTGAGGAAGTTTTTCCTGCCCAATATTTATAATTGTCCCTTCTATCCTTTTCTGTGAAAACACCAGTATCGGGAAACATATAAGAAGAAAAATTTTGTACATAACTTTTTATTTTAATAACAATACGAAGACAGTATTTGCCATAATTATTGATACAAAATTGGTTGTTATAACAGAGAAATTCAGTTAATGGAAGGTTAATGATAGGTTAATGTATATTGGCAAAAAATGTAAAGTTTTATCTTTGCTTCCAATGATCCTGAAAAGTAAAACTCTTTTTATTCTTTTTACTGTTTTATTCCTCATTCTCTTAGGAATACAGGCTTATTTTATGTATAAAACCTATCAGGTAACAGCCAGAGAAATCTATAGAACGATACAATCTCCACTTAGAGATTATACTGATGAACTGGAAGATAACGGCGGCGCAAATAAAATTGATGACGATTCTTTACAATATCTCTTTATCCGGTACAACAATAAAGAAATCAATAAGAAAGATTTTCTAAGATTTTTTGAAGAAAACAGAAAGCAAACAATGGAGTTATTCAGCAATCATGTTGATAATATGTTTAAAAAAGAAGGATATAGAGTTGCAGTAAAAATAGAATACTTATCCATTTCTTTTGTACCGGAAAATATTAATCTTCTTGACAAACCGATTGTGCTATATGAAACCAGAAATAAAATAATCAGCCCCGAAATTCTAAGCAGGGGAAAATGGGAAACATCTTCGGCATCAAAAATCACTCACAAATCCGGAAAAGACGACGTTTTCCTCGTAAAAAGCAAAACCAGTTTTGAAATATTAAACATTAAAAGTATTGTTTTTAAAGAGCAGGCCTTACTTTTTTTGTCTTGTATTGCGATCTTATCCTGTGTACTGATGCTATATATTTTTACTATTAAAAATCTAGCAGCCCAACAAAAACAGGTTGAAATTCTGCATACAGTGGTAGATAACATTTCACATGAATTCAAAACTCCTATTGCTACCCTAAAAATTGCTGCAAGGACCTTGAAAAAAGATTTAAATGCAGAAAATTTACCTATCATCGACCGGCAAATCAACCGACTGGAGAACCTGATGCATCAATTGCACACAGATGATACAAAAAATGAACCCGCAGAAATAGCCACTGAAGACTGGCAACTTTTTGTTCAGGATCTTGCCTTTACCTATCAGGAAATAGAATTCGTTTTAGAAAACCAAATTTCCAGACAACTTCCATTCGATAAAAACCTTATGGAAACTATGATTAAAAATCTTTGTGAAAACAGTATAAAATATGGTTCTTCATCTGTAAAACTTACACTTGCTGATCTCAAAAAAGGTATTGAAATCAAAATATCTGATAATGGTTGGGGTATGGAGAAAAAAGAACTGAAGAATATTTTTGAAAAATTCTACCGGATACAATCCGACAACATACACAATACCAAAGGATTAGGATTAGGCCTTTATTTTGTGCAGAAGATTATAAAAAAATACCAGGGCAGAATTGATGTAGCCAGTAAACGTGGTGAGGGAACAACTTTTACAATATATTTACCCTATGAAAACTAAAATTCTTTTAGTAGAAGATGATACAGATTTCGGAATGATACTGAAACAATATCTGGAGCTGGAAGATTTTGAAGTAGCCTGGTTCCAAAATCCCGATGATGTCGTAAACATCCTAAATTCCGATTTTGCTTTTCATATAGGAATCTTAGATATTATGTTACCTAATATGGACGGGTTTTCCCTGGCAAAAATGATTTTAGCTGAAAAAGCAGATTTTCCATTGATTTTTCTGACTGCAAAAAATCAAAAAATAGACAGACTAACAGGTTTGAAGCTGGGAGCAGATGATTATATTTCAAAACCATGCGACCCTGAAGAGCTGGTCCTCAGAATCAGAAGCATTCTTAAAAGAACATTACACACAGTACAGGAAGTCCGCATACAAATCGGAGAGTATCATTTAGAACCCAAAAAACTACTGCTGTTGCACCCAAAAGGAAATGTACGCCTGACCATTCGAGAAAAAGATCTTTTACTTTATCTTTTAAAGCATAACCAAAAAACACTGAAACGGGACGATATTTTAAATACTCTCTGGGAGACCAACGATTATTTTACCGGAAGAAGTTTGGATGTTTTCATCAGCAGACTCAGAAAATATTTCAGTAACGATCCTCAAATAAAAATCCAATCCCTGAGAGGAATTGGATTTGAAATTGATTTCCCTAAAAACTCATAATCATAATGATAATTCCACTAGTACCGGAAAATGATCCGACGGATATAATAAATTTTCTCGTCTGTCATTAATATGGCGATGGGATTTTATTTTAAACCCTTTGACAAAAATATAATCAATTCTATCTTTCGGAATTTCATTGACATTAAATGCAGTAAAAGTTCCTACAGGTCCATAATGTTTCGTTTGTGAATGATAAAAACTGTCTTCCAGGTTTTGAGAAAGTGTTTTAATAGGAACCGTATCTTCTGTAAGATTAAAATCTCCGCTTAGAGTCACCGGTAAATTTTTAGGATTGAGTTCTTTTATTTTTTTCAGGATCAATTCTGAAGATTTCGCCCTGGCTATATTCCCGATATGATCGAAATGCAGGTTTAAAGCCATAAATTCTTTTTTGGATTTTTTGTCTTTAAAGATAGCATAAGTACAAATCCGGTTTAAAGCAGCATCCCATCCCTTAGAAGGCTTTTCAGGAGTTTCGGACAGCCAAAATGTTCCTGATTTCAGAACCTGAAGTCTGTTTACATCATAAAATATAGCTGAAAATTCACCTTTTTCCTTGCCATCATCTCTTCCTACTCCTACATAATCATAATTTTTCAATCCTGTTTTGAGGTCTTTCATTTGTTCAGGAAGTGCTTCCTGAACTCCAAAATAATCCGGGTGGTAATAGCTTAACAAATCCAATACTTCCGGTTTTCTTTCCGTCCATGCATTTTCCTTATCAGATTCTACCTGAAGCCTGATATTGAAACTCATTACTTTAAAATCCTGCGAAAAGCCCAATGTGAAAAGCATTAGAAACAAAACTGAAAATTTGAAACTCATATTCTATATTTTAATTAATAAACAAAAATAAAAAACTTCCCTTTGCGAGAGAAGTTTATGCTTGCAGTTATTATGTTAAATTATTTTAATTTGACTTTTTAGCTTTGATCATTGCTTCCAGCGCATCCCACATTTCCTGGGGAATATCTTCCAACATATTAAATTCTCCTGCTCCCTGAAGCCATTCACCACCATCAATGGTAACCACTTCTCCATTCATATAGGCTGAATAGTCTGAAACCAGATAAGCTGCTAAGTTGGCTAATTCCTGGTGCTCTCCTACTCTTCTCAGCGGAACTTTTTTTCTCATATCGAATTTTTCCTGTAAATCTCCGGGAAGAAGCCTGTCCCATGCTCCTTTTGTAGGAAAAGGTCCCGGAGCAATCGCATTAAAACGTATTCCATACTTCGCCCATTCAACAGCTAAAGATCTTGTCATAGCCAAAACACCTGCCTTCGCACATGCGGATGGAACCACATAAGCAGAACCTGTCCAGGAATAGGTGGTCACAATATTCAAAACCGTTCCGGGAGTTTTCGAAGCGATCCAGTGTTTTCCTACGGAAAGTGTACAGTTCTTTGTTCCTTTTAAAACAATATCTAAAATAGAATCAAATGCAGAATGCGTCAATCTTTCGGTGGGAGAAATAAAATTGCCGGCAGCATTGTTCAGCAAAATATCAATTTTCCCAAATTCTTTCAACGTAGCATCTTTCATAGCTTCCACCTCATCCCAGTTTCTCACGTCACACGCAACACAAAGAACTTTCCCGCCTGTTTCTTCTTCCAATTCTTTAGCTGTAACCTGCAGCTTTTCAAGATTTCTGGAAGTAATCACTACTTTGGCACCCAGCTGAAGAAAATATCTGGTCATGGCCTTTCCAAGACCGCTTCCGCCTCCGGTTACAATAGCTACTTTATCTTTCAGAGCATCTTCACGCAACATCGGCTGTGTATATAGATTCATATATTTTAATTTTTCCTAAAAATAATAAATATTAAAATGCAAAATTTCAAAATACATTGATAAATGATGTTATAAATAATAAATACCGAAATAACCTTATCAAAAAAACAAAACAGCCTGGTCATTATGACCAGGCTGTTTTTAAATGGGTTTTAAAAATTAATTATGAAACCACTACTCCCTTGAAAGAAAGTGTTTTTGGAGTTTTACTGTCGCTTGTTGTAACATTAACCGTTTTCATAAACGCACCTGGATTTGCTGCATTGTAGCTAGCTTCTACAAACCCTTTTTTTCCCGGAAGGATTGGAGTTTTTGTATAATCTGCTGTTGTGCATCCACATGATGGTGCTACATTTTCTATTACAATTGGCTTTGAACCCGTATTAGTAAATTCAAATCTGATCAATTTTGGTTTTCCTTGGGGAATATTTCCTACGTCAATAGATTCTGATTTCCATTTGATAGCATCTGGAAGTGCCTTTACCACAGGAGCATGATCTACAGGAAATACATTAGCATAAAACGGAGCGCATGTTAAAACTGCTAAAAGAGCTGTAATTGTTAATTTTTTCATGATACAAATTTTATTAATGGATTAAAAAATCTCTTTGTTGATATTTTGATATAGCAAATGTAACAGTGATTATTAATCGAACATGTTAATCGCTCTCAAACATTTGTTAACGAGTTGTTAATGATAAAAGATAAATAGATATTTTTGGATAATATTGCTTCTGTAAATGGAAATAAAGAAACTCAATATTATTATCACTCTCGGGTTTGTAGCTATTATCGGAATTTTGATAGCCCAGCTTTTGTGGACCCGGCAAGCCTATAATCTTGAGGATAAAAAATTTAACCAAACGGTAAATGTCGCCCTACTTGAAGTCGTGGAGAAATTATCCGGTGGAAAAACTTCTTTTACCGAAAACCCGGTACAAAATATTTCCAACGATTATTATGTAGTTAATATCAATAATGAATTTCATCCTGCGGTCCTTGAGCATTACCTGAAAACAGAATTCAACCGTTTTCAAATCAATACCAATTATGTGTATGCATTATACAATTGCCACAGTGATCAGATGATCTATGGGAAATACGTTTCAAGTCATCAGGAGAACCCTAATGATAAGATGATCAAATTCCCGAAACATAAAAATCTTGTTTATTATTTTTCCATCCGTTTTCCTGATAAAACCACGTATCTGATAAGCTCGTTAAGGTTTTGGTATTTGCTTACCTTTGCCCTTATTATTATCCTTCTTGTATATGTTTATTCCATATACACTATTATTCAGCAAAAAAAATTCTCGGAACTGCAAAGGGATTTCATCAATAATATGACGCATGAGTTCAAAACTCCCCTTTCGTCCATTCTTTTAGCTTCTGAAGCATTAAGAAAGCAAGAACTCATAAAAGGAAACCCTAAACTACAAACCTATACTTCCATTATCACCGATCAAAGCTATAAGCTCAATCATCATATTGAAAAAATATTGAATATTGCCCGCAACGATGCTTCCGGATTATCACTGAAACCACAGAAAATAGTTTTATTGCCTTTCATTCAGGAAATTGTGGATACTATCAAACAAAAGAATGAAAATCTTTCCATACAAATAGATATAGATAATAATATTTCAATAATTGCTGATGAATTTCATTTCACCAATATTATCTACAACATTTTAGACAACTCCATCAAATATTGTGAAACAAAACCGGAAATCATCATTTCTTCATCAAAAGACACAAAAGGCTTATATTTAAAGTTTAAAGACAACGGAATGGGAATTCCTGCTAAAAATATTCCCCATATTTTTGATAAATTTTACAGGGTCAACACCAAAAAAAGTGATGAAGTAAACGGTTTTGGATTAGGTTTATTTTATGTAAAAAAGATCGTTCAGCAACATAATTGGAAAATTTCGGTGGAAAATAATCCTGATAAAGGGATTACCATCACCCTGTTTTTACCATTTAATTCATAGTAAAACCATGGAAAAGTCTAAAATTCTATATGCAGAAGATGACAGCACAATAGCTTTCCTGATCCAGGACAGCCTGGAAAGTTATTATGACATCTCATGGTATTCTGATGGAAAATCTGCGCTTGAAGCATTTAACAGCGGGACTTTCGACATCTGCCTTTTAGACATCATGATGCCTGAAATCAATGGATTTGAACTGGCACAGCATATTCGTGAAAAAAACTCTGAAATTCCCATTATTTTCATTTCTGCAAAAGCGTTAAAAGAAGACAGAATTAAAGGGTTAAAAATTGGCGCAGATGATTACCTGGTAAAGCCATTCAGCATTGAAGAACTCATTCTTAAAATCGAAGTTTTTTTGAAACGCTCTAAGAAAACAAACAGCTATCCATCGAAATACAAAGTTGGAAAATATGACTTTGATCCGGATAACTATACTTTGCGAGATGCACAAAATACCATCACTCTCACGCAAAGGGAATCTGACCTACTCTTATATTTTATCCGCAATAAAAACACCGTTCTGAAAAGACAGGATATTCTGAAGGCTATTTGGGGCGATGATGACTATTTTATGGGACGAAGCCTGGATGTATTTATTTCAAGATTACGAAAAGTATTTGCCGATGAACAGAATATATGCATTGAAAATCTCCATGGAATAGGTTTCCGTTTTTCTGAAAAATAAAGGATATGAAATCAAAACAATAAACAGTTATTCTTTGATTTTCTTTACATTTACTCTTCGAAAAAATATTCATCCATGAAAAGGTCAGGAACTACTGTTTTTCTATTTCTTTTATTTTTTAGTTTACATTATAAAGCCCAACAATTCGAAAAACTCTATCACTACGTGAATCCACTGATAGGAACTGAAAAAATGGGACATACTTATCCCGGAGCCACGGTTCCGTTTGGTGCAGTACAGCTAAGCCCGGAAACAGATTCCATTTCTTATGAGCTCAACGGAAAGTACAATGGAGAAGTGTACAAATACTGTGCAGGGTACCGGTATGAGGACAAAACAATTGTAGGTTTCAGCTCTACCCACTTTAGTGGAACCGGACATTCTGATCTTGGAGATTTTTTGGTAATGCCGACTGTCGGACCATTACAGCTCAACCCCGGAACTGCTTCAAATCCTGAAAAAGGATACAGAAGCAGATTTTCGCATCAAAATGAAAAAGCTGAAGCAGGTTATTATAAAGTAAAGCTTGAAGAAAATAATATTTTGGCTGAACTTACGGCTACAACCAGAGTTGGCGTACATCGCTATACGTTTCCAAAATCAGATCAGGCTCATATTATTTTGGATCTGATGGCCGGAATTTATAATTATGACGGTAAAAACGTATGGACTTATGTTCGTGTTGAAAATGATAACACCATCACAGGTTACCGTCAAACCAATGGTTGGGCGAGAACAAGGACGGTATATTTTGCGATGAAATTTTCAAAACCGTTCAAATCATACGGCCAGAAAAATTATGATGAGAAACAGGTGTACAGAGGATTCTGGAGAAAATTTGATCAGACTAAAAACTTCCCAGAAATCGCAGGAAAAAACCTGAAAATGTATTTTGATTTTGACACTAATGAAAATGAAGCTATTGAAATCAAATTAGCCATCTCCCCGGTAAGTCAAACTAATGCTTTAGATAACCTTGAAAAGGAAACCGGAAGTTTATCTTTTGATCAGGTAAAAGCAAAAGCGCAGGAAGACTGGAACAAAGAACTCAATAAAATTGTCATCCAGGGCTCCGAGACTGAAAAAACCAATTTTTATACGGCCATGTATCACACATTCATTAATCCTACTGTTTATATGGATGTCAATAATGAATACAAAGGTCTGGATCAAAATATTCATAAAGCGGATAGTTTTACCAACTATACTACATTTTCAATCTGGGACACTTACCGTGCTTTACATCCGTTCTTCAATATCATACAGCCTAAGCGAAATAATGATATGGTAAAATCCATGATAGCCCATTACAACCAGTTTTCTATGAAAATGTTACCCATCTGGTCTCATTATGCCAACGACAACTGGTGCATGAGCGGCTACCATAGTGTAAGTGTAGTTGCGGATGCCATTATTAAAGGGAATTATGACGGAGATCCCAAAGAAGCATTAAAGGCTTGTGTGGCAACTGCCAATAAAAGAGATTATGAAGGAATCGGATATTATATAGATTCCGGATACATCCCTGCAGAGAAAAACGGAACCTCAGTTTCCAATACATTGGAATATGCCTATGACGATTGGGCCATTGCTCAATTGGCAAAACATGTAGGAGAAACTGAAATTTATAATCAATTCATCAAACGTTCTGAAAACTGGAAAAATAATTTCGACAAAAGCATTGGTTTCATGCGTCCTCGTTTGGCAGATGGAAGCTTTAAAAAAGAGTTCGATCTGTTGAGCACTCACGGTCAGGGTTTCATTGAGGGAAATTCATGGAATTACAGCTTCTTTGTTCCTCACCATCCGGATGAACTTATCCAGATGATGGGCGGAAAGAAAAAGTTTGCAGCAAAGCTGGATGAATTGTTCACGATGCATTTACCGGATGAGTTTTTTGCAGATACAGAAGATATTACCCGGGAAGGAATTATCGGCGGCTATGTCCATGGAAATGAACCCGCTCATCATGTTGCCTATCTTTATAATTGGGCAGGGCAGCCGTGGAAAACACAGGCTCAGATCAGACACATCCTGGAAATGCAGTACAAAGCAACTCCGGATGGATTGGGCGGAAATGATGATGCAGGACAAATGAGCGCATGGTATATTTTAAGCACACTTGGATTTTATCCTGTGGCTCCCGGATCAGAAGATTATGCAATCGGGAGTCCGGCTGTAGATCAAGCTTTTTTACATTTAGAAAACGGAAAGACTTTTGAAATTGAAACTGTCAATCAAAGTCCAAAGAATGTATACGTTGAAAAAATTCTTCTGAATGGGAAAGAAATCAAAAACTTTACTTTAAAACATTCTGATATTGTGAATGGCGGGAAATTGATTTTTTACATGAGTTCTAAACCCAGAAAATAATTTTTTCAAAACATAAACTGTACTAATATTCAAACTAATTTTAACTAATAATTATACACAATTTTCTCACAGATTGGTAAACTGCTGTAGATAATTAAAGTTCAAATCATAATCTGTAATTTGCATACGACAACCATGGTTTTGCATACATTCAATTTCTAATTTCTGCTGAATTTTGTATCAATAAAATCAACAATATGAAATTGAATCAGGTAAAATTAGGAAATCAGGGACTAATAGTTCCGAAAATTGGCTTGGGATGTATGGGAATGACAGGTTTTGGCGATGCAGACATGTATGGCAAAACCGATGAGAAGGAAGCTATTGCAACAATTCACCGCTCTTTGGAATTGGGTGGGAATTTTCTGGACACTGCCGACTTATACGGCCCCTTCAAAAACGAACAACTGATTGCAAAAGCAATTGAAGGCCATCGCGATAAGTATATTATTGCAACAAAATTCGGTTGGGAGATTGATGACAACGAGCAAGTAACCTGGAAAATCAACGGGACAAAGGATTATGTGAAAAAATCTATCGAACGTTCTCTGAAAAATCTAAAAACAGATTATATCGATCTTTATTACATGCACCGTCTTGATAAAAATACACCTATTGAGGAAACTGTCGGAGCAATGAGTGATTTGGTGAAGGAAGGAAAAATCGGTTATATCGG
Organism: Chryseobacterium daecheongense; assembly: GCF_003729955.1. Classification (GTDB taxonomy): domain Bacteria; phylum Bacteroidota; class Bacteroidia; order Flavobacteriales; family Weeksellaceae; genus Chryseobacterium; species Chryseobacterium daecheongense. Next base: position 88,498 of record NZ_RJTX01000004.1, read on the forward strand.
TTTGTCGGAAGTATCTTCTGAAACAGTGAAAAAAGCGCATGCCGTTCATCCGATTTCTGCGGTACAAAGTGAATATTCTCTTTTTGAAAGAACTGTTGAAGAGAAAGGAGTTCTCAAAACATTGAATGAACTGGGAATTGGCTTTGTTGCGTATTCACCTTTGGGAAGAGGATTTTTGTCAGGAAATATCAAAACTATTGATGATTTGCCGGAAAATGATTTCAGAAGGGGAATTCCTCGTTTTCAGGAGCAACATTTTTATAAAAATATTGAGTTGGTGGAAGCCATCGAAGATTTAGCAAAAGAAAAGAATATCACGTCATCACAATTGGCTTTGGCGTGGATCATCAGCAAAGGAATTCTTCCTATTCCGGGAACGAAACGCAGAAAATATCTTGAACAGAATATTGAAGCGGCCAATGTTCAGATGAGTGAATCTGAAATTCAGAAACTGGAAAGCATTGTCCCTTTGGGAACAGATACAGGTGCAACTTATGATGATTTCGGAATGGGGCTTTTGGATTATTAATTTGTAACTTTATTTGTTTAAGATCAAATTATTCATACTGTTTAATTATAAACGCTTTCACAGCCCGGCTTGAGCGGAAATAACTGCCCAAATTATCATTAAAAAAATTTAAAAGTTATGAACACGATAAAATCTATTTCGGCATTTCACAAATTGCTTTCTCTTCCCGAGCCAAAGCACCCGATGGTAAGTGTTATCAATCTTTATGAAAGTATTTTCATTGAGGATGATATATGGAAGGGGTTCGTGAGCAGGTATTATTGTGTCGCTCTAAAACGAAATGCAAAAGGAAAAATAAAATACGGTCAGCAGCATTATGATTATGATAAAGGTGTATTGAGTTTTACAGCTCCGAATCAGGTTCAGTATCTGGATCTGAAGACAATGGATTGTGAAAATACGGGCTATTTGTTGATTTTCCACGAAGATTTTCTGTTGAAACATCCTTTGGCAAAGACAATTTCTTCTTATGGATTTTTCTCATACGCTGTGAATGAAGCTTTACATTTATCTGAGGATGAGGAAAATGACCTGCTAGAAATCATGTATAAAATCGATAAAGAATGTCAGCACATCGATCATCATACACAGGAAATTATTTTGTCGCAGATTGAATTGCTGCTGAATTATTCCAAACGTTTTTATGAGCGACAATTCATTACCCGAAAAAGCGGAAGCCATCAGCTTTTAACGAAATTTGAATCTTATTTAAATGATTATTTTGATAAAAAATCTGCTGATAAAGGGCTTTTAACCGTGCATCAAATTGCAGAAGCAATGAATCTTTCACCGAACTATCTGAGTGATCTTTTGAAAATTCATACCGGGCAGAATACACAGCAGCACATCCATGAAAAACTTATCAGCAAAGCAAAAGAAAAGCTTTCTACAACGGATCTTTCAGTGAGTGAGATTGCGTATGAATTGGGATTTGAGCATTCACAATCCTTTAGTACATTATTTAAAAAGAAAACGAATATGTCCCCACTGGAATTCAGGCAGTCTTTTAATTAAATTCTACAGATTTTACAGATGATTGAATTTGGATGAAAATTTCAGTGTTTTCAAATAAAAAGCGGGCTATAAAACCCGCTTTAATTGATTATAATTATTTGAAATCATATCTTGATTTTATTTTCCTCCTCCCTCATTCTTTTCAGTATCTGTCTTGGTATTTTCTTTTACCTTCTGGTTTCCGAAACGTTTGACAAACGTAAGGGAAAATCCATACCAATCCCATCGGTTAGAATTTTGGAAAGTACCGATCTGGCTGTAGGTGGTGGTATTCATATTCGGTCTCTTGAAAATATTCATCAGCTGAAGACTGGTTTCTATCTGAGATGCCGGAAATATTTTTGTCACCGAAATATTATGGAAGAAATTGGCTTTGTTAGCGATAGAATTCCCGCTATTCTGATTATCAACACTAAACCAGGCTCCCAAATTAATATTCTTATTAAAAAGATTGGTATAAGAAAGATTGGTAGATCCTGAAAAATAATTGATGAAATTTTGAGATGACAAATTGTTTCTTGTATTGAAATCACTGTTGTCTATATAATACCAACCAATGCCGAAATTGATATTAAGTTTGTTTTTCATCAAATTCTGATTAGTGTTGGCAAAAAGGTAGAATTTTTCAACTTTACCTTTGAAGTTCGCCGGCATAGAAATCGTTTTACCATCTTCTTCCACAAAAGTATTCCAATAATCCTGATCGGTGAACATATATCTTGCAGAGATAAAATATTTTTTAAATAATCCTAACTTCAATGCAACCCTATCATTCGGATTAGGAAGAAGATCCATATTTCCGCGGGAATACAATCCATCATTATTCGGCATAAGGAAAGGATTAAATTCCGCATACCACGGACGCCAAAGGCTATGATTATACGTTAAGGTCAGATCATAGTTATTAGAAAAAGAGTACTTCAGCAAAAGGTTGGGTAAAAGTGTTCCATAGGAATCAGTCCGTTCAATATTTCCCACATCCTGTCTGATTTTAAAACGGATATATTCATAACGCAACCCGATTCTGGTTTCAAACTTTTTAAAAAATGTTTTGCTGTAGTTGGCGTATACTGAATTGATATTGTCTGAATAATGGAAATTATTGCTTCTTGTATCATCAAAGACCCAATCCCCATTGGAAAGATTAAAATAGGTATTGGGAACTACATTATTATTAAAATTTGCTTTCCCGCCTACTTCCAGATTTCCGCCATTCTTACCTAGCGGAGTGGTATAATCTACTTTCAGATAATAATTCCGGTTCTGATTATAATTATCAATCCTCGATCCTTCAGGAATTACTGAATTATTAAATGTTTTAATAAAATCTGTTACTCCGTCATTGGAATTATAATTGCTTCCCAGATTGATATCGAGGATTTTGTTTTTTTCCTTGTCGTAATATTTATAAAAAATATTGGTCCCCAAATTACGGGTAAGCGAAGATGAATTTTGATCCTGAACGTAAGAATTCTGAAAAACATTATTGAGATAATTGGCTCCCGCAGCATTAGAAAAAGCATTTCCGTCGCCTTGATAATATTCCAGAACCAAACCTATGTTATTTTTATTATCCAGCTCAAATTCCGAAGTCGATGAAACAGAAGGATTCCTGTTTTTATAAGTGTTTTCCGTATCAATAGTAGTTACTAAATTATTTTTATAATACGTATTCCTGGCAGAGTTTTTTGTTATAAAAGTGTTATCGCTGTAACTTCCGGTAAAGGTTTGCGTGAAGCTTTTTTTATGATAATTGAGATTGAAGCTCCCATATTGGTTATTCTTCGTATTCTGAGTATTGGTAAGGGAAATACTGCCCTTTATCCCTTCATCATCACGTTTTTTTAATACAATATTGATGACTGCACCCGTTGCTTCATATCTTGAAGAAGGACTTGTAATCACCTCTATTTTCAAAAGGTTGTCTGCCGGAATGGTCTTGAGATATTCTTTAAGTTCTTTTCCTGTAAAAACAGATTTTCTGTCGTTGATATAAACTGTTACGGATTCTCCTTCCGCTTTAATCACATCATTGTTGTCTACACTTACCAAAGGCGACATTTTTACAATATCCCAGGTCGTATTTCCAGCCAGGATAGAGCTGTTGGCAACATTAAAAACCGTTCTGTCTGCCTTACTTTCCACCGTCGGCTTTTTGGCAACAAGGGTAACGCCTTCTATTTCTTTTTGCTTATTAAGGGTATCTTTTTGAGTTTGTGCGACAATGAAAGTACTCAATAGAGATCCTCCCAATGTTAAAAATAGTTTCATGAAATGGTAATTCTTTTTGAATAAGACAGCTTATGCTAGAACTTTGTTACACTGATAAGAAAAATAATAACAAATAATTTGATAATCAACCAGTTTCATTTAAAATTATTTCTAAAAACAGTGACGTATATCAAAAACCTAAAAAAACCTCACATGTTTAACATATGAGGCTGAGTTTATAAAATATTTTTAAGGATTTTTAAAATGCATCTTCTCTGATGTTTCGCTTATGCGTTTTACCCCACTCCGAAAGTGCCATGATAACAGGCTTGAGCGTTCGGCTATAATCTGTTGAAATATATTCTACTATCACCGGGGTCTGTTCTGCATGAACCACTCTTTTCACAAAACCATTCAGTTCCAGATCTTTGAGTTCATTTGAAAGTACTCTTGCAGAAATTCCCTGAATGTTTCTTTGAAGTTCGTTGAAACGGATATTTCCGCTTTCCTGTAAAACAATGATGATCTTCAGTTTCCATTTTCCGCCGATCACATAAATTGCGTCTTCCACAGCAGAAAGGTTTTCAGAACATTTTCTGGTACATTCAGAATTATTTAAAATAGCAGATTCTTCCATAAATCATTTTTTTAACTAACCAAAAAGTTACTACTAACCTTAAGTTCACTACTAACTTTTGATAAGCAAATGTACATAATTTTGTCAAAGAAATTTAAAATTTAAAACATGAAAAATATACTTCATATCATTTCAAGCCCAAGAAAAGAAGTTTCGGCAAGCAGAAAATTAGGAAAAGCTGTTATTGAAAAAATTCAGGAAAAATATCCTGATGCTGTTGTAAAAGACCGAGATCTTACAACAAGCCCGGCTCCACTTTTGAACGAAGCTCATATCAACACGTTTTTCTCTCCGGCTGAAAGTCATTCTTCCGAACAGCAATCCATTAACAAATATTCTGAAGATTTAATCTCGGAACTGCAGGAAGCTGATATCATCGTAATTGATTCTCCAATGTACAATTTTTCGGTTCCGGCAACACTTAGAGCGTATTTTGATTTCACTTCGAGAGCAGGATATACTTTTAAATATGATGAAAACGGACCAAAAGGCTTGTTGAATAATGATAAAAAGCTATATATAGCCTTCACTTCAGGGAATATTTATTCTCAAGGTCCTTTTCAGATTTATGATTCGAATGTACCTTACATCAAAAATATTTTTGGATTCTACGGTGTTTCAGATATTAGTGTTTTCCGTGCAGAAGGGTTATCAATTCCTGGAATCATGGAAACCTCTTTGGAAAAAGCGATTGAAGGAATTACTATTGATTAATTTTTTTAATATAAGTGTTAGAAAACGAAGCCCTTTAAATTTGAGAAGGCTTCGTTTTTTATTTTTATACCAATTTAATTTAAAATATGAAAATCTCTCACAGATTTAGCAGAGGGCTGTGTAAAAAAAGGATTTGCGTCATCTGTAAAATCTGCGAAAGAAAACTATATTTAGTTAAAACGGATTTCTTAAGAATTATTCCTGAACTTCAAAAAGCAATCGCTCCCCGAATTTTTCTTCACTAATTTTTCCATGATCATAAACCAAATGCCCGTTTACAAAAGTCTGAGTCACTTTGGAATGGAAATTCATACCTTCCAGCGGGCTCCAACCACATTTGTAAAGAATATTGTCTTTAGAAACCGTCCAGTTTTCATTGAGATCTACTAAAACCAAATCTGCTTTATACCCTTCTCTTACAAAGCCTCTTTTCTCTACTCTGAAAAGAATAGCCGGATTGTGGCACATTTTCTCAACGATTTTCTCTAAAGAAATTCTTCCGTTTTTATAATTTTCAAGCATTACCACTAATGAATGCTGTACCAAAGGGGCTCCGGAAGGACATTTTGTATATACATTCTGTTTTTCTTCTGCTGTGTGAGGGGCATGGTCTGTCGCAATCACATCAATTCTATCATCCAAAAGCGCTTCCCAAAGTCCATCTTTATCCTGCTGAGTTTTTACGGCAGGATTCCATTTGATTAAAGCACCTTTTGTTTCATAATCCTCGTTAGTGAACGTCAAATGATGAACACATACTTCCGCTGTAATCTTTTTATCTTGTAAAGGAATATCATTTCTGAAAAGTGAAGTTTCTTTCGCCGTGGAAAGATGGAAAACATGAAGTCTTGCTCCGGTTTTTTCTGCTAATTCAATGGCTTTTGAAGAAGATTTATAACACGCCTCTTCACTTCTGATCAGATGGTGGAATTTTACAGGAATATCTTCTCCGTATTCATCCATATATTTCTGGGTGTTGGCTTTAATGGTGGCTTCATCTTCACAGTGAACCGCAATCAGCATTTTGGTATTACTGAAAATCTTTTCCAGCGTTTCAGGGTTGTCAACCAGCATATTTCCGGTAGAAGAACCTAGGAAAAGTTTAATTCCGGGAACATTTCTGGGGTTTGTTTTTAAAACCTCTGCCAGATTATCATTAGTACCCCCCATCATAAATCCATAATTGGCATACGCTTTCTGAGCAGCAATTTCATATTTATCTGCCAATAATTCCTGGGTAACTGCATTCGGAACTGTATTCGGCTGATCGATAAAACTTGTTACACCTCCTGCAATTGCCGATCTGGATTCACTTTCAATATCTCCTTTATGTGTCAGTCCCGGTTCACGGAAATGCACCTGATCATCAATAACTCCAGGCAACAGATATTTTCCTGAACCATCAATCACCAGATCTGCTTCTTCAGAAATAGAAGATTTTATTTTCGAGATTACATCATTTTCAATTAAAATATCACCTTCAAAGATTTGTCCTTCGTTAACGATTTTTACATTTTTAATTAAGGTCTTCATTATACTTTTTTAGATATAAAAGATTCATTTCCGCAAAATTAAGCTTTCAAAAACGATTTTTAAACATAAGTCGGAAAATTCTAAAATCTAATATTTACATTTGCAGAAAATTTTTCAGAATTGTACAAGAAATTATTTGGACAAACAGCAATATACGGTCTTAGTTCTGTATTGGTCAGAATTTTCCCGTTCATTATTGCCCCTATAGTTACCAAGGCTTTCGGACCGGCCGCTTCATCGCCTTTCGTGGATTGGTATTCCATTGCCGGAGTGATTACTGTTTTGCTGACGCATGGTATGGAAACTTCTTTCTTCCGTTTTGCACAGGAGGAAAGCATCGATAGAAAAACCTTAATTTCTACATGCTCCATGAGCATTATTGGAATAGGTCTTATTTATCTTATTCTTGGATATGTTTTCAGGCAGGATTTAGCTAATGCTTTCGAAACCCCGGACCAGGTGAACTATCTTGTTATATTTCTATTCATCTTGTCATTAGATGCTTTTTCCACCATACCTTCCGCTATTTTGAGGCTTGAGGGGAAAGCTTTTCAATATATGTTTTCCAAAGTGGCAGGTTCATTGGTTTACTTTTTCTTAGTAGTCTTCTTTATCAAATGGCTTCCAAAACATCCTGAAGGGATCTTAGGAATACAATACAACCCTGAGTTTGGAGTCGGCTACGTTTTCATTGCCAATCTTGTTCAGAGTATTATTACACTGGCTATTGTAGGAAAAGAATTCGTGAATTTCAGTATTTCGAAATTTGATTTCAAATTGTGGAAAAGAATTATGAATTACTCCTGGCCCGTAATGATTGCCGGACTTGCCGGTATTGTAAATCAGACCCTGGACAGACAGTTCCTGAAATATCTTCTTCCTGATGAAGAAGCCCGCCATCAAATTGGAGTTTACGGTGCCGTATATAAAATAGCCACTTTTATTACAGTGTTCAGACAAGCTTATCAGCTGGGTATTGAGCCTTATTTTTTCTCAAGCTTTAAGAATAAGGATTCCCATAAAACCTATGCAGTGTTGATGGATGTTTTTGTGATTTGCAGCTGCGTCATTTATATGGGATTAATGGTCAATCTGCAATGGATTTCCGAAGAATATCTTAGAAACCCGCTTTATTATGAAGGCATTGAAATCATTCCGTTTGTGATGTTAGGGGCATTATTTTTAGGAATATATCTTAATCTGTCTATATGGTACAAATTGTCTGATCAGACAAAAGTAGGTTTATATATCTCCATCATAGGTGCTGTCATTACGATTCTGATCAATTTCTTATTCATTCCTAAGTACGGATATTGGGCAAGTGCAATAGCGGCATTAATCACTTTTATGTCTATGATGATTATTTCCTATGTTTGGGGACAAATATGGTATCCAATCCATTATAACACAGCCAAAATAGTATTGTACCTTACGGTTACGGTCTCATTATCTTTAGTATCATTCTATTGTTTCAGAACCAATTATTTTGTAGGCAATTTATTCTTATTGGCATTCTTTGCATTAGTTGCTTTTAATGAAAAAACCATTATAAAAAAGATCCTCAAAAGATAGTTTATCATCAATAGTATCAAACACTTACAACATTTGTTATCATACAAATTGTAATCTTTCATAGATTCTCCATCAAGTATCTGTGAATTTTAATTACATTTGCCAAAAATCAGTACGATTTTTACGATTTTTAAGTAATAGAAAAATACAAATAGTATAATTAAAACATGAAAATTATTGTACCTATGGCTGGACGTGGCTCCAGATTGCGTCCGCATACGTTAACTGTTCCAAAACCTCTTATTCCTATTGCCGGAAAACCCATTGTACAAAGACTGGTAGAAGATATCGCCAAAGTAGCTGGCGAAGAAATAGAAGAAGTAGCCTTCATCATCGGAGATTTCGGTCCCGAAATCGAAAAATCTTTAATTCAGATTGCTGAAAAACTAGGTGCTAAAGGAAGTATTTACTATCAAAATGATCCTTTAGGGACTGCTCATGCCATAAAATGTGCCGAAAATTCCATGCAGGGAAATGTAGTGATCGCTTTCGCAGATACTCTTTTCCGTGCAGATTTTCAATTAGATAAAAACTCAGATGGTGTCATCTGGGTAAAAAGTGTAGAAGATCCTTCTGCATTCGGAGTAGTGAAATTGGACAATTATGGATTCATTACGGATTTTGTTGAAAAGCCTCAGACATTTGTTTCAGACCTGGCCATTATCGGTATCTATTATTTTAACAGTGCTGAAAAGCTGATGGATGAGATCAACTATATCATGGACAATGATATCAAGAATGGTGGGGAGTATCAATTGACGACAGCATTAGAAAACCTGAGAGCTAAAGGCGCTAAATTTACATTAGGTAAAGTAAATGACTGGATGGACTGTGGAAACAAAAATGCTACCGTAGAAACCAATAGCAAAATCCTTGCTTACGAAAAAGAAGAAATGGCCAATTATCCGGCAACAGCTCAAATCGAAAATTCCCTTATTATTCCACCATGCTTTATTGGTGAAAATGTAAAGATCTCCAATTCCAAAGTAGGTCCCGGAGTATCTTTAGGAAATAATACAGTGATTGTCAACTCCAATATTGAAAATTCTCTGATCCAGGAAAATACCAGGATCAATCACGGAAACCTATCGAATTCCATGATTGGTAATTCTGCTCAATATTTTGGAGTAGCAAGAGAAATTTCATTAGGAGATTATTCTGTCTTGGATTTCTTATCTAAATAGAAGAGTTTTTTTATAAAATACAATATAATCAGGCCACACAAAAGATTTTGTGTGGTTTGGCGTTAATATTGCAACGTAATTCCTTGAATTGAAAAGATAAAATACATGAAAAATTGGATACCCTTATTTGTATTGCTTCTCGTTGTTTCATCTTGTAAAACACGAAATGCTGCTAAGAAAGACAACAGCAATCCACAGGACAGCATCTATGTAGAAAGCAATACAGATCCAAAAGACGCCAATGAACCCGTAAGAGATAAGCTTACCTTTTACGAACATGTACTTATTCCCCCTCAATTTGATCAGATTAAGATCAACAGCAAGGTCAATGTGGAAACCGGAAGTTTTGTTCCTACTCTGGATGCAACTATTTATATTGAAAATAATCAGAAAGTCTGGATGAACTTATCTGCCTTGTTTATCAATGTAGCAAGAGGAAAAGCAACACCGGAAGGAGTAAAAGGCTATGATAAAACCAATAAGTCTTACATTGACTCTGATTTCGAATACTTAAACAATTTACTGAATGTCAATTTCATAGATTACAAATCTTTGGAGAAGATACTCATGGGAAGAACTTTTGTGAAAATCAGCGATTCCCAATTCACCCTTACCAAAAATGCGCAAGGTTTTAAAATGGTTTCAAATTCTAACCAAAGAATTGAGACGGATGAAAAAGCAAGAGAGTACAAAATAACATTGCAGTATGATGAAAATTATGATCTGTTAAGCGTTCAGCTGAAAGATGTTTTATCTCCTGACGAACTGGAAATCTCTTATAGTAACTGGGATGAATATAATGGAATCCGCTTACCAAAAAATGTTAAAATAATTATAAAAGGTTCAAAAAACAGTCAGATTTTAATGGAAAATACGAAATTTGATTTTTCGAAGATGGAAACTCCCTATTCAGTTCCAGCCAATTATAAGAAAATTGAGATTAAATGATTAAGAAATTTAGCTTTTTAATAGGTATTTTGCTGTTCACTTTGCATTATGGGCAAAAAAAAGAACAATTGCAGAAACAAAATGCCGAACTTAAAAAACAAATTGCACAAATAAATTCTGACTTAGCCAAAACAAGAAACGAATCCAAGCTTTCCATAGCTTATCTTACCAATGTTAATAAAAAGCTGGCTTTAAGAGAAAAGGTTTACAACAATACTCAAAAAGAGAAAAGATTTATTGAAGACGAGATTTACCTTCGTCAGTTGGAAATCAACCGCCAAAACAGAGAATTGGCAGTTCTTAGAAAGAATTATGCTGAAGTTTTGGTGAATGCCTATAAAAACAAAGGGGTACAAAATAAAGTGACCTTTATTCTTTCTGCAAAAAATTTAGGAGAAGCAATAAGAAGGGTTCAGTACTTAAAACAATATTCTGATTATCAAGATAAAAAAGCGGCTGAGATCACAGATGCTGCCGAACAGATCAAGAAATCAATTGCTCAGAGACAGAAATCAGTCAGAGATAAAGAAGTTCTTCTCGTGAATCAACAGAAAGATTTAACGACTATTAATGCGGAAAGAGCACAAAAAGAACAACTTGTTGCTGATTTTAAGAAAAATGAGGTCAAATTAACGGCAGAACTTAAGCAAAAACAAGCTCAAAACAAAGCTGTTGAAGGCCAGATCCGAGCTATCATCGCAGAAGAGATCAGAATAGCTAAAGCGGAAGAAGAAGCCAGAAAAAAAGCCGAAGCTGAAAAAATACGTTTGGCAAAACTGGCTGCTGAAAGAGAAAAAGCAAGAATTGAAGCTGAAAATAAAGCCAAAGCCGAAGCATTGGAAAGAGAAAGAAAGCTGGCGGAAGCTGAGGCTAAAAAAGCAGCAGACTTAGCAGCAAAAAGAGCAGAAGAGGAAAGAAAGCGTACTGAAGAAGCTGCAAGAGCTGAGGCAAGTGCGAAAGACGCTGCCAGAAAAGTAGCAGCCACAAAAGCATCAGAAGAAGCCAATGCCAAAGCAAAAGAAGCGGCTAATAAATTAAACGCCGCAAGAGCTGCAGAAGCTGCACTGGCGAAGAAAAAAGAAGACGAGAAAAAAGCTGCCGAAACTAAAGCCATGACCAACTTTGGAGTTTCAACAGCTGCCGGAAATAATTTTGCTGACAATAAAGGAAGATTGGGCTTCCCTGTAGACAGAGGCCAGATTACCCACCGTTTCGGAAGACAGCAACACCCGGTTCTGAAAAATATCGTTGAAGAAAATAACGGAATTAAAATTTCCGTTCCTTCAGGCACACGTGCAAAGTCTGTATTCCCAGGAACCGTATCTTCAGTTTTAGCTAGTAGTGACGGAACAAAAACCGTTATTGTAAAGCATGGAACTTACTTCACCATTTACTCCAATCTGGGAAGTGTGAACGTTTCCAAAGGACAACAGGTTTCCGCAGGTACTCCTGTAGGTACCGTAGGACAGGATTTCGATGGTTCCTATACCCTTGATTTCCAAGTATGGAGTGGTAGTACACCAGTTGATCCATTAGGTTGGGTTTCTTATTAAAAAAGATTAACTTTGCAAAAAATTTAGAAATGGAAACATTAACAATATTAGCCTTATCATGGCAACATATTCTTATCGTGGCAATACTTCTTGTACTGCTTTTCGGAGGTAAAAAAATTCCGGAACTGATGAGAGGAGTAGGTTCAGGTATTAAAGAATTTAAAGATGCTGTAAAAGAAGAGGATAAACCAGGTTCAGAGAATAAAAATTCTTCAACTAACAACAATAGCTCTTCTAGTAACTAAAAATTCTTTTTAAGTAATGAACTTTACTGAAACTGCATGGAAAATCTTCAACCAATCCATTGAAGATTATCACGTGCTTGATGACGTTAACACTCTAATTAATAATCCGTTCGACAAAGACAGTTTGGAACGGATTTTGTATGCAAAGAACTGGATTGATACCGTTCAATGGCATTTGGAAGATATAATTAGAGATGAAAATATTGATCCGACTGAAGCTCTTCAACTCAAAAGAAGAATAGATGCCTCTAATCAACAAAGAACAGATTTAGTGGAATTTATAGACAGTTGGTTTCTTAAAAAGTTTGAAAATATAACTCCTAAACCTGATGCAAAAATCAATACGGAAACACCCGCTTGGGCTGTAGACAGATTATCAATACTTGCGCTGAAGGTTTATCACATGTCACTAGAAGCTAATAGAGAATCCGCTTCTGAAGAGCACCGTGCCAATTGCCAGGCAAAACTGGATGTGCTTCTTATTCAGAAAGAGGATCTCTCAACTTCCATTAATCAGTTGCTTACTGATATTGAGAACGGTAATGTTAAGATGAAAGTATACAAACAAATGAAAATGTATAACGATGAAAGTCTTAACCCAATCCTTTATCAAAAGGGGCAACAAAAATGAAACGACTAATTTTTTTTGGAGTACTACTAATCATAACTTCCTGTGCAACGGAAAAATTGAATTTTTCTCCGTTGTCTAATAATTTTTACAGTGATTCAAAAGGTTCTGATTCTGACAGAGGAGTAAAGAAAGGCTTTGATATTAATATCAAAGAAAATGTAAATGCTTCAGAAATCTCCAACCTTATTTCAACCTTTCCACAATTTAAGAATGCCGCATTAAATGAAGAGATCACTTCATTGAAATATAGTCTTCAGAACTATTTGTATGCGATAGATGCCAATAATTTATCCGGGAAAAACAGAGCCCTCAAGAGTTTTGAGAAATCCTATAAAAAAGTTCAAAAGCTGAGACAGAATCTTAATAAGGATGATAATGATGTTCTCAACCGGTATCTGGTAAGGTTAAAAACCAACATCACTGTAATCGAAGACTCTTTAAAAGGAAATTAAAAACTATTAAACTATTAATGATTAAGATTCAGGCGGAAGCCAATGTTCCTACAGAACACGGTACTTTCCGGATGATTGCTTTCTCCGAAAACGCAAACGATTGGATGCCTCACATGGCTATTATAGCGGAAAACACAGATTTTTCCAAGCCTGTAAATGTGCGTTTCCATTCAGAGTGTATTACTGGAGAAGTTTTCCATTCAAAAAAATGTGAATGTGGCCAGCAATTGGATGCGGCAATGAAATATATCCATGAAAATGGAGGGATTATCGTTTACCTTCGACAAGAGGGAAGAAATATCGGGATTATCAATAAACTTAAAGCCTACTCATTACAGGAAAAAGGATTAGATACAGTAGAAGCCAATTTACAATTGGGACTTCCGGCGGATGATCGAAACTTTGGAGTGGCAATTGAAATCTTAAACCTGCTGAACGTAAAAGACGTTAATCTGCTTACCAATAATCCTGAAAAGGTAAAATATGTTGTAGACAGCAATATTCATCTTAACTCAAGAATCCCTTTACAAATACCGGCAAACGATATGAGCAGAGGATACCTGAAAACCAAGAAAGATTACTTCGGTCATCTTCTGGATGATAACGATAACTAATAATAAAGCAAAAGCTCCGGAATTTCTCCCGGAGCTTTTTTTGTAATTATAAAAAACTGAAAAGATATTTTCTGATTAAAGCTTCGTCTTGATCTTAGACTCATCAATATTGTAATATTTGATTACAGCATTGTAGTCGTTATAATCTACGCTTGCATTTTTCCCCGTACTTGCAGGAACAATAACCACTCTGAATCTTTTATTGGTATAATAAGTAGAGTTGGTATCCAAGTTCAATGTAGAAGTAGAGTTTACATAAATTCCGATATCATATTTACTGAAATCAAATGTATAATCCACCTCATCATTATTTGCATTTCCTACGTAGAAAGTATAGGGAAGTAATTTCCAGATTGGAGAATTGTTATTGGTAACTCCTGTTTGTAAATAAATAAGCACTACATCAGATTCCACTAAAGGAGTATTAAATGCATCATTATATTCATACAAATTAGTATTCACTTTACTAAAGGTAGGAGTAATATCATACGCTACTGAATAAGTATCATGATCTTCGTAAACTACATCGTCATTATTATCGTCACAGCTAAAGATGAATAAGCTCACAAAAGCCAAAACTAAAAATGGAAGAAATTTTTTCATTGCTATAAAGGTTTAGTTTATTATTGATTATGCACATTCAAAACATATACCAAAAAACTCAAAAACATTCTTTATCCTGATTTTTTTAATTGTATTTTTGTTCTTATTCAAAAATTATGAGAAAAATAGTTTACACATCCTTACTCGTATTCTTTTTTATCAGTTCTAAAATAGCAGCACAGTATCAGCCTAAAAACCTTTCACAGACTGATCTGAATAAAGCTCAGCAGTGGGTTGATAAGACCTATAGCTCTCTTTCGCAGGACGAAAAATTAGGACAGCTTTTTATTGTAGCCCTTTATACCAATAAAGATGAAAATCACATCAATCAGGTAAGGAATATTGTTGTAAACGATAAAATAGGGGGATTGATCCTCATGCAGGACGATGCCGCAAGAGAAATTAACCTTGTTAATGAATTCCAGCAAAAGTCTAAAGTTCCATTAATGATAGGTATGGATGCGGAATGGGGACTATATCAGAGAATTGCTGCCGCTCATAAATTTCCATGGGCAATGACTTTGGGAGCGATTCAGGATAAAGGCCTGATTTACCAGATGGCTTCAAAAATTGCAGAAGACTGTAAAAGAATGGGCATCAATTGGGATTTTGCTCCGGTTGTTGATGTAAATACCAACCCCAACAATCCGATTATCGGGAACAGAAGCTTTGGTTCTGAAGTGAATAACGTGATCAGTTCTGCATTATCCTATTCAAATGGGTTGCAGGATAACAATATTCTGGCAGCTATAAAACATTTCCCGGGACATGGGGATACCAGTACGGATTCTCACCTTGATCTTCCGGTTGTTTCTCACAATATCGACAGATTGAATACTATTGAATTAGCCCCTTTCAAAGCATTAATGAATAAAGGAATAGGTGGTGTTATGGTAGCTCATTTATATGTTCCTTCTTTGGAATCTACAAAAGGAATTCCGGCTTCCGTTTCCAAAAATATTATTACCGGCTTATTAAAAGAAAAATTGGGTTTTAAAGGATTAATTATTACCGATGCACTCAATATGGGAGCTGTTGCTAATAAATACAATCCGGGAGAACTGGATGCTTTAGCATTCAAAGCAGGAAATGACATCATGCTGTTTTCTCAGGGAGTTGCAGAAGGAAAAAAATTGATTCAGAAAGCTATTGATAACGGCGAAATCCCTCAATCAAGGGTGGAAGAAAGTGTAAAGAAAATTCTCCTGACGAAATATTTTTTAGGATTGTCTCAATACACTCCGAAAAATCCGGAAAATGTTAATTACGACCTGAATAATACTTCTCATCAAAAACTGGTTCAAAATCTTTATGCCAATGCATTGACTTTACTGAAGGATGAGAAAAAACTGCTCCCTCTTAACTGCAAAGGAACCTATTATTATGTTCCGCTAGAAGAAGCTCCTTATCAGACTTTTGCGAATCAATTAAACCTGGGAACAACAGTCATTGTTAAAAAAGCCAGTGAAATTAATACCATTCCAGCTAATTCCACTGTAATTGTAGGGTTCCATAAAGATAACTCTACGGCTTACAAACCTTATAAAATTTCTGCGGAATCAAAGAAAATTTTAGCAGATCTTGCGAAGAATCAAAATGTGATCTTAAACGTTTTCGGAAGTGCTTATGCGTTAAAAGACATGGATATTGCAAAAGTCTCAACGGTTCTGGTTTCCTACGAAAACAATGATGATTCCATGAAAGCAACAGCAGATGCATTGAATGGGAAAACAAAGATATCGGGAAGACTTCCTGTATTGGTAAATGATAATTTAAAAACAGGAATGGGAATGGATTTAAATACCTCATCTGTTTCCAATACTTCTCAACCGAACTCAACAACATTTACAACATCAAAACAACCATAAAATAATGAAAATAGGCATACTTTGCTATCCAACATACGGGGGAAGCGGAATTGTAGCAACGGAACTGGGAATGTCTCTCGCCAATAAAGGCTATGAAGTCCACTTTATCAGTTCGGCTCTTCCGGCAAGATTAGATATTACGAATCCCAACATTTTCTTCCACCGGGTGAATGTTCAGACTTACCCACTTTTTCAGTATCAGCCTTATGATATTGCACTAAGCTCCATGATTTACCGCGTTGTTAATCTTTATAAGCTGGACCTTCTTCATGCCCATTATGCCATTCCTTATGCTTATGCCGCTTTTACAGCCAAACAGATGCTTCAGGAAGATAATAACGATATTCCATTGGTTACCACTCTTCACGGAACAGATATAACCTTGGTAGGACAACATCCAAGTTACAAACACGCCGTAGAATTTTCCATTAATAAATCAGATACCATTACTTCGGTATCGGAAAGTTTAAAAAAAGATACCCTTCAGTTCTTTAATATCAAAAAAGACATTCAGGTAATTACCAATTTTATTGATAATTCTGAGTTTGATGACTGCAACGAATGCCAAAGAACACAGTTTGCCAATCCCGATGAAAAGATATTGATCCACGTTTCCAACCTGAGACCGGTAAAACGCGTGGATGAAGTATTGCAGATCTTTAAAAACGTTGAGAAAAAGGTAAAATCCAAATTAATTATCATTGGCGAAGGCCCGGATATGGAAAAAATCAACCAGTTCCTGGAAGAAAATCCGGAATTGATCTCTAAGATCCGCCTTCTTGGAAAAGTTAATGATCTGTACAGAATCTTACAGCTTTCCGATGTATTTTTACTTCCTTCCGAACAGGAAAGTTTCGGTTTGGCCGCATTGGAAGCTATGGCAGCTAATACACCGGTAATCAGCTCTAACGCAGGAGGAATCCCAGAAGTTAATATCCAGGGGGAAACCGGCTTTTTAGCTGAAATCGGAAATGTGGAGGCCATGAGTAATTATACCATTAAGCTTTTAAGCAATGAAGATCTTTTAGCCAAAATGAAGAAAAATGCGAAAGAGCAGGCGGTAAAATTCGATTTGAAAAACATTCTTCCTATTTATGAAGACATGTATAGAACAACCATAGAAAATTTTAAAAAAGAGTTGTCAAGAGTATAATACTTCTATTATATTTGTTGACACACTCATGACGGAAAAATTACTTCAATATCTTTGGAACCATAAGGTTTTCAACAATTTCGACTTCAAGGATATTGAAGGAAATTCCGTTGAAATTCTGGATTTCGGACAATGGAATACCAATGCAGGTCCTGATTTTTTATTAGCCAAAGTAAAAATCTGCGGTTTGATTTTAGCAGGAAATATTGAGCTTCACATTAAATCTTCTGATTGGATTTTTCATCATCATTCCGGCGATCCCAATTACGAAAATATCATCCTCCACGTTGTTTTTCAACATGATATTGAAATTGATGATTTAAAAAACAACAGTATTCCAACTCTGGAATTGAAAAATCATATTGATCAGCAGCTTCTTTTGCAATATGAAAAATTAGTCAATGGAAATCATTTCATTCCATGTGAACCTATTTTTGATAATAATAAGCTACCCATCAATTTTCATGAAGAAAACATCATTAAAAAACTGGATGAAAAATCCGTTGAGCTCGAAAAAAGTTTAGAGAAATATAAAAACAATTTCGAAGCGGTTTTGTTCCATAGTTTCGCCTATTCTTTCGGATTAAAGGTCAATGCCTTTACTTTTAAGCAGATTGCAGAAAGTATTGATTTCAGTATCATCAATAAAATCAGGCAGAATACAACTCAATTGGAAGCTTTGTTATTCGGAATTTCCGGCTGGCTTGATTTCCCAGAGGATGAGCCCATGAAAATATGGAAAAGAGAGTTTGATTTCCTCACCATAAAATTCAAAATCTCAGATTTAAGGTTTCATCCTAAATTTTTAAGGTTAAGACCTCACAATTTTCCAACCCTCCGTTTATCTCAATTAGCGGATCTCTATGGACAGCAATATTTATTTTCAAAAATTCTTGATGCAAAAAACACAGATGACTTAATGACAATCTTCACAAAAGTAAAAGCATCAGACTATTGGAAGGATCATTTCAACTTTGGAAAACCCACTCCAAAAAGCCAGGAGAAATTTTTAAGCAAGGATTTTATAGATCTCATCATTCTCAACACCATTCTCCCCTTAAAATATACCTACCATAAATATCACAAGGAAGAAATTACGGATGAGATCATGCATTTTTACAGGAGTATTCCGGCTGAAAAAAATTCTCTTGTGGATAATTGGAAAAAATTGGGATTGAATGTGACCACAGCTTTGGAAAGTCAAAGTCTGATTTATCATTATTCCCACGCCTGTAAAGAAAAAAATTGCTTAAATTGCAGTATTGGATTTAAACTATTAAAAGAATCTTCAGATGCTTGATAATATTCGTCATAAAATGGAAAGAGAATGGTTCGGTGTTCTTACAAGAACAGGGGCCAAACTTGGAATTCCGGTTTCTAAACTGAGAGTTTTCTTCATCTACTCTACTTTTGCAACCGCTGGTTTTTTTTTCCTCATTTATCTCGGATTGGCATTCACTCTTTGGATCAAAGATATTTTTATTACCAGAAGACCAAGCGTTTTTGATTTATAATTATGGAATTTTTACAGATCACCTCGCCTGATGATTACAGAATCCAGGAAATCTTTAATTCTTACAGCACGACCTTTCCGGAAGATGAAAGAAGAGACTGGTATCAGTTTGTAAAGCTTTTTACAAACCCTAATGCTAAAATCATTTCAGTACTTCATGAAACCCAAAACATTGGATATTTGATCATTTGGGAATTAAGCAATCATATTTTTGTAGAACATTTTGAGGTTTTTGCAGCATTCAGAAGTCAAAAGTTCGGTTCACATATTACAGGTTATTTATTTAAAAATTTCCCGAGAATTATTTTGGAAATTGAACCTGGGCATACCGGCGAAGATGCACAGAGAAGATATTCTTTTTATCAGAAAAACGGATTCAGGCTAATAGATGAAATGTATGTGCAACCAAGTTATGGAGAAGGTAAAAAGGCACTTGATCTTTGGTTACTGGCTAACTACTCTCCCGAAAATCTCAAGGAAATTAAAGAAGAAATTTACGATATCGTTTATCATTAATATAAAAAAGCCGGAAAATTCCGGCTTTTATTTTTTAAATCCTCACAGATCACACAGATAAAATATAACACAAACATCTGCGTTATTTGCCCAAACTGCGAGAGATATATTAATTCACTTGATATTCCAGCTTGATGGTAATGCTTGCTTCTTTTTCTTTAGAAGAGGTATTAAATGTTCCTCCATAAGAATAATCTTCGTTAGAATTAGGAGCGGTAATCTGGATAACACCCATGGTCGCTTTTTTAAGATTTCCTAAGCTGCTTCCCGAATTTTCAGCAATTTTTTCAGCTCTTTCTTTAGCATCCTTGGTAGCAGCTGCAATCATTTCCTGTTTCACACTGGCTAATTTTGTATAGAAATAGTTAGGCGAAGAGGATGTAAACTCTACCCCACGATTAATAATTTCTGTAATATTTCTGGAAAGATTTTCGATTTTAGCCACCTCTTTACTTTCAATAGAAACTTTCTGCGTGAGATTATATCCGGAAAATTCTCCCTGGACATAATTTCCATTAGCATCATTATAGCTTCTGAACTGTTTCTGAATATCTACCGACGAAAATACGATTTCAGCCTGTTTTATACCTTTCGAAATAAGGTAATCATTGATGATCTTCCTGTCTACCGCAAGTTCATCATAAGCTGATTTCAGATCAACATTATTTTTTGAAAAGCTTCCGGACCATGTGATAAGATCAGAAGTGAACTGTTTAGTTCCTAAACCTGTAACAGAAATGGTATTTTCAGATTTATTTCTGTTTTTAACCGCATTTCCCAAAAGCCCGAGTCCAATAATGAATCCAAGCGCAGCAATGGTAATGGCAATGATATTTTTATTCATAAAATTCGTGAATTGTTTTGGTTTTCAATTGATAACAGAAATATCACATCAATTCTCGTTCCAAATTTTAAGATTTTCTTAACATTTTATTATTGCTTGGGTTCTTTCAATCTTTCCGTGTATAATGGGATGACTTCTTCTATTCTTAGCAATACTGCTGATAAGTTCCTGGCTTTTACATAAGTACGGATAAGCGGTTTTACTAAGAACGAGAACTCTATAAATTCCGAAATTCTTTCTACGGGAATTCCCATTTTCACAAAGTAATCGTCATCTACCCTATCCCGTATCCATGCAATATGCTCCTGCAAATCTTCATATTGATATTGCCTTTTCTGTTTTCTGGCTTTTCCGCTTACCAGATCGTAAAGTCCTTGTATATTCAGACTTCCTAAAAGCATCGGAAGCAAGACTTTCTTTACTTCAGCCGGTTTCTCCCTCATTTTTCCAATGGGTTGTGGAAGACCTACAGCTGCCTGAACCTGGGCCCCTAAATCAACCTTAGCTACTTTCCTGGAATCTTTTGATAAATCGCCGCTTAATTTAACAATCTGGACTTCTTCAATTTCT
The DNA here is from genome assembly GCF_003729955.1 of Chryseobacterium daecheongense. GTDB lineage: Bacteria > Bacteroidota > Bacteroidia > Flavobacteriales > Weeksellaceae > Chryseobacterium > Chryseobacterium daecheongense. The sequence continues at coordinate 109,402 of NZ_RJTX01000004.1, forward strand.
TGGGGAAGCTGAGTTAAAGTAATAATCAGCCGGGAATTGATTCCATCCGTAAGAACTCTTTTTGAGGCTCTTTCATAGCCTGCTTTTACAAATCTTAATTCATCATTCCTCGAAGCTGCAATACTGAATTCCCCCGAAGAATTACAAATAACTTTCTGATCTGTTGACATATTGATTACAGTCACAGAATTCAACCGGATGTCATTTTCATCTGTAATGATTCCAGTAACCATCTGTTGAGAAAGCAAGAGATTAAATAAAAATAATAACACCAATGCTAATGGCCTTCTCATTTATGATTTATTTTTGAGTTTGTGGAGCTCTGTAAGAAGAAATCCGGGTCAACACAGCTCGTTGAAATCTCATCAGATCTGCGTCACTGCAATATCCATATTTCAGAATATTTTTTCTTTCGAACCCGCCTGCAAAAACATAGTATATAAAATGTTGGATCAACGATTTTTCTATTTTAAGGTCTGTAAAATACTGTTCTCCCAATGCACTGGTAAGGTAATTCATAAAATCTACATCGTCCCATTTATTTTTTATTTTCCCGAAGCTAAAGGTTCCTTTAGTTACAGGCTGTACAAATTCTCCGGGCCTCGCGGCCAACACTCTGGGATCAGATTTTTGAGACATATAAAGTCCCAGATCTTGGAGCAGCTTTTCCACTTTTTTAGGCTTGTTAAGATTTTTAGAATCTATTTTCAGATCACCCGTAATTCCTTTTTTTATTTCCACTTCTTCAATCTGAATAGGAATTCTGACCAAAGTAATATTCATGGGAGCACTAATATCGGCCACTTTTTGGACGATACGTCCATAATCTGCTTTTACAAAACGGAGTTCGTCGCCTTGTCTTCCGGAGATCATAAAATGCCCGTCCCGGTTAGTTTGCACCCTTTCATCAGTCCGTATATTGATGACTGTTACATCCGGCATTTCCATATTTTCTTCGGAAACCACTTTTCCAAAAATATAACTTTGAGCACTGGTATTAATAAAAAAGATAAGGGGTAAAAGAGAGAATAGTTTAAGTTTCACTGGCTATTTTTTATTAAGCAAAACTAAAGTTATTTTTAAATTATCCTATAAGTTTAACCACACTTAACGGTTTTAGGATTTTTTTTAGAATTTCTGATACTCCATTTGTTAAAGACGTTGATAAAATTGTTAAAATTTCACTCAAAATTTAGCTAACTTGCAATATTAATTCTCATTTTGAAAATGCAAAATTCTTATACGGTTATCAATGCTTCTGCGGGTTCAGGCAAAACATATGCACTGGTTCAAAGGCTTTTGATGATCTGTCTTCGTTATCCTAATCAGCAGCAGTCGATCAGGAATATTCTGGCCTTAACTTTTACCAATAAGGCGGCCAATGAAATGAAGGAGAGAATTTTATCTTGGCTGGGAAATTTTTCCCAACAGAATTATGCTGAAAATGCTGATCTTAAAAATATTCAGAAAGCCTTTGAAGAAGAAGGTTTACGGATTACAATTGATGAGCTGCACATTCGTGCCAAGAAATTACTTGATTATATTCTGCATAATTATTCAACCTTAAACATCGGGACTATTGACCGTTTCAATTCCCGGCTGGTTAGAAGCTTTTCTTATGAACTTGGACTCGCTAAAAATTTCAATCTTGAAATTGAAGCAGAACCTTTTTTGATTGAAGCCGTAGATAAAATGCTTGATCAGATCGGGGAAAATGAAGCGATATCCAACTCGTTCATGGATTATGTGGACTATAGCCTGGAAAATAATGAACGCATCAATCTCAATAAAAACCTATATGATTCCGCTAAAGAATTCGTAAAAGATATTCACTACGAAAATCTTAAAAACAATAAGGACTTTGATGATACGAATTATGAAAATATAAAAAACACGATCCGCAAAGAGATTCTCTTGAACAGGAAACAATCTGAAGAAATCGCAGCCCAATCTATCGAGCTATTCAGATCCAGAAATATTGAAATTGAAGATTTTGCCCAAGGGAAGAACGGGATCGGCGGATTTTTCACAAAGGTTTTAGATTTTTATCAGCAAAAAAGAACGGGATTTCCCTTCCCTACAACACAGGAGGAATCTGTTGTAAATAATTACAGAAAAGGTGCTGCCTCAAAATCCAAACATAAAGAATCAGAAATTCTGGAAATTCTGGAGCAGTTATTGGAAAACAGGATGAAACTTATTCTTCTGTATATTGAAACCCAGAAAAAAGAAAAGATCTTATCTGCTCTTCTTCCTTTAAAAGTAAATAAAGACATTCAGGATGAATTAAGGAAGATTGAAGAGGAAAATGACTTGGTTTTGCTTTCAAAATTCAATATCCTGATCAATGAAAATTTAAAGAATGAACCTTCATTATTCATTTATGAAAAGGTAGGCTCCCAGTTTCAGCATTATTTTTTTGATGAGTTCCAGGATACTTCTGAATTACAATGGCAGAACTTTATTCCGTTAAGAGACCATAGTGTTTCAACGGAAAACACCTCTTTTACATTAGTGGGAGATCCCAAACAGAGTATATATAGGTTCCGTGGTGGGGAAAGTAAATTAATGCTGGATATTATCAATAAAAAAGAAATTTCTCCTAAAGAAGCGGAACTGCTTGTTTTAAAAGATAATTGGCGAAGCGCTAAAAATATTGTAAAATTCAACAATGAGCTGTATAAATTTCATGCCGATATTTTGGAGGAAGAACATGCAGCTATTTTTGGTACGGATGCGGAACAAAATCCAAAATCCAATATTGAAGGACGCGTTAAAGTAAACCTTATTGAAAATCTGACGAATGAAGATTTCTACAATGATACTTCGGAAAAAATGCGGCAAGATATCCAAGAATGCCTAGATAATGGATTCTCATTTTCGGATATTACTATTCTTTGCCGCGGTAACTTTGATATTTTCAGCTATTCCCAAAAACTGGGAAACTTAAAAGTGACCTATCACGGAGAGGAAACCAATATTAAAACCATTTCCGAAAAAGGTCTTACTTTGGAGTTATCTGATACGCTTCAGGCTGTGATTGAGTTTTTAAGGTGGGAAATCAATCCAAAGAATAAGCCTAACTTAATCATGATGATGTATTACCTGAATCATTTAGGAAGAATCACCATGTCGGACTTTACCCTGGAAATGGATACCATTCTGAAAATTGAATCTCATGAAGATATTTTACAATATATCCGGGACACTTATTTTTTGAAGCTTAAACAGGATCACTTCCCAAAATTCAACCTGTATAATTTTGTGGAATATTATATCAATGAGTTTTCCGTTGAAAATAAGGAAACAGATTTTATTCTGAACTTTTTGGAAATGCTTTTCAATTTTACTCAAAACGCAGGAGCAAGTACAAAGGAGTTCTTAAAGTATTGGGATGAAGAAGCTTCCACTCACAGTATTCAGGCTTCGGAAAATCTTGATGCCATCCAGATCATGACCATTCACAAGGCAAAAGGATTGGAATTCCCTATTGTTTTTATTCCAATGCTGAATAAGAACCGTGATAATGAATTCACCAATTGGTTTGAAACGAGCAAGGATGATGCTTTGAAATCAGTCAATATCAACCAGTTCAGTAAAAACCTGGAAGTCTATGATGAAGAAATTGAAAAATTTAACCGGCAAAATTCTTATAAAAACCTTGTAGACCGGTTATGCCTGCAATATGTAGCAACAACAAGGCCTGTTGAGCAATTATTCTTTTATATTCAAAAAGCTAATAAAACATCCAATAATCTTGAGCTACTGGAATTCCTGCAATCCAAAAACTGTGAGAATGCAGATGAGTTTGATTTGTATGAGGTATCTCCTGACACCTTGAAAAAGCATTCCAAAAATACAGCTTCATCTTTTGTGACTAAAGACATCCGTAATCTAAAAAATATTGATGAAAACAGTACTTCTATCAAAATTGCCACTCCATCAAAAAATTACCAGGTCCGGAATGAAAAGGTAAGAATAGGTCTCTTTGTCCATGAACTTTTATCTAAAATCAATACCGAAAAAGATATTGTCAAAGTCTTGGAAAGCTATGTTCTGGAAGGGCAGATTACTCTCGAGGAGAAAAATGAAATTCAAAAGACTTTGTCGGAATTCGTTACTACCTACTCCGAATTTTTTGATGAGAAATGGGAAGTTATCAATGAAAAGGATATCATGATTTCTGAAAATGGGGAAAGCCACATTTACAGACCGGACCGTATTCTAAAAAATGGCGAAGAATACATTATTGTGGATTTCAAAACCGGTGAAGTTTCTGAAAAAAATGACAGGCAGATAGAAACCTATAAAAAGGTGCTGGAAAGCCTGGGAAGGAATGTGATTGAGACGCAGCTTATTTACTTGTAAAAATAGTTTCGGCGGAGCCAAAGGCTCCGCCGAAACTATTTTATTTTCTATACTCTAAGCTTCAGCTGCCGGATTGAAAACTCTCTGAGCCAATTCCTGATCAAAAAGATATAATGCTGAAGGATTATCACAAACCATTTTAATTTTGGTGACATATTGCGATGCACTTGCTTCCTCTTCCACCTGCTCATTGATAAACCATTGTAAGAAAGAAGTGGTAGCAAAATCACCTTCGTCATTTGCATTTTTAACGATATTGAAAATACTTTTGGTCACTTTTCTTTCATGTTCCAATGCTTTTTCAAAAATATCGGTTGCATTTTCAAATTCGTGTGGTGGTTTAGGGATTTCCCCGATAATGATCTCCCCTCCTACATCATTTAAATAATCGAACATTTTATCGGCATGCATTAATTCTTCTTTGCTTTGAACTCTGAAATAATTAGCAATTCCGTCTAAATCTTTTCCGGAAAACCAAGCAGACATAGAAAGATAATATTGTGCAGCATACTGTTCGTGTGCTATTTGTTCATTAATTAGTTTTGCGATTTTTTCACTGACCATAATAAAAAATTTATATTCAAAATTATGGAAATTAAGCCCGAATTCAAAGGATTTAATGAAATTTAATACAAAAAGGATGGAATTACTTCCACCCTTCTCACATTAAAAAATCAAAATTACAAACTATTATTTTGCATCCGGAGTTGCTGTATGCATAGACTTATTCATTTTTCTGTCTTTCATCATTGTATGTCTCTGCTCCATTTTAGCTTTTCTGTCAGCCTGCCATTTATCATACTGCTCCGGAGTTAAAATTTGCTTCATATCAGCATCCATTTGTGCTCTTTTTTGTTTCATCTGCTCCATCTTAGCTTGTCTGTCTTCTTTATTCTTTGCAAAATCTGCCTGCATTTCAGCTTTTCTTTTTTCATGTAATGCCTTTATCTGATCTACCTGAGACTGGTTCAGATTTAAATCTTTTTGCATCTGTACTAAATGTTCCTGCTCTCTTTGTTGCATTTTTTGCTGCATTTCAGCTCTTTTTGCCTGTTTGTCCTGTGGAGTTGTCTGTGCCATTGCAAAGCTTCCCATTCCGATCAACGCTAATGCTAAAACTAATTTTTTCATCTTAAAAATATTTTAATTATTCTCTTTATATCTTTTTGATTACACAACAAATCAAAAGTTAAAAGAAATAATTCATAAAAAATGTTAATTTTTCATATCAAAACCACAATCGATAAAAAAAGGACAGATTTAAGAAAAATCTGCCCTTCACACCACTTAAATATAATATATGAAAATATTAATTTTTTACTAATTTTTGTCTGAATCCTCCACCTCTGCCTTCGTTTCCATTGTTTTGTCTTGGAGCATTGTTCTTCATTTTAGGACCACCTTCATTTCTCTGTTGTCTGAAACCTCCTCCATTGCCGCGGAATCCATCATTATCCTCTCTTCTTACCTCCTGTCTTCCCCTGAATCCTCCTTCACTCCTAAAGTTACCATTATTTTCTGAATTTCCTCTAAATCCTCCATGATTTCTTACTCCATTATTATCATTATTTCTCACCCCATTATTGTCAGAGTTACGGAAACCACCTGAATTGTTTCTTACTCCATTATTCCCTTGTCCTCGGAAGCCATTGTTCCCGTTATTTCCATTGGAACCTCTGAACCCTTCTCCTGAACTTCTTCTTACAATATTCAATGTTGGGTTATCCTGACGGAATCTGTTTCTTTCCACTCTGTATACATTGATGTTCACATTTCTGTAACGAGGCATTGGTCTGCATATGGAAGCATAATGTGTTCTTCTGTAATTCTGGAAATATACAACCGGGCTGTATCCGTGATAGTAATTGTTTTGGAATACCACAAAGATTCTTGGTCCCATAATTCTACGCAATGCGTAAAATCTGTCATAATACCATCTGTCCGGATTATATCTGTAAAAATTATTCCAAACTGAAAAATTTACATACAGATTATTTAATCTTAAGATCTGATCAATCTGCCAACGTGTCAATCTGTTTTGAGCAAAAAACACATTCCAGTTAATACTGATGATGCTGTTTCTGTAATCGTTGTAGTTGGTTTGATAGTAATCGTTTGGATAATAATCCTGAGGATAGTTATAATAATAATCATCCGGAAAATAGGTTTCATCATCTTCATCAGAATAATATCCGTCATCATAGCCTCCATATCCATATCCGTCATTTCCCCAACCGTTATTTGGATATTGCTGTGCAAATGACAAGGTAGCCAGGCCCAGTGCAAATCCCAAAAGTATCTTTTTCATCTCTATAGTCGTTAATTGGTTAATATATAGCAGAATATCTCTATTCTATTTCTTTGATATGAATACAAAAAAGAAGTTAAATCTTTCGATAAAACTTCTTTTAAAATATCATTAACTAATTGATAATCAAATGTTAAATTTACATTCTCCCACTATCTTTGACCCAATTAGCAATTTTTTCATTGAACGTTTCTTCATTTTTCAGGTCTTCTAATTTCAGGTGCATTCTATACCGCCAATAATGAGGAAATACTGCCGGATTATTGATCCTTTCATTGTCCATATTCTCATTGGTCAATCTTTTATCTGTGGCTAAAAATTCCTGGATTGGGAAGATCGCTAACATGGCATCATTATATAAGTGCTGTTTCATAATGATCTCTGCTAAATGAGAATCCAGTTCTTCAGGAGATCTTCCGTATTGTACCAATTGCTGGTTAAAATATTTCTGAGTCAGTGCAGGGTCCTCTTTCCACCATTGTCTTAACGTTGAGCTGTCATGAGATGAAGCTGTCACTACATTCAGATAGGAAGCATTCTTTGGATTATAGAAAGGAATGTTTTCAGCAGGCATACGCTGGACTTTCAATGCAATAATCGCAAGTTCATCCATTACTACCGGTACACAAGCCGGAACCAGACCTAAATCTTCACCACAAATCAGCATTTCGGTGGCATTTAAGATCACCGGAAGCTTTTCCATTGCTTTTTCATACCATAAATGATCCTGCCTTCTGAAAAAATAATCATGGTACAGATCATAAAGAGTTTTCTTTTCCCAATCTGAAAGATATTGATAAGAATCTGTTTTATACAAATTAAATCTCGGATGATACACCGTTTCTCCGTTTCTTTCTTCCGTTAAAAACAAAACATTCGCACAAAGAGAAATTAATTGTTCTTCTATCGGGCCTCTTGGATTTTTCTTAAAGAAATCGGAAAGCTTTCTTTGAGTATCAAATTCTTCTTTAAAAGAATAGGTTCCGTTATGATTATTCTGAATAAACTCAAAAGCTTTATTCGCATTTTCACCGAAATAATTCCAAAGGATCTGATCGTTGATGAACGGCTTACAATATCTGTCAAAATTAAATGGGATATGCAATGCTTTGAATTCACCCAAAACAATGGGTACAGCCGGATAGAAATATCCTAAAATACCCTGAGTTGCAGAAATCGGCATTCTCCATATTCTGAAAAATCCTAGAATATGGTCAATTCTCATGGCATCAAAATATTGTTCTAAAGCTTTGAACCTGTTTTTCCACCAGCGGTAATCATCTTCTTTCATGGCTTCCCAATTATAGGTTGGGAATTCCCAGTTCTGACCCAGCTCAGTAAACTGATCAGGCGGTGCTCCTGCCTGGAAATCCATTCCGAACAATTCCGGTTCTGCCCACGCTTCCACAGAATACCTGTAAATACCAATCGGCAGATCTCCTTTTACGGATACTCCTAAACTGTGTGTATAATCAATAGCATCTTTTAATTGCTTATGAAGCTGGAATTGTACCCAGGCATGCAGCATGGAAGTATCATAATCTTTGCTTTTTGGAGAAAAGAACTGTGCAATTTTACCTGCAATATATTTTTTGTGGGTTTTCCAGTCATTAAAGTTGGGACTTTTGTACTTGTCCCTTAATACACAAAATGCCGCATAAGGAATCAGCCATTCTTCATTATCCTTAATAAATTTTTTGAAGCTTCTGTCTTTATAGATTTTATCTTTATCTGCCGTGAAAACCGCAGTTAAATATTTCCACTTTGATTTGATCATTCTTTCATAATCAATCAAATCAAGAGCATTAAGCTCCTCTTTATCAACCAAATACTCATCAACTAAATCTTTCGGTAATGGAAAATCAAGATTTTCTAATGAGATATATTGTGGATGAAGCGCATATACAGAAACGGCAGCATAAGGATAAGAATCTGTCCACGAATAATTGGCTGTTGTATCATTGATCGGCAAAATCTGGATAATTCCGAGGTTGGTCTCTTTTGCCCAGTCCGCCAGTTTTTTCATATCGGAAAATTCTCCAACTCCAAACCCATTTTCGCTTCTTAAAGAGAATACAGGTACTGCCACTCCTGCATCATGATACATCTGGTAAGCCTTAAACCTGAAATAATGGTTGGAAACAACCTGCAAGACATCTTTTACCGGATTGCCTACCGTAAATCTGTTCTCCCCGGTTTCTACGTCAATTACTCTTTCTTCTTTCTTATCGTAAAGGCAATATTTATATTGGATAAACTCATTTTCAGGAATTTCAAGAGAGGTTTCCCAGACTCCGAAATCAGTTTGTGAAAGATGAATTGCTTTTTCATAATCCCAGTTTCCCAATGAATCTGTACTTCCGATCAAAACAATTTTCCAGTCCGGATTGTAAATCGGAGCTTCAATTCTGAATAAATGGGTATGTTTTTTTAGAACAGATATTTTTTCAGGTACAAACTGATTGAGCTTATTGTGAAGAATTTTATTATTCAGGTAATTTTCAGGGAAATTCTTATTATTCCATTCATCAAAGATGATAAACTCTTTATAGTTATGAGGAAATTGAAGATGATGTGGTACAAATTCTTCTTTCACTATATTTCCCCTTTCATCAATAAGCCGATATTGGTAAGAAACCGATTTTGAGAAATAGTCTACTTCGCATTTCCACAAACCGTTTTCTGTATAAAACATTGTATGGATTTTGGAAACAGCACCTTCTTCGTTAATAACCAACTTCAGGGATTCACCGACTTTTGTGCTGTAACCTATATTAAAGTATAGCTTCATTTACATTTTTTTATAAAAATACATTTTAATCTCGAAAAATAAAACTTCTTGAATATCAAATATTCATTAAAAAAACCTTCCCAAAATACTTGAAAAGGTTTAATTTTAAACAAATGTAGTGGATTATTCCGTAACCAGAATTTTCTTGTTCAATAATATTTTACCTGCTTCATCCGTGATGCTTACTATATAAGCTCCGCTTACAAGGTTTTTCAGATGAACCTGCTGTTCTAATGAACCATTTTTCACTGATAAACTCTGCTTCATCACACTTTTACCGGAAATATCAAAAACCGTAAGTTTCAGATTTCCTTTCAAAGTTTTATCATTACCACTAACATTGATAAACTGTTCATCTACTCTGGTAGGATAAATATCTAAATTCGCGATAGGGTTAATGGATGTCGCTCTATCATTTATAAAATATTTGCTGGCCAGATCGTAAATGTGAAGATTTTGTTCTCCCGGAAGCTGTTTTGCCTGCAATGATTCCAACTCTACTTCGTATAAAGGAGCTCCTTTTGCGCTTGCAATGATTACTTTTCCTTTGGAATTCACAGCAGCACCATTTACGGAATAATTTTCAGGGATTCCTACTATTTTTCCAATGAATTTTGCTTTTAATTCTTTCGCTACCACCTTATATACATTTCCTGAAGCTGAAAAAACATAGAAATTATTTTCAGCATCTGCAATCATGTCTCCGCCGAAGCCGGTTTCAATAGTCGTGAAAGAATTTTTACCGTTTCCTGCATCATCTTTTATGATTCCGAGATCATTCACCACATACTGGCTATTTTTTCTGCTGATCTGCAAGAATTGTGTTCCGGCATTATTAATCGCATAAATATTTCCATCATATCCGGTTGTCATTCTTGTAATATGAGAATTAATATCACAAGAGGTTACTCTCGCCACTGAATTTTCGACTAAAGTGATTTCTTGGGATTTAGAATTCAACACATAGATATTGGAAGAGAACATTGGCATATATACCAGATTGTTATTCAATGCATCATAGGCAAGAGCAGCCATTGTTGCTGACTGGGAGTGATTGTAAGCCGTTTTATCTTCCGTTACCGATGAATTTCTTTGCTGTGAAAATACTTTCGGAGACATTTCCGAAGTGAAAACACTTTCCCCGGAAGTTCCGTTTGCCACATCTATTGCACGAAAGTCATTAAAAACAATGTTAGGTGTGTCTTTGCCTGTTAATGCAAAAAAATCTTGCTGTGCATGAGCATTAACGCCTAATACTAATAAGAATAGAGGGAATAAATGTTTTTTCATAATATGTAGGATTTAGATTCGTAATCATTTTAGTATGACTAAGTTACACAATTTTTGAATTGAAATTGTAAAAAATCTACGTTTTTGAATACTATTATTTCCAGAAATATTGGTTGAAATTTATTCTTCGCTTCGCTCAGAATGACAAGACTGAGAAAGTGGTGTATAAAAAACTCTCGCAGATTTTGAGGATTGAGCAGATGATTGTCTAAAATCTGCGTATCCTCAAAATCTGCGAGAGAATATAAGTATGTTTATCGATCTAATTTAAAACATAAGTTGTACCGTCTCTTCCGTCTTTTAACTCGATACCTTCCGCAAGAAGCTTATCTCTGATCTGGTCTGACAGCTCAAAGTTTTTAGCTTTTCTTGCCTGGTTTCTTAATTCAATTAAAACTTTTAAAGTTTGGTCTAACTTTTCGTTGTTATTTTCTTCGATGGTCTGAAGTCCCAACACATCAAAGATAAAGGCATTTAACGTAGATTTTAAATCTTCCAGATCTTTCGAAGAAATGGTTTCTTTTCCATCATTCAAAGCAAAAATAAATTTCACCGCTTCAAATAAATGAGCAATAAGAATCGGCGAGTTAAAATCATCCGTTAACGCTTCATAACATTTATTTTTCCACTCCTCCAGATTGAATCCTGATTCCTTAGTATCATCCGGAGTTATTGAATTCAGTACTTTTACGGCTTCCATCAATCTGATGAATCCTTTTTCACTGGCAATCATGGCATCATTGGAAATATCCAAAACACTTCTGTAATGAGCCTGAAGGAAGCAAAAACGTACAATCGAAGGGTGAAATGGTTTTTCAAAGAAATCATTTTCTCCTGAAACCAATTGCATCGGTAAAATATAGTTCCCTGTTGATTTACTCATACGCTGACTGTTCATCGTCAGCATATTCGCATGCATCCAGTAATTGACCGGAGCAGTATCATTGCAAGCTTTTCCTTGTGCAATCTCACATTCGTGGTGTGGGAATTTCAGATCCATCCCACCTCCGTGGATGTCGAAATTTTCACCTAAATATTTTGTGCTCATCGCAGTACATTCAAGATGCCATCCCGGGAAACCTTCTCCCCAAGGCGAATTCCATCTCATAATGTGAGCCGGAGAAGCTTTTTTCCATAAGGCAAAATCCTGTGGATTTTTCTTCTCGCCCTGTCCGTCCAAATCACGGGTATTGGCAAAAAGTTCTTCTATATTTCGTTTTGAAAGTTCTCCGTAATTCAGTCCTCTTTTGTTGTATTCAAGAACATCGAAATATACAGAGCCATTGCTCTCGTAAGCAAATCCTCTTTCAATTAATTTTTGAGTTAACTCAATCTGTTCCACAATATGGCCTGTTGCAGTAGGCTCAATATTCGGTGGCAGAAGATTGAACATTTCCAGAACTTTATGAAAGTCTACTGTATATTTCTGTACGATTTCCATCGGCTCCAGCTTTTCAAGGCGGGTTTGCTTTACAAACCTGTCGTTTTCTACATTCCCATCGTCTGTAAGGTGACCCGCGTCTGTGATATTTCTTACATATCTCACTTTGTACCCCAAATGCATTAAAGTACGGTAGATAAAGTCGAAAGAAAGGAAAGTTCTCACATTCCCCAAATGTACATTGCTGTAAACAGTAGGTCCACAAACATACATTCCGACATTTCCTTCCAAAATAGGTTTGAATATTTCTTTTTCTGCTGTAAGCGAATTATATATTTTTAGTTGCATTTTTTATTTTTGATTTAATGATTTAATAAAGCTTCCTATTAGAAGTTTGAAATCTCCTAACTATTATAATTTCAGCAACAACAGATAATGGTTGCAAGAAAGATTTTATTTGAAACTTTTTTAAATTTTATCATTATTAAATGGCCTTTAAGTGATATTGTAAATGATCTATATAATCCTGAATGATGTATTCTAAAGTAAATCTCTGAGGATTCGTTTTTGTGGTATCACAAGTTCTTTTCAGAGCCTCATCCGGGATATTTCCAACAGTATGAACGATCTGTCCATTCAAAAATTTCCAGAGGTTGATAATATCTGAAGTCGGGACATGCTGATAATTTTGAGCTTTTACCCAAAAGTCCTGATCATATACAATATTCTCATTCTCCTTGTACTGAGTGACCACAAATCTTCTGATATTGGTTAAAGCACTATCACAAAGATGTCCTAAAATTTCTTTTCTAGACCATTTTTCGGGTGAAATTTTATACCACCAATCTTCTTCAGAAATGGTTTCAAATCTCTGAAGTTCTGCATCAATGATATTTTTAAGGATCTGGTAATTCATTTAGCGTTCAATTTAATCAAATTTTGCATGACTGCCTACATAATGCAGAAATTCTTGTCTTGTAATCGGATTGGTTCTGAAAATTCCACTTAATTCTGCTGTGATGGTAGAGCTTGCTGTATCTTTAATTCCTCTGCAATTGACACACAAATGTTTTGCATCAATAATACACGCTACATCTTTTGTACCTAATGCTTCTTTAAGTGCATCCACAATCTGCATCGTTAATCTTTCCTGAACCTGTGGTCTTTTTGCATAGTAATCTACAATCCTGTTGATTTTGGAAAGACCAATAACTTCACCATTGGAGATATAGGCCACATGCGCCTTTCCAATGATGGGCAAAAAATGATGTTCACAGAAAGAATATACGGTAATGTCTTTCTCCACCAACATCTGGCGGTATTTATATTTATTGGAGAACGTGGAAATTCCGGGTTTATTTTCAGGAAGAAGCCCTCCGAAAATCTCATTCACATACATTTTTGCCACACGTTTCGGAGAGTCTTTTAAAGAATCATCCGTCATATCCATTCCTAAGGTGTACATGATCTCTCCAAAGAGTTCCGTTATCTTTTCTATCTTTTCCTCTGGCGATTTATCAAAAGCATCTTTACGTATAGGCGTATGTTCTTTTCCTGTGAAAATATCATCGTCGTTATCAGTAAAATCAACCATTTTTATTTAATTTGCAGCAAAAATACGGATAATATCTTTTTTCTTATTTCAATTTGAATGAAAAAATATTATCTTTTCACCCACCCATTTATGTAAACTATGATTATTGTTGAAGAGGTACAGAATGAAACCCAGAAAAAGGAATTTTTAGAGTTCCCATCCCGACTTTATCAACATGACAAAAACTACATCCGTCCTTTAGACAAGGACATCGAAGCTATTTTTAATCCCGAAAAAAACAAATTCTTCAAAAATGGAGAATGCCAACGGCTTTTGTTTAAAAATAAAAAAAGTGAGACTGTAGGAAAAGTAGCTGTTTTTGTGAATAAGCTTTATAGGCAGAATCAGCCTACGGGTGGGATAGGTTTTTTTGATTGTATTAATGATCAGGAAACAGCCAATTTTATTTTTGATCATTGTAAGCAATGGCTCATGGAAAGAGGAATGGAAGCCATGGATGGACCAATTAATTTGGGGGAACGGGATAAATTCTGGGGACTCCTTATCGAAGGATTTATGGAACCTTTGTATGGAATGAATTACAATTTCCCTTATTATGTAGATCTTTTTGAAAACTACGGCTTTAAAATTTACTTTGAACAGCTGTGTTTTTCAAGACCGATTTTCGGAGAAGTGTCCCGGGTTTTTACTGTAATGCATCAGAAGCATAAGAGAAATCCTGAAATTTCTGCCTTGCCTATGAAAAAAAATAATCTTGAAAAGTTCGCCAAAGATTTTACCGAGATTTATAATAAAGCCTGGGCTGCACATGGAGAAGGAAAACAGATAGAAGAAGCCAAGGTTCTGAAGATGTTCAAAACCATGAAACCTATCATTAATGAGCATATTTCCTGGTTCGTCTACGAAAATGAAAAACCTATTGCCATGTGGATGAATCTCCCTGATCTCAATCAATGGTTTAAATACCTGAATGGAAAATTCGGGCCGATTGAAAAGCTGAAATTCCTGTGGTATAAAAAGTTTAAGAAGAACGAAAAAATGGTTGGTCTTGTTTTCGGTGTCGTTCCGGAATGGCAAAAAAAAGGAATTGACGGCTTCATGATCTGGGAAGGAACGCAGCATTTGAGGAAACATACGGATTTCACCGTGACGGAACTTCAGTGGATCGGAGATTTTAATCCTAAGATGATTAAAATTGCAGAAAACCTTGATACTACGGTAACCAGAAAATTAGCCACTTACAGATATCTGTTTGACCGAGAGCTACCTTTTGAAAGACATCCTATTTTATAGATGAAAATACCGTAGATCTCTACTATCACTGTAATCCTGTCATTCCCCATCATATAAGAAAATAAACATTTTTTCGTTGTATTGAGTAGTAAAAGCTTAATTTTTAACTAGATAAATCATATATTTGAATAATATTTATACTAAAAAATTGAAAACTTGAAATGAAAAAATTAATTACTAGTATTTTTATCGTATCATTTATTGCTTTAAATGCTCAGAACGGTCCTGTTCTTACTAAAAATGATATTGCTGATGGAAGTACATTTTCTAACAGAATCAGATCTGAAAATTCGGGAGGAAGTTTAACATACGATGATGTTGTTGGTTCTCCTTATTTGAACAAAATGTTTGTTGATGCGAAGATTGCGGAAAATTATGAAAAGGTTTATGTAAGATATAACAGTTATGCTGATCAGGTTGAATTTGAAAGGGATGGAAAAACATTGGTTCTTCCGAAAGAATCCAAATTTTCCAGGATAGAAATTTTATCCCCTAAGCAAACCCTTGTTTTATTAGAGACTAATGATGAATTTAGTGGTTATTTCTTTGAATTAGCAGCAGGTCCGAAATATTCTCTGTACAAAAAGCTTAAAACAAAATTTGTAGATGCGGTTCCGGCTAACAGTTCATATACAAGTGACAAGCCAGCCAATTTCAAATTGCTTGACCCTATTTATTATATCAAAACAAGCAATGGTTTTATTAAAAAACCTAGAAATCAAAAAGATATTATTGCTCAGTTACCAGAGATGAAAGATTCTTTAACGGAATTCTTTAAATCTAATAAAATAAAGTTTGATAGAGAAGAAGACTTAATCAAACTAGTTAAGTTCTTAAATCAATAAAATAAAAAGCCTTGTAGATTTACAAGGCTTTTTATTTAAAACAGCTCTCCGGCTACTTTCTTAATATTATCACTTTTCCCCATTGAATAAAAGTGCAATACAGGTACACCAAAATCTAAAAGTTCCTTGCATTGTGCGATCGCCCATTCTATTCCAATCTCTTTTACGGCTTCATTATTTTTAGCTTTTTCCACTTCATTGATCAATTCTTCTGGTAAATCTATTTTAAAAACCTGTGGTAACAATTTCAGGTGTTTTTTGGTAGCAATAGGTTTAATCCCCGGAATAATAGGAACAGTAATTCCCATTTCTCTCGCTTTCTGTACAAATTCAATGAATTTTTTATTATCAAAAAACATTTGGGTAACAATATAATCTGCCCCTGCGTCTACTTTTTCTTTCAGCCATTTCAGATCATAATTCATGGAAGGTGCTTCTATATGTTTTTCAGGATAGCCGGCAACTCCAATACAGAATTTATTATGCTCATCACAGACCTGGTCTTCATCATGAAGATATTTTCCGCGGCCTAAATTGTTAATCTGATGAACCAGATCCATAGCACTCGCATGCCCTCCCTGGGTTGGTTCGAAGTATTGATGCCCTTTCATCGCATCTCCTCTCAATGCCATTACATTGTCTATTCCAAGGTACATACAATCTACCAGCAGGTATTCTGTTTCTTCTTTTGTAAAACCTCCACAAAGTAAGTGTGGAACTGTATCCACATTATATTTATGCTGAATGGCGGCACAGATACCTAATGTTCCGGGGCGCATTCTCGTAATGCGGCGTTCCATCAATCCGTTTCCTTTATCTATATAAATATATTCTTCTCTGGAAGTGGTAACATCTATGAAAGGAGGTTTGAATTCCATTAACGGATCAATATTCCGGTATAGATCTTCAATCCCGATTCCTTTTTGCGGCGGAACTACTTCTAAAGAAAATAAAGTTTTTCCATCAGCCTTTTTTATATGTTCAGTTATCTTCATTGTATATTTAATCCTAGTTTATTCTTATTATGCCAAATTAGGTGACAACCATTTTTTAGCTTCTTCAATACTACACCCTCTTCTTGCAGCGTAATCTTCCAATTGATCTTCTGTGATTTTCCCAAGCCCGAAATATTTGGCATGCGGACTTCCAAAATAATATCCAGAAACCGAAGCCGTTGGAAACATTGCCAAACTTTCTGTCAAGAAAACACCTGTATTTTCTTCCACTTTCAATAAATTCCAAATGGTTTTCTTCTCCAAATGATCAGGGCAAGCCGGATACCCCGGAGCCGGACGGATTCCTTTATATTTTTCGGCGATCAGGTCCTCGTTGCTTAAGTTTTCCTGATTCGCATACCCCCAATATTCTGTTCTTACTTTTTTATGTAAAAACTCAGCATAAGCTTCTGCAAACCTGTCTGCAAGAGCTTTCACCATGATGGCGTTGTAATCATCATTTGCTTTTTCGTATTCAGCAGCAAGTTCATCGGTTCCAAAACCCGCGGTCACACAAAAGGCACCCATATAGTCAGTTTTTCCGGAGCTTTGAGGAGCAATGAAATCACTTAATGCCAGATAATCTTTTCCTTTTGAACGCTGAGCCTGCTGTCTCAATGTTAAGAATTTTGCTTGCTCATGATTATTTTCATCATAAATAATGATATCATCTGATTCATCAGAATTAGCTTTAAAAATTCCGAAAATAGCTTTTGCAGTTAATAACTTTTCATCTAAAATTCTATTTAAAATAACCTGAGCATCTTTAAATAATTCTTTTGCCTGAGCACCAACCACCGCATCTTCCAAAATATTCGGATATTTTCCATGCAGATCCCAGCTTCTGAAAAAAGGAGACCAGTCAATAAAAGGTAATAATTCTCTTAAATCCTGATTTTCAATAATAGTTACTCCTAATTGGTTAGGTTCAAATATCTCTTCGTTTTCCCAATCAATTTTAAATTTATTTTTTCTTGCCTCTTCAATGGAAACATAATCCTTATCCACCTGTCTGTTCAGGAATTTTTCTCTGAAATCTGAATAATCATTTTTTAAATCCGCAACATATTCTTTGTTTCTGTCTCCCAGTAATGAACTTACCACATTCACCGCTCTGGAAGCATCATTCACGTGAACTACTGCATTTTTATATTTCAAATCGATTTTCACGGCGGTGTGTGCTTTCGAAGTCGTTGCACCACCTATCAATAAAGGAAAATCAAGATTTTGTCTTTCCAATTCCGATGCGATGTACACCATTTCGTCCAAACTTGGTGTAATCAAACCGCTTAATCCTATAACATCCACTTTTTCCTCAATGGCGGTCTGGATAATTTTTTCTGCAGGAACCATCACTCCAAGATCTACAATTTCGTAATTGTTACACCCCAAAACCACACTCACAATATTTTTACCGATATCATGAACATCTCCTTTGACGGTTGCCATTAATATCTTTCCGTTCGCAGGCTTTGAACTATCCTTTTCGGCTTCTATATAAGGTTGGAGATAAGCTACTGCCTTCTTCATTACTCTCGCCGATTTTACCACTTGGGGAAGAAACATTTTTCCACTTCCGAATAAATCTCCTACAACACCCATTCCCGTCATTAAGTTGATTTCAATGACATGAAGTGGCTTTTCTGCCAATTGTCTTGCTTCTTCAACATCTTCTTCAATGAAACGATCGATCCCTTTTACCAAGGCGTGAGTAATTCTGTCCTGTAACGGATGAGTTCTCCATTCCAGGTCCTCAACTTTTTCTTTTTTTACAGACTTATGCTTCTCTGAGTAGTCAAGAAGTCTTTCCGTAGCATCATCTCTTCTATCCAGAATAACATCTTCTACCAACTCCAGCAATTCTTTGTTGATTTCATCATATACTTCCAACATGGCTGGATTTACAATTCCAATATTCATTCCTGCCTGAATAGCATGGTAAAGAAATACGGAGTGCATCGCTTCTCTTACGGTATCATTCCCACGGAAAGAGAATGAAACGTTGCTTACGCCACCACTCACGGATGCATAAGGAAGGTTTTGACGAACCCATCTCGTAGCTTCGATAAAATCAATGGCATTTTTTCTGTGTTCCTCCATTCCCGTTGCTACCGGGAAGATATTTAAATCGAAAATAATGTCTTCCGGAGGAAAGTTCAGTTGGTTAACCAAAATATCATAGGAGCGTTTTGAAATTTCAATTCTACGTTCCAGATTATCAGCCTGCCCTACCTCATCGAATGCCATAACAATTACCGCGGCACCATATCTTTTGATGATTTTGGCTTGTTTGATGAATTCTTCTTCACCTCCTTTCAAACTGATGGAATTGACCACACATTTCCCTTGTACCACCTGAAGTCCGGCCTCCAAAATTTCCCATTTGGAAGAATCGACCATGATGGGGATTCTTGCAATATCCGGCTCTGAAGCAATTAAATTCAGGAATTTAATCATGGAAGCTTTTCCATCAATTAAACCATCATCAAAATTGACATCGAGAATTTGTGCCCCACCTTCCACTTGATGGCGGGCAATATCCAATGCTTCAGCAAATTTTTCTTCTTTTATTAATCTTAAAAATTTTTTGGACCCGGCTACATTGGTTCTTTCACCAACATTAATGAAATTACTTTCCGGTGTTATGATAAGAGGCTCAAGCCCCGATAATCTTAAATATCTCATTCAGTTTTTTATTCTTCTAAAATGTAATATGCATTGTTTGCATTTTGTTTAAGCAAATCCACATGTTTGCCTAAAGCCGTTAAAATGGGGAATCTTTTATATGCCAGATTATGTTCTTTTGCAAATTTTTCGATCTCATCCGTAATCTCATTATAATACAGATAACTGTAATTCGGAAATAAATGGTGGGCTACATGGAAGTTGAAATTCCCCAAAACATTCCTCACAAACCAGTTGTTTTCCGCTAAATCATTCGTTACTTCAAACTGGTGATGAAGCCAGCTGAAAGGAAGTCCGTTTTTTTCGTCCAATTTTGGAAAGGCATTATCCGGAAGCGGATGCAGAGGCAGCAAAACAAATAGTGCAAAAATACTTGCCGCAATCACCTGCAAAAACCAGGCTCCCAAAGCCAAGCCAACAGACACTTTAAAAAACAGAATCGGAACTGCAATCTGATAAAAGAAGTAGAATAACTTATACCCAACCATTTTCACCTTTTCAACAACAGGAATGGAACCCTGGGTTTTTAAGATGACTCTGTTGTTATCAAAAAAATCTCTAAAGTCCCTGATGAACATCCAATTGAACAAATAAAGAGGATATACCAAAAAGAAAAACTTATGCTGATATTTTTGAATCCCCTTAGCTTTGATCCATGGAATAATTAAAAGCAATCCGCTCTGTTCAATATCTGTATCCCATCCATCCACATTCGGATATGCATGATGGCTTGCAATATGTCTTTTTTTCCAGATGTAGGAATTGGCTCCCACAAAATCAAAAATCTGCAATACCAGTCCATTTAATCTTTTGCTCTTGTAAATATTATTATGGGCAGCTTCATGAATAAGATTCAAATAAATCAAGACCAATGAAATACCCATTAATAAAAAGCTGAGAATATATATCCAAGGTTTATCCGCATTAAAAATGGCAAAGAAATACAACCCAAAATACACCAAAGGCAGAATAACCGCTTTGATCCGAATATAGATATCCCTATTCTCAGGAATTGCTTCTACTCGTTGGTTCACTTTCTTTCTTAGTTCATTAAATAATTTTGCATCATCTGAATCTTTTAAGTAACTCGGCTTTTCCATTATTATTAAATTTTGTGGTTTATTTAAAGATAATATTTATAACCTTGTCCCCATATCCCGTTTTAATTAAAAAAATCTATCAAATCAGACAAATTCCTTCAATTTTCTTGGCTGATACTCTTTCACCAGATCTGCAATTGCCTTAATATGATCCGGCGTAGTTCCACAGCATCCGCCAATAATATTGATCAATCCTTTTTCTACGTATTCTTTAATCTGCTCAGCCATAAACTCAGGCGTTTCATCGTATTTCCCGAATGCATTAGGCAAACCTGCGTTCGGATACGCTGAAACATAAAATTCTGAATTATGAGCTAATGTTTCGAGATATGGCGTCAGCTGATTAGCACCCAATGCACAGTTGAACCCAACACTTAAAAGGTTCAAATGTGAAATAGAGATTAAAAATGCTTCTGCAGTCTGCCCGCTCAACGTTCTTCCTGAGGCATCAGTAATCGTCCCTGAAACCATGATCGGAATTTTAATGTTTCTTTCCTCCTGAATTTCATCAATGGCAAATAAAGCTGCTTTGGCATTCAGGGTATCGAAAATAGTTTCGACTAACAGAATATCTGATCCTCCATCCAAAAGAGCTTCTGCCTGTTGTTTATAGGCAATCCTCAATTCATCAAAAGTAATGGCACGATAACCGGGGTCATTCACATCAGGACTTAAACTTGCCGTTTTGTTGGTAGGTCCTATAGAACCTGCAACAAATCTCGGTTTATCCGGGTTTTTAGCAGTGTATTCATCACAGGCTTTCCTGGCAATCTTTGCAGATTCATAATTCAATTCATACACCAGATCTTCCATGTGATAATCTGCCATAGCAATAGTAGTTCCGGAAAACGTATTGGTTTCCAGAATATCTGCTCCTGCATCCAGATACTTTCTGTGAACTTCTTCAATAGCTTGAGGCTGCGTCAAAGAAAGCAGATCATTATTCCCTTTTACAGGGTGATCCCAATCTTTAAAGCGCTCTCCTCTGTAATCCTCTTCTTCGAATTTGTACCTTTGAAGCATGGTTCCCATAGCTCCATCCAGAACAAGAATTCTTTCGGTAAGCGCTTTATAAAGTGATTCTATATTTTTCATTTTTTCTTTTACTTTTTTTATTTCGAACCGCTATGCTTCAAGAGCTTGTTTTAAATCTGCTATGATATCATCTATATTTTCCAGACCGGCTGAACAACGAACCAAACCAGCTGTAATTCCCACTTCATTTCTTTCCTCATCCGTTAATTTAGAGTGCGTTGTGGAGGCCGGGTGGGTTACAATAGTTCTTGTATCTCCTAAGTTGGCGGACAAAGAGCACATTTTGATATTATCCAAAAATTTTCTTCCACCTTCAATTCCATCTTTGATCTCAAAGGCAACAATATTCCCTCCTAATCTCATTTGCTTTTTGGCGACCTCATAGCTAGGGTGGGATTTCAGGAACGGATATTTTACAAATTCAACATTGGGATGGCTTTCCAGAAACTCGGCAACCTTCAGTGCATTTTCGCAGTGCTTTTCAACACGTATGGCCAATGTTTCTAAGCTTTTGGATAGAACCCATGCATTAAAAGGTGACATCGCCGGACCTGTATTTCTGGCAAAAAGATAAATTTCCCTTATCAGATCCGCTTTTCCTACTGCCACACCTCCTAAAACCCTTCCCTGTCCGTCAATCAGCTTTGTTGCGGAATGTACAACAATATCTGCACCATACTTTATCGGCTGCTGAAGATAAGGTGTTGCAAAACAGTTATCTACAATGAAGATCAAATTATGTTTCTTAGCAATCTGTCCGAAAAATTCAAGATCTAAAATCTCAATGGCCGGGTTGGTGGGTGTTTCCAGATATAAGATTTTAGTATTCGGTTGAATATATTGTTCAACATTTTCTGCATCTTCGGCTTTGAAGTAGGTGGTTTCTATATTCCATTTGGGAAAATATTTGGTAAACAAAGTATGAGTAGACCCAAAAACCGACTGACAGCTTACAATGTGATCTCCTGCATTCAACAGTGTTGCAAAAGTTGAGTAGATGGCGGCCATTCCTGTTGCAAAAGCATATCCTGCTTCCGCCCCTTCCATTTTTGCAATCTTATCGGTGAACTCAGTCACATTAGGATTAGAAAAACGGCTGTACAAATTTTTAGATTTTTCTTCTGCGAAGCTCGCCCTCATATCTTCCGCATCCTGAAAAATAAAGCTGGATGTAAGATACAACGGTGTAGAGTGTTCATCAAACTGGCTTCTTTCCGTTTGTGTTCTTATTGCCAATGTTTCAAAATTTTCCATATAGTTTAATTAAAATGTAACAATGTATCCGTTTCCAATGAGATTCTTCGCTTCGCTCAGAGTGACAATTCATTGCTACCTCTCTACATTGTTAAATTGTTAGATTTTATATTATTTGGTTTCACTTACTCTTAAAATATCTCCGAAAACACCTCTTGCCGTAACCTGAGCTCCAGCTCCGGCTCCCATAATTACAATTGGGTTTTCGCCATAACTTTCTGTGTAGATCTCAAAAATGGAATCTGAACCTTTTAATTGTCCTAAAGCCGAGCTTGCCGGAACTGAAACCAGTTTTACATCAAGTTCTCCTTTATCTTTCTGTAAATCTCCATGCAGATCTCCAACATATCTCAACACGTGTCCCTCTTCCTGATTTTCTTTAATTTTCTGATATTCTTCATCAAGCTCATCCAATCTGGAAAGGAATTCTTGTTTGGACACGGATAATAAACTTTCAGGGACAAGATTTTGGATATTGATATCATCAAATTCATTAATAAGGTCAAGTTCTCTCGCCAAAATCAATAGCTTTCTTGCCACATCATTTCCGGATAAATCCTCTCTTGGATCTGGCTCGGTATACCCTTTTTCCAAAGCTTCGTTGATAATTGTTGAAAATTTGTCATCTCTTAAAGAAAAATTATTGAAGACATAGCTCAACGTTCCTGAAAATACCCCTTTGATTCTTGTTATATTCTCACCGGAAAGGTGTAATAATTTAATGGTATCGATCAATGGTAAACCTGCTCCCACATTGGTTTCATAGAGATAACGTCTGTTATTTTTGTTCAACGTATATCTTAGTTTACGGTATTCTTCAATAGGTAATGTGTTGAAGATTTTATTGGAAGAAACAAGATCAAATCCGTTTTCGGCCAACGCGTGATAGTTTTTAACAAAGTCTTTGCTTGCGGTATTATCAACTACGATCAGGTTTTCCAACTGGTTTTCCTTGGAGAAATTAATAAGGGTTTCTACATTGGAAGGGTTTTCTGCAACCAAAACCTCATCACCCCAATTATTGTCAAAACCTTTTTTATTGAAGGCAATTTTTTTGGAATTGGCTACAGCAACCACTTTAAGATCTATTTTTTTACGTCTTTTGATTTCTTCTGAAGATTCCAATACCTGATCGATCAGGGTTTTTCCAACATTTCCATGTCCGATGATCGCCAGATGAACGGTTTTAGGTTTTTTGAAAATTTCAGACTCGATGATATTTTTTGCTTTTTCGTCCTGCGAAGAAGTGACTACGATGTTTACTCTGTTTTCACTTGCAATCTGATTTAAAAGTAATGGGAAAACGTTATTTCTTGCCAATTCAACAAGTACTTTATTATAATCCTCGGATACAAAACCTAAAACAGAAACATTGTTGATACTATAAATCTGTGAAACTTTTCCTGATCTTCTTTCGGCTTCAAATTCTTCTATCAGGCAGCTCACTGCATTTTCTGCATCATTTTCATGAACCAGAATGGAGATCCCGTTTTCAATAGCTTGCTGGGAAATTACTCCTACACTGATTCTTGCCAATGTAAGTGCTTTAAAAATTCGTCCGTCTACTCCGATTTCTCCTAAAAAATCTTCTCCTTCGAACTTAATGATTGATCTGTTCTTTAAAAATTTTATTTCGTTAGCATTTTTCATCTGTAACTTATTTATTTTTTTGTCAGATGGAACTTCGCAAAAAGCTCCATTTCATTCTTTACAAAATATGTTTTATGATATTATTTAATTGTTCGTATTCCATTAAGAAGGCGTCGTGCCCATGTATTGATTGGATCTCATGATAGAAAACATTATCTTTTTTTTCTTTCAGCCTTTCGAAGCACATTCGAATTTCCGAGGCAGGAAAAAACAGATCGGAATCTACAGAGATCATGTGCATTCGTGCATCTATTTTCTCTAACATTTTCTCTTCCGTATTGATATTCATCAGCAAATGATTCATCAATTTATATGCTTTTAAACTAAATCTTTCGCTTAATGCATTCCCATGATATATCAACCAGTCTTCTGATTCCAGACGTTTCTTTTGCTGGTTATATTGAGTTTGAAATCTGTCATTGAGTGATTGCGGGGTCCTGTAACACAACATCGCATGGACTCTTGCTTTCTGTAAAGGCTCATCATTACTGTTCAGTAAAAATTTCTGGACAAGGCATTGAGCATGAAGCCAGTCATGTGTTTTAAAATCGCAGGCAATAGGAATAAAAATTTCTGCTAATTGAGGACGTTTCGCCAACATTTCCCATCCAATTCCTCCTCCAAGAGAGCCTCCTATAATGGCGTATAAGTTTTGTATGTTTAAAGTCTCAAGTCCCTTCAAAAATATATTGGCTATATCCGAAGGGGTGAAATCTTCATATTCGTCAATTAAAAAATCATCATAGCCGTTTCCGGGAATATTGAAACACAGAACAGTGTACTTGTCCGTATCAATAATCTGGTTTTTTCCTATCAGCTGTTTCCACCATCCTTTTTCTCCCGAAACATTTGAATTTCCAGTTAAGGCATGGGTTACTAAAATGATAGGTGCTGTAAAGAGTTCTTGCCCAAAAAGCTGATAGCTTAACGGGATATGATATTCCTTTTGGGAATTGGTTTGATACGAGAAATTAATATAGTTTAGTTCTGTTTTCAATTCTATTATATTTTATAACACAATTGAAAATGCCATGAGAAATGGCTGAAAAGAACTTCAGTAAGTTATCTGTCCAAATTATTTTGGTAGAACGTAGCACCTTCATTGCTTGCGCAAAGGGTTGCTAAGGTTTCACAGGGTCTATTCCCTCAACCTTTCTTGATAACATTTTCAATATTTGAATGAACGATGGTGCAAAGATAGTTTTTTTCTTTTAAATATTTAAGAAAAATTAATTTATTCTACAAAAAGCCCATAAATACAAGATTTCTAAGGCCATATTAAGAATTGTTCAGCTATGGAAAATTGGAATTATTTCTCAAAAAAGCTACCTTCGTATTTGAAAATGATGAGATATGATTGCTGAAAAACAAAGACTACAAGATACTAACTGGAAAAACTGGGGACCTTACGTAAGCAACAGACAATGGGGAAATGTACGTGAAGATTATAGTCCTAACGGGAATGCATGGGGATTTGCCAATCACGATAATGCTGAAAGCTATACTTACAGATGGGGAGAGGAAGGTATTGCCGGAATTTCGGATACCAAACAGCTTTTGTGCTTTGCCCTTTCCTTCTGGAACAAAAAAGATAAGATTGTAAAAGAACGTTTTTTCGGGTTGAGTAATCCTCAGGGAAATCATGGGGAAGATATCAAAGAACTCTTTTATTATCTGGACAATACGCCTACACATAGCTATATGAAAATGGTGTACAAATATCCTATCAATGCATTTCCTTATGAGGATCTTGTTGCTGAAAACGGGAGACGTAGCAAGAGAGAGCCTGAATATGAAATTTTTGACACGGGAATCTTTGACAACGATGAATATTTTGATATTTTTATTGAATACTGCAAAGCCGATGCTGATGATATTTTAGTAAGAGTCAGTATACATAACAGAAGCCAAAAGGAAGCCCCTATTGTAGTGATTCCGACACTATGGTTCAGAAACAACTGGAAATGGGGATATAATACATATCAGCCTTTTTTACATACTTCTCATGACAGTTGCATCGACATTAACCATGATAGTGTTTCCATCAAAAAGCTGTATTCAAGAAACAACAATGCCAGAAGTGTTTTTTGTGATAATGAAACAAATAATCCGAAATTACACGGAACGCTTTATTTCGGAAACACTTATTATAAAGATGGGATCAACGATCATATTGTCTATGGAAGTAACACGGTAAATCCTGAAAAAAGAGGTACAAAAGCTTCTTTTATCATTGATGAAACCATTGAAGGTGGGCAATTTAAAACTTTTGAATTCAGATTATCACCTCAAGATACGGATGAACCCTTTGATCAGTTTGATGAAATTTTCAATACAAGAATAGCTGAAGCCAATGAGTTTTACCAGGAGGTTCAACATGATGTTAACAATGATGATGAAAGAAATGTTCAAAGACAGGCTTTTGCGGGATTACTCTGGAATAAACAGTTCTATCATTATAATGTAGGAAAATGGCTGAAAGGAGATCCTAATTTTGAGGCACCAAGAAACTTCAATGAGTACGTAAGAAATACGGAATGGAACCATATGCATAATAAGGATATTATTTCCATGCCGGATAAATGGGAATACCCATGGTATGCGACATGGGACCTTGCTTTCCATTGTGTACCTTTTGCCATCATTGATGCCGAATTTGCCAAAGGACAGCTTCTTTTGCTAACGAAGGAATGGTATATGCATCCGAACGGACAGCTTCCCGCTTATGAGTGGAATCTGAGTGATGTAAACCCTCCTGTGCATGCATGGTCTTGTTTCAGAGTTTTTAAAATTGATGAAAAGCAAAACGGAAAACCGGACTTATTATTTCTTGAAAAGGTTTTTCAAAAGCTGCTTCTTAATTTCACATGGTGGGTGAACCGAAAGGATAAAAACGGGAAGAATATTTTCGGAGGAGGTTTCCTTGGACTGGACAATATCGGTGCTTTTGACCGGAATATGATCCTGAAAGACGGACAACACCTTGAACAGGCTGACGGAACAAGCTGGATGGCGATGTATGCTTTGAATATGATGAGAATTTCCATGGAGTTGGCCCAATATTACCAGGTATATGAAGATATGGCGATTAAGTTCTTTGAACACTATCTTTATATTGCTGAAGCGATGGAGAATTTGGGTGAAGGAACCAAAGGCCTATGGAATGAAGAAGACGGATTTTTCTACGATGTTCTCCAGCTTGGAAACGGAGATAGTGTTTCTTTACGATTAAGAAGTATTGTAGGACTGATCCCGATGTTTGCCGTTGAAATTATTGATCATCACTTATTGGAGAAGATGCCCAATTTCAGGGAAAGAATGGATTGGGTTTTAAAGAATAAGCCTGAGCTCACCAAATTGGTTTCCCACTGGGAAGAGGAAGGACAGGGAAGAAAACACCTGATGAGCATTTTACGTAAAACCCGTCTCACTAAAGTATTGAAAAGAATGCTTGATGAAAATGAGTTCTTGAGTTCCTACGGAATACGTGCAATGTCCAAGATCTATGAGGAAAATCCGTTTGTTTTTTCTGTTCATGGCAATGAAAATGTGGTATATTATACGCCTGCGGAAAGTGACAGCAGAATGTTCGGAGGCAACAGCAACTGGAGAGGACCAATCTGGTTTCCCATCAATTTCCTGATCGTTGAAAGCTTACAACGCTTCCATTTTTATTATGGAAACAGTATGAAAGTAGAGTTTCCGACGGGAAGCGGTGACAAGAAAAACCTGGATGAAGTGGCTCAAAATATCAGCAACAGGCTTTGTTCCATTTTCTTAAAAGATGAAAACGGTGAAAGAGCATTCAACGGCGGAAACGGGAAATTCAACTATGATGAGTATTTTAAAGATTACATCACATTCTATGAATATTTCCATGGAGATAATGGGCGGGGTGTAGGTGCTTCGCATCAGACAGGATGGACTGCCACTGTGGCCAAATTGATGAAGCCAAGAATGACATTATAATAATAAAGAAGCCAGCTTTTAGCTGGCTTCTTTATTATTAGGTTAAAAAAAATCAAAAATTTGAATTTATTATGAAAAAAAATTCAAGTGAAAATTTTAAAATATTATAAAATATAATCCAATATTTCTTTTATAATATAACACATATAGTTCTAATATTTAAAATAAAAAATCAGTAATTCTTTTTCATAAAAAAAACCATAAAAATAATTGTATTTGCTTTTAATTACATTTGCCTCCTCACAAAAACACACAAATGAAAACAGATTTATTATTTGCTTTCCTGCCTTCGTATCAGGAATCAAGGCAAGATTATACTCTATCTCGATTATTCAATCTAACATACCTCCGCATCAATAGTAATTAAACCTGCCAATTATAGGTAGGGAATTCTACGGATAATGCATTCTGTTCTTTACATTAAAAACACATAAAAAATCATACTATGAAAACAAAATTATTTTTGTTCGTTTTCCTTATGATCACATTAGGAATTCGAGCCCAACTTGTCAATATTCCTGATGCCAATTTTAAGGCGAGACTACTTTCAGCATCTCCAAATAATGAAATTGCAAAAAATCTAAATGGTGTTTTTTTTAAAATTGATGCTAATAATGATGGTCAAATCCAAGCCAGTGAGGCACAACAAGTCAGTTATCTGAGCCTTTCTAATCCTGGTTATAACTATATTGCAGATATTACTGGAATCCTAAGCTTTACAAATTTGACCAAGCTGGATATTATTTATGAAAAAATCCCTACTATTGATCTTCATGGACTTAGTCAATTAAAATATTTCAGATATTATCCATATTCGGCTATTGTTTTAACCAATACATCATTAAATATTCAGGGAACCAATTTAATATCTCTGGAAATTCCAGGTTTCAGATTATCCAGTCTGAATATTCAGCACTGTCCTAATCTTGAAGTTTTTGACTACAGTGTAAATCCTAACTTATCCGTTAACCTACAGAGTTTACCTCATCTTAAGGTTTTGAAATGCAGTAACAATCAGCTTACCTCTTTAAATCTTCAAGGTCTGAACAATATAACCGACCTGGATTGTTCTTATAATAACATCAGTACGCTAGACGTTTTGCATCTTTCAAATCTGAAGTATCTAAAATGCATCATGAATCCTTTATTGACAGACTTAGATGTTCACGGGCTTACTCAGCTTCAGGAGTTAGGTATCAGTAATCATATTCTGGTCAACCTGAATGCAAGCGGCTGTACGAGTCTTTCAAATTATTCATATTATTTTGTGTATTCAGGATATGTTCCCACATTAAAATCACTAAATTTTGAGGGTTGTAAAAGTTTAGGGTTAGCAGGTCTAGGATCTTTTGCTCCTTCCCTGGAATATTTGAATGTGAAGGACACTAATATAGTAGAACTGTATGCAAGCAATTTAGAGTTGAATTACCTGAATGTTGAAGGTTGTATTTATCTGAAAAACTTAGATTGCAGCAACAATAATCTGAGTTCTTTAAATGTTCAGGGATGCACGAATCTTCGTCAATTAAACTGCAGCTATAATAATATTTCCACTCTTGATCTGCATGGAATGAACATAAGCGGAGAAAATACTTCAGTAGGACAATGGACCAATTATATTGCTGGGGTAGATTGCAGCCATAACAACATAACCAATTTAAATATCAGCAATTTAACCACAAACTTTATAAACTGTAGTTACAATAATATTTCAGCGCTGGATTTTCAAACATTTTCACTTGTAGGGGTTCCCGGTATTGCTACTACCAATCTGAAACCTTTTATTGATTGTAGCCATAATAACCTATCAACAATCAATCTGAAAGAAAACCTGATTCTGGAAAGGCTGGATTGCAGTTATAATAATTTAAGCTCTTTAAGCATCAATAAAATGAATGCTTTGATATTAAATGCTTCACACAATATGCTAACCTCCTTAAATATTGATTCATTCTCTCATATTAATTCCCTTGATTTTGGCTTTAATAGTATGACATCATTTATATGTCATTCATTGCCTATAGTAGATCCTATGCTTTTGGATTATTATTCATACTATTATCCCTCAGGGATTAGTTGTACTAATAATCTTTTAACCAGCTTAAATGTTCAGGGATTACAACTTGATACTTTAAACTGTTCAAATAACCTATTAACAACCCTTGATTTGAATGAATCTTCATTAGGTTCTTTTAATGCAGATAACAATCAATTGCAGTATTTGTTCATTAAAAATGGCATCTTTGATAATTATTCGATCGCAGACAATCCTAATTTGACATATATATGTCTGGATGATATGACGGCTCCCTTTGACCCAACCTATACAGAATTATTAATGGCTCAGGATACAGTTGCCTATTTGAACCTGAACAATGTTTCCATTAATACTTACTGTAATTTCACGCCAGGAGGGAATTACAATACTATCACAGGAACCGTAAGATTTGATGAAAATAACAACGGATGTGATACCAATGATGAAGTTTTTGAGCATATGAAGCTAAAGATCAATGACGGAACAACTACGGGAGAAACCTTTGTTAAAAATGATGGGAAATACAATTTTTATACACAGGCAGGAGATTTCACCGTTACTGTGGAGCCTGAAAATCCTTCATTATTTACTGTAACACCTTCTACTTTTACTACCCATTTTGCAAATGCCAACAATAATGTTTCCACTCAAAATATTTGTGTTACCAAAAACGGAAATGTAAAAGATCTGGAAGTTGTATTCGCTCCTGCAACCGATGCAAGGCCGGGTTTTGATGCTGTTTATCAATTGATTTGGAGAAATAAAGGGAATACTACTCTTTCAGGAAACGTCACTTTGACTTTTGAAAATACCAAAATGGCTTTCATATCTTCTGAACTTCCTTCTACAGTAAGCGGAAATATGATCACATTTAGCTTTACTAATTTGAAGCCTTTCGCAAACACCGCATCTGAACTTACATTTAATATCAATCCTCCCACTCATCCTACCTATCCGGTAAATATTGGGAATACTCTTAACTTTAATGCCATAATCAATTCTCCTTCAGGAGAAAATACTCCGGAAGACAATGAATTTGCTTTCAAGCAAACCGTTGTAGGTTCATTTGATCCTAATGATATCACTTGCCTGGAAGGGAGCCAGATCCCATTATCAATGGTTGGAAAATACCTTCATTATATTATTAATTTTGAGAACACCGGTACCGCACCGGCAACCAATATTGTAGTTGAAATGAATGTAAATCCGGATGATTTTGATATTTCTTCTTTACAGTTGCAAAATACCTCTCACAGCACATACACCAAAATAATCGGCAATAAGGTGGAATTTATCATGAAAGATATTAATCTTGCTGCACTCGCCCACGGAAATATTACCTTAAAAGTAAAGTCCAACAACAATCTGGCTACTGGTGACAGCGTGAGCAATCAAGCTAATATTTATTTCGACTATAACTTCCCTGTAGAAACTAATGAAACCATTACCATGATCAAAAACCCTACATTGGAGACCATTGATACAGCAATTAATAACAAAGTTAATGTATACCCGAATCCCACGAAAGATGATGTGAATATCCTTACAGATTCTAAGATCAAGTCAATTGAAGTATATGATGCACAAGGAAGAATTATTCAAAAACATATGGGAATCAATGCTCAAAATGCAAAAGTTTCTATACGTAGTACCGCTTCCGGATTATATATTTTCAAAATTATCACTGAAAAAGAAGTTATCATGAAAAAAGTTATAAAGAACTAAAATAAAAAGCCTCTTTTCAAGAGGCTTTTTATTTTCTTTTGTACCAGCTATATAAATGACATTGTTTCATAAAAATAAATTAGCCATTAATTCCAAACATTTATTAATATTTGATATTATTGATCGAATAGTATTGAATTATTTTCAGTCCATTCTCTATTTTAGTATCATAAACTAATTTTTACTGATTATTATGAAACAAAAACTATTACCTACTTTATGCCTGGTATTATCCGGCCTATTTACTAACACTGTCTGCGCCCAAGAGTATCAGCCGATCCCCATTACAAGTGGGTTTTCTGCTGATGTTATCGCGAATGGCACAGGGTCTTCCACTACATCCACCAATAATGATGTTGACGGCGTAAGCTATGCGTTTGTTTCCAAAGATTTTAAGCTTACTTCTTCCAGTTCGCCACTTTCTTATGGATTACCCATCAATGGAATCATTACTTCTGCGGTGGCTTCTACTCCAGGATTGAATTATCAGCTTGCCTCTTACAGTGGCAATAATTCACTAAGGCTGCAAAATGCTAATGACAACGGTACTCTTGTATTTACCACTCCCATTCCTGTATTAAACTTATATATGTTGGCAACAGGGGGAAGTGGAGCATGTACCGTGAATATAGATGTAAATTTCCAGGATAATACTTCCCAGACCTTTACAGGAATAAGCATCTCAGACTGGTATGGAGGCAGCAATTATGCTATCCAGGGAATCGGAAGGATTAATATTACCAATGACGGTCTGGAATCAGGGAGTGGTACTAATCCAAGGT
Source organism: Chryseobacterium daecheongense (assembly GCF_003729955.1). Taxonomy (GTDB): domain Bacteria; phylum Bacteroidota; class Bacteroidia; order Flavobacteriales; family Weeksellaceae; genus Chryseobacterium; species Chryseobacterium daecheongense. The sequence goes on from NZ_RJTX01000004.1 coordinate 142,466, forward strand.
TATATCAGATCCCTTTGGCAATTAGTGCCGCCAATCAATCTAAGCCTGTTAAAAGTGTAACGGTAACAAAATCAGGGACCGGTGGAATACCTAATATTTTTGCATTTTCAGCAGATGTGTATACTTCATGTCCGGCTCCAACCAACATTACCTATACATCCAATGTAGATGGAGCTACATTCAACTGGACTGCTCCAGCTTCAGTTCCTTCCGGAGGCTATGACTATTATTACACCGCCTCTCCTACTCCTCCTACCGCAACAACTACGCCTACGGGAAATGTATCCGGAACAACCGTAACTATTGGCGGATTACCAACAGGACAAACGTATTATTTCTGGGTAAGATCCAATTGTGGTTCCTCACAAGGTTTCTGGAAAATGAAGGAGTTTACTACCGGACAGATTTCTACAACGTATACTTCCGGAGATATCAATACCATGTTCAGCAGTGGTTCTCCTGATGTGACATCTACCACTAATTGTCCTGCCACTCTTTCCATCAATGTTCCTACAGGATATAAAATAAAATCTACCAATGTTTCCTATACAATGACTACCGCATCAAACGGCTGGATGTCTGAGCAAAACAGCTTACTGATCTGTACGACTTCAGGAACAAGTGAAAGTGCTGTCTCTACGGGCTCCGGAAATACGGGTGGAACATATTCTTACAACAGAACAGGTCTTACCATTGCCAATACATTATCAGGAACTGTCAATTTTGAATTAAGAGCATGGAGAACGTATGGCGGTTCTGATTGTAATGCCGATTATAACAAAGTGGATAACAATACATGGAAAATAACTGTGACTTTGGAGCCCGCTGCCTTGGCTGTCAACGAGGTTGTAAAAGAAAAAGAAAGGCTTGCTTATCCAAATCCTTTCCACGAAGCCATTACCATTGAAAATTCAGGCAATGTAAAGCGTATCTCGGTTACGGATTTTTCAGGAATTACTGTAAAAACGGTTGATAATCCAACTTCACAGCTTCACCTGGGAGACATTAAAGACGGAATGTATATTCTGACATTAACGATGAAAGATGGCTCGACGAAGAGCACAAAAATCATAAAAAGATAATCACTTTCAATCATAAAAAAGGCCGGATGAATCATCCGGCCTTTTTTATGATTTATTTTTTAATCCACTTTTTCTCCGTTTACAAAAACTTCATAGCCGATCTCTACAGTAGGCTCCAATGTTTTGGAAACTGAACAGTATTTTTCGAATGATAATTGAGCTGCTTTCAATGCTTTTTTAGGATCTATATTTCCTTCCAAAAGAAATTTAACACTGATTGATTTAAAAGGTTTGGCATCCTCCACAGGGATTCTTTCTCCTTCTACTTCCGCTTTAAAATCCGTGATTTCCTGTCTCTGTTTTTTTAAAATAGAAACAACGTCTATTCCGCTGCATCCCGCTACTGCCATTAATACGCTTTCCATTGGTGAGACCCCTTTTGCTCCGGGTTGCGAAGTATTATCCAAAAGAATGGAATTTCCCTGGGAATTGGTGCATTCAAATAAAAAATCGTCGTTGACTCTGTTAAGTGTTATTTTCATTGTTGCTTGTTGCTTGTTGCTTGTTGCTTGTTGCAAAATTATAAAATTCCCCTCGCTTTTATCTCTAAATATTTATTGATAACATCGATATTTAAATTTTCAGGAAGTGTATAAACAGTATAAATTCCATATTTTCGGAGTTCCTGAATAATAAGTTTCTTTTCGAATTCAAATTTTTCCGCAATGATCTCATCATAGATTTCCTGCATGCTTTCAGGGTTTTTATGAATCAGCGTCTGAAGTTCTGCATTTTTGAAAAATACAACCACTAATAAATGGTTTTTAGCAATTCCACGCAGGTATTTCAATTGCCGGTTCAATCCGTCTAATGTTTCAAAATTGGTAAAAAGCAATATTAAACTTCTTTGATTGATCGAATATTTTACATCCTGATATAAGCGGTTAAAATCGCTTTCAAAGAAATTGGTTTTGATGTTATACAGGGCTTCCGAAATCTTTTTAAGCTGTCCCGATTTATTTTCAGCTGCAATTTTGTTTTCTGTTTTTTTCGAAAAGGTCATCATTCCCGCCCTATCTCCTTTTTTCAAGATAATATGAGACAAAGCCATCGTTGCATTAATCGAATAATCCAGAAGACTCAATCCATTGAAGGGCATTTTCATGGTTCTTCCTGTATCAATCAGCATGAAAATACGCTGGGATTTTTCATCCTGGAACTGATTCACCATCAAACGATTCACTTTAGAGGTCGCTTTCCAGTTGATCGTTCTGATATCATCCCCCGGAACATAGTCTTTGATCTGCTCAAATTCCATGGTGTGCCCAAGCTTTCGTATTTTTTTGATTCCTCCCAATAAGAATTCGCTTTGAAGGGCCATTAATTCATATTTTCTGAGATGAATAAAAGACGGATAAGATGGTAATGCGGCATCTTTCTGAAAATTAAATCTTTTTGAAACAAATCCTATTGGTGATGACACATACACATTTAAGCTTCCGAAATGATATTCTCCTCTTTCTTTAGGCTCCAAAGTATATTGAAAATAACTGTTCCTTCCTGTTTCAATACGTTTATTGATTAAGAAATCTCTTTTCTGAAACTGGAAAGGGATTTCATCAATGACCTTCACATCAATTGTAAATTGATAATTATTTTTAATGTCAATCTTAACCGGATTTTCGTCTCCGTTGGATAATTTTTCAGGTAAAATCCGTTGTGCCAGAATTCCATTTTTCTGATTAAAGATTAAAAGGTAATCCACCATTACTGTGAGGAAAGTAACCAACAGCATAATATGAGCCACCCACATCAGGAACGGAAAGAAAAATGCAAAAACATACAGAATCCCCACTCCTACGAGCGTGAAGAAAAAACGGTTATTGATGTATAAGTTTTTCATTCTTTTTTAAGGTTGCAGGTCTTAAGGTATTGAGTTCGAAAGAATAAAATATATCGTTTTATCTTTTTTATTTTTCAATACGTAAAATTCTTCTTTTTTTATGACCTCAACATTTGATTTGTCAAATTCTTTTAAATCTAAAAACCAATTTGGTTTTAGTTTTATATTTTGCTCAACTTTATTATTAAACAAGTCAAAACTAATTTTCTCATTTGCTGAGAAAATTGAATCATAAAATCCCGAATTTTTATAATTAAATTTTCCAAATGCACATAAAGGATCTAAATATGAAACGTTCCTCAAGTCAGTTACATCATTATGAATAATTGGAGGAAACCATCCTTTATTTCGTTCATTTTTTTCGTTGAATTCAGCAAATGTTTTATACTCTTGCTTATATCCCTTTTGACAACTAAAAGTTAAAATTGCCAGAATAAGCAGCATTAAAATTTTACCTTTATTCATTGATTAAATTTTACCGTCTATCTCGGTATTTCTATTCCTTCTAAAATCTGACGGATAATTTCATCGGCAGTTAAGCCTTCCATCTCTCTTTCCGGCGAAACGATTACTCTGTGTCTTAACACTGCATAACTGGCTTCTTTGATATCTTCCGGAGTTACAAAATCTCTTCCTCTTAGTGCCGCAAAAGCTTTTGAAGCCGTCAATAATGCTAAGCTCGCTCTTGGTGATGCTCCCAGATATAAGAACTGGTTTTCTCTGGTATTAATAATGATTTTAGCAATGTATTCCATCAATTGAGCTTCAACGATGATTTCTTTAACCAGATGCTGATAATTTTTCAGCTGCTGAGCAGTAATCACCCGGTTTACCACTTCTGTTTTATCTTCTACTTTGCTTTCGTGCTGATTTTTGATAATGGCGATTTCCTGTTCAAGATTCGGGTAGTTGACATTGATCTTGAATAAAAAACGATCTAGCTGTGCTTCAGGAAGTCTGTAAGTTCCTTCATGCTCAATAGGGTTTTGTGTGGCCACTACCAGGAAAGGCTCTTCCATCTGATAGCGGGTTCCATCCATCGTGATCTGTCTTTCTTCCATCACCTCAAACAATGCAGCCTGGGTTTTTGCCGGAGATCGGTTGATCTCATCAATCAGGATAAAATTGGAGAAAATGGGCCCTTTTTTAAATTCAAACTCTGAATTTTTAACACTGAAAACTGAAGTTCCCAAAATATCGGATGGCATCAGATCCGGTGTGAACTGTATTCTGCTGAAACCTACATCAATGGTTTTAGCTAATAATTTGGCTGTAATAGTTTTAGCTACCCCCGGAACACCTTCAATCAGAACATGCCCGTTCGATAATAAAGCAGCCAGAAGATGCTCTACCATATTTTCCTGTCCAACAATTACTTTTGCTATTTCGGATTTTACTTTTTCCAGGCTTGCGCGAAGCTCGATTAAATCTATTCTGGATTCAAACTCGCTTTCTTTTTTATCAACAGGTGTAGAATTTTGATTTTCTACATTCTCAAAATTTTCAAGGTTTTCCATAAATTGTATCTTTTTGTTCCGGATTTCTCCGGTAATTCATGTTATTTTTATTTTAAAATCTCATCCAGTAACTGATTCATCCTGGTAAGGTCTTCTTTCATAACGGCTGCATAAGGATCCTGCCCTTTTTTAATTAAGCTTACAGCCTCATTAATCATTTCTATAGGTTTCCCTGTTTTTAAATGAAGTTTATTGGCAAATTCTTCATCCAGATTCTGGGTATCTATCAAAAGATCTATTCTTACTTTATTCAGGAAATATTGTGCCTTTTTGGCCATCATATCATGGAAATCTCCTTCCTGAAGATATAAATTTCCAATACTTTTCACAAAATCCACGGATGTATTCTTCAGTGGTTCAACAATAGGTACAATCCGCTGCTTTCTTTTGGCATTGAAGAAAACAAACAGCACCAATCCCCCCAAAAATACCCACCAAGCATATTTTAATGCAGGTTTTGATAAAATAAATCTCATGAAAAACCGTGACACTTTAGTATTGCTTTCTACAAACCATAAGGTTTCCCTATCCTGAAGGTATGAAAAAACATCCTGGGTGTATTTTATATTTCCTGTTTTAAGAAGGTAGTAATTGGTAAGGAAAAGAGGTTCACTATGCACATACACATTTCCTTTTCCGATTTTCGTTTTAATGAAATTGGCATACACCACACTATCCTTTTCCATAGACTTTCCAAGGATTTCCACTTCAGGTTTCACAAATTCAAATCCTCTTCCGGAAGGAAATTTATCAAGCTTGATGAAATCGTTCTGGTATTTTTTATCTGTCAATTTCAAAACACTTTGATCTTCGTAAGACATTTGTGAATTAAAATATCCTATACTGTCTGAAATCTCTTTAGGGATATAGCTTGTTATAACCATTGCATCCGATCCTTTGGAAACTTCGGTTAAAATTTTATTCCAGGACTCTTCGTCCAGATCACTCTCAATCACTAAAATATTGTGAAGACCTTTCTTATGCTGATTGTAATAATCATAAGGATTCTGATCTATTTTTTTAAGATTATTTTTAAAGAGGTCTTTCACTTCCTGATTGAATACAAATAGCCCGAATGGAGATTTCTCATTCACATCGAAGTTTTTGCGCCAGTCGGTCATCTCCTTTTTGTTAACTTCAAACAATGCCATGATCACCATGATAATGATGAAAATGATAGCATATATTTTGAAATTTTTGTTCATGATCAAAGTAATTTATGGTTTGAACGACTGATATTGATTTTTAAACTTCAGGTAAGCCTGTTCATCAATATTGAACTCTCCATACCAAACATAATCGAATATATAAGACAAATTAAAAAACTCATCCTTTAAAGGTCCCGGCTTTAATTCTGCGATATAGTCTTTATTGGTTTTTTCAGGATTCCAGTTGATCCGTTTTTTGTCACTCAGCTTTTTCAGGGCAAAAAGAAACTGATAGCGGATGGCCGAACGATAATCTCCAGCTCTCTCGAATTGGGCAATACTTTCCGGAAAATTGATTTCATGAATATTTTCGTGAAGCTCTTCTTCATGGATATCTATCTTCTTATTCTTTTTCCCGAAGATAAAATTGCCATCTTTTCCCAGGAGGTATTTCACTATAAAATAAAGCAGAAACCCAACAAGAATGATTGCAAAAAGACGAATCATAACTCCTGTGGTTTTCTCTGATTTCGTAAAAACCGTATCTCCGAAAATGCTTTGGAGGATCTGAGCTATTTTCCGCTTAAGCTTCTGCCAGAAAGATTCTCTTGGTTTTGAGGTAGAATAATCAAATTCTTCTGATTTATATCTTGACTGAAGGTTTTCCTTAAATTTTTTCGGATAAACAGTATTTTCCGAAACCGGTTTTTGTTTGAGAATAGAGTCTGCCGGATACATATTTTTATAGTATCCTTCATTCAATGAATCCACCACATACTCTTCCACCACTGGTTCAGGGGCATTTTGAGCGTCCGTTGTTCCAAAGGAAAGGAGATATAATAAGAAAACAAGAAACCGTTTATTCATTGATCCCAATAGTTTCTATTTCGGCAAGCTCCACTTTCTGATGAAGGTCTGTCCTGCTGTCATAATACATCAATCCGGCATTCACATACATTAAATTGTAAAGAAAAAGGGAAACAAGCATCGAAATCCCATACATCACAAAGAAAAATATTCCAAATGTTCCATCAAACGGATTCTGCTCGAAATTTCCATCCGGAGGAGTCGTAAGAAGAGTTCCATACATAAAAAACATGGGAATAGAAGTGAAAATACTTGAAATGATATATAGAATGATAAAAATGATAATGGTTGCGCCCCAATATTTCCAAAACGGAGATCTTTCTCTTCCATTGGTATAGGAAAACTGTGCTCTTATGGAGTAGCTTAAGCTTTCAAAAAAGCCTCTTTCTGTATTAAAAAAATCATACATCAGGAATGTAGTGACATTGATGATCACCGGATAAAGGAGCAGGATAAGAAAGAATCCTATAACAATCACCATCAATGCAGCAGAAATTCCAAATATTAAGATTGTCAACGGTGCTACAATAAAGATCATTCCCAGGCAAAGAATAGCAATTTTGCCTACATTACTCTTAAAATCGTTCAGAATATCATCGGTTTTTATTTTTTCCTGCCCCTGGGCAAGTCTTCTTAGATAAAAAACAGGGTACAGATAATTAACGATCATCAGAATGATAAAAAGGAAGAAAGTCAGGATTCCGACACCAATAAACATCCCCATATTTTCTTCGAAGTATTGTTCAAAATAACGGCCTTCTCCACTCAGATTAGATCCGAAAACCTGTGAAAAAAGTTCTCTATATCCGAATATACATACTACGACCATCAGAATCAACAGTAACCCGTTGATTAATATATAATTCTTAAAGTAATTCTTTCCGTATAATTTGAAAAAATTAAAGCTGTCACTTATAAAAGTGCCAAAATCTCTTTTCTTATAAAACTGCATCATTGATTTGGTTGTTTAGTTTTTTATGAACAATAGTTGGATATACAAAGTAGTAAAAGCCAATGATCGCCAATGATCCGAAGATAATGATCAGATTCAGCATCAAAGGCATTTTTAAGGCATGTCTTGTTACATAGCCTTCAATAATTCCTGCACAAATTGTGAAAGGAATCGTACTCAAAAATATTTTAAAAGAATCTTTAAAACCGTTTTTAAAAGAATTGAATCTGGAAAATGTTCTTGGAAACAGAATAGATGCTCCCAGAATCAACCCGCACATCGCTTCTACTACCATAGAGAAAATCTCAAAGACCCCATGAAGCCAGATTCCTCTTGCACTGTCTTTCAATGCTCCGTAATCGTAAAAAAAGTATTGAAAGGAGCCTAACATCACACTGTTGGATAGTAAGGCATACAATGTTCCTACTCCTGCAAAAACGCCATAGATATAAAGTTTTGCTCCGACACCGATGTTATTGAAAATAATTCCGATCGTACTTCCCCATGTTGATCCTTGTTGATAAACACCTACAGCATTTCCTTTCTTGATATTTTCAATAGTTTCGTTCACATAACCCTCACCAAGAATAATGGTAGCAAATTCTTTATCATAGACTGCAGAAAGCACTCCAATTAAAGTAAACAGGATGAAAAACAGAAAAGCATACAGCAAATATCTTCTGTATTGATAGACTAACAAAGGAACTTCCGTTTTGAAGAAATACAGAATCCGGTTCTCTTCTACTCTTTTCGTTTTATAAATTTTCTGAAATATCTGTGAAGACAGGTGGTTCAGATAGACCGTTGTATTACTTTTAGGGTAATAGGTCTGGGCAAATGAAAGGTCATTAATGAGATTAATGTACAACGAAGACAGGTCATCCGGATTTTTTTTAATTTTCCCTTGAATAACCTGTTCAATTCCCAGCCATTTTTCTTTATTTTGTTTTATGAAATAAACTTCTCTCATAATCTATAGGCTAAAATAATAAAAATTATGTCTCAAATTGCGATTAATACTTCACAAAATGTAAATATTAATTTCAACATTGCCAGTGTTGGAGAAAGGATGCTTGCTTTCATCATAGATCTCCTGATCAAGGTAGCCTATGTAATTCTTGTATTTTATTTATTCTTCAATGTTTTTGATCTGGGGTATATTTTATCCGGGATGGATCAATGGTCTGTTATTGCCATTTATATTGCGATTACATTTCCTGTCTATATTTATCCTGTTGTCCTGGAAAGTTTAATGGAAGGGCAAACTCCCGGTAAAAAAGTAATGAAGATACGTGTGGTGAAAATCGATGGATACCAAGCCAGCTTCGGAGATTATATGATCCGCTGGATTTTCAGGATCATTGATACTTCTTTCGCCGGAGTCATTGGTTTAATTTCTATGATCGTTTCTAAAAACAATCAGCGTTTAGGAGACATTGCTTCAGGAACTGCTGTCATTTCTTTGAAGAACAGCATTACTATTTCGCATACTATTTTAGAGAACATTCATGAAGATTACATTCCGTCTTTTCCTCAGGTTATTGCTTTAAGTGATAATGACATGAGGATTATTAAAGACAATTACACCAAAGCATTACGGGTGGATGACAGGGAGATCATCAGCAGGCTTTCCGACAAGATCAAAGGGATTTTAAAACTTGAAATAGATCCTACCAAAATGACGGAAAGACAGTTCATTAATATTGTGATCAAAGATTACAATTACTATACAGGAAAAGACAATTAATAAATTTTCGTATCTTTAATAGATAATGATTGGATTATGAAATTTGAAAACAATAAATCAGGGAACGGCGGTGTTCTTACTTTAAATAATGAAATCAAAGAAGTCGGAAGACTTACTTATACTATTTTTCCTGAAGAAAACAGGTTTATCATTTCTTTCGTTCTGGTGCATCCTGAATTTGAAGGCAGGGGAATGGGAAAATTTTTGGTGGAAGAAGCCATCAGATTTGCCCGGGAAAATAACTGGAAAGTATATCCGCACTGTTCTTATGCCAGATCTGTGATGATGAGAATGAGTGATGTAGACGACGTTTTTATCAGAAATTAAATCATAAAAAAAGTTCTCCAAAGAGAACTTTTTTATTTTAAAACTATTGTGGACACACTACATCCGGGCAATAAATTCCCGGGCATCTTGGTCTTCCGTCTGTAGGACAGCATTGTTTTGAGCACGCAATAATAATTCCTCCCGAAATTTCTTTCAATTCATTTCTGGAAAGGGGCTTTTGAAGCATTTTTAATTTTTTCATATTAAAGATTTTATAGGTTAGTTCTATAATAACTTTATCCTGCCTGTTTTATTATGTAATGCTTTTATATCTTTAGAACTTCTTCAACAAGAATTTTTTCAATATCATCCGGATAATTAACCTGTAAATGATGATCGGAAGCTACCCAGTTTTGTATTTCTTCCAATGCTAAAATTTTGGAATTCGGTATTCCCATTTTATCTAAGGCACAAGCGTTGCATTCCTGCTCATACTGATTATGTATAGGGATAACAAATAGTTTTTTATCCATAAAAAGTGCTTCGGCGGGAGTTTCAAAACCTGCATTACACAGAATACCTTCACAGTTTTCAAAATATTTCAGGTATTGGGTTTCATCAATCGGGAATACTTCTACATTTCCTTCTCTGAACTGTAGCTTACTGTATTTGGAAAACACTTTCCATTCAACCGGGATTTGTTTCAAAACTTTGATGATATTATCATCGGAAAAACTGGGCAAGTACACCAGATAAAATCCCTTTTTGTCCGGATTAAGGTTCCTGATTTTTCTACGAATAACCGGCTTTTTGATCTGTGGGTGGTAATTTTCAAAATGAAAGCCTATTTTTCTCTCACTGGGAACATAGTATTTTAAAATTAACTCCCCGAAAAAATCCTTCTTTTCAGGCTTGGGGGTTTCTTTAAAACTCATTGACGCCTGATGACTCAATTCAATCATGGGTAATTGCTTGAGTTTACAAGCCCATCCTGTTAATGGTTCAAAGTCATTAATAATAAGATCATAATCAGAAAGCTTCAATGCTTTGATATCTCTTACAGCTTGTATGAATTTATTTTCTGTAAACGTTTTGCGATAGGATAAACCGCCTGTTTTGTTATAAAGAAGGGAAATACCTTTAAATTGGAAATTAATGTCAAAATCAGCCTTTAATTGAGATTGGTGGCCGCTGATCAAAGTATCTACCGACACATACTTTTTAAGAATAGGAATTATTTCCTGAGCTCTTGCTATATGTCCGTTCCCGGTACCCTGGAATGCGTAAAGGATTTTCATTGGGAAAAGTTAGTTACAATTTTCAAAAGCTCGGACGTATCCATTTCTTTAATCTCTTCAACCTCCTCGTCTTTCAACAAATGTTTATGTTCGTCATAATAGAATATCTTCCATTCATTATTGTGGTATTCCAATGCAGAAAGGTTTTCAATCCAGTCTCCTGAGTTAAGATAAGTACAAGAACCTTTTTTGTTGACTACTTCCCGGATCTGAGGCTGATGAATGTGTCCACAGATTACATAATCATAATGATTATCAATAGCAAGTTCAGAAGCAGTCATTTCGAAGTCACCGATATACTTTACCGCCTTTTTTACATTATTCTTGATCTTCTTCGAAAAGGAATATTTTTCTCTACCCATTTTTTCTAAGAACCAATTCACAACATTATTGATCATGATCAGCAGATCATATCCCTTCCCGCCTAATTTGGCAATCCATTTGGAATGCTGTACAGAAGCATCAAAAACATCCCCATGAAAAATCCAGGTTTTTTTGTGATCAATATCAAGACAAATCTTGTTGCAGACTTTTAATTTACCCAGTTCGAAATCGGTAAACTTCCGGAACATTTCATCATGATTTCCGGTAATGTAATAAACGTCTGTATTTTTAGTGGCTAATGAAAGGATCTTCTTGATCACTTTCAGGTGGGGTTTAGGAAAGTAAGACTTTTTGAATTGCCAGATATCAATGATGTCTCCGTTCAAAACTAAGGTCTTAGGTTGAATTGAATTCAGATATCTTAGTAATTCTTTAGCCTTACATCCATAAGTTCCCAAATGAACATCCGATATTACTACTAATTCAACGTTTCTTTTCATAGTTTTACGCAAAGAAACTAATTGAAAATGAATTATATATGAATGTTATGTTAATTTTATAGAGAGTTCATTAACTCTTCTGTAATTTCCATGTTGTGATACACGTTTTGTACGTCATCATCTTCTTCAAAACGTTCAAGCATTTTCATATTTGCTTTGAACTGTTCCTCGGTTACTTCTTTTGTATTGTTCGGAATTCTTTGAAGCTCTGCGCTTTTCACTTCAATTCCCAATTCATCTAATTTATGAGACATAGAACCAAAATCTTCGAAAGCTGTGGTAATCATTACTTCCTCTTCGTCTTTGTCAATTTCCTCTGCACCCCCGTCAATCATTTCCATTTCAAAATCATCCCAATCCATTTTAATTTGAGATAAATCTATATTGAAAATTCCTTTTCTATCAAAGATAAATGCAAGTTCACCATTCTTACCAAGGTTACCGTCAAACTTATTGAAAACGGCTCTTACGTTAGCAACAGTTCTTGTTGTATTATTTGTGGTACATTCAACAAAAAATGCTACTCCACCCTGTCCATAACCTTCGTAAGTAACTTCTTCGTAGTTTTCAGCATCAGCACCGCTTGCCTTTTTGATAGCTCTTTCTACATTATCTTTCGGCATATTGGCTCCTTTCGCATTCTGGATGCATCTTCTCAATGCCGGATTAGATTCAGGATCTGGACCACCTGCTTTTACAGCCAAGGCTATATCTTTACCAATTTTAGAGAATGTTTTGGCCATTTTATCCCAACGGGCCATTTTAGAAGCTTTTCTATATTCAAATGCTCTTCCCATTTTATTTTTTAAATTTTCGACAAAATTACTTAAAAGTGAACGAAAAAAAAATACCTCCAAAAACTTGGAGGTATTTATTATTTAGAAAAATTAATTATTTTTTCTTTTTAACTACTTTTTTCTTAGCCGGAGCTTTTTTAGTAGCCTTTTTCACTGGAGCATCTTCGTAATCTTTTTTCTTGATTGCGTTCCACTCATCAGCACTTTCAATAGCTTTTACAACTACTTTTCTGTCAACTTGTCTTTCAGCGTCAGAAGCTTTTTCAGAAACTGTAGCTTTAGATTCACCAACACCTACTGATTTAAGAGCGTTAGCATCTACACCTCTAGCATCTAGGGCAGCAACTACTGCAGCAGCTCTTTCTCTAGAAAGTTTCAAGTTGTAAGCTTCAGATCCTTTAGCATCAGTTCTACCTTCTAATAGATAGTTACCACCATCTTTGTTGATTAGAGCAGCAGCTCTGTCTAATGCATCTTTAGATTCTGGCTTGATAGTCGCTTTGTTGAAGTCGAAGTAAACGTTTTTGAATTCGTTCTCTACTTCAATAGCAGTTTGTGTCTTAGGCTTAGGACATCCGTTGTATTCTGGTAAACCAGGAACTGTAGGACAAGCATCGTCTTTATCTAAGATACCGTCACCATCTGTATCTGGCCAAGGACAACCGTTGTTTTCAGCTGGACCTGCTACTGTAGGACAAGCATCGTCTTTATCGATAACACCGTCACCATCTGTATCTGGCCAAGGACAACCGTTGTTTTCAACTGGTCCTGCTACGTCTGGACATTGATCGTCTTTATCTGGAACTCCGTCACCGTCAGTATCAGGACATCCTTGGAACTCAGGTAAACCTGGAGTATCTGGACAAAGATCATCTTTATCTAAGATTCCATCTTTATCTCTATCTCTGTTACCAAATCTAAAGTTCAAAGATGCAGAAGCTTGCCAGAAGTTAGCTACTGTAGATTTATCACCTGGAGTTGAAACATAATCTCCTTGGATACCAAGACCGAAGTTTTTAGTTAACCAGAAGTTAGCTCCAGCACCAGTAGAAACTGTAAAGAAGTTAGCTTTACCATTTTCGTTTCCGTTTTCACCGTTAGAGATCAATTCTCCATTAGCATCAGTTCTTGGGAAAGTAAGATCAGTGTAGTCATGTCTTAAATAGTTAGCACCCACTCTTAAATATGGGTCAAACCAAGACTCTTCATTCCACAAAAGACCTGCTGCCTTAGCTTGGAAACCAAGACCTGACATAAGGAAGAATTCTTTCCCCATGTTGAATCTCTTATTATCAACATTTCCTACGGAAGTCTGCCAGTCGATAACTAAACCTTTACCAATATTTCTAGCAACTGTTAGTTTAGACAATGGAGGTGTAATAGAGAAGTTGTTCACATTGAACATTGTCTTCGTCAAATTATTAGCAGAGAACGTATTACTGAAATTACCTCTCTGTGCCATATGGTTTTCCGCATGAGCACCAACTCCGATCAACCACGGATTGTTGGTAGTCTGAGCGAATACAGTAGAAGCAACAGTAAGTGCCAATGCTGAAATTCCTAATTTTAGATTTTTCATAGAATTAAATGATTAAATAATTGATAATGCAAAATAAATATAATTTTTCTTTATATACAAAGTTTTTTAAATGATTTTTAACTTTTCTTTAATATTCTATCCAGGTTTCGTTTATTTTCTCTATCTTTTATGCTCTCCCTTTTATCAAAAAGCTTTTTCCCTCTTCCCAACGCTATTAAAACCTTTGCTTTTCCCTTATCATTGATATATAGCTTTAAAGGTATAATGGTATTCCCTACATCCTTTAGCTTTTTTTCCAGTCTTTGCAATTCTTTTTTGTGCAACAGCAATTTCCGTTCCCTTTTTGTTTTGTGATTGTAAAAAGTTCCCAATTTATACTCATCAATCATCATATTAATAATGTATAATTCCCCATCAATAAACTGACAGAAGGATTCTGTGATAGAGGCTTTGGAAGATCGCAAAGATTTTATTTCCGTACCTGTCAAAACCATTCCAGCTTCCACTTCTTCGATGATTTCATACTCAAATCTGGCTCTTCTGTTTAATATATTGACTGTTTTTTCAATCTTCATTTTAAGTTTGTATATATTATGGATGTAAAAATTTAATAAAGTTGCACCTTACTTCGCTAAATTGTTCATTCAGCGCTATTGCATTTATTAAATTTAATGTAATGAAATATATAAAAAATACTTCTCATTTAAAAACTTGACTATTATAATATTACGAAATACCCAAATTCTTTTTGTATTTTTGCGCCAAATTTACAAAACAATATGTTAACAGTATCTAACTTATCTTTACAATTCGGGAAAAGAGTTCTTTTTGACGAGGTAAATATTATGTTTACCAAAGGAAACTGCTACGGAATTATCGGAGCAAATGGAGCAGGAAAGTCTACATTCCTTAAAATATTAACAGGAAAGCAAGATCCAACTACAGGAAACGTATCTCTGGAACCAGGGAAAAGAATGTCAGTTTTGGAGCAGGATCACTTTGCTTATGATCAATATACTGTTCTTGAAGCTGTTTTGAGAGGAAACAAGAAATTATTCGAGATAAAAGAGGAAATGGATGCATTGTATGCTAAAGAAGATTTCTCTGATGAAGATGGTATTAAAGCGGGTGAGCTTGGTGTGATTTATGATGAGATGGGAGGATGGACTGCAGAATCTGATGCTCAGACAATGCTTTCAAATGTTGGTATTTCAGAAGATATGCATTGGCAAATGATGAGCGAACTTGAGAATAAGGATAAAGTAAAAGTCCTTTTGGCTCAGGCTCTTTTTGGTAATCCTGATGTATTGATTCTGGATGAGCCTACGAATGACCTTGATATCGATACCATTTCCTGGTTAGAAGATTTCCTTGCGGATTATGAAAACACGGTAATCGTGGTTTCTCACGACCGTCACTTCCTGGATACGGTTTGTACGCATATCGGAGATTTAGATTATGCTAAACTTAACCTTTATACAGGTAACTATTCTTTCTGGTATCAGGCTTCTCAGTTAGCGACAAGACAAAGAGCTCAGGCTAACAAAAAAGCTGAAGAAAAGAAGAAAGAACTTCAGGACTTCATCGCAAGATTTAGTTCAAACGTTGCTAAAGCTAAACAGGCAACCGCAAGAAAGAAAATGATCGATAAATTGAACATCGATGATATCAAACCTTCTTCAAGAAGATATCCTGCTATTATTTTCGAAATGGAAAGAGAGGCGGGAGATCAGATCTTAGATGTAAAAGGTCTTGAAAAAACAAAAGACGGAGAATTGCTTTTCTCTAACATTGATTTAAATCTTAAAAAAGGAGATAAAGTAGCAGTACTTTCAAAAAACTCTTTAGCTATCACAGAATTTTTTGAAATTTTAGCTGGAAACACTGAAGCTGATAAAGGAACAATTGCATGGGGTGTTACCACCAACCAATCTCACATGCCTCTAGATAACACCAACTTCTTCCAGGAAGATATCAACCTGGTTGACTGGTTGAGACAATTCACGAAAAATGATGAAGAGCGTCACGAAGAATTCGTAAGAGGATTTCTGGGAAGAATGCTATTCTCAGGAGATGAAGCTTTAAAATCTTGTAAAGTTCTTTCAGGAGGTGAAAAGATGAGATGTATGTTCAGCAGAATGATGCTTCAGAAAGCTAATGTTCTTTTATTAGACGAGCCTACGAACCACCTGGATCTTGAAAGTATCACTACATTGAATAACTCTTTATCCAACTTCAAAGGAAATATCTTATTGGCATCTCATGACCACGAAATGCTTCAGACTGTCTGTAACAGGGTTATCGAATTGACTCCTAACGGAATTATCGACAGAGAAATGACTTACGATGAATACCTGGCAGATAAGAAGGTAAAAGAATTAAGAGAGAAAATGTATTCTTAAATAGACAGACCGTTCAAAACTTGAACGGTTTTTTTTATTTTATACTTATTTACTTTTTAAAATATAATTCCCTATTTTTGTGAAATGAGTCAAAAATGGATTTATAAGCCCGAACCTGATGAGGAAATTGTAGACAGATTAAGTTCGTCACTTGGTTTTGGAACTTTCGAATCTAAACTTCTCGTTCTTAGAGGAATTGACAATTATCAGAAGGCCCGAGAGTTTTTCAAACCAAACCTTAACGATATACACAGCCCTTTTTTAATGGCCGACATGCAGAAAGCTGTTGAGCGTATTGCTACTGCCATTGAAAACGGAGAAAAAATATTGGTATATGGCGACTACGACGTAGACGGCACTACCGCCGTTGCATTAATGTACCTATACCTCAGCAAAATTGTTGAGAAAAAATATCTTGATTATTATATTCCTGACAGAAATTCGGAAGGATATGGAATTTCTACAGAAGGAATTGATTTTGCCAAAGACAATGGTTTTTCTTTAATCATTGCCTTAGACTGCGGAATTAAGGCCATTGATATGGTGAACTATGCAGAAAGTCTGGGTATTGATTTTATTATTTGTGACCATCACCTTCCGGGGGAAGAAATCCCTAATGCAGCAGCTGTACTGGATCCTAAAAGAAGTGATTGCCGGTATCCGTTTAAAGAATTATCCGGATGTGGAGTGGGTTTCAAATTATGTCAGGGATTGAATACCATTTATAAAATTCCTGAAGCCGAATTATTTGAACTTACAGATCTCCTAGCCATCTCGATTGCTGCTGATATTGTATCTATGACCGGAGAAAACAGGGTCTTAGCAAAAATGGGACTGAAAACATTGAGGAAGACAAGAAATATGGGATTAAGACTCTTAATTCCTGAAGATAAGCTTTCTCATTTTGAAAT
This sequence comes from Chryseobacterium daecheongense, assembly GCF_003729955.1. Classification (GTDB taxonomy): domain Bacteria; phylum Bacteroidota; class Bacteroidia; order Flavobacteriales; family Weeksellaceae; genus Chryseobacterium; species Chryseobacterium daecheongense. Next base: position 159,661 of record NZ_RJTX01000004.1, read on the forward strand.
TTCGAATATTGTTTTTGAAATTGCCCCTAAAATTAATGCTGCAGGAAGAATTTCTCACGGAAAAGCAGCTGTAGAGTTAATGGTTTCTGACAATTTGAAGCATGCTCATCAAATTGTTGATGATATTATGAACCTCAATGATGAAAGACGTGAGCTGGATATGAACTCTACGCTTTCAGCTTTAAACCAGATCATTGAGTCTCAACAGGAAACCAAACATACCACGATCGTTTATCATCCTGAATGGAACAAAGGTGTTATCGGAATTGTAGCCTCAAGACTTATTGAGACTTATTACAAACCTACTTTGGTTTTTACGGACGGTAATAATGGAGAAATGGTTGCTTCCGCAAGATCTGTTTCTGACTTCGATGTTCACGAAGCATTGGATCTTTGCTCAGAATATTTCCTGAAATTCGGTGGTCATCATGCCGCGGCAGGGCTTTCCATGGAAAAGGATAAATTTGAAGCGTTCAAAGAGAAATTTGAAAAAATTGTTTCGGAAAAGATCAAAGAACATCAGAAGGAACCTTCCGTGACGATAGATTCTGAAATCCAAATTGATGAGATCAACAGAGAGTTTATTAACTTCCACAGGAAACTAGCTCCTTTTGGTCCTCATAATATGAAACCTATTCTTACTTTAACGAATCAGAAAGTTTCAGGATATGTAAAAACAATGGGTAAAGATAACAATCACCTGAAATTTTTCATTAAACAAGAATCTACAGGTAGAAATATAGAATGTGTAGGCTTTAAACTAGGACAGTTTGCTGAAGATTTCAGGAATAAAAATTTTGATATTGCCTTTACTTTAGAAGAGAATCACTGGAAAGGAAATGTAACACATTATTTAAATATAAAGGACGTAAAGTTCAGGGATTGATTTCCACTCTTGATTCCTGAATCCTAATTCTATTTCATGAAAAAAGTTGGTTTATTTTTCGGATCCTTCAACCCTATTCATATTGGTCATATAATTTTAGCGAATTATATTTTAGAAAACTCGGATATGGATGAATTGTGGTTTGTAGTGAGCCCACAGAATCCGTTTAAGGATAAAAAATCTTTATTGAAAGACCACAACAGGCTTGATATGGTACAGCTTGCGGTAAAAAATTATCCTAAAATGCGGGCTTCGAATGTGGAGTTTTCACTGCCAAAACCTAGCTATACGATCGATACTTTAACTTATCTTCATGAAAAATATCCTGATTATTCTTTCAGCCTGATTATGGGAGAGGATAATCTCGGAAGCCTTCATAAATGGAAAAATGCTGAGACTTTAATTAAAAATCATCATATTATTGTATACCCGAGAGTTTTTGACGGTGAGAAAAAAGATTCGGAATATTTACAGCATGAGAATATATCTTTGGTGAAAGCCCCGGTTATAGAACTTTCTGCAACGGAGATCCGAAATATGATCAAACAGGGGAAAAATGTACGTCCTATGCTTCCTCCAGAAGTTTTCGAATATTTGGATGGAAGTAGTTTTTATAAATAACTTAGATGTTAGAAATTAGATTTTAGAATTTACTCATAACCGTATCATGAATTTCATCGATAAATTTTTCTCAAAATATCCCCAGGAAAAAATCATCAAATGGTTTAAACAAATTTGTATTGCAGAAGCCATTTCCTGTCTATTGCTTTATGGTATTGCCATGGTCTGGAAAAGATATGATGAAGAAGGGCTTCTTTCAACCATTTTCATTATTGCCGTAGGAAATATCCATGGCCTTTTCTTTACATTATATCTTCTGCTTTGCTTACCTGCAAGAAAAATCTTTGAATGGGATGATGAAGATTTTGTTTATGCCTTACTGGCAGCATTTTTCCCATTTGCTACAATTTGGGTGGATAAAACATTAGCTAAATTCGACAGAGAATAAAAAAGAGGCTTTTAAAAAGCCCCTTTTTATATTAGTGATCTCTTTTTACATGCCCTGTTACAGACAGTGTTCTTGTTACTGCTGGACTGACTGACGAATCAGTATAGGTCCCATTGATCGTAAAATCTATATAATCATTTACTGCCCCGAAATGATTTACCTGTAAAGTCAGGTTATTACCTTGCGCAGGAACGGGAATATTTGGGCTTGTCATTACTGTAAATCCTGTAGTATATGTTCCCACTGAATTTACCCCGGTGGATTGAAAATTGAAATAGGTATTTACCCCAACTGGGCTTTGATAATGATTAATATTAAGAATATTAATATCCAGACTGGCATTGAAACCTAAGATACATTGCTGTACGGGCTGAGCATCAATTTGATAATAGACGAATTCACTTACAGTAGTACAAACCGGGATATTTCCAAGATTGGTAACCGGAGATACTCCAATAAAATTGATTTCTCCTGAAGTTTGAAGATTGGTAAGATCAAATCCTTCCAGAATAAATTGTTGACTGCTTGAACATGCCGGTGTATTAATGGTAAAAGCTCCGTTTGTCACTAAGGCAGTAATTGTTTGAAAGTAGCTTGCTGATCCTGCAAATTTTAAAGCAACAACGCCATTGGTGACATCCGCTCCGGAACAGGTTTTCAATGTTCCTTTAATTGTATAAGTATTCCCATTAGGAATTACAATATCCGGTAGCGTAGTCGTAGAATTTGGGGCAAAAGGACCAATCGTCGTTGTAGAAATCACCGTATTACAAACATCATACACTTTCATAGTAAGTGTTTCATTGGCTGGGACAATCCCTGAAGCCACACCTAAATTATCTGTAAAAGCATACGTTTCATACGTCTGACTATTTCTTTTCAAGCCTATTTTTATGTTGCTTACAGGTTGTCCGGAAGCATTTTTAACGTTTACTTTCAAGATACTCTGAGCAAACTGGGCATCACAATTCCACCATGAGAAATGACTTACATTTCCTACATACGTATTTCCTACTTTATTAGCAACGCCTTCTTCCTGCCAGATTCCTGTTTCTTCATTGAAGGACCATAAAGGAATCGTACTTGGTGAAGTTGCTGTTTGTGCAGGATCCAATGGTACAGTCACTTCTGCCGTATGTCCGCTCGCAATCTGGAGATTTTGTCCGGAAGCTCCGGTAAGCTGTACATGCAACATTCCATAGGTTTCCATGATCCTGGCATTCCCATTGGAATTGGTCGCCAGAAAAGAACCGGGCATTAGTTCATTCAGATACTGATCCGACGGGCTTAAGTGAAATAAAGCAACACTTACATTTCCGCTATATGCATTTCCACTTGCATCTTTGAAACTTCCGTCGAATTTCACTTTTGTTCCATTCGGTAAAGAAACTGTAGCTGTAGCTCCGGAAGCAATAGTGGCTGTTGTTGTCACAGGAATCATCATAATGTTCACTCGGTTGTCTCCATTGGTAGGAACCAATGCTCTTGATGCATTCACGTAGCCGGCCTTATTCACTTTGATGTAAGCAAAATTTTCTTTAACCTGGGCATTTTTAATGGTAAACAGACCTTTCGAATTGGTTTGTACAGTACTCGTTCCAATGGTTACGGTTGCCCCGGAAACCGGAGTCCCGTTGGTAGCGATCACCTGTCCCTGAAAGTTTTTTTGAGCCGTATTTCCAAAGTTGAAATTGGATTCAGGGTGAGTAGTGTTCTCTTCATCTATATAATAATCACTTTTACATGAAAATAATACAAATAATACTAAAAATAAGGAGTAAATGTGTTTCATATATTATTAATTTTTTGATTTTCACTAAATTAATCATAAAACACATACGATAGATTCAGTTTATGCTTTTTTATCATTTTTTTTAAATTTTAAGTTCAGCATGTAACAAATCACGAGCTAAGATTGTCTAATTAAGTAACAAGTCAATCGTAGTAAAATTTCAACTTAATTTTTATTAGCTGAAAATCAATAAGTTAAATTGAGTATAAAATTATTTTTACTACTTTGTATTGCAAGATACTTAAATTATTATATATCTTTGCAATGTTAAATAATAACAAATACAAGCTATTAATAAATTAAAAGTCATGAAAACGCCAATTCTCATCGCAGCTCTATTTTTCAGCGGACTAACTTTCGCTCAACAAAATAAACCGGACTCAATAAAAACCCCTAATAATGAAGGTGTTCAACATATTGAAGGAGTAACTCTCACAAAACAGGTTTTCAAAAAGCAAAGTGACCGTTTTGTATATGATGTGGCATCTTCTCCTGTAACCAAAGGAAATACTACTTTCGATTTATTGAAGCAGACTCCTCTTCTGTCTACTACTGATGATAAAACATTAAAGATTGCAGGAAAAAACAATGCTTTAATTTATATCAATGGAAGAAAAACCAATATGGATGCAGAATCTTTGGTGCAATTCCTGAAGAACACACCCGCAGAAAATATTCAGAAGATCGAAGTCATTACGGTTCCGGGAAGTGAATATCAGGTGGAATCTTCAGATGGAATCATCAATATCGTTCTGAAGAAAAAGATGAGTGACGGAACCAGCGGTAATATGAGAATGTCTAATAGCCAGAACAAATATAATTCAAGCTCAGCAAGTTTCTCCCTTAATTATAGAAAGGATAAATTAGGAATCAATGCCAACTTAAATGGTGCAGAAAATATTCAGCCACAGACTTATATTTTAAGAAACGGAACAGATAAGGTTAAAAATGAGTCAACAGGAGATATTGATGATCCAAATAAAAATATAGGAGGCTATATAAATGTGGATTATCAGCTTACGGATAAAAGCAATTTAGCATTATCTTGGAATTCATGGGCCAACAGAAGTTATAATTCTACCATCAATTTGCTGAACAAGATCACTCAATATGACAATAATGGTCATCTGATCTCTACAGATTATACCCGCACCAAAAATAAAGAGAATGCCCGCAATTATAATAACTCAGTGAACCTCAACTATGAATTGAAACTGGATTCTCTTGGAAGCAAATTGAATGTAAATGCAGCTTATCTCAATTATAAAAGATTTCAGTATTCTGATAACAACACCATGCTTCCGGGAGCAATGAATGATTTTTCTCTGACAGGAAAAAAGATTATCCAGGATATTCCTCAGATCATCAACAACTTTTCAGGTACTGTAGATTACGTACAAAAGTTTAAAAATGATTTTACATTCTCTGCGGGAGGAAACTTTAACAAAACAAAAACAGACAACGATACAAAGAACTATACATATCAGTTCGTAGATCAAGATGGTAATCCGATTCCTAATGTTCAGCCGAAACTGGATTTCAATCATTTTATTTATGATGAAAGCATTTATGGTCTGTATGTGACCTTTGAAAAGAAATTTTCAGACAAGTTTTCAGGAAAAGTAGGGACAAGATATGAGATCACCAATAGTTTAGGAACAGCAGATAATCCTCAAAATCCTGTGGAAGCACAACGTCATCAGAGAATTGATAGAGATTATAAGAACCTCCTGCCTTATCTGAGCTTCAACTATGCGATCAATGACAAGAATAACATCTCCTATTCATTCTCAAGCCGAATGAGAAGACCAAGCTTCTGGGAACTGAATCCTGTAAAAAATTATATCACGGAAGATAATTACACGCAAAACAATCCTTTTGTAAAAGCGTCTTCTACCTACAATCAGGAATTAACGTATATGTATAAGAATTCTTACTTCCTGATCCTCAATCATTCATTATTCAAAGATGTAATTACACAGGTTCCTTTACAGAGAAAGTATATGGAAAATGGTATTGAAAAGGTGCAGCTTGCCTATATCAGAACCAATTTCGGAACAAAACAGGAAATGTCTGCAATGGTAGGAATGCAAAAAACATTCTTTAAACAATATTTAACGACTAATTTCAACATCGGAGTTCAGCATAACATCAATGACGGTACGTTGAATACAGACCCGACAACAGGACAGGTTTTTGATATGTATACGAACAACACAAAATCTACAAGTTTGGTGATTCAAACCAATAACACGATCCGGTTGGATAAAAAGAAAACATGGTTCCTTGGAGTTAATTATTTCTTCGTAGACAAGCAACAAATTGAGCTTGGATTATTGAAAAACCTGATGAGCCTTGATTTAAGCTTAAAGAAAAACTGGAACGACTGGACTTTTGCCGTAAACGTCAATGATGTTTTCAGAACCAATATGGTGGAAATTGAAGATTACCAAAGCTCCGGAAACTATAACTACATCAGAAACGACCAATACAGAAGAAACATGACTGTGAGCATTACGTATAACTTCGGAAACCAGAAAGTGAAAAAAGTAAGAGACATTGAAAGTGCTTCTGATGACATTAAAAACAGAACAAGATAAAAAACAATCATTTCTTCATATTTTTATTTTTGTACGAAAACTCGCTGAGCAATCAGTGAGTTTTTTTACCTTTATGATGATGAGATTTTTAAGATTCATATTCGGATTTCTTTTTATAGCTGCAATGATGATGAGTTGTAAAAAGAAAACAATTGAGATTGATAAAAGGGTCCATTTTGAAAATCAGGTTAATATCAGTTACGGAAAAGATCCGGAACAAACAATGGACTTATACATTCCTAATGATGGAAAAGAAATAAAAAACGTTTTTCTTATCGTTCATGGTGGTGGATGGCGCGGCGGAGACAAATCGATCTTATCTTCCTTTATATTTTCATTAATGAAAAAGTTTCCGGACTGTATTTTTGCCAATATCAATTACCGGCTGGCTTCCAGCTCTCGGTATGCGTTACCTAATCAGACTGAAGATATTCATCAGGCGATCCTGTTTTTAGAAAGGAAATTACAATATAAATTTGATGTTATTTTACTTGGCAATAGTGCAGGCGGGCATTTATCGATGTTATATGCATACCAATATGATCAGGACAAAAAGATAAAAGCAGTGATTAATATTGTAGGACCTTCCGATCTGTCAGATTCAAATTTTAAAAATTACGAAGATTATTCTTTTGTTGAAAATCATTTAGTAGATCCTGAAATTCTTTCCGATACTATTTCTATGAATGAACTGGCGAGCCCTGTACACTGGATCAGAAAAACCTCAGCTCCTACTCTTTCTTTTTATGGAATGAAAGACGCTATAATCCCTTCATCTCAAAAAGCTATTTTGGATTCTACCTTAGATCAACATCAAGTACCCCGTCAATCTTTTGAATTTAATGGAAACCATGTTGAATGGCTTAAGGAGCCTCATTCCGCTTTTTTAATTAACCATATATCCGAATTTATAAACCTTCTTGATCAAAAATAAAACGCTTTGAAAGGTTCAAAGCGTTTCTTACTTATTCTGATTTTACAACTTCTGTTCGTTCTGAAATACCATTCGCATTGAAAGCTTCGATCTGGAAATAATAAGCATCCGTTCTGTCGGCCCCGGTAAAGAAATATTCATTTTTTCCGTATACCATGATGCTTCCATATAATTTATCAGGAGATTTGCCCCAGTAAATGACATATCCATCCGCATCTGAGTTTTGCTGCCATTTCATCCAGATACTTCTTCTTTCCCCATATTTTTTAGGATCAGCTCTTAACGGAACAAAGTTCTGAACTTTGCCAGGTCTGTTTCCATCACCCTTTCCAAACACTCTGAAACCACTTAATGCAAATTTTCCTGTAGGCATTTTCAGATTTTCCATTTTCAAAAATCTTGCTTTGGCAGGCTTTTCCAGCTCAATATAATCGTGGGGGACATCTTTGGTATTTTTGCTTTTGTCTACAATCACATGCCATTTTTTGCCGTCATTGGATCCGTAGATTTTATATTGGTGCATTTTCCCTAATGTTTTTCCTAAAAACTCCACATCCTGATCTGCATAGTTTACCTGAATCGCATGAATGGTGGAGACTTCTCCCAGATCCGTCTGAAACCATTCTCCTGCATTACCAGTTTTGGCACTCCAATATGTTTTGATATCTTCATCCACCGCATAGTTGGAATGATACCCCCCTAAAGTAGAGGAAACCTGGACAGGTTTGTTATAGTTCAACAACATCCAACCTGAAAAAAGGCCTTTAGTAAAATCTTTTCCTTGGGCATATTGTGGAAGATAAGTCGGGTAATCCCCGTAAGCCGTATTGCAATACATGACATCATCTTTATCAAAACCGGCCGGCCAGATTCCTAATCTTCGTTCGAAATTATTCTTAGTGGAAATAAAAATCGTTGACACATGCCACCAGTTTTTATAATTATCTTCAAAGGTCGCTCCGTGTCCTGCCCCTCTGGCAAAACCACCCGGTTTATAAGAAAATGGATTGTGCTGCTGATATTCAAAGCCTTCCAAGGGATTGTTACTTACATACACCCCATCGGAATATCCACTAAATTCAGTTGCCGGAGCTCCATACTGCATGTAATATTTGCCATTATGTTTGGTCATCCAGGCTCCTTCCACGAAAGGCTGCAGAAAAACATTGTCGTTGTATTCCCCGAATCTTTCCCAACCATGATCTTCCGGTTTCAATTTGATAATGGGCTTTACAAACCCTTCTGACTGTAACGTTTTAACTTTTACTTCCGTTCCTAAAAGCGGCCATTCATTACTTGATCCCCAATATAAATAAAGTTTGTTTTTGTCTTCATCGTAATGAAAAGCAGGATCCCATGCTCCTACTTTTAAAGTATCCACTGCAATTTTCCAGTCATCTTTGGTAGGATTTGTACTTTTCCAGATCGGGAAATCCTGTTCCCATGTAGATCCGAAAACATACAAAGTATCTTTCATTGCCCAAACTGCGGGTGCATTCAGATCATGGATATATTTATTGTCTCTAAGGAATTTTCTTTTGACAAATTTCCAGTCCAGCATATCATCGCTATACCAATATCCTTCCTGGTTGGTTGAAAAAAGAAACAGCTTATTTTTAAAATTCACAATCACCGGATCTGCCGTAGCTCGGTGTTTACCCTGTTTAGAAAAAGATTCAAACGGAGTATAGCCATAATCTATATTAATGGGATTGCAAAAAGTTTTTTGCTGAGCTGTGATATTAATTCCTAGCAAAAAAGCTAACAATAGTAAGTACTTCTGCATCTTTAAATTTTTACTTAAGACAAATTTACTTAACTTTTCCAGGTTTCCTCCAAATAAATCCATCTAATAGGTAATGCGTTAATTGGGGAACAATCAATAAAGGAATCAGAAATTGAAACCAGTTCTTTGAAACTGTAAAGTTCAACGACAAATGTTCCCGCCAAACTAAGACTTCCCATAAAAATTCTTCAAAGAAGGCAAACGCCAAAATAACTCCAATAAATAGGAAAATTCCAAACGTTGATTTAAAAAACGAAAGTATTTGTAATTGGTGATTTTCTTTTTGATTTATCTCTCTGATATAAATCAAAGCTATGTATGGGATTCCATGTGAAACTACATTCAGAAAAGTAAAAACAAGATCATTGTTGAAATATACAATTCCAAAATACCAGGAAACATAGGTTCCCATAATTAAAGCTATTTTGGGAATATTAAACTGCTTCATTTTGAAAACTTCCAGAATGATTTTAATGATCCACACCATTAAAACGATACAGTATAGAACTGTTATGAAATAAGTGTAATCCGGTAATTTTTTCAACCACATAAACTCATTTTCTACAAACCATGTAAAAGCTCTTGGTGTTTTGAACCAATACAACATCGGAAAAATTGTTGCGGAATATATTGCCAGTTCGTCAATCCTCTTACTCCAATTATTGGGTTCAAAGCGAGCATAGATTCGCATGAAGCCATATTGTTGTCTGATAAAATGATATACTGCTATTAAAGCCAAAACCGACCAGAATACCAGACTCCCAAATTGGTATAAACTTAACGCCAGTATCCAACTTAATACCGGAATTCCCCAATACAATATTCTTCTTCTCTGCACTTCACCTTTAACAAAATATGTTTTGAATAAAGTGGAATAAACATGTGCCACATCTACAAAAACAATAAGAAATAACCAAGTATAAAAAGAATATTCACTTTCCAGCTCCTGAATTTGTTTTTGAAATAGGAAAATAATCAGCAGAACCCAAAACGGTGGCAAAAGAATAAACCACCCATCAGTTTTTGCACTATGTATCCAAGGTTGTTTCATATATGGGTATTCATTATCTTATAAGGGTCATATCTTATCATATATCGTAAACGATTTCATATCATTTGCGCTGCTGTTCTTATTCCTTGATAAAATGCTTCTTCAAAAATAGAAATTCCCGATAAATCAGTATGGGCAAAAAATATTTTACCATCATTAGATTGCTTTGCCAGTTGAGAGCGCTCTCTCATCTGACCAGGAACCGGGGCTATCATTGCATGTCCAATTTTATGAAACTGCATTTCCAGAATGTACTCTTCTATTAATGGATGGGCTTTTCTCAAATCCTCTAGAACCAGATTTTTAAGCTGATCTTTTTTCATCGAATATAATTTCTTCCTTGCTTTTCTGCAATCTCCCGTTGAGAAGCTTCGATAATATGTGATTACTTTCTCACCCATGATCTGATCTACATTCTGATGTTGATCATAAATATACCCTAATCCATCTGATCCATAGATCACGTTATCCCAGGCTAATTCTTCATCACCTCCAAATTCATTTTTCAATGTAATGGTAGTTAAAAGCCATGGTACATAATTGAATAAATCAGCTTTTCTATCCTTAAAAATTCTTTCATTAACAAACTGGGGTGTTGCCATTAAAACTTTTTCAGCAATGATCTTTTTTGTTTTTCTCTGAACATTATCAAAGCTTAATACCTCAATTTTATCATCTTTGACCTGAACATCAAAAACTAAATGATTGGGTAAATGTCTTTCTTCTGTATATTTTGAGAAGTGTTTGGCCAGTTTTGCATTTCCTTCCGGCCAAGTAAATACCTGATCTTTATATTTTTCGCTCCAATTGTTCTTTCTTCCTGCAAAATAATGTATTCCTGCCCAAGCGGAAACGTAATCTATACCCAACCCATAATCATCCCTGCAAGAATAATCCAACAGCCAAAGTAATTCTTCCGACTTGTACCCTTCCTGAAAAAGAAAATGTTTAAAGGTTATCTTTTCTAATTGAATGGTATCAAAATGGACCATACTGGAATCTTCAACAGGAATAGCAAACCAATATTTTCCTTGAGAATCTTTTCCTTTCCGGAACTCATCCATTCTTTTAAAAAACCTCTCAAATTCTTCTTGAGTTTCCAAGGAAACTCCCTTTTGTGGAACAATATCATTTTGCCATGAGTTTTTGTAAAATAAACGTTCCTGTTGTGGAAATGTCATCTGATATTCATCTAAAATAGGCTCTCCATTTTCATCGTCACCTAAATAAATTCCACATTCCTCCAGAAACTCAATAATTTCTTTATTCTCTTTGTTTGGCAAAGGAAGATAATGAGCTCCTAATGGAAACTTTGAAAACTTATTTTGTCCGTTTGATGAGTTTCCTCCCAAATGATTCTCCATTTCCAACAGCAGATAGTCACTTTGATTATTTAGACTTAAAAACCTACAAGCAGAAAGTCCGGAAATCCCACCCCCGACAATTAAATATTTCGTTTGCAATCCTTCTGTGGCATCGGGAAAATCTTTTGCCCAGAGTTGATGTCCTAAAATATGATTGGTCCCAGTAATTTTCAGAAGCAAAGACTTCCCTTTCTTTTCACAATATTGTAAAAAAGGAAAAATAAGACTGCCCAAAAATATAGTCTTAATAAAATCTTTCCTACTGTACTTTCCCCCACTCTTCATCAAAATAACGAACTAATATTTGGTTATCCAAACGATTGACTTCGATAGTCTCTGTTTTCATGTCTTTACTGAAATAGGCCATTTGCAGAAAATTGTAATCGTAAAATTTCAAATTGGAAATTCTCCTGTAAATCTTATGATTATCTACCGGTTCAAATGATGCCATTGAAAATCCCCATTCTCCGAATGACGGAACATAGGTATGATACGCTGAAGTAAAAGGAAATATCTGATGAATGGTTTTCTCTATGCACCAGAACGATTTTGGTGCAAAATAAGGGGAAGTTGTCTGAACAACAATTTTTGTATCCTGCGTTGTTACTCTTTCCAATTCTTTATAAAACTGTAAAGAGTATAATTTCCCTAAACTGTAATTGGAAGGATCAGGGAAATCTATGATGACCACATTAAATTTTTGCTTGTTTTCTTTTACCCAAATGTATGCATCCTTATTAATTACTTTTACCTTTTCATTGGATAAGGAATGTTGATTTAGCTGACACATTGTTTCATTGGTCCTGAAAAAATTGGTCATTTCACCATCTAAATCGACTAATACAATATTTTTAACCTCTTTATATTTTAATACTTCTCTAGCGGCAAAACCATCTCCTCCTCCTAATATCAAAACATTATCAATTTTCTTGGCCATTGACATCGCAGGATGTACTAATGCTTCATGATATCGGTATTCATCATTAGAAGAAAACTGCAAGTTATTGTTCAAATATAAACGGAATTCTTTATTGTTTCTTGTCAATACTATCCGTTGATAAGGTGAGCTTTTAGTATAGACTACATTTTCTCCATATAGTTTCTCTTCGGAATAAGATAAAATCTTATCCGAAAAAATAAAAAGTCCTAAAAGCAGCACAAACGCTCCTATTGACTTTGTTCTTAAAGAAAATGGTTTTGACAATTCATTTTTCAGGTAAAAACATAGAAATATGGCAATTGAAATATTGATTAAGCCAAAGAACAGAGGTGTTTTCACAATTCCTAGATTTGGAATCAAGACCAAAGGAAAGAGTATTGAAGCTAATAATGCTCCGATGTAATCAAATGCAAAAACATTTGAAATAAGATCTTTAAAACCTATTCTGTCTTTTAGAATATTCATGAGAAGTGGAATTTCTACTCCAACCAAACAGCCCGTAAAAAAAACAAAAAGATATAAAACGACTTCAAAATGCGCTAAGGTATTAAACAGGATAAATAATACCACTGAACTTATTCCACCAATGATCCCGACAAGTACTTCAATTTCTATGAATTTATCTATCAAGTTTCCTTTGATAAATTTTGCCAAATAAGATCCAACTCCCATTGAAAAAAGATAAACCCCAATAATGAAAGAAAATTGTTTCACCGAATCTCCTAACAGATAACTTGCCAATGCTCCTGCAACTAATTCATAAATAAGTCCACATGTAGCAATAACAAATACTGAGAACAGTAAAAGAAGTTCAAGAGGAATCCTCTTTTTATCCATGAATTGCCGCACTTATAATAATTGATATTCCAATAATAAATGCTCCAAAAATAATAGCTAAAGCAATATTTTGATTCTTAGAAATTTCCTGCCACGTCTTTTCCGGCGTTAATTTCTCAATGATTAAATAGCACACCAATAAAATAGCAAATCCCAGAAATGCATAAAGAATTGAATTCAATATTGGTAATAAATTGATCTTGTCCATAGTTTATATTTTTTTATTTATGATAGTATCGATAAAAGCTTCTTCCTGAAGTATGGCTTCTTGTCGTTCCATCGCGATAGGTTTCTGTTTTTTCGCAATCGCATAATTGGTTTCCGGCATAGGTAAGATACACAAACCAACTTAAAAACATTCCGCCAACCAAACAGAGAATCCAATGTTCTTTAATATAAGCAAAAATTTTCGTCATTGTTTCAGTTTTGAGGATAGGGTGAATTTGAACTGTTACTCCATTTTATGATATTAAACTGGCGTCTTCCAAAATAACAAACGGCAAAAAAAGCAGTCATAAGTCCCAGAATGATTCCAAAATTCCAGAAGGAAACAGGCATCCAGGTTGTTTTAACTTTAACATATTTATTTTCTGGGTTTACCATTGTAGTACCTGAAAGTAAACTGGCTGTGATAAGAGAATCAATATTCTTATTTCCCAATGTCTGACGAACGAGCTTCCCTATTGCCGTTGAGTCTTTTTCCAAGGTCTTCACGTCGCCAAATGCAACTGTTTCCAAAGTCTTATTATTGGTTACATTAATGGTTCCATTAGATTCCCTTGTTAGCAATACCGCTCCATCCGAAGATGAAAAACTTGCCGGCATAGAAACTTCTAAAGGCTGTTGTTTTTCTGCTGAAACAATGAAATGATATTTTCCGGGAGCTACTCCACAAAAATTAAATTCTTCGGTTTGGCTTCCTTCACTCCAGCTTTCTCCATCTTCAAATCCGTAATATCGTTCAATATCTTTTGATGCATAAGTAACCTCATTCGTATTTTCATTAACTAAACCTAATCCTATATTCGCCCAGGAATTGTCAACATTTGAATAAGCCTGCACCTCCAGAGGTGCAGATCCTCCTTTAAGTTCAAAACTCTTGCTCACCAATTCCTTGTTCCTTACTTCTGTGAAATCGATATCTTGTTCAAAGATGGTTTTGTTGGTTCTTGAGGAAAATACATATAATTGCAGAAGACAGATTAAAAGAGCAGCAGTACAAAGTATATTGATAGCCTGCTTTATATCAACATAGAATGGCTGTACGATTCCTATCCCATAATAATTAGGCATGTGGGAAGGTTTAAAACTATTTTTTATAACGTATCTTGAAATATGTTTCCCATAAAAATAATAGGTTTTCCCTCCGGATTGTTCCTGCGAAATCATTTCTGTTCCGTTCACATATTCCTTATAATGAGCAATATTTAAATTGATTTTATCTTCGAAAAAGCCTGATGCCGCATATATATGACATTCTGTATTTTCGTACCAACGATAGCTTTTCTCATTATAATCTATGATTTTACGGTTTTTGTTTTTCACTGTGTCAGCTGATACAGGAATCAAAAAAACCCAATGCCCATCACTTTCACTTAAAAAAGCATCATTTCCTTTATGATCTTTTAAGTAGTACTCACGCCAATAGGTATGGGAGCCATATTTCCGAACAATAATGGCGACAACGTTATATTCAATATCATTGATCATTCCTTTATGTCCAATTTCAAGAACTACATTTTCAATAGGCTTTTTTATGACCTTTGAACTGGTATTTTTATCAGCATCAATAAGGTTTGAACATGATTTACAAACATATTCTTCAATAGGAAAAGTGAACTCAAGCTTGTTTTCGGTTTTACAGACAGGACAAACGTAAATCATTTTTTATCGATAAATTTTGTGTTTTTGAATAATTTCAGCATTAAAATAGCATATCACTTCATCAGCAATTTGTTCCACTTTATCCGTGTTATCTTGTAGGTAGTTGCAAAGAAAAACATCAAATGTTAATTGTCTGAATTCAGGCCACGTATGGACACAAAGATGAGATTCCTTCAAGCATACCGCAGAAGTGAAGCTTTGGTTTTCGAAAACATGGTTGGTAATTCCTACAATTTCAACAGCTTTATTTTCTAATATTTTCCTTACAGATTCCAAAAAACCTTTACTATCTAATAACAAATCTTCTGACTCTGTTTCCAAAGTCAGAAGTATATGTAAACCTTTACTGGTTAATGAGTCCAATGATTTATATTTTGAGCAAATATATTTATTTTTTCGGCAGGAAAACCTCAGCCAACATGCATCGTGCGCTTCCGCCACCGTTTACTTCTATTGTATGAAGATCAGAATAGATGATTTCACAGTGTTTTTCAATACTTGAAATCTGTTCAGGTGTTAAAGATCGATAAGCTGTTTCACTCATTACCAAGAATTTTTGTCCGTCTTTGTTCTGTACCTGAAGCATATTTCCTGCAAACTGCTGCATCTGTTCTTCGGAAATTTCAATAATTTCCTTTCCTGAATTTTTAATGGTTTCTATAACCTTACTTCTTTCCAGTTCATCATCAATACAATCTAAGCAAATCACTACAAATTGATCTGCCACACACATCATAACGTTGGTATGATAAATAGGGAGTCTTTCTGAACCCACTGTTTGGAAAGAATGAAAAACAACTGGGGTGAAACCATATTTTTCGCAAAACTCTCTGAATAATTTTTCATCCAGCCTTAAAGAAACCGATCCGTAAGCAATTTTATGATCATGATCGAAAATCATACTTCCGGTTCCCTCCAGAAACTTATTTTCTGTTTCTGAAGAAGACCAGTCATCAACTTCCTCCACATCAAAACCTTTATTTTTTATCGTTTCAAGAATATCATTCCTTCTTTCCACTCTTCTGTTTTGAGCAAACATAGGATATAAAACCACTTTCCCATCATTATGGAAGCTCACCCAATTATTTGGAAAAATAGAATCCGGAGTATGAGGCTCTAATGTATCTTTTACCGTAATGACATTGATTCCTTTGATTCTTAATTTTTCAACGAAAGCATTGAATTCCTGCAAAGCTTTTTCCTGGATGTCAGAACCTTTCTGTTCTACCTGGAAATAATTATTTTCTGCTGTTTCTGCATTATAACCGAATGCTATCGGCTCTATCATTAAAACTGTATCTGTTGTTTGCATTGTTTTTAAATCTTAATAATCCTGAATTATAAATGTATATATTGACAAAGATAATAATTCAGGGTTTTCAGAAAGGTTCAATATTGATTTTTTGCCATCGGATGTTTCTAATTCAACATTCATATCTTTAAAATAATTAAGAAACCTTTCTTTTGTTTTAGTTATATATTTTGTAGTTCTGCCTAGTTCGGAAATTATATCTTTATTCGTTTCAAAATGCACCTTTGAACCAGTATATCTAAAATCTAATTGGTTATAAAGTAACTCCGGATCATTATCAGCTAATATGGAAGCATCAAAATAATCATTAAAAGATTTTTCAATTTTTAAATTAAAAAGAATTGATGGAGAAAAGAAACTTGCATAATACATTTTTATATATCTCACACTACAAGTTAAACTACAATTTGTATTAGTTATTGTACTGGTTTTTAATTTACTGTAAAGAACTCCTTTTTTTAGTTTATAAAACTTTTTGTTGGGAAACTTTCTGTCAATTATCCTATTATTATCTGTATTTTTTATTTCCCATAAAATAAGATTACCAAAATCATTTTTATAGTATATATAATCTATTTTTGAGACAATTTCTCCATCTTTATTGTAAAAAAATTCTTTAAAAATTAAACTTTGGTACTCTACTTTCTCATTGATTTTTTTCCCAAATTTCTTATTGATTGTATATATGGAGTCCTTTTCAATTACAATTTTCTGCTCATCTTTATAATTTTCAAAATGGTATGTTTGTTTTTTCTTATCTACATACAAAATTGAATCAACTACGAAATGATCTGAAAATTTTTGCTTTATGGTTTCCACATTATTGAAATATTTTCTTCTCCAATAGTTACTTTTATACATTTCTTCATATCCCAGATGCTGATCTTTTTCATTGAAGAAGTATTTGATTCTGAGCACATCTGCAGAATCATTATTTTTCTTATTAAGAATAAACTTATCAACTTCTTTATATTTCGGATTCAAAACTTCTGGGTAGGAAATTCTCTGATAATGTATACTTTCCCTATCTTCTATCCGGTTTGAAATCCACTGAACCTTGTCGTCGTTATATTTAACTACAAAATCATTTAGATCATGAGTCGTCTGGACTTTTAACGATGTAAGGTGATTATTTGTATCAAAAATAAAATAATTACTTTTTACAGAATCTTTAACAACAATTTGATATTTCTCAGGTTCCACTTCGACTGTCCTCACTACATTCCCTCTTTTTTTAAGTGTCAGCGTTTTGACATTATTCTTTACAAGACTGGTAAAGTCACCCAAAAAGATATCTTCCCAATTAATTTTCTTTTGAGAATAAATGCTACTTATAAAAAATAATAAGAGAAATGTAAATATTCTTTTCAAAATACTATCTAGTTATTCCCTCACAAGAGGCATCGTAGAACATCTTAACAATCCGCCCATTTTAGAAATCTCGCGGTAAGGAATTTCTTCCACAGTCATCCCCCATTCATTTCTCAGGTGATCGTTCATTCTGGTGAAAGCTTTATCGGAAACTACTACTTCCGGAGAGATGGAGAAGATATTCGGGAACATTTCGAACATTTCTTCCGCTGTAACGTGGAAGCAATTTTCTTCACCAAAAATATCGATGATCAAACGGTAATCGCTTTCGTCTACAAATCCGTCTTTATAAATAATACATTTATCTTTTCCTACAGGATTAAAGGTACAGTCCAAGTGAAGGATTCCTTCATACGGGATTTTATCATTCTTCTTTAATTCAAGATCAATGATTCTTTTTTTAGGAAAATATTCTTTAAGAATTTCTATGGCATATTCGTTGGTTCTTGCCGTTTTATAGTTTCTGTAATCTTCACTGAAACACGTTCCTATGAAAAGAAAATCATCCCATACAATAACGTCTCCTCCTTCAATGTGAGCAGTTTCCGGAAGATTGATGATCTTTCTCCAAGCCACTTTTTCAAAGACTTTTTTATAGGCATCCTGTTCATCTGCTCTATCTGCAATCACATTAGAAATGATCATTTTATCATCGATCACAAAGGCTACATCTCTGGCAAAAACCTGATTGTAATCTTTAATAATACTCGGACGGAGAACTTCTACATCATATTTTTTAAGAACTGCTTCAAAAGCATCCATTTCATTAATAATATCTACTTCTTTAGGATACATATTATGTTCTATGGAGTAATATGATTTGGCATCATAGCTTTCCTCAAGCGTAGGAACCGGACCCATAGAATTCGGCTGGCCAAGAACAACTGATTTTAACTTTCCTGTTTCGTTTTTAATGTTTAGTTTCATAAAGATTTATGCATAATACAAATATAAGTAAAGGTCTGTACTTGAAAAACTTTTGAAATGTTTTATGCACAGAATTATTTCCAGGCCAATAAGTTTCCGTTATTAATCCAGGCTTTTTCTTCTTTTTTTAACTTAATCTCTTATTGATTATTTCAAAATAAAATCTATAAACTACTGTTTATTATCTATTTAGAGAAGCAAAAAAATTACATCAATTAAAAATAAATTCATACATTAGTGAAATAATTTTTCATGAAGAATTAAAACTTAACTATTAACATCAAAAAACATCAACATCATGAACAAGAAAAATCCTGTGCTAAAAAATGCACAAAAATTAGGAAGAGATCAACAAAAATCTATTATCGGCGGTGGAATCCCTACAGGCAAACGCTGTTGTGAATGGGACTTTGAAACCGGAGCGTGTACGCTTTGGACATGTGACCGATGCCAATGTCCATAATTAAAAATAAAAAACCTGCTTCAATAAGTAGGTTTTCTTTTATCTGGTTCTGTTTTCTTCCTCTGTCTTTTGTATTTCTTTGGTTTGAAAATTTGAATTTCCAAAACTATAACTCAATGAGAAAACAAGTCTGCGACTATCCCACCAATGGGTAAAACGGTTATCCATAATCTGCTTATGTCTGAATTCCAATCGTTGATCATAGGTATCAAAAATATTATTAAAACTGATTTTTGTGTTCAATGTATTCTCAAACCATGATTTCTGTACTGAAATATCTACCGAATATCTTGGCTTTATAATGTATAGACTGTTTCCGGTTCTGGATTCATAATTGGTAAAAAGATTGATGGTGAACCCTTTCGGAAGAGAGAACACCTGATTCAGACGGATTTCATAATTATAAATCTTTAAAGCAAAAACTTCGTTAAGATAAGGTCTGAATTCATCATTATAATATCCTGCGATCTGGCTGTTCATACTCCACCATTTGGTCAGTTTTATAGGGAAGCTCGTCTCCAGTGTTGCAAACTTCCGGTACGGGAGGTTGGTTCCCAGGTATTCAAGAACGTTGGTGGATGGGTTATAGAGGGGGTATCGTGTCATTACATCGTTTTCTTTTCCTACTGTTAGGCTTGTGATCCAACTTTTATATCGGTAAGTGGCTTTTAGTTGGTTGGTAAATGAGGGTCTCAGGTACGGATTCCCGATCCAGTAATTCAATGGACTGAAATAGTATCTGAACGGGTTGAGCTGTGAAAAAACAGGTCGGGTTATTTTTCTGCTGTAGGAAATTGATAATTCATTGGATTTATTAAATGTATATTGGGCATTAAAAGATGGGAGCCATTCGAGATAGCTCCTGGAAACAATAGAATCTACAGTTATTGCATCAGAGATGCTCTTGGTATTTTCAAAACGCAATCCTGCATTGATCTGAAGTTTGTCAAACTTATGATTATAGGCAACATATCCTGCAAGAATTTTCTCTTTATAAGAAAATCGGTTACTTCGGGTAGGATCAAAAGTAAATTCTTCATTGACCGAAAGGGTATCATATCTGATGTTATTTTGGGTATGTGATCTGCTGAACTTTATTCCGGCTTCCAAATTAGCATTTCCTAATTTTTGTGAAGCATCCAACTGGGCTGTATAAATATTAATCTTATTGATCAGATCAGATTTCCAATAGGACAATACCTGTGAAGTGGGCGCGTCTCTATTAATGAAATCATCTTTCTGTTTATTTTCCACCAAAAGATAATTCCCTAAAAAACTGAGTTTAAAGTTTTTATTTTGATAGCTATAATCTGTGGTAATTCCGTAATTTTTCTGTTTGTAGTCAATAGGGTTCTCACTTGCGGTATTAAACACCAATTGTGTTTCATCATTATTTGTTGTATACAACATTCCGGAACGGTTCCTGTCATGTTCTCTGAAATTGCCTCTTATGGTAAAGCCCAATCTGTTTTTATCATTAATTCTGTAATCAATTCCTGCCTGAAGATTTCCTATTGTTGCCTCATCTTTTTGATAAGTATTGGTACGCATCACATTGGTATTGGCTAATTTTTGCAAAGCGTTATACCTGTAAGTCGAAATCCCGCTATTGTACCCCATCTGTAAATTATAGGTGGCTTTTTCTGTGTTATAAGAAATATTCAGGGAGTTCTCTCTGTAATTGAATTTATTGACGGATAGGTTTCCGCTATAACTTCCCTTCCAGCCTAAATTCACGTTTCGTTTCAGCTTAATATCTATAATTCCTTTAAATTCCGCATCATATTTTGAAGAAGGGTTGGAATTTACCTCAAGCGATTCAACCAATTCGGGAGATAACGATCTTAGATAAGCTTGTAACTCCTGACTGCTCATCACCACAGGTTTTCCATCGATAAAAATCGCCGGACTTATTCTTCCGTTTAAAAATATTCCATCTTCCTGATCCACTGTAACACCCGGAGTTTTCTTTAATACTTCAAGAATATTGACAGCTGTTTTAAAATCCTTATTCCCGGAAATATTGAGGATCATGTTTCCATCATTTAATTTGATATTCCTGGGTGCGGATTGTATCACTACTCCGGAAATTGTTTGTATGGAATCTTTTGGCCGTAAAGAATCGGTTTTTTGTGATTTCGCAAAAATGGACAAAAATAATAGCAGGATAAAAATCCATAATCTGATCATCATAAATTTAAATTTTATGACACCAAAATTATCGGAGACTACTAAAAATCAGGTTTTGAAATATAAATTCCGAAGTACAGAATTATAAATTTGAACTCTGAAACCTCGTTTCAGAAGGAGTTTGTGATTGTTTATACAACAGAGGCGTTGTATTTTTAATTTTTTTGAACGTTGAAAAGAAGGTAGACTTTGAATTGAACCCCACTTCATATCCGATTTCTTCAATCTTTAAATAAGAATTGGCTTCCATTAATTCACAAGCTTCATTAATCCTGTATTCATTAATATACGTAGAGAAACTCTTTCCTAAATTATCATTCAATAATTGTGAAAGCTGGTGAGCCGACATATTCATTTTTGAAGCCAGATCGTTCAGTTTCAGATTGGGGTTTTTGTATAATTCTTCCGCATGCATGAGCTCATCCAGTTTTGAAACAAAGCTGCCGGCTTTTTCCTCAGAAATCTTTTTATTGGAGTATTTATTAGTTTCTTTAGATATCGAGGGATGTTTATTACTAAAAAAAATTAAAAAATTAGCATATAAAACAAACGAAAAAACTAAGCTTCCTCCTGCACAATACACTTGAATCCAGCCAGTAGAAATAAATTGATAGGCCAGGAAAATAATTATATTACTTAGCAAAACAGGAAGAACAAATGCATTCGGTTTTTTAGATGTCCGCTTTGAAAAAATATAATACTGATATATAGAAAGGAAAACAAAAACCGACCAAACCGTATATACAAATGTAGCAAAATATCTGTCCCAGGTAATGGGGAAAAACAGATATAGAACCCCGACAACAGCTAAAATCCCTGTTAAAATCCCGAAAGACTTCCGGCAGTTTTTTAATACGAACTGCTCCTGCAAAAAAGATGAACGAATATAATACAATAAAGCAGGACCTGTAAAAAATAAAGCTGCCAAACCAAGATATGGAATAATTCTCGGCCAATCAGGATAGAAATAAATACATACTGAAATACTTACTCTGGTACTTAAAGTCAATAAAATTAAGCCTAAAAAGAAATCCGGAATATCTTTGAGTTTCTTGAAAAACAACAAATAAATGCCAAGCAGAAGCCCGTTAAAAGCTCCTATTGCACTGAAAAAAAACAGCATTTGTTGTGCGAAATTCATTATGACCGGATTTACAGGTAAAATTAACGAAAAATCTTTTTCGATTTCAGAGAATACATTTAAATGATATTAAATCTTAATTTTGGGGAAAATCAATACCATGAAAATATTATTCAACAGGAATGATGAAGTCACCCGATTTCTGGATGCTTTGAAACATCCGTTAAGGGATGAAATTGAATTACTAAGATCTATTCTCTTATCGGAACAAGGTTTAGAAGAAAATATAAAATGGAATGGACCTAATTACAGCTTTCACACCGAAGACAGAATCACTATGAAAATCCAGCCACCAAGACAAATTCAATTGATATTTCATCGTGGCGCTAAAAAAATTGAGCAACCTAAAACTCGGTTGATTGATGATAATTCAGGGCTATTAACATGGAAAGAAAATGACAGGGCTTTTGCCAGCTTCAAAAGTGTTCAAGAAATTGAGAACTCAACTTCAGATCTTAAGGCAATCATTCAAAAATGGATTTCTGCCACAAAATAAAAAATCCCAAAGCCAGCTTTGGGATTTTTTATTATTTAATCAAAGATTATCTGTTAGCAATATCGATGTAATCTCTTTGCTGAGCTCCTTGGTAAACCTGTCTTGGCCTTCCGATAGGATCTCCTTTTAATCTCATTTCTTTCCATTGAGCGATCCATCCCGGAAGTCTTCCTAATGCGAACATTACGGTGAACATTTCTGTAGGAATTCCTAATGCTCTGTAAATAATTCCAGAATAGAAGTCTACGTTCGGATATAGTTTTCTTTCTACGAAGTAGTCGTCTTCAAGAGCTACTCTTTCTAACTGCATTGCAATATCAAGAGCTTTATCCTGGATACCTAAAGCGTTAAGGATATCATCTGCTGCTTTCTTAATAATCTTCGCTCTTGGGTCAAAGTTTTTGTATACTCTGTGTCCGAATCCCATTAGACGGAAATTATCATTTTTATCTTTAGCTTTAGCTACATATTTAGAAACGTCTCCACCATCTCTTTCAATTAATTCAAGCATTTCGATTACTGCCTGGTTTGCACCACCGTGAAGTGGTCCCCAAAGAGCAGAAACCCCTGCAGAAATAGAAGCGAAAAGACCTGTATGAGCAGAACCTACCATTCTTACTGTAGAAGTAGAACAGTTTTGTTCATGGTCAGCGTGAAGGATCAATAATTTATCTAATGCATCTACAACTACCGGATCGATTTCAAATTCTTCGTTTGGTAATCTGAATGTCATTTTGTAGAAGTTTTCTACATAGTTCAGGCTGTTGTCTCCGTGGTTAAGAGGTAACCCCTGAGTTTTTCTGTAAGTCCAGGCGCAAAGGTGGGAGAATTTTGCAATCATCAGTTCTGCAGCGTGGTCCATTTCTTCTTTAGAATTTACGTTAACAGCTTTAGGATTGAAAGCTGTTAAAGCGGAAGTTAAAGAAGATAAAACTCCCATAGGGTGTGCAGAGCGAGGGAAAGCATCAATGATCTTTTTCATCTCCTCTGCTATGAAGTTATAGTTTTTAATGTTGTTTTCGAAAGACGTGTACTGATCTTGAGTAGGTAATTCACCGTGCAATAAAAGGTACATTACTTCTGTGAAGTTAGATTTTTCAGCAATCTGCTCGATTGGATAACCTCTGTAGAATAATTCTCCTTTGTCTCCGTCTAAATAAGTGATTTCGCTAATGGTCGCTCCGGTGTTTTTATATCCTAAATCCAGAGTGATTAAACCTGTCTGGTCTCTTAATTTTGAAATATCTATCCCTCTGTCTCCGATAGTACTATCCACGATTGGATATTCATATGAATTACCGTCGTAATTCAATATTACTTTGTTGTCTGACATTATTTATTTTTTTTCTAAATATACTACTTATTACAAAATACGGCAAACAAAAATAATCGCTTGCCGTTATTTATAAATTCAATTATCTTTTTACTTTAAATGCCTCTAATCCTGGAAAAATTGCAGTTTCTCCAAGAGCTTCCTCGATTCTTAAAAGCTGGTTATATTTCGCCATTCTATCTGATCTTGAAGCTGAACCTGTTTTGATCTGTCCGCAATTCATGGCTACTGCCAAATCAGCAATCGTAGCATCTTCAGTTTCTCCTGATCTGTGTGACATTACAGAAGTAAATCTGTTGTTTTGAGCCATTTGTACTGCAGCCATCGTTTCAGAAAGAGAACCAATCTGGTTTACTTTTACAAGGATTGAATTAGCGATTCCTTCTTTAACACCTCTTGATAATCTTTCAACATTGGTAACGAATAAATCATCCCCTACCAACTGTACTCTGTCACCGATTTTATCCGTCAACATTTTCCAACCTTCCCAGTCATTTTCCTGCATTCCATCTTCGATAGAAATAATTGGATATTTAGCTGCTAATTCTGCCAAATAAGAAACCTGCTCACTGCTGGTAAATTGCGCAGCATCCGGAGTCTGGAATTTTCTATAGTCATATACTCCGTCTTTATAGAATTCAGAAGCAGCACAATCTAATGCTAACATGATATCATCACCTGGTTTATAACCTGCTTTTTCAATTGCCTGAAGCAATGTATCTAATGCATCTTCAGTCCCTTTAAACGTTGGTGCAAAACCTCCTTCATCTCCTACCGCAGTAGATAAACCTCTTGAATGAAGAATAGATTTTAAGTTATGGAAAATTTCAGTTCCTTTTCTTAAAGCGTGAGAAAAAGAATCTGCTTTTACTGGCATAATCATGAATTCCTGGAATGCAATTGGAGCATCTGAGTGAGACCCACCATTAATAACATTCATCATCGGAACAGGAAGTGTATTGGCATTTACACCACCTACATATTTATAAAGAGGCATTCTCAATTCTGTAGCGGCAGCTTTTGCAGCGGCTAAAGAAACACCAAGAATAGCATTTGCCCCAAGATTTCCTTTATTGCTGCTTCCGTCAAGGTCAATCATGATCTGATCTAAAAGATTCTGATCAAAAACCGGTAGTCCAACTAATTCCGGAGCAATTACTTCTCTTACATTCTCAACAGCTTTTAGAACACCTTTTCCTAAATATTCGGAACCTCCGTCACGTAATTCCACCGCTTCGTGTTCTCCTGTAGATGCTCCCGAAGGAACAGCAGCACGTCCCATTGCACCACTCTCTGTGAATACATCTACTTCAACAGTAGGATTCCCTCTTGAATCCAGAATTTGTCTTGCTTCTATGTAAGAAATGTAACTCATAATTTTTCTCTTTTTATAAGCAACTGGTTTGACCAGCAGCTATTTAATTAATAATTTACTTGAGTCACAAATTTAATGAAAAAAGTAGAGTGACGAAAACGTATACTTTAATATTTCGTAATAAATAAAACAAAAATTTCCTAAGGATTTATTTAGGGAATGAATAGACTCTTTATGCAGATTCAATTATTATTCTGAAATATAAAACTGTTCCTTGTTCATCTGATGAAACTTCACAATTTCCGTTCTGTTCCTGCATCCTGCGTTTCATATTCCGCAGTCCGTTTCCTTCCCGTTTTTCATGATTTATTCCTATTCCGTTATCATGAATCTTCATGAGAAACTCTTTTTCACTTTGCAAAAATGAAAGTTTCATAGTATCTGCCCGGCTATGTTTGTAGGCATTATTCACAGCCTCTTTCAGACAAAGAAACATATTCCTTCTCTGCTCTGTGGAAATGGGAGTTTCAGCAACTATATCCACCGATTCTGTCAACAGTTTTATTGATGTTTTTCTTAGAAAACCATCAGCATATGCAATAGCATAATCAATAAAGTTTCCTAAAGTATCGTTCCCCGAATTCAGGCTCCAAAGCATTTCACGCATAGAGATATTCATTTCTTCTGAGGTTTTCAAAAGCTCATCAATATCACTCTTAGATTCATCATCCTGTACTTTTTGTTTTAAAAATTCAGCCTGAAGTTTCAAAGCGGAAATTCCAGCACCCAAATCATCATGCATATCATGGGAAATACGTTCTCTTTCCTGCTCTATTGATTTTTGTTTTTCAAGTTCTTTTTGGAGAAGTTTATTTTGATATTCAGCTTCCTGAAGCTGTTTTTCTTTTATATAGAGAAGTTGTCTTCTATTGTACATCAAAACGACAAAAATTATAAAGCATACAAAAAGCATCATTATTGCAATAGCAATGATGTAGGCCAGTTTTATGTCATCTTGAACATGGGTCATCGGTTTAATTTCTTTTTATATTTAGTTAAGGAAATATAAAACATACTGTACATTATAATATTGATAATATTCTGTCCTGTTTTTAGAAACTGAAGAAACTCATTGTCACTTTTAGCAAAGAAAAACATTGGTGTAACTCTAAAAATAAAGAAGCAGCTCCACATTAATAAAGCAGTAGAAATCCAGAAAACAGGATCGTCAGTAATTTTATTTTTATCAAATAGTGTTATTTTTTGATAAAACCAAAGTAAGCAATTAACAATGTAAAACAACGTAATTACAATGCCAATTCTTTTATCAAATTCCTGTTTGAATAAATCTGTAGAAAAAATAATATAGATCAATGTTGAAATTGTTACGACAGAAGAGATTATATTCAATTTTGCTGTAAATATCTTAGAATAAAAGAAATAAAAGAATATTATACAAAATATGAAATAAAAATTATACTGCAGTCCTACTTTTACATCCGGATTGATTACATTTCTTGTAAAGGATACCCATTCATTAATTGTTGTTACTAAAAGATATATGAAAATATAATTTTGAGCAGAAAATATTCTTTTTCTGCTCAAAATAAATGATTTGATAAGTGGAAAAAATAAAATTACTTTATAAATGATTCCTATTATCATTAGTTTTTATGGTTTTAAATCTCCTGCATTATAATTAATAATCTCATTGGTGTTTACTCCTGGGATTTCAGGACATACTGCCATTGAAATTCTACCAACTTTATCATGATTTTGAGTGTAGCTTTGAGGTACTATAAACATTGTAAATTTTAATTTAGCAATTTTGACAGAGTGTGAAACTGCTGTATTATAAGCAAGCACTGATAAAAGTTTAAATTGGATGATTTCAGTAGCTTTTTTGGAAGGAATTTGAGACTCTATCTGATCCTTTATCCCTCCTATCCTTAAAAATTCGTTTCTTTTTATTGAAAAATCTTCAGAACTCCTATTTACAAATTTTCCATTTTCCAATTCAAAAAGTTTATCATTATCTAAATCTAATGTATTACTTGAGGAAATTGCTAGTCCTATATTTAAATTTCCTCCATTAATAAGAAGATGAAAATTACAATAATCAAAACGTAAGTATAATGGATTAGCTATAATTCTTTTAAAATCATTAAAATCAATTTCAAAACTACTTGTTAATCCTGGGATAATACTCCCTAGCTGATTGTAAATTTCAACACCTTCATTCACTATCGCAGAATCTATTATTTCATCGAAATTTATTTTTAATAATCCGAAAAAGTCTATAACAGAATTCTTATTTTTTTCAGATATACTTGGCTGACTTCGCTCTAAATCTTCCCTAGGGTTTATTTGCAAAATATAACTCATCAATTCAAGTTTCTTTTCAAGGCAATCAATGTTTTTCTCTAAATTTCTCATGATTTCTTAGTTTTTAAAATGGTTAAATTTATTTATTGCTTCTACTTTGTTGCTTACATGTAATTTTCTGTAGATATTTCCGACATGTTTTTTTACGGTATCGATACTGATGAATTTCTTATCCGCAATTTCTTTGTATAAGAACCCCTGAGCCAAAAGTTCAAGAACTTCTGTTTCCCGGGTTGTAAGCTCATCAAAGTCTTTTATTTCCAATGGTTTTCTTTCAAAATGATTTAAAACTTTTCTGGCAATAGAAAAACTCATTGGAGCACCTCCATTGTAAACATCTCTTATGGATGAAAGGATCTTATCCATGCTCTCGCCCTTAATGAGATATCCCATAGCTCCGGCTTTTAAGGAATGAAAAATTTTATCATCATCTTCAAAGCTTGTGCACATGATGAATTGGGTCTCCGGCATTTCTTTCCGTAGTTTTTCGATAATTTCAATACCCAACATATCCTGAAGCTGGATATCCATCATTACCACATCCGGAGAAAGACCAGATAATTCATGTAAGGCTGTTTTACCATCAAAGAATTGAGCAATCACCTTCATATCATTCTGATAATTGATAACCTTCTTCAACGCATTGTTGTAGTTTTTTTCGTCTTCTACTATGGCTATGGAGATACTCATGTCTGTCGGTTTGGTTAAGACAAATTTCAATAGAAAGCAAAATAAAATCAATTACACCTTTGTGTAATTTTATAATTTGAATTTGGGTTTTGGTTTGTTTTTAGTTTTTACTAAATTTAATCAAATTTATTGAAGACAAAAAAAATAATTTAAATCTGAATAATCCCTTAAGAGAATATGAAAAAAGAACTTATAATAGGCGTTTCGCTGATTGTCCTTTCCTTGATAAGCTGTGGGAAGAACGAAAGCGGAAACAAAGGCACCATTAAATTGGAAACCTCAGAAACAAAAGTGGTTGATAACAATGGAACAATGGATACATTAACTTCCGGTTCATCAACATCAATTGTCAATGGAAATAAGACGGAAACAAAGTCTTCTATCTATAAAGCAGTAGATGGAACACTGGTAAAAGTGATCTTCACGGAGACCTCAAAAGAAAGCACACTCGCTATTACCAGCAATAAGAAAACTTTCACCTTACCTAAAATAAAATCGGATGCCAAAGAAACGATTTACCAAAAGGACGATATGAAAGCAACTGTAAAAGGAGATAGTTTAATTCTGGACCAGGATAACAACATTATTCAGCTGGTGAAAACTAAAATTTAATGCATAAAAAAACCGTTCAGAATCTGAACGGTTTTTTATATATCTGAAAAAGTCTTATTCTTCAGTTTTCTCTTCAGTAGAATCAGCTGCTTCTGCCTTTGGCTCTTCAACTTTTTCTTCTACTTTTGGAGCTTCAGCAACTACAGTTTCAGCTTTTTTAGCTGTTGCAGATCTTCTGCTTCTTCTTGTAGCTTTTTTCTCTTCAGCATTAGGATTATAAAGCTCGTTGAAATCCACTAGCTCGATAAGAGCAGTATCAGCAGCATCACCTGGTCTGAAACCTGTTTTGATGATTCTTGTATAACCACCGTTTCTTTCAGCGATTTTAGGAGCTACAGTTCTGAACAATTCAGCAACCGCTTCCTTATTTTGAAGATATGAAAAAACAACTCTTCTATTGTGTGTAGTATCTTCTTTTGCTTTTGTTAATAGAGGTTCAACATATACTCTTAAAGCTTTAGCTTTAGCTACAGTAGTGTTGATTCTTTTATGCTCAATTAGAGAACAAGCCATATTAGAAAGTAAAGCACTTCTATGAGAAGCTGTTCTTCCTAAGTGATTGAATTTTTTACCGTGTCTCATTATTAATTATTTATCAGCGTCTAACTTATATTTTGCAACGTCGAAACCGAAGTTAAGACCTTTTGAATGCACTAATTCTTCTAGTTCTGTCAAAGATTTTTTACCAAAATTTCTGAATTTCATCAAATCAGACTTACTGTAAGAAACCAATTCTCCAAGAGTTTCTACTTCAGCGGCTTTCAGACAGTTTAGGGCTCTTACAGAAAGATCCATATCTGCTAACTTAGACTTAAGTAGTTGTCTTGTATGAAGAGTTTCTTCATCGTATTGGATAGATGCTTTCACGGCTTCTGTTTCAAGAGTGATTCTCTCATCAGAGAACAACATGAAGTGATAAATTAATATCTTAGAAGCTTCTGTTAAAGCATTTTGAGGACTGATGGAACCATCAGTTTCTATATCTAATACAAGTTTTTCGTAGTCTGTTTTTTGCTCTACACGATAATTTTCAATGCTGTATTGTACTTTCTTAATAGGCGTGAAAATAGAGTCAATAGCAATGGTACCTACTGGTGCATTGTTTGACTTATTTTGTTCTGAAGGAACATATCCTCTACCTTTTTCAATATTGAAAGTAATTTCGAAAGTTACATCACTGTTTAGGTTGCAGATCACTAGATCCGGGTTCAACACCTCAAATCCATTGATAGACTTCCCTAAATCTCCAGCAGTAATAACCGTCTGACCTGAAACCTTAGCAACTACCTGCTCATTAGCTTGGTTTTCTGCTACAGCTTTTAATCTTACCTGCTTAAGGTTAAGAATAATTTCGGTAACGTCTTCAATTACTCCTGGAATGGTTGAAAATTCGTGCTCTACACCTTCTATTTTGATAGATGAAATAGCATAACCTTCCAGAGAAGAAAGCAACACTCTTCTCAAAGCATTACCGATTGTAAGCCCGAAACCTGGTTCTAGTGGTCTGAATTCAAATTGACCTCTAAATTCATCAGAGTTAAGTAAAATTACTTTATCGGGTTTTATGAATTGTAAAATTGCCATATTATTGGGTTGAGCAAAAATTTGATTAAAAAATTATTTAGAGTAAAGTTCGACGATAAGCTGTTCCTTGATGTCTTCCGGGATTTGGATTCTTTCAGGAGCAGAAACGAAAGTACCTTCTTTCTTCTCATCGTTGAATTGTAACCACTCATAGTTTGCTTTAGAAGCTAATGCGTTGGTAACAACTTCAAGAGACTTAGACTTTTCTCTTACAGCGATTACATCACCAGCTTTTAGCAAATAAGATGGAATATTTACTTTTTCTCCGTTCACAGTGATGTGTCTGTGAGAAACTAATTGTCTTGCAGCAGATCTTGTTTTAGCAAAACCTAATCTGTACACTACGTTATCCAATCTAGATTCGCAAAGTTGTAATAGAACTTCACCTGTTACACCTTTACTTCTGTGTGCTTTGTCGAATAAGTTAGCAAACTGTCTTTCTAAAATACCATAAGTATATTTAGCTTTTTGCTTTTCAGCTAACTGAACTGCATATTCAGATTTCTTAGCACCTCTTCTCTTGTTAGGACCGTGTTGTCCTGGTGGTTGGTTTTTTCTTTTCTCGAAGTTTTTGTCATCTCCGTAGATTGCAGCACCAAACTTTCTAGCAATCTTAGTTTTAGGTCCAATATATCTTGCCATAATGGGTAAATTCTAAAAATTAAACTCTTCTTCTTTTTGGTGGTCTACATCCATTGTGTGGCATAGGAGTCACATCAATGATTTCACTAACTTCAATTCCTGAGTTGTGGATAGATCTGATAGCAGATTCTCTACCTGCACCAGGTCCTTTTACAAACACCTTTACTCTTCTTAACCCAGCTTCGTGAGCTACAGCAGAGCAATTTTCAGCTGCCATCTGAGCAGCAAATGGAGTATTCTTTTTAGAACCTCTGAAGCCCATTTTACCAGCAGAAGCCCAAGAGATAACCTCTCCGTTTTTATTTGTTAAAGAAATGATGATGTTATTGAAAGAAGCTTGAATATGTGCTTCGCCAATAGCTTCAACTTTTACTTTTCTTTTCTTAACTACTTTAGTTTGTTTTGCCATAATTCCTAACGATTATTTACTAGCTTTTTTCTTGTTAGCAACTGTTTTTCTCTTTCCTTTACGGGTTCTAGAGTTGTTTTTCGTTCTCTGGCCTCTTAAAGGTAATCCTAGTCTGTGACGTATTCCTCGTTGGCATCCTATGTCCATCAATCTCTTGATGTTCAATTGCACTTCAGATCTCAATTCTCCTTCTACTTTGATGTTTTCAGAGATGTATGTTCTGATGGCAGCCAATTCATCGTCATTCCATTCGTTGACTTTCTTATCTTCGCTGATACCGGCAGCTTTAAGGATTTCTGAAGAAGTACTTCTTCCGATTCCGTAGATGTAAGTTAAACCGATAACGCCTCTTTTGTTTTTTGGTAAATCAATACCTGCAATTCTCGCCATAATTTAATGTTAGCCTTGTCTTTGTTTAAATTTTGGGTTCTTTTTGTTGATTACAAACAGTACACCTTTTCTGCGTACAATCTTGCAATCAGCGCTTCTTTTCTTAATTGATGCTCTAACTTTCATTTGATAGTATTTATTTTTTAACAAGAGCCAAATGGAGATCCGGAGATTCCATTTGGCATTTGTTTAATATCTAAATGTAATTCTCCCTTTCGTTAAATCGTAAGGAGACATTTCTAGTTTTACCTTATCACCAGGTAAAAGTTTAATATAATGCATTCTCATTTTACCGGAAATATGTGCAATAAGGATATGCCCATTTTCCAGTTCTACACGGAACATGGCGTTAGAAAGTGCTTCCACGATCACGCCATCTTGTTCAATATGTTTTTGTTTCGCCATAAATTAATATCCAGTCGTTCTTGATAATTTAGACTGCATTAAGCCATCATAATGATGGTTCAGCAGATACGTATTAATCTGTTGAACAGTATCCAAAATTACTCCAACCATAATCAATAGTGATGTCCCCCCGAAAAATAGGGCGAACGCATCTGTCTGAACAAAGCTTCCATGTACAATTGCTGGAAGGACTGCAAAGATAGATAAAAATATTGCACCTGGCAAGGTAATTTTTGATAAAATATCATCTAAATAATCAGCAGTGTCTTTTCCTGGTCTTACTTTCGGTACTAAACCTCCGTTTCTCTTCAGATCATCGGCCATTTGGTTCACCGGAATGGTAATTGCAGTATAGAAAAATGAGAAGATAATAATTAGTAGTGCAAACAATACGTTGTATTGCCAGCTAAAAACATTCTTGAAACCTGCAAGAAAAGTATTAGATTCATCTACTTTTGTTAATAAACCAGGTACGAACATCAATGCCTGAGCAAAGATAATTGGCATTACACCGGCTGCATTAACTTTCAATGGGATCCATTGTCTTGCTCCCTGCATAAGATTTCTGTTTACACCTCCTCTTGCTTGAGCTCTGCTTACATACTGAATAGGAATTTTTCTAACAGCTACGGATAGTATTACTGCTAAAAGAACAACCAACATCCAGAATAACACTTCAATAAGGATCATGATAGATCCCATTCCACCTTTTCCGTTCTGAACTGCCATTTCCTGCACGAATGCTTCCGGTAATCTTGAAAGGATCCCCACCATAATAAGGATAGAGATACCGTTTCCGATACCCTTGTCGGTGATTTTCTCACCTAACCACATTGCGAATACTGAACCAGCAACCAAGATAACAATACTTGGTAACCAGAACATAACAGAATTTGGCTCTACAAAGTATGCAGATTGGAACTGAGCATACGGTAAGAATAATTGAGTAATAGAAGTTAAATAAGAAGGTGCCTGTACTAGACAAACTCCGATAGTTAACCATCTTGTAATTTGGTTCAATGTATTTCTACCTGACTCTCCATCTTTCTGAAGTTTCTGAAGATAAGGAATAGCCATCCCCATCAACTGAACAATAATAGAAGCAGAAATATAAGGCATGATTCCTAACGCCATTACGGAAGCGTGGCTGAATGCTCCCCCCGTAAATGACGAAAGCAAGCCAAGAAGACCTGCTCCTTGCTTGTTTCCGCCTTGATTTTTATAATGCTCTAAGAGATCTCCTACTTCTGCAAGGTTAATTGCTGGTAGAGAGATATAAGATGCGAATCTATACACAAGGATAATACCTAACGTAAAAAGAATTTTATCTCTTAATTCCTTTAGGCTCCAAATATTTTTGAGGGTTTGTATAAATTCTTTCATTAGTAATTATTATAAGGTAATTGCTTTTCCACCTGCTTTAGCGATAAGCTCTTCAGCAGATTTAGTGAATTTGTCAGCTGAGATTGAAACCGCAGATTTCAATTCTCCTCTACCCATAATTTTCACTAATTCGTTTTTAGAAGCTAAACCGTTTGCTACCAAAACATCTTTCGTGATCTCACCTGTAATAGATTTGTTCTCGATTAAAGTTTGGATAGAATCTAGGTTGATAGCTCTAAACTCTTTTCTGTTTACATTTTTGAATCCGAATTTCGGTAATCTTCTTTGTAAAGGCATCTGACCTCCTTCAAAACCGATCTTCTGAGAATAACCAGCTCTTGATTTCTGTCCTTTGTGTCCTTTTGTAGAAGTACCACCTTTTCCACTACCTTGTCCTCTACCAATTCTTTTTGAATTGAAAGTAGATCCTGCAGCTGGTTTTATGTTGTTTAAATTCATTTTAAAATTATTTTAAAAATTATTTTTGAACTTCAAGTAAATGACTAACTGCAGCTATCATTCCTAAGATAGAAGGAGTAGCTTCGTGTTCTACAACTTGGTGAAGTTTCTTAAATCCTAATGCTTCAAGCGTTCTCTTTTGGGTTTTTGTTCTTCCAATAGCGCTTCTTACTTGTTTTACTTTGATTGTTGCCATTGTTTTATATATTAACCGTTAAACACTTTACTTAGTGAAACTCCTCTCATTCTAGCGATTTCTTCAGGTCTTCTGATGTCCAATAACGCTTTGAAAGTAGCTTTCACCACGTTGTGAGGGTTAGAAGATCCTTTAGATTTTGAAAGGATATCGTGAATACCAGCAGATTCCAATACCGCTCTTACCGCACCTCCGGCGATAAGTCCTGTACCGTGAGAAGCAGGTCTTAAGAAGATATCTGCACCACCGTATCTAGCAGTAGTTTGGTGAGGGATGGTGTGGTTCATTACAGGAACTTTCACAAGGTTTTTCTTAGCATCTTCAACTGCTTTAGCAATTGCAGAAGCAACCTCTTTAGATTTTCCTAAACCGTAACCGATAACTCCGTCTTCATTACCTACTACTACGATAGCAGAAAATCCGAAAGCTCTACCCCCTTTTGTTACTTTTGTTACTCTGTTAACAGCTACGAGACGATCTTTTAATTCTAATCCTCCCGGTTTTACTCTTTCTATATTATCTAGTCCTAACATATTTCCGAAATTTTTATGATTAGAATTTAAGTCCTCCTTCTCTCGCACCATCAGCTAGAGCCTTAACTCTTCCGTGATATACGAATCCGTTTCTATCAAACACTATATTTTCGATTCCTGCAGCGATAGCTTTAGCAGCAATAGCTTTACCTACAGCAGCAGAAACTTCAGTTTTAGTTCCGTTAGCATCTACACCTTTCTCTCTAGAAGAAGCTGATACTAATGTTTTTCCACTGTTATCGTCGATTAACTGAGCGTAAATTTCCTTATTACTTTTATATACAGATAATCTTGGCAATTCAGAAGATCCAGAGATTTTTCCTCTTACTCTTCTTTTGATTCTTATTCTTTTTTCTAATTTACTTAATGCCATTTTCTTATAATTTATTAAGCAGATTTACCAGCTTTACGTCTAACATTTTCACCAACGAATCTTACACCTTTTCCTTTGTATGGCTCAGGCTTTCTGAAAGAACGGATCTTTGCAGTTACCATTCCCAGAAGTTGCTTGTCATGAGACGTTAAAGTAATAATTGGGTTTTTACCTTTTTCAGTCAATGTATCTACTTTTACTTCACCTGGAAGCTCTAATACGATACCGTGAGAGAATCCTAAAGCCAACTCAAGTTTTTGTCCTGAGTGAGAAGCTCTGTATCCTACCCCTACTAATTCTAACTGTTTTGTGAATCCTTCAGATACACCAACAATCATATTATTGATCAACGCTCTGTATAAACCGTGAAGCGCCTTGTGTTGCTTAGAATCAGATGGTCTGTTTACATTCAGTTCTCCATCTCTTTGTTCTAAAGTAATTCCTGCTGTAAGCTCCTGAGAAAGTTCTCCTTTTGGACCTTTTACAGTTACTACACCTTCATTTTCAGTGATTGTAACTCCTGCTGGAATTGTTATAATTGCTTTACCAATTCTTGACATTTTCCTTTGATTAAAAATTAATAAACATAGCAGATTACTTCACCGCCTACTTTCTCTTCTCTAGCTTTCTTGTCAGTCATTACTCCTTTAGAAGTAGAGATGATAGAAATACCCAAACCGTTTAGTACTCTTGGAAGTTCAGTAGAACCTTTGTACTGTCTTAAACCTGGTCTTGAAGCTCTTTGAATAGACTTGATAGCAGGTTTGTTAGTTTGCTTATCGTACTTTAAAGCGATTTTGATCGTACCTTGAACAGCGTTATCTTCAAACTTGTAGTTTAAGATATACCCTTGATCGAATAAGATCTTAGTAATCTCCTTTTTGATTTTCGATGCAGGAATTTCCACCACTTTGTGGCCTGCGCTTTGTGCGTTCCTTACTCTTGTTAGGAAATCTGAAATTGGATCTGTTACCATTTTTCTTTTATAAATTATTGGTTAAAGACAATCAGTATTGTAAAGACTTGAAGAGTAAAATATCAGACTTCAGAAAATCCTAGGTCTGATATTTTTATCTTTAGTATCTGAACAACTTAATTGTCCGGATTAATTAGTAATTATTACCAACTAGCTTTTTTAACTCCCGGGATAAGACCGTTGTTTGCCATTTCTCTGAAAGTTACTCTGGAAATACCGAACGTTCTCATATATCCTCTTGGTCTACCTGTTAACTTACATCTGTTGTGTAATCTTACAGGAGAAGCGTTTTTAGGAAGTTTTTGTAATGCTTCGTAGTCACCAGCTTCTTTAAGAGCTTGTCTTTTCGCAGCATATTTAGCAACTAGTGCTTCTCTTTTGCGCTCACGCGCTTTCATTGATTCTTTAGCCATTTCTTAGTTCTTTTTAAATGGTAAACCGAAGTGAGTTAATAATGCTTTAGCTTCTTTATCTGTTTTCGCAGTAGTAACGAAAGTGATGTCCATCCCTTGGATTTTTTTCACCTTGTCAATTACGATCTCAGGGAAGATGATCTGTTCAGTGATCCCTAAGTTGTAGTTTCCTCTACCATCGAAACCATCAGCTTTAATACCAGAGAAATCTCTAATACGTGGCAATGCAGAAGAAGTTAATCTATCTAAGAACTCATACATTTTATCAGCTCTCAAAGTAACTTTAGCTCCTACAGGCATTCCTTTTCTCAATTTGAAAGCAGCTTCGTCTTTCTTAGAGATCGTACCAACAGCCTTTTGACCAGTGATATTTGTAAGCTCTTCTACAGCATAATCAATGATTTTTTTGTCTGCAGTAGCATCACCTAATCCTTGAGATAAGATGATTTTCTCCAATCTAGGTACTTGCATTACTGACTTGTACCCAAATTCTTCCATCATTGCAGGAACAATTGTTTCTTTATATGCTTTTTTGGGTCTTGCTATATATTCCATGTGTTCTTAAAAATTATAAAGTTTCACCCGTTTTCTTATTGATTCTTACTTTCTTATCTCCTTCGATTTTGTAACCTACTTTGATAGCTTTTCCGTCTTTACCAACTAAAGCTACGTTTGAGATATGAATAGAAGCTTCTCTTTCAACGATTCCTCCTTGAGGGTTAGAAGCTGAAGGCTTAACGTGCTTTTTGATGATGTTAAGTCCTGCTACAACAACTCTTGGGTCTTTTCCTTCTTTTTTGATCACTTCAATAACTTCACCTGTCTTACCTTTGATCTCTTTCTTACCAGTAGTAATGATGACGTTATCTCCTCTTTTTATTTTTAACTTTGACATTTTCTTTTAAAAATTTTTAAAATTAAAGTACTTCAGGAGCTAATGAAATGATTTTCATATATTCTTTGTCTCTCAACTCACGAGCAACTGGTCCGAAAACACGAGTTCCTCTCATTTCTCCTGCTGCGTTTAGTAATACACAAGCATTGTCTTCGAATTTGATGTATGAACCATCTTTTCTTCTTACTGCTTTTTTAGTTCTTACTACTACAGCTTTAGATACCTGACCTTTTTTAGCGTTTCCTGATGGTGTTGAATCTTTGATAGTAACAACGATTTTATCACCAACTGAAGCATATCTTCTTCTGGTTCCTCCCAGAACTCTGATAACTAATACTTCTTTAGCACCTGTGTTATCAGCAACTTTTAATCTTGATTCTGTTTGTAACATTATTACTTAGCTTTTTCAATGATTCTTACTAATCTCCATCTTTTGTTCTTGCTCAAAGGTCTAGTTTCTTGGATCAAAACTGTATCTCCTTCGTTGCATTCGTTGTTTTCGTCGTGTGCAGTATATTTTTTCGTTTTCAATACGAATTTACCGTACATCGGGTGTTTCATTCTCATCGTTTCACTAACAACAATGGTTTTTTCCATTTTATTGCTGGAAACAACTCCGATTCTTTCTTTTCTTAAATTTCTTTCCATTGTAAAATGAAATTATTGTTTGTTAGTTAACTCAGTGTTTAGTCTTGCGATTGTTTTTCTCAAATCTCTGATTTGGATTGGGTTTTCAATTGGGCTGATTGCATGAGCCAATTTCAATTTAGAATATTGAGCTTTTGCTTCAGTTAATTGTGCTTGAATATCACCCGCGCTTAAATTTTTAATATCAGCTTTTTTCATTATATTCAAAGATTATAGAGGTTTAACAAAATCGTTAGCAACTACGAATTTAGTAACTACTGGTAATTTCTGTGCTGCAAGTCTAAGAGCTTCTTTCGCTACTTCGTAAGGTACTCCTCCAACTTCGAACATAATTTTACCTGGCTTTACTACAGCTACCCAATATTCCACAGCACCTTTACCTTTACCCATCCTTACTTCAGCTGGTTTTTTAGTAATTGGCTTATCCGGGAAGATTTTGATCCATAGCTGACCTTCTCTCTTCATATATCTTGTCGCAGCGATACGCGCAGCTTCAATTTGTCTTGCAGTGATCCAAGCTCCTTCTATAGCTTTGATTCCGAAAGTTCCGTAAGCAAGTTGATTACCTCTCTGGGCATTCCCCTTCATCTTCATCTTATGAACTCTACGGAATTTGGTTCTTTTTGGTTGTAACATAATTTCTTAAATTTTAGATTTTAGAATTTAGATTTTAAAAAAGTAACGGTAATTTAAAAACTATCCTCTAAAATTTTATTAATTATTTTTTTTATCTCTTGAAGGTCTTCTGTTATCTCTATCTCCTCTGTTTCCGCCTCCTGAAGGTCCTTTTTTCTGTTGTCCCACTAGTGGAGAAAGTTCTCTTTTACCGTAAACTTCACCTTTCATGATCCAAACTTTTACACCTAGCTTACCATACTGAGTTAAAGCTTCAGCAATGTGATAATCGATATCAGCTCTGAAAGTAGACAATGGGATTCTTCCTTCTTTGAAAGACTCGCTTCTTGCCATTTCAGCACCGTTCAATCTACCAGAGATTTGAACTTTGATACCTTCACCACCCATTCTCATTGTCCCAGCCATTGCCATTTTAACAGCTCTTCTGTAAGAAATTCTGTTTTCAATTTGCTTAGCGATGCTATCTGCAACTAATACTGCATCAAGTTCAGGTCTTTTGATTTCGAAAATGTTGATTTGAATATCCTTTTTAGTCAGTTTCTTCAACTCTTCTTTCAATTTATCAACTTCCTGACCTCCTTTACCGATGATAAGTCCCGGTCTAGCAGTAGTAATAGTAACTGTTACTAATTTTAGTGTTCTTTCAATATAAATTTTTGAAATACCACCCTTAGATAATCTAGCTTCAAGGTATCTTCTGATTTTGTAGTCTTCAGCGATTCTGTCTCCATAATCGTTTCCACCAAACCAGTTAGAATCCCATCCTCTGATGATACCTAATCTGTTACCAATTGGATTTGTCTTCTGTCCCATACCTTGATTAATTTTCTTTATTACCTAAGATTAATGTAACGTGGTTAGATCTTTTTCTGATTCTATACCCTCTACCTTGTGGAGCTGGTCTTAGTCTCTTCAATTGTCTTGCACTATCCACAAAAATTTCTTTAACGATAAGGTTCGCTTCCTCGATGTCAGCTCCTTCGTTTTTCACTTGCCAGTTAGCAATAGCAGAAAGAAGTAATTTTTCTAATTTATTAGAAGCCTCTTTCTTAGAATATTTAAGGATATAAAGTGCTTTATCTACCTGCTCTCCTCTAATGATATCAGCAACTAATCTCATTTTTCTTGGAGAAGAAGGGCAGTTGTTTAATGAAGCTTTAACAACGTCTTTGTTAGCTTCTTTTCTTGCGATTGCGCTATCTTGTTTTCTTGATCCCATGATTATCTGCTTCCTTTGTTTTTGTTACCACCATGACCTCTGAAAGATCTTGTTGGAGAAAATTCGCCTAACTTGTGACCAACCATGTTTTCTGTAACGTATACAGGGATAAAAGATTTCCCGTTGTGTACAGCAATAGTTTGTCCTACGAAGTCCGGAGAGATCATAGATGCTCTAGACCAAGTTTTGATAACTGTCTTCTTACCAGACTCTATATTTGCCTGAACCTTCTTATCTAAAGTATGATGAATGAACGGTCCTTTTTTAAGTGATCTTGCCATAATTATTTTCTTTTAGATACGATGTAACGGTTAGACACTTTGTTTTTCTTTCTAGTTTTGTAACCTTTAGCCGGTTTACCGTTTCTAGATCTTGGGTGACCTCCAGAAGAACGTCCTTCACCACCACCCATTGGGTGATCTACTGGGTTCATTACTACCGCTCTTGTTCTTGGTCTTCTACCTAACCATCTGCTTCTACCAGCTTTACCTGATACAGTTAATTGGTGATCAGAGTTAGAAACTGAACCAACCATAGCCATACATTCAGTAAGGATCATTCTGGATTCTCCTGAAGGCAATTTGATGATGGCATATTTTCCGTCTCTTGAAGTTAATTGAGCTGAAGAACCAGCACTTCTTGCTAAAATAGCACCTTGACCAGGCTTCATTTCGATACAAGAAATTACAGTACCCAATGGAATGTTTTTCAATTTCATTGCGTTACCTACATTGGGTTCTACACTCTCTCCTGAAACCACTTTTTGATCAACTTTGATACCATTTGGAGCGATGATGTATCTCTTCTCTCCGTCTGCGTACTCTAATAAAGCGATAAATGCAGTTCTGTTTGGATCGTATTCTACAGATTTTACAGTTGCTTCAACGTTTGCTTTGTTTCTTTTGAAGTCAATAATTCTGTATTTCTTTTTGTGTCCACCTCCGGTGTAACGCATGGTCATTTTACCTGTGTTGTTACGTCCACCTGACTTTTTAATACCAACTACTAGAGATTTCTCTGGTTTGTTAGTAGTAATTTCCTCAAAATTGTTTACAATTCTGAATCTCTGTCCCGGGGTGATAGGTTTTAATTTTCTAACAGACATTACTATTATTTATAATTAATAATTAATTTACAGCAAAAATATCGATAACCTCACCTTCAGCAAGTTTGATTACCGCTTTTTTCAATTTGTTTGTCTTTCCTACTTGAAGACCTTTCTTTGTATATTTCGCAGATACCTTAGGAGCATAAATCATTGTATTTACGTCTGCTACTTTTACACCGTAAGCCGCTTCCACAGCTTTTTTAATCTGGATTTTATTCGCCTTAGTATCTACCAAGAAAGAATAAGAACCTCTTAAATCTGTAAGGTAATTAGCCTTTTCTGAAATAACTGGTTTAATAATAATAGACATGATTTATTTCTTTAAATTTTCCTGGAATTTTTCAACTGCACCTTCGAAGAATACGATCTCACCTGCGTTTACTAAATCGTAAGAACTGATCTCGTTGAAGTTCATTACTTTAGTTTTAGGTAAGTTTCTTGAAGATAAATATACATTCTTGTTAGCTTCAGGAAGAACGAATAAAGATTTTTTACCGTTAAGTTCCAATGCATTTAATACATTGATGAAATCTTTAGTCTTAGGAGCGTTTAAGCTCATATCTTCTAAAACTTTAATGCTGTTGTCTCTTAATTTCTGAGATAAAACAGATTTTTTAGCTAATCTCTTAAGAGCTTTGTTCAATTTGAATCTGTAGTCTCTTGGTTTTGGTCCGAATACTCTACCTCCACCTCTGAAAACTGGAGATTTGATATCCCCGTATCTAGCAGAACCAGATCCTTTTTGCTTCTTAAGTTTTTTAGTAGAAGCAGTAATTTCGCTTCTTTCTTTTGCTTTATGAGTACCTTGTCTCTGAGCAGCAAGATACTGTTTAACTTCTAAGTAAACCGCGTGCTGATTTGGCTCAATTCCGAATACTGATTCGTCTAGAGTTACTTTTCTTCCGGTCTCTTTTCCTGATGTATTTAATACTACTAGTTCCATTTTCTGATAATTACATAAGAATTTTTAGCTCCCGGAACAGCACCTTTTACTACTAAAAGATTTTGTTCTTGATCCACTTTTAATACTTGAAGGTTTTGAACAGTTACCTGCTTACCTCCCATTCTTCCAGCCATTCTCATCCCTTTGAATACTCTTGAAGGGTCTGAACCAGCACCGATAGAACCTGGAGCTCTAAGTCTGTTGTGCTGACCATGAGTTGCCTGCATTACACCTCCAAATCCGTGTCTTTTAACAACACCCTGGAAGCCTTTACCTTTAGAAGTACCTGTTACGTCTACATATTCACCTTCAGCGAACATGTTTACTTCTACTAAATCTCCTACTTTTACTTCGTGCTCGAATTCGTTTTTGAATTCCATCACTTTAGCTTTCGGAGTTGAACCAGCCTTTTTAAAATGACCAGCTAACGCTTTACCAACGTTCTTCTCACTCTTGTCATCGAAACCCAGCTGTACGGCAACATAACCGTCAACCTCTTGGGTTCTGACCTGTAAAACCGGACATGGACCAGCCTGAATAACTGTACAAGGAATGTTTTTTCCTTCTTCGTTAAACAAAGATGTCATACCGATTTTTTTACCAATAATACCTGACATTGTTTATATTATAATAAAATTTATCCTTTATTTATCACCATTTTAGGAAGGTCTGAAGTAATTTCTACTTTTGATATAGGCATACTACGCCCCTAAAATGAGTGTGCAAATTTATGAATAATTTTATAACTGACAAATATTTGCAGTAAAATATTTTGATTTTTAATCAATTAGATCATTTTGGAAAAATCCAGGTGGAATTTCAGAGAAAAAATTTTTGAATTGTGAAAAATTTAAAAATGAATTGTTTTTATTTAACAATTACACTCACTCCAATTTCTTCGAGTTTATTTTTATCTTCTTCTAAAATGTTATTATCCGTGATAAGATAATCGATTTTATCCAGGTCGGCAATCTTGCCGAAGCCTTTTACATTTAATTTGGACGAATCCGCAAGGATGACAACTTTATCTGAACATTCGATCATGAGTTGATTTAAGTGGGCCTCCGCCGCATTGGAAGTACTGATCCCGAAATCCATATCGATACCGTCTACCCCCAGAAATAATTTGTTGCAGGAAAATTGCTTCAGAATGGTTTCAGAAATAGAACCTACAATAGAGGTAGAACTTTTTCTCACCTCGCCCCCTAACTGTATGATATTAATATGAGGATTATTACATAATTCAATAGCCACTCGTAAGGAAGAAGTTAAAACAGTCAATGGCCCGAAGTTCACAAGCATTCTCGCCAGATAGTGCATGGTTGTTCCGGATGCGAGAATGATACAATCATTTTCCTGAATTAAAGAAAGAGCAGCTTTAGCAATATTTTGTTTCGCCTCTACATTGATGCTTTCTTTCTCATCAACATTCCTTTCATAGGCATATCGTACATGTTTACTTGCCCCACCGTGATTTCGGAAAAGAAGGCCTAAACTTTCTAGATAATTCAGATCCTTTCGGATTGTAACTGACGAAACATTAAATTTCTCACATAAATCCTGCACAAGAACATAGTCTTTCTCATCCAGTTCTTTTAATATATCATTATGTCTGGGCAGTAATTTTTCCATTCCGTTTCGTTTCATCAAAAATACCAATTTTATTTGGATTCGAAAAATTTCATTTATTTTCTTTTTAGTTTCGTTTTTAATTTATACATTTGAAAACGAAACATAACGAAATATTATGAAACGAAATGAAGAACTCAGCAAATTAACCACCGTTAAGGAATGGGACTTTATTGTTATCGGTGGCGGAGCAAGCGGTTTAGGTTCAGCATTAGATGCAGTAAGCAGAGGATTCAAAACATTATTGCTGGAATCTCATGATTTTGCGAAAGCAACTTCCAGCAGAAGCACAAAACTGGTACATGGCGGAGTAAGATATTTGGCACAAGGTGATATAGGATTAGTAAGAGAAGCTTTAAAAGAAAGAGGATTATTAGCTAAAAATGCCGCGCACGTAGTAAAGAATCAGTCTTTTATTATCCCCAATTACACATGGTGGGGTGGAATTTATTATAAAATAGGACTTTCAATCTATGATTTCCTGGCTGGAAAATTAAGTTTAGGAAAAACGAAATACATCAGCAAATCAAAAACCGTTGAAAAGCTTCCGACTATTGAACAGAAAAATCTGGCAAGCGGAGTCGTTTATCAGGATGGTCAATTTGATGATGCACGTTTGGCTATCAATCTTACCCAAACCATTATTGAAAAAGGAGGAACCGCTGTTAATTACATAAAAGTAATCAACCTTTTG
This sequence comes from Chryseobacterium daecheongense, assembly GCF_003729955.1. Lineage (GTDB taxonomy): Bacteria > Bacteroidota > Bacteroidia > Flavobacteriales > Weeksellaceae > Chryseobacterium > Chryseobacterium daecheongense. The sequence goes on from NZ_RJTX01000004.1 coordinate 204,514, forward strand.
AAAAATGATTCTAATAAAGTAACAGGCGTAATTGCAGAAGACCAGTTCACTAAACAGCAATATGAAATTCATGCGAAAGTTGTCATTAACGCTACCGGAGTTTTCACCAATGACATATTAAATATGAATAACCCGAAACATGGAAAATTTGTAGTTCCGAGCCAGGGGATTCATTTGGTTTTAGATAAATCTTTCTTGAAAAGCGACGATGCCATTATGATTCCTAAAACTTCTGACGGAAGGGTTCTATTTGTAGTTCCATGGCATGACAGAGCTTTAGTGGGAACAACAGATACTTTACTGGAAAACGAAAGTTTCGAACCTCGTGCCCTGGAAGAAGAGATCAGTTTCGTTTTGAATACCGCAAGACAATATTTAGCAAAAAAACCAACCCGTGAAGATGTGAAGTCCGTTTTTGCAGGACTTAGACCTCTTGCTGCTCCAAAAGACGGAAGCAAAAGCACAAAAGAAGTTTCAAGAAGTCATAAGGTGATTACATCCGATACCGGATTAATCTCCATTATTGGTGGAAAATGGACCACCTACCGTAAAATGGCGGAAGACACTATTAACGAAGCTATGAAAGTTCATCAATTGGGAATGACGACTTCTAAAACAGAGCATCTTTCGATTCACGGCAATGTAAGACCGGAAACGGTTGATAGAAGCAACCATTTGTACGTTTACGGTTCAGACATTCCTGCCATTAAAGCATTACAAGAAAGCAATCCTGAATATTCAGAAAAAATACATCCTGATCATCCATTCACAGTTGCGGAAGCAGTTTGGGCCATCCGGAATGAAATGGCAGAAACCATTGAAGACATTCTGGCAAGAAGAGTCCGTTTATTATTTTTAGATGCAAGAGCAGCGATCGATAGTGCACATAAGATCGCTTCCATCATTGCAAAAGAAAATGGACATTCCGAAGAATGGGCCAATGAACAGGAAAGAGAATTTATCGAATTGGCGAAAGGGTATTTATTGACTCCTTATTCTCCAAAATCCATCTAACCTTAATCAATGTCACGAAATGAGTGAAAAGTTAATTCTCGCTCTGGACCAAGGTACGACTTCGTCAAGAGCCATCTTATTCAATCACAGCGGAGAAATCGAGTATATTTCTCAAAAGAGTTTTGAACAGATATACCCTACTCCGGGATGGGTAGAACATGATCCTAATGAAATCTGGTCGTCTCAGATTTCCGTAGCCGCAGAAATCATTGCCAAAGCTGGAATTTCAGGAAGAGAAGTTGCTGCGATCGGCATTACCAACCAACGTGAGACCACCATAGTGTGGGACAAAGAAACCGGAGAACCCGTTTACAATGCAATCGTATGGCAGGACAGAAGAACTTCCAAATACTGCGACGAGTTAAAAGAGCAAGGCCATGCCGAAATGATCCAAGAGAAAACCGGACTGATTTTGGACGCCTATTTTTCAGCTACAAAACTGAAATGGATCCTGGACAATGTAGAAGGAGCAAGAGAAAAAGCGGAAGCCGGAAAGCTATGCTTTGGAACAGTGGATACTTTCCTTGTCTGGAAACTTACCCGCGGAAAAATGTTCATCACCGATGTTTCAAATGCAAGCAGAACCATGCTTTTGAACATTCATACTCTGGATTGGGATAATGATCTATTACAGCTATTCAATATACCAAGAGCTATTCTTCCTGAAGTAAAGCAAAGCAGTGAGATCTATGGCGAAACGGCCACTACTCTATTCTCAACAAAAATTCCGATTGCCGGAATTGCTGGTGACCAACAAGCCGCCTTATTCGGACAGATGTGTACAAAACCCGGAATGGTAAAAAACACCTACGGAACAGGATGCTTTCTTTTAATGAATACAGGTAAAGAAGCTGTTTCTTCAAAAAATAACCTATTGACCACTGTTGCCTGGAAAATTAATGGTGAAGTGAATTACGCTTTAGAGGGAAGTGTTTTCGTAGGTGGAGCAGCGATCCAATGGTTGAGAGACGGATTGAAATTAATTAGTTCCGCAGAAGAAATCAATGATTTAGCAAAATCTGTTGAAGATAATGGCGGAGTTTATTTTGTTCCTGCATTGACAGGTTTAGGGGCTCCTCACTGGGATCAGTATGCCCGTGGAACGATTGTAGGGATTACCCGCGGAACAAGTAATGGACATATCGCAAGAGCAACGCTGGAAGGAATAGCATTTCAGGTGTATGATATCGTAAAAGCAATGGAGGCTGATTCCGGAACAGCAAGTTTTGAATTGAGAGTGGATGGAGGTGCTTCTGCAAGTGATCTTTTAATGCAGATCCAGTCAGACTTATTCGGGTTCAAAATTACAAGGCCAAAAACATTGGAAACAACAGCATTAGGAGCAGCTTATCTTGCCGGACTTGCCGTTGGATACTGGAAAAGCATTGATGAAATCCAGTCTCAATGGATTGTTGATAAGGATTTCCATCCGCAGCTGGAAAAAGAAAAGGCTGAAAAAATGATCAATACGTGGAACAAAGCAGTTCAACGTTCTCAAAATTGGATAGAAGATTAATCTTTCGTAAAAATACAAATATGACTCCATTTATAGCAGAAATAATCGGAACTATGCTTCTGATTCTATTAGGAAACGGTGTTGTAGCCAATGTTGTTTTGAAAGGCACCAAAGGAAACAACTCCGGATGGATTGTAATCACCACAGCCTGGGCTTTGGCAGTTTTCGTAGGAGTAACCGTTGCAGGACCTGTCAGCGGAGCTCATCTGAACCCTGCGGTAACATTAGGTTTGGCCATTGCCGGAAAATTTTCATGGGATTTGGTTCCTTCCTATATCGCAGCACAAATGATCGGTGCGATGCTGGGTGCCTTCTTAGTTTGGTTATTCAATAAAGATCATTTTGCCATTACTGAAGATGAAGGGGCGAAGCTGGCTTGTTTCAGTACAGGTCCCGCCATCAGAAAGCCAATCTCCAATCTGATCAGCGAAACCATTGGGACTTTCGTTTTGGTATTTGTGATTTTCTATTTTGCAGATCCTAGTCTTTCACTCAATAATGATCCGGGCGCTAAAATCGGATTAGGAACCGTGGGAGCGTTGCCTGTTACACTGTTGGTCTGGGCAATCGGATTGTCTTTAGGGGGAACTACAGGTTATGCCATCAATCCGGCTCGTGATTTAGGCCCCAGAATAATGCACTCCATTCTTCCGGTAAAGGGAAGCAGTGATTGGAGCTACGCATGGATTCCTGTTGCAGGACCCATTTTAGGAGCAACCATTGCAGCATTATTATACGGAGCCTTAAGTTAATCTCAAAAAATACTCAATGAAAAAAATAATCTTTTTTTGCCTGGTTTTACTAGGCACAGGGAATCTTTTTGCCCAAGAAAATACACAAGAGCAAGATGAAAGCAGACTGGACTTTACAGCAAACATCCAAAACAACCATCTTTGGAGAGGATTAATTATCACAGATAAGCCGGTGGTAATGGGAAATCTATCTTACGCTTTGGATAAAGATAAAAAATGGAAAGTCGGGATTTGGGGGGCTTCAGCTTTAACGGATGATAAAGACGGAACCCATTACAAAGAAATCAATTATTATGTTCAGTACTCGGATGGACGGTTTTATATCGGATTATGGGATTTATTTAATTCCAGAAATATTAATACAGAAATTGCTTCAGATGATATTTTCCATTATTCCAATAGAAGAACAGCACATATTATTGATTTAAGAACGAATTATTCTTTCGGACCCTCATTTCCAATAAACATTGAAGCGGATATTATGCTTTATGGCGGAGCTAATGCGGGAGAAGTTATTCTTGAACCGGACGGAAGCTATAAAAAGAACAGGTACTCCACATATGTTCAGGCAAGTTATCCTGTTATTAAAGATAAAAAAGTAAACCTTGATGCTTTTGTAGGTGCTGGTTTCGCCCTTAATGACAAAAGATTCCTTTATGGAAATGGAGAAAACAGCTTTGATATTGTGAATGTAGGAATAAAAGCAAGTAAATCTATTAAGATTACTGAACATTATAGCTTACCTGTGTCCATGATGGCCATGTGGAATCCATCTAACAAGTTTGCCAGAATACAACTTGCCGCCACCGTATTCTAAACTACATAATTACCATATTGTAAACCATTCTGTTTTCAGGATGGTTTTTTTATTTTAAAACTTCGTGTTTCAAACATAAAGTTTTTATAAATTAATTACCGTAATTCTACGATTTATTTTTTGGAGGGATATTTTTAACTTTGAGAAAATTTATATATGAAAAACATTTTCAGCTTACTCATTTTTTGCATCAGTATCCTGTCTTTTGCACAATCCGGAGCGCCATTCACAGGCAGAAGAGATTTTAATATTGAACAGGGAGCAAGCGGTTCCGGAACTCCGGCTTATTATCTTGAAGTAAAAAGCAATGGAGATGTTTATTTCGGTTTCCTCCAGATCAACCAGGCAGATGGAACACAAACCAAAGAGGAAATCAATGCCGGAAAATATAATTCGAAAGTCATGAAAGTTCATTTCAAAACATACAATGAAACTTTTTATGTGAAATTCGATAAAGAAAAGATTTATCTTACGGACGAAAACGGAAACATTAAAAAATCCGAAGACTGTTGTCCGGTTTCTGAAATGGGGAAAGGAAGCTGCACCTGCGAAAGTACATTCTATAGATAATGAATGTATTAAGACTTTTATTATTTTTTTTACTGATTATTTCCTGTACTGAAAAAGAAAATCATCCCTACACTTTTTATTATTGGAAAACCAAGCTTTCATTAGATGTTGAAGAGAAAAAGGCTTTAGATGAGGCAAGCGCACCTTATCTCTATACCAGATTTTTTGATGTGGATAAAGTGGCTGGAAAATTTCAGCCTGTTGCAGTGATTTCAAAAGACCAGAGTTTCCGAACTGATAAACTGATTGTTCCTACTGTTTTTATTACCAATCAGACGTTTTTGAGAATTTCGAAAGAGGAGATCAGGTTTCTTGCTCAAAATGTTCATCAATTAATTCAAAAGAAAATTGAAGAATATGGACTGAAAGTTAATAACGAAATTCAGATTGACTGTGACTGGACCGGCGGAACCCGTGATGACTATTTTCAATTTTTAAAAGAGCTGAAGAAAATTTCCGGAAAGGAGATCACCTGTACGCTTCGTCTTCACCAGGTAAAAGATAAAAATCTGACCGGAATTCCTCCCGTAGAAAAAGTGTATCTGATGTGCTACTCCACTTCATCTCCTTTGGAAACGTCAGATAAGAATTCCATTCTGGACATCAATATCCTGAAAAGCTATCTCTCCAGACTGGAAGATTATCCCATCAAAAAAATTGAAGTTGCGCTTCCGATTTATTCATGGGGAATTGTCACCAACCATTTGGGAAAGCATAAACTCATTAATGCACTATCAAGGAAAGATCTTGAAAATCCCGCATTCAAGAAGATCGCAGAAAATGAAGTTGTGATTATGAAAGACGGCTTCTATTTTGGAAACTATCTGAACAAAGGTTTCACTATCAAAGTAGAAGAAATTACGGAAAATCAGCTGAAAGACGTCGTTGGTTTCCTGAACAAAAAAATACCTCATTTTACCATCATATATTATCAATTAGATAGTAAATTTGTAATGACCCACAACTTTGAAAAGTGGTAAGTCACCCTCCAAAACAAAACTAATATGAAAAAGTACATTCTTTCGCTGGCTGTATTATCGTTTTTTTATACAAAATCCGATGCTTGCGCATGGGCAGATCCTGATTATGATTATTTCAACCTGTTTACGCAGACGATCATTAAAGATAAATCTTACCTGCCATTTCTGCATAGTTATTCAACCCGGTTTTATACAGAGTTTAATTATTCACAGATCCCGGATGAAAATATCGCTTCATGGAAACAGTTTTTCAATAATCAATTAAGCTATGCTGAAACTGATTATCTGGTCAATAAAATGAGTATGAACGATCTTAATGATCTGAAGAAAGGAAATCCGAATAATCCATTACTCAAAAAACTGGGTACCGGTTTCTACTCAAAATACCGCGAAGGAATCGATTATCTGATTGAGGCAAAATATCTGGAGCCTTATATGAGAATCAATTTCGTTGAAAACCCGGATTCATTTTATTACAGCCGTGCGGAAAGCGATAAAAATGCCACCAATTTAGATTACAACAAAACCATCTCTGCCTTAACGTCTTTATATAATGCGGCGAAAAACCCGGAAATCAAACAGCGATATGGGTATCAGCTCGTCCGTTTCAATCATTATACCCGGAATTACGATAAAGCTTTACAGGCTTTTAAAACCTACGTTGAACCTATCCGGTTGAAAGGCGCTCCTTATTTCATGGCTCTTGATCAATTAGCGGGAGCACAAAGAGGATTGCAGATGAACAGTGATGCTAACTGGAATTTTTTCCAGGTTTTTATGAACAGTAAAAGCCGTAAAGAATCCGCATTCGTTTCTATGAAGCTTTCAGATACTGCTTCTTTCAACAATATCATGAAAAGAGCGGGGAATAATGAGGAAAAAAACATGGCTTATTTCCTTTTGGGGTATGAAGATTTTGCCAATCCGATCCCTTTAATGGAAAAGATGTATGACATCAATCCCGATTCGGAAATTCTGAAGGTAATGGCTGCAAGAAGTATCAATGAGCTTGAGAGAAGCTATCTTCCAACTTATTATTATGCTTCAGATGATGTTAATAATCCCGTTGTTCAAAAGAGTAATTCTGATAAGCCCAACGACCAAACTGAAGTGAAGGAAGTAAAAAAAGAGAAACTTTCTTTTTGGGATAAGATTGTGAGGTTCTTTAAAAACCTTTTCGGAGGTTCTAAATCTGATAAAAAAGAGGGTGAAAAGAAATCTGATCAGAGTGATGACGAATTATTGGACAACCCAAACAGAATTCCTTTTTATACTCAGAATACCGGTTATTACTGGTCCGAAAATAAGCCCACCGATTTTTTAGGTGATCTGGCTAAATTCACTGAGAAAACAAAAGAGAAATCTAAAGATGAATTCTGGCAGATCGCAGATGCTTATTTAAAGTTTCTGAGCAAAGATTATGAAGGAAGTACTGAAATTCTGAATGACATTAAAACAAACAATCCCGAATACCTGGAAGAGATCAAAAGAATGAAAGTTCTGAATGATATTGTTTCCCAACCAAAGATCACAGCGGAATATGAAGATCATCTCATGAAAAACTATGCTGAATATTTTATTGAAAGAAAACCAGTTGCGACTGACAGCATCAATTCTGATTACAATAATTATTATGGTCCTGTTCCTTCCACCGCTTCTTTCCTTAAGGATGTTTTGGCCAACCGCTATTATCTTCAGGGAGAAGACGGAAAATCGTTCCTGATGAGCAATAAGCTTTCTGATCTCCAGTATAATCCGAACTCAAGCCTGGTAAAAAGTGTGGAAGAGTTTTATAAAAAACCAAATAAAACCCGGTTTGAGCAGCAGATCATTGCCAAAAACATGGATGATGTTGGAAATATTGATGCATTTTTCAATGTGATTTATGGAGACCGGGCAATGAGAATGGGTGACTTTGCGAAAGCAAAATCTTACTATGCAAAGGCACAAGGTTTTGTAGGAATCCCAAGATTGAATTATGATTGGGTTTCCAGTGAAAAGCCTAATGTTCCACACCAATATGCTCAGAATGAATATAACGGTTTCAGAAATATCTCTAATCTTGTCTTTGGACATAATGTGTGGGAAAGTTTTGAAAGCTCAGATACCGTAAGCATGGAAGCTGAAGATTACTCTCCATTCCCTTTCATTAAGCCTAATATGAATAAGCTTGAACTAGCAGATGCGCTCATTCAGCTTAGCAAAATTGCGAACGGCAAGGATGAAAAAGCGGCAAAAGCAAACCAGCTGATCGGTAATTTACTGTATAATACTTCCATCCTTGGATATTACAGACATTTATTTGTAATGGATGTAGATAATACGAACGGTGGGAAATTTGATTTCTGGAGCACCAAGAACAAAACACCTTATCAGTATTATTATAAAAATTTCCTGTATACTTCTTATATAGAGCCGGATAATTTTGATCTGGCAATCAATTATTATAAAAAAGCACTGCAGCTGAATCCAAACAGAGAGCAGAAAGCAAGAATACTTTTCCAGATGGCCAGCGCAGAACAAGGAAAATATTATCAGTATGAGGCAAAAAATCCTGCCAATATCGATTATTCAGATCCCAAGTGGTCAGAAAAAAATCAAGCTCATGAAAAGCAGATGCAGGATATTAAAAACCAAAAATTCAGAACGTATTTCGCACTATTGAAAACACAATATGCAGATACTGAAACGTCAAAGAGCTTAATGGGCAGCTGCTCATATTTTGACTACTTTATGAAACGATAATTAATTGGAAACAATAAAAAAAGGAATCAATGTGATTCCTTTTTTTGTTGTTTCTGTAGCCATTCCTCATGCTTTTTCATAAAGAACTCATGCTTATAATTATGATTCCTCTCCGCCGCATCTATGGAATGAGAGGTATGAATATCCGCGTCTTCTTTGGCAAGATCGGAAAGCTTTTCGTAATAGGTGTGTAATTGATCCAACTCCTCCTCATTAAGGTCTTCAATATCTACAATCCTGTTGCTGGATTTTTCATGGGAGGCAATCAGCTCATTAAGCTTGATCTGTATCGCTTTGGAGTCCTTGTTTTGGGCTTTTTGAATTAAAAAAACCATCAAAAACGTAATGATTGTTGTTCCTGTATTGATTACCAACTGCCATGTTTCCGAATAATTGAAAATGGGTCCCGACAATGCCCATATTACGACAATTGCCGTAGCCCCGAGAAATGCATGAGGACTTCCTGTAAATTTGGTTGCCCAATCTGAAAATCGTTCAAAAATATTCTTTTTTGACTTTGCCATATGTATCAGTTTACAACATATCAATCAAAAACTCCGCCGAAATAGACAGAGTTTGGATAAATAAATGGTTAATATGCTACAGCTTTATCCAGCTCGATAGGATTATTAGTTTTTCGGAGCATATCCTGAAGCTTTTTGCTAAGCTCATTGAACTGCTCTATATTGGTGATTTTGGTTCCCATAACAAACATTTGTCCCTGCATGTTTTCCTTAAAATTGTTCCGCATGCTTGCTAGTGGATCATTAAAGAATTCTTTCTTTTTTTTCTCGCGGATTTTCTCCGAGATTTCCAAAGGCTTTCTGCCATAAAATGTTTCTACAATTCCGGTAGTATCATAGGTTTCTTTTAATTTCTTATTCTTTATCAAAGTAAAAATAAAATTACCTTTTGAATCTTCCAGCTCAAAGACAAGTCCCGGTAAGCCATTAAACTTATATGGTCCTTCAGAAATATTGATATCTTTATTAAACCACGCAGTCCAGTTTCTGCCTCCAAAGCGTGCTGTTGCTTTTTGTAAAGTATATTCACCCATTTTTTTGGTTTCTCCGGACAAATTCCAATTGATTCTATCTTCCGTTGTATAACTGAATATATCAAAATTAATCAGTTCATAATTTTGATTTTTAAAGGAATTCCTTTCTCTTTTTATAGCAGGAAATTCACCTCCATACTGGTGTTCATAATTCCCTTTTGCTTTGTTGATAGAGTCCGATTCCAGATAATAGTATTCGTAAAACTTTACATCTTTTGGATTTACATCTAATACAAAATTTAATTTATCAAACTGCTTTTGCGTTGAATCTCTCTTAAACTGTAGCTCATAAATAAACCGATTAGTTTGTGCGGTAAGCGACAAGCTAATCAATAACATAATGAATAATAGTTTTTTCATAAATAATAATGTTGTTAAAATTGTAGGCTTATTATTTCTTCATTATTACAATCAATCCGGATAATGTATGGCCTTGTTGAGTTCAATTGGATTGTTATATTTTTTCATTCTTTGTTGTTCCTCTTTTTCATAAAGCCTGAGTTCTTCCGGCTTATAAATAGTTCTTCCATCCTCCAACTGCAATTTATTGTTCTCGTCAATCTCCAACTGACCACTTTTGATAAATTTCAAAGGACTTTTATAATAACTCATCAGAAGATTCTGATACTTAGAATAAGGAATTTCAACTCCTCTCTCCTTAACATTTTTAAAGAATTTCACATATTGGGTTTCTTTAAAGTTTTGTGTTTTATTAAGGCTGAAGTGATAGTTCTCTTTATCATCATACAATTCCACAATCATTCCTGGTAGACCGTGGAATTTATATGGCCCTTCCTGAAAAGGAAACTCATTTGAAAACCAAGCGATCCAGTTTCTTCCTCCAAAACGTAGTGTCGCTTTTTGTAATTTTACACCTTCTATATTTTTTGTTTCTTTTTGAATGTTCCATTTCATCTCCGGCTTGTCTTTCAGCTGATAGACTTCAAAAAACTGAACATTGTAAAGCGTATATTCTTTTGCTTTTAAATTTTTACTAAGTAAATCACTAAGCTTTCCTTCAAAAGTCTTTATGTTATTCGCCTTTTCTATGGAATCACTTAAGAAATAAGATCTCTCATAATAATAAGTTTCGGTTGGGTTTATATCCAAATAATAATTGGTTTTACGGACATTGGTGGAGGTGGAATCTGGTTTATAAACCATATCATAAATAAAACGATGAGTTTGCCCGGTCAATGACAAACTGAATATCAACATGAGTAATACAATTTTTCTCATAACTTTTTTTACAAATGTACAAATTTAAAAGAACCTTGCAATACATAATAGTAAAAAATTAAAAATACATGTCGAAAATATTTTAAAATAAAAAAATCCGCTCCCTTTAAAGGGAGCGGATTCATATAATCACGGCTTAAGTGCACGTTATCACACTTTAATTTCCACGTCTACACCGCTTGGTAACTCTAATTTCATTAGAGCATCCACCGTTTTAGAAGAAGAAGAATAGATATCCATCAATCTCTTATGAGCAGAAAGTTGGAACTGTTCTCTTGCTTTTTTGTTTACGTGTGGAGATCTCAACACAGTGAAGATTCTCTTGTTTGTTGGCAATGGAATTGGACCGTTTACAACAGCACCAGTAGCCTTTACCGTTTTTACGATTTTCTCAGCAGATTTATCTACCAAATTGTAATCGTAAGACTTAAGTTTTATTCTGATTCTTTGTGACATTTTAATCTAATTTAAATTAACCTTTTGCTTTAGCGATTACTTCTTCAGCAATGTTCTGCGGAGCCGCTTCATATTTCTCGAATTCCATAGAAGACGTTGCTCTACCAGAAGATAAAGTTCTTAATGAAGTTACATAACCGAACATTTCAGATAGTGGAACGAAAGCTTTGATTACTTTAGCGTTGTTTCTATCATCCATACCGTTTACAGTACCTCTTCTTCTGTTAAGGTCACCTACGATATCACCCATGTATTCTTCAGGAGTTACTACTTCAAGTTTCATGATTGGTTCCATGATAACTGCTTTAGCAGCTCTACCAGATTCTTTGAAACCTAACTTCGCAGCAAGTTCGAAAGATAATTGGTCAGAGTCAACCTGGTGATAAGATCCATCTTTCAATGTAACTTTCATCGCTTCAACTTCGAATCCAGCTAATGGACCATTCTTCATAGCTTCTTTGAATCCTTTTTCAACTGAAGGGATAAATTCTTTAGGAATGTTACCACCTTTAATTTCATTAACGAATTCAAGACCTGTTTTACCTTCTTCAGCAGGACCGATTTCGAATACGATATCCGCGAACTTACCTCTACCTCCAGATTGCTTTTTATAAACTTCTCTGTGGTTAGCAGTTTGTGTAAGAGCTTCTTTGTATTCTACTTGCGGTTGACCTTGGTTAACTTCTACTTTAAACTCTCTTCTCATACGGTCTACGATGATATCCAAGTGAAGCTCACCCATACCAGAGATGATTGTTTGTCCAGAAGCCTCATCAGTCTTAACCTGGAAAGTTGGATCCTCTTCAGCTAATTTAGCTAGAGCGTTACCCATTTTATCCTGGTCAGCTTTAGTTTTAGGCTCAACAGCGATACCGATTACCGGATCTGGGAAGATCATAGATTCAAGAACGATTGGGTTCTTTTCATCAGATAAAGTATCTCCTGTTTTAATATCTTTAAATCCTACAGCTGCACCGATATCTCCAGCTTCAATAAATTCAACCGGATTCTGCTTATTAGCGTGCATCTGATAGATTCTAGAAATTCTTTCTTTGTTTCCAGATCTTGTGTTAAGAACATAAGAACCAGCATCAAGTCTTCCTGAATAAGCTCTGAAGAATGCTAATCTACCTACGAATGGGTCAGTAGCAATCTTGAATGCTAATGCAGAGAAAGGCTCTTTTACATCTGGCTTTCTTTCGATTTCAGCATCAGTGTTCGGATCTGTTCCTTTGATATTATCCTTATCCAATGGAGAAGGAAGATATTTACAAACAGCATCTAGCATGAACTGAACTCCTTTGTTCTTGAATGAAGAACCACAAGTCATAGGAATGATAGAAAGATCGATAGTAGCTTTTCTAAGTGCTTCGTTGATTTCATCTTCAGAAATTGAATCTGGATCTTCGAAGAATTTCTCCATCAAAGTTTCATCATAATCAGCTACTGCTTCTACTAATTTCTCTCTATATTCAAGAACTTCATCCTTCATGTCTTCAGGAATTGGCACTACTTCGAAAGTAGCTCCTTGTCCTGCATCATCCCAGATGATCGCTCTGTTCTTAATTAAGTCTACAACCCCTTTGAAATCTTCTTCAGCACCGATTGGTAAAACGATTGGAACTGCATTAGATCCTAACATTTCTTTAACTTGCTTTACAACGTTAAGGAAGTCAGCACCTTGTCTGTCCATTTTGTTTACGAATCCCATTCTCGCAACTTTATAGTTGTCTGCAAGTCTCCAGTTTGTTTCAGACTGAGGCTCTACACCATCTACTGCAGAGAATAAGAATACCAATCCATCCAATACTCTTAGAGATCTGTTAACCTCTACAGTGAAGTCAACGTGTCCCGGTGTATCAATGATGTTGAAGTGGTAAGGTTTTGTTTCAGGTAAATTTTTTCCTTGATCAGTTGGGAAGTTCCAAGAACAAGTTGTTGCAGCAGAAGTAATAGTAATACCTCTTTCTGCTTCTTGCTCCATCCAGTCCATAGTTGCAGCACCTTCGTGAACCTCACCGATTTTGTGAGTTTTACCTGTATAGAATAAAATTCTTTCTGTAGTGGTAGTTTTCCCTGCATCAATGTGAGCAGCAATACCAATATTTCTTGTAAATTTAAGATCTCTACTCATTACAAATTAGAATTTAAAGTGTGAGAAAGCTTTGTTAGCTTCCGCCATTTTGTGAGTATCAGTTTTCTTTTTGAAAGCTGCACCTTCTTCTCTTGAAGCAGCTACCACTTCGTTAGCTAATTTCAAAGCCATAGACTTATCATTTCTAGCTTTAGAATATTTGATTAACCATTTCATTGCCATAGAAATTTTTCTATCAGCTCTGATTGGCATTGGGATTTGGAAGTTAGCTCCACCTACTCTTCTAGAACGTACTTCTACGTGAGGCATTACATTTGTTAATGCATCTTTCCAGATTTCAAGTGCAGTTTTTTCGTTATCTCCTTTTTTAGTTTCTACGATATCTAATGCATCATAGAAAATTTTGAATGCGATTGACTTTTTACCGTCAAGCATTAGGTTATTTACGAATCTAGTTACCAATTGATCATTAAATTTAGGATCTGGTAACAACGGTCTTTTTTTCGCTTTTGTCTTTCTCATTGTTTCTGTACCTTATTTAATGATTATTTTTTCTTTCCTTTTGCTGGTGCAGCTGCAGCTTGACCTGGTTTTGGTCTCTTAGCTCCATACTTCGATCTTCTCTGTGTTCTTCCATTTACACCTGCAGTGTCTAATGCACCTCTTACGATGTGGTAACGTACTCCCGGTAGGTCTTTCACCCTTCCGCCTCTTACCAATACTATCGAGTGCTCTTGAAGATTATGTCCTTCGCCCGGGATGTAGGCGTTAACTTCTTTACCGTTTGAAAGTCTTACCCTTGCAACTTTTCTTAGTGCAGAGTTAGGTTTCTTAGGTGTAGTAGTATATACTCTCGTACATACACCACGTCTTTGTGGACAAGAATCAAGGGCAGCCGATTTGCTCTTCTTGGCAAGCGTGGCTCTTCCTTTTCTTACTAATTGTTGAATAGTAGGCATTTAATTGCTTTTTATTTTAGGGTGCAAAAATAGTAATAATTTTTTAATCTACAAACACTTATACAAAAATTAAAATCAACCACTTATGTAAAAAAGCCTCTCTCATTTGAAGAGTAAATAGGCTGTTGATATGATAAAAAATAATTGTATGGCTTATTTTATAATTCTAACATCAACATTCTTATTCCAATGGAAGCTTTTTATATTTTCTTTTAATGAGGAACTGAGCTGAGGGTTTACAGCATAAATAGAGAGATGATCTTTGCCTAACACAGCGTTCGTTCCTTTTATTTTTAAAACAGCTATTTTTTTCCAGCTTTTAGGTGTGTACCCTTTTAACCACTCTTCATATACAATAGCCAATTGAAAATGATTGCGGATAGAATAGTCTGTCAGAAACTTTTCGAAATTACTATCAAGTCCTTTTATCTTCATCCTAAAAGGAATAATCTCTTTTGATCCCAAACCTGCAATATCCAACAGGTGAATATCCGTAAAATAACATATTGCTCCGATATCATTTGCAATAACCCTAGAATTATTATAGTATTTTTTCAAAAATCTTGTGGACTGAATTTGCTGTTCATAGATATTTTGACTGCCAGTTATAATTAACGTATTGACAAGATTCATTCTATAAATCATCAATGTAAACAAACAGAGTACTAATAAGGATAAAACCCTATTTTCTTTTAATAGATAGTTCTTGTTGACAAAAAAGGTTTTCATCTTTGGAACACCGGCCATTACGAATACTACCAGAATATAGCCTTCATACCTAAAAAAATCTGTGAATTGTCCAAAAACCCCATGTATAAGCAAAGTAACAGTAAACACAATAAAAAGAAAATTGCTTAAAAGTAGCTTTTGGAAATGTATTTTTTTTCTATAGTCTTTGAATAGAAAAAAGCCAACGAATAACAATGGGAAAAAGCAAGCCAGATAAAAATATTTATTTAATAAAACCTTTCTTAAAATATTTTCAAGCTGCAGGAGATAGTTTCCGTAAAGGTCCAGCTTAGTTCCTTTTAATAAGACAGAATTAGGAAAAAAATATCCCGTTTCACTATAAGTAAAATATCCGAAAATCAAAATCGGGGTAAATCCAAAAAACAGAACTTTAATACCTTCCTTAAACTTTTTTAGCAGGAAAAAGACAAAAGCAACCCCTAGAAAATAAAACATACTTTCAAACCTTACTAATCCCAGCAAAGCAAGAGGGCCATAAAACCCTACAGAGTAATAAAAATCTTTAAACCCAGATTTCTTCCATCTTTCAAAATAAAAAACATTAATAACAATAAGCAATACATGCAGTACATGCTCCATCCCTGAAAAAACAAGCAAATGGACAGATACAAAAAGTAAGGTAAAAACTGATGCCGTTACAATACTTATGTTCTCACTAAAAAATCCACTATAATATTTATCTAAAAAATAAGCAATAAAAAAAGAACAGAAAAAATTAAAGATAAGAGGGATCAGTTCTTGATTTCCAAAAATAGATATAAGACCACTGAGTAGTAATGTAAAAACAGGCGAAGATGAAGAGGATGAAAAATTGTAGTTCGTTACGCCCCATACTTTATGAAACACAACATTCTTAGCCATCGCAAGATGAATGTACGCATCATCCAAAATATAGGTGAAATAGTTTTCAGTTTTCAGCAGTACGGCCATAATATAAATGAGACACATTCCGAAAAATAAAACTATTGTAATCAATAAACTTCTTTTCATAGTCTGCAATATTAATAATTCCCAACTATTTTAAAAACTTTTATAGTTATCTTCTATTGAGATTTAAAAATATTCGGCGCAATATTCTTTAAATTTGTTATATAAATGTAAACTTTATGAAAAATGCTAGTATTATCGGATTGAAAGAAGCCGATTGTAAAAACATTGCAGAAAAACTGAATGTACTTTTAGCCAACTACTCTGTATTTTATCAAAATACAAGAGGATCACATTGGAACATCAAGGGAGATCAGTTCTTTACCCTGCATCCGAAATTTGAAGAACTGTATAACAGCTTGGTATTAAAGATTGATGAAATTGCCGAAAGAATCCTGACATTAGGCGCCACTCCGGCTCATAATTATTCAGACTACTTGAAAGTTTCCACTATTAAAGAAAGTAAAGAAGTAAGTGATGCTACCAAAAGTGTGGAAAATATACTGGCTTCTTTCAAAGTTGTGATTGATTTACAAAGGGAACTTCTGGATATTACAGATAAAGCTGGAGATGAAGGAACCAATTCTCAAATGAGCGACTATATTACAGAACAGGAAAAAGAAGTCTGGATGTACAATTCTTATTTAGGTAAGTAAACATAAAAAAATTCATCCGGAAATATAAAAAAATCGCCTTACATTTAGGCGATTTTAATTTTTCTAATTATATTTGCGTATAAATTACACAATAATAATGCATGACGTACGATTAAATTCCATCTTGGATAATGATTTTTATAAAATTACCATGCAAAATGCAGTGGTAAAATTATTCCCAAGCCAAATCGTAAAATACGAATTTATCAATAGAGGGAAACATCATTTTCCGGAAGGCTTTGATGTAGCTTTAAGAGAAGCGGTTACTAAAATGGCCGAACTTAAACTCACCAAAGAAGAAAAAAAGTTCCTCGAAAGAACTTGTCCATATCTGGATCTTCCTTATCTAGACTTTCTTGAAGGTTATCATTATGATCCCTCGGAAGTAAAGATCCATCAGGAAGGAAATGATATTAAGGTAACAGTTGAAGGATTATGGTACAGAGCTATTCTATGGGAAGTTCCTTTATTATCTTTAATCAGCGAGCTGCATTACGAGATGAATCATATGGAAAGGGATTCCAACGAAGTCGTAATGAGTAAAACACTAGAAAAAGCAGAACAGCTCAATAAACTAGGAGTAAACTTCGCAGAATTCGGAACCAGAAGAAGACATTCTTATAAAGTGCAGAACCTGGTGATGGAAGCTTTGATCCAGAAAAAGGATTCTACCTTTATCGGAAGCTCTAATGTCCATTTTGCTATGAAATATAATGTAAAACCCATCGGAACTCATGCTCATGAATGGTTTATGTTTCACGGAGCGGAATATGGATTCAAAATGGCCAATCAATTAGCGTTGGAACATTGGGTAGATGTTTACAGAGGCGATTTGGGAGTAGCCCTTTCAGATACTTATACCACCGATGTTTTCTTCCAGCAGTTTGACAAGAAATTTGCCAAACTATTTGACGGAGTCCGTCATGACAGTGGTGATCCTTTGGAATTTGCAGATAAAACCATTGCACACTATCAAAAAAACGGAATCAATCCTTTATTTAAATATATCATATTTTCAGACGGTCTAAACCTTGAAAAAGTAGAAGAAATCACAAACTATTGCAGAGGAAAAATCGGGATTTCATTTGGGATCGGAACCAATCTCACCAATGATGTAGGCTTAAAACCCATGAATATTGTGATGAAACTCATCGGTGTACAAGCACCAAATAACGACTGGATTCCTACGGTAAAGCTTTCAGATGAACACGGAAAATATACAGGAGATCCTAAAATGATTGAACTAGCCAAAGAATTTTTAAGAATAAAAAACTAAATAACATGAAAAACATTTTATTAGTACTAATCTTGTGTTTAATAACTTCCTGCTCCATCCGCACTAAAGGACAAGACGGGCAACCGGGAAAATCCGGGACTTCAGAAGCAGGTACAAACAAAACAGAAAAACCGAAATTCAACCAGGAATTGGCGACCTCTCTAGGAGCTGACAAATATGGTATGAAAGCTTACACCATTGTAATGCTTACCACCGGACCAACAAAAATTGAAGACAAAACCAAAAAAGGTGAGCTGATGAAAGGGCATTTGGCCAATATCGGAAAATTGGCGGATGAAGGTAAAATCATTGTTGCTGGACCATTTTTGGAAGAGAATAAAGAAGCCTTTCAGGGAATGTTTATTTTCAATACAAAATCGAAGGAAGAAGCTGAAGAATGGGTAAAAACTGATCCAGCCGTTCAGGCAGGAGTTTTCAGCTATGAGATTTTCCCCTGGTATGGATCTGCGGCGTTACCCATGTACTTGAAGCATCATAAGGAAATTTCGAAAGAGAATCCATAAAAACCCAAACTTCATAAATATGGGGGTTTACCTAACATTAAGCCAATCGAGATGTTAAAAGAATTTACTTTGTTTTTTATTTTATTTACTTCAACTCTATTTGCACAAAACTATGAAAGATATAAAAAACTAAAAGACACCACCTTAATCTCGAAAAATCTTGGAATTAAAAAAAAGGTTTCTATAACAGTCCCAATAGAATGGCAAGATGGAATAAAAAACGATTTCCCATTAATTATCGTATTTGACAAGCAAAACAAAAGAAGTCATAATTATATAATCAATACCATTGATTATCTGACAAGCACTGAACAAATGCCGTCATCTATAATAATTAGTGTAGAATCTGAACAACGTTATCGTTATAATGAAACACAATACAAAATCTCTGATGCTAATGGACTTGCGCTTGAGAATGAAAATTTCATTTTTGAAGAACTTATCCCGCTAGCTGAAAAAGATTACAAAGCCTCAAAATTTAGAATATTAATTGGCCATTCAAGATATGGCTATTTCACAACTTCTGTTTTTAATTCTAGAATAAATGACTTGAACGGTGTCATTTCCATGAGTCCATTTTTCTTTCAGAAAAATGTTGATTTAACGGATTCTATAAGTAAAATGAACAAACTTTCATATCATTCCAAAAAATATTATCGTTTTGGAATTGGTAACGATTATCCCGAGGATTTTGCCAAGATGGATTCCGTTATAAAAAAAAGTACTCCCAATCCTTTTTTAGACATGAAAGGATATCACTTTAAAGCAGCTGACCACAATGCAACACCTGGTTTATTAATAAATAGAGCTCTTTATGAAATATTTGAAGAATGGTCTGCTATTCAGGCAGAATTTTCCTCAACTAAGCAAAAAGATTTAAGCATCAAAAAATCTCTTGAGCAAAAAATACAATCCAATTACGGAACTAAATTAAATTTTTCAATTGGCACCTTAAATGGTAAGGGATGGTATTTTTATAACGAAAAACAATACAACAAAGCTATTCAAGCCTGGCAAATATTAATGGATTCTTACCCCAATTTTTCACAAGGCTTTTTATACATCATAAAAGCTCAAATTCAACTAAAACAGAACTATTTTCAAACAGTCGAAAAATTTAAGGCATCTTTGGTGAATTCTGAAATTTATACAGAAAAAGAAAAACAGGAATTAGAAATAGAATTACAAGAAATAACAAAATAGACATCAACTAGCAGCGGTTTTCTTATATTTATAAAAAACTAAACCACCATGAAAACCATAGAAGAAGTTCTGAAAAAGCTCGATGAGATTATCATCTGGAGCAAGGAAAATCAAAGTCCTGCAGGATATTTCGCCTGTACATACAGGATCATGACCGCTCAGGTTTTAAAAGGTATTCAACAGAAAAAGTTCGAAGACAACCCAAGAATGACTGTATTGGATATTGCATTTGCAACAAGATATCTGGAAGCCTGGGAAAACTACAGCAAAGGGAAAAAGTGTACCAATTCCTGGTATATTGCTTTTGAAGCCGCCAAAAATAAAAACCTGCTGATCTTACAACATATTTTCCTGGGAATGAATGCGCACATCAATTTAGATCTTGGGATTTCCGCCGCATCCATCATGCCTTATAGAAAGATCAATCCCCTTAAAAAGGATTTTGAAAACATCAATTCTGTGATCGCCTCCATCAATCAAAAAGTACAAGATTCATTGAATAAAATATGTTATCCTGTTGATCTTATTGATAAAATTTCCAATGGGAAAGACAATGCTGTTCTCGATTTTGCGATTTCCAGGGCAAGAGAAACATCATGGGCAACCGCCGTTATTGCTTCCAATACTCCCAATTTCATGAGAGAATCCGTTATCGGAATTGTTGATTACGCAGCCGCAAAAGTGGCCACCCAAATTTTAAATCCTAAAATTCTTACTCCTGCTTTAACCAAAGAGTTGAAAAAATGTGAAAGCAGTGATGTGGTAAAGAATATTGAAATTTTAGCTTCTACGAAAAACAGTTAAGAAGTAAAATTATAGAGTAAAATTTTTGTGTCTTTTGTGGTTAAAATAATTTCAAATTGTTACGGTTTCCCATCCTGAAAATCAATTTTTCTTTTTGTAATTTTGAGACATGGAAATAACGTATTTAATTATTGGATTTATTGCCGGAGGAGTTCTCGGAGCGGTTATTTTATATTTCGTGTTGAAATCTTCCATGATTTCAAGAAGTCTTTATGACGATCTCAACAACTCGCATATCAGAAACAATTCCGATCTTGAAAATTCAAACCTGAAAATTCAGGAATTAAATCAACAGATCAACAAGGAGAAAGAATTGAATCAACAACAATCTGATTTATTAAATGATCTCAAAAGTGAATTTGCCAAAATATCAGCTGAACATACTTCCCTGCAAAATCAGTTTCAGGAACAGAAAGAGATCAACACCAGACAGACTACTCAAATTGAATCTTTATTAACAGAGAAACAAAATATTTTCGCCAAAAACTCAGAGCTTTCTGCCATCAATGAAAGTTTACAGAAATCTCTTGAAACACAGAAAGAGGAAATTGCTAAAATTCAGGAAGAAGCAAAACTTCAGTTTGAAAATTTGGCCAACAAAATTCTTGAGGAAAAAACAGAGAAATTCACGACACTTAATCAGAATAATCTTAAAACAATCCTGGAGCCTTTCCAGGAAAAAATTACAGATTTAAAAAACAGAGTGAATGAAGCTTACGAAAAAGAAAATAAAGAACGCTTTTCTCTGGCTGAAAAAGTGAAAGAACTTGCAGAACTGAATCAGCAGATCTCTGAAGACGCTAAAAAATTAACAAGAGCTTTAAAAGGCGAAAGCAAAACCCAAGGAAACTGGGGTGAAATGATCCTTGAAAGCATCCTTGAAAAATCCGGATTGGTAAAAGGAAGAGAATATTTCCTTGAACATGAGCTTCGTGATGAAGACAACAAGGCTTTATTTTCAGAATTTTCAGGTAAAAAGATGCGACCGGATGCTGTTGTGAAATATCCCGATGAAAGAAATGTAATTATTGATTCAAAAGTTTCTTTAACAGCTTTCACGGAATTAGTAGATGAAACTGATGCGGATATTTATGCCATGAAGCTTAACCAGCATTTATCTTCTATCAAAAACCATATCCAGCAATTGAGTCAGAAAGCCTATGATGATTTTGGAAAATCTCTGGATTTTGTCATGATGTTCATTCCTAGTGAACCTGCCTATATTGCAGCAATGCAGGCTGATCAAAACTTATGGAACTATGCCTATGAAAGAAGAATTTTATTATTGAACCCTAGTAATTTAATTACCTCTCTGAAACTTATTGCCGACCTATGGAAACGTGAATATCAAAACAGAAACTCCATGGAGATTGCGGAAAGAGGAGCGAAATTATATGACAAATTTGTCGGATTTGTAGATAACCTGGAAAAAGTTGGTAAAAACCTGGATCAGGCAAAAAATGTTTACAATGATGCTTATAAACAATTATCTACCGGAAATGACAATTTGGTGATTCAGACACAAAAATTAAAATCTTTGGGTATCAAAAATAAAAAAGAACTTCCCCAAAGCCTGATTGATAATAGTGAGAGTACATTAAGTCTGGAAGATTAGTTTTATATAAAAACAGACCTTATTAATTTAAAATTTCCCGAATGCTAATAGAAAGTTTTCAAAACGATAAAATAAAGAATATCACTAAACTTCTTACCGACAACAGGTTTAGAAAGAAATCAAAAGTTTTTGTTGTAGAAGGACAACAGGAAAATGAAAGAGCTCAGTATTATGGTTTTGAGCCTGTTGAATTTTTTATTTCTGAAAGCATTTTCAAAGGAAAACTTCCTGATTCAAAGATTCACTATGTAAGTGAAAAAGTATATGAAAAAATAGCATACCGCGGAACATCTGAAGGGATTATCGGAGTTTATAACGTAAAAGAAACTCCATTAAGTTCATTTAAGCCTAAGAGCAACTCTACCATCATTATCGTTGAAGGAGTAGAAAAGCCCGGAAACTTGGGCGCTATTTTAAGAAGCTGTGAGGCTTTCGGGATAGATGCACTGATTGTAACTGATGCCAAAGCAGATTTTTACAATCCGAATGTCATCCGTTCCAGTGTGGGCTGCCTTTTCGGAATGGAAGTTTTCCAGGCTGAAAATAAGGAAACCTTAGAATTTCTTCAAGGCAATACTTTTAATATTTACACCACCATTATGGATGAAAGTGCCGAAGATCTTTATCAAAGAGATTTTACCCAAAGATCTGCCATTTTATTCGGGACCGAACATTCCGGCTTAAGTGATTTTTGGTCAGGAAAAGGAAAGAATACACTTATCCCAATGTCCGGGAGCATTGATTCATTAAATTTAAGCAATGCCGTAGCGATTACCTGTTATGAATCCTTAAGACAAAAGAACAGTCAGAATTAAACATTAGATTATGAACATAAAAAAACCGTTTCACTGGGTGAAACGGTTCTTTATTTTTAGTAAACAGTTACTAATTATTTTTTAGCAGCGTCTACAGCTTGTTTAGCGTCTTTAGCAGCATCTTTAGCAGCATCAGCAGCTCCTTTAGCAGCATCAGCAGCTCCTTTAGCAGCGTCTTTAGCAGCATCAGCTCCAGCAGCAGTAGTAGCAGCAGCAGCATCTTTAGCAGCATCTACAGTAGCAGAAGCAGCAGAATCAACAACAGTAGCAGCAGAATCAGCTACAACAGCAGCAGAATCAGTAGTAGCTACAGCAGCAGAATCAGCAGCGTTAGTTTCAGTAGCTTCAGTTTTTTTACAAGCAACTAGAGAGATTGCAGCGATAGCAGCTACGAATAATGACTTTTTCATAATAAATTAAATTTAATTTTGTTAATATTGTTCTTTAAAATTCTTTTCGTTCTGTTATTTGAACAAGACAAAGGTATAGCAGATAGAAAAGTTGTTTATGAAAAATAATTGTAATACCTTTGTAAAATAGTTTTACAAAAAAACACATCTGAAAATCAACTATTTAATCACCACTTGAAAAATTGACAGATTTAGATCTATTACATTTTGAGCAGCTAAAAAGGGACGTTCAGGCTCAATATCTAAAAGAACACACCCCTTCCTATGATGATATATCAAAATGGAAGGGTATAGATATTATCTATTTCCAGGAAGATCTTCGCAAAAAGGCCAAAGGGAACATCAGCGAAAAATCTTTTTATACTTATTTCAAAACTTCACCGGTTACCAAACTGCCAAGAATTGATATGCTTAATTTATTAAGTATTTATACGGGTTACGAATCATGGTACGAATTCAAAAAGCAGCATCTTTTTGCAGGAGAGTTATTACAGGATGATGAAGATTTGGATGAAAATGATCTTCAGGAATTGGAAAAAACGGTTAGCAATTCACCTGAACTTCCAAAAACTGAAATTCAACCGGCAAAAGTTGAATTTAAAGCTCCTGAAAATTCTGATTTACAAAAATCAAATACTGATAATCAGAACATTAAAGAAAATCAAACACCAACAATACAACCTGAAATAATTCCTTTAAAAACCAACAAAAATTTTGTTAAAAAAAATGCCTGGGCAATTGTTACCTCCATTTTAATTGTTATTACTGGTATTTTAGGTTTTAAAGATGAAATTTTTTCTAAAGAGTATAAATATTGTTTTACGGATGCCGATCGTGGAGTTTCTGTAATCAATACCCTTGAAATCAAAATCCTTAAAGAAAACGAATCCGATCTCTTGTATAAAGTGAAACCCGGAGAATGTTTCTACTACTCTACTAAAGATAAAAACCTGAAGATGGAGATCAGTGCGCCTTTCTACGAGCCTTTGAAAGTGAATAGAAATCTGGAAAATGCTCCAGGAGAAGAAATGATCGAGCTGAAGCCGGATGATTACAAAATGGCAGTTTATTATTTCTCCAGAAAGGATGTAAAAGGTAACCCGGAAGAGCAAATAGCTCTTATGAAACAAAAAAGGAAGCAGCTGGAAAATCTTATCAGCAATGAGGCAGTCATTTACCAGGTATATGATAATGATACTTATGGCATCGAAACATTGGATAAGCAAAAGTATATTACCTTAGTAACAACGCCTACAACGTCACTTAAAAACCTTAATGTCATCAAAATGGAAAAAGACAAAAAGGGAAAAATAATCTCAATTAAATTTAAAATTGCAAGTACCGATGAAAAGAATAAATAACTTTTTGATTTTTACGATCTTGCTGCTCGCTTTATTCTCATGCAATAAAAAGAAAACAGAAATAAGCGACCTTGATAAACTGAGAAACAGCAACAATACAAGCACTTACCCTGCCGTTCAGATGGATAGTGCCCAAGCTATCAACTTTATTACCAAACAAAAAGTACAGGAGCTTTTAGATCTGTCTACATTGTATTTATCCGGAAACAGGAATACGGAGATTGATACGCTTATTTATTCCCAAATGCAAAGCTATTTTCACAAACCGGACAGCTTAACATTTAAAAAGCTCTTCAGGGAACTTGACAGCCTGAAAGTAAAGAATGTAAAAGTAAATAATCTTC
This sequence comes from Chryseobacterium daecheongense, assembly GCF_003729955.1. Lineage (GTDB taxonomy): Bacteria > Bacteroidota > Bacteroidia > Flavobacteriales > Weeksellaceae > Chryseobacterium > Chryseobacterium daecheongense. Next base: position 229,399 of record NZ_RJTX01000004.1, read on the forward strand.
AGGTATATAAAGATTATTACAAAAAAGATACATTGGATTACGCCAAATTCAGTGTGGAATATTTTGATGACAAAAATAAATCTATAGGTACATTTGAAAAAAATGCCCAATATATTTTATTGTCCACGCCTATTAAGTTTAAAAAAGAATTTAAGTTTTATTTCCTGAACTTCTATTCCGAATCTTTAAAAAAGGACAGTACTTCAGTGGGGGTAACCAAGTAATCTAAAGGGGTATCATTTTCCCAGATGTCATCAATACTTTCCTCTGCATTGAAATAATTGATCCCAATTTTTTTGGAATCTGGAGAAAGGCTCTGGAAAAAGGCATCGTAAAAACCTTTGCCGTATCCCACTCTATTTCCATGTTTGTCACAATAAAGCAAAGGAGTGATGACATAATCAAAATGATGCTCTCCGGAATCGGTATTGGAAACAGGTTCGGAAATCCCCCAGTTATTGACTGTAAACTCTGTATTTTCAAATATTTCTATTGAGATCAGCCTATCAGTAACTTTAGGCACAAAAACACGGATATTCTGCCGTAAAAAATATTGAATGAAAATTTGGGTGTCGATTTCCTTAAACTTCTCAATGGGAATGAAAATATGAACTTTCTCGCCTGTAACAGGTCTAAAATAGCTGAGAAAATTATTGAAAATCTTTTCAGATAACAAGAAAGCCTCATCGGTTGATAAGGCTTTTCTTTTTTGCATATATATCTTTCTTAGATCTGCTTTAAGCATGACTAAAGCTCAATTTTATATAATTTATCCGATAAACGAACTCTGAACGGAAGCTCAAAAGTAATTTGATCTCCTTTTTTTGCAGTTTCACAAGGTCCTCCATTCGCAAACATCTGAGTAATGGTAACTTCCTGATCACCGGTTGTCGGTCCGGAAATCAAAACTTTATCCCCTATTGAAAGCTCTTTGTTCTCAATTAAGAATTGAGCAATTTTCGATTTGGAATAATAATGTTCAGCCTTTCCGATCAAAACTTTCTTAACAGCTATTTTTTGACGGATATTCTTTGTTTCGGCTTTTGCCAAAGGTTTGTTCGGTAACTCCCCCGATTTTTTAAATTTCAAGGCATCAGATTTTCCTTTTCTGAAAACCTTATTTCCAACCTGTAATCCTTTTCTTAATTTTACCTGCTCCTCCCAAGGCAAATGAATAGTTTCCAAACATTCTGTAGAACAGCAGTTTTCCATTGCTGCTTTACACTCGTCACATTGAATAAATAATAAATGGCAGGCGTCATTTGCGCAATTGGTATGGTTATCACAAGGTTTGCCGCATTGATGACACTGTGCAATAATATCGTCTGTGATTCTTTCACCTAAACGGTGGTCAAATACAAAGTTCTTCCCGATAAATTTACTTTTTATCCCTTCTTCTTTGATTTGTCTTGTATATTCAATGATCCCGCCTTCCAACTGGAAAACATTTTTGAAACCCTGGTGTTTGAAATAAGCGCTTGCTTTTTCACAACGGATTCCTCCAGTGCAGTACATCAAAAGGTTTTTATCTTCTTTAAAATCCTGTAACTGCTCATTGATAATTGGTAAGCTTTCCCTGAAATTTTCCACATCAGGAGTAATCGCGCCTTCAAAATGTCCAACTTCACTTTCGTAGTGGTTTCTGAAATCAACAACAATCGTATTCGGATCTTCAAGCATCTCATTGAATTCTTTTGCTTTTAAATGAACTCCTTTATTGGTTACATCGAAAGTATCGTCATTCAATCCATCAGCAACGATTTTGTGTCTGACTTTTATCGTTAATTTTAAAAAGGAATGATTGTCTTGCTCAACAGCTACATTCAAACGGATTCCTTTCATAAAACCGTAGGCTTCCAATGTATCGCGAAAAGCTTCAAATTGATCCGCAGGCACACTCATCTGAGCATTAATTCCTTCATGAGCCACATAAATACGGCCAAGCGCATCCAGTGCATTCCAGGCTATAAATAATTCGTCGCGAAATTTTTTGGGATCTTCAATTTTGGCATACGCATAGAAAGACAACGTAAGGCGTTCCTTACCGGCTTCATCAATTAGTTGAGCTCTTTCTTCTGCGCTTAAGGTGTTATACAGTTGCATGCTATAAACGTTTTAAGTGAGAAAAATTTTTGCAAAGATAGACATTTTTCAATTAGGGATATTAATCGGGACAATCTTATCCGGCTAATGAGCAGTGAATAAGTGATTTTTTTTTCACTTTTAATAATTAAATTTAACTTTTACCTTCATGAATTCATCTTATAATTAGTGACATTATCTTTAATAAATTTTTAAGGTTCGTTAATTGACATTTCAACAATTATGACAAAAGATGTAAAATATCACTATTCCTGTTAAATTTTAGTTAAAGTTGAAACATAGCATACTAATTGCATACTTATTATGCAGTAAATTTGTTTACTGTAAAATTTTAAAACATAAAAAAAGAAGATATACAATGAAGAGTACTTTAAAAAAACTATTACCATTTGCAGTGGTGGGAGTTATTTCAGGAGCTACTGCTGTAGGCACATTACAATATTTCGGCCATAATTCCAATAATGGCGATCAGGGGTATTTTACCTCATCAACGAATGCTTCTTTTGCAGGGATGAACAGTGCTGCCATCGGGGATGATTTCGTTAAAGCTGCGAAAACAACCGTTCCGGCTGTAGTTACTATTAAGAACTATCAGAACAGGACATCCAGCAGAGCATCAGAACAGGATATGTTTGATTTCTTCTTTGGAGATCCATTCGGAGGAAGAGGACAGCAGAGACAAAAACAGCAGGCTCCGGACAATATGCCTTCAGGAATGGGTTCCGGTGTTATTATTTCGCCTGACGGATATATTATTTCCAATAACCACGTTGTGGCAGGCGCTAATAAACTGGAAGTCGTATTAAGCAACAAAAAATCTTATATCGCAACATTAGTAGGAACTGACCCGAATACGGATATTTCCTTATTAAAAATTGAAGAAAAAGGACTTCCTTATCTGAACTTTGCGAATTCTGATAATATTGAAGTAGGACAATGGGTACTTGCCGTAGGAAATCCACTGGGATTGAATTCTACTGTTACAGCAGGGATCGTTTCTGCGAAAGGAAGAGGAATCGGTATTTTAGGTTCTCAAGGTAAAGCAAGTAATCCAATTGAAAGCTTTATCCAGACAGATGCCGCTATTAATCCAGGAAACTCAGGAGGAGCTTTGGTTAACTCAAATGGTGATCTTATCGGGATCAACTCTGCGATTCAGTCCACAACCGGTTATTACCAAGGATATGGATTTGCAGTTCCTTCTAACCTGGCAAGAAAGATCGTAGAAGATATTAAGAAGTTCGGAATTGTACAGAGAGGATTCCTTGGAGTACAGTCATTAGATCTTTCCGATGAACAACAAGTAGCATCATACAACTTCCAGAAAAAAGCCAATATTAAAACAGGTTCCGGAGTATACGTCACCGGATTCGGAGAAAACAGTGGTGCAGAAGATGCAGGCCTGAAAATTGGTGATGTGATCACAAAAATAGACACTATGCCTGTAACCGATTTTGCTGATTTATCAATCGCTATCGGAAGCAAGCGTCCTGGTGATAAAGTAGCAGTTACTTATATAAGAAATGGTAAGGAAAACACTACTACCGTAACATTGAAGGATCAAAAAGGAGGTACTTCTACAAGAACGAAGGCAGATCTTAGTGTTTCAGAAAAAATCGGAGCAGACTTTGAACCATTAAGCGAATCATTCAAAACCAATTATGGGCTTAACAGCGGGGTGATTGCAAGAAATGTAGGAGAAGGAAGCGAGATGGCCAAAATAGGTATCGTTGACAATTATATCATCATTGAAATCAACGGTAAACCTGTGAATTCACAAAAAGATGTTGAAAAGATCCTGGATAAATATCAAGGAAATGTACAGGTGAAGTTTGTGGATGAATATGGAAGAATCTATACCAAAGGATTTAAAATGCCTTAATTAAAATACAATCATACTTAGTAAAAAACGCTGCAAATTGCAGCGTTTTTTTATTTATTCATTTTATCAGCGATTCTTCTTTTTTTATTCCGTTCATAAATAACCTCAACAATTTTACCTCCGATCCATGAAAAAGGAAAGAAAGTAAGGAAGATAGATATTTTATAAAAAGTTGGATGATAGGGGAAAATAATAACGTCCAGCATAGCGATGAACAGCATTATAAAACCAATAAGGATGGCATACGCCACTTTAGCATATTTCACGATAAGTGCTGTAGCTACTCCTCCAATCGTGGTTCCCAATCCGGAAACGAACAGCAGAAAACCAAAGAAGGCATCATTATTTTTCATACTTTCCAGAAATTTCTGCCAATGTTCAAAAGGAGCAAAAGCTTCAAAAGTAACCCATTGCGGAAACACCCTTATACCAAGAGTAATAGTGAGCCCTGCAATACCAAGACCTACTAACACCGCTAATGTATTTCTTAAAAAGTTCATTAATCCTGATGTGCAATCATAGAAATTTCAATATCTACATTTTTCGGAAGGCAAGAAACCTGTACCGTTTCACGAGCCGGATAACTTTCTGCATCAAGGTATGATGCATAGATGTCATTCATTACAGCGAAATCATCCATATTTTTAAGGAAGATGGTAGCTTTTACCACATTTTTAAAGGACATTCCTGCTTCTGTAAGAATAGCCTCCAGGTTTTTCATCACCTGATGAGTCTCCTTTTCAATTCCTTCCACTAATTTTCCTGTTGCAGGATCTACCGGGATCTGCCCGGAAATGTACAAAACACCGTTTGCAAGATTAGCTTGAGAATAAGGCCCGATTGCAGCAGGGGCATTAACTGTAGAGATTATCTTTTTCATTAGAATTTATTTTGGGTGCAAATATAAAATTTATATTTGATATCGTTTGAAATTAGAACGGAGCATTCGGCTGTGTGAAGCTTCGGTCTTTATATTTCAATGCATCACTTAAAATATTAGCTTTTATTCCTATAAAGAAGTCATATACTTTATATTGTCCAAAAGGTACCCAGTTAAAATTAATGGTGAAACTTCGCTGGTCCCTTGAAAAACCGATTCTCGTGTAGGCTAATTCTTTGGTTACTAAATCGTAATGAGTACTTCCGTTAATATTCCAATATGGGGTAAGCTTAATACTTCCGTCCAATCCCACCGAGGCAATCTGGCTGCCAGTACGTGTCGCCCCTCTTGAAAAAGCATAATTCGCATTGACATTTAAAGTCCATGCCTGATTAAAATGTGCATAATTATCATCATCAAAATAATAATTTTCATTTCTGATCTCTCCTTTTGCAGAATATTTTTTAGCATAATCTACTTTCTCCCCGAAAAGCTCACTGCTTAAAGGATAAGAAAGCTGTACATTAAATCCTTGTACACTGAAATGCCCGAAATCTTCAGTTCTGATTCCTGTTTCTTGTCCCGGAAGATAAAGAATCTTATATGGGTCTATTGATAAACTGGTATTTACACTAAGCTTACTGTCAAAAAAAGATGATTGCCCATTGATCGTAAATATAGACCATGGATGATCTTTTGCCGCAAAATTATAACTTCCCGAGAGATTCAATGATTCAAAGATTTTTACTTTTTTCACTCCGGTGGAATCTTTTTTGGATTTCACTTTCATTTCAATATTGTTCCCGATATTAAAACCTAAAGCACCTACCATTCCGCTTGAAGGAGTACCAACGATTCCTTTCTCGAAAACGGAATAAGGAGTCAACGCTCCGTTTGCATCATAATAATTTTTATAATACCCGAACTTAGTATCTCCAAAATCAGGCGAATATGTAAAACCGATACTTGGGGTCATCATATGTCGGATCGCTTCTACAGCAGAACCTTTTTTAAACTTCAGCATTCCATAAAGAGTAGTCTGGATACTTGCCGAAGTAGAGAAAGTAGAATATCCGGATATATTCTTATCCATTTCGTCTACCACCACATTCTTCAGAGGATCATAATATCTGTTCAACGTTTTTGTGGTAAGAGCATTATCTATATTGGCTCCTAAGCTGAATGTGAAATATTTGGCAACTGTTGTATTGGTTCCTAAAGAGATATTGTTTTTAAGCCCAGTCTGCATTTTGTCCCACATTTCCTTTTTGAACAGTTCACCTTCGCTGGTATTGACAAAGTTCGTTAGGTTAAACCCTGTATTCACCGTAATATTTTCCAATAATCCTTGTCTTGTCCCTGTTTTAGATTTGAAAAGATAAAATTGATTGACCGCTATATTCATCTGAGGTAATCGCAGATCGGCAAGGCCGGTAGCAAAGTTCTGTGAATAAGAGGCGGTACCGGTAATTGTGATTGGAAGCTTTAAAAATCTTTTAGTTAACGTAACTGTTGAGTTCTGTTGGGTATTCAATACATTCTGGTTAAATATATAATTGTTATTAACCGTATTATTATAGAACTTTGTACTCACAATATCTACTGAAGCCGTAAAATTAAGGAACGGGTTCGCTTTTGTATCCTGTGTATGTCTCCAAGCAATCCTGTATGTACTGTTTTTAGTATAATCATCCAATCCTTTGATTCCTCTTACCGTAGTTCCTATATCGGCTGAAAAGTTCCCGGAATAGCGGTATTTCTTCACGTAATTCATTTCCGGCCTTAAGTTCCAGCTCCCTTTTGTATAGATATCAGCAAGGACTTTAATATCAAAGTGCTCCCCGATCGGTTGATAATACCCTAAGCTATTTAGAAAGAAACCAACATCTTCCCTTTCCCCGAAACTCGGAATCAATATCCCCGCAGATCTTTTATCGGAAAACGGAAGTATTGCAAATGGCATAATAAGAGGAGTCGGTACACGTTCTATGTACATTTGGATAGGTCCCGTTACAATCTGGGATTTATTCTTTCCTTTTATTAATTTAATATTAGAAGCCAGCAAGTGATAGTCTGCTGCAGTATCTTTTTTCTTAATAAAATAATCATCCGTAGTATAAAGACCATGTCTCATGGCAAAAACAGAGTCATTATATTTTTTGGTTTTATTGGCTACAATCACCCCTTCGCTTTCCTCTGTTCTTGCATTGTAGGCAATGGCCTGTCTTGTCTTTGTATTGTAGCTGAACTGATCCGTTTCGTATTTTTTCCCGGCTTGTGTAGTAATTACCGGTTCAATGATTCTTCCTAAAGAATCCTGCTTTCCCCGTGCAAAAATGATATTTTTATTATCATCGATCGAAATATAATCCGCATCAATCTGCATATCCTGGTATTTTACCTGGGCATTTTTATTAAGGAAGGTCATTCTTTTGGGAACATCCCTTCTCTGATCATCTGCTTTTGTACGAAGTACATCTTCCAGAGATTCTTTTTTCAATATTACAGTATCTTTTTTGGGAATAGTATCATTTACCGCATTTTCAGGCAATTTTCCAGGCGTTTTCTGTGCTAAAAAATTGTTAAAAATTAGGATAATTAAAATTTGTAATATATTTTTGAAGACGGTTTTGGCCAATGTTATGCTATATAATTAAGGCTCAAAATTAATATAATTTTTAAAACTGTAAGATGCGCAAACAAAATTTTAAAATAATTTTATCATTTCTCCTCATATTCGTTAACACCTTTATTTTTTCACAAAAGAAGTTCACTATCGTTTTAGATGCGGGACACGGAGGAAGTGATCATGGAGCTAATAGAACCTATGGTGATATTGGAAGAGTTGCAGAAAAGGATGTTACGCTTGCCATTGTTCTTAAAATCGGAAGCATGCTTGAGAAAAATAAAGATTTCAAAGTAATTTATACCCGTAAGTTTGATGAATATCCTTCTCTTTCAGACAGAACCAATCTTGCCAACAGAAGTAAAGCAGACCTTTTCGTTTCTGTTCACTGTAATTCTTCACAAAGATCCGGGGCGTATGGAACCGAGACTTATGTGCAGGGACCAGACCAGAATGATACTAACCTAGAAGTTGCCAAAAGGGAAAATGACGTAATTTATCTGGATGAAAAAGATAAGCAGGTATTTGGTTCTTATGATCCCAGTTCACCGGAATCATTAATTGCCTTGAAATTACAACAAAGCAAGTACCTTGAATCAAGCCTTCTATTAGGCGGATTGGTGGAAGATAATTTTGTAAATAAAGATAAAAGATTTTCCCGTGGTGTTTTTCAAAAGAACTTACACGTTCTGCGTATGAATGCGATGCCTTCGGTTCTTATTGAAACCGGATTCATCAACCATCCTGAAGAAAGCCATTATTTGGCATCAGATAAAGGACAGGAGGAAATTGCGGTCAGTATTTATAATGCCATCATTGATTATAAGAAAGCAATTGACAGAAAATCCGGCGGATTTACCTCAACTAAAAAGCCTGAGCCTGAAAAACCGGCAGAAGTTCCTTTAAAGAATGATTTCAGAGTATTATTAATGAGCTCTCCTACTAAATATAATGATGGCGACCCGGCACTGAAAGGATTAAACTATATTCTTCCTATCAAAGAGAACGGACAATACAAATATTATTATGGAGTTACCAATATGGCTTCTGTGAGAGATATTAACATCAAAACAGCGAAAGATGCCGGATTCAGAAATGCGTTTGCTGTTGGTTTTATGCCAAATCAGAAGCTAAACAGTGGTTATTATACAATAGAAGTATTCACCGGAAAAGATAAACTTAACGGCAACTCTCCTATTCTCTTAACTCTGAAAGATGTTGAAAGAACCAAAGAAAACGGAATTTTCTATTACACATACGGAAAGGTGTATACATTGGAAGATGCTGTGAAGCTTCAGAAAGATATTGAAGTTAAAGGAATTAAGAATACGATCATTCAGAAGGTATATAAATAGGCCAAAAATAATTTTGAAGTTCGAAAGTTTATTACTACTTTTGCGACCTCAAAATTAGGCCTATTCGTCTAGTGGTCAGGACTCAAGATTTTCATTCTTGCAACAGGGGTTCGATTCCCCTATAGGCTACTATATAAAAAAAGTCTTTTTAAAAAAGACTTTTTTATATTATTAAATCCGGCAAATTTAAATGATATCTGATCATATCTATTTAGGATTTAAAAAAAATTATTTAATTTTGCATCACTTTTTCCTTGGTAAAGAAGTCAGGATAAAAATTCTTTGAGTTTTTATTGAGGAGACAAATGATTGAAAATTAAATTATGAAGCCTTCCCGGGAATTTCCCGACGGGCAAAAACTTATATCATGCCGGATTTAAAAATTCAGGAAGCTAAATTGCTTTTTAATAAAATCCACTCTGACCCAAAAAGTTATGATTTAAAAATCAATGAAGGAGGGATAACAGGCAGCGATGATAAAATTAGTTTCAGATTTTATAAGAGTGGAGAAAAGGTTGCTTTTGAGGTAACTATAGAAGACCTTACCTTCACCAATACTACTGGAGAATGGAACAATGCAATGATCATGTTGAAGAATACGATCAGAAAAATAGAGAAAGAAAAAGAAAATTTAAAAATAGAACAAGCAATCAATAAACTTAGAGAATATCTTTCCAAAGAAAATTAAAATTTTTAGAAAATAAATTTGGCGGATAAAAAAAAAGTTTATACTTTTGCACTCACATTTGAACGATATGGCAAATCATAAATCAGCATTAAAAAGAATTAGACAAAACGAAGCAAGAAGACTTCGTAACAGATACTACCACAAGACTGCTAGAACAGCTATGAAAGTATTGAGAAATGAAGAGGACAAAGCTGCTGCTGCAGAGCAATTGCCAAAGGTTATCTCTTTGTTGGATAAATTAGCTAAGAAGAACATTATCCACAAAAACAAAGCAGCTAACTTGAAAAGCAAATTAACTAAGCACGTTAACAAACTAGCTTAATAAGTATAGTAGGCCCGTTCGTCTATCGGTTAGGACCTCAGATTTTCATTCTGGTAAGAGGGGTTCGATTCCCCTACGGGCTACAAAAAAAATAAGAGTTGTAAACTTATAAAAACAAAAGCTAACACATTAATTTCGATTAATGGAAGGTAGAGGGCCCGTTCGTCTATCGGTTAGGACCTCAGATTTTCATTCTGGTAAGAGGGGTTCGATTCCCCTACGGGCTACAAAGCACTGAATATAATATATTCAGTGCTTTTTGTATTTGGTTCTTAATTTATATTTACTCCGAACAAATGCCCTACTAATGCCGTCACTCCCATAGCTACGGTTCCCCAGAAGCAAATTCTCAAAACAGCGAGTTTAATTCCGGAGCCACCCATTTTTGCAGAAATAGCCCCTAAAGCCATTAAGAAAATAATGGAAAAACCATATTGACAATATACCATTAATTTTATTGGTGCTGCCAAAGAGACAATAAATGGTAATAGAGCTCCCATAGCAAAAGATCCAAACGAAGCAATTGCCGCCTGCAAAGGTTTTGCTTGTGTAATTTCATTCATTCCCAATTCATCTCGGGCATGAGCCTCCAAAGCATCATGATCTGTAAGTTCTTTAGCAACCTGCAATGCGGTCTCTTTGCTGACGCCTCTTTTTTCATAAATTTTGGCTAATTCATGCAACTCCTGTTCGGGCATTTCTTCCAACTCTCTCTTTTCTCTAAAAAGATCAGCTTTTTCAGTGTCTTCCTGTGAACTTACCGAAACATATTCTCCGGCAGCCATAGACATAGCACCCGCTATCATTCCAGCCAAGGCAGCCAGAATAATAGTATTTCTATCAGGTTGTGCTGCCGCAACACCAATAACAATACTCGTGGTAGACAACAATCCATCGTTGGCGCCTAAAACAGCTGCCCGGAGCCATCCTACCCTGTTTACATAATGCTTTTCAATTTGATGATGCATAATTAAAAGTTTAAAACAATTCCGACTCCCATACTTTTAGATTCAATTACAGGATACAATAAAGCTACGCTTTTATTTTCTTTTTTATTAAATAGTCCATTAACCACAGGAAACAGCCAATAAGACAATTCTGTACTCAATATACCAAATCCTGCTCCTGCAACCACATCTCCCACCCAATGCTTATCATTGAGCGTTCGGTAAACACCGGTAAAGATGGCAATAGGATATCCGGAGAGAGAGAGCCAGAAATTATCATCTTTATATTCCCTGAAAAGGAACTGTGCTGATGAAAAAGCAGCAGCAGTATGACCGGAAGGAAAAGAAAGATGATTAGTCCCGTCTGGACGCTCTTCTTTCACTATATGCTTCAAAGGCAATACAAACGCCGCAGAAATAAGTTGAGAAGTTCCATAGATAATAGTTCTTTCTTTAAAATTATGCTTCCCTTTTATTCCCGCAAGATTATATCCATATACCAAAACAGCTGGCAAATATTGAGTATAATTATCCAGCTTAATATGTTTAGGCTGATGTTCTCCTATTTCATATTGAGTGGATCTGTTCAGATTCTTCAATGCATCTGAGCTTAAACTTAAAACTCCATAGCCAATGAAAGCTGTAGGAACTATCAGTTTTTTATAACTGAATTGATACATTTTCTCATGATACATCATCAGCTTCTGCTGATTGTAATCAACAGAGTCCGATTTAGTCTGCCCAAATATAATATTCGAGCAGCCCAAAATCAGTCCTATAATTAATAGTCTCATAGCTTATCATTTAAATCTTAAATTTAATGATATAATATCAGATTTCATTCCTACAGATTTAGTATAATGTCCGTATCTGATCTCCAACATATTAAGACGTTCTATTCCAAACAGTCCGTTCTTTGGATTGAACCGGATTCCGGCCCCATAAAAATGGCTGTCAAACTTTGAAAGATCGTAATTGCTGGTATAGTAATCGTCAAAAGCAGTATGTTGCTGATAAGGCGCAAAATATTTAGCAGCTGTCTGGGAATAATATCTGTAAAAAGGGCTTACAGAAACAAAAGGAGAAATTTTCACAGGTGTTTCAATACTCAGTGTATTAGACTTCAAGCCCCAATCATCCGTATAATATCTGTAATATGCTCTCAGAATAACATGGTCTCCCAGGAAATAATTGGCTCTTACTCCCAAAGGAAGTTTAAATCTTTTATCTGGTAGTGTCTCCTGGTGAACAGAATTATCCGCAAAGTACACCCTGTGAAATGGTAAACTTAAAAAACCAGTCTGCTGAACGCCATCTGCCAGAAATTCAACCTGAAAATTCTGGTTAATGATCTGTGAATAGGCTAATGAAAGAGCAAACGTATTTCTTCCATTACTTCCTTCCTCACTTTCATTTGCGGTACGCAATTCTATTGGGGCAATCATTTTCACCTGATCCAGGTAAGCCTGGAATTTGGCAGTAAATTCTCCCATTCTATTAGCAGTTTTTTGTGCAAAACCTATAGTAGCACCATATGACTGATAATCAAATTCTGTTGAAAAGGAAACTCCACCCATAAGGGCACTTCCTTTAGTTTCATTTTCACGGCTCCAGTTAAAAGACGGATAAATTCTGTTATCAGCATGGGAAGCGGATGAATTCGCCTTAAGATCAATCATATCAGAAGAAGCGGATGAATAATGGTCTACTCCCACACTGAAATCGAATTTATTCTTTCTTTGTTTCTTATCATATTTTACCATTACCACATCTATGGTATTCGAAAAGTCCGTCAGTTTTTCGGAACCAATACCTCCGGTGACCGCAGAATTATTTCCATCCTGATGGTAGTAGCTTGAAACAAGATTGGCTTCATCCAGGGTCAGCTTTCTGGATTGCTCATTGTTAGAGGTTTCCTGTGCTTTGGAATTCATGAATCCAAAAAGAGCGATAATGCTTATAATAATTTTTTTCATTTCAATCTTTTATACATTGATACTCTTTTTAATTGCATCCGCAACCACCACCTACTTTTCCGGCATTAGCTCCGGAAGAACCTTCCCGATAAGACTGAAAACTAAGCTCAGTTTTTTCAATGGTTCTGTTCCCCAAAACCATTTCGGCATCATTCAGTTTATTTTTTTCATATTCCTTTACCGTAGTACAGGAGAGAGAGGTAATAAGGCTCACAGCACAAATCCCTCTGATTATTTTTATGGTAATATTTTTCATTTAAAGTTGATATTTTGAGATGAGTAAATTTTGTTATCATCATCTATAATTATACATTCCAACTGGTGAATCTGGTTCACCATATTCAATGCAGCCTGGATGCCCATGATAGTAATGGGCGTAGCCATGGCATCTGCTATTTCAGCATTCGGGCAGATCACCGTTACACTTTTGATCCCGGAGACAGGCATTCCGGTTTTAGGATTGATGGTATGAGAATACTTCTTTCCTTCAATAGTTACAAACTTTTCATAGTTCCCGGAAGTGGCTACTGCCATATCGGTAATATTCATATAAGAAAACGGCTGTTTGGCATTATCCGGATCTGCAATTCCTATTGTCCATGGTTTCCCGTTAGCCTGAGTTCCCCATGTTGTAAGGTCTCCCGAAGCATTCACAACTCCGGAAATAACTCCTCTTCGGACAAGAACACGTTTCGCCATTTCGGCAGCATAGCCTTTTCCAATACCTCCAAAACCTATCCTCATTCCCTTTTCCTTAAGAAATACGGTTTGCATTTCACGGTTCAAAAGAACATTCCTGTAATCCACCAGTTTCAATTGGCTTAAAATAATTTCAGGGTTGGGAAGCTTTTTCATTTCACGATCGAAGTTCCAGAAGCTTTTATCAATACCTCCGTAGGAAATATCGAAATATCCATCCGTAATCTGACTGATCTTGAGGCTTCTTTCAATCAGATCAAATACCTCACGATCTACTTTTACCGGCATTATTCCGGCATTTTCATTGATAAGATGGGTCTGACTGCCTTCATTAAAAGTAGTAAGAAGCTTCTCAATCCTTTGAATTTCTGTGATGGCAGCATCTATATGCCTGTATGCTACAGACTCATTTTCTCCCACCACTGTAATTTCAAAAGCATTTCCCATAAGCCGCTGTGGCTTCCTGAATTCTTTTAGCATATTTATTTTTTTTGCTGATAAATGTCTTTGATCTCTTTACAAAAAGCAGATGCATTTTCCGCCGGCAATCCCTCCCAGGTTTTAAGAATCTTTCCTTGGGAATCTAATAAAAGAGTATACGGAAATAATCCTTTTGCATTGTATTGATCAGCTAACAAAGCATTTTCTTTTTTCATTTCCGGGGAAAGCTGATTTTTCTTATTTCTCGGGAAATCTGCATTAATGTAATTGATCACATTATCCGTGGATAGCTGTTTAAAATTTTCCGTATCAATAATATTCTTATGCAGTTTTATACAGGGGACGCACCAGTCTGAACCTGAAAAATTGAGAACAATAAGCTTATGATGATCAGCCGCATCTTTTTGGGCTTTATCAAAGCGGGATTGTGCATGAACGAATATAGAAAAAACAGCCCACAAGAAGGCAGAAATAATTGTTTTCATTATTTTTTAGATTATGGGTATAAATAAATAATAGGGTACGTATTCGAGTCTACAAAACACGTATTTAAGTTTCACTTAAATTGAAACTTATCAGATGTAAATACAAAATGTAATTTTATAAAAAAGATCAGGAGTTCCTGGGTGGCTCCCATATAGAATTTAGGTATCCGCTATTATAATAGGCATCATTGTATACCGGAATTTTACCATGACGCTCTATTTGTCTTGGTACATGATTACTGATATCTAAAGTAAATGATGATCCTATAATAAAAACCAATGTTAACGGAACAGAGTGGGCTATAAAAGGCAGTTTCCGGTCCGTTTTATAATCAGCATCTTTTACAGGATGGCAATAATGAGTTTTGAGAAAAGCCTCCAGTGTCATATCCGGATTCAACTTTTCGTGTTCCATAAAATGCTCAATAAGAACAGGCATCTTCAACAGCTGATATAATTCTGTTGTTGAAACCAGATAGAGTGAGAGTAATAATATGGAAATAAACTTTTTCACAAATCAAAATTAATAAATGTTTTTTCAAGAATGATTTTAAATAAGTCAAAAAAAATACCGGCATAAAACAGCCGGTATCAATGTTAGTCTTTTGTATTTATTTTTTGCTGAGAACATCCTCATATCTTTTGCTCACTTCTTTCCAGTTCAAGACATTCCAGATGGCAGAAAGATAATCCGCTCTTTTGTTTTGATACTTTAAATAATAAGCATGTTCCCAGACATCAATTCCTAAAATAGGAGTTCCCTTTTCCTCCACTACATCCATTAAAGGATTATCCTGATTCGGTGTTGAAGACACAAATAACTTCCCGTTTTTATCTACGGAAAGCCATGCCCATCCTGAACCGAAACGGTCTGCACCAGCTTTGCTTATTTTTTCCTTAAAAGCATCCATACTTCCGAAAGTTTCATTAATGGCTTTCAAAAGTTTTGCTGAAGGCTGGGTATTTTTTTCAGGCGTAAGAACTGTCCAGAAAAGTTCATGGTTATAATGTCCACCTGCATTATTTCTTATGGCAGGGCTCAGTTTTGAAACCTGAGAGAGAATTTGGTTGATAGTTTCTTTTTCCTGTGGCGTTCCGGCAATAGCTTTATTCAAATTAGCAGTATAGGCAGCTCCATGCTTTGAATAATGGATTTCCATAGTCTGTGCATCAATAGAACCCTCCAACGCGTTATAAGCATATGGCAAAGGAGTCTGTTTAAATTGTGCGAACATCAATTGTGTAGCAAAAACTGCGCTCAAAGCAGCTACTTTCAAAATCTTCATAATATTTTTGTTTTTTAGTTAAATAACTATTGTAATAGTTTTTTGATATCTTCAATTAATATTTCCCTGTCAGGATGATACTTTCCTGTTAATTGTGGAGTCTTCCCTTCAGGATCTTCATAGTTAAGCCCAGAGTAATATAAAATCGGCATATTATCTTTATTATACCTGCAACGGACATTTCCTTCTTTATCTACAAGCGCAATCATTCCGCTATGATTAAGGCTTTCTCCTTCATCTTCCTCATCTCCGACATAAATATTGAACTGATCTGCCAGATTTCCAATATAGGTTCTATCTCCGGTCAAAAAATGCCAATTCGGAGATTTTGAACCTACACTTTTAGCATGCTGTTTTAAAATTTCAGGAGTATCATTATCAGGATCGATACTGATGGAAATAATTCCGAAATCCGGACTATTGACTGCATCTTCGATAGCTCTCATATTGCTGTTCATCACAGGACAAATAGTAGGACATCTGCTGTAAAAGAATTCTACCAGATATACCTTTCCCAGCATATCTTTATTGGTGATTTTCTTGTTATTCTGATCCGTTAGTTCAAAATCCGGAACCTTCATTACTGTATAAAGATTATTCCTAAAATAGCCAGACGCTATTCCAACACCCAGAAAAATGATCGCAATGATAGCAATCGGGATAATGAACTTTGCTTTGGAGCCTGCATCTTTATTTTTGGGCATATTTTTCAGGATTTTTTTTGAACTCGTCTTTACAATAGACACTGCAAAAACCATACGTTTTATTTTTATACACTACAGTATCTTTTAAAAATTCTGCTGTTTTCATATTGCAGATCGGATCTTCCGCGTTCACGACCTTTACATTCTTTATATTTTCTTTTGAAGAGCTCATGCTCTTTTTATGCTTTACTTTAGGAGCTTCCTGCGCGCACGAGAATAGAGACATCGACAGCAAAGCCGTTATAATGATCTTAGATTTCATTAAAGATTTAAATTGAAATTAATAATAACGTGAAATAGTTTTGATTTTAGAACAAAACACAGGACCTGGGATTATTAATTTAACCTAACGGCGGATGAAAAATTTTAGCGGAATATTCTGAAAGGTGTATATCCGGATAAGCTGAATTCACAGTATCATTGGAATAATCCAATATTTCCGCATGTAAACACAGAGGATTTTCATGAGGAATAAAAACATCTAATGCAGAAATCTTAATTTGAGCTGTATTGGTGGTTTGCTTTTCGGTTTTTGCCAATTCCTTTTCAATGTAGCATTTACCTTTACAGGTGGATTGAGGCCTACTTCTGTTTTCACAAAGGTTTTTAGCAATATATTCATAATTGACCGCATAGTTTACCAATGGCAACACAGGACGTACTGCAATCATAAAAATGATGAATATGGATACAAAAAATTTCAATTTCTCAATTTCTGTGTAACAAATATAAGGCTCAATATTGTTCTATTTTATGATCCTGATGAAAGTCATTGATAAAGATAAAAGCATTGCTACATTAACAATGCTTTTATCGATTTATGTTAAAATTTCATTCGTTGAATTCGGACTGCATTCAGGATAGCGAGTAAAGCGACTCCTACATCAGCAAAAACTGCTTCCCACATTGTAGCTAAACCTCCTGCTCCAAGAATAAGAACCACCGCTTTTACTGCGAAGGCTAAAATGATATTCTGCCAGACAATTTTTTTTGTTTGTTTCCCAATATTAATGGCCATCGGAATTTTGCTAGGCATATCATCCTGAATCACGACATCTGCGGTTTCAATAGTAGCGTCGCTCCCTAATCCGCCCATAGCAATTCCCACATCGCTTAAAGCAACAACCGGCGCATCATTCACTCCATCACCCACAAAAGCCACACTCTGGCTTTTAGCTTTGATTTCTTTAACCTTATTGACTTTATCTTCAGGCAGCAAATCCCCATAAGCATTTTGAATACCCAATGTATCCGCAACATATTTTACTACTGAAGTTTTATCTCCACTCAACATGGTTGCTTTTACACCTAATGATGTAAGCTTATTGATTGTCACCTGTGCATCAGCTTTGATGCTGTCCGCAATCGTGAGATAGCCCGCAAACTTTTGACCATAGGCAACAGCAATCAATGTATAAACGATATTTTCAGACTTTATATCATAATTGATGTTGAATTGATCCATCAGCCTGAAATTACCTACCAGCAATTCTTTACCATTAATCATTGCTTTCAAACCGTGCCCCGGGATTTCTTCTACATTTTCCAACGGAATGGAATGATCAATTTCACCTACGTACTCATGAATCGCTGTAGCTACCGGATGGGTACTTTTGCTTTCCAATGCGTTGACCCATTTCAACATTTCATTTTTATCAAAATCCGGCTTGAAATCCACTTCCTGAACTTTGAAAACACCTTCCGTCATGGTTCCGGTTTTATCCATCACTACATTTTGCACATTGGCCAGAACATCCAGGAAATTACTGCCTTTAAATAGTATTCCATTTCGGCTTCCCGCTCCTATTCCTCCAAAATATCCTAACGGAATGGAAATCACCAAGGCACAAGGACAGGAAATCACCAGGAAGATCAAAGCTCTGTACAGCCAGTCTTTAAACTGATAATCAGCTACAAAAAAGTATGGCAATAAAGCAATTCCTATCGCGAGAAATACAACGATCGGGGTATAAACTTTCGCAAATTTTCTGATGAATAGTTCCGTAGGGGCTTTTTGAGCCGTTGCATTCTGAACAAGCTCTAAAATTTTGCTCAACTTACTGTCTTGATAAGCCGTTGTTACCTTTACCTGGCTCACCGTATTCAGGTTGATCATTCCCGCTAAGACGGTTTCTCCTTTTGTTTTGGTATCCGGTTTACTTTCTCCTGTAAGTGCTGCAGTATTGAATGAAGCTGTTTCAGAGAGTAGCTCACCATCAAGTCCCAGTTTTTCGCCGGATTTTAACTGAATAATTTCTCCGATATTCACTGTTTCGGCTTTTACGGTATAAGGCTGCCCATCTTTTAAAATAGTAACCTCATCAGGGCGCTGATCCAGCAAAGCTTTGATATTACTTTTGGCTCTTGTAACTGCCAAAGATTGAAATACTTCTCCTACTGAATAAAAAAGCATGACGGCAACCCCTTCAGGATATTCCCCGATAACAAATGCTCCTATGGTGGCAATTCCCATCAAGAAAAACTCGGAAAACACGTCTCCTCTTATGATACTTCCATACGCTTCTTTTAACACCGGAAATCCTACCGGAGCATATGAAACAAGATACCATACCAAGCGGACCCAACCGGAAAACCAATCCGGCTTTATATAATTGTCTAATGCAATCCCTATTAATAATAATCCAAAAGAAATGATAGCAGGAAGAAACATCTGAAATGTGGATTGACTTCCCGTATCATGAGAATGGCTGTGATCATGCCCATCTCCTTCTGTATGTTGTTCTTTTTTTGGTTTTGTACTGCAACATTCTTCCATAACTGATAATTTTAATCAAATGTAATTGTAAAACGAATGCAATACTATTGCAAACTTTCAAGACACTGTTCACAAATTCCCTTTGCAAAAAGCCTTATTTCATCGATCCTGAAATTCGTCTGAATATTTTCCGGAAATGAAATATCTTCCTTACACGTTGTCTGCTTACAGATTTTGCAATAAAAATGCAGATGCCAGTCTTTATGTGTTTGCTCATCACATCCATCATGGCAAAGCTTATATTTTGTAGTCGTGTTTTCCTGTATGCTGTGCACAATCCCTTTTTCTTCAAAGGTTTTTAAGGTCCTGTAAATAGTGGTTCTGTCCGCATTATCAAAATAATTTTCAATTTCGGATAAAGAAAGAGCCATTTCCTGTGAACTTAAAAAATCGTATACCAAAATCCTCATACTGGTGGGTTTGGTGTTTTTATCTATAAGTTTATTTTCTATTTCTTTTTTCATTTTTTTGTTTTTAATAGTGGCATTGTAAATTTCACATTTCATAATACAGATCGTTGATCCGCTTTTGTGGCACATTCTGCTCTCCTATCATTTGCCTTAAATTAATTTCTATGGTTTCGGCTATGGAAGTCATAGGGGTATCAACAGGCCGGTTTTCAAACGGGTCCTGCATAATGATGGATGTTTTTTCTATTGCAATAAACATCACCGGAATCAGGAAGGTAATAACTATCTCAACGATCAATTGGGAATCGTCCAACCCAAACGGAAGTATAACGGCAAATACATAAATGAGTACATGAACTAAAATACTGTATGACCTTGGGAAAACAGTATTCTTCAGTCTTTCGCATTTCCCCATACTGTCACATAATCTGGTCATTATATCATTCAGCTGCTTTTGCTGAAAATCGGTGAGTTGCCTTGAAGCGATCACGTCTTTCAATTGCATGGAATGTTCATCCAAAAGTGCATTAGGAATATTGAATGCCTTAATATCATGAGCATCTAAATATTTCTGTACTTTCCCAGAAAAAGGCAGTTTCCTCAAAGACTCTCCAAGCGCATACGTCCATATGATCTGTCTTTCGGCAAATTCTTTTATGGAAGGATCTCTATAAGGAAGGAACTGCATTATTAACCGGATAAAAGTGCGGGAATCGTTAACAATTGCACCCCAGATAGTTCTTGCTTCCCACCATCTTTCATAAGATTGAGAAGTACGAAAAGCTAAAAGGAGTGATACTGCGGTTCCTAAAAGGGCCGGTATATTTAACGGAAGGGATATGGTACGAAATATCGGGAGAAGATCCAGCAAACCTATGGATATTGCAAAAACAAGAATAAAGAGGATTTCAGATCTTATCTCGCGGATAAAATACCAAATCGATATTTTTTTATTTAAAAGCATAATGCTATTTTTATGTTAATAAAGTTATCAAAATCTATTGTCTTCTAAATAAGAAGTCGCCTATAATTTCGAGATAACATGTATTTGCAAAGGTTCCAAGTATCAGGAAATTAAGAATTATATGACCTGATTTAGAATTAATGTTCATGTCCTCCGGTATTCGATAATTTCGCATTAATAAAGAACGCTCCTTTTACGGCTATTTTAGCA
Source organism: Chryseobacterium daecheongense (assembly GCF_003729955.1). GTDB lineage: Bacteria > Bacteroidota > Bacteroidia > Flavobacteriales > Weeksellaceae > Chryseobacterium > Chryseobacterium daecheongense. The sequence goes on from NZ_RJTX01000004.1 coordinate 250,153, forward strand.
CCTTGAGGGATAGGTTTTACCGGCGTAATGGCAGTATACCCCATCTCTGAAGTCCCTTTTACCACTTCTACTCTTTCAAAATCAACAGCATTTTCATTCCCTTCTTGATGAGGCTTTTCTTGTTCATGAGATTCTCCTCCTTCTTCTTTTCCATGCTCATGGCTGTCTTCTTTTTTATGGGTTACCAGGAAAATATAATCTTTTCCATCTGCGCTGGTAATTGCTGTGTTGGGTACCGCAGGCATCAATGTATTATTCAGACTTACGATAGCTGTTGTATTCATTCCATCAATCAGTCCTGCTTTATTTCCTTTTACTTTACAGTGAACAGGAATCGTTTTGCTTTGATTTTCAAAAGCGCTTCCAATGCTGTAGACTTCAGCATCATATTCTTCAACCGGGTTATTGGTCAGGGTAAAATGGATCTTTTGGCCTGCTCTTATAGAAGGCAGATCTTTTTCAAAAACCTGTAAATCGAGATGCAATGAACTGTTATCCACGATTTCCGCAACGGGAGTTGACACATCAACATAGCTTCCTATCTGTAAAAACACATTACTGATTGTCCCGCTGATAGGAGCCGTAACAGCAAGCCCGGATCTCAGATTTTTATTGGAAACACTTCCCGGACTGATTCCCATCATCTGGATCTGTCTTTGTAAAGAGGCTCTTCTTGTTCGCAGTGTCTTTAATTCTGCCTCGGCATTCTGAAGGTTCTTTTTTGCACCTGCATTGTTATCAAAAAGTTCTCTTTGTCTTCTGTACTCCTGTTCCGCAAAAGTGATACGGCTGCCTGTAGTAAGGTAGTCTTCCTGAAGCTGTATAAACTCTGGATTGGCTATTGTAGCAATTACCTGGCCTTTTCTTACAAAATCGCCTACCTGCACATGTAAGGTCTTGATAACACCTCCATATAAGGATGTTGCATTAGCTTTATTATTTTCCGGGACACTGAGTATTCCGTTTGCTTTAATCGTTGCCGTGAGTTCTTTCATCTCAATCTGTCCTAAAACTATTCCCACAGCATTCATTTGTTCTTGAGTCAATGAAGCGGATTCAGAACTTTCATGCTCTTCGTGCTCCTCTGTTTTTTCTTTGTTTTCCCTGATTTCTGTTCCGGTTTCCTTCTTTCCGCAGCTGATCAGAAATAATGATAAAAGAATGACTATGATAATATTTGTCTTGAATTTCATTTTATTTGTTGATTATAGAGTTAATATTGATAACAGTCTGATTGACCTGCTGAATAGATTGAAGATATTTCAGTTCAATATCTGTTGCTGTTCTGAGGGCAAATAAATATTCCACATAGGAAATTTCCCCTGTTTTATATCCCAGCTGAGCTGCCTTAACAATATTTTTAGCATTAGGAACAGCTTGATTAAGATAGTATTCGTACTGTACAAAATCCTGCCGATATTGGCTCAACGAGTTTTTTAGTTGAACCTCCAACTGTTGCTGTTGAAATTTTGCATTGTTTTCTTCCATCTGCTTTTGGTATTCCAAAGACTTGATTCTGGCTTTGGTTGCTCCAAAAGTTAGTGGAATAGCCATACCTAGACTTACAGAATTAAATCTATTACCAGCTCCGAAATATTTTTCCTGCCCGTTCAGAGTATGAAAACCTATCAGAGACTGATTAGTATACCCAATACTGAAATCCGGTAAACCTTGTGCTTTTTCAACATTTTTATTCTTTTCCAGTACCTCCATGTTCTGCTTGAAAATCTGTACAGCAGGGTGATTGGCTAAATCTGTATTATCTAAAAGATCTTCGGCTTTTAAAGGCTCATAATTTTGAGAGACCGGAATAGAAATCTCCTCATCAGTATTTAATAATACTTTTAAATTTTTATATGCGTTATCCAGATATACTTTATTCTGCTGAAGCAAGAGATTGATTTCTCCTTTTTGGGTTTCCGCTGTATTAATCTCTATTTTCTTAATATCTCCTGCTTTGAATCTTATAGTGGCAATCCTTATAAAATCATTATATAAACTATCAAGATATTCAAGTTTAGACTGATTATATTGTAGATATTCTATCTGATAGAAATAGCTTCTTACCTGTTTGATCAATTCATTTTCCGTGGCTTTCTTTTCAATCTCTTTAGTTTTGATTTCTTCCTGAATCAATTCCTTTCTGGCTTTAAATAAAGTCGGAAAAGGGATGGTCTGGGAAATAGCAAATGACTGATCAAACTTCGGACTGTTGTATTGCCCGAGCTGTGCACTGAAATCCAGTTTTGGAAGTTCTTTAGCTGTTGGTTTTAATGCTTCTGATGATTGAACATTTAAATCTTTCGCTTTCAGGGAAGAATTATTGGTACGCATTAATTCTATAGCTTCTTCCAAAGATACCGTTCTTGAATTCTGAGCTTTGAAATTTTGTCCTAAAAACAAAAATCCGAGCAAAGCGATCACCGTAAAGGGCTTTTTAAGAAATTTTCCTTTAATTTTAGAATTGAAAATAATATACAACATAGGTAATACAAATAACGTGAGGAATGTTGCTGAAATCAATCCCCCGATGACTACTGTTGCCAGCGGCTTTTGAACTTCCGCTCCCGCGCTTGTACTAATCGCCATAGGTAAGAAGCCTAGTGAGGCAACAGTGGCAGTCATCAACACAGGACGTAGCCTTGTTTTTGTTCCCTCCATCACTCTTTTCATCACATCTGAAATGCCTTCTTTTTCCAACTGGTTAAAAGTCCCTATCAAAACGATCCCGTTGAGTACCGCTACTCCAAACAAGGCAATAAATCCAACTCCCGCACTGATACTGAACGGCATTCCTCTTAATAAAAGGGCAAAGACACCTCCGATTGCACTCATAGGAATGGCTGTAAATATTAAAGTAGCCTGTTTGAAAGAGTGGAAAGTAAAATACAGTAACATAAAAATTAAAAGCAGAGACACCGGAACCGCAATCATCAGTCGCTGGCTTGCTTCTTTTAAATTTTCAAACTGTCCGCCATACGTAAAGTAATATCCCGGTGGAAGCTTTATTTCTCTTGTAAGTTTATCCTGAATGTCTTTTACTACACTTTCCACATCTCTGCCTTTTACATTAAATCCAATAACAATTCTACGCTTTCCGGCTTCGCGGCTTATTTGGGCCGGCCCGAGTTTATATTCAATATTCGCGACCTGTGATAATGGAACCTGGGTTCCTGTATTTGTAGGAATCATGAGGTTGCTTACATCGTCAATATTGGTACGATACAAACTATCCAATCTCACCACAAGGTCAAAACGTCTTTCATTCTCAAAAATCTGTCCCGCAGATTTTCCGGCAAAGGCTGTGCTTAATACATCATTCACATCTTCTACATTTAATCCGTAATTGGCAATCCTGGTTCTATCGTACGTAACATTAATCTGGGGAAGCCCGCCTACTCTTTCCACCTGCGGCGAAGTCGCTCCGTCAACACTTTGGATCACCTTACTTACTTTATCTGCATATATAGAGAGGGTATCCATATTTTCACCAAAGATTTTTACTGCCACATCCTGGCGAATACCTGTCATCAATTCGTTAAACCTCATTTGAATCGGCTGATTTTTTTCAAAGAATACCCCGGGAATCACCTCTAGTTTTTCCATCATCTCATCAGCAAGTTCATTGTACGACTTTTTTGATTTCCATTCGCTTTGAGGCTTTAAAACAATGATCATATCTGAAGCTTCAGGAGGCATAGGATCCGTAGGGACTTCTGCAGAACCCGTTTTTCCAACTACCATTTTCACCTCATCAAATTGCTTGATGATTCTTGAAGCCTGCATGGAGGTTTCTATACTCTGTGACAGGGAGCTTCCTTGTGGTAAAATGCAGTGAAATGCAAAATCTCCCTCCTGTAGCTGGGGAATAAATTCACCGCCCATTTTACTGAAAATAAATGCTGATATACTGAATAAAAGAAGAGCTATTCCAACAATAGCATACTTGATCTTTATGGCTTTTTGCAATAACGGCTGATATTTTTTCTGTAACCAATTCATCATCTTATCGGAAAAAGTTTCCTTATGAGAAATTTTCTTTGAAAGAAACAAAGCACACATCATTGGAATGTAGGTAAGGGAAAGAATTAATGCTCCTAAGATGGCGAAACCTACTGTTTTAGCCATTGGTGAAAACATTTTTCCTTCAATTCCTGCCAATGTAAGAATCGGAATATATACAATAAGAATAATGATCTCCCCGAATGCTGCACTTCCCCTGATTTTTGAAGCGGATAAAAACACCTCTTCATCCATTTCATTCTGCGTCAGTTTCTGCATAGATTTCCGTACTCCTAAATGATGTAATGTTGCCTCAACAATAATTACGGCTCCATCCACGATCAATCCGAAATCTATGGCTCCTAGGCTCATCAGATTGGCACTGACTCCAAAAACATTCATCATTCCTAAGGCAAAGAGTAAGGATAATGGAATAGCGGAGGCAACAATCAATCCCGCTCTAAGATTTCCAAGGAATAGTACCAGAACGAAAATAACAATCAGTGCTCCTTCTATCAGGTTTTTTTCCACAGTACCAATAGCCCGATCTACTAATTCCGTTCTATCTAAAAACGGTTCTATCACCACATCCGGTGGTAAAGATTTTTGTATGGTTGGAATCTTTTCTTTAATTCTATTGACAACATCATTGCTATTGGCTCCTTTCAACATCATTACCACTCCGCCAACAGCATCTGTTTTTCCATTATAAGTCATTGCTCCATAACGCGTTGCATTCCCAAAACGAACATCAGCAACATCTTTTATGAAGATAGGTACAGTTCCGGTGTTCTTTACAGCTATTTTTTTAACATCTTCCAATGAAGTTGCTAACCCGATTCCACGAATGAAATAAGCATTGGGCTTTTTATCGATGTAAGCTCCCCCTGTATTTTGGTTATTTTTTTCAAGGGCCGTAAAAATATCGCTAACACTTACTCCCATCGCTTTTAAACGATTGGGATCCACCGCAACTTCATACTGCTTTAGCTCTCCTCCGAAACTGTTGACCTCTGCAATTCCTTCCGTTCCATAAAGCTGTCGGGCAACAATCCAATCCTGCATGGTCCGAAGATCTTTTGCATTGTATTTCTTTTCACTTCCCTTTTTAGGATGTAAAATATATTGATAGACTTCACCCAGACCTGTAGTTACCGGAGCCATTTCCGGTGTTCCAATTCCTTTTGGGATATTTTCCTCTGCCTGTTTTAGTTTTTCATTGATCAGTTGCCGCGCAAAGTAAATATCAACTTTATCTTTAAAGACAACGGTAATAACTGATAATCCAAACCGTGAAATACTTCTGGTTTCTTCTATGTCCGGAACATTGGCGATACTTTGCTCAATGGGAAATGTGACCAGCTGTTCCACTTCCTGGCCTGCTAAAGTAGGACATACTGTAATGATCTGCACCTGATTATTAGTAATATCAGGAACGGCATCAATGGGTAACCTGGTTGCGCTCCAAGCTCCCCAAATGATGAGTAACAAAGTCATTATACCTATAACGATCTTGTTTTTAATACTAAATTTTATGATTTTATCTAACACTATTCGATTTAATTTTTTATTGAAAATTCATGCTCAAATCTTAAAAAAAATTGAGCCACAAAAATATCACGATAAGCTCTGCAATGGAATTGCAAAGTTGTCAACATGACTTTAGAAATTTATTTTCTAAAAATCAATATCAATTAAATCTTAGGAGGTTGCCAGATATGGTCATACACCTGGTAAGCGAAATTGTTTTTCTGAAAAAGGATTTTTTTGGAGAAATACATTTGAACCTTCTCCGGTACATTAATCAATGGTTCCATTTTAAATGCTGCAACAGTCATCTGACAGCAATTACATATACATAATGGAGAACAGATATCCCCTTTATCTTTAGAATGGGATTCGTCAAAACTTAAAGAAACTTCTGTATTGGTTGATCCTGATTGCTTACGCACATCTGCACAGGGCATTAAGGATAATGCCATGAAATAGAATGCTAAAATCAATCTTAAAAGGTTCATATGGACAAAGGTAAAGTTTTTTTATAAACGAAAACTCGTTTTTTGATTAATTTAAGTCTAAAATAAAAGCCACTGCATAATATGCAATGGCCTTCTGGAATTAAAAAAAGTTATAGATTAGGATTATTTTCAATCTCTTTTTGTGGAATGGAGAACAGGTAATACCTGCTGTTCGGAGCAAATGCAGACTGATCAGGAAAGGCAAAAATGGTATGCCCTCTCCCATTGACTGTCTTTATGGTTCCGTTTGGTGTGGTTACCTGTACTTGTATGGGTTGCCCGTTGGCATTCACATAAGGTTTTCTTACTACAGTTCCTTGTGTTCTGATGATGTCTGACAATGAAAAGCCTTCTCCAAAGAGTTCTTTTCTTCGTTCAATTAAAATTTCTTTAATGACAGCATCCTGAGCAAGCGAACCACTGTAAACATTTGCATTTCTGGCTGCTTTCAATTGGTTTAAAACTAAAATTGCATTGGTAACATTTCCGTTTCTGGCTTCAGCTTCGGCTTCAATTAAATACATTTCAGCGGATCTCATCAATACGATATCAGCAATCAGAGTGGCTTTAAATTTAAATTTAGCATACCTCAAAAGGCCTTCTCTTCCGGGCAGTCCATCCCATTGGAATAATTGATAACGGATATCATTGGTATCAAACAGATCTTTGAAATAAGGATCAGCCATGAAGCTGTAATAATAACTCCCTGAAGATGACACATCAAGATAATGGAAGGCATAGCTTTCCCCGGATTGTTCCTGGGTCTGGCCATGGCCCCAAATCCATTCTCCGTTGCCTATATCATTGAAACCTTCTTTATATTTTTCAGGAGCCATTAACGGATATCCGACTCTGGCTTCTTTTGCCGCCGCAACAGCTTTAGGCCATTCTCCGGTATTTAAATAAGTTCTCGCTAATAATCCATTAACCACGGAACGATCTATTTTGTCCTTATTATTTCTGGTATAGTTTTGCAGTAAATTATCAGCATCCGTTAGATCACTTTTAATCAAAGTATAAATTTCTTCAAGACTTGCTTTCGGCTTTCCAACAGAATTTATAGTCGTAGGCTCCGTATATACCGGAACTGTTAATGCATTTTTATCTTTCAAATAACTGAATTGATAAAAGCTTGCCAGGTTTAAATAACAAAAAGCTCTGAGTGCTTTTGCCTGGCCTTTTACCTGATCTTTTTTCGTCTGGCTTCCTTCCACCCCATCAATTCTACTTATTACATTATTCATATTATTGATGGTAGAATACAGAGCATTCCAAATGAAAAGAGAACGGCTTCCGGTGTTATTCACCAAATCCGTGAATGCATAAGCCGAAGGAAAACCATACTTATTTGTTAAAACAGCTACGTCACTTCCCATAGCATCACTTGTTCTGAGCACCGTTGAATAACCTATATTGGCATATGTAGGACCATCATCATTCAATTTTGCCCAGGCTCCATTGATTACGGTTTCTGCGCTTTCAGCTGTTTTAAAAACTTCCGCTTCGTTGGCCTGATTGGTTGGAGCTGTTTCCAGATCACTTTCACAACTCACTATTGAAAGTGTAAGCAATAATGATAAGGACAGATATATTATTTTTTTCATGTTTCAAATTTTTAAAGATTATTAAAGAGTTGCCTGAAGACCGAAGGTTATTGTTCTCATTGCCGGATATCTGTAATAAGTGGTCCCATCTAATGTTTGTTCCGGATCCATTCCTTTATGCTTATAGAATGTTAACAGGTTTTCTGCCTGAAGATAGATTCTGAATTTTTTCAATCCTATCCTTTCAAAATAACCAGACGGTAAAGTATAGCCTAAACTTACATTCTTGATTCTTGCATATGTTCCTGAATACAGAAATCTGGAAGAAACCGAAGTCCAGTTATTGGTTGTTGTACTTAAAGCCGGAACATCTGTATTGGTATTTTCCGGTGTCCATCTGTTCAGGATTTCAGAGCTCCATGCTCTACCAGCTGAGCTTCCGTTATGCATTAGCATAGTATAATCGGTATCCAGGATTTTCCCTCCGATGCTGAATGTCAATAACCCTGAAAAATCAAAGTTTTTGTAATTGATACTGGTTGTAATTCCACCCATTAATTTTGGAAGTGAAGAGCCCTGTAATGTTTTTGTTGCTTTTGCATATTCTGAAGTAGTCCCTTCCACAGTATTTCCATTGGCATCCTTAGAAATAGTTCTCCATAAAGGCTTTCCATTACTCGGATCTACTCCTACCCATTCAGGAATGAAGAAATCATAAATAGAACCTCCTACCTGTAAAAGCTTTGTTCCGCTGACAATGGAGCCTTTCGGAAGTTTGGTGATTTCATTTTTCAAGGTACTTAAATTGACATCAACATCCCACTGGAAATCATCATTCTTAATTGGTGTTGTGAATAGGGAAAACTCAAATCCCGTATTCTTTAATTCTCCGATGTTTGACTGGAAACCGCTGAAGCCTAAAGATGGTGCTAAAGGCATTTCAAACAGAAGGTCTTTACTCTGACGCTGGAAGTATTCTACATTTCCTTTTATTCTGTTTTTAAGGATGGCAAATTCTAACCCGACGTTTAAATTGAGGTTGGTTTCCCATTTCAGATCCGGAGTAGGAAGTCTGCTTGCAACAGTTCCCGGTTCTCCAAGATTATTGTAAAATGCATATAAGCTTTGGTATGCGTAATAGGTACTTAGTTTATCATTTCCCTGTCCTCCATAACTCGCACGCAGGGTAAGCTGATTAAAAACATTCAGGTTCTTGATAAAATCCTCGTTTGACACCTTCCATGAACCTCCCACAGACCAAAATGTTCCCCATCTGTTATCCGGAGAAAATCTTGATGACCCATCTGCTCTTACTGATCCGGAAACAAAATATTTATTTTTATAATCGTATTCTATTTTCCCTAAAAAACTCAGTAATCCTAATTTATCACTATTCCCGCTAAAACTGCCTAATAAAGCGGCTGCATCCGGCTCATAATAATACGGAAGTGAAAATTGGCTTCTGCTTCCGGATATGGTTTGATATTCATAATGATAGAATTCCTGCCCGGCTAGAATGTTAAAGTGATGCTGGCTGAACTTTTTATCATAGGTCAAAATATTACTTGTGGTGTATGACAGTGTTCTTGAGTTGGTCTTGGTAACTGATCCCCCAATTTCGCTTCCCTCTCCTATCAAAGGATTTGTATAATAATGTCCATTATAGTTAACCAGGTCAATGGAAAAGCTCGACTTAAATTTTAGTTCAGGCAAAAAAGTAAAGTCTAAAAATCCTTTTCCCGAAAAATTATCTTCTCTGTTTTCATTTTTGTCTAAAGGTAAAGTGGCCGCTGCGTTCTCATTCTGCAATGCACTTGTAGGCCTGTATTTTCCGAAATCATAGATATAATTTCCATTGGCATCCAGTTTATAGCTTCCATCTGCATTCCTTTCATAATAAGGGTAGAAAGAAGGAATCACCCTAGCCGCATTAATGATATTATCCGTTCTGGAATCTGAAGAAGGAGGTGCCTGCTGTAAACTATTTGTATAGCTTAAATTGGCTCCTACATTCAACCATTTTTTTACTTCTGTATTTATTTTTAAACGGGTACTGTACTTTCTGAAACCGGATTCAATAGCGATTCCTTTATCGTCTAAATAGCCTAATGAAAAATAGTAATTGCTTTTTTCACTTCCCCCACTGAAATCCAGATCTACCTGGTTTCTTGAGGCCACTCTTTGCAGGATGTCTCTCCAGTCATCATTCCATAAAGCTTTTGCTCCAGGTAAAAGTTTTCCATCAGTTCCTACAGGTTTGGCATAACCTGCCCCATAAGGATTAATTCCCAATGAATTCACCAGGTTGTCCGTTGCCATCTGTGCTGCCTGCTGCGATGAGATCTGACTGGATTTATACCCATTTCTCAATGCCTCCCAATATAGCTCAAAATACTGATCCGTACTTACCTGTTCATAATCTTTCACCGCTCTTGTTGAGAATCCCTGACTGATATTGAAATTAATTCTCGCTTCTCCCTTTTTTCCGGATTTTGTAGTAATGATGATCACTCCATTGGCCCCTCTTGATCCGTATAATGAACTTGCTGTAGCATCTTTCAGTACACTTATGGATTCGATGTCATTAGGGCTTATGGAATTGATGTTTCCATCAAAAGGAATTCCGTCTACTACAAATAAAGGATTACTGGATGCACTTACCGATCCTATTCCACGGATTCTGATGGATGCTACAGAACCAGGTTGCCCTGAGGCACTCACCGCCTGGAGTCCGGGAACCTGTCCTTCCAATGCCTTTGTGATGTTCGTTACAGGTCTGTTATTGATTTTTTCACTGGAAATGGTTGCTACTGATCCTGTGTAACTTGTTTTTTTAGCTTTACCATAAGCCACAATAACCACTTCATCAATATTTTTCTCCTGGATTGTATTCTTGCCGGATTTTATCTCTTGACCTTGTAATCCTACCGCTCCTAAGAAAAATACAGCAGCTGAAGGCAGCCAAGATTTCGAAATAATTAATTTATTGCTAATCATAATCAATTTTATTTATCAAATATTAAAATTTAACCCTTTGCAGAAAAAACAACAAAGGGTATCCATAGATATGATTAACCTAATGCTTATTTTTCCTTTTAAAGGCTGAATGTAACACCTTGCGCATGCAGGTTGTTAAGATTTCGCAGGGTCAGTTCCCTCCATCTTTCTTTATAAGCCGATCGAAATATGTTGCAAAGCTAGAAACAAATAGTCTATAAAACAAGTAGACTTTTAAAAACACAATGTGAATCTTTATGAAAAATTAACTTAAAATTGTTTAAAATGCGATAAAATAGACATTTACAATCATTACCAAATTCTCAAACATGACAAAAATCATTAAAAATAATGCAATCTGTACCAAAGTATTCTTTTTTAAATTTTAAAGCTTCAATTAAAAAAATCTCTATTTTTATACTATGAAAATTTTAATTGTTAACGGTCCTAATTTGAATCTTTTAGGAACCAGAGAGCCTGAAATTTACGGAAGCACTTCCATGGAAAATTATATGGAAAAGTTGAAATCTGAATTTCCTTCTCATGATCTTTCCTATTATCAATCTAATATTGAAGGGGAAATTATTGACAGACTCCAGCAAGATGATTTTGATGCTCTCATCATCAATCCGGGAGCTTATACACATTATTCTTATGCTATTGCTGATTGTTTAAAGAATATCCAGAAGTCCAAAATAGAAGTACACATCAGCAATATTTATAAAAGGGAAGAGTTTCGGCAGAAATCGGTGACAGCAGCAAATACTGATGCCGTTTTATCTGGTTTTGGAATGCATGGCTACAGGTTAGCAATACAAAGTCTGACTGAAAATAAATAAATATAAAAGCCTCATCGTTGATGAGGCTTTTTGTATGATTAGATAGTTTGTTCTTGTAATTGAGGTCCGGAAGCAACCAGTTTTTTACCTTCTTCCGTATTACAATACTGTTCAAAGTTCTTGATGTATCTTGAAGCTAAATCTTTTGCTTTTTCTTCCCACTCAGAAACATTACTGTATGTATCTCTAGGATCTAAAATACCTTCGGAAACATTTGGCAATGATGTAGGAATTTCAAGATTCATAATAGGAACTTTTGTTTTTGGAGCGTTTTCGATAGAACCATCAATGATCGCATCAATGATCGCTCTTGTATCTTTAAGGGAAATTCTTTTTCCTGTTCCATTCCATCCTGTATTTACCAAATACGCTTTAGCACCATGCTCTTTCATTTTGCCAATTAAAGTTTTAGAATACATAGTTGGGTGTAAGGTAAGGAAAGCTTCACCAAACGCCGGAGAGAAAGATGGTTCCGGTTCAGTAATTCCTCTTTCAGTACCTGCCAATTTGGAAGTATATCCACATAAGAAGTGATACTGTGCCTGATTTTCATCTAAAATAGAAACCGGAGGCAATACTCCGAACGCATCAGCAGAAAGGTATACGATTTTCTTAGCATGCCCTGCTTTGGAAGGCAAAACTATTTTATTGATATGATAAATCGGGTAAGATACTCTTGTATTTTCAGTGATTGAACCATCCGTATAGTCAGCAACACCATTGTTTACCACCACATTCTCAAGAAGAGCATCTCTCTTGATCGCTCCATAAATATCCGGTTCTTTTTCAGCAGACAGATCAATTACTTTAGCATAACATCCCCCTTCATAATTGAATACTCCATTATCATCCCAACCGTGTTCATCATCACCAATCAGATATCTTTTAGGATCCGCAGATAAAGTTGTCTTACCTGTTCCTGAAAGACCGAAGAATAAAGCTACATCTCCATCTTCACCAACGTTTGCTGAACAGTGCATGGAAGCCATACCTTTTAATGGAAGGTAATAATTCATCATCGCAAACATTCCTTTTTTCATTTCTCCTCCATACCAAGTACCTCCGATGATCTGAAGCTTTTCAGTTAAATCAAACATAATGAAGTTTTCAGAGTTTAATCCCTGCGCTTCCCAATTCGGGTTGGTCGTTTTGGAACCATTGATTACTGTGAAATCCGGTTCACCAAAGTTTTCCAACTCATAGTGAGACGGGCGGATAAACATATTCGTAACGAAATGAGCCTGCCAAGCCACTTCAACAATGAATCTTACTTTTAACCTGGTATCTGCATTGGTTCCACAAAAAGCATCAACCACATAAATTTTCTTAGATTTAGAAAGCTGATCTAACACTAATCCTTTACAAGATTGGAAAATTTCCGGAGTTGTAGGTAAGTTTACTTTACCATCCCAGAAAATAGTGTCTCTTGAAATATCATCCTGAACAATATATCTGTCTTTAGGTGAGCGACCTGTGAAAATTCCTGTTTTTACTGATACCGCACCAGATTCTGTAAGCTCAGCTCTTTCAAAGCCTTGATTTTCAGGAGAAACCTCAGCCTGATATAATTCTTCATAGGAAGGATTATAAATTACTTCGTAGTCTCCTTTAATCCCTAATTTTTGTAAATCCTGGATGATTTTAGCGTTTTTCATTTTACTTATATTTTCTATATTCTTTTTGGGTTCAACAAAATTAAATATTAATTAATTGTTAAAGGTGGTTAAATATAATGATATAAGTCAGAATGACAAAGAAAAATACAACCTTGTAAATTACTGATTACAAGCTAATTAAATCATCCCAATCAAAAATGGTAGAAAAACCTTTTCCCCAAAAATAGTCCCTAAAGCCGTCAAATTTAGCACTCATTACAAAATCTCCACCCCATGCTCCCAAACTTTTCACAAAAACAGGAGAATCCGCAAAAAAACGCTCTTTAACTGTAGGAATTTTAAGAAAATTGGCTATTTTTTGCTCATGTTCTAACATTAGTTGAGAAAAAATTTGCAATTCATTACATAATAAAATATTTCTTGTAAGATTGGAAAACTCATCAACCAGCCGTTGAGACTTCTCTTTGGATCTGTATAAATTGATCCCTTCCCGGCTGTCTTGTTTTTGATTTAAATGAATAAAGATCAGCTCATTTTTGAATGAAGGACTAAAATTCACCTTCTCATATTTGATTTCCGGCTTGCTCTGATAAAGAATGGCAGATTTCTCTTTAGCTACCGCTATATCATAGCCACTTCCGCCTAAGCTTATTGTATTCAAATGAAATGGATCTATTTTCGCCCATTCCGCAAGATTATTCATTAAAGTGGAACTGCTTCCTAACCCATAATCTGCAGGAAACTGAAGATTGGTTTTTAAGTAATAAGAATTTGTATGCTGAAATTTAATTTCTGAAAGCTGCTGAACATTGTGTAAGGTTTTAAGAATAAATTCAGCGCTTGAAGGAATATTTGTTTCTAAGATCTGCCAGTTTTTGTAATCAATGACAGCTTTTAGCCACAAGGTATTTTGATGATAAGCCTCCCAGAAAACCAAACATTTCTGATCGTCTTTTTCTTCAAAGAAAAACTCTTGTCCCAGCCTGGTAGGTACCGCTAAGACAAGAGCTCCATCTATTGCGAAATATTCGGAAGTAAGCATCAGCTTTCCTGGTGAGAATATTCCGGTCATATTTTTTAATTTTAGATTGCAGACGCAACTTCTACAGAACCATCAATTTTTTTGATCAACCCTTGAAGAGTTTTACCTGGCCCTACTTCTACAAAATTAGAAGCGCCGTCTTTGATCATATTTTGTACAGACTGCGTCCATTTTACAGGCCCCGTTAATTGTGCTATCAGATTTTGCTTGATTTCATCCGGATTGGTTACCGCTGTTGTAGTAATGTTTTGATACACAGGAATTGTAGCTTTTCTGAATTTTGTATTCTCAATAGCTGCTGCTAATTTTTCTTGTGCAGGTTGCATTAATGGTGAATGGAAAGCTCCGTTCACTGGTAACAACAATGCTCTTTTCGCTCCCGCTTCTTTCAATTTAACGCAAGCTTCTTCTACGGCCGTTGTTTCTCCTGAAATTACCAACTGCCCAGGGCAGTTATAATTAGCCGGAACAACAATTCCATTTATAGTTGAGCATATTTCCTCCACTTTAGCATCTTCCAATCCTAAAATGGCAGCCATAGAGCTTGGATTGGCGTCACAGGCTTCCTGCATTGCCTTTGCTCTTTCTGCTACGAGCTTCAGTCCATCATCAAATGATAAAACGCCATTGGCAACCAGTGCGGAAAATTCTCCTAATGAATGTCCTGCAACCATTTCGGCACCAAGACCGTTCACTGCTTTTAGTGCAGCTACTGAATGTATAAAAATTGAAGGTTGGGTTACTTCTGTTTTTTTAAGATCTTCATCTGTTCCATTAAACATAATGGAAAGAATATCAAATCCTAAAATTTCATTGGCAGACTCCATCAAATCCTTTATGTCTTTTCGAGAATCGTATAATTCTTTTCCCATCCCCACGAATTGAGATCCCTGCCCAGGAAATACAAGTGCTTTCATGTATTAATTTAAAATATTATGCAAATATAAATATAATGTTGAAAAATATTCTGTAATCGATAAAAGTCTATGGAACCAATCTGATCACTCGGTAACCAGTGTTCACATATGCCCCGTTCGCTTTTGATTTCACAAATTCAAATTTGGTCGCTAACTGGGTCTGAACTTTATTCATTTGTTTAAAAATTTCTCCTTTTTTATTTTCTCTTGTCAGCATATCATTTACTACATCAAAACCTATGATGGCATATTTGCCTGGAGTTTTACAGTATTTGCTTTTATATGCTGCTAAAATTTCTTTTTCAAAAGTCCCGTCTGTGTTGATCTTTCTGTCCATCAAATATACCAGATTGGCCTGGCTCAGCTCATCCACTCTTTTTTCGAAGCTTGGAACGTAGTACATACTGAAAGCCTTCACCCCCTGTACTTCTTTTGATAAAGCTATAACTTTATTGGAAAATGCTTCCCCTATATTATCAGTATCACTTGCTAAAATAGCAATTACCGGAGCGGCCTGTCCTGTCATCATATTCTGGTCAAGCTGAATTTCCGAAGGTGAGCTTACAATCTTCACATTTGAATTTTTAACCGCTTTTTCAAGACCTGCTTTTATGTAATTAGCATTATCTTTTTTGCCATCTGCTACTATGTAAATTTTCTGGTCAGAATATACTGCTTTTACTTCATCAACAATTTTGTCTGCGTAAGTTTGATCGTTTGTCTCAACAATGATCAGGTTGCTGTAATTGTATAGTTCCGGAGAATTGGCAAATGGAGCAACGATCGGGATTTTTTGGTTCTTAGTAAAATCCAGTACATCTACTACATTAGATTTGAAGAATGGCCCGATAATCAGATCCGTATTATTAGGATTGATCTGCGTTAAAGAATTTTTAAAGGTTGCTTCATTTCCGGAATCAACGATTTTAATATCCAGTTTTTGTCCGTTTCTGGCATTCCTTTCAATGGCAAGCTGGGCTCCCGTTAAGAAATCCATTGCCATACTTCTGTATTGGGTTTCGTTGGTGCTATATCCGAAAGGCAACATCATGACTACGCTTAATGCATCTCCACTTTTCTTTACATAAGCCGGATCCAGTTTTTTAATTTTCAAAACCATACCGGTTTTTAAACCGTTCGATAATTCAGGGTTTAAAGCGATCAGCTCATCAATGGTAACTCCGAATTTATTAACGATAGAGAATACAGTGTCTCCCTGCTGAACTGTATAAGTCACATATTCATCTGCTGAAGCTGTTTCTGTATTGGAAGATGTATGAGAAGACCTGTCGTTTCCGGAATCAATGCTTGTTTTGGAATTGACAACAGGTTCGGTAGCCGTATCGGTATTTGACCTTTTTATTTTAATAGTTTCTCCAGGTTTTAAGCCTTTTTCTTCTAAACCCGGGTTTAGAGCAAAAAGCTCCTGTTGAGTGATCCCAAATTGTTTTGAAATCCTGTAATAATTATCTTTAGATTGAATGGTATAATTCTCAGTATCAGATGTGGAAGAAGTTGATGTTTCACCGGCAGTTTCTACAGGTTTTGCTGCAACAGCTACCTGTTGATTTCCTCCATATTTTTTAATGCTTTCAAGAGGTAAAGTGATCTCATCCCCAATTTTCATATGAGATTCCAACTCAGGATTCAACTTTCTTAAATCGGTTTCTGAAATTCGGTATTGTTTGGTGATTCCGTAAATAGTTTGCTTAGGCTGCAAAACAATTTTTCCTAATTCAGTACTCGTTTGTTTTTTTTCAACTACAGCCGGTTTTGCAACAGCTACAGTTTTTTTATCTGATTTTACTGCAAGAACATCTCCAATTGCTAATTTGCCGTCTTTAAACTTTGGGTTCAGTTTCAGCAATTCATCCACGGTCATGCCGTATCTTTTAGCAATATTGTACGGATTATCTCCTTTTACAACAGTGTGGGATTTTTGAGCGGAAACGCCCAAAACCATACATAAACCGGATAAAATAAAAAACCTCTTGATCATGTTCGATACTTATAATTTACAAAAATACTTCTTTAAAATTAAATGGCAACAATTATTAATTTTGATTCTTGTACCACCATTTCCTCTAAACAAGTTTCAAGCCACGAATAACCTTGGTCAGCAAAAAAAACACTAAAATTATAAATTCTTTCCTGCCAAGTCTTTGAAGGGTGTACATCCAGAAAGAGATTTTCCAGTCGTTCGAGCAATTCATTCTGCTTTATTTTTTCCGCATGGAGAAGTCTTTTCTTCATTCTCTTGAACGATTTAAGCTGTCTTATTTCTTCTGCTTTCACCATATTTCCGAAAGATTTCTCAGTGGTTTCCGCAACAGTTTTTAATTCAGAAAAATTACTGATCAACACATTTTCTTTTTCTTCCAATAATTTCAGAATAGCATTATTATCTAAAATTTTATTGTTGGTAAGGGTTGTAAAATTTTGAAAGAAATCTTCAATTTTCAAATCCAGTTTTTCAATTTTCTTGATTGTTTTTTCCTGTAGAAACAGCATAGAGTTTCTTGGAATAAGAATAGGAAACGGAATATTGATATGAGAAAAATAATCTTTCAATTCCAGCCAATACATGATTTCGGCATTCCCCCCTATGTAAGCAATGTTGGGTAATATTTTTTCCTGATAAACAGGGCGCATCAACGCATTAGGGCTGAATTTTTCCGGAGCGTTTTCCAGTTCATTGATGATTTGTTCCTGACTGAACTGAATACCTTTATCAACAACAATGTATTGTTGTCCGTCAAAATCTATCCTGTCTCTTGTATCAGAAAGATAGAACAGGTTGATTTCTCTTGGATTTACCTGAACTTTGCCATATTTCGCTGTAAGAAACTCTACTTTCTGCTTTGATATTTTTTGCAGGCTGGAGTGAAGAAGCTCATCTTTGAACACTTCTTTAATTTCTGTTTTTAATTCTTTAGAATCTCCATCTAAAATGAGCAATCCAAATTCTGAAAAGAGTCTGTTCACCAAGATTTTAATGGCACTAGTAAGTGTATTTCCCGCCTTATAAGCTTCTTTAAGCATTAATATAAGCTCTGTTCCGAAAACATAATCTTTAAATTCTTTTTCAAATTCAGAAATAAAGAAAGTATCCGTTATAGGTATTCTTCCAACAGGACCTCCCGATTTTTCATTTATTTCATAGTACCCGTTCTGTGTCTTGAAATGATTGATCTCTGCAAAATCATGGTCTTCAGAAGCCATCCAATATACAGGCACAAAATTGAAATCAGGAAAGTTTTCTTTTAAATAAGTACAGGTTTTAATGGTCTGCAATATTTTATAAATGAAGAAAACAGGCCCCGAGAACAAGTTTAGCTGATGTCCCGTAGTAATAGTAAATGTATTAGGGGCGTTCAGATCATGTAGATTTTCTTTCTGTTGTGAGGAAAGTGTAAGACCTGAAAGCTGTTGCTGAACAGCATGAGATAAAATTTCTCTTTGCTGAGCAGTAAAAGATTGCTGTTTTAAGTGAATCTGCTTTCTGAAATTATCTAAAGAAAATGTGTTTTCTTCAAATCCTTCAATTTTATGGTTTAAAAAGTCCTTAATTAATTGAGGAATGCTTTCTATATCATTAAATGATATTTTATTTATTGTTTTCAACCTGATTGTACTTTTAGTTGAACAAATACCAGACAATTCCTATATTCAATCTGAAGTCGTATACAGGATAGTGTGGAAATGCGTACGCTTTATTATGAGACGCAAGTGTCCCGATTTGTTGCCCTTCTATAAAGAAGAACATTTTTTTAACTTTCATATTAAAATAAACATCCGCAATTGGCTGTCCTCCGATGGAGAATGAATTAGCGTTCGGAAGAATATACTCATTAAGCACCGGGAAATAATCTCTTGATGCAAATTTAGAGAAGTAATATACTTTGATCCCCGCCTGAATTTCCGCTGCTTTTTTAAATGCATGGGTTTGATAGAAAATGTTAGCTCTTCCTATAAAACCTGGCATTGGATATAGATCTTTGTTCGTTAAAGCATTTTGAAATTGCAATCTTGTATTCAAATGGAAATTGCCATAGCTGAAGGTAGCATCACCTCCAATTTGAGAAATATTCAAAGGCGTCTCACTTTGTTTTGGAGTTGCGCTGCTGTCTAAATAAGTATAATTATCTATTCTGAAATAATTGACAAATAGCTCTGTTTTGAACCATTTCAGATTGATGTTTCCGCCAATTTCGGTGATGGTTTGATTCTTTGCATCCTGAAGATAATAATTGAAGTTTTTATAAACCGAAGTATTCAGTAAATAATTGAATGTAGGGTAAACACTTTGAAAGTTTACTTTGGCATTGACGAAGTAATCTTTGATAGGCTCAAATTTCAAATTATTGGTGGTCTTTACATAAGTCCCAAATTCGCTCCCATTTGAAAATTCAAGGAATGAATTCAGCTGAACTTTATCCCAAAGCTTAACCTGTAAATTCCCTACTGCTCCTATCCTATTTTCTTTAATTTCAGTAGGCCAAACAACATCATTCACCACAATTCCTTCTTCAATTCCGAATTTTAACATCTGATAACGAACTCCCGCATCAAGCTTGAATTTTTCATTATCTAAAACTAAGCTGACTGTATTGCTTAAATTATCAGAATACTTTTTTGTAGAAAGTGGGAAACCGCTGATCAGTTCATCTTCATTCGTATACCAATAAGGTTCTAAAGCATCCTGATGATAGAAATATTTATTTCCCTGATGAAAAATCGTATGTCTTATCCTAAAAGGAAATTTCTCTGAATTGAACGGCGTAAACTGATGGCTCAGATAATATCTCCTGTAAGAAAACTGAGAGCTGGTAGAAGCCAGATTTACCTGAGCATTCTGTCTGTTTCTATAATCACTGTCTCCAGTCTGAAACAGTTCATCTTCCGAAATTCCTCCATTTTCCTGGTTGTTCACGTTTTGATGTAAATAATGGGCAAAGATCTCATAATTCCCTTTTTTGGTAATGTAGTGCCCTGAAAATAAAGTATTATTATTCGAAGCCAAAGAATTCCTGTAAAGCCCTTGAGAACGAAGTCCCATGTATTCTATTGCAAAATTGAATCTTTTTCCAATATTTTGGGTATAGGTGGATTTCAAAGCTGCTCCATTCCTCATTGAGTTATGATAAACAAATGTAGCAGTCGGAGTTTTTACATCATAATATTTCACATCATTAATTCCGATGATCCCATAAGATTTATTGGTAGGCAATAAAGACAGGTTCTGTTCAGAATTGACTTCATAAGACAAAGGATTAAATCCAGAACCTACATTGGCAAACTGAATTCTACCAAAATTGTCTCTGTTATTATACTGTGAAAAAATATAGGTCTTATCGAAAGTCATTACCGTATCAAAAATTTTCTTTTCAGTATATTGCGTCTGAAATTGATAATCATTGATGGTCGGCTTAAATATTTTCAAGGAGTCTTTTCTCCCCGAATCTATGACCAAAGTATCTTCCAGCTTCTTATCCAGTTTATTTGAGTCTGTCTTATTGACTACTTGTGCATGAGCAAAAAAGCCTGAGAAAAGTATGATGAGAAATATGTACTTCATTTCCTGATTTTGTAGAGCAAAAATAAGAAATAAAAGATAATAAAAAACCCCGTCTAAAAGACGAGGTTTTTTTATAATATCAATATTGAATATTAAGAACCAGTTAATGTATCTACTTTGTCTCCGAAAGAACCTGCACTTACATAATAATTAACATTTAAAGTTAATTTTCTAGCACAGAAGTCAACTTTAGAAGCAGCACCATTCACAGCCATTTTCATAGAAATCATACCATAAGATGGGTGAAGATATCCAGTTTGCTGAGGAGTAAATGTTACGTTTCCAGAGTTAGGATCATAAGTAAGTTTAATATCATAACCTACTTCAATATAATCTTTCAGAATTAGAGTGTTTGGATCTGTACCTTGTACAATCGTTTGTCCACTCCAAGCACCAAATAAACCATTATTTACATCGAATGTACCTACAAATGTAGAAGCATTACAAACTAATGACATAGATAATGCAAATTCTTGTTTGAAGCTTGAGTTAGGGATTGTAGCACTTTGCAATTTAAATTTAGCCACTTTAGCAACAGGAGACATTCCTGATTCTAAAACTCTAACTGTAAATTTACCTGTATTTTCTCCACTAGCAAGGTTGTCTGTAGCATTTACAATTTGGAAGTCAACTCCTTCAACTGCCGTTGAATTAGCTGCATCAAAAACTAATTTAACGTCATGGCTACCAGAAACAGCAGCGATGGTTTCGTAATCAATTACATAATCGAAATGATTAGTCCCCGCTAATACTCCTGCTGTACCTTCAGTTTTAGCAAAGTTCAGGTAAGAACCTTTATCGTAATCTGGGTTTGGCAAACCATCATCTTCAACACATGAAAATATTGAAAAGAAGGCTGCAAAAAACATTAGATATTTTAACATATTTTTCATTTTAGTCTATTTATAAAATTAATAACCTGGGTTTTGTTGAATAGCTGTATTCACATTAATTTCCAAAGATGGAATTGGCAATGCCCACTTATAACTGTTTAAAGGTAAGTTTGCTGGGTTACCTCCAGGGAAGTTTGAAGTACTAGAAGAGTAATCAGCAGGGTGTCTGTCAATTCCTGCGTTAGCTAAAGTACCCAATCTTTTTATATCTATAAATCTATAACCTTCGTAAGCAAATTCAATTCTTCTCTGATCTAGGATTCCTTTCCAAGCAGCAGTTGCACTAGGATAAGTAACAGTCTGGCTAGATCCGAATCTTTGATCCAATACAGATTTAACAGCAGCAGCAGCACCAGTTAAATCTCCAGCAGCAACTCTCGCTTCTGCTTTGATGAAATACATTTCAGAAATTCTCATGATTTTGAAATCATTGTTATTTCCGTTTGTACCTGTAGTTGCCCAAGTAGCAGTACCTGTTGCAACACCTCCGTGCTTGTTGATTACTAAAACGTCAGAATCTCTGTATGTAGGAGAAGTAGCATAGTTAGGGTCAACAATTGAAGAAGGAGCTACAATTGTTCTGAATCTAACATCATTTGCACTATTTGTAGCAACTAAGTTATATAAAGCTCTACTTACTTCATAGAAAGGTGAACCTGCCGCATTTGGTCTAACACTACACCAAGCATTGTGTAAGTTAGTACCTTGTGCATTTTGTTGAGCAGTTCTTTTTAATTTAAAGATAACTTCTTGAGCTGCCCCATTAGATTCATTAAAGAAAACTCCTTGATACTGAGCTTTAGTCGCAAGACTTACTCCAGAAGTAGAAATTACTTGATTGGCCCAAGTTTCAGCATTCGTGTAATCTCCTTTATAAGCATAAGCACGAGCTTTTAATCCTTTTGTAAAGTTAACGTTAGCAACAGTTGGATCAATTCCAGGTGCAGGGTTAGCCGTATATAAAGAGATGGCCTGATCTAAGTCACTATGAATAAATGCATAGAACTCTCCGTTTGTATTTCTTGGACGGTCATTGTCTTCAGGTGCAAAGATTCTGTCTGAAATAATACCTGCTAAAGCAGAATCACTTTTCATATCTGTAGTAAAATATGATAAGATCACTAAATGACAGTAAGCTCTCATTGTTAAAGCTTCCGCTTTAATTCTGGCGATAACTTTTGCATCATCGGCATCCACCGGTGTTATTTTTTTAGAATATTCCAGAACTCTGTTAATTCTTGCTAGAGCAACATACATGTTTGCCCATAAAGCAGAAGGTCCACCTGATGTAGGAGTCAAGAAAAATACATAGTCATCTGTTAAACCTTGTCCTCCGTTTGCTACCCCGATTCCACATTCATCTGTAAATACAGATACAAATTCTGCCTCAGATCGGCTTGAAGTAGCTGCATACACAGAGTTAAGTAATAGTCTTAGATCAGAACTCGTCTGGAAGGCAACATCCTCTGTTAAAGCCCCAGGTGCATAAGTATCTAGCAAATCGTTACTACAAGATGTAGAAGACAGTCCTGCTAAAGCTATAAGTGATATATAAACTAATTTTTTCATTTTTTTAAATTCTTATTCATTAATTAAAATTTAACATCAAACCCTAAAGTAAATGTTTTAGGAGAAGGATATTGACTTTGATCTGCAGCTCTGTTACTTTCAGCATCATAACCTTGCCATTTAGTCCAAGTTGCTAAGTTTTCAGCTTGTAATGTAATTCTTAATTCTCTTACAAATGTTCCGTTTAATAGAGATTTTGGAATATTATATCCTAACTGAATATTTCTAAGTCTTAGATAAGAACCATCAACTAAGAATCTATCTGACAATGCCTGAGCTTCGTAGTTAGTAGCTGTAAGCGAAGGAATATTTGTATTAGTATTCGTAGGAGTCCAAGCATTTAATAGATCTTTTGAAACATTGAACTGACCTAGATCTGTTGGATCGTAGAATCCTGACATATCATAATCATATCTGTATAGACCTGCAACATAAGTAAATGTTGTAGATAAGTATAGTCCTTTATAGTCTAAATCAAATCCAAAACCACCTTGGTATTTAGGAATTGTGTTATACTTAAGAGGTCTTAAGTCAGCAGTTGTTGGTGTTTCTGTTGGGTTACCGTTGATATCTTCAAACAATAAGTTACCGTTACTTGGGTTAACACCTAAATAGTGATACACATATGGTGCTTGATATAACGATCCGTTTTGAGAATATACCATTGGCTGAGTTCCTTCTCTTAAAACTCCATCTGGTAAATCATATACTCTTTGCTTATTGATAGATCCATTCCCTCTTAAAGTAAAGGTAAGGTTATCATTTTTAAACAGATCATAAGCAAGAGATAATTCATATCCACTGTTTCTTAAATCCTGTGGAGTATTCTGTCTGATAGATAAAACCCCACTTGTTGGAGATTGAGCCCAGTCATCGAAAAGGTCAATAGTTTTTCTATCATATATATCGAACTGTCCTCTTAATCTTCTGTTGAATAATTCGAAATCAGTACCTACGTTCCATTGTTTAGTAGTTTCCCATCTTAGGTCAGCATATCCTAAAGTGATTCCCATACCCATTAATCCGTTATAAACGTTATTAACGATAGAGAAAGTATCAAGATATGGAGGAGGGTTTAGTCCAGCCCAAACAGTTCCATCTACAATCCTTTGGTTACCGGTTACCCCGTAAGATCCTCTAATTTTAAATGAGCTAACCCATTTTACATTATCCATGAAGTTTTCTTCATCTACATTCCATCTACCTCCCACAGACCAGAAAGTACCCCATCTTTGATCCGCGCTGAATCTACTTGAAGCATCTCGTCTGATGTTGGCAACGATACCATATTTCTTGTTGTAGTCGTAATCAAGGTTACCAAAGAAAGAGAACATATTCAATCTTGATTGTCCTGCTCCCACTGTTGGTACGTTGAAGTCATTAGCACTTGTATCTGTAACATATCCTGTTCCAGTTCCAGGTACCCAAGTTAATGGATTAAGACCTCTTTGAGTAAATGTGCTTGATTTTAACATAGCATTGTTAAATTCGAAAGCACCCGTAGCATTAATTGTATGGTCTCCGAAAGACTTGCTATATTCTAATTGCCATAAATTGTTGAAGTAGAATTGTCTTGATTCAGCAATTGTTTCAGTACCTACAGCCTCAGTTCCGTTTTGGAATAAGAAAGAGTTGAATGAAATTGGATGCTGCCAAGTTAATCCGTTTTGAGTAATCAACTGAGCGTTCGCTCTCATTCTAGCAGTAAGGGAAGGAAGGATCTGATAAGACATTTCAGAAGTAACGTCTAATCTCATTTCATCTAAACCAGTATAGAATGTTTTCATCTTATCCATCAAGAATAATGGAGTAAATAATAACGTTCCCTCAGTTTGGTATAGATCCCATAATTGCTGAGAATTTTGATACATGCTAGGAGAAAGGTGAGGTGCTCCTTGGTATGCACCAATGATCATGTTTTGGTTTACCCCTCCTGTTCCTAAACTTCCGATTTGATCGTTTCTAGTGAAACCGATTGCAGTACCTAAACTATATTTGAATTTATTGTCATTAGTTTTACCGTTAATTGTATTTCTAACAGTAAATCTCTTCATACCACTATTCTGTAAGATACCATCTTGTTGTAAGTAACCTACGTTAGTATAGCTATTGATATTTTTAGCTCCTGTAGTTACAGAGAAATCATGACTCTGTAAGAAAGAAGGTCTGAAGAAAATATCTCGCCAGTTTGTATTTGTTTGATAATTATCAATTTCTTGCTGAGTCATACCAGCTCCTACACCAGCACCATATCTGTTTTCAAGAGTTAATAATTCTCTCGCATTAGCTAAATTATATCTAGCATTCTGCAACGTTGAAACCCCAATCTGAGATCTGTAGTTAAATGTTGTTCTATCACCATATCTACCAGATTTCGTTTTGATAACGATAACCCCGTTAGAACCTCTGTTACCATATTGAGCTGTAGCAGAAGCATCTTTCAATACTTCCATGCTTTCAACATCATTAGGGTTTAATGATCTGAATGAGTCACTGTTTGTTGGGAAACCATCGATTACATATAACGGGTCAGTGTTACCACTGAAAGTACCAACCCCTCTGATGATTACAGTAGGTTTAGCCCCCGGTTGCCCAGTTCCAGTACTAATATTAACCCCAGCCAACTGCCCCTGAACAACGTTCATAAGGTTTGAGTTTGGTCTACCGTTAATAGTTTCTTCTTTAATTTGCGCAGTAGATACCACTGCAGTTTTTTTAGATACAGCTCTATATCCAACTACTACAACCTCATCGATTTTAGTCTCTTTTTTTGGAATAGTATCCTGTTTTGCTTGCGCCAATAGTGTTTGCCCACCCATAAAGAACAATACTCCAGCACTCAATACACGTAATTTAACATTCATATTAACAAATTTTAATATATTTTAATAGGCAAATATGTTAATAAATATTAACACTTGCAAGTTTTTTAATCACATATACAGGCTTCTTTTTCACAATAAATAGTGAATTATAGATAAAACAAATAAAACTTAGCAATAATAGACCGTTATTATTTAATAAACTTCAAAATAACTATAACAAAAAACACATTTAACAAATAATCATCAATGCGAAAAATATTATTTAGAATTATTATAAATTAAAAGAAGAGAAATAAAAAAACCACTTGGTAAACAAGTGGTTTTCATCTATTTAAATTAAAAAGCTTTATTTCAACTTCTTCTTTACAGCAACTTCTTCATACACCTCTAAAATATCTCCTACTTCAATATCGTTATATCCTTTAAGGTTCAATCCACATTCGTAGCCTTTTGTAACTTCTTTCACATCATCCTTGAAACGCTTTAAGCTTTCCAATTCACCATCAAATTTTACGATACCGTCTCTCAATACTCTTACTTTAGAGTTTCTTGTTACTTTACCTGAAAGAACCATACAACCTGCAATTGTCCCTACCTTAGAAATCTTGAATATTTCTCTGATTTCAACGTTACCGATCACCTGTTCTTTAATTTCAGGAGAAAGCATTCCCTCCATCGCTTCTTTTACTTCTTCAATTGCGGCATAGATTACAGAATAAGTTCTAATCTCAATTTCTTCTCTATCTGCAAGATCTTTAGCATTAGCTCCGGCTCTTACGTTGAATCCGATAATGATAGCATCAGATGCCGTAGCAAGGTTAACATCAGATTCGGTGATCTGACCTACCCCTTTATGAAGAATATTAACATTGATCTCTTCTGTAGATAATCTCTGTAACTGATCGGATAATGCTTCTACCGAACCATCCACGTCTCCTTTCAGGATAATATTCAATTCTTTGAAATCACCCAGAGCAATTCTTCTTCCAAGCTCTTCAAGGGTCGTATGCTTTTTAGTTCTGATAGAAAGTTCTCTCTGAAGCTGTTCTCTCTTGTTGGCAATAGTTTTTGCCTCACTTTCATCTTCATATACTTTAAACTTATCCCCTGCAGTTGGCGCTCCATCCAATCCTAAAATAGTAACCGGAATTGAAGGTCCTGCCTCTTTAAGGTTTCTTCCTCTTTCGTCAAGCATTGCTTTTACCTTACCATGGTTTTTACCGGCAAGAACATAATCTCCAACTCTTAAAGTACCGGTTTGCACCAACATTGTTGATACATATCCTCTACCCTTATCTAAAGATGCTTCAATAACAACACCCTGAGCATTTCTGTTAGGATTAGCCTTTAATTCCAATAATTCAGCCTGAAGCAATACTTTCTCCAATAAAAGATCAATATTATTACCAAACTTCGCAGAGATCTCCTGAGACTGAACATTTCCACCCCATTCTTCCACTAAGATATTCATTCCTGAAAGCTGTTGACGGATGTTATCCGGATTGGCATTCGGTTTGTCCACTTTGTTCAAAGCAATGATCATTGGCACTCCGGCAGCTTGTGCGTGAGAGATCGCTTCTTTTGTCTGAGGCATCACATCATCATCCGCTGCAATCACAATAATAGCGATATCGGTAATTTGAGCACCTCTGGCTCTCATCGCTGTAAACGCTTCGTGACCTGGCGTATCTAAGAATGTAATTCTCTGACCGTTTTCAAGCTTCACGTTATAGGCACCAATGTGCTGGGTAATTCCTCCAGATTCACCGGCAATTACGTTAGTTTTTCTGATATAGTCAAGCAATGATGTCTTACCGTGGTCAACGTGTCCCATTACAGTAACGATCGGTGCTCTTGGGCTAAGATCTTCTTCAGTATCGATTTCTTCTTCTGCATCATTTTCTTCAAGATCTGCATCAGAGAATTCAATTTTATATCCGAATTCATCTGCCACAAGCAATAAAGTATCCGCTTCAAGTCTCTGGTTCATAGTAACCATAACTCCTAGTGAGAAACAAGCAGAGATAACTTCAGTTGGCGAAACGTTCATTAAACTTGCCAATTCTCCTACTGTAATAAATTCAGTAACTTTCAGAGTTCTGTCTTGTGCTTCAAGCTCTTGTTGACGCTCATCCTGTTCCCTACGGAAAGTTCTTTTATCTTTTCTGTGTTTTGCAGATTTAGATTTACCTCCTTTATTGGTAAGTTTCTCAAGAGTTTCCTTGATCTGGTTTTTAACTTGTTCATCCGTTAATTCAACAGGCATTACTCTTTGCCCAGGTCTGTTGTTCTGACCTCCTTTCTTGAATCCTCCGCCTTGGCCTTGTGGACGGTTACCTTGATTGTTGTTTCCAAAACGGTTTCCGCCTTGGCCACCTTGACCTTGTGGACGATTTCCTTGGCCACCCTGACCTTGCGGACGGTTTCCTTGGTTTCCTCCATGAGGACGGTTTCCTTGACCACCACCTTGGTTGTTTCCGGATTGTTGATTATTTCCTTGATTCGGTTGATTAGAACCAGGTTTTTCAATTCTTTTTCTTTTCTTTTTAGCACCCGCAGAAGATCTTGACTTATCTGCAAATTGAGTTAAATCAATCTTTTCCCCAACAATTTTTGGTCCATCAAGTTTTTGATAAACGGTCTCAATTTTTTGAGGTTCCTGTGGTTCCTCAGCTGCCTGAGTCTCAGGTTTTGTTTCAACTGGTTTTGGCTCAGCAGCAACAGGCTTAGGAGTTTCTTTCACAGGCTCTTCAACCGGTTTTTGTTCCACTTTCTTTTCTTCCACTACAGGCTTTTCTTTCTTAGCAGGTCTGTTTCTGCTTTCTATTTGGGATAAATCAATTTTATCTAAAACCTTAAACTCCTGTTTCTCAGGTGTTGCCGGAGTAACTTCAGGAGCAGGAGCCGGTTTTGGTTCCTCTTTTTTCTCTTCTGCAACAGGTGCAGGAGCCGGAGCTTCTTCAGCTTCAGGTTTTTTATTTTCTAAATCTATTTTACCTAAAATTTTGGTTTCAGGTTTTAAATTAGCTTTAGCTCTTATGACTTCAGGGGTTTTCTTTTCTTCAATTTCCAGTTTTTCTTCCGGAACTTTGGTGATCACCACTTCATGGGAAGCCTTACGTTGTTCACCATCCTTGGCAAACTCAGCCTCCAATGCAGAATATGCCGCTTCTTCCAATTGAGCGTTAGGATTGCTTTCAACCTCAAAGCCCTTGGATTGTAAAAACTCTACTAATCTGGACATCGAAATGTTGAATTCCTTGACCGCTTTATTTAATCTAATTTTTGGCATTTATATTATTTACTATTTTTTAATTTTTAAAATTAAAGTATTTCTTTTTTACTGTTTATTAAAATTATTTAAAATTTTAATCCTCAAATTCTTCTCTTAATATACGTTTTACCTCTTCAATTGTCTCCTCTTCAAGGTCAACCATATTTAAAAGACTCTCGGTATCTTTATCCAAGACAGATTTTGCAGTAGTAAGACCTACTTTCTTGAATTCCTCCAAAATCCATTCTTCAATGTCGTCATTAAATTCTTTCAATTCAACGTCATCATCCTCGCTGGACTCTCTATATACATCAATTTCATATCCTGTCAACCAAGAAGCCAGTCTGATATTTTGACCTTGTTTTCCAATCACTTTGGAAATCTCTTCAACCGGAGTATATACTAATGCATAGGTATCTCCTTCGTTGATGTCAATTTTATTGATGGTAACATTTCCTAACGCTCTCTTCACCAAAATCTCAGGGTTTTTAGACCACTGAATCACATCGATGTTTTCATTTCTCAACTCTCTTACAACGCCATGGATTCTTGATCCTTTCACTCCCACACAAGCTCCTACCGGATCAATTCTGTCGTCATAAGCATCTACTGCAATCTTCGCCTTTTCTCCAGGAATTCTCACCACTTTTTTCAGGATGATGGTTCCGTCCTGGATCTCAGGAATTTCCAGCTCTAATAATTTTTCCAGGAATTTAGGTGCAGTTCTTGAAATAATAATTTGTGGTTTAGAACCTTTAAAGTCTACTGTTTCTACAATAGCTCTGATATTTTCACCTTTTTTAAAGAAATCGGATGGAATCTGATTTTCTTTTGGCAGGATAAATTCATTTCCTTCGTCATCCAGCAAAATAACGTGCTTGTGACGGATGTGGTGGATCTCCCCTACTACAATTTCCCCAATTCTGTCTCTGAACTGCTCGTACAACATGGCATTGTTATGCTCCTGTAATTTTGTAGCTAAAATCTGCTTCAAAGTAAGGATATTTCTTCTTCCCAATTGAGCAACAGGGATTTCCATGGTATATTCTTCCCCCACTTCAAAAGTAGGATCTATTTTCTTAGCCTCAGAAATTTCAATTTCCAAGTCATCATCTTCAGACATTTCATCCTCTACAATCGTCTTATTCAGGAATATCTGAAAATCTCCTTTATCAGGGTTCACAATCACATCAAAATGATCATCTGAATCGAATCTTTTTCTCAAAAGAGTTTTCAGTGAATCTTCAATAATTGCCATAAGATCAATCTTACTGATCCCCTTTTCGTCTTTAAAATCACCAAAGGATTCAATCAACGCTATATTATCCATTTATCTTTTTTCTTTTTTTAAAATTTAATTACTACTAATGCTTTTTTTATCTCAGTATAAGGTATTTCCTTTTCTTCTTCCACATCCACTTTACCCTTCCCTATGTCTTTTGGTTTTCTGTATCGTAAAACAAGAGTGATTTTTTCTTCATCCACTTTAGACAATTCTCCTTCGATCTTGGAAGAGTCATTCAACAGAACTTCAATTTCTCGTCCGATGTTTTTATTGAATTGTCGCGGAGTTGATAAAGGCTCACTTAATCCGGCCGACATTACCTGCAGGCTGAAATCATGCTCTTCACGATCCATATTGAACTCTATTGCACGGCTTGCATCCAGACAGTCCTGCAAAGAAACTCCATTGTCACCATCTAAAATTACTGTAATATCATCCCCGGCAGAAAACTTTAAATCGATAAGAAATAAGTCTTTTCTGGTTTCAAGGAACTCATGTAACAGTTCTTCAATTCTTTTTCTAAACTCCATATAATTATCTTGGTTTACCTGTACGAAAAAAGGCTTTCTTCCGAAGCCTTCTCATTTTTTTCCGTAAATCCAATGCAAATATACACATTTTTTCTAAAAAAGCAAAATCATCTTAGTATCAAGTAAATAAGCAGGTTTGCATTTATCCTTAAAATTAAAACACAATGATGGTATTTTTACTATTTTTGTCATGAATTTTTAAAAACATACATTTTGAATATAACGATTGTAGGAACAGGTTACGTAGGATTGGTTACAGGAACCACGCTTGCAGAACTTGGCAATTCAGTATACTGTGTTGATATTGATGAAAAAAAAGTAGAAGGGATGAAAAACGGCATTGTTCCCATTTATGAGCCGAACCTTGAGGAAATGTTCTTGAGAAACATTCAGGCTGAAAGGTTATTTTTCACCACCAACTTAAAAGAAGCTTTAGACAAAAGCGAGGTCGTTTACCTGGCTCTTCCTACTCCTCCGGGAGAAGACGGGTCTGCAGACCTTTCTTACGTTTTACAGGTTGCTAATAATATCGGAGAAATGATGACCGAATATAAGGTTATCGTTAATAAAAGTACAGTTCCCGTAGGTACTGCCGATAAAGTAAGCGAAGTAATATCTTCTAAAACCGACATTCCTTTTGATGTGGTTTCGAATCCTGAGTTTTTAAGGGAGGGTTTTGCAGTAGAAGATTCCATGAACCCGGCAAGAGTGGTGGTAGGATCAAGCTCTGAGAAAGCAAAAGAAATTATGGCTAAAATTTACCAGCCATTTACCAACACCGGCATTCCAATTATTTTTATGGATGAAAAATCCTCAGAACTCACCAAATATGCTGCGAATTCATTTCTAGCTGTGAAAATCACTTTCATGAATGAAATTGCCAACTATTGTGAAAAAGTAGGTGCAGATGTTGATAAAGTGAGATTAGGGATGGGAAGCGATGACAGAATTGGGCACAGATTCTTATTTCCGGGAATCGGGTATGGAGGAAGCTGTTTTCCTAAAGATGTAAAAGCTTTAATTAAATCTGGAAAGCAGGAGGATTTCAATTTCCAGATTTTAGAAGCTACAGAAAATGTAAATACTGCACAGAAGGTGATCCTGGTTTCCGACATTGAGAATTATTTCGGGGGCAACCTGGAAGGAAAAACCATTGCTTTATGGGGATTAGCTTTTAAAGCCAATACAGATGACATCCGTGAAGCTTCTTCTTTGGACAATATTAATCTGCTTTTAAAAAAAGGCGCGAAAATTGTTGCGTATGATGCGGTTGCCGAAAAGAACGTTCAAAAAGTTCTTGGAGATAAAATTCAATATGCAAAAAGTATGTATGAAGCTTTAGAGAATGCTGATGCACTATTTATCGCAACAGAATGGCCAGAGTTTAAAAATCCGAATTTCAAGCTTATGGCCGAAAAAATGAAAAATAAAGTTATTTTTGACGGAAGGAATATGTATCCATTGGAAGTTCCTGAACAAAATGGATTTTATTATAAAAGTATTGGTAGAAAAACCATTTTAAGCAAATAATAGATGAAAAATATAATTATTACTGGCGGAGCAGGTTTTATTGGCTCTCATGTTGTAAGAGAGTTTGTAAAGAACAATCCGGAAACAACTATTATTAATCTTGACGCTCTTACGTATGCAGGAAATCTGGAAAACTTAAAGGACATTGAAAATGAACCTAATTATGTTTTCGAAAAAGCAGATATTACAAAACCTGAGGAATTAAGAAAAATATTTGAAAAATATAATCCGGATGCCGTTGTGCACTTGGCCGCTGAAAGCCATGTAGACAGAAGTATCACTGACCCGATGGCATTCATTAATACGAATGTAAACGGAACTGCTAATCTTCTTAATCTTTGTAAAGAATTTTGGATATTAAACCCGGATCACACTCACGGTAGATTCCCGGATGAAAAAAGAACCAATTTATTTTATCACGTTTCTACGGATGAAGTATATGGAAGTTTAGGAGAAACAGGCTTCTTCCTTGAAACTACTCCTTATGATCCACAGTCTCCATATTCAGCCTCCAAAGCAGCGTCTGATCATCTGGTAAGAGCTTATGGAAATACATACGGAATGCCATTTATTGTATCTAATTGTTCCAATAACTATGGTCCGAATCATTTCCCTGAAAAGCTGATTCCTCTTTGTATTTCGAATATCATTAACGAAAGACCCCTGCCAATTTATGGTGATGGGAAATACACAAGAGACTGGTTATTCGTGATTGATCATGCCAGAGCGATCCACCAAATCTTCAATAAAGCCAAAACAGGAGAAACCTATAATATTGGCGGGTTTAATGAATGGCAGAATATTGATCTTGTTAAGGAACTTATTAAGCAGATGGATGCTAAATTAGGAAAACCTGAAGGGTATTCCGAAAAGCTGATTACTTTTGTGAAAGACAGACCAGGACACGATAAGCGTTACGCTATCGATGCTTCTAAATTAAATGAAGATTTAGGATGGAAACCGTCTGTAACTTTTGAAGAAGGCCTTTCCAAAACCATTGACTGGTATCTTGAAAATAAGGAATGGCTTGAGCATGTAACAAGCGGTGATTATCAGAAATACTACGAAAAGCAATATAATTAGTAACACAACAAGATGAAAGGAATCATATTAGCTGGAGGCTCAGGAACAAGGCTTTATCCGCTTACCATTGCTGTAAGCAAGCAATTAATGCCGGTTTATGATAAGCCCATGATTTATTACCCTCTTTCCACTTTGCTTTTGGCAGGAATCAAGGATATTTTAATCATCACCACTCCTCATGATCAGGCAGGCTTCATCAAACTTTTGGGAGATGGCTCACAGATCGGTTGTAATATCGAATATGTGGTACAGCCTAGTCCGGACGGATTAGCACAGGCTTTTATATTGGGAGAGCAATTCATTGGCAACGATCCGGCTGCTTTAGTATTGGGCGACAATATTTTCTACGGTTCTGAAATGGGAACATTATTGAAAAATAAAACCAATCCCGATGGTGGTGTGGTATTCGCTTATCACGTGGCCGATCCGGAAAGATATGGCGTTGTAGAATTTGATGATAACTTTAAGGCCGTTTCCATTGAGGAAAAACCTTTACAGCCTAAATCGAATTACGCTGTTCCGGGACTTTACTTTTACGATAACGAGATAGTGGAAATTGCCAAAAACATTCAGCCTTCCGCAAGAGGTGAGTTAGAAATTACCGATGTGAATAATGTTTATCTTCAAAAAGGAAAACTTGAAGTGGGTGTTTTAGACAGAGGAACTGCTTGGCTGGATACCGGAACGTTCGATTCGCTTCACGATGCTTCCGAATTTGTAAGTGTGATTGAAAAAAGGCAAGGCTTCAAAATCGGCTGTATTGAAGAGATCGCTTTCAGAAATAAATTCATTAATGAAGAAAAACTTCTTGAAACAGCAACCAAATATGGCAAAAGCGGATACGGGGAATATCTGAAGCAACTCGTAAAGAAATAAGCTTACTTATTTAAAATATTGATAAACTATTGGCTTTATGGTCAATAGTTTTTTTGTTCATAATAACAAATATCAATATATTAGTTGTTACTTTCGATTTATATCGATGAATAATTCATAAATTGAGAAGCAATGATCGAATTAATTATTATAAATTTGCATAAAACATAACACTGATGAATGAACCACAACAAAAGTGGACAGAAACTATTGAGGCAAGTCACTCTTTATTTGACTTACGATTGAATGAGGTCTGGAGATATAAAGACCTTATTTATATGTTTGTGAAAAGAGATTTTGTTTCAAGTTTCAAGCAAACTGTTCTGGGACCGATCTGGTTTTTTATCAATCCCATTTTAACAACTATTGTTTACCTGGTTGTTTTTGGAAAGATTGCTAATCTGCCTACGGACGGGGCTCCTAAACTCTTATTTTACCTGGCCGGAGTAACGCTTTGGAATTACTTCGCTAGCTCCTTAACGGGGACATCTTATACTTTTGCCGGAAATGCCAATATCTTCGGAAAAGTATATTTCCCAAGACTTGTTACCCCAATTTCCGTTGTCATTTCCAATCTTATGCGTTTTGCGGTCCAATTATTATTATTTATTATCGGATGGGCCTTTTATCTTGCTAAAGGAGAAGTTCATCCTAACTGGTGGATCCTGGCAACACCGTTCCTTATTATTCTGATGGCATTGTTCGCATTGGGGGTAGGAATGATTTTTTCAGCACTTACGACAAAATATAAAGACCTTAACATGTTATTAGGCTTTGGAGTAAGTTTATATATGTACGCTACTCCGGTTATTTATCCGGTATCTTCACTTCCGGGTCCTTTCAAAAAGATTGCTATGTACAACCCTTTGACCGGTATTTTCGAGTGTTTCAAGTACGCATGGATGGGTGTTGGAGAGTTTTCCCCATTAATGCTGGGAATCAGTTCAATTATTATTTTAATCCTTCTGGCGATAGGAATTGTTATTTTCAACAAGGTTGAAAAAACTTTCATGGACACGGTATAAGTCATTAATTCAAAAATTAGAAAACATGCTGGCTTTAAAAGCAGAAAATATATCAAAGCAATACCGTTTAGGAGAAGTGGGAACAGGAACACTTTCTCATGACCTAAACAGGTTTTGGCATAAAGTAAGAGGAAAAGAAGATCCTTATCTGAAAATTGGTGAAGCCAATGACAGGACAACCAAAGGAGATTCCGAATATGTATGGTCTCTTCGTGACATCAATTTTGAAATACAACAAGGAGATGCCGTAGGGATTATTGGAAGAAACGGAGCTGGAAAATCTACGCTATTGAAACTACTGAGTAAGGTGACCAAACCTACTACCGGAAAAATATATACGCAAGGACGAATTGCTTCTTTATTGGAAGTAGGAACAGGCTTTCACCCTGAAATGACAGGGCGTGAAAATGTATTCCTTAATGGAGCTATCCTCGGAATGACACGAAAAGAAATCAAGAGGAAATTTGATGAAATCGTTGATTTTTCAGGAGTTGAAAGATATATTGACACCCCTGTAAAACGATACTCATCAGGAATGTATGTACGTCTTGCTTTCGCTGTTGCAGCTCATTTAGAATCTGAAATCCTGATCGTAGATGAAGTTTTAGCCGTGGGAGATGCGGAATTCCAAAAGAAATGCCTGGGAAAAATGGGAGATGTGACAAGAGGGGAAGGAAGGACTATTCTCTTTGTGAGTCATAATATGACCGCTGTAAAAGAACTTTGCAATAAAGGCATTCTTTTACATCAGGGTTCACTTGCCTATGAAGGAAGTATAATGAATACTATTATCGAATACCAGAAGAGCAATACAGCAGCAACTCACTATATTGACAATGGAAATCCAGAGAACTCTTTAGGAAATGAAAACATCAGAATCAAAGAATTCACGGTTTCTCCAATAAAGGGAGGTATCATTGATATTGAGTCTGGAATAAGAATAAAACTGGTTTTCCAGAATAATCTCACAAATATCAATTTAGACACGACCTTTGAGCTTAGGAACTATGAGGAACTTATCATTTTCCATGTTGGAAAACTTATTACGGAAAATCAGGATTCCAAAGTTGGAATTTATACTGTTGAATTTGATATCCCACCAGGGTTTTTAAATGCTGGAAATTATTATTTTAAATTAATTTTTGGGAAAAACCAAACAGAGGTCCTATTTGCTATAGATAATTTTGTTGGATTTGAAGTTGAAAATGTAAAAGTCGGAAGTAAACTGCATGTTTACCCAGGAGTTACAAGACCTAATTTTGACTATAACGTACAAACGCCATGATACCTAAAATAATAGAGCTTCCTAAAATATATGATAAAAGAGGCAATCTTTCCTTTTTTCAGCACCCTTCCAATTTACCTTTTGAAATTAAAAGAACATATTGGATTTATGATGTTCCCGGGGGTGAAACCAGAGGCAGTCATGCTTTTAGAGAACAACAGGAATTTATCATTGCTCTCTCAGGAAGCTTTGATGTAACGATACATGACGGAAAAGAAGAAAAAACATTTTCACTTAACAGATCATATTACGGATTATATATTCCTAAAATGTATTGGAGGAAATTAGAAAACTTTTCTACCAATTCATTGGCATTAATTGTTTCTAATCAGTCTTACGACGAGAAAGATTATATTAGAGATTTTGAAGAATTTAAAAAGCTGATCAATGAAAAATAAATTATCTGTATTTGATTGTAGTGTAATAGATTTAGGAAAAATCAGTTTTGATGAGGGTAATCTTACTGTCATTGAAAATAATTCTAATTTTCCTTTTAATGTAAAAAGGGTATTTTACCTCTATGATATTGCAGGTGGAGAAAGCAGAGGCGCCCATTCGCATAGAGAATGTCATCAATTTTTGATTGCAGCTAGTGGAAGTTTTGAGATTTCTTTGGATGATGGAAAGTTCAAACGACAAGTTTTTCTTAATCGTCCGGACATCGGGCTGCACATTCCTCCAGGAATTTGGGCTTCAGAAGCTAATTTTTCTTCAGGGGCAATATGCTTAGTATTAGCATCGCATAATTACAATGAGGAAGATTATATAAGAAATTATGAAACTTATTTAAAAATTCAAAATGAAATATAAAATTCACGACTTAGCTGACGTTCAAACTGAAAACATTGGTGAAGATACCATGATCTGGCAATTTTGTGTGATTTTAAAAAATGCAAAAATTGGGAGAAATTGTAATATCAACTGTAATGTTTTTATTGAAAATGATGTCGTGATAGGCAATAACGTAACAGTAAAGCCTGGTGTCCAAATTTGGGATGGTGTTACATTAGAAGACAATGTATTTGTTGGACCAAATGTAACATTTACCAATGATTTGATCCCCCGCTCAAAAAAATATCCTACAGAATTTAGCAAAACGTTGGTGAAAAAAGGGGCCTCGATTGGTGCAAACTCTACCATTATTGCGGGAAATATAATTGGAGAGGACGCACTAATCGGAGCCGGAAGTGTTATAACAAAAGATATTCCGGCCAATACTGTTTGGTTTGGAAATCCTGCTAAACACAGCGGTTACATTACAAAAGAAGGTATAATTTTAAATCTCATGTTGAAAGATAAAGAAGGAAATTCTTATCATTTCGTTAACGATAAATTGGTTTTGAAAAAATGATAAAACCTTTAACTTCTTTGAGATTCTTTTTCGCTTTTTGTGTTTTTTTAAGCCATTTGGCTTATTTAAAAACAGATAAAAGATATGAGGAGATATTCAATAATATTTTCTCAGAAGGTTTTTTAGGAGTTAGTTTCTTTTTCATATTAAGCGGCTTCATACTTTCTTTAAATTATAGAGAAAAATTTAAAAACAAAAGCATCACTTTAAAGAAGTTTTATCTTGCAAGATTCGCAAGGATTTATCCATTATATTTTCTCACAATATTAGCTGCTATACCCGGATTATACAGTACTTTTGAAATTTTATTATATAATATTTTATTAGTTCAGAGTTATTTTCCAGATCAAAAATATTTTTTCTCATATAATGCCCCTTCCTGGAGTATTTCGGATGAGATATTCTTTTACGCACTTTTCCCCATTTTGATTTCAATTAGCTATAGGTTCAAAATGATTTTTAAGATTCTACTGGCAATATCTTTTGTTTCTTTGGTGATTATATTGAATAATCTATTACCGGAACAGAAAACTCATTATTGGCTATACATATCGCCATTTACCCGAATTTTCGACTTTATTTTGGGAATTTTATTATTTGATGTTTCCCTTTATCTAAAAAAAATAAGCTTAAATTTCAATCGAAGCGCATATACTTTTTTAGAAATCGGGGCACTGGGAATTTTGGTTTTATTCTTTACATTCAAGAATTATTTTCCAATCAGCTACAGATATTCTATTTATTATTGGCTACCAATGTGTCTGATCATTTTAATGGCTGGCAATTCTCTTTTTTTAGAGAAAAAAGAAACGTTTATATCGAAATTTCTTTCAGGGAAATGGCTTGTATATTTAGGCGAAATAAGTTTCGGATTTTATCTGATTCATTATTTAGTAATAACATATACTCTTAAATACAATGGTTTTAAAGGGATCCATTTAGAAGGAATGACATTAGCTACTGTAATGTTCATTATCACACTCATTACTAGTATCTTTGCTTTTGAGACTATAGAAAAACCGTTTAATAAAAAAATAAAAAATTTATTCTCATGATTAAGTTCCTTGACTTACAAAAAATCAACCTACAATATCAGGATGAGATCGAAGCTAAGTTAATACAAGTATTCAGGTCCGGATGGTATCTAATGGGGAGCGAACTCGCAATGTTCGAGAAAAATCTTGCTCAATATATTGGTACCGAATATTCTATAGGAGTTGCCAATGGTCTAGATGCTCTGCGTTTGATCCTTCGGGCTTATATCGAAATGGGATTAATGAATCCAGGTGACGAAATAATAGTTCCCTCCAACACATACATTGCATCTATTCTTGCTATTTCAGATAATGGTCTAATTCCGGTTTTAGTGGAACCAGACATTAACAACTATAATATTGATGTTTTTAAAATTGAAGAAAAAATCACTTCTAAAACAAAAGGAATTTTAATTGTCCATCTTTATGGAAGGGTAGTTTTTTCGGCCGAATTAGAACAATTAGCCAAGAAGCATGACTTGAAGATCATTGAAGACAATGCTCAGGCAATTGGAGCTGAATGGAACAGCAAAAAAACAGGAAGTTTAGGTGATGCATCAGGCTTCAGCTTTTATCCTGGCAAAAATTTAGGAGCTTTGGGGGATGCAGGAGCGATAACAACAAATGATGAAAATTTAGCAAAAACAATCAGAGCGCTAGCAAATTATGGGTCTAATCAAAAGTATGTCAATATTTACAAAGGATTAAACTCAAGATTAGATGAGATCCAGGCAGGTGTTTTAGACATTAAATTAAAGTATATCAATCATGAAAATGATATCAGAAGAACTATTGCCAAACATTTTATCAGTAATATTTCAAATACTAAAATAATTTTGCCGGAAAACCCGGAAAACGAAAAAGAACATGTATGGCATCTTTTTGTCATTCGAACGGAAAATAGAGATTCACTTCAATCATATCTTAGTGAAAATGGTGTTCAAACACTTATTCACTATCCTATTCCACCTCATCAACAACAAGCCTATAAAGATTGGAATAGCTTATCCTTTCCTATTAGTGAAAAAATTCACAATGAAGTTCTAAGCCTGCCAATGTCTCCTGTAATGAGTGAAGAAGAAATTGCTAAAATTATACAACTCATAAACAATTTTTAATGGAAAGCCCACTTGTAAGTTTTATTGTTGTTTCGTATAACCACTCAGAATTTATTACTGAGTGTTTAGACAGTATAAAAAATCAGACTTATAAAAATTGGGAACTTATTATTGCTGATGATGCTTCCACAGATAATTCTATGGAGGTGGCTAAAAAATGGCTAAAAGAAAACAATATTTTAGCTAAAACTAATTTCCATTCTGAAAATAAAGGCTTTGCCACAACATTGAATGAATGTATCACTTTGACTGAAGGAAAATATCTAAGCATCATAGCAGCTGATGATTATTTTCACCCCGATTTTCTAAGCAAATGCGTACATTCTCTTGAGTCTAAAAATGATAATTTTGGAATGGTTTTCTCCAGTTCTTTTATATTAACCGAAGAAAAGAAGCTAATTAATTATCATCAAAATTTTGACTTTTACGAAAATGAAAATCACTTCAGAACTATATTGAAAAAAATGAATTATATTCCCGCCCTGAGTACTTTAGTAAAGAGAAGTGTATTATTGGAAACAGGGCCTTATGATAAAAATATTCTTATCGAAGATTATGACAGATGGTTGAGAATCAATGAAAATTATTTTATCGATTTTATTCCGAAAAATCTTGCATATCATAGGAAACATGAGGGAAATATTTCAAAAATAAAAGAAAGAATAGTTTTTGTAGAAGAAATCTTGTTAAGATTAAAATATGATACATCTCTAGAGAATAAATCAAAAATAAACAACGATATAAGAAAGATTTATCTCACCTCAACGGAGAAAGAAGAAATAAAAAAGGTATCTAAAAAATATTCCCAATATAAAGGAAGAGAACCTTGGTTAAATTGTTGTTTGAAATATGGCTTGCCAATTAAATTGTATCACCTTAAATATAAATTTTTCTAATGCTAAATAAATTAAAAAAATATATTTCAGAAAAAATAATTTCTTTGGTCGACAGAAATGAAAGTAAAAAGCAATTGAAAAAGTGGCAGGAATTTTTATCAAATCCTAACATTAATATTCATCCTACTTTTGTTCCTCAGAATACTCAGGTCTTCAAAGGAGATAACAAAAAAATTGGAAATATCAGAATCGATGAACATGTCCTTTTGAGAGAACATTGTAATATTTTAGTTTATCCAGATGCAGAACTCATTATTGGAAAAGGTGTTTTTTTTAATAACTGCTGTTCTGTAAACTGTCTGGAAAGAATTGAAATTGGAGATGACACTATATTCGGGGAAGGAGTAAAGCTTTATGATCACAACCATCTTATTGAAAAAAGTTCTGTAATTCATGTAGAAAAAGAAAAATATACAAAAGATATTATAAAAATTGGGGAAAATTGTTGGATAGGAAGTAATGTAGTGATTTTAAAAGGAGTAACGATTGGGGATAACTCCGTAATAGGAGCAGGTTGTATTATTCATAAATCTGTCCCTCCGAATACTATTGTAAAACACAATCAAAATTTAATTTATGAATCCCTCTAAAATGAATATGCCAAAAAAAATATTATTCATTTCACATGAAGCATCTCTATCAGGTGCTCCCATTCTTGTTTTAAATTTATTGAAAAGATTAAAACAAGAAAAAGAAACCTATACAATTGATGTATTGTTGATTAGAGGAGGAGAATTATATGAAGATTTTGCTCAAATTTCAAATAATATTATTGTTGCTCATTATCATCTTCAATCATTCTCCTTTGTGAAGAGAAACTTGAAGAGAATCCAATCTATCATTTTCAGAAAAAAAGAAAACCATCAGGATAAGATCGATAAAATTACCTCAAGTCTGATTTTAAATAAATACAATCTCGTTTATGGGAATACCATGGAGTCCTTGGAGTGGACCATTCCTTTTTACAAAAAAAATATTCCGACAATTGTAGCCATTCATGAACTTTCGTTCGGAATAGAAAGTACTTACCCCAAAGAATTTGTTTTAGAAAACATTTCAAATATTACAAAGATTATTGCAGGCTCAAAGGCAGTTGGAGATAATCTTGTAACAAAATATGGAGCAGATCCGAAAAAAATAAATGTTGTACATTCTTTTGTTGATTCCGTTCTTACCATTCAAAAAGATAAAGAGAGCCTTAGAAAGGAACTGGGAATAAAAAATGATGATTTAATCGTTGGAATTGCAAGTTCGCAAGAACTGCGAAAAGGAACAGATATGATTCCTTTGCTTGTTAAGAAAATCAAACAAAAAACTGATATCAACTTCAAATTTATCAACTTAGGAGGAACATCCAAAAATCCTGCTGTGAGATGTGCCAAAATAGATGCTGAAAAACTGGGTATAGATGATACCCTAATCTTTGTTGATCATAATAAATTCCCTAACGATTATATTAATCTTTTTGATATATTTCTTTTGATGTCGAGAGAAGATCCTTTTCCTTTGGTAATGTTAACAGCAGCAAAACTCAAGAAACCAATTGTGGCTTTTGAAAAAAGCGGAGGCGCTGTGGAATTTTTGGGAGATAATCATGGTATTCTCATTCCTTATTTAGATTTAGATACAATGGCCTCAGAAATCATTAAACTATTAAATGATTCTAAATTAAGAGAAAGCTATGGAAAAAATATCCACAAAAGATTGGAAGAAGAATATTCTGACACAAAATTAACTGCTGAAATCTTCCATATAATTAATTCCTTGATTTAAACAGTGTATGATTTCAATAATAATTTCATCTTATTTACCACATTACTTTTCTGCTCTACAAAAAAATATTGCAGAGACTATTGGCGCAACATATGAAATTATTAAAATTGACAATCCCGGATTAATGGGTATTTGTGAAGCCTATAACAAAGGAGCGAATAGGGCTCAATATGATCTACTCTTGTTCATACATGAAGATATTTTATTTCAAACTCAGAATTGGGGAGAGAAATTAATCAGTCATCTTAATGAGAGTAAAACCGGTATCATTGGGGTAGCAGGATCCTCGTATGTTCCTTCTGCACCCTCAAGCTGGACGGTTTCCGAGAAATACAACTTTGCAAACATTTTACAAGGCAGTAAAGAAAATACAGATTCTTTTCATATTCATACTACCCACCAAAACAGGAATAAGGTCTTTGCAGTAGATGGTGTTTTTATAGCAATAAATAAGGAAAATTATTTAAATTTTAAATTCAATGAAAAACTGTTAAAAGGTTTTCACGGATATGACCTTGATTTTAGCTTAAGAGTTTCAAAAAAACTTCAAAATTATGTAGTTGATGATATTCT
The DNA here is from genome assembly GCF_003729955.1 of Chryseobacterium daecheongense. Taxonomy (GTDB): domain Bacteria; phylum Bacteroidota; class Bacteroidia; order Flavobacteriales; family Weeksellaceae; genus Chryseobacterium; species Chryseobacterium daecheongense. The sequence goes on from NZ_RJTX01000004.1 coordinate 293,626, forward strand.
TATTGAACATTTTTCAGCAGGAAATCTCAATAAAGAGTGGATGGATAATAACATATTGGTCAAGCAAAACATAGGCTCAGATTTTCAAAAAGAAATTGACTCTGAAACTGAAACAAAAGTTTTTTTAGGATTTCTGTACAACTATTATAAATATTACCCTGTCAACATAAAAAACATTCTTGATACATTAAGATTTTATCCTAAAAAACTTAATTTTAAGGATCAATTATTGATTATCAAAAAATATTTTAATTATATAAGGTATTCTAAAAGAATTAATAAAAGAATAAACCCAAAAATTTAAACCATTCTTAAAGGATTTTAAAAGTAATAAACACAAATATGATCATAGGTTCAGGACTTATTGCCAAAGCATTAAACAATATTAATTCAGGCAACATGTTGTTCTTCGCTTCAGGAGTTTCTAATTCATTAGAGACCAGAAGCTCTGAATTTGAAAGAGAATTTACTCTTTTGAAAAATACCCTTGAAAATAATACTGGAAAGCTTATTTATTTTTCAACTCTTAGTATTAATGACCAGTCAAAGCAAGACAGTCATTATGTTCTTCATAAATTGGAAATTGAAAATTACATCAAAGATCATGTTGCGGACTATTTAATCTTAAGAATTGGAAATATTGTAGGGAACGGAGGAAATCCAAATACCCTCTTTAATTTTCTTAAAACCCAGATCATGAATGACAATAAGTTTGTGATCCATCAAAAGGCAAGAAGGCTCTTATTAGACATTGATGACATTTCCAGATTCATAGTTTCCAATTGTACACATTTGAACAAGGAAACCATAAATCTGGCATACCCGTATTATTATGATTTGAAAGAGATTGTGGGAGCCATTCAGGAAAAAATTAACAAGCCGGCTCGTTATGACGAGATCAATGAAGGCGATTTCTATAAGGTAACTTTTGATGATAGCATTGACGAATTCTTTTCAGGAATTAGTCCGGAAAATTATCTCAAAAACTTAGCTCAAAAATATATTTAAAACAGACACCAATGCCGAAAGTTTCTTGTATCATTGTCACTTACAACGCCATGAAATGGGCGGAAAGATGTTTTAACAGCTTAAGACAGTCTTCCGTTCCGGTACGATGTATTGTGATTGATAATGGTTCTACGGACGGCACTCAGGAATATATAAAAACCCATTTCCCGGAAGTGGAGTTTATCCAGTCTGAAGATAATTTAGGTTTTGGAAAAGCCAACAATATTGGAATAGAAAAAGCCTACAAAGAAGGCTCTGAATTTTTCTACCTGATGAACCAGGATGCCTGGCTTTACCCGGATAGTATAGAAAAACTATTGGCGATATATGACGATTATCCTGCTAAAAAAGAAATCGGAATTCTAAGCCCAATGCACATCAACGGAACAGAAAAGCAGCTGGATATTTTCCTGGATAAATATATAGCCATTAATTTTGAAAAAACCAGGTTGATCTCAGATCTATATTTTCAGAATCTCAAGCCTTTCTATGAAGTAAAATTCATCAACGCAGCTCATTGGTTCATTCCAAGACATACCATAGAAACCGTAGGTGGATTTAATCCTTATTTTTTCCACTATGGAGAAGATGTGGAATATGCCAATCGTGTTCATTTTCATCAAAAGAAAATCTTTCTTGTTCCCGGCAGTAAAGTGATCCATGATGGCAAACAATCTTTAAGCAAGGTGGATTACAACAAATATGAAGATTTAAGTGTGGAAACCAACATTTTAAATCCCAATCTTCAGAATGCTTTTCAGCGGGAGAAAAAAGCGCTTAAACAAAGTATTTTCAAAAATGTTCTGATAGGAAATTTCGACGTCTCCCAAAAGCTGTCAAAGAAATACAAAAAAATCTCCGGAGAAGAGAAAAAACTGCTCGAAATTCAACATCAGGTAAGGCAAACAGGCCCCACCTTTTTGAAAGTATAAATTTATTCCCGTATTTTTATAACAAATAACTTTAAAACACAAACAGGATGTCTATTGTAAACAGGCTCAAAAACAAAATCAAACTTTATTCCCATTCAGGCACAACGTATCATTGCCCTTTCTGCGGCTATGATTCCAAAGACCTTGAAATTGTGGGCCATGATCTCCCCGTATTAAGAGAAAAACATGTTATTGGCGGTGGAAGAAGAGCTGCAGGATGCTATCAGTGCCACTCAAGAGACCGGGAAAGACTTTTATATGCTTTTATTATAGAAGAATTAAAGTTTCCCAAAGAAAGCAGTATATTACATATTGCTCCTGAACCGAAATTATCCAGCATACTTTTAAAGCAAAACTTCAAAGAATATATCTGTGGAGATCTATTTACTGTAGGATATGATTATCCTGACTACGTTCAGAATATGAATGTTTTAGATATTCCTTATGAAGATAATCACTTCGATTTGGTCATTTGTAATCATGTATTGGAGCATATTCCCGAAGATACTAAAGCAATGGGAGAAATATTCAGAGTGCTGAAACCGAACGGAAAAGCGATCCTTCAGGTTCCGATTTCCGCCAATAATCAAATTACCCATGAAGATTTCACGATTTCTGACCGTAAAAAGCGAGAAGAGCTTTTCGGACAATTTGATCATGTGAGAATTTATGGGCAAGATTATGTTACCCGATTAGAAAGTGTAGGTTTTAAAGTACACAGAATAAATATTTCAGAGAAATACAAAAAATTCGGAGTCAACCCCGAAGAAGATCTTTTTTTCTGTGAAAAACCTGGTATTCATAATTAAAATTTCAGGAGTATGTGCGGAATAGCTGGTATTATTGCCAATAATGCAGAAAACTATCAGGATGAGATCAGGAAAATGACCGATGCCATTGCGCATCGCGGTCCGGATTCTTCACACCATGAATTTTATGAAAATGCCATTTTAGGCCATCGTAGGCTTTCTATTATAGACCTTTCTGAAAATGGGATTCAGCCCATGTTTTCCCATAATAAGAACGAATGTATTGTATTAAATGGTGAGATCTACGGTTATCAAACCCTCAAAAGCCAGTACCCTGAATATTCTTATCGCGGAACTTCTGATACGGAAGTCATCCTTGCCATGTATCAGAGAAAGCAGGAAAAACTCATTCATGAGCTTCCTGGAATGTTCGCTTTTGCCATTTGGGATGAAGAAAAACAGCAATTGTTTTGTGCACGGGACCGGTTTGGAGAAAAGCCGTTTTATTATGCGATCGGGCCTAATAATGAATTCATTTTTGCATCAGAAATCAAAGCGATTTTAGCTTCAGGTTTAATTCAACCGAAAGTAAGCCCGGAAGCGCTTTCCCATTACCTGCAATATGGCTATGTAAGTACTTATCAAAGCATTTACAGCAATATCTTTACGCTACCTCCTGCTCATCAGTTGATCTGGAAAGAAGGAAAAATAGAAGTTTCGAGATATTACAGTCTTCCCGCCAGAGACAGAAGCATCAGTCTATCCGATGCTAAAGAAGAGTTTACCTATCTGCTTAAAAATGCAGTAAAAAAACAACTTGTTGCCGATGTAGAAGTAGGAAGTTTTTTAAGTGGTGGATTGGACTCCTCCTCTATTGTTGCCTTGGTGGATGAGTTTTTACCTCATCAAACCACTATCAGCTTCGGATATGATCATGAAGACAGTGAATTAAAATACGCCAAAGAAATTGCAGAAAAATATAAGACTCATCATATTGAGATCCATGAAAAAAAGGAAGACCTCGTTACTTCTTTGCTCAAAGTCTCTCCATTTTTGGATGAGCCGTTTGCAGACAGATCATGTATCCCGCATTTTGAAATTTGCAAAAGTGCCAGGAAAAGCCTTACTGTTGTACTTTCCGGCGATGTTGGGGATGAATTATTCGGTGGTTACAGCTTTTATAATACCGAAAATCAGTTAAGAAAGCACTTCAGTTATAAAAATGCTGTGGCTAAGTTCGGCTTAAAGCTTTATCAGAATATTAAACAGACCTCTTTTATTACCCAAAAGAATATAGAACATCCGGACATCCTGGATTTTCATCAAAACTCTGTGAGAAATTTCTTTTCTGATGAAGATAAAAAACAATTGGGAATCACCGCAAAATATCAGCAACCTTACAGCTTTTCTCCCCATCCGGATTCTCTGAATGATATTATGAGAGTGGATCTGGAAAAATTCGTCCCGGGAAATATGATGGTAAAATCAGACCGTATGGCCATGGCGAATTCACTGGAAGTCCGTACCCCTTTCCTGGATATTGATTTTGCGGAGTTCTGCATTCAGTTACCGGAACAATTAAAGATCAACAACGAAAATGATAAAATTATTCTTCGTGAGGCAATGGGCTCTTATTGGACAGAAACCATCAGAAACCGCAACAAGCAAGGTTTTGGTGTGGCAATAGAAGGCTGGTTTGAAGAAGATAACCTGATCAGTTTTTCCGATGACCTTCTCAAAAATCCCAACCACAAAGTTTTTAGCTTTATAGATTTTAAAGCCACTCAAAATTTCCTGGATAAAGGTCAAAAACATTGGAATCTATTACAATTGGCTCTTTGGGCCGATAATAACAGCAAATACTTATAACCATGGGATTGAAAAAAGCGCTCTCTTCAAGGTTTTATTATTATCAATGGCTGTTCAGTACAAGGAATCTGCGCCGTGGAGTCCCTCAATATAAAGTATTATCCATTCAAAAGACCATTGAAGAAATTACTACGCACAAAAAATCCGTAAGCAGATTCGGGGATGGCGAATTCAGGCTGATTTTCCCGGAACATTACCTTGAATTTCAGGAAAACAGTGAAGAGATAAGGGAAAAACTCAGCCAGGTTTTGCGATTCGATTTAGAAAACCATATGGTTTGTTTACCGGAACAACTTGATTCGGTTGCCGCTTTTGATATTCCTACCAAATACTGGTGGAAAAAGTTTATTAATAAATATGGGATCAGATTATCCCCTTTTTTAGATAAAAACAAAATCTATGGCAATTCTTTTATCACACGGTTTTATCTCGGCTATGAAGATAAATCAGAAAAAAGAAACCGGGAGATCGTCCGCTCATTAAAGAAAATCTGGGAGAACAAGGAGGTGCTTATTATTGAAGGAAGATATTCCAGATTGGGAGTGGGAAATGATTTGTTTGACAATGTACATTCACTGCAAAGAATCTTATGTCCGGAGAAAAATGCATTCGCTCATTATGATAAAATCTATCATGCAGCTAAAGAATATGGAAAAGATAAACTGATTTTAATTGCTTTGGGACCTACAGCCACCATTCTGGCTTATGATCTCGCTAAAATTAAATACTGGGGAATTGATATCGGACATATTGATATTGAATATATGTGGTTCCTGAAAAAAGCTACCGATAAAATAGCCATTGCGGGAAGACATGTGAATGAGGCTGAAAGTCAGGAATCCTTTGATATTCCACAGGAGTTTTTGGAAAGCTATACAAAAAGTACCATTTTAGAAATTACTGCATGAGTTTAGCCCTGTCTGTTATTATACCTGTTTACAATGCTTCCGAATTCCTGGAAAAAGCGGTGAATTCCGCTTTACAGTTTGAGGAAGTGAAAGAAGTGGTTTTAATTGAAGATAAATCCACAGATAACTCTTTGGAAATTTGTTACAGATTGGCCGCTGAAAATCCAAAAATTAAGCTTTATCAACATCCTGACAAAGGAAATCACGGAGCAGGAGCTACTCGAAATTTAGGACTGGAAAAGGCTCAATATGAATTCATTGCATTTCTTGATTCGGATGACTATTATCTTCCCAACCGCTTTGATGTCGAAAGGACAGCTTTCAATGATCCCAAAATAGAAGGGATTTTCGGAGCCATCGGAGTGGAATATCTTTCAGAAAAAGGGAAAGAGGAATATTTGCATAAATTCAACAACTCTACGCTTACCACCGTTAATTATCCTGCAGAAGGAGAAGAAGTTTTCAAAGGACTACTGGGTTTAACACCGAAAACTTTCGGTTCATTTTTTCACTTGAATACATTAACAACAAGAAAGTCTTCAATAGTCAAAAATAATTTAAGATTTAATGAAAATCTCCGTGTACATCAGGATTCGGATTTTATCATTAAACTGGCTTATCATTGCTATCTGAAATCAGGGATTATTGACGAAGCAGTTGCTGTAAGAGGAGTTCACGACAACAACAGGATCACCAAAATCAAGACGTATTCGTCCAAATTTTATAAGAACAATCTTCTTTTGCATGAATCACTTTATCAGTGGAGTCGATCCCTGCCTCTTGATCCATTATATTCAAAAAAAATAAAGCTGACTTACCTTAGTTTTAAAATCGCCAATGAAAATGGACTGAAAAAATGGTTCTCTTTTGTGACGACAAGTTTGCTGAACCCTGAATTTTTAAAAACAAGATACCGTTTTCACGCCTTAAATAAACACTATGATTCGTAAAAAAATACAACAGGTAAAACGTCTTGTGAGTGATGTTTTGGCATTTCAAAAGCTGAAACGTTATCAACCTGTGGCGAATGAAAAAACAGTAGTCGTTCATGTACAGAATCCTAATATCTATCATCGTTTTTTCTATCTGCTGTTAAAGTTTTATGAACTTGCCGGATATACGATTTATTATCCGATGGATTTTGCCAGATTCAGGAATCTTCGAAATAAGGACAGATATCTTGGCTTGATCGTTCGTGAAAAAGATTTTTTAAGCATTCAGAATAAGGATTTTCCTTCTGATGCTATTGTATTAGAAGATACCATGTTCAGTCCGGATTATTTTAATTCCTATTTCAATAAAAATAATCAGGAAGAGGATTGTTTTCATGTTCCCATGAGCTTTCACCCGTTTATGTATCACCAGGGAATATGGAATAATATGATTGATCTTAATAAAAAACGTGTGAATTCTATTTTCTGCTATGGAAATTTTGACAGCAAAGCCTACCTTGAAATCAAACGTACCGGTTTTTCTGTTATTCCAAGAACCGAGCTTTTAGAATTCTTCAGCAATCAGGAAAATTTCATGGCTTTGCCCGGAAAAAAAGAAACATTAGAAAAAATAAGAGATCATTCTCTTGATCAAAAATATGCTTTTGCCATTAAAGAAAATTTTGCATTAGCCATGGAAGATGTTCGCGAACTGCTTTCTTATTTCAACTTTTATCTTTGTTGTCCCGGTGTGGTAATGCCCCTTTGCCATAATGTCATTGAGGCTATGTCTGTAGGCACAATTCCCCTCATCCAGAAAGAATATGCAGAAGTAATGTATCCTCATCTTCAGCACAGACAAAATGCCATTGTTTTTGAAGACCTCCCTCATCTTGAACATATTCTTTCAGAAGAAATTTTTCATTATTCTGAACCGGAAATTTCAGCAATGAGAAACAACGTTCTGGATTATTACGAACAGTATCTGACTCCGGAAGGTATGGTAAAAAATCTCAACGAAAGCATTCAGAAACATCAACTTATTTATTTACAGGCTGAACACCGCAGCGTAACTTTTATTAATTAACACACAAATGAAAATCTCCGTTATCACTCCCGTTTATAATGCCGAAAAATATGTAACCCAGGCCGTAGAGTCCGCCTTACAATTTGAGGAAGTACATGAAGTGATCCTGGTTGAGGATAAATCTCCTGATAATGCATTGCAGGTTTGTCAAGAGCTGGCTGCAAAATATGACCGGGTAAAACTTTATCAGCATCCCGACAAAGGAAATCATGGAGCCGGGCCTACTCGAAATCTTGGCATTGAGAAGTCTACAGGAGATTTTATTGCGTTTCTGGATGCAGACGATTATTACCTTCCCAACAGGTTTGATGCTGAAAAAGAACTTTTCAAACGACCGGAGGTTGAAGGTGTTTATGGTGCACTGGGGGTTCATTATTACTCGGAAAAAGCGAAAGAACAATATTATGGTCTTTTTCAGGACCGTTTAACCACAGTCTATAAAATTCATGACCCTAAAGAGGTTTTTCCCGGACAGATGAATATGTTGGGAAGTTTTGGGTTATTCAGTATTGATACTTTAACAATCAGAAAAGAGCCTTTACTGCAAAAGCTCAATCCATTGTTTAAAACAAGTTTAAGATTGCATCAGGATACGGAATTTCTGTTCCGCTTATCTTATTATCTGGATCTTTATCCGGGGATTTTAGACCAGGCCATTGCGATGAGAGGGGTACATGAAGATAATAGAATTACCCAAGTGGATTCTAAGAAAATAAAGCCTTCCACCACAAGAGTTTTGCTTTGGAAAGAAGTAAAAAATTGGGCAGAAACAGAGAATACTATTCCTTCTCACATGAAGCTTCACATCAAAAGGATGCACCGCAGCTTTGAAATTGCCAATGCTCCAGTACTGAAAAAATGGAGCATGATCCTGAAATATCTTGTCACAGATTATCCGAGCATTCGTTCCGGACTGTATAATATTAATTTCAGGAAATATCTATTTTAAATTTTTTGTTTTCCCGAGAATAGAATCTGCTATCTGAGCCGTAAATACTTTCCCGGATTCCTTATACATGTGATTGCCGTCTGTATATTGATATTCATTGCCTTTGGATGAAAAATCAAAGAAATGAATGCCGTGTTTTAGGGCGATATGCTTCATTGTTTCACTAAATTCCGGCGAATATGTTTTTTCAATCTCCATTATTTTTTCCGAAGCAGGAATTCTTACCAAGCAAACTGTTCCTTTGCTTTTAAGGAAGGCAATGATATCCTGTAATGCTTTAATCCGGGTTGGAGAAATATGTTGTTTTTTTGCCAGGTCCCTATAGAAATTCACTTTTTCAGTTTCTCTTTTGGCCACTGAATCTTTTTCCATATTGACGGATACTTCCATCCATCCATCTTTATGCAGATAAGTACTGGATTTACCCGCTGCTTCCCTTTCTGCATAAAGTTTAAACCAGCTACGGCTGTAATTTTTCAACAGATATTCATAATTCGGAGACAGATCATAGAAATGCATGTTTTTTAGTGGGGAATGCTCTTCCGGGAAATCACTTTCTTTTTTTATATTTTTATCTAAAGATACATTCCAAGGATCAACGGTTACGATAAAAAGTCCATTTTTAGTTTCCGGATCCAATTTTCTTTGCAGAGCTTTATAATAGATTCCGCCATAAGGAGACTGTACCACATTTAAGGAAAAATTATCAAACTCTTTTCCTAGCTTTTGACTTAAAAGCTCCGGAAGAACGGCCTGCGCACCTCTTGAATCTCCCAGAACAATATTCTGAGGTTTCTTCACAGCAAAATGCATGTAATTGTCATCAGTATTCCCATCTGCAAACGATCCCAGAATTCCAAATATCAGTAGAACTCCGATGATATACAATGATATTTTAAATAAAAACTTTTTCATGCTAAAACTGAAAATAAATAAATTCATTATTCCCAAAATTGGCGTAACGGAGAATGATGTAGATCACAATAAGGTATAGAATCCTTCTTATCCAGGGGTTAAACCTGTCAATTTCCAACCCATGAACTTTCCCTCTGTTCATCCATTCAATGATCAGCATAAACCCAACTAACGCAAGAACTTTAACCGGAAATGGTTTCGGTATAGAGAACAAAGCCGGATCTATTATTCTTTGGATGTACAAAACAGCCTGAGTAACGGATTCCGCCCGGAAGAAAATCCATGCGAGGCAAGTGAGCGCAAAAGTAAGCAGGATTTTAAAAAATTCTCTAAAAGATGGTAAAAGCTTATCCATCGCTACAACTTCCAGATTTTGCCGGTTTTTATCAGCTAGCAATAAGGGCATGAAATACAAAGCATTCAATCCGCCCCAAATGATAAAAGTCCAGTTCGCTCCATGCCAAAATCCGGATACAAGAAAAATAATGAATGTATTCCGGATCTTCATCATTAGCCCGCCTTTACTTCCTCCTAAAGGAATATACAGATAATCCCTGAACCAGGATGATAATGAAATATGCCACCTTCTCCAAAATTCGGCAATATCCCTTGAAAAATAAGGGAATGCAAAGTTTTTCAGAAGCTCTATCCCAAATAATTTTGAAACTCCCAGTGCAATATCGGAATATCCTGAAAAATCCCCATAAATCTGAAATGCGAACAGAACAGCACCCATCACCAGAGTAGCCGGACTTTCCGTTTGATAATTCGTGAAGATCTCATTAACAAGGGGCGCGCAATTATCCGCAATCACCATTTTCTTGAAAAATCCCCATAGAATTTGTCTCATTCCATCTGCGGCCTGATCATAATTGAAAACTCTTTTCTTCTGTATTTGTGGCAAAAGGTGGGTTGCCCTTTCAATAGGACCGGCAACAAGCAACGGAAAATAGCTTACAAAAACCGCATAATCTATGAAATTAGTTTCAGCCTTAATCCGTTTTTTATAAATATCAATGACATAGGAAAGACCGTGGAAAGTATAAAAAGAAATTCCTACGGGAAGAACAATATTCAATAGCCAGACATTGATTTTAAATCCGAATCCGTTCAACAGCTCAGCAAAGCTTTCCACAAAGAAATTATAATATTTAAAAAAGCCCAGGAAGCCCAGATTGATAACGATACTGAGGGTCAACCAGAAAGTGGCCTCCTTTTTTGTTTTACTTTTTTCAATCTGAAGTCCGGAAACAAAATCCAACCCGATGGAAAACATCAGCAAGAACAGAAATCTCCAGTCCCAACAAGCATAGAAATAGAAACTTGCCAATAGTAACAGCAAATTCTGGTATTGATATTTTTTTCTGAAAACGAACCAATACAATATAAATACGATCGGCAGAAAAAATAAAAAGCCAACGGAATTAAATAACATAGATATTCTTCAAATAATTAATACTTATAAGATTAACAGTAAAAGAATATCCGGGGAATAATTGGGAACTTTGGTTTCATTCATGTGTTTGTTGTATTTTTAATTTAACAAAAGTAAAAATTTTCACTTTATCTTCACCTTTTTCAGATAATCTCTTAAAGGTTTTTCAATGCACTGATAGAATAATGCAGAAACAATCAACAGAACAGCAATGTATATCCAGAAAACCAGATTGATATCAAGCAGCTGGTGTTTCCATTTCAAAATCTCCCGTATGATATAGAGAACCGGAATATGTACAATATAGATCGCATAACTTATTTCGCCTAAATATTCCAACGGTTTCAGGGAGAATATCTTAGTGAGAAGTCCATTATTATATGAGATCAGGATAATCAACGGAATAAAAAGCACCGCCATAAGACCGTTATGGAAATTAAGCGGAATAAAGATAAGAGCCAGCAATATCGCCGCAAAAAGAAGGATAACCTGAAGATCATAATTCTTTTGCTTATGATGTCTTACAAAAAACATTCCTGCCAGATTCCCAACCAAAAACTCATTGAGGTGTAGCAGCGGGAAATAAAACCCAAACTCATGGCTTTTGGTATGTGGACCTTCATACCACGACGAGCCCACATAAAAATTGGAAAAAACCTGCGTAATTACCCAAATGATAATTGCGATAACCCAAATACTTTTGTTCTGTTTGGAATAATATCGATTGTACAATAAAGGAAACAGCAAATAAAAAAGGAATTCTACAGAAATAGACCACCCAGGAAAATTAAGGACCAAAGCCTCACCCGGAATCCAGCTCTGAATTCCGAACAAGTACAGAATCAGCTTAAATACACTGAAATTGGAAGATTTTGTAATAAGATACAATAACAGCCCAACAATATATAATGGGTAAATCCTGGCAAATCTGTTCCTGTAAAAATCAAGATAATCTATCTGCTCCTTCTTGTGATAAGCCACAATCATAATGAATCCTGAAAGGATAAAAAAGTAGCTCACTCCTACATTTGCCCGAAGGAAAATATCCGAGATATAATGGATCTGATATAAAAATAAGTCTTTATTAAAATGCGAAATGACAATGGCAATCGCCGCTACAAATCGGGTAAAGGTAATCTGACTTATTTTCACTGAAAAATTTACTTGCTTGGTTTATTTGATAAAGACACCTACATATTTGCCTTCAAATTCCACCACGGTTGTTGCTATATTATTCTTTTCACAGAAATCCTGATATGCCGAATTGTCACCGATGTCATCGCTGATGAAAACGCCTCCAATTCTTAAATGTTTATACAATTCATTATAAGCCCAATACCGTCCATTATAGCTCTTATCCGAATCATAATGCACCACATCAAAAGTCGGTTGATCAGCGAAAATTTTTGGTAAGGACTCCTTATCTGCAAAACGGAACAATTTCCAGAATTTTTTAAGGTTTTCAGGAACCACATATCCTACATATTGATCTCCATCCTGTGCTAAATAGGGCATATCTGAACTGTATAAAGTTCCATTTCTTTTTTCAAGGGAAAACAAAGCCGCTAAAGACGACCATCCGTATGCAACTCCCGTTTCCACCACATTTTTGGCATTAGTGAATTCGCAGGCATAATAGATCAGCTCCAAAGCTCCTGCCCCACCCATTTTTATCGGACACTCTTTTTCCTTTTGTGCGGATGTTCTGAGAATTTCCTGATATTCAGACTGAAAAGGATTTATATCTAATCCAAAAAGCTGGGAAACTGCTTCTTTTTGGGAAATGGCATTAGAAGAAGCCCAGGAATTAGTTTTTTCTTTACCTTTAAAAGCATTGCCTCTGTTGATGGTGTTTTTTACAATTTTCCTTCCCAGTTCGGGATAAAGATCGGGCCTTTTAAGATAAGCCACTAATGTTTTGAGAACTCGTACTATTTCGCTCACTGTGTTAATTTTAAGCCACAAAAATAAAGATTTTTCCCTAACTTTTTAAGAATAATTATCTTTGCAGAAATTTGTACACAACAAATGATGACGTTTTCCATTTTAATTGCCAATTATAATAACGGCAGATTTTTCAAGCAGTGTTATGATTCCATCATAGCTCAAAATTATGATCATTGGGAAGTTGTAATTCTTGATGATGCTTCTACAGACAGTTCCTTAGAGATTATCAAAGAGATCATTGGAGAAGATTCCCGCTTCAAGATCTATCAAAATGAAGTCAACAGCGGAGTTGGGATTACCAAAAGTAAGTTGATAGAGCTTGCTACCGGAGAAATCTGTGGTTTTGTAGATCCGGATGATGCCATTACACCAAATGCTATACAATCAAGTATTGATATATTCCAAAAGGATAAAGAAGTAGTCCTCACCTATTCCAAATTCGTAAAATGCGATGAGCACCTGAATCCGGTTGAAGTCTCCACTGTTGCCATGCAGGTTTTGAATAATTCTCCGTATTTTTTCAATTGCCCCGTCCACATTGTTCATTTTGTCTGCTTCAGGAAAAATATTTATGAGCAGACCTCTAAAATGGACACTTCCATGCGCATTGCAGAAGATCAGGATCTGTACCTGAAAATGTATGAAAAAGGTAAAGTACAGTTCATAGATGAACCGAATTACCTGTACAGAATCCATTCCGGAGGAATTTCTCAGAACGATAACAGACCAAAATCGAGGGAGTATTTTGCCAAGGTGATCTTTAATGCCATGAAACGCAGGAATCTAAAAACCATCAACGGAAAACCTGTCCCGGAATCTTATCAAAATCCAAAGGAAATCTATGACTTGTTGGAATACCAAAATAGCATTACCTTTAGAATAAAGAAAAAAATCCTGATCTCTTTTCAAAAACTTTTCGGGTAATGGCAGAATCTAAAAAAATTAAAGTTCTTTTCAGGCATCGCTCTATGGAAATGGGCGGCGTGGAGAAGGTGATTTTAAGTATGCTGAATCATCTCAATAAAGATAAGTTTGAAATGACAGTCTGCTTAAACATGAATCAGGGTGAGCTTCGCGATGAGTTTCCGGAATATGTAAGGAAAGTTTTTCTTACAGACGGGAGAGAAGACTTTTCTAAAAATACAATTATCCAAAAGGTACAACTTGCCCAGAGAAGATTAAAGCTTCAAAATGCCCAGAAAAATCCAAAGATTGCTGATAAATTGCTGAATGAAAATTATGACGTGGAAATTGCTCCTACATATGCGGCATTTGACTCTGTTTTGAATTCTACCAATACAAAATCAAAGAAAATAGGCTGGTTCCATTCAGATATTACATTACCAAAACTTCAACCTCTGGTTCCGGGAATTTTAAAGCAAATTCCACAATTCGATTATTTTATTTTCGGATCACAACAGACTAAAGATATCCTGATTGAAACGTATCCGGATCTTCCTATACCGGAAAACCAGGTAATCTTAAATGCCATTCCGATAGAAGAATTGAAACAGAAAGCGTTAGCTTTTACCCCCGAATTCCCTAGGAAACCCATTTTTGCATCCGTGGCAAGGTTACACAGCAGGAAAGGATTTCATAAGCTGATGGAGGCTCATGCCCGTTTATTGAAAGACGGGTTTGACCATCATATCATCATCATCGGAGATGGAGAGGAAAAGGAAAATTTAAAAAAACAGGCAGAAATATTAGGGGTTACAGATAGTTTTGAACTCCTGGGGTCTTTAATGAATCCTTATCCGTATGTAAAAAATGCTGACTTTTTCATTCTTCCCTCCGAATCCGAAAGCTGGCCTCTCATCATTGCAGACTCATTGATTCTTCAAAAGCCAATTATTTCCACCAATGTAGGAGGGATTCCGGAAATGATTTCTCATGGAAAAACCGGCTATCTCATCAATTATGAAACGGATGAAATGTATGAAGCGATGAAGAAATTTTTAACTGATCCGGAATTAATCTCTGAAATAAAATATAATCTGACGGATATTGAAAAGCAATTTGATAATCAGAAAATATTTGATGCTGTTGAAAATATCATCACTAACTTAGTAAAAAATTAAGCCGAAATTTGTAATCTATGATGACTTTATTGTACAGAATCATTGTAAAACTGCATACTATTTCCCAAAATATTTATGACAGGGCCTATATTGAAGTATCCAAAAAACGTGGAATGAAAGCTGGGAATGATGTAATTTTTGTTGAAGCTCCCGATTTCGGCTCTGAGCCTTATTTAATAGAAATTGGAGATAGAACAAAAATTACAGCCGGTTGCCGTTTCATTACTCATGATGGAGCCATGTATGTTATCAGAAGCATGGAAAAATATGAAGATGCAAGAAATTTCGGCAGAATTAAAATTGGTGAAAATTGTTTTATAGGAAATAGCTGTACCCTTCTTCCCGGTTCGCAAATGGGGAATAATTGTATTTTAGGGGCGGGTTCTGTTCTTAATTCTTCCATGCCAGACAATTCAGTGTATGCAGGAGTTCCTGCCAAATTCATATGCACCATTGAACAATATGGAGATAAGGCGCTTGAAAATAACACTATTTACCCCAGAGAACTGGAACCTACGCGTTCCAAATTAGACGCTTACATCAAAGAACATCTCCCTCATATTTATAAACCTGTAAAAAAATAAATGGCTGAAAAAAAGAAAATACTGATCCGTATCGGCTCTCTGCGTCACGGAGGTGCTGAAAAAGTATTGGCAACTTTTCTGAAAAATATCCCTCAACATCAATACGAAATTGATTTACTTTTAAATTTACATTCCGGGAAATACCTCTCTGAAATTCCGGATTGGATCAATATTGTCTACCTTCATAAAGGAGAAATGATCACCACCAACCGCCCACAAGATATTCCAAGAAAGGCGGCGAGGGTAATTCATGAAAAAGTACTAAAGAAATTCCCGAATCTTCTCTATAAAGGCAAATTAAAAAACAAGCAATATGATATTGAGTTTGCCGCCATTCATGGGATGAGAGATGAAATCCTGGGTTCTCCCCTAAAGTCCTCCAAGAAAATCGTATGGATTCATAATGATCTTTCCGAAGTAAAAGGCTACACAAATCAGGAAATCCGCAAATTTTTCGGTTTTGACGCCATCATGGTGATTTCTGAAAAGATTGAACAGTTATTTCACAGTTTGGCCTGTAACGAAGATGAGAAGCAGAAAATCATCAGAATATATAATCCACTGGATACCGGAGAATTTTTAGCTAAAGCTGAGCAACCCGTGATCAATTATACGTTTGATCCTTCTGTACCTACTTTTGTTTCTGTTGGGACTGTATTTCCACAAAAAGGTTTCGACAGGCTTTTACAGGTTCATAAAAGATTATTGGACGAAGGCTTCAAACATAATGTTTTAATCATTGGTGACGGATATGATTTCGAAAATATCAAAAAATTAAAAACAGAACTTGGAGTAGATGAAACAGCGACAATGCTAGGATTTACAGACAATCCTTATCCTTACTTTAAAAATGCGGATTTTTATATTCTTAGTTCCAGATATGAAGGTTTCCCTACTGTTCTATTTGAAGCGATTACTTTGAAAAAGAAAATTATTTCCACTGAAGTTTCCGGAGCAAGAGAAATGCTTAACAACGGAGAGTTAGGACTCATTGTAGACAACTCAGAAGAAGGAATTTATCAGGGAATGAAACAAGCCCTTTCACATCCTGAAGCATTCACCGGATATGAAAATAGATTACAGGACTATGAAATGCCTTTTAATCTTGAAAACTCCGTGAATAAGATTACTTCAATCCTCAATAGTTTATAATATAAATAACAACTTATATTTTCTAAGCCTGACTCTGTGTTCAGGCTTATTTTCTTTACGAGAAGCTCATGAAGTGTTACACTTATTTACTCATCTTCTACACTTATTAAATCTGGCTTTGTTTTCACAGATCCATATCCCACATTTGTGAATAAATCATGCAATTTCTTTATCTCAAAACCTAAAAGGTTGGAATTAACCCTGAAAAGCAACCTTAAAAAGAAGTAAGGGACCACCAAAATCTAAAAAACTATGAAAAAAGTTGTCTTATCCTTAGTCACGATCGGGCTCATTCTTTCCTCGTGTAATAATGAGTCTGAAACACAACCCACAGAAGATCAGAAAACCAATCAGTCTACCATTATGAAAGCAAGCCTTTCAAGTATGTCTTCTGCAGATAAAATGGCTTATCTGGAATCTATCATGATGACTACTGCCAAATACATTGTATTTGAAGCCCAGAGAAATGCAGAAGCAAGAAACACCATCTATACGGAATTGGAAAAAAATATTGATGGAGATGATAATGCTTTAATTGATATTTTCTACAAGGATATTCCTGCTCTATACAATAATGTTGGTTTTAAGAATAGCCTTCTTCCATTTAATGATTTGGAAGGCAATAAATATTTCCCCCAAATTTTCATTTACAATTATAACAACTTAAAAGCTTCAGGCCAGATAGGCGCATCCAATCCCATTTTAGCTGTTTTTTATACCGGTGATGAAGTACCCACTGATGCAAAAGCTTATAAACTTAATGCATCCGGAAACTGGGAGTTTGTAAAAATGGTAGATGAACAGGCAGTTACCAATGAAGAAGTATGGGTATTCTCATTAAATGAAACTTTTGTTGACAACATAGATTTATCCATTCTTCCTAAAGATGCACCGCCAGTTGTTCTGAAAGGTCCAACAGGACCACCGCCACCACCGGACGATCGTTGCTACGACGGAATCCATTATTGGCCATATTTTGAGAATATGACCATACGAAAGCATAATGAGTCATTCCTTGCCGGGAAAAGTGATATCTGGACTAAAACCTATACCGGCTGGAACACTCCGAATGGTGTAAACCCATGCAACTCCTCTTTACCAAAAATCATGTGGACCAACAATGCTAATGGAGAAGTCTTTATCCGAAAGTTTATGCGATATATGATTCCTAATACATCCTTGTACGTGGTTTGTGGTTATGCCGGATCATGGGACCCGGGCCCCAATAATGTAGGAGGGTGGCAAGGTGATGCATTCAATTATGTGATTTTTGAAAAAGATTCCTGGCCGACCGGGGTAAGATTCACAGATATCAATAATAATGGATTTAATGCTTCTTACCAATACCGCTCTGCCGATAATTATTATGACAAAGGGATCATTTTACATTGGAGCAGTACCGGACCTCATATGAATGGCTATTCGAGAGATATCAGCGGACAAATTAAATTCAATTCAAGATTGTAACCGCTTCTACCATAAGGCTGCTGTTTTCACAGCAGCCTTTTTTATCTATTCTCATTTTAATTTCTCTGATTTAATTCTAAAGTTTTTTTTATAAATTGCCACTCTAAAACAGGCTCTAACTTTGTGATATGTCAGAAAAACACACCCTTATTCAGAAAGATTTTTATCGCGAGAGTGGAAAATGGCTTTCCCAATTTGAGATATGGGCTAAATGTGTTAATCCTAATCTCCATTTCATTTATATTCTGAGAAAAAATCAACAGTATAGAAAAAAATCTGTGCTTGGTGCATTCTGGAGACTCGTGCTGAGACATCATCAGATCAAATATGGCTTTCAGATTTATCCTGAAACCGAAATCGGAGAAGGCTTTTATTTAGGACATTGGGGAGCTTTAGTGATTAATCCTAAAGCTAAAATAGGGAAGAATTGCAATATTGCTCAGGGTGTAACGATTGGCCAGCAAAACCGTGGAAAATATGAAGGTTTTCCTACAATCGGCAATGAAGTATGGATTGGCACGAATGCAGTGGTAGTAGGAGGAATCACTATTGGAGACAATGTTTTGATCGCACCCAATGCTTACGTCAATGTTGATGTTCCTTCCGATTCCATTGTAGTGGGAAATCCAGCCAAAATTTATCCTAAAGAAAATGCTACAGAGGGATATATCAATAATAAAATCTAAGCCTTACCTTAAAATTTTTACTATTTAATAATATTTTAATTCCTCATTCTTTTTTTCTGATTTTTAGTTTGTAATTTTATCTTTTAATCAGGGCATCAAAATTATTTTACCAGTCTATTGTCAAAGTCGATATGATTTTACGCATATAGTCATATTAAACTTTGTTAAAAGTAGTTGGTTTTTCAACAAAAATTATATTTTTGCATGATTATTGATTTAGTCTATTGAAATTGAAAATAATTTTAACGAAATAAATAATTGCAACATTAAAAGATTTACATTATGTCACAATCGTACGAAGTTATTTTCGAGAACAATAAAAGATGGGTAGAATCTAAGATAGCACAAGACCCTAATTTCTTTCATGAACTTGCTAAAACTCAGCATCCGGATTATTTATACATTGGATGTTCAGACAGCAGAGCCACTGCGGAAGAACTGATGGGTGCTAAACCGGGAGAAGTATTTGTTTACAGAAACATTGCTAATGTTGTCAATACTTTGGACATGAGTTCAACAGCTGTTATTCAATATGCTGTAGAACACTTGAAGGTAAAGCACATTATTGTTTGCGGACATTACAACTGCGGGGGTGTAAAAGCAGCGATGACGCCTCAGGATTTGGGATTATTGAATCCATGGCTGAGAACGATTCGTGATGTATACAGATTGCATCAGGCTGAATTAGACGCTATCAAAGACGAAGGTCAGCGTTATGACAGACTTGTGGAGCTTAATGTTCAGGAGCAGTGCATCAACGTAATTAAAATGGCTTGTGTACAGGAAAGATATATTTTAGAAGAATTTCCTATTGTTCACGGCTGGGTGTTCGACCTAAGAACCGGAAAGATTATTGATCTGGAGATTGATTTCGAGAAATTATTGAAAGATATCCAGAAAATCTATAACCTTACCGAATCTGATTGGGTGATGAGCAGAAAGAAGTAATCTTCTTAAACAATTTTGGAATGAAATTTTGGAGTATTATTACATTACTGATTTTTTTCAACTTTACGGCGCTACCGAGTATTGCTGCGGTTGCTGGTTGGGATTTGCTTCAGACTAATGTGATAGTGAACGAAGAAGAACCCCATTCCCACCCTACCTCTTTTACAGTGTACGAAAAGACACTTCCCAAAACTTTGGATGTCTATGATTATCTGAAGTTTTTTGAACCTGATCTGGAAGGCAAGTCTTTTATGCTGATTGATGATTCTTTTCATCTGTCACCATTACTCACCATATTTTCTCCGCCTCCGGAAGCTTAATTTTATCATTCTTTATTTACAACATTCATATCAGAACTGATATTGGATGCATGTGTTTTAAAATTAAATTTCCAATCTTTTTATAATTGATGGTAAAGGCTATTTATCAATCACTTATAACCATAGTATTTTTCAAAACAATCATGAAAAAAACATCATTAATAGGAGGAATTAAAGAAAATTTCCCTTCAGGACTCGTTGTATTTTTAGTGGCACTTCCTTTATGTTTAGGAATTGCTATAGCATCGGGAGCTCCGCCATTGTCCGGAATCATTGCGGGTATTGTAGGCGGTTTGGTAGTAGGAACTATCAGTAATTCAAACATTTCAGTTTCAGGGCCAGCCGCAGGATTAACGGCTATTGTACTTACTGCTATTACAGATTTGGGAGCCTTTGAAATATTCCTTTGTGCCGGAATCATTGCGGGAATTATCCAATTGGCTTTAGGATTTATAAGAGCCGGAAGTATCTCCAATTATTTCCCCAATAATGTTATTGAGGGAATGCTTGCCGGGATCGGTATTATTATCATTCTAAAGCAGATTCCCCATGCACTTGGGTTTGACAAAGACTATGAGGGCCACGAATCCATATTCGATAAAGGATTAAATTTCAACTATTTTACGGAACTATTTGGAGCAATTCATCCAGGTGCTGTTTTAGTGACTTTGGTTTCAGTTGCAATTCTTTTAGCCTGGGATAAGCTTCCTGCTCTGAAAAGAATGAAAATGCTTCCAGGAGCATTGGTTGCAGTAGTGACAGGAATTATTTTGAATGAAGTATTTAAAATGACAGGAAGCAGTTTAGCCATTGGGTCTGAACACCTTGTCCCACTACCCGTGTCAAAGTCTATAGATGATCTGAAAAATCTTATTACCTTACCGGACTTCTCTGGTTTTACTAATTATAAAGTATGGATAACAGGTGCAACGATTGCTATTGTAGCCTCCGTTGAAACTTTATTGTGCATCGAAGCTTCAGACAGGTTAGATAAACAGAGAAGAATCACAGATACCAATCTTGAGCTTAAAGCCCAGGGAATCGGAAACATGATAAGCGCATTTATTGGAGGACTGCCGATGACATCAGTGGTAGTACGAAGCTCTGCCAATGCAAATGCAGGGGCAACCTCTAAAATTTCTACTGTCATCCACGGTTTTCTTTTATTAATCTGTGTATTATCTATTCCGGTAATCTTAAACTTAATCCCTCTTGCTACTCTTGCAGCGGTATTAATTTTAGTAGGGTACAAATTGGCAAAACCGGCTACATTCAAACACTTCTGGCATTTGGGTAAATTCCAGTTCATCCCTTTCATTGCTACAGTAGTAGCAGTAGTCTCTACAGATTTACTGAAAGGAGTGGGAATTGGTCTGGCTATTTCCGTTTTCTATATCCTTCAGGGAAATATGAAACGTGCTTATTATCTGAGCAGGGAAAACCTGGATGACGCAGATGAGATCAATATTAAACTTGCAGAAGAGGTTTCTTTTCTGAATAAGGCGGCCATCAAAAAAACACTTAAAAATATAAAGCCTAACTCTAAAGTAACCATTGATGCAAGAGGAACTTCCTATATTGCTACTGATGTGCTGGAAATGATCCAGGATTTCGCCAATATACGGGCAAAAGAAGAAGATATTGATGTAGAACTATTAGGTTTCAAAACTTCATACAGAGACTATGAGCAGGATGAAGATTCTCACATCTTGGTTACTCACAGAAGAGCTATGTAAAACTATTATTAAAATATTTAAAAATTACTCAAAAAATAAACGAATATATGAAAGCACATACACACGAAACTCAGTTAACTATTACTCCTGAAAAAGCATTAAACTTTTTAAAGGAGGGAAATCAAAGATTTGTCAATAATCTAAAGGCGAACAGAGACCTTTTGGAGCAGGTAAATGCTACCCGTGAAGGACAATGGCCGTTCGCTGTTATTTTGAGCTGTATAGACAGCCGTACGTCTGCGGAACTTATCTTTGATCAGGGACTGGGAGATATTTTCAGCATCAGAATTGCAGGAAACTTTGTCAATCAGGATATTTTAGGTTCTATGGAATTCGGATGTAACGTTGCAGGTTCCAAGCTTGTGGTAGTTTTAGGGCATACTAAATGTGGTGCTTTAAAAGGTGGACTTGATGCAGCACAGATCGAAGGATTAGGAATGGATAACCTTAACCATCTTGTGAGTCATTTTGATACAACCATCAAAGAAATTATTGAAGAAGGCGAAGAGCGCTCTTCAAAGAACAGCTCTCTTTTAGAAAGACTGAATCAACAAAATGTAAAAAATGCCATTGAAGATATCCGCAAGCAAAGCTCAACGCTTAAAAAGCTTGAAGAAGAAGGCAAGATAAAGATAGTTGGAGCCAATTATGATGTTGAAACAGGCGTGGTAACCTGGTTGTAAAAGATCATCATTGCATAGATTGGAAATTTAATTTTAAATACAAGAAGACCACCGAAATCGGTGGTCTTCTTATAATGGTATCAGTTACATCATTCATCCGATGAAATTCCTGCGGATGATGATAAAGCATCTTTTTTTCAATTATTTGCCGTTAAATGCAGACATCGTATTCTGAATCCCTGCAAACACAAAAGAAAGGCATGCCTTAGAAAACTTTTCAATTCTTTCCTGAAGTTTTTCTTTTTCTTCTTCATTCCAGGTTCCCAATACATAGTCTACCTGTCTTCCTTCGGAAAAATCTGCCGAAATCCCAAAACGCAGTCTTGCATAATTCTGAGTCTGTAATACTTCCTGGATATTTTTAAGTCCATTATGCCCCGCATCAGAGCCTTTCATTTTCATTCTCAATGTTCCAAAAGGAAGAGCCAGGTCATCTGTAACGATCATTACATTTTCCAATGGAATATTTTCTTTCTGCATCCAATACTTCACAGCATTTCCGGACAGGTTCATATAGGTATCAGGTTTCAAAACCAATACTTTCCTGCCTTTATATTTCCCTTCTGCCATCCAACCAAAATTAGTAGACTGGAAAGGAACTTCTAGTGTTTCCGCTATTTTTTCAGCTACTTTAAATCCTATATTGTGACGTGTATTTTCGTACTCTGCTCCTTTGTTTCCCAGGCCGACAATTAAATATTTCATGTAGAAATTTTTTGCAAAATTAAGGCATAAAAAATAAAAAACTCAATCCTGTGAAGAATTGAGTTTACTATTATTAAAAATTATTTTTTATAATGGCTTATAGAAATAATATACTCCAAATCCTCTTGTCATATACGTTTGAGGATCGTAGTTAAAGTTTGTACTATAAATAACAGGAGTTGGAATTGGAACCATTAAATCTGTTATGGTAAATCTCTTCGGGTTATTCGGAGATAAGATCAAACTTCTCATATCATTTTCTTCTGTGGACAGCAATACTGAAATCTTATATGCCGATGGAAGCAAAGAATATGGGCTGATTCTGTTATCATAATTAAAGTACTCGTAAGAATATTTCTTAGTAACTGTTGTAGTGATCACACCATTATTCATTGGTCCGTATTCTCTTACCACCTTAGAAACGTTGTCTCCTAAATAAGTATAAGCTGTTTTAGAATAATCTGTGTAAACGAATGGTGTAGCCGGAGCTTCAGGACCATTGATCATCACAATAGATTCCAACTTGTTTGTAGTAGCATTATATCCCAGAGTATATAAAGATTTTGTTTTTCTGAAAAGTACTTGTGGGCCTAATGTTGCAGGCGGAACAGCAGGATCTCTTCTGTATATCCAACGATTTTCAGAAATAGAAGTTAATCTTCCGTTGTTTCCATAGGTGAACAATTGAGAGTATGAGATACTGTCTGTATCTAGGGTTCCATCATGATCTGAATCAAGGAAACCATTAAAATTGATTTTACTTACTTTGTCACCACTGTACATTACATCTGTAATCGAAGCACTGTCTGTAATTACTTTAGTCAAAAGAAGTCCGCTGTAATGATATTCAGCAATAGTATCCGCATCTGTAACTTCTCTATATAATGCTCTGGCGCCAATCAGGCCGCCATTACCATTCAGATCGATAAGTGGATTGCCGTCTTCATCTACCATATCTTTGCATGAATGGATAGAGGAAAACCCTGCTAATAATAAAATAAAGTAGAAAAGTTGTTTCATTTCCAGGTGATTGTTTATTTTTCCACAAATATAATTTTTTTTTGAATAAAAAGCATATTTTTATTTATATTCTCGAAAAACTAATAATTTTTTTTGAATGGTTTCTGCTTTCATACATCTGCTGATTGGCTCCTCAAAGAACATTGACAATCATACATATACATACTGAAAAATTAATATGGCTGCAATACAGAGGTTGTTAAAACGGACTGTGCCATTTCCGCATTCAGATAAGCCGTATTAACTACGGTTCCTATTCCTAAAGTTCCTGAATTCAGATTTCTTTTGGTACAAGCCACTTTTACTGAATAATTAAGCTTGGGAATGAGATTCGTAAGGGTAGCGTTCAGATTAAAAATCTTATTGGTACCATCTGTTCCTAATAATACATCTGTCCTTACAGCTCTTAGCTTATCATCTACAAAAATACCGCATGCAAAACCGGCAGATGAAGCTCCGTTTCCATTCTTTTGCGCAGTCGTTTGAAAGGTAAAAACCACTTTATTGGTATTGTTGGTAATGGAAAATGTATCCACTGTTCCGGGAAGAACCACCCATTCACTACTGATCGCTGCATTCTCATTATAAGGAGAAGTAGAACCATTGGCTCCACTAAAAGCAGCCCCTGTCTGATCCGAAACCGTATTGATAGAATACAAAGACATACTTCCCTGCCCGTCTGCAATTTTTATATTTTTCCAGTCATTGACAGCAAGCTCTGTATTATTATGAAAAATAGTTCCTGCAGCTCCCGGAGAACCTTTTATGATATTGGTCCCCCCAGTTCTTATTTCTTTTCTTACATTCAAATCGGTATTGATGTCCAATGTATTCACCGGAGTTGTAGTTTTAATTCCCACCTGCGAACTATACAGCACAGCAGAAAATAATGGTAGTATATAGAATATTTTTTTCATCAGTTTAATTGATAATTGAGTTAAACACTTGAGGAACCTCGTAAACATCTACTTTAAGGGAAGATTGCGAAATAAAGTCATTAATGTTACTCGCCGCATTAATTCCTATCGCTAAAGTAATCCCAGCCGTTGTATTATAAGACTTAAGTCTTGAACAAGCTACGCTTACCGTGTGTGATCCTTTGGATAAATCCTGAACCATCCCGATCTGGTTATGAGTAATAAAGGTATTGGACGCACTGCTCGCTTTTAAATTTCTCTGTCTTACATTCACCAGCTTATCATCTACAAAAATTCCGCAGGCATAATCTATGGAAGTATCTGTGCTTCCGTTGGCCGGAAAATTAGCCTGAACTACCGTTTCAAATTGAAAATAGGTTTTGCTTTCCGTACTGTACACATTGATTTGTTGTGATAATCCGGTTATTTTTTTGAAGCCTGCAAAGCTGCCATAAGCATTATTTTTCGTAAAGGTTGCAGATCTGGAGGCAATAGTAGATTCTTCGGAGCTGCTGAATGTAACGCCTGTCCTGTCAGAAAAAGAATTATTATAAATCAGGTAAAATTTATTCGGTTCATATTCAGGAATTCTTAATGTTTTCCATATTGGAGGATAACCTTCTCCCTGGGAGACCAGCACCTGATCATGTGTTCCTTCGGAAAGGCTATTATCTGTAGCATTCAAAACTACCAATTTCCCTCGGAGATTATAATCTCCATTGACGTCTAATCCGGCTTTAGGTTGGGTTGTATTGATGCCCATCTGAGCATAGAAAGGAAGCCCTGCTGAAATCAGCAGAGTAAGAAATAATTTTTTCATTTTTTATTATTTAGTTTTTATAAGTCACGTATTCTATAACGTCTATCTTGATCATAGACTCTAAAGAAAATGCATTGGAAACAGTATTTGCATCCGAGACATTACGCCCGATAGCAAACTCAGTATTGGGACTCGATGTATCTATTTTTCTACAAGCCACTTCAACTTTCTGGTTTCCTATAGGAACATTCTGTTCCGTATAATTAAGCGTAAAAATGTAATCCTGGATTCCAGCTTTTTCAGAATTGTTATTGGAAGAAATTTTATCGGGACGTACTGCTACAAGCTGCCCGTTTCTGAAAACACCACACGTAAAACTGATGTTTTGGGAAGTCGTGGCAGAAGGCGCCTTCATCTCCACACCAGTCTGGAACTGATAGGTAAGACGATTTTTGCCATTCTTGATGATGAAGTTGTTTTCCAAACCGGCAATTTTATTCCAAGCCCCTTTGCTGGTGTCTGTAATATTGTCCCCGACATTGTTTTTGTATACATTGTCACCGGAAATTCCGTTGGAAAGCGTTGTAATCCCTGTTTGATCCGAGGAAAGATAAGAATTAATCAGTTTATACTGTCCTTCCTCCATAAAGGAAACATTCAGTGATTTCCATTCAGGAGAAAGGCCTTCTCCCTGAGAAACCAAAACCTGACCGTTAAGTCCGGCATTTCCAGCCTGGACAGAGGTACCTCCTACTCTAAGCTCTTTTCTTAAGGTGGTTTTTCCATTGACATCAAGAGTTGCATTTGGTGCATTGGTGCCAATTCCCACCTGACCGTGAGCATAGGCTGAAAACAGCCCAATCACGAAATAATATACTGTGTTTTTCATAATAAGGCCACAAAGTTAAATATTTTTTCAACTAAAAAACCTTATTTATCTTAAATAATTTATTAAAAATAAATGAATTATGTCATATAATCCACATTAATAAAAGTAGAATTATTCTAAAATTAAACAAACCGTTTAATGGGAAGCAAGGATTGATTTTAATAAAATATTCACCTCATCCACGTTTTTTACCTTTTCTTTTCTCATCATCAGCTGATTTCCCTCTTTACCGATTTTCTCCTTCAGTTGGGCTTCTGCAGGATTTTGGGTCAGATAATTGATGATATGCCTGAATTTTTCCGTCTGGTAAAACTTATCCTGTGGATTATCTGGAAAATACCCTAAGAATATTCCGTTCTTCATTACAATTTTCTCAAAACCTATTTCAGCAGCCAGCCATTTCAACGAAACACTTTTTAACAGATTGATGGCTTCATTTGGCAAACTTCCGAAACGGTCTATCAGTTCCATCTCAAATTTCTGGAGATCTTTTTCATTATCAATTTCTGCAATTTTCTGATAAAGCAATAGCCTTTCTTCCGTATTGGAAATATAAGAATCCGGCAACATCAGTTCCAGATCGGTATCAATATTCACTTCTTTTACCGATTTGAATAATTTCTGTCTCTCTTCCTCGTTCTCGAACAAGTTTCCGAAGCTTTCATCATCTTTCAACTCTTCCAATGCTTCCTGCATCAATTTCTGATATGTTTCAAAACCCATTTCATTGATAAAGCCGCTTTGTTCTGCTCCCAATAAATCTCCGGCTCCACGGATTTCAAGGTCTTTCATTGCAATCTGGAAACCGCTACCTAAATCCGAGAATTGTTCAATGGCTTCCAGTCTTTTTCTCGCATCGGATGTCATCATGTCAAACGGAGGCGTGATAAGGTAACAAAATGCTTTTCTGTTGCTTCGTCCCACCCTTCCTCTCATCTGGTGAAGATCTGCCATTCCGAAACGTTGTGCATCATTGATGAATATCGTGTTGGCATTAGGAACATCTACCCCACTTTCAACAATTGTCGTAGAAACAAGGACATCATATTTTCCTTCCATGAAATCCAGGACATTTTTCTCCAGCTGCTTTCCATCCATCTGCCCATGTCCCGTAATCACTCTAGCATCCGGAACCAGCCTTTGAATAAGCCCAGCAATATCTTTCAGGTTTTCAATTCTGTTATTAATAAAATATACTTGCCCATCTCTCTGCAATTCATAAGAAACTGCATCACGGATAATTTCTTCATTGAATCCAACGATCTGTGTATCTACAGGTTGCCTGTTCGGCGGTGGTGTTTTGATAACAGACAAATCTCTTGCCGCCATCAGCGAAAACTGCAAAGTTCTCGGAATAGGAGTAGCCGTTAAAGTAAGGGTATCCACATTACTTTTCAGTGTTTTCAGTTTATCTTTTACCGAAACTCCGAACTTGTGCTCCTCATCAATGATCAGTAAGCCTAAATCTTTAAATTTAACACCACTTCCAACCAATTGATGGGTTCCTATGATAATATCTACTTTCCCATTTTTTAAAGCTTCCAAGGTTTCCGATTTCTGTTTAGCCGTTCTAAATCTGTTTAAATAAGAAACGTTCACCGGGAAATCCTTCAATCTTTCTTTAAAGCTCCTGTAATGCTGAAATGCCAAAATCGTAGTCGGAACCAAAACCGCAACCTGTTTTCCATCTGTTGCGGCTTTAAACGCAGCACGAATAGCAACTTCCGTTTTACCAAAACCTACGTCTCCACAAACCAGTCTGTCCATCACCGTAACAGCTTCCATGTCCTTTTTCACATCAATCGTAGCCTTTTCCTGATCCGGAGTGTCTTCATAAATAAAACTTGCTTCCAGCTCATTTTGTAAATAAGAATCCGGCGAATACGAAAAACCTTGTGCCGTTTTTCTTTGTGCATACAACTTAATGAGATCGAAGGCAATTTGCTTAACCTTCGTTTTCGTCTTTTGTTTTAAAGATTTCCAGGCAGGAGACCCTAGTTTACTTAAAACAATCTCCTTTCCGTCCGGTCCGTTATACTTTGAAATTTTATGGAGGGAATGAATACTTACATATAACAAGTCCCCATTTTTATAGGTCAGTTTAAAACACTCCTGGATCTTTCCGTCATTATTTACTTTCACTAACCCCATGAATTTTCCGATTCCGTGATCAATGTGGGCAATATAATCCCCTACTTTCAAAGACATTAGATCTTTCAGCGTAAGCTGTTCGGATTTGGCAAACGTATTTTTCGCCTTATATCTTTGATAACGGTCAAAAATCTGATGATCCGTATATACTAGAATTTTATGATTGTTATCTACAAACCCTTCATGTAGTTCAGATTTAAAACTTTTAAAAGGAACTTCATGCTCAAGCTCCTCAAAAATAGACTCCAGCCTTTCTTTTTGTTTTTCTGTTGAAAAAGAGATCCACGTTTCAAAGCCTTCATGCTGCTTTTCTTCCAGATCTTCGATCAGCAGTTCAAAATTTTTATGAAAGGAGGGTTGTGCTGTTTGCTCAATTTTGATCTCCGCTGTTGGCAATCCTTCAATAGCAACACTACTGAAATCAATGGTTTTAAATTTTTTATAATCAAATAAAAATTCCTGGTCAGAAATGAATAATTCCTGTGGCGCTCTATGGGCAATGTCTTTGTTCAGTGCTTCAAATTTCTCTAATGATCTTTCATAGAAACTTTTAATTTTCTGAAGTCCAACCACTCCGTTTTTACAAACCACAAAGCTTTCTTTAGGCAAAAGCTGTAATAAAGATACCTTGGAACCGGTTACAGAAAAATTCATGTTGGAAACCAACTGAAATTCTTTCACTTTATCTACTGAGAGCTGAGTTTCTATATCAAAAGTCTTTATACTTTCCACCTCATTTCCGAAGAATGTGATACGATAAGGCTTTTCATAGGAATACGAAAATACATCCACAATTCCTCCTCTTACAGAGAACTCTCCTGGTTCAGAAACAAAATCAGCCTGCTGAAAATGATAGTGATTAAGCAATTCGTCCACAAAATCAAAATCCAGCTGATCCCCTACTTTTATATGATGGGAAATGGCTTTAAAATCTTCTTTTTTCAATACTTTTTCTGATAAAGCCCCTGCATAAGCCACAATGACCTTGGGAGATTTACCTGAATTGATCTTATTTAAAACTTCTGTTCTTAAAACCAGATTCGCATTCTGTGTTTTCTCTACCTGGTAAGGTTCCAGATGCGTGGCCGGGAAATAAAGAATTTTCTCTTTTCCTAAAAGATCTTCCATTTCTGTATTAATGTAAAGTGCATCTTCTTTATCATCCACCAGATACAGAATATTTTTCTTCTGGGTTAAAAAAAGTTCGGCCACGAAAACTGAAACGGAGGAACCGGCACTTCCTTTTACAGAAATATGTTGACTGCTTTCCAACTGAGTGAAAATTTCTTTCCCAAATTCTTTTTGAAGCAACTCCGGAAGAAACTTTTCGGTAATGGTTTTTAACTGCATAGATAGTAATAGTATAAACGACAAAAGCGATTTCGGGTGCTTCCGAAATCGTTTGTTTCTACAAAGATACGAATTATAAATCAGGAAAATCCCCACCCCAGAAATAGGTAAAACCCTTACGTTGAGATCTTTCATGTACTGTACTTTTGTAAAAGAAATACGGCGGAATCCGAAAAGCCCAAAGAGTAGGAAACAGAAAAACTAACCCCATGAAAAAACTAATTTTAGGTCTGTTTTTTATTGGACTTACCTTGATCAGCTGTTGTAAACCAGAAATCATAGGCAATGTTCCCAATACATTAAGACCACAAGAAACCAACAACTGGTGTTGGGCTGCAACCACTCAAATGTTAGCTCAGCATTTTCAGATCAATGTAACCCAATGTGCATTAGCCAATCACCGTTTCGGAGTGAATAATTGCTGTACTCCTCAAACTGCCGGTACATCATGTCCTAAAAATGCAGACTGTAATCGTCCCGGCTGGCTGGAGCTTGACTTCGCTGGATTAAAATTCAGCGAAAGCACTACTGCCCTGACCTGGGAAAAATTACAGAAACAGATCTTCTGTTCAAAAAAACCTATGGGCTATGCATACGGAACTCCTGGAGTTGTAGGACACGTAGTAGTAGTAAAAGGATACATAACAGTAGGTGGAACAAGATATGTAGTATTGAATGATCCTTGGAGCCCATGTGTTGGACAGGAAAGGCTGATCACTTATGAAACCTATGCAGACCCTGCCGGAAGCAGCACGCACTGGAATACCTGGTATGATTTAGCAAAAAAATAATTTTAAAATCCAAAAAAAATGAAAAATCTAAAACATATATTGGCCATTCTGTTACTATCAGTTTTCCTAATTTCGTGTAATGATAAAAGCAACATGGGAAACTCCGGCCAAAATGAAATCAAAGAAAATAACTTCACCTCATCCAATGATGCAGTGAACAAAGGAAAGGCTGATCTTATTTCGATCCTGAAAACCAATAAGGAATTCAATCTTAATATTGATGCAGCTGCACTGGAACGTTCAAAACCTGAAGCACCGATCTCGGTTTTTGACGTTAATTTTGAAAAATTACTTCGTTCAGACTCCATTGCTTTGGCTTCAATAGCGGAAGAAAGCAAAAAAAGCCAGACTCCTTTGGTTGATAATACAAAAGTAGTTACCGTAATCTCTACTTCTAAAAATGAAAAAGGATGGCAATTGGATGAGATCACCGATAATGTAAGAGCTTCTGACCTTACAGAAATTAAAGGACAGTTTAATAATATGAATGTTCCGATCTCTGTTTTCGAAGTTCCCAACATCAATGCCACTATTTATGAAGTAAATGCAGACGGAAGAAAGCTGTATTATACCAAATATAATGGTGGATCTTTAAGACAGCCTTTATCCGAGGGAGAAATCTTAAAACAGATCCGAACAGACGCCCAGATCTTCCAGAGACAATTTGGCGATGAGTTGAAAAAAGGAAAACTCGTAAAATAACCCTCAATCATTCACTTTACAACGCTTCTTTATGAAAAGAAGCGTTTTTTCATAATATTTTGCTAATTTTTTTAATTAAAAGTTAAAAAAAATCTATTATCACTGCATGGCATAAAGTTTGGAAATTTTACCTAGAATAACAACTTTAAACGAATAATATTATGAAAAAAGTAATTAGAATCTTAGGTATTTTTTTGCTGATGTTTTTTACAGTCACGACCATTGTATCATGTAGTGATGATGATGATCCAGCTAACAACGAATTTTTTGCAGGGACATATAAGGGTAGTATATCTTATAAAGATGCCGATACGGATATAAGCACTAATGACGGAAGTGTATTTGTAACTAAAATAGCAAGTGGTACAAAATATAATTTTGCATTTTCAAACAGCATCCCGGATCTTAACGGAATAGAGTTTGAGCAACAAGGAGATCACACCTTGGTCATGATTGGTTCTACAGCTACATCATACATCAGAATTGATAATGATGAACTGAAAATCTTGTACACCAAAGATGGTAGAACCTGGACAGCTAACTGTACACGTTAAAAACAACTTTTCATACATAGGTTAACCTGTTTCCACCGGAGACAGGTTTTTTTATATCTTTGAAATAAAGCAACTTTAATATTTTTTTAAGCAGTAATAAACTTTAGTTAAGTTTCAAAAAACCAGATTTTTCAGTGCGGTTTTTGTATACCTTTACTCAACAAAAAAAAGCTACAATGAAAAAGTTTTTATCTGCAATGTCACTAATTTTAGGATTAGGCCTTGCCACCGCTCAGCAAACCGCACCTGCAAAAAGCACTACTGCTCATCAAACAGTAAAAACCGTAAAAGCTCCTGAAGCTAAAACCGCAAAACCTGCTGTAAAGCTTAAGAAGGACGGAACCCCTGATAAAAGATATAAGGAAAACCAAAAACTTAAAAAAGACGGTACCCCAGACAAAAGGTACAAAGAGAACAAATAAACATATCATATAGTTGTTATTTTCATAATCAAATTTCGAAGAACCGGTGGAGCAATTCATCGGTTTTTTTGTTGGGTAAAACGCAACGATTTCCACAGTTATTTATAAATTTGAAGCATGTTAAACTTCCTCAAGAAAAAAATAGCACTGATCTGGGCCAAAAAGCATGTCCGGAAAACTGAAGCATTTAAACAGAATCCACAGAAAAAACAGGAAGAGCAACTTCTCTCTTTTGTAGAAACAGCAAAAAAAACGCTTTTTGGAAGAGAACATGATTTTGAGAACATCCATTCCATAGAAGACTATCAAAAAAGGGTTCCTATTGCCGATTATGAAGACCTGAAACCCTATATAGAAAGGATGAAAAAGGGGCAAGCCAATATTTTATGGCCGGCTAATCCGGAATATTTTGCCAAAACATCCGGAACTACCTCAGGTTCTAAATACATCCCGATTTCAAAAGAAGGAATGCCTTATCAGATAGCCGGAGCCCAAAGTGCCTTGTTCCACTATATAGCCAGGAAAAACAATGCAGATTTCGTGGAAGGAAAAATGATATTTCTTCAGGGCAGCCCTGAATTGGAAGAAATATATGGAATAAAAACAGGTCGCCTTTCCGGTATTGTTGCTCATCATATTCCCAATTACTTACAAAAAAACCGTTTGCCTAGCTGGGAAACCAATGTTATGGAAGATTGGGAAACTAAAGTGGATAAAATTGTAGAAGAGACGGAGAAAGAAAATATGACCCTGATCTCAGGAATACCTCCCTGGCTGATCATGTATTTTGAAAAATTAATTGATAAACATGGCAAAAAAATCAAACAGATTTTCCCGAATCTTCAATTGATTGTCACCGGAGGTGTTAATTATGAGCCTTATCGGGATAAAATGGAAGATCTGTTAGGAGGAAAAGTGGATATTGTGCAGACATTTCCTGCTTCAGAAGGTTTCTTTGCTTTTCAGGATGACTATACCAAAGAGGGATTGCTCCTTTTAACCAATCATGGAATCTTCTATGAATTCGTTCCTCTGGAAGAATATGGAAAGCCTAATGCAAGAAGACTAACATTAAAAGATATTGAACTTCATAAGGATTATGCTTTGATTTTAACGACCAACTCAGGGCTATGGGCGTATTCCATTGGTGATGTGGTACGATTTATTGATAAAAACCCACACAGAATCCTCGTAAGCGGAAGGACTAAACATTTTACATCAGCTTTTGGAGAACACGTGATTGCCTTTGAAGTGGAAGAAGCTATGAAAGCTGCCTTAGAAAAACATCCGGCTCAGATCACAGAATTTCATTTAGCACCACAGGTAAATCCGGCAGAAGGACTTCCTTACCACGAATGGCTTATTGAATTTGAAAAAGAGCCTCAAAATCCGGATGCCTTCAGAAATGAACTTGACGAACAGCTCAGAAAACGCAATACATATTATGATGACCTGATCTCCGGAAATATTCTGCAACCTCTTCATATTACTCAGCTGAAGAAAAATGCATTCCATGAATACGCAAAATCACAAGGCAAACTAGGAGGCCAGAATAAAATTCCAAGACTCGCCAATGACAGAAAAATTGCCGATTTATTGGAAATCTATAAATTTTAAACACATTTTTTCAATTACAAAAACGTATATTCGAAAAAAATTATAAATTTGAAAAACTAAAAAATAATAATGAAAGCAGCTGTACTTTTAAAATCATCTTTATTAACGTCTTTATTTGTTATTTCATCTTGTGCTACTACCAAGTATTCCGAAGATGTCTCCAAAAACGATTACTCTAATCTTGAAGCAGGAAGAATGTACATCGTTACCCTGAAAGACGGTTCTAAAAAACAAAAAATATTATTCCGTAATGTAGAAGGTGATAATATTGTCGGTACAGCAGGAAAAAAAGATAGTACGGAAGTAATTATTCCAAAATCTAACGTGGCTGCCGTAAAAGACAGGTCTAAAGCCCGTGTAGTTGCAGGCGCAACTGTAATTGGAGCAGCAGGTGTTGCAGCCCTTGTATTAAGCTCTTCAAGAGCGGATTAAATAGATTTTATCTTTCAGGATATATTTGATTTATCAGTTAAAAATATATTATAGCAATAGCCTTAAATAAATATTTAGGGCTATTTTTGTGCATGATTTCACTGACTCCGTTAAAGACATTGCAAAATGTTGAATTCAGGAATCTCCTTACAGGAAGATTTTTTATTGTAATAGCCTTTAGAATGCTCGCTACTTTACTGGGATGGTGGGTATATCAATTAACAAAAGATCCTTTTTCGATTGGTCTTATCGGACTTTCGGAGGTAATTCCGGCGGTGAGCTGTGCTTTGTATGCAGGCCACGTTATCGATATGAATGAAAAGAAACGGCTTTTGCTGATCTGCAATTATACATATGTTATTCTTATAGGCCTTTTGCTGATTCCTGCATTTTACAATGTTGAATTACATTTTACAGGGCATGAAATTACCTACTATATTTACGGAGTCATCTTTCTTACCGGAATAGCAAGAGCATTCCTTGGGCCTATTGCTCCGGCCATGCTTCCTAAAATTGTTAAAAAAGAAAATCTTTCCAATGCCATAACACTCAATCAGGCTGTTTTCCTTATCTCTTCCGTATCGGGCCATGCATTAGGAGGATTTCTTATTGAAGGCTTTGGAATCAAATGGACATTGGTGGCGGTTATTGTATTAATAATTATTGCTTCATTATTCTTCTGGCAATTGAATAAGCAGCACTCAGAATACAAAAAAGAATCAGTGAATGTGGTTGAAAGCATGCGTGAAGGAGTGTCTTACATTTTCAAAACAAAGGAAATCTTAGGAGCTTTGTGCCTTGACATGTTTGCCGTGCTTTTTGGTGGTGCTGTAGCCATGATTCCGGTATATGCTACTGATATTTTAAAAACAGGTGCAGACGGCTTAGGTCTTCTGAATGCCGCTTCGGATATCGGGTCTATGTGCATCATTACCATCTTATCAATTATTCCATTAAGAAAAAACCAGGGAAAAATATTGCTGGTTGCCGTGGCTGGTTTTGGGATTTGTATTATTGGATTCGGGTTATCTCACCTATACTGGCTTTCGTTTATGTTCCTTGTACTAAGCGGAATGCTTGATGGAATTTCCGTAGTGATTCGCGGAACCATTGTACAGCTGAAAACTCCGGATCATATTCGCGGACGTGTACTGAGTGCCAATTCTATATTTATTATGTCCAGTAATGAAATGGGGCAGTTTGAAAGCGGTTTGGCGGCGAAGCTTATGGGAGTGGTGCGCTCTGTTGTATTTGGCGGTAGTATGACAGTTCTCATCGCATTAATTGTAGGAAGTACCAATCCCAAATTAAGAAAAATGCAATACTAAATCTAGTTTACAGATAATTCTACTAAATATATTACATTTTTTTCAAATAACCATTAATAATTTTTATA
Organism: Chryseobacterium daecheongense; assembly: GCF_003729955.1. Classification (GTDB taxonomy): domain Bacteria; phylum Bacteroidota; class Bacteroidia; order Flavobacteriales; family Weeksellaceae; genus Chryseobacterium; species Chryseobacterium daecheongense. The sequence continues at coordinate 329,720 of NZ_RJTX01000004.1, forward strand.
TTTGCTTTATAAAATTCCCCTTTTATGAAAAAAATTCTATTATTTTTTCTGCTGATATCGTCACAGATATTCTTTTCCCAATCAGATTGCCCTACGGCAATTGCTGTTTGTGGGAATGCTAATATTTCTTATACCCCTTCCGGGCCGGGAAATATCCTGGAAGATTTGGGTGGCTGTCTTATTGATGATGAAAACTTTTCCGTGTGGTATACTTTCACTATTGCCACTTCAGGAACATTAGCTTTCACCATCGACGCCAATGTTGATAATGATGATTACGACTTTGGGGTTTACGGACCCAACAAACAATGTAGCAACTTAGGTGCTCCTATCAGATGTAATTTCGCAGGAGTTTCCCCTACAGGAAATACAGGTCTTTCACTAACTGCACCTCCTAACGGATGGTGGAGCCCGCACTTAGATGTACAAGCAGGAGAAACGTATTATTTAATTATTGATAACTATAGTAATTCAGCTAACGGATTTTCTTTAACATGGTCTGGAACAGCAACGCTGGCTTCTCCATTTAATGACCCTAATATCACTCCGCATCCGTTTGTTCCGCCAGGAATTCCGGCTGTGAACCCAAATGACCCTCCAGAGGTTGTAATCTGTTCAAATCCGGCTATTTTTGATTTCAGTACATTGTCTGCTGGTATCATCAACGGTAACCCGAATTTCTCTGTAAAATACCATACAAGCCAAAATGATGCTTTAACAGGGAATAATCCTATTACATCACCAATTTCTGTAAGTGTAGGGCAAACTTATTATTATAGTATTAACTATACCAATCCTGCCAACCCGAACGATCCTGTTAACAGATGTAAACAGTATGGGAATTTCAAATTCAAGGATGGAACCATTGAAGCCTATAATGATACATTAACGGAATGTAATAATAACAATGCGGGTACAGCTACCTATGACTTGACTACAGCGGATGTTATTGACCCTACTTTAACCGTTACTAAAAAATATTATCCTACCATTCATGATCTGAATGCAGGAACCAACGAGATCACCAATCCTTATTCTTATGTTTCTGCAGAAGGAACAGTATATGTGAAAATAACTTCACAGTACGGATGTACAGATATTGCTGAAATCAGCTTGAAGTTCCATCCGGTAGTAGTGGTAAATGAAGCTACCTTGAGATCATGCTTCATTGAAACCAATCCTTCAACAGCATTGTTCAACCTTACGGTAGCTACGGTAACTTCTCAGGGAGGAACTAAAACATATTACCCTTCTTTAACAGATGCTGTAAATGGAACCAACCAAATTGGAAACCCTGCTAACTATATTGCCCCAAGTGGAGTTGTATACATAAAAGTAACCAATGCAAACGGATGTTATGCGGTTGCTAAAGTGACTCTTATAGTACTTCCGCCTGTATATTCTTCTGTATTGGAAGATAAGATCATCTGTATGGAAGACACTACAACACTAGATGCAGGACCAGGTTTTGCTTCGTACCTTTGGAGTACAGGAGCTACTACACAAACCGTTTCAGGCGTAGGAGTAGGTACTTATTGGGTGAAATTAAAAACAGGAGATTGTATCACTACCCAAACTGTAAAAGTTTACCCTGCCGAACAGCCTGTTGTTTCTAATATTGACATTGCTACCAACACGGTTACTGTGTCTGTGGTAGGGGGAACAGCTCCTTACAAATATTCTATGGATAATGTAAACTGGCAGGATTCTAATGTATTTACAAATGTTCCGAGAGGTGACAATACAGTATATGTAAAAGATGCTTACGATTGTGAGCCGATAGATATTAGCATCGTTGTTCCCAACCTTATCAATGTGATCACTCCTAACGGCGACGGTGTAAACGATGTTATTGATTATTCTGCATTAGCTCACAAACAAAATCTGGTATTGAGCATTTATGACAGATACGGAAGCAAAATTTATCAGGCAGATAAATCCAATGGCTACAAATGGGATGGAACCACTAATGGCAGCAAAAGAGTTACTACCGGTACTTATTGGTATTCCGTAACATGGAATGAAAATGACAAGCATAATACGCCTTTCAAATTCTCCAGCTGGATCATGGTGAAAAACAGAGAATAATACATAAATCAAAGAACCGCTTCAGGCGGTTCTTTTCTCTATCCTTTACCATCGACTTTTTCTTTATTTTCCTTATTTTTGTTTTATAAAATCATTTAAAAATGAGAAAACTATTATTATTTTTAACAATTTTACTCACTCAACTATATTTTTCCCAATCAGACTGCCCTACTGCGATTCCGGTATGTGGAAATTCTAATATTTCTTATACTCCTTCCGGACCTGGAAATATCCTGGAAGATCTGGATACTTTAGGATGTCTGAATGATAATGAGAACTTTTCAGTTTGGTATTCTTTTACCATTGCTACTTCAGGAACATTGGCTTTCACCATTGATTCTAACGTAAACAGTGATGATTATGACTTTGCAGTTTATGGGCCTAATGTGCAATGTAGCAACTTAGGAGCTCCTATCAGATGTAATTTTGCAGGATCATCTCCTACAGGGAACACAGGTCTTGAACTTACACCAACAGGTTCCGTTTACTGGGGAGCTTATATGGATGTAGTAGCTGGACAAACGTATTATTTAATTATTGACAATTATAGTAATTCCGCAAACGGATTTTCTTTGACCTGGAGTGGTACTGCAACGCTTACTTCAGCTTTCTCCGATCCTGCATTGGCTCCGAATCCTTTCATCACACCAGGAAACCCGGCTGCCAATCCTAATGACCCTAGAGAAATCTTAAAATGCCAGTTACCGACTCAATTTGACTTTACAACATTAACCCCTGGAATCCTGAATGGTAACCAAAACTTCTCGGTTACTTACCACAGTCTTCAGAATGATGCTATTACAGGAGCAAACCCACTTACAGTAACTACTGTCAATGGAACTACCGTATATTATTACAGAATTGTATATCAGGATCCGGCTAATCCGAATAACCCGGCGAACGGATGTTTCCAACTCGGTAAATTTAAATTCAAGCAAGGAAATATTGAAGCCGCTGACGTCACTATTAATGCCTGCAACAATAACGGAGCCGGTACAGCAACATTTAACCTGACAGCAGCACCAGTTTATTCAGGACCATCAACGAAAAAGTACTATCCTACTCTTGCTGATCTCAATGCCGGAACCAACGAAATAACAAACCCGGCAGCTTATACTTCGGCAGAAAAAACAGTATATGTAAAAGTAACCTCCAATGAAGGATGTTCTGATACAGCTGCGATTACACTTGCTTTTTATCCTGTAGTAGTGGTAACTAATGCCACACTTGAGTCTTGTTATATTGATACTAATATTGCAACCGCTTCTTTTGATTTAACTCAGGCAGCTGTTAACTCACAAACAGGTATGACAAAAAAATATTATAAAACATCAACGGATGCATTAAACCTTACTAATGAAATTGCCAATTTCAATGCTTATGTTACAACATCAACCGATGTTTACGTAAGAGTAACCAGTGCCAACGGATGTTTTGCCATTGCTAAAATCACATTGAAAGTTCTTCCCCCTGTAAAATCATCTGTGCTAAAAGATCAGACGATATGTATGGAAGACAGAACAACTCTGGATGCAGGTCCAGGTTTTGACAGCTACGAATGGAGCACTGGTGCCACCACACAATCTATTTCAGGTGTTGGAGTTGGGCTGTATTGGGTAAAACTTCAGACGGGAAAATGTTATACAATGCAGGAAGTAAGGGTATATTCTTCACAACAGCCCGTGATTTCAAGCATTGATATTTCAAACAATACCATTACTGTAAATGTATCCGGAGGAAAAGCTCCATATAAATACTCTTTAGATGGTGTTAATTGGCAAGATTCTAATGTCTTCACAGGGCTTCCAAGAGGTGAAAACAAAGTGTATGTAAAAGATTCTTATGACTGTCTTCCAATAGAGGTGCAGATCACAGTTCCAAATCTTCTTAATGCAATTACGCCGAATGGAGATAATGTGAATGATTATATCGATTATTCTGAATTAGCCTATAAGAAAAATCTTGTCCTTGTAATATTCGACAGATATGGAAACAAGCTTTATGAAGCAGATAAAACAAGAGGATACAAATGGGACGGAACTGCTTTTGGCAAGAAAATCCTTACAGGTACTTATTGGTATACCATCACTTGGAATGAAAATGACAAAAACAATACTCCGACACAATACAGCGGATGGGTATTGGTTAAAAACAGAGAATAATTCAGTTTTTATATAAGATAAAAAATCACCCTGAATCAGGGTGATTTTTTTATCAACATAACTCATCACATATTGGTAAAGCATTTTAACGTAATTTGACAGTAAAATGTTAGTTACTATTTTTTTATTTTTTTTCAAATCGATTATCTTTGCAGTATGGCGCAGAAAGAAACACTATCATCTCTTACACACGGAAATTTCGCGAAGGAATTATCAATTTCTGACGGGAAAATGCCGCCTAATGCTGTAGATTTTGAAAGACTCGTAATTGGAACTTTTTTGATTGATAAAAAAGGTCTTGACTATTCCATTGACCTTCTTACTCCGGAAGTTTTCTATGATCCGAGGCATCAGGTGATCTTTACAACCATCTTAAAATTATACGAAGGAAACCATCCGGTAGATTTAATGACCATCATCCAGGATCTTAAAAAAGAAGATAAATTAAACCAGGCCGGCGGTGATCATTATATTATTGACCTTACCATGGGGGTAAGCTCTTCCGCTCATATTGAATATCATGTACGTGTTATTCTTGAGAAATACATCCTGAGAAGCCTTATCAATGTATCGGCTAATGTTATTGATTCTTCCTACAAGGAATCAACCGATGTATTTGAACTTCTGGACAAAGCAGAACAGTCATTTTTTGAGATTACGAACGGAACCATTAAAAAAGGATTTGACACGGCGAACTCTTTGGTAAAACAGGCCATCGATACTATCAAATCTTTAAAAGATAAAGAAGGGCTTTCCGGAGTGCCATCAGGATTCAGGGATCTTGATAAAGAAACCGGAGGATGGCAGAATTCTGACCTTATTATTATCGCAGCCCGTCCCGCGATGGGTAAAACCGCATTCCTGCTTTCCATGGCGAGAAATATAGCAGTAGAACATAAAATCCCAATGGCTCTTTTCTCTCTGGAGATGGCATCGGTACAGTTGATCACTAGAATGATTGCTTCCGAGACTAGAATTTCATCCGAGAAATTAAGAAAAGGGACCATGTCCGATGATGAATGGCAAAGGCTGTTTTCCAATGTTTCTGACCTGGAGAATGCTCCACTCTATATTGATGAAACTCCTTCTCTTTCCATCTTCGACTTCCGTGCCAAATGCCGAAGACTGGTAATGCAACATGGCGTAAAGATCATCATGGTGGATTACCTTCAGCTGATGACCGCAAGCAGTGGTGGAAAAGGTGGTGGAAACCGTGAACAGGAAATAGCAATGATCTCACGTTCATTAAAAGCGATTGCAAAAGAATTGAATGTCCCTGTAATTGCTCTTTCCCAGTTATCCAGAAGTGTGGAAAACCGTCCGGGAAAAAGACCTCAGCTTTCAGATTTGAGGGAATCCGGAGCGATTGAACAGGACGCCGATATTGTATCTTTCATCTTCAGACCAGAATATTATAAAATTTCGGTTTGGGATAATGATGAACCGGGACAGGAAACTTCAACGGAAAATCAGGCGGAAATCATTATTGCAAAGCACAGAAATGGTGCAACTGCTGATGTAAGGCTTTCATTTATGAAAAACATTGCCAAATTTGGAGATCTGGATGTTTTCGGAAATGATTATGGGTATCCATCCCAAAGTTTTGGTCAGCAGAATGAGCAGAGTGGTTTTGACAAGATAAAAACAACCATTCAGCCGGGTGCTGCTTTTGATCTTCCTGATAATTCTCAACTTTCAGGATCGTCCATGAACGATTTTGATGATGATGAAGATTTCCCTTTCTAAAAATGCTTTCATTTTTAAATTATAATTTTTGAGAATCGAAATATACACCGATGGTGCTTGCAGCGGAAATCCGGGAAAAGGCGGATATGGAATTCTCATGCGCGTTCCTGAAAAAAGATACCAGAAAACTTTTTCAAAAGGTTTCAGGAAAACCACCAATAACAGAATGGAGCTTCTGGCTGTAATTACAGCTCTGGAAAAATTAAAATCCACGGAAAATGACATTCATATTTTCACAGACAGCAAGTATGTGTCTGATGCTATCAATCAGAATTGGATTGCAGGCTGGATTAAGAGAGGATGGAAAAACGTGAAAAATCCGGACTTATGGCAAAAATTTGTCCCCCTTTATCAGAAGCATAACCCCAAAATGCATTGGATAAAAGGCCACGCTGGACATCCTGAAAATGAACTTTGCGACAGGCTTGCCGTAGCTGCCGCTGCATCTCCGGATCTGGAGGTAGATATTTATTTTGAAAATTTAGAGAACAATTCTCTTTTTTAAAAATTTCACATACCAATACCCTACTTTCATTTAAAATTCTTCTAATATTTTTGCATTTTATTATCAAATTTTGTCATTTTTAACACTATTAACATTAAATACACATTTATTAATTCGGAATTAATATCTTTACGTGTCTAATTAAAAAGTGTGTATTAAATGAATAAAAAACTACTAGTTTATTTTACCCTTATTTTACTCTGTTTATCTGGAAAACTTTTATCTCAAACCTATCAACTTACAGGTAACCCTGTAAACACAACAGGTTGGACAATGGTTCCTTCTGCAAGTGTGAATGGGGACTTCATTCAGCTTACTCCGGATACCAATAACCAATCCGGCTCTATCAGACTGAATGACCCTATCAACTTAAAATATTGTGATAAGTGGAGAGTGGAATTCGATTTCAGAATGGATTCTAACCAAACTTCCAATGGAGACGGAATTGCATTCTGGTATCTTGCCAACCCTCCTGTTGCAAGTATATTAGGTTCCGGACTTGGAGTTTCTCAAAATGCTGTGGGTTTTATTGTAGGTTTTGATACTTACAATAATACCACTACTGCTACAATGAGTAAGGTGCATGTCGCCTACGGACAAGTTCCTAATACAACGGATACCAACAATGTAGAGTTCTTTAATGTTGCGGGAAGTTCATTTCACTCCCCTGATCTGAATACCACCCAGCCTTTCCAGGGAACTACTTATAAGCATGTTGAAGTTACCTCTCAGGTTGATCCGGCAGCTCCTACCAACTGGATTGTAAAAATAACAATTGATGGTAATGTAATTTGCAACCAGTCTTTCGCACCTTCAGGCACTGCGGCTGCAATGACTGTGGGCTATTTCGGCTTTTCAGCTTCTACAGGTGGCGCAAGGTCAAGACATTCTATCAAAAATGTGAAGATCTACACGGATAAAGTTCCTATCCTTCAGAACTCTGTTACTCAATCTGTTTGTCCTAATCCTACAACAGGATATGGTACCGTAAATCTTACTGCTTATAATTCACAGTTTGTGGCTAACCCTACGAACTATACATTTTCGTATTATGTTTTAGGTAACCCTACTCCTATTGCTAATCCTACCAACTTCCAGTATAATACCAATACTACGATTTCTGTAAGGATTAAAGATAATTCTTCTCTTTTATGCGACAATGCAGACGGAACAATTGTACTATCATTATCGCCATTTGCCGCCAATGATGTTACCTTAACCGCATGTAATAATAACAATGTAGGAACGGCCACTTACAATCTTACTTCCGCAGTGGTAACCGGAGTTCCCGGAGTAACAAAGAAATATTATAAAACATTGGCCGATCTTAATGCCGGAACTAATGAAATTCAAAATCCAGCCAGCTACACATCCGCACCGGGTACAGTATACGTAAAAGTAACGACTCCACAAGGATGTACCGGAAATGCTAAAATTACACTTGCCTTTTATCCATCAGTAGTAGTAACTGAAGCAACACTGCGTTCTTGTTTTATAGAATCAAACCCAACAACTGCTTCATTTAATTTAACAACAGCAAATGTAACAGCACAAGCAGGAGTTATTAAAAAGTATTATCCAACATTAGCCGACGCGGTGAGTGGAACCAATGAAATCATCAATTCATCGATCTATGTTTCTACCAGCACAGCTGTATACGTAAGAGTAATTGATGCGAACGGATGTTATATGATTGCCAAGATCAACCTTATTGTTCTTCCACCTGTGTTTTCTTCTGTTTTAAAAGATAAGATCATCTGTATAGACGACAAAACGACATTGGATGCAGGTCCTGGTTTTGATGGTTATGAATGGAGCACAGGAGCCACCACACAATCTATTTCCAATGTTCCTGTAGGGCTATATTGGGTAAAACTGAAAACAGGAACTTGTATTACAACCCAGCTTGTAAAGGTAAACCCTTCCAATCAGCCTGTCATTTCAAGCATTGATGTAGTGAACAGTTCAATTACCGTGAATGTAAAAGGAGGAACACCTGCTTATCACTATTCTTTAGATGGAATCACTTGGCAGGATTCTAATGTATTCAACGGACTTTCAAGAGGAGATCATAAGGTGTACGTAAAAGACTCGTATGATTGTGAACCCATTGATGTAACTATTACCGTTCCTAATTTAATCAATGCTATTACACCTAACGGAGATAATGTAAATGATTTTATTGATTACTCTGCTTTAGCTTATAAAAAGAACTTAACATTTGTGGTATATGACAGATATGGCAATAAACTTTATGAAGCAGATAAGATCAGAAATTTCAAATGGGATGGAACTGCTTTTGGCAAAAAAATATTGACCGGAACTTACTGGTACACCATTTCCTGGAATGAAAATGACAAAAACAATACCCCTACACAATATACGGGTTGGGTATTGGTAAAAAATAGAGAATAATTATGTCTGAAAATCACTCATTGGAGTGATTTTTATTATTTTTTTGATAATTCATAATATATACTCAAAACATTACGATGTATATCATTTTTTAAAAATTAACAATATCCAATCCACGTACAATGAGAAAACTTCTATACTCTTATTTCTTAATCATATTATTAGGGGTATCCGGAAATGGATTCGCCCAGACGTATCAGCTTACAGGAAATCCTGTTGTTACAACAGGTTGGGATTTGGTTTCAAGTGCTGTCGTTAACACTGATTTTATTCAACTCACCCAGGATGTCGGAAATCAATATGGTGCTATTAAATTGTCTACTCCTATTAACTTGAAGTATTGTGACAAATGGAAAGTAGAATTTGATTTCAGGATAGACGGAAACGGTACCACACAATTTGGAAGAGGTGACGGATTTACTTTTTGGTATCTTGCTAATCCACCTACAGGCTTTGTATCCGGTGGTGGTCTTGGAATTCCTGCCAATGCATCAGGATTGATGGTTGGTTTCGATATTTTCAATAATACTACAGAAGGACAAATGAGCAAGGTCCATCTTTTATATGGGACCAATAACTCTCTCAACAATAACATAGAATATAACAATACTGTAGGAAGTACATTCCACTCTCCTGACCTTAATCCTACACAGCCATTTGTAGGAACAAACTATAAGCATGTTGAAGTGAATGGACAAACTGATTTAACAAATCCTACCAACTGGATCATATCTATAAAAATTGATGGTGTACAAATCGTTAACCAGTCATTTGCTCCGTCAGGCGGTGCGATAGGAATGACTCAAGGATATTTCGGTTTTTCTGCAGCTACAGGAGGAGCCAGTGCAAGACATTCCATCAAAAATGCTAAGATCTATATAGATAAAGTTCCTATTTTACAGAATACCATTACTCCTTTCGTATGCGTAAACCCGGCTACAGGAAACGGAACCGTGGATTTAACTTCGTTCAATTCTCAATTTGTAAACAATCCTGGAAATTATATTTTCACTTATTACGTATTGGGTAATTCTACTCCGATTGCGAATCCAACCAGTTTTCAATATACCGGGAACACAACCATTACGGTAGTAGTTAAAGACCCTTCATCCACTTTATGTGATAATGGAGATGGAGTCATTCAGCTTAACCCAACTCCTTTTGCAGCAGATGATGCTACTTTATCGGGATGTAATAATAATAATGCCGGTGTCGCTATATTTGATCTGACCACTGCCGCAGTAACTAATATCCCGGGGGTAACTAAAGCATTCTATCCTACTTTATTTGATCTTAATAATGGAACGAATCAAATCACAAACCCTACAGCTTATCCTTCTGCTGCAGGATCCGTATTTGTAAAAGTGACCACTCCACAAGGCTGTGTGGATGTTGCCCAGATTACTTTGAATATTCTTCCTGTTGTTGTAGTAAATGATGCTACTTTAAGAACATGTTTCATTGAGTCTAATCCTTCATTGGGATCTTTCAACCTTACCGTAGCTACAGTAACTTCTCAGGGAGGAACCAAGAAATATTATCCATCTTTAACTGATGCGCTTAACGGAACCAATGAAATTTCAAATCCGACCAATTATATCGCTCCTAACGGAGTAGTTTATATAAAAGTGACAGACGCCAATGGTTGTTTTGCCGTAGCTAAAGTAACTCTTATCGTACTTCCGCCAGTATATTCTTCTGTTCTGCAAGATAAGATCATCTGTATGGAAGATAAAACCACACTAGATGCAGGACCAGGTTTTGCTTCGTACCTTTGGAGTACAGGAGCTACTACACAAACCGTTTCAGGCGTAGGTGTAGGTACTTACTGGGTGAAATTAAAAACAGGAGACTGTATTACTACTCAGAATGTAAAAGTATATCCTGCTGAACAGCCAGTTGTTACTTATATTGATATTTCAAGCAGTACAATTACTGTAAATGTCATTGGTGGAACTCCTCCTTATCAATATTCTCTGGATAATGTAAACTGGCAGGACTCCAATATTTTTAATAACATTTCCCGAGGAGACCATACCGTATATGTAAAAGATGCTTACGATTGTGAACCTATAGATATTGATATTACAGTTCCTAATTTGATCAATGTTATTACACCAAACGGAGACGGAGTGAATGACGCTATTGATTATTCTTCATTAGCGAACAAACAAAATCTGGAATTCAGTATTTTCGACAGATATGGGTACAAAATCCATCAGGGTGATAAAACCAACAAATACAGATGGGATGGAACTACTTCTGCCGGAAGAAAAGTTCCTACCGGAAACTATTGGTATTCCGTAACATGGAATGAAAATGATAAACATAACACTCCATTTAAATTTTCAGGTTGGATTATGGTGAAAAACAGAGAATAACCTTCAACCATTCTATATAAAAACTCCACTTCAAAATTGAAGTGGAGTTTTTTTTACGATATATCAAGGCAATATATTTACCTTGAAAACCTATTTATTCACATTCAATTCCTAAATTTGTTCTATGAATTATTTGGAAGCTTTAAGCAGAAGATATTCTGTAAAGAAATTTAATAAAGAAATTATTCCTCAGGAAACCTTACATAATATTCTTGAGTCCGGTAAGCTTGCCGCAAGCTCAATGGGACTACAGCCTTATAAGATTGTAGTGGTTGAAAGTGAGGAAATGAAGCAGAAATTAATTCCGGCATTTTACAATCCTTCCCAAATTTCCACGTGTTCACATCTTATTGTTATTATTTCAAAAAAAATAATTGAAGAACATTATATCCGTGGCTATTTCAATCATATTTCTGAAGTGAGAGAGGTTTCACTGGAATCCCTTGATCTTTTTAAAAACAGCATTAATCAGCATATTAATCAAAAAACGAATGACGAGATTTTCAACTGGGCAGAAAAACAATCTTATATTGTATTGGCAAATTTAATGTATGCCGCGGCCATTGAAAATATTGATACCTGCCCGATGGAAGGATTCCGGCAAGAGGTAATAGAAGAGCTATTGAATATCAATCCTGAGACAGAAAAAGTAACCGTAACTCTTGCGTTAGGATACCGTTCTGAGGAAGATCATTTTCAGCATATGAAAAAAGTGAGAAAACCCAATGAAAAATTGTTTAAATTTATTTAATTATTTTAGACAATTGTCTTAAAGCAAGCATATGATAAAAGCGGATGTATTGGTAATTGGTTCCGGAATATCGGGACTTTCTTATGCCATAAAAGTTTCTGAACAATTTCCTGAAGCCAAAATAATTATCGTAACTAAATCAGACGAAGACGAAAGCAATACCAAATATGCACAGGGAGGCTTGGCTGTCGTTACGGATTTCAAAAAAGATAATTTTGATAAACATATTGAAGACACCATGCGTGCCGGTGACGGCGAAAACAAACGCGATGTAGTAGAAATGGTGGTGAAAGAAGCCCCTGCAAGATTTAATGAAATCGTAGAATGGGGTGCCAATTTTGATATGAAAAACGGCCAGTTCGCTTTAGGAAGAGAAGGCGGCCATACCGAAAACAGAATTGTTCATCATAAGGACATCACAGGGTTTGAGATTGAAAGAGCGCTTTTAGAAACTGCCAAAAACAGTCCCAACATAGAAATCCTGGATCATCATTATGTGATTGACATTATTACTCAACACCACGTTCCGGGAAAAGAACTGAATGAAGGGGATATTCACTGCTATGGAGCATACATTCTGGATGAAAAATCCAAAACCATCAAAAAAATTACAGCAAAAATAACATTGGTAGCCACCGGAGGAGCCGGTCATGTTTATAAGAACACCACTAACCCAACCATTGCTACCGGAGACGGAATTGCTTTTGTTGCCCGTGCCAAAGGTAAGGTTTCCAATATGCAGTACTACCAGTTCCATCCTACCGCTTTATATAGTAAAATAGATGGAATGCTGTTTTTAATTTCCGAAGCTGTCCGTGGTGACGGAGCTAAATTAAGAACCAAAAGAGGCGAAAAGTTCATGCATAAATATGATGAACGTGAAGAGCTGGCTTCAAGAGATATTGTAGCAAGAGCCATTGACAATGAAATGAAGATCACCGGTGATGAATACGTAGGCTTGGATTGCCGTGAAATGAATCACGATAAGTTTTTAGAACATTTCCCTAATATTTATAAGAAATGTAAGGATGAAGGTATTGATCCTTTCACGCAATTGATTCCCGTTGTTCCGGCTTGCCATTATTTAATGGGTGGTATTGAAATTGATAAAGACGGACAATCTTCTATCAGAAATCTTTTTGCTGTAGGAGAATGTACCAATTCCGGACTACATGGGGCCAACAGACTAGCGTCCAATTCCTTGTTGGAAGGCTTAGTTTTCGGACACAACGCTGCCATGAAAACCATTGAATTATTGAAAGAAAACAATTTCAATTTTGAGGATTTAAAGGCTGTTCCCGAATGGGATGAAGAAGGCATGAAAATCATGGATGAAATGGTGATCATCAGCTACCTTAGAAAACAGCTTCAGGAAATGATGAGTGACCTTGTAGGAATTGTAAGAAGTAACCGACGTTTAAAAATGGCTTTGCAAAAGCACCAGGAAATTGCGGCGGCTGTTGATGAAATTTACCACTACTCCATTCTTTCCCCGCAATTATCAGAATTAAGAAATTTAACCACTGTAGCTCACCTTATCATTACCCAATCTATGGAAATGAAAGAAAACAAGGGAGCATTTTACAATAAAGATTTAGCCTAAAAGCACATCCATATGAAAAGACCAAGCTACGTAACTGATAAAGCATTAAAAACGTTCATAAAATCCGCCCTTGAAGAAGATATTCAGGATGGTGATCATTCCACTCTATCCACCATTCCAGGGGATTTAAAGCAAAGCGCTAAACTTTTAGTAAAACAGAATTGCATTCTTGCCGGTGTGGAATTGGCGGAGATCATTTTCAAAACCTTTGATAAAAATCTGAAAGTTGAAACCTTTATCAAAGATGGTGAAACAGCAAAAATAGGCGATGTTGCTTTCATTGTTTCTGGTAGCGCAAGATCAATCCTTTCTACAGAAAGACTTGTCCTCAACTGTATGCAAAGAATGAGTGGAATTGCAACGCTTACTCATGAGTGGGACTCCAGATTGGTGGGAACAAAAACCAAATTATTAGATACGCGCAAAACCACACCTAATTTTAGGATATGTGAAAAATGGGCAGTTGCTATAGGAGGCGGAACAAACCACAGATATGGGCTTTATGATATGATCATGCTGAAAGACAATCATATCGATTATAACGGAAGCATTACTAATGCCGTGAAAATGGCTAAAGACTATATCAAAAAGAATAAGAAAAAATTAAAAATCGAGGTTGAAACCAGAAATCTGGAAGAAGTCCAGGAAGCCATTAAAGCAAAAGCAGACAGGATCATGCTTGATAATATGGATGTGAAAACCATGAAACTCGCTGTAGATATGATCAATGGTTCTTGTGAATCCGAAGCATCCGGAGGAATTACCAGAGATATGCTCAAAGAAATTGCTTCTACAGGAGTTACCTATATCTCTGCGGGAGCCCTTACTCACTCGGCCGAAAACATAGATTTAAGCCTCAAAGCCGTGAAATAGCATTGTATTTTTAACAAAAATGACCCTGTTTTATTAAAAATTAAATAATATGATTTTTTTCATAAAAATGGCGCCTTTTTTACATAATGCTGAAAATCAACACTTTAAACCTTATTAAGACTGATTAAAAATTAACATTGAGTTAATAATAGTTAAAATTTATTTCCCGAATTTTGCATAAAATTTAAATCTAACTATTATAACGATTATGAAATTAATCAACAAATCAATGCTGACTGTAGTTATTTCCCTTTCTACAGCAAGCGTTTATTATGCTCAACAAGTTCAGGATACGGTTTCGAAATCCAGGGACATTGAAGAGGTAGTATTAACAGGTGTTGCTGATATAGCTAAAGACAGAAAAACTCCTGTAGCAGTTTCAACAATTAAAGAAGCACAAATTGTTGAGAAATTAGGAAATCAGGAATTCCCGGAAATTTTAAACACAACTCCATCTGTGTATGCTACTAAAGGAGGCGGTGGTTTCGGAGATTCTAAAATCAACATTAGAGGTTTTGCACAAGAAAACATTGCTGTAATGGTAAATGGTATGCCAGTAAATGATATGGAAAACGGACGTGTTTTCTGGTCGAACTGGGCTGGACTTTCTGATGTAACATCATCTATGCAGGTACAAAGAGGTCTTGGTTCTTCAAAATTAGCAATTGCTTCTGTTGGAGGTACAATCAATATCCTAACCAGAGCAGCAGATAAAAAACAAGGAGGTGTTGTTTCTTTGACAGTTGGTAATGACGATTATTTCAAAACTCTATTTGCGTATAATACAGGAAAAAGTTCTAAAGGATGGTCTTCTTCATTCTTAATGAGTAGAGCCGCCGGATCAACTTTTGCAAGAGGAACTGAGTTTGAGGGATACAATTATTATTTTGCTTTAGGATATAACAAGCCTGGAAGCAAACATGATTTCCAGTTTACTATTACTGGAGCTCCACAAGCTCACAACCAAAGAAGTACTTATGCTCCAATTTCAAATTATATTTTCTATAATTCCGATAAAGACGGAACTCCAGATACAAGATACAATCCAGATTATGGTTACTTAAATGGATCTGAATTCAGTTTAAGAAGAAACTATTATCACAAACCGGTAATGTCAATTAACTGGGATTGGAATATTTCAAGCAAGTCTAAATTGAATACTGTTGCATATGCATCATTCGGTAGAGGAGCAGGAACAGGAAACGTGGGAACTTCAAACGGAAAATCTATCAACTACAATCCAACTCAAAGATCTTTCGTAACGAGTGAAGGTATTTTAGATATGGATGCTATTTATGCTTCTAATGCGGCTTCAACTGCAGACAAGGGAATCCTTATCAGAAATGCATCTATCAACTCTCACAACTGGTATGGAATTATTTCCAGCTTTAATCACAAAATCACTGACAACTTAAACTTTTCAGTAGGTATTGATGGTAGATATTATTATGGATACCACTATCAGGTAGTAAGTGATCTATTAGGTGGTACTTCTTATAGAGATTCTGCAAACAGAAATCTTTATGCTCCAAATAACAACAACGTATTTTCACCTGGTTACAATTATGTATCCAACACTTCAAAAGCAGAACCAAACTGGAACCCTTTCGGAGGGAAAATTGACCCGATTGAAAACAGAATCGGTTACAACAACGATGGTGAAGTACTTTGGTATGGTGGGTTTGGACAGTTAGAATATTCCAATGATAAGTTATCTGCTTTCGTTTCAGGAGCTATTTCTAATCAGGCTTTCCAAAGAATTGACAACTTTATCGTAGATGGAAGATCTCTTCTTAACGGAAGCGTAGCAGGATATGCAACCAGCAACACAAACCCTACAATTATTCAGGCAACTCCTACAAACCCTGCTCTTAATACTAAAACAGGATTCAAAAACCTAATCGGGTTCAACGTTAAAGGAGGAGCTAACTATAATATCAACGAACATCACAATGTTTTTGCTAACATTGGATACTATGAAAAGCAGCCTTTCTTAAACGCTGTCTATCCAAACAACAAAAACTTCCTTAATCCTAACCTGACCAATGAGAAAATTTTCGGTGTTGAAGCAGGATATGGTTTCCGTTCAGGTATATTCAATGCAAATGTAAACCTTTACAGAACTTCTTGGAAAGATAGATTCCAAAGAAGATCAAACATTACGGTTACATATAATGATCCTAACACAGGAGCTCCTGTGACAACTAACACAGCGTATGCTAACATTTCAGGAATTACTGAAATCCACCAAGGAGTTGAAGTTGATGTAACAGCTAATGTTCACAAAATGCTATCATTAACTGGTATGTTATCAATGGGGGATTGGTATTATGACGGAAATGCTACCGGAGATTTATTTACTGAAACAAATGACCCAATTCCATTAGGAAACAATACTTCGGGTACTACAGTATATCTTGATAACGTAAAAGTTGGAAGTTCTGCACAATTCACTGCAGGAGCAGGATTCACATTCAAACCTACTGATTGGTTCACATTTGATGGAATGTACAGAGGGGTAAGAAATCTATATGCTAACGTAAATCCATTGAACTTCTTAAATGAAGCTGCCGGACAAAAGGGAGCATTAGAATTACCAACATTCGGTTTAGTGGATTTAGGGGTTACATTTAAAATTAAACTTAACAATCCTAAACAATTCTTTACTGTAAGAGGTAATGTATATAACTTGTTTGACAAGGTTTATATTGCTGAATCAAACACAAATATTCATGCTAATCTTACTGAGCAAGAATATACAGCTATCAATGGAAGTAACACTGGTTATGCAGCTTATCAGGCAGCAGGTAACTATAACGGTATTAGCCAGCAAAACCAGGTTTATTTCGGATTTGGACGAACTTGGGCTGCAACATTATCATTTAACTTCTAATCACATTAGATTTTATCAATATCAATCCCGGCAATAAGCCGGGATTTTTGTTATATTTGTGTACAAAAAAATTGAACATGGATTTTTACAACATTTTGCTTAATGCACACAAAGGATTCGGGTATCTGGAACTTCTTTTAGTGGCATTATTTATCATTGCTCTTTTAACGACAATGTTCGGATTTAGCGGAAAAGTGAATAATTTTTTAAAGAAGACCACCCTCTTCACTATGATCTTCTTCCACATCCAGTTTTTAATCGGGATCATTATGCTGATCACCAATTTCACCAAAGGAATGGATATGGGATCTGTAATGAAAAATGCTGATCTGAGATTTCAATATGTTGAGCATCCGTTTTCCATGTTAATTGCTGCGGTTTTGATGACCATCATCAATAAGAAAGTAAAATCCAATGATACCATTTCTTTAGGAATTGTCATTATGGGATTAATCGCAGTAGGTTTATTTGCATTCGCGTTTCCATGGGCGAGAGTCTTTGGAGCATAATATATTAACTTAAATAATTTTTAATCATTAAAATGAAAGTAGCTGTAGTAGGTTCAACAGGAATGGTTGGACAAGTCATGCTTAAAGTTCTCGAAGAGAGAAACTTCCCTGTAACAGAGTTAATTCCGGTAGCTTCGGAAAAATCTATCGGTAAGAAGGTGAAGTATAAACAGGAAGAATTTACGATTGTAAGCATGAAGGACGCTATAGCTGCTAAACCGGACATTGCCATCTTCTCTGCCGGAGGTGGAACTTCTCTTGAATTTGCTCCGCTTTTTGCTGAAGCCGGAACAACGGTCATTGATAATTCTTCTGCATGGAGAATGGATCCTGACAAAAAATTGGTGGTTCCTGAGATCAATGCCGATGTTTTAACGAAAGAAGATAAGATCATCGCCAATCCGAATTGCTCAACAATACAATTGGTAATGGTGCTAGGTCCGCTGAACAAAAAATATGATTTAAAAAGAGTAATTGTCTCTACTTACCAGTCTGTAACAGGTACCGGAAAAGCTGCTGTTGATCAATTGAATGCAGAGATCGGAGGAGATGATTCCATCACAAAGGTATATCCTTATCAGATCTTCAAAAACGCTTTGCCACATTGTGATGTTTTTGCAGATGATGATTATACGAAAGAAGAAATTAAATTGATGAAAGAGCCTAAGAAAATCTTGGGAGACGACACATTCAATTTAACAGCGACCGCCGTGAGAGTTCCTGTACAGGGAGGACACTCTGAGAGTGTAAATATTGAATTTGAAAACGAATTCGATCTTGATGAAGTAAGAAAGATCTTATCTGAAACTCCGGGAGTAATCGTAGTGGATGATGTAAAAAACAATCAATATCCAATGCCTTTATATTCCGAAGGAAAAGATGAAGTTTTTGTGGGAAGGATCAGGCGGGACCTTTCTCAGCCCAAAACGCTGAATCTCTGGATCGTAGCAGACAATCTGCGAAAAGGAGCTGCAACCAATGCAGTACAAATCGCGGAATACCTTGTAGCAAATAACTTAGTATAACCTAACAAAAATAAAAAGAGTCTCAGAATTGAGATTCTTTTTTTTATCAAACCTATGGATTTAACTTCTAAAAACAAGTTTGCATTTCAAAAGATAATTACAATATGTGGAATTGTCCTTTTCATTGGAAAATTAATAGCTTGGCATTTAACAAATTCTGATGCCGTATTTTCTGATGCTATGGAAAGTATCGTAAATATTATCAGTGCCTTTATGGGACTTTATTCATTGCATCTTGCCGCAAAACCTAAAGATGAAGATCACCCTTATGGACATGGAAAAGTTGAATTTATAACTTCCGGGATTGAAGGGGCTATGATTATTTTTGCCGGGATAATGATCATTGTAGAAGCAGTAGACTCTTTATTACACGGAAATAGTTTAAAAAAGCTTGATTATGGAATTTATATTATTGCCGCTACAGCAATTGTTAATTATCTATTAGGGTATATTTCGTATCAGAAAGGAAAAAGAGAAAATTCACTGGTGCTCCAAAGCTCAGGGAAACATCTACAGTCTGATACCATCACAACTTTAGGTGTTGTTTTAAGTCTCATCATTGTTTATTTCACTAAAATTCATTGGCTGGATTCCGCTGTAGCATTAATGTTTGGTCTTTATATTATTTTTATAGGGTATAAAATTGTTCGGAAATCTTTAAGCGGTATTATGGATGAACAGGATCCTAACATCCTTAAAAACATTGTAGAAATTCTTGAGGCTAACAGGAAAACAGAATGGATTGACATTCATAACATGAAGATCCAGCAGTTCGGCTCTTCACTTCATATAGATGCCCATATTACGCTTCCTTGGTATTACAGTCTTCGGGATGCTCATAAAGAAATGGAAAATGTGATCAAACTTTTGGCAAAGCACACCAAACGAAGTGTGGAATTCAATTTTCATATGGATGACTGCAAAACCATTTCATGCCCTGTTTGTCAGATTAAAGAATGCCCTGTACGCGAAAGAGAATTTGTGAAAAGAGTAGAATGGACTCCGGAAAATATAACCAGAGAGGATAAACATACAGCCTAAATATCTTAGCTTTTTTGCATGATCTGTTTTCTGTAATAGAACATAGGAACAATAAGCAGTATGATCAAAGGCTGTATTACAAATCTTCTCATATAGAAAGAAAAAAGATAACCGACTTCAAAACGATCGTTTATACAATACAAGTAGATTGGGAACGTAATAACAAAAACAATGGTTATCAGTATCGCTCCTTGAATAGTCCACTCCTTATTCTTAAACAGAAAATGAATAATTACGCAAGAAAAAAATAAGTTGAGAACAAACCGGAAAAAATGACTAGCAATCAATTTTCCCCATTCAAATGCAGGAAAAGAAATACTTTTATCAGCTTCATGGAAATAGCCAAGAAAAGGATCATAGAATATCTTATCTTCAAACATTCTCACGCTTATAAGTCCGGCAATTCCTATTGCAACAAAAAACCAATTAAGAATTTTCATTTCTTAAAGCAAAAAATTTAATCCAGATCAGCCAAAGCAGCACCACACTTCCATAAATAATGGCAGGGAAAATAAAATCATGAGAAACTTTCCCATATTCCTTGTAATCCGTCATTACAATATTCAATCCTGTAATTCTCAATACATTCATGATATATAACAAAACAAGGCTTACCAATGCAAAGACAAATGTTTGTTTGCCTTTATAAAAGGCAAAAATGAAAGCCAGAAACAGGATCATGACCGAAACTGCATTACAGCCTTCCACCATTCTTGTGGCATAAACCTTCTTTACGTAGAACCATATTTGTTCTTTAGGAACATCGTTATAGAGTTGGGTTGTATAGCCAAGAACATTCTGAACATGTCTCACCTGTTCTGCAATTAATCTGGAAAAAGGATCAAGACCACTTGCCCTAAAGCTATTCAGATAAAACTGATAACCAAAAAGCAGCACCATATAAATGATGATGAATCTCAGCAAAATTCCCAAAACAGGCTTAAAATCCTTTAACATACTACAAATATATAAATTTACTATATTTGTTTCCTACTATGGATTCCGAGAACGCCAAACGATTTTTTGAAAATTATACAGGTAAAAAATCTTCTGAGTTTATTACATTAGCTCAAAGCGGTTCCGCGAGGATTAATTTTTTAGCAAAAGCTGAAAAAGATTATATCGTTACCTACAATGAAAATATCCAGGAAAATGAAAGTTTTTTCTATTTTTCCGAGATCTTCACACAATTAGGCATTAATACTCCTATTATTTTTGCAATTTCTGATGACCGGAAAACTTATATACAGGAATTTTTAGGAAAAAACACCCTCTCAGACATTATTACAAATGAAGGTTTGTCTCAACGGGTAAAAGATTTGGTAAAGCAAACATTGCAAAAACTGTATCATCTGCAAACCGGGACAAACGGAAAGATCGATTATACCAAAACTTTCGAATACCAAAGTTATGATGATCTGCCAGTAACGCATGATCTGTATTACTTTAAAAACTTCATTGCAGATGTTCTGGAATTGGAATACCATAAATCTACCCTTCTCAAAGAATTCAAAAAAATAGTTTACCTCATCGAAAGTCTGGAACCGAAAGGTTTAATGATCCGTGATTTTCAGGCCAGAAACATTATGATAAATGATCAGGACGAAGTTTCATTCATTGATTATCAGTCTGCTATGCATGGTCCTCTAATGTATGATGTAGTATCATTTCTTTTTCAGGCAAAAGCTAATTTCCCGGAAGATTTTAAAAACGAAATGATAGAATTCTATATCCAATTGTTTGACAGTGAAGAGGTACAACATCAATTAAGAAACTCGATAAAGCCAATCCAAATGATGAGATTTCTCCAGGTTTTGGGAGCTTATGGTTTCAGGGGGCTGATTCAAAGAAAACAGCACTTTATTTCAAGTATTGAAAAAGGAATAGATAATATCACGCAGTTTGCTAAATCCTGGGAAAATATGAAAGATTATCCCGAACTTGAAAAAGTGATACAGCAGCTGGCTCTGGAACAGACCCAATTAAAAATTGACAAAATTTTAAATATTCAGGCTTGAGAACAAAAAATAAAATAAACGATAAATAATCAATTATAATTAAATAGGAAATGTTACACGTAGACATACACAGTTTTTCATATAAAAAAGGAGGCATCCCAAAAGATGAATCCGGGAACGGAGGTGGTTTCACCTTTGACTGCAGAGGAATTCTTAATCCGGGAAGAATAGAAGAGTATAAAAGCCAGACTGGAAATGATATTGGTGTTCAGGAGTTTCTGGAAACAAAAACTGAAATGCCTAAGTTTTTAGAACTGATCAAAAGCATCATTTCTATTAATATTGATAATTACATTGAAAGGGGCTTTGAAAATCTTCAGATCAATTTCGGATGTACGGGCGGGCAACACAGATCAGTGTACTGTGCGATAAAAATTGCTGAATTTATCCAGGAAAAATACCCTGAAAGTACCGAGATCAGCCTTCATCATGATGAACAGCATCAACTTAATTATAAATGATGATTGATAAGATATAAATGATTTATCTTCACCCAACTAAAATCAATTATCATTCATCACTTATCAATTATATATAAATGAAAGCTTTAATTTTTGCAGCAGGAAAAGGCACCCGCCTTAAGCCATTTACCGATCATCATCCAAAAGCATTGGTCAAGGTGAATGGGATTCCTTTATTGGAAAGAAATATTACTTACCTTAAAGGTTTCGGAATCAGGGATTTTGTCATTAATATTCATCATTTCGGAGATCAGATTGTTGATTTTCTTAAGAAAAACAACAACTTCAACTGCAATATAGAAATCTCTGATGAAACGGATGAGCTGTTGGAAACCGGAGGTGGTTTGATTTTTGCTAGAAAATTTCTTGATCATGGAGAAGATTTCTTAATCATGAATGCTGATATCCTTACTAACATTGATATCAACAGCCTGGTTGCCTATCACAAAAAGATGAAAGACTTTGCTACTTTAGCTGTTTCTGATAGAGAAAGTTCAAGAAAATTACTCTTCAATGACAATATGGTTTTAAGAGGGTGGCTGAATGTACAAACCGGAGAACAAAGACTTGCAGAATTCAATAAAGGATTTAAAGCATTAGCTTTCAGCGGAGTACATTGCATTAACCCTGTTATATTTGAAAAAATAAAAAGAACAGGCAAATTTTCTGTTATGGAAGAATATCTGGATCTTATGCATACGGAACATATCCATGGTTTTCTGCATGAGAGTATCCTGATAGATGTGGGAAGGCCGGAGTCCGTAATAGAAGCCGAAAAATATTTTAAATAGTTGTATAATGGAAATTGATGGAAGGGATGAAAGTTTAATCAATCCTGAATTAGATAGTAACGAAACAAAACTACACAACAGCTTCAGACAAAAAACATGGGATGAAACCATCACCAAAGACAGCTGGATGGTTTTCAAGGTGATGGCTGAGTTTGTAGATGGATATGAAAAATTGGCCAAAATAGGACCTTGTGTTTCTATTTTTGGTTCTGCCCGTCTGCAGCCTGATAACAAATATTATCAGATGGCGGTAGATATTGCTGAAAAAATCACCAAAATTGGCTTCGGAATTATTACGGGAGGTGGTCCCGGGATTATGGAAGCGGGAAACAAAGGGGCTTTTAATGCGACAGGAAAATCAATCGGGTTGAATATTGATCTCCCTTTTGAACAGCACTTTAATCCATACATCAATAAGTTATATTCCATGAACTTCGATTACTTTTTTGTACGGAAAGTAATGTTTGTAAAATATTCTCAAGGGTTTATTGTAATGCCCGGCGGATTTGGAACTTTAGATGAATTTACGGAAGCTTTGACCTTAATTCAGACTAATAAAATAGGAAGATTTCCTATTGTTTTGGTAGGATCTGAATTTTGGGGTGGCCTATTGGATTGGTTCAAGGCAACTTTATTAAAAGAAGGGATGATCTCTGAAAAGGATCTTGATCTTTATCGTGTGGTAGACACGGCTGATGAAGCTGTAGCTCATATTAAGGCATTCTATGATAAATATTCTGTGAACGTAAACTTTTAATTGGCATATTATTTGTGACTTTATAAACAACAAGCATGATTGTAAATCTATTAATTAAGATGAAAAAACTTTTATATATATCAGGAATTTTAACATTTTTTGTGTTAATGAGTTTCATGAATGTAGACTTTTTCTCCTCAATGACAAAAGTGGATTATATCGAAGGAAGCAAGACGTTGAAGTTTACCACAAAAATGAATACAAGTCATATTTCGGACGCTATTAAAATAAATCCTAACACAGCAGGATTTGAAGCTGAAGTAAAAAAATATGTAAATAATAATTTTGATGTGTACGTCAATGGTTCTCCTAAAACTATAACTTTCACCGGAAGTCAGGTGAGCGGAGAAACTGTATGGGTGTATTTTGAAACGGGAGGTGTTTCCGATATCAATACGCTGAAGATCAAAAATACGATACTTTTAAGTGCTTTTCCTAAGCAGATTAACCTGGTTAACATTGCTTATAAAGGAAGTCAGAAAACAATGAATTTCCAACGGGGAAAAGAAGTCAACGAAGTTTCTTTTTAATGAATTTTAATTTGAATTATCAAACCACTGCTCATGCGGTGGTTTTTTTATTTTTAATTTTATAGTATGGTAAAAAATATACTTACTGATTACATTTCTTTTGTTAAAGACTTTGAAACCCTCATCCGTAAACAATACAAACTTAGCGATGATCAGCGCGTTATGCCAGGAATGGACTCTCCTTATGGGAAAAAAGGTGAAATAGAAAATTACACTTATTGGTTTCATGGAAGCGGATGTAGTTTGGAAGCGGATGGAATCGAGTGTCACTATGATTATTACATTCATGATATCACTTTTACCTTGTGGAGTTTTAAACAGTTCATTATTACTCACCCTAGGTACAAAAATGAGTTATTATTAACAGACCAATATTTAGAATTAGAATTGTATAAGCTTGTTGAATCTAAACAATTATTCTGGAAAATAGATGGCGGAGTGGTTTGGCAGGTATATCATTATAAAGATTAATTCAAATATTTTGCAATAAAAAATGCAGGCTGATTTTCAGCCTGCATTTTTTATTATTAAAAGTCAATTATTGCGCTTTAATTTTGAAGTCATCAACTTCCCACGTTGCCGCAGCTGAAGTTGTAGAAGTATATTTAAATGCTATTCTTACGTTTTTACCTAAGAAAGCACTTAAGTTCACATTTCCTGAGCTTACCCAATCTCCGAAGGCTCCGGTATTGGTATCAAGCGTTGCAGGAAGTAAAGTCCATGCTGTAGTTGCAGGATCTCCTGTATAGTTTTCAGTAGCATATACCTGCAAAGCATTTCCGGCATATCTAACATCTGTTGTAAAGCTTACAGCGGCTTTTGTTTTACCAACTAAGCTTACTGCTTTTGAAATCAACCAGTCTTCATTGGCTTTATTACCTGAAGAGAAACCATTCATTACAGCATAATAATTTGTTCCATTCCCTTGGTTGGAAGTTCCCCAAACCTGAGCACCTACAACATTGGCAGTTGTCCAGTCTGAACTGAACCCTCCGGCAGCAAAATTATCGCTATAAATTACAGGCAGCGGAGTATAAACAGTTCCGTCACATCTAGGTTCATCTAAATCTGCCCCTAAAATATCTGTGATCCATAATTGATATGTTCCGTTGAATACACTTAAAATAGCATATACATCTCCTTTCCCTGACTCTATTGTATTTCCAGCAAAGGTTGCGAAGTTGCTTGTTCTTAAAACAATCGTATTTCCGGCACAGTCCTGAAGTGTTCTGTTGGTTACAGCTGTTCCGGCATACGTTTTCTCCAGATCTGCTTCAATAAACTGCAGGTCTTTAATTTTAACCCATTTTCCTACATCCCCTGCAGTAAATTGGGTAATCATTTTTTCTGTAGGCACTACTGCTGTTGCCGGCTTGTTAGAATCAAAGAAATATTTATATACATCTACCTCTGCAATTCTACCAACAGCTCCATTGAAAGGCGAACCTATCTGGATCTCTCCGTTTACAGCTCCCACATAAAGGTTTTTAAGTTTGATATATACTTCTTTTCCAACAACGAATCTCGCATCGTTATACAGATCCGCTTTATCAATATTTACTCTGATTCCTCCTGTTGCGTCTTCAACATATAGATATTTGAAAAGGTTTCCTGTTTTATCATTAGCCGTTACCTTAGCTTTTAATACAAAATCTCCTGTAATTTGGTTAAGAGGGTTGCTTGTAGATAATTGCTTCACCTCAGCAACAGTTTTTGGAGTTAATCCTGCATCACTGTACTGGCAAGGATTAGCAGCAATACCGTCCAAACGTGGGAAATTATTCATTTCAAGGTCTGTTACCTTGTTGATGTACATTTGGTAAGTAGAGTTGAATTTGCTGTAAATTCCTACGAACTTACCGTTTCCGGCAGGCATAATCTGGTTCGCAAATGAAGCAAAACCACTGTTTCTTACCACTCTTGCAGTAGTTGTACTTGCATCTCTGATCTGTCTGTCTACTGTTACTCCACTAGGCGCATAATTGGTACATAATATTCTGCTGTCGAATTCAGCATTGTTAACCTGAATAAGACATCCTAAATACTGATCGTTTGCAGTAACCATCTGAGCCAAAGTCATTACTTTAGGTACAATCTTTTCTCTGATAGAGCAAGATCTGAAAACGCGCGCAGGAACAAGCTTTTCGGGGATTCTTGCTACTGCATTGGTAGCAGTGGAAGTAGGATCTTTAACTCCTAACTGCACTACACTTCCATAAGTACCTACCGCTAAACCAGCCAGTTTGATGTATACTTTTGATCCTTGAGGGTATTGAGTATATGTACTTACCATATCTACACTGATGGTGAAACCTTGTGTAGGGTTTTCCGGTTTATCTTGGATATAGATAGTTTTATAGATGTTACCTGTTTCGTCTGTTGAAGAAACATACCCTTCGATGATATCCTGAGAATCATCAGGGAAAACATAAGTTGTATTATTAGCAAACTTAGCTTTTACCTGAGCAAGAGTCATTGTTGCCGTAAGGTCCGCACATTGAAAATCACCAACGCCCGGCTCATCATATTTATCATCGTGCACACATCCCGTGATCATCAGAGAGGCAAAAATGATGAAAATATATTTGAAGATTGAATTATATTTTTTCATAAATAGTAGTTTAGAATCTTAAATAAACATTGGTAAAGAACGTAGTTCCTCTGTCATACCATAATTTTGGTCCAAAGTATGGTATAGCTCTCTGAGAATCTTCAAGTGCATCCGGGAAGTTCACATTTCTACCTTGTTCGAATCCACCTGTAACATAGTCTCTGTTATTAAGGATATTGTTTACGGAAACACTGATTCCCATTCTGTATTTTCCTATTAAGAAAGATTTTCCTGCATTAGCATTCAACATAAACTGATTATCGAATTTCTTCTGAGCAGTAAGCTGTTGGATCAATTCAGGAGTTGCCTCCGGATATGGATCACCCGTTGCCGGATTGGTATACATATAAGGAGTTTTATTCAATGCTGAGAAATCCAGATACTGATCCATTAAATAGTTAGCTGAAGCTCCTACCCACCAGTATTTAGGGGAATTGTATTTAAGACCGAAAGAGAATGCTTTCTGCGGAGTTCCTGCTACTTTATAGTTTTTAATATTAGCTTGTCCCCAAACATCAGAACCTCTGAACTCATTAAGGTCATCAAAAGTAGCGACATTAGGATTGTTGGTATATTTGTATTCTCCAACACTTGCTACCCCGATTGCGTTCAAGGTAGGAGTAATTTTCAAATCAAATCCTAATTCGGCTCCAATATATCTCTTATCTACACCTGTCATTGCTTCGTTTACCAATGTACTTAATGAAGTACCAGTATCACTGTTTACATCTGCATAATATCTTGCAATTTCAGTAGAGTTGTTGATAGTAGTGTAATATCCTGATAATCTAAGTTTCAAGATCTGTCCTCTTAAAATATAGCTCAATTCGTTTGAATTGATCATTTGGTTTTTCACTCCCGGAGTTACGAAATCCACGACTCTAGGATTGATATAGATTTCATTAAGAGTCGGTGCTAAGCTAAAGAATGTTCCGTTATAGACGATGAAGTTCTTACCATTGATCTTGTAAGTAATTCTAGCCTTGATCCCTGCATCCAATGCATCATAAATAGCACTCTTTCCTTTGGAATTATTCTGGAACCTGAAGCTTCTGAAGTCTCCTTCTCTCTGAGCTTCTGAATAAGAAGAGAAAATCGATGCCATTACATTCCATTTTGTGAAATCTATTTCGGATGAAATGTTCAATGCATAATTATTCCTTGTCAACTCATAAGAATATTGAGTTCTGTCTCCTTTTCTTACCTCTACATTTGGATCATCAATATTATATCTTACATCACTATCAAAAGCATTCAAGTTATATGCGAAATTAGCACCTAATAAATCTTTAATTCTTCTGAAGTTATCTGATTTTAAATTCTGATAATTGAAGTTGATATTCAATTTCCAGTTGTCTTTCAATCTTGTATCAAAGTGAGAAGCAAAATTGAATGTTTTATCTTTATTTACATCCTCTACTACGGTGTAAACAGCTCCTCTCGGAGTACCATTCATATCTGTAAGGTTCAGATAGTTTGCCTGATATAGAGAAGTCCAGTCGATCTGTGCATTTTCTCTAAATTCATCAGCCG
Source organism: Chryseobacterium daecheongense (assembly GCF_003729955.1). Lineage (GTDB taxonomy): Bacteria > Bacteroidota > Bacteroidia > Flavobacteriales > Weeksellaceae > Chryseobacterium > Chryseobacterium daecheongense. The sequence goes on from NZ_RJTX01000004.1 coordinate 358,413, forward strand.
TATAGATTCCGTAGCTAGGTAGTTTTCTGTAATAAGTAGGGTTTGGATCTGCTGCATGGAACCAGTCTAACCTGCTTCTTGCATCACTTCCGAACTGATAAGAAACCGTGTTCGTCCAGTTAGAGTTCTTACCTATTTTAAGGTAGTCTGTCAACATAAAGATTGGCTCAAATACATTTCTTATCCTTGAATTTCTTTTCTCTCCATCTTGCCATCCCCAGTAAGAGTTATAGTTTTTCCCCATAATATCATATACTTCCTGGGTATTTGGAGAATTGGACGCTCTGTAAGTTGGAGATCCGAAACCTGTAAAGTTAATCGAGTGTCTGTCGCTGAATTTTTTCTCAATAGATGCAAAATAAGCGTAAGCATCCTGATAAACTCCGTCAAGAATTGCTCGGTCTCCCCATCTTCTACTTGCAGAAAGCGTAACTGCCCAACCATCTTTAGTTAAACCAGAAGAATAAGTTGCCATTGCTCTGTGCAGGTAGCTTCTGTTGGTAAATGAATATGCTAATGATGTTTGCTTTCTGTATGAAGAAGCCCTGGTATTATAATAAACAACTCCACCTAAATTACCGAATGTATATTCTGAAGGAGTAATATTGTCTACATTTTCATAAGGATATCTTGTTACATCATTCAAACCACCCCAGTTGCTGAAATCAATTCTTCCGTCATCATTTTTAGACATCGGAACACCATTGAAAACCACATCCTCAAATCTGTTATCTACACCTCTTGGTCTGAACCAATAAGCACCTAATTCAAAAGCCGAAACATTTTGAAAGGCATCTCTTCCGGAACTCAATAGTCCTACAGTAGGCTGCATAGCAGAACCTCCGTCTTCGGTATCATTTGCAGAATCATCAATAACCACTACTCCAGCATCATTTCCCACATTGTAATTCAGTGTAATGACACCAAGGTCTTTTCTTTTTTCTCCGGCCGTTACATCAAACTCCAGAATCTTAGATTCAAAGCTTGGTTTTGTAACTGTAATCAGATAATGGCCAGGTTGTAAATCCACAAATTGGAAGTACCCAATTTTATCCGCGGTCACATCATTGCTGGATTGCGCAAGATCTACTTCTGCTCTCTCCAAAGGCTTACCATCCTGATCCTTAACGTACGCATACACTGTAGTTTGCGCAAAATAATAAGATGCAGGCAATAATGTAAATAAAGAGATTAGGGATAGTTTTTTAATCATAATAAACTTATTTTTAACTCCTTCTTTAATTAAGGGGCAACAAATTTAGAACTATTTTCATTAACACAAACATTTTTAGCAACTTATTCTATTAATTTTTCTTAACGTGTGGTACATCTTTTAAAAATATCCCCTGTTTATCATGAATAGTGAAAAAATATTTGTTAAATAATTTTAATCTCAATTATTATATAAAATTAGTAATTTTACCCCCTCATTTTTATTTTGAATATACTAAGAATATGAAAAAATATCTAATAATTGCTGCAATATTTTGTTTCGGATTGAGTTTTTCCCAACAAAAGCAGGTAAGAAGAGCCGCTGTAGCTTTTCTTAATGTGGAAAATCTTTGGGATACTATTCCTTCTGCTGATTACATAGACGGAACTCTTCCCGTTTCCAGCCCTAAATTCCATAGAAGCGTCCCTGTGGATTCTTTAAAATACCTTCAGACCACTGAAGACTATAAAGGCGAATGGAGCGATGAACTTTTAATCGGTAAAAAAGTTATCCGTCATCAGATCCTTGCAGACGATTTTACTGCAAACAGCCCTAAAAGATGGGGAACTAAATATTACAATCAGAAATTAGCGAATGAAGCTAAGGTAATTTCAGAATTGGGAAGACAATATACCAATGACAACCCGGCGATCTGTGGACTTATCGAAGTGGAAAACAGACAGGTTATCCAAGATCTGATCAAACAGCCCGCTTTAGCAAAAAGCAACTACGGAATTGTTCATTTCAATTCTTATGATGCTAGAGGTATTGATGTCGCCATCATTTATCAAAAAAGCAGATTTTCAGTTTTAAATTCTTACAAAAAGGAAGTTAAGATCTTTGATGAAGACGGGAAAAGAGAATATACCAGAGATATTGTAGTCGCAATCGGATTACTGGATGGAGAAAAAGTAGCCATTTTTATGAATCACTGGCCATCCAGAAGAGGTGGTGAAGCCATTTCACAGGCAAAAAGAAATGCTGCGGCTACTGTTTTAAAAAATGAAATGGATAAAGTAATTGCTGAAAATCCAGGAATTAAAACTTTCGCAATGGGAGATTACAATGATGATCCGGTAAGCCCGAGTTTGAAAAAACATTTAAGCGCTGTTGGAGACCCAAGTGAATTATCAGATCAATATCCTTATTATAATCTGATGTATAAATTATACAAAGCGGGAGTTGCTTCTTTAGCGTACAGAGATGCTCCGAATTTGTTCGACCAGATCATTGTATCGAAGAATTTATATTCCCCGGAAAAGCTTACTCCAACTTATACTATATATAAGGCCGAAATTTATGCTCCTTCTTATCTAGTGAACAAAGAAGGACAATGGAAAGGATATCCTTTCCGTTCTTGGGATGGTGACAGATTCACAGGAGGATACAGTGACCACTTTCCTGCGGTTTCTGTAATTCAGAAAGAATATGTAAAAAAATAAAGAAAGGCACTCTTATTGGAGTGCTTTTTTGTATAAATGTATTGGCTATGAAAAATTTGATTTTAATAGTAGCTCTTGTCTTTATTTCTTTTGGTTGTCAGTCTCAGACTACGCCTAAGAACGAACAAGAAAAATCCGAAATCAAGCCGTCAAAAAATGAAGACGGAGAATGGGATATCACCGTATTGGATTCCCAGTTTGATTATTTCCTGAATGCCATTGCAAAACCGATGAATCAATACTCCGAGCCTTATTTAAAAAGTAAAAACGCAATATTGGTAAGCGAATGGAATTCTTATTACTTTTCAGGAAGGTATAGAAATATCGTTGAGTCTTCCATCGAGTATGATCCTAGAGAAAACTACGGGCTGAAGTTTGAGTACAAACTATACCAGGTTTTTGTTTTTGTGAACTGGAAGTATAAGCTTCGCCTGAACGGGCTTTCCGGAAGTGATGCTTTCGTAAGATAAAAGATAAAGGTTCAGAAGTTTTCTGAACCTTTATTATTTTAAATTCAACTTTTCCTTTAAGATTTAAGATATTTCATGATCAATTTAGAAACTGAAACTATCAACAATAGAGCAAAACAGCTTATTGCTGTAATTGAGAAAACAAGCTCAAAATTCTGATTAAGATTTGAGAATTTGAAAAATACAAAAAGAATTAGGGATACTAATGCTACTATTCTTAACATTTGAATATATACTTTCATTGCAATTAGTTTTTATTTCACAAATATATAAAACTCAACGAAAAAGGCTCAGAAAATATTCCGAACCTTTTATTTTTTTTATATAGTTTTTAATTATTTGTTAAATAATTCCTCCACTTTATCCCAGTTTACTACTTCAAAGAATGCAGCTACATAATCTGGTCTTCTGTTTTGGTAATTCAAATAATAAGCGTGTTCCCAAACATCTAATCCTAAAACCGGAGTTCCTTTTACATCTGCTACAGGCATTAAAGGGTTGTCCTGGTTTGGAGTAGAAGAAATAGATACAGATCCATCACTATTTTTAATCAACCAAGCCCATCCTGATCCGAATCTAGTTTTGGCAGCTTCAGAAAAATCTGTTTTGAATTTTTCCCACCCACCATAATTTTCAATTGCAGCTTTTACATTTCCTACCGGTTCTTTGCTACCTCCCGGAGTTAAAATTTCCCAGAATAAAGAGTGGTTGAAATGTCCTCCTCCATTATTTCTTACAGCAGGCTTATCTGTTCCTGTCTTGCAGATTTCTTCTATAGTTTTCCCAGCTAGGTCTGTGCCTTCAATTGCCTTGTTTAAATTATCTATATAAGCCTGATGGTGCTTTGTATAGTGGATTTCCATAGTTCTTGCATCAATAGTCGGCTCTAATGCATCATAAGCATATCCTAGTTTTGGTAATTCAAATGACATAATGTTGATTGTTTTAATGTTAATATTCAAATTTAGCCATTATTTAAGCTATTATCAAAAACTGAAGATTACTTTAATAAATCTTTAACATTGATTTTTTGATTAAGAATGAATTAAATTTAAAAAGAAAGGAAGATAAAGGAAAGAAGCCGGAAGTTATATCGTCTACTCTTTGTATTGGATATAAAAAAGCACGGAATATTCATCCCATGCTTTTCATTAACAAAGTTAAATTATTTATTTGTTCATAGACATCAGGAATTCTTCATTATTTAAAGTTCCTTTGATGTTTTTATCTACAAATTCCATTGCTTCCACAGGGTTCATTTCGGAAAGATACTTTCTTAAGATCCACATTCTTTGGGAAGTTACCTCATCAAGAAGCAAATCATCTCTACGGGTACTTGATGCAACCAGGTCAATCGCAGGATAAATTCTTCTGTTAGCGATTTTTCTGTCTAATTGAAGTTCCATATTACCAGTTCCTTTGAATTCTTCAAAGATTACTTCGTCCATTTTAGAACCTGTATCAATAAGAGCTGTTGCAATAATGGTTAATGAACCTCCCCCTTCAATCTTTCTCGCTGCACCAAAGAATCTTTTCGGCTTGTGAAGAGCATTGGCATCCACCCCTCCGGAAAGAACTTTACCAGAAGCAGGGGTTACTGTATTATAAGCTCTTGCCAATCTTGTAATGGAATCTAATAAAATGACCACATCGTGACCACATTCCACCATTCTTTGTGCTTTTGCTAAAACCAGGTTGGCTACTTTCACATGTTTCTCTGCCGCCTCATCAAATGTAGAAGCAATGACTTCTGCATTTACGCTTCTTTCCATATCGGTAACTTCTTCAGGACGTTCGTCAATAAGAAGAACCATCATATACACTTCCGGGTGATTGGCTGCAATAGAATTGGCAATATCTTTCAGCAACATGGTCTTACCGGTTTTAGGCTGAGCAACGATCATCGCTCTCTGCCCTTTTCCGATAGGAGCAAAAAGATCTACCACTCTGGTAGAAACCGTGGATCCTTTTCCTGCAAGATTAAATTTCTCTTCAGGAAAAAGCGGCGTTAAATATTCAAATGCAACGCGGTCTTTGATAAATGCCAAATCACGCCCATTAACCTCTGTCGGTTTTAATAATGAAAAATATTTTTCACCTTCTTTAGGTAATCTCACGATCCCTTTTACAGTATCTCCTGTTTTCAGTCCAAAGTTTCTGATCTGCGCCGTGGAAACGTACACATCATCCGGAGATGAAATATAACTGAAATCCGATGAACGTAAGAATCCGTAATTATCCGGTAATATTTCCAAAACGCCTTCAATACTTACCATTCCATCGAAATTGAACTCTTTTTTGTGCTCAGTTTCTTCCTGTCTTTCAGGTTGTCTGTTCTGGTTTTGATTTTGGTTTTGGTTAGGATTTTTATTGGAATTCCCTGTGTTATGCGGATGATTTTGTCCTTTTTGCGGTCTGGCCTGAGATTGAGAATGAGCAGGCTTTTCTTCTGCTGGAGCAGATTCAATAGATTCTGTGTTTTTAGGAGCTTCTGTTGTTTTTTCCTGAGAAGTTTCAGTACTATTTGTATTAGCAGAAACCCTTTTTCTTTTTTTCTTAGCTGATCCCGTATTTGGGTTTTCCTGTGTTGTTGTTTCAGCTTTTGCTTCTTCCGGCTTTGCCCGTTCAGAAGTATCCTCTTTTTCTATCACTTTTTCTTCTGTATTGGCTTTCATTTCTTCCGGAGCATTCGCTTCAGGTTTTGGTTTAGCTGCTGTTTTTTTCGGAGCAGCCTTTTTAACGGGTGCTTTCGTTGGTTTTTCCGCCGGCGTTTCTACAGTTGCCACATGGGTTTCTGTAGCATTGAAATAATCTTTTGAGACTTTGGGGTTTGAAGCCTGAAAATCAAGAATTGCAAAGATTTTATCATTCTCATTGCTGTTTCTTGCAACTTTAACGCCCAAATCTTTCAAGATTTTAGTCAGTTCCGTTACGGATTTTGACCTTAACGTTTCTAGGTTAAACATATTTTATGTAAAAATGTAATTAATTGTGAATAAGAAAAGTAAGTCCGGTGACTTTTGTTTTCAAGTACATTGTATAATGCAAATCTACACTTATTTTTGAATTGTGCAAAATTTATGTTATTTTTGCCAGGAATTTACTATTCAATGCTACAAAGAATACAGACAATATGGGTTTTCCTGGCAGTTTTAGCTGCTGTTTTTCTTTTTGTTACAGGACAGGATGTGGCTGTTTTTGGCACCATTCCTGTGATAGATATTGCCTGTGTAGCACTTGTTTTGGTTGGATTGCTTAGCGTATTCAGCTTTAAAAACAGAAAAAGACAAATTCTGCTGAATAACATCAGCATGATTATAAACGCTTTGTTGATTGGTGTATTGGTGTACTGGTTACTAAACTTATCCGGAGGAATTCAGTTTCCTGAGAAGGGTATTGAGCCAGTTTTCCCATTGATCGCGGTGATTTGTTTGCTTATTGCAAATGTATATATCCGCAGAGATGAGAGGCTCGTAAAATCTGTAGACAGACTTCGATAACCTTACAACGATTTTTTGAGTGAGAACAGTTCCTTTTCGGGAGCTGTTTTTTTATATCTTCACTCCTACAGATTATATCAATTTACCCAGACGGTCGAATTATATTCCTATCTGGAAGATTCCGCAATAAAAGAGTTTATTTTAATTTATCTAATTTTATGCAACATTTTCATAACATTTACGACAGATATAATAAATTCTATTATCAATGAAAAAATTAGCTTTCTTTACTGTAACCTTTTTTTCTGCATTCACTTTTGCACAGGATGTTTCTCCAGACAGAATCAAAACGGTAATTTCCACTCTTGCTTCTGATGATATGAAAGGCCGTGAAATCGGAACTCCTGAAAATGAAAATGCAGCGAAATACATTGCAAGACTTTTTGAAGAAAACAATCTTGAATACTGCACCGGAAATTCTTACCTGATCCCTTTTGATTATAAAGGAAAAACCGCTTACAATGTTTGTGGGATAAAAAAAGGAAAAACCGATAAATTTTTAGGATTCTCCGGACATTTCGATCACATCGGAACCAGTAAAAAAAGTGGTGATAATATTTATAACGGCGCTGATGATGATGCAAGCGGAATAACCACTTTGGTAGGAATAGCAGATTATTTTAAAGACAAAAAGCCGGATTTTTCGATGGTTTTCATTGCGTTTAATGGTGAAGAAAAAGGAATGTTGGGATCAAGAGCTATTTCTAAGGATAAAAATTTAGATAAAATTTATAATAATTTATATTCCCTTTTCAATTTTGAGATGGTGGCTACAGAATCACAGTTTGGAAAAAATGCACTATTTATGACGGGTGATGAGTATTCTGATCTGGATGAATTGTTTAACAAGAATGCTTCAAATGGCTTGATGATACATCCTGATCCGTATGCAGCACAACAGTTATTCTACAGATCAGATAATGTAAGCTTTGTCAAGAAAAAAATCATTGCTCATTCTTTCTCTACTGTGAATATGGATAAAGCTTCTCACTATCATCATGAAAGCGATGATGTAAGTGTAGTTGATTTTGATAATCTTACCCAAATCATCAATAATTTTGGAAAAACACTGGAAAAATTGACACCTCAAAATTTTGCTCCTAAGTATAATAATAAAGTAAAATTCGATTAGAAACGTCTAATCCTTTAATTTTCCGTAATTTTGTTTTTCTATTCTCATTAAATGAAACCATTACAAAGAATACTCTATTTTGCAAAACCCCACCAAAAATATCTTTTAGGAAGTATATTATTCAACATACTATACTCGCTGTTAAGTATTTTCTCAGTGATCACCATGCTTCCTATTCTTAGGATTTTATTTAGACTTGATAAGGCCGTTGATATTTCAACCCCTCCGGTTTATAAAGGAAATTCCGAAAGTTTTTTTGGCTATGTAGGTGATTTGGGTAAATATTTCGATTATGTAAAAGAATTGGCCTATTATAAAATTCAAATGAACATTAATGAGCATGGAAGTGTTCATGTTTTAGCGACATTGTGTATTATTACGGCGTTTGCATTTTTATTGAGAAACCTGTTCAGATATCTGGGTGCTTTTTTACTCGTTAATTATAGAGTAGGAATTACCAGAGATTTAAGAACGGCAATGTATGATAAATTTTTGCAGTTACCGGTATCATTCTTTACCGAGCAGAGAAAAGGCGATATGATGTCCAGAATTTCCAATGACATTGGTGCGGTAGAAGGAGGAATCATGGGAGTTCTCGTAGATCTCGTGAATGCCCCTTTCATGATCATCGGTACATTGGTTACCTTATTTATGCTTGATGCGAATTTAACGTTGTTTTCATTGATCATTTTCCCGATCATGGGATTGATTATCTCATGGGTAGGAAAAAGTTTGAAAAAACAGGCTACATCTGCTCAACAAGAGCTGGGAAATATGTTTTCATTGGTTGACGAAACCCTAAAATCATCTAAGGTTATTAAAATATTTAACGCAGACAGAATATTAAAAAACAGATTCAATACAACCACTACCCAATGGCAGAAATATGCTATCGGAATGAGCAGAAGAAGGGAATTAGCCTCTCCGATGAGCGAGTTTTTAGGATCTGTAACTATTCTATTAATTACCTGGTTTGCAGGTTTGAATATTATTAACGGAACCAATGACGATCCCGTAACATTTTTAGCTTTCATCGGGTTATTTTTCCAAATATTAGATCCTGCAAAAAAGCTTTCCAACTCTATTTCTTCTATTCAGGGAGGAATGGCAAGTTTAGACAGAGTTTCTGAGGTTCTTGATTATGATCTGAAGGTAGAAGAAATTGCAGAACCCGTTTCTATTTCTACACTTAACAATAACATTGAATTCAATAACATTGGTTTTTATTACGATAAAGACAATGTAATTCTTAAAAATTTCTCTCTTACCATTCCAAAAGGTAAAACAGTGGCTTTAGTAGGACAAAGTGGTAGTGGGAAAACAACTATTGCCAACCTTTTAGCCAGATTTTATGATGTTTCTGAAGGAGATATTTTAATCGACGGTGTTAATATCAAACATTTGAAATTAAAGGAATACCGACAGCTTTTGGGAATGGTAACTCAGGAATCAGTTTTATTCAACGATTCTGTGTACAATAACATTTTGATGGGTAAACCGGATGCTACGAAAGATGAGATCATTGCTGCCGCTAAAATTGCGAATGCAGACTCATTCATTTCCCAACTTCCTGAAGGTTATGATACCAATATCGGAGATGATGGAAATAAGCTTTCCGGAGGGCAAAAACAAAGAGTTTCCATTGCAAGAGCGGTATTAAAGAATCCTCCGATCATGATTTTGGATGAGGCCACATCCGCTTTGGATACTGAATCTGAAAGATTTGTTCAGGATGCGCTGGAAAAAATGATGGAGAACAGAACATCCCTGGTAATTGCCCACAGACTTTCAACCATTCAGAAAGCAGACTGGATCGTGGTAATGGAAAAAGGAGATATTGTGGAGCAAGGCACTCATCATGAGCTTATTGCCAAAAAAGGGATGTATTACAAGCTTGTTGAGCTCCAGAACTTTGATTAAACAGATCATTTAACTTCCATTAAATGAATCCCATACAAGAGTATTTCTACAGAATTGAAGAACCTGCAAGAAGTACTCTTTTGTTTTTACGAAAAAAGATTCTGGAATCTGACCCGGAATATATTACGGAAACATTGAGTTTCGGACTCCCTTTCTTCAAGTATAAAAAGAAAATGCTTTGCTATTTATATTACAGCAAAAAATATCGTACACATTATATCAGCTTTTATCACGGAGATCGATTGATGTATCCTGAGCTTTTGCAGGAAGGCAGAAAGAAGTTTAAAATCCTCTTAATTGACATGGAAGAGGATTTGCCTTTAGAACTTATTTTCAACATCATTAATGAAGTAAAAACACATATTCAATAAAAAAGAGCAACAATATGTTGCTCTTTTTTATTAAAACTACTTTTTGATAATTTTATGCTTGAAATGACTTCCGCCTTCCATAACAATATCGAGGAAATATATTCCTGCTGGATAAGAAGTAAGATCAATTCTTGATTCGTTCGTATTACTCAGCTTTCTTCCTTCAGCAGAGAAAACTGTTATTTCTTTTACTTTTTTGTCTGATCTGACGTTCACATAATCAGGAGTAGGATTCGGGAAAATAGAAACGTCTATTGTAGAAACGTCCTTAACGGATAAGCTCAAACTATTCAAGCTCTGCATATAAATGGAAAGAACAACCTGCCCTTGCTGCCCGTTGAAAACAGCTGTTGGCACTTCATATTTTAACGTATGATTTCCTAAAGCCAGTGTAGGCACAGAGAAGCTTCTGATCGGAACCGCATCTCCGGGACACCAGTTATTCCATGATGTCCACCAAGCTTCAGTTTGTGCACTCGATCCATAAATACCGTTTCCTTGGGTGTTATACATCCTGTAAGGTTCACAAGACTTTCCTCCCGGAGTGAAGGTAAGTACCTGGGAATTATCCAAAGAAACAATATTTTGTCTTCTTATATATTCCTCACCTCCAGAATTAGCGCCATGCGGTGTTGCTACAATGAAAAAATTAGCGTTGGTTACTTCGTTTGCAAGATTGAAATTAACTAATCTAACCGTTTGTCCTGAAACATCAGTATTATTATAGTTATTCAGGTTATTTGAATCCAGCAAAGGTACAATGTTGCTATAAGTGGCTGTAATTCCCGGATCATTATAAGTTACAAAATTTAAAGTTCCGGCAAAGACGTCATTTCTCCCAGAACATCCTGCAACCTGAGTGTTTGCAGCATAAGGTACCCCAAATACATCCAGCTCCACCCAAATATCATATATATTTCTCAAAGCAAGGTTACTGAAAACAGAATACAAATTATCTACATCATAGGTATATGGAACTTCCGTCGGAGAAACATTTTTATTCATGAACGGAGTAATAAATCTTCCGATCTCAAACCGTTTTACCTGAGTATCATTAAGTGTATAAGAAGCCAGGCCTTTCGGAACGAGAGCAATATGTACTCCCCCTATTCTGTCATAGTTATCACACAAAGCACCAATAGTAACATTGAGCTTTACCTTGTTTTGAAAAGAATTGAGTTCAGCATCAGTAAGCTTTTTAGCATATCTGTAATTAGCCAGCCTTATTGTATTTGCGGGTACAGGCTGTGAAACCAGACCTGCATAGCCATCATAAAAAACGGCCTGTGAAAAAACATTGATCGTAGTTTGGGCTTGCAGATTCAATAGTGATGTGATCACCATTAAAAAAAATAGTGTTTTTTTCATAAATCTTTTTCTTTTTACTTTTTTAGACGCCACAAGATTACAAATTAAATGCTATAAATCAAAACCAGATGAAGAATAATCATCAAACAAACCCAAATATTGTATTTAAAACAAAAAGAGAAGTTCATTTCTGACCTTCTCTTCTGATATTTATTTATTATTTATTTACTCTTTTAATCTGGCGATAACATCTAGTCCGCCTTTGGTAATATCTCCGATCTTACAAATGATTTCCGTATCCAGTGGTAAAAACACATCCATTCTGGAACCGAACTTGATAAATCCGAATTCATGTCCTGCTTTTGCCTCATCGCCTTCATTACAATAGAAAACAATTCTTCTCGCTACATATCCTGCAATTTGTCTGAAAACTACCTTATGATTCGTCAAGCTTTCAACGGCAACCGTTGTTCTCTCATTTTCTGTAGAAGACTTTTCATGCCAAGCTACCAGATATTTTCCCGGATGATATTTTTTATAGATTACTTTTCCTGAAACAGGGTAACGGCAAATATGTACATTCAGAGGTGACATGAAAATGGAAACCTGAATTGCTTTCCCTTTTAAAAATTCATTTTCTTCCACTTCTTTGATCATTACTACCTTTCCGTCAACAGGAGCAATCACATTTTCACGATGGTCCAGAATTTCACGGTTAGGAACTCTGAAAAACCAAAACACAAGGCTATAGATGACCAATAAAGGCATAATAACCAGCAGCGACCAGATTTTAAGAAAATAAACAGCTAATGCGCCAATAATAATAAAAAGCAGGGTGGCTACAATAATGGTTCCTTTTGATTCTTTATGTAGTTTCATGAGTTTAAATAAATTTTTCTAAAATAAAGTACAAATATACGACAGGAGCACAGATTATGAAACTATCCAGTCTGTCTAAAATCCCTCCATGCCCCGGAATGATGTTTCCGCTGTCTTTCACGCCAAAGGTTCTTTTCAGCTGGCTTTCCACCAAATCTCCTAAAGGCGCAAAAGTGGCCACTAAAAATCCTACGATCATCCAGTTTCCACGAAGATCCGGCTGATATTTCTCTACAAAGTAAGACAGAACTAATGTCAGGATAACCCCTCCTGCATATCCTTCCCAGGTTTTTTTAGGGGATATTTTAGGAGCCATTTTATGCTTCCCGAAAAACTTCCCTGCCAAATAAGCAAAAGTATCACTACTCCAGATGAGGATAAACAGAAATAGTACTTCCAGTGAAAATGTCTGATTATAAGTAGAATATTTTGGTAATCCCAATGCAAAACTAAAGGGTAATGCCACATAAATAACTGTGAAAATCAGTTTTCCACTGTCATAATAGAGCTCGTTCGGATATTTGAATAATGTAACTACCGCAATGGCAATCAAAGCTAGGGCTAATATTTCATTTAATCTGAAGTCAAAGTAAAAATCATGGTAGAAATACCTTTTGGAGAACATATAAAATATGACCACAATAACAGGAAAGACAACCCATTTTTCATACCCTTTTCCAAATTTCATGATTTTCACGCATTCCCATGAACCAACAATCATCAAAACAGTAATCAATAAGTAATACAGATACTGCTGCTGAATAACTTCAGGTGAAATAGAGTTAATGAGCCGGGCTCCAAGCGGAGAAGTACAAAGGATGATAATTGCAATATATACAATTCCGGAAATGGTTCTTTGTATGAGGTTTTTATCCAAAATTAAAATTTTATAAGTTGATGCTTAATCTTCAAGCAGCAATAAAAACAGTTTTGTATTGGAATTGGAAGAACTGTCTAGTTTTGATTGGCTTCCGCTGATGGAAGTAAGGTTCTTAATATTTCCATTCCTTTTGATTTTCCCCATCGCATCATTTAGATTGTTAACGATCTGGGAAACATTGGCCATAATAATAATTTTATCAGGAAGTCTTGACGAATGATAGTGGAGAATATTGTTATGAGAAAGCATAATTCTGCCATCATACGCAATAAGATATTCGCACGTAATAAACGCAGCATCATTAGAATGGGCAAGCTCTGAAGTATAAGGTGTTTTCACCACATTCAAAAAGCTTTGAAGTTCTTTGTCCCAACAAAAAATATTGTGGATACCTTCTATTTTGACAATCTGATTTAAAGTCTGAAGCGCTTCAGCCTCATCTGCACAGTAGTTGAAAAAACCTCCGGAATGCGTAAACAATTGGGCAAACTTATAGTCAAGATCCGCGTTTTTCAACGAATCCCCAAGCTTCTCCAAACTCTGTTTGTCCTCTTCTTCAGGCTGGTTGGTAAGTTTGCTTACAATTTTCTTAAATAAACTCAACTTAAATTATTTTTAGTCAACTTTATACAAAAGTAAAAAATTAATTATATAGATTCTAAAAAAGTGTCCTTAAATATGAAAAAACCTGGTAATTTTGAATTACCAGGTTTATATTTTGATCAGTTTGAGACGTTTTTAAAGCTGAGACGGGCTTTCAGGAGCCTGAATTTCGCTTTCTTCCACCTCTTCTTTCTCTTTTATTGTAGGAATGGTATTCGTTACCGGTTTCTCCGTTAATTCCGGATCCCAGGCTCTTTTTCCGAATACTTCTTCTAAATCTTCACGGAAGATAACTTCTTTTTCTAAAAGCTTATTAGCCAGTGCATCTAATTTATCTTTATTCTCGGTAAGAATCTGTACAGCTCTTTCATATTGATCCTCAATCAATCTCTTGATTTCTGCATCAATTTTGGTTGCTGTCTCTTCAGAATATGGTTTTCCGAAAGAATATTCAGATTGCCCTGAACTGTCATAGTAAGAAATATTACCGATATTCGGGCTTAATCCATAGATCGTTACCATTGCCTGAGCTCTTTTTGTTACACTTTCCAGATCAGAAAGCGCTCCTGTAGAAATATTATTGAATATTACCTGCTCTGCTGCTCTACCTCCCAATGTGGCGCACATTTCGTCCAGCATTTGCTCAGTAGTAGTAAGCTGTCTTTCTTCAGGAAGGTACCATGCTGCCCCTAAAGAACGTCCTCTTGGTACAATTGTTACTTTTAATAGTGGAGATGCGTGTTCTACCAACCATGAGATTGTAGCATGTCCTGCTTCATGATAAGCCACTCTTTTCTTTTCAGAAGGTTTAATGGCTTTATTTTTCTTTTCAAGACCTCCGATGATCCTGTCTACCGCATCAAGGAAATCCTGTTTATTTACAGACTCATGATTATTTCTAGCCGCGATAAGTGCTGCCTCATTACAAACATTGGCAATATCCGCTCCACTGAATCCAGGAGTTTGCTTGGCAAGGAATTCTCTGTCTACATTATCCGCTAATTTGATTTTCTTTAAGTGAACATCAAAAATCTGTCTTCTTTCATGTAATTCCGGAAGATCCACATAAATAGATCTGTCAAAACGCCCCGCTCTCATCAAAGCTTTATCAAGAATATCCGCTCTGTTGGTAGCTGCCATTACAATAACGTTGGTATCTGTTCCGAAACCATCCATTTCCGTAAGAAGCTGGTTCAGGGTATTTTCTCTTTCATCATTTCCGCCAGAGAAGTTGTTTTTCCCTCTTGCACGTCCAATCGCATCAATCTCATCGATGAAAATAATCGCGGGAGATTTCGCTTTTGCCTGCGCAAACAGATCTCTTACTCTGGAAGCTCCTACCCCAACAAACATTTCAACGAAATCTGAACCTGAAAGCGAGAAGAAAGGAACCTTAGCTTCACCTGCAACGGCTTTCGCCAATAATGTTTTACCTGTTCCCGGAGGACCCACCAAAAGAACTCCTTTCGGAATTTTACCTCCCAGTTTGGTATACTTTTCAGAGTTTTTAAGGAAATCCACGACTTCCTGAACTTCTTCTTTTGCCCCTTCTAATCCCGCAACATCCTTAAATGTTACCTGGATTCTTTCTTTTTCATCAAAAAGCTTCGCTTTAGATTTTCCGATAGAGAAAATTTGTCCACCAGGACCTCCACCACCCCCCATTCTTCTGAACAGAAGAAAATAGAATAATCCTAAGATGGCGATCCAGATCAATGCAGAAACTAAAATATCCGTGAACGGACTTTTTCCTGCTCCATAATCCTTAGTGGTTTTTAGATTAGCGTTATCGGCTTTTATTTTATCAAATTTTTGAAGAAAAAGCTGAAGGTCTCCATATTTTACAGTATAATCTGCTTTAGGAGCCATTTCAAAAGCTGAAAACGGATTGGTTTCAGGTGTTTTCTTTACCATTTCCGCTTTAGCAGCTTGTGTAAGGAATACATCAGCCTTTTCGGTGTCTTTATATATTAATACATTCTGAACTTTTCCCGACTGCATGATTTGGAAGAATTCATCTTCATCTATAGATTTTGCATTATCGCCTCCTAAAAAATTGGAACCAAAAAATAACAAAAGTGCTATGATCGCAATAGGAAAAAACCAGTTAAATCCTTTATTGTTCATTGATCCTTTTTAAAATTAAAATTCATTTTCAATTTTGGTGATTACCGCATCACCCCATAGTTCTTCTATATCATAATACTCTCGTATCTGTTTTTGAAATATATGAACTACTACTGAAACGTAATCTACCAAAACCCACATCGCATTTTCGGTGCCCTCCACATGCCATGGTCTTTCCTTAAGCTCGTTTCTTACTTTTTTTTCTACACTTCCTGCAATGGCGGCAACCTGCGTGTTGGAATTTCCGCTACATATCACAAACGTCTCTGCTACAGAGTTTTCTATTTTGGAAAGATCGAAGATCATAATATCTTCTCCTTTTACATCCTGGATAGCGTCAACGATTTTATCTAATAATGCTTGCTTTTCTGCTGTTTTACTCATTAAAAATATACTATAATCTGCAAATTTATTGTTTTTTCTTTACTTTAGCCTTATTTTTAGGCCTTTAATGTCTTAAAGTTTTCTTAAATGGGCGAACTGTTTTACCTAAAAGAATGTTCTTCTACTAATGACGAAATTTCCAGGTTTTTACTTTACGAAGGTTCAGATTTTGTCTGTGTTTACACTTTTAATCAAACCAAAGGAAGAGGACAATATGGAAATAGCTGGGCATCTGCTCCGGAACACAATCTGGCTTACACGTTGGCTGTAAACACTTCAAACTTTACTGTTCCTGATAGTCTATTCAATTATTATACCGCAACCATCATCAGGGATTTTCTTGCCAATTTGACTGAAAGCCCCGTGAAAATCAAGTGGCCGAATGATATCATTCTTAAAAATAAGAAAATAGTTGGAATTCTCATTGAAAAGAAAAAAATTAATGATCAAAATTATTTCATCATTGGTTCCGGAATCAATATTCTTCAGGAAAAATTTGAGGTTTCTAATGCTGGATCATTATTAACGCAGACAGGAAAACGTTTTGATCTTGAGAATTTTGTTTCCGAATATCATGATTTTTTGGTGGAGAAATTGAAAACCATTCCTTCTGAGCAGGAAATCATGGATCGTTTTAATTCGAACCTATTCCGAAAAGATGAGATTTCAGTGTTTGAAAACGAACAAGGCAGACAAAATGGCATTATCCGTTTTGCAGATGAAAAGGGTGAAATCTGGATCGAGATGGAAAAAGACGGTCTGCAATCTTTTTATCACAAAGAAATAAGGCTTCTTTACTGATTAGCTCTTCTCAGATATAGGAATAAAGCTAACGGTAAGAATATTATGTTCGGGAACCACATGGCTAAAGCAGGGCTCATACTTTTATTTTCAGAAACTACTTTTAATGCTTCAAAAGAGAATACGAAAATAAACGCCAAAGAAATCCCTACCGCAAGGTTAATACCCAATCCTCCTCTTCTTTTTTGAGAAGAAAGTGAAAGCGCTAAAAAGGTAAGAATAACAATGGAAACCGGCATAGAAGTCCTTTGATACAGCTCATTTAAATGGGCATTCAGGTTACTGTTTCCTTTTTCCTTTTCTCTTTGGATAAATTTAAGCAGTTCCGGGGTGGTTTTGTTCTGTCCTAAAAGTTCGTTCGGGAAAAGCTCTTCGGGAGCATGTCCATAGCTTTTCCTTAATTCAAAACCATTTCCTAATTTTTCAGAATCATCTTTATTGACCGTTTTTTCAAAATAGCTGTTCAAGACAAATTGCTTCTTGTCTTTATCCCAATAAACGTCATTAGCTTTAAGCTCATACATCAACTTTCTGTTTTTATCAAACCTTTGGAAAATAAAACCAGAACCTCTTCTTTCTCTTTTGTTCCAGGAATTAACGAAGATGTATTCTGTTTTGCTAAGCTGCGCGGAAGCGGGAGCAGTCCCCAAAACTTTTTCTTTATTGGCTGCATTATACGTATAGGCCTCCAATTCATTTTTTTTGATATTCGCCCAAGGCAATACAAAGTGATTGACTACCAATGATATTGAAGCGATGAATAACGACGTAAGCAAATAAGGTTTTGCAAATCGGTGAAAGCTTGCCCCACTACTGATAACCGCAACAATCTCTGTATTATTAGCCATTCTGGAGGTAAAATAAATCACGGAGATAAAAACAAGGATCGACAAGAAAGTCATCACAAGATTTATGATCCAGAAAGGATAAAAATTCATTAAGAAATATCCTAAATCTAATTTAGGGTCCAGTAGTTTTGCATTTTCTATTCGGGGAATCTTCTGCTGAATATCAATGATCAATACCACTATAGACAGCAATATCAACATGAAACTGAACGTTCCAAGATATTTTTTAATGATATATCTGTCTATAATGGTAAACATATTCTTTATTTTAAAGTCTTTGTCTTAAAACCGGTACTACGGATTTTTTCCACTCATAAAAATCCCCTGCCATAATATGTTCTCTGGCTACTTTTACTAAGTCTAAGTAAAACGCAAGATTGTGGATGGAGGCAATCTGCTTTGCTAAATACTCTTTAGACACGAATAAATGACGCAGATATGCTTTGGAATATTCCTGATCTACATAGCTGGTTCCGAATTCATCCAAAGGCGAAAAATCACGTTTCCATTTTTCGTTTTTCAGATTCATCACTCCTTTCCAGGTGAAAAGCATGGCATTTCTCGCATTTCTTGTCGGCATCACACAATCCATCATATCAATTCCTAAGCCAATAGATTCCAGAATATTCCATGGAGTACCCACTCCCATTAAATATCTTGGTTTTTCTTTTGGAAGTATGTCTGTTACTTCATCTGTAATTCTGTACATTTCCTCTTCCGGTTCTCCTACGGAAAGTCCGCCAATTGCATTTCCTTCTGCTCCAGCTTCAGAAATTACCTCCGCAGAGATCTTTCTCAGATCTGAATAGGTAGACCCTTGAACAATCGGGAATAATCTTTGTTTATGACCGTATAATTCTTTATTTTCTTCTGTCCAGTCAATACATCTTTTCAGCCAACGGTGGGTCAGCTCCATTGATGATTTAGCCTGATTGTATTCGCAAGGATAAGGTGTACATTCATCAAATGCCATGAAAATATCTGCTCCGATCTGTCTTTGGATCTCCATAGATTTTTCCGGGGAGATAAAATGATAACTTCCGTCAATATGGGATTTGAACTTCACTCCTTCTTCCGTCATTTTTCTGCTACTGGCTAGTGAAAATACCTGAAATCCTCCTGAATCCGTAAGAATAGGCAGGTCCCAGTTCATGAATTGATGTAAACCTCCTGCTTCCTGCATAATATCCATGGTGGGACGAAGGTACAGGTGGTAAGTATTTCCCAGGATAATCTGAGCTTTGATATCTTCTTTTAATTCTCTCTGATGGACTGTTTTCACACTGGCAACAGTTCCTACCGGCATGAATATAGGCGTCTGGATTGTACCGTGATCTGTGGTAATCTCTCCAGCTCTCGCCTTTCCCTCAGAGGTTTTTTCTATATTAAAAAATTTCTGCATCATACTTTATCTTGCAAAAGAAGGAACATTCTGATTCTTCTTCATTTTTTCGTCAACATATTTTTCAGCTTTCGGATCTTTCTCTAATAATATCTTTTGAGCTTCATCAGCAATTCCTTTCAGCTTATTCTTTACTACGTAATATTTATAACTTTCCACAAAATCGTCCGGTTTTACATGGTGAGACTTCAGAACAAATCTGGTTCCGCTTTCCATGTTTTTTCCCTGATACATATAAGTTGCCTGATCGTTCACTGCCAAATCAGCCAGAATTTCAGCCATCGTATCTTTATCCACAAGATTTTTTGGCTTATCGATATAGTCTATACACGAAAACATGCACAACAAAATGAAAATACTGATTGCTTTTCTCATAATCTGTTGATTAAAGATTTCCATTTCAGATTAAGAACTCCAAAAACGGCTTCATGAATAATCCCTCCATTCATTTTACTTTCTCCTAAAATTCTGTTGGTAAAGATAATAGGTTCTTCAACAATTTTAAATCCTTTTTTAAAGGCTCTGAATTTCATTTCGATCTGAAATCCGTATCCTTTCAACTTTACATTATCCAGCCCGATTTCTTCCAGAACTCTTCTTGAGAAACAGACAAAACCCGCAGTTGTGTCATGAATAGGCAGTCCTAAAATAAATCTTACATATTTGGAAGCAAAATAGGAAAGTAAAACCCTTCCCATGGGCCAGTTTACCACATTCACCCCTTTTGAATATCGAGATCCTATCGCCATATCTGCTTGTAAGCAAGCCTTGAATAGTTTAGGCAGGTCATTCGGATTATGGGAAAAATCGGCATCCATCTCAAAGATGTAATCATAATGGTTCTGAATAGCCCATTTGAATCCATGGATGTAAGCTTTTCCTAAACCATCTTTTGTATGCCTGATGGACAAATGAAGATGATGAGGATATTTTTTCTGTAAGTCTTTTACTATTTCTGCTGTTCCATCGGGTGATGAATCATCCACTACCAGAATATGAAAGTCTTCTTCCAATGCAAAAACCGCGGAAATAATATTTTCAATATTTTCCTTTTCGTTATAAGTTGGAATAATGACGAGTTTTTTCATTTCAGTTTGCAAAGATAGTTTATTTAACCTTTTTATTTTATACAAAATAATCTATAATTTTGCAAAAAATATTCCGTTGCCGCTATCACAAAATTTTATAAATCATGTAAGAATACCTGAGAACAACGATTGGGTAATCTTTATATTGTTGGGCTGTGTGTTTTTATATATTTTCATGATGAATGTCATAGAAAGAGAGGCCAACCTTCGAGATTTTATGCTTCAAAAATATTTTGATGCAAGCAATAATCTTCCGAGCTGGGTAATCACCTCCTGTGTTACTGCTCTCACTCTTGCTGTTCTTCTTTCCCAATACATCCCTATCGTCCCTAAATATATTGCCGATCTGCAAATTGCAGGATATCAGCTGAACAAATTCGGGTATAGTTTAATTGCTATTGTATTTTTTTATGGAGTGAAGTCCACTTTAGGCTTTTTATTCTATCAAAGTATAGGAGATGGAAAAAAATGGACTGTTTTTTACTTTACCGCCACCAAATTTTATTTTATTCTATCGTTTTTATTAATAATTTTATGTGTTACCCACTATTATTTCCCGATAGACAGAAATAAAATATTTTTATATTACTTATTCTTTTTCTGTTTCGTATTCATTTTCAAGGTGTTTTTCTATTTATTTCACAGAAACAACATCTTACCGGAAAAATGGTATTATAAATTTTTGTATATTTGCACCCTCCAAATCGCGCCTTTATTGTTGCTTTGGAAATTATTATTTTTTTAATATAGTCAATGATGAGAATAAAGTCTATATTGGTTTCTCAACCAGCACCAAGTGAGTCTTCCCCATATTTGGATATAGCGAAGAAGGAAAAAATAAAAATTGATTTCCGTCCTTTCATCCATGTTGAAGGGGTTGATAATAAAGAGCTTAGAACTCAGAAGATTGATCTAACGCAGTATACAGGGATTATCTTTACCAGTAAAAATGCGGTGGACCACTACTTCAGACTTGCGGAAGAGTTGCGTTTTGCCGTTCCGGATACGATGAGATACATCTGCCAGTCGGAGGCTATTGCCAACTATCTGCAAAAGCATATTGTTTACAGAAAAAGAAAGATCAGCTTTGGGGAGAAAAATTTCTCTGACCTGTTACCTCTTTTCAAAAAATTCCCGACGGAAAAATATTTACTTCCATCATCGGATGTATTGAGTCCGGATATTCCTAAAACATTAGATGCCGCAAATATCGACTGGACAAGAGCGATCATGTACAGAACAGTTTGCAGCGACCTTACTGATATTAATGTTAAAGATTATGACATGCTGATCTTCTTCAGCCCACAAGGAATCAAATCTTTACAACAGAATTTCCCTAACTTCAATCAGGATGAAACTAAAATCGGTGTTTTCGGAAATACTACATTAGCAGCCGCTGAAGAAGCTGGATTAAGAGTAGATTTGATGGCTCCTACCAAGGAAACCCCGTCTATGACTATGGCACTTGAAAAGTATGTAAAAGCACTTCATAAGTAGTTTTACATCCTAAAAATATAATAACCGTCTTTTCAATGCAGGAAAGATGGTTTTTTTTTAATTACATTTGAACAAGAATTAACATTGAATGAAAGCTCCGCAGGCACAAAAAATAGAGAAAATATTAGAAATACACGGCGATAAAAGGATCGACAATTATTTTTGGCTTAATGAAAGAGAAAATCCGGCAGTCATACAATATCTTGAAGAAGAAAATGCGTATGCCGATTTTGTGATGAAGGATACGGAAAAGCTTCAGGAGGATCTTTTTGAAGAAATGAAAGCCCGCTATAAAAAAGATGACGAATCTCTTCCCTACTTTTTTAATGAGTATTGGTACATTGTTCGTTATGAAGAAGGGAAAGAATATCCTATTTTTTGCCGAAAATATAAAAGTTTAGACAACGAGGAGGAAATTCTTATTGATGTCAACATTTTGGCAGAAGGCGAAAACTATTTTGAAGTGGGAAGCGTAGCCGTTTCTCCCAATAATACATTGGTTTCTTTTTCAACCGACAATGTAAGCCGAAGAATTTACACCATCAATTTTAAGAATTTAGAAACCGGGGAAATCCTTGCTGATACTATTCCCAACACTACGGGAAAAGCAGTTTGGGCAAATGACAATGAACATGTTTTCTATATCCGAAAAGACAAGAATCTTCGAGCATTCCAGGTGTACAGGCATAAAATAGGAACTGATTCTTCCGAAGATGTTCTGATTTTCCATGAAAAGGATGACACATTTGATGTGAATGTCTTCAAAACAAAATCTCTACAATATATTTTCATTGCAAGTTCAAGCACAATTTCAGATGAACATCGTTTTATCCCTTCCGATAATGTTTTCGCGGACTGGACGGTTATTCAGCCCAGAATAGATGACTTGGAATATTCTGTGGAACATTATGAAGATGAGTTTTATATCATTACCAATGCCGACGATGCCATTAATTTTAAGATCGTAAAGACCAAAATCAATAATTGCGGAATGGAAAACTGGACAGATGTGATTCCTCACCGCAAAGAAGTCTTGTTAGAAGGTTTTGAAATATTTAAAGATTACCTGGTTCTTGAAGAAAGAGAAAAAGGATTGTTGCAGATCAAAATTATTAATGAACACACACAAGAGTCTCATTATTTACCTTTTTCAGATCCTACTTATACCGCTTATATTGGCATTAACTTAGAATTTGATACTGAAGTTCTACGTTATGGTTATACTTCATTGACTCAGCCAAGTTCTACGTATGAGTATAATATGAAAGAGAAAACCACTCAACTCTTGAAACAACAGGAAGTGTTAGGTGGAAAGTTTTTCTCTGAAAATTATATTTCCGAAAGAATCTGGGCAGATTCCAGAGATGGAGAAACTAAAATTCCAATTTCTCTTGTTTATCATAAGGATACTAAGAAATCTGCTGATACTCCCTTGCTTTTATATGGTTACGGAAGTTACGGACACACCGTAGACGCGAGTTTCTCCAATGTAAGATTATCGATTTTAGACAGAGGATTTATTTATGCGATTGCTCACATCCGTGGTGGAGAATATCTGGGAAGAGAATGGTATGAAGATGGGAAAATGTTATTTAAAAAGAATACTTTTTTTGATTTCATTGATGCGGGTAAATATTTAATCAAAGAAAATTACACTTCATCCGAACATCTGTACGCGATGGGTGGAAGTGCAGGAGGATTATTGATGGGAGCTATTATTAATTATGAGCCGGCTTTATTCCACGGAATTGTAGCACAAGTGCCTTTTGTAGACGTCGTAACTACCATGCTTGATGAAACTATCCCATTGACTACCGGAGAATATGATGAATGGGGAAATCCTAACAATAAGGAATATTATGATTATATAAAATCCTATTCTCCTTATGACAATGTGGAAGCAAAGAATTACCCTCATATGTTGATTACAACCGGACTACATGATTCTCAGGTTCAGTATTGGGAACCAGCGAAGTGGACCGCTAAACTTAGAGAACTGAAGACGGATTATAACCTGCTCATTTTTAAAACGGATATGAGTGCCGGACACGGAGGAGCAAGCGGAAGATTTGAATCTTTGAAAGAAGATGCGTTAGAATATGCGTTTTTATTAAAACTAGAGAATAAGCGATAATTCATAAATGATTAATGATGGATAGCATAGATTACAATCAACTTTTTGCCTCAAAGACAAAAGAACTGGCTATCAATATCATTTTGGAATTATCTAAACTTCCTTATAATGAAGCTTTTTCAGTGATCAGGAAGCAGGTATTCCGTTCATCAACATCAATGGCGGCTAATTATAGAGCAATGTGTAGAGCAAGATCAAAAGCAGAAAGGTATTCTAAAATATCCATTGTCATAGAAGAGACCGACGAAACATTATTCTGGCTTGAAATGTTGGATGAGTTAGGTTTTGCTCAACAAGAAATTTTAACAGATTTAAAAATTAGAACTGAAGAAATCCTGAAAGTGACTTCTTCCTACAGAAAGATGTTAAAAGCCTAGCTTTTTATCTTTCATCAATTATCATTTATCATTTATTAATAATTATGATCAACGAAGCGGAGTACTGGAAAAAAATAGAACAGTTTTTTGAAGACAATTTCCAAACAGAAAAGAACCCTCCTGTGGAAACTTTATTATTTCTTATAGGGTTACAAGAGCTAGGAAGCGGTCAGCAAAAATATACGAAAGATGACAAGCTAAACCTGATTCACATTGCAGTGTGCAGGTTACTAGAGCCATTCGGGTATTATAAATTTACTCACTATGAAGACGGATGGCCTCAATTTGAAAAGCTGGAAGATTTGCCCGAGTTAAAGCCTAATGAGCAAACTTTACTCATGAAAAAGGCTATCATTCAGTATTTTCAGGATGAAGAACTGATTTAGTTTGAAATATAAATGCGGTATTCATTTTTGACTGCCGCATTTTTTTCAAAAAAATAAAAAACGGGCTAAAGCCCGTTAAGCAAATTTTGATATGTAATTTTCAAGCCCTTATTACCCTTTCAGAATTTCTTCCAATTGGTTTAAGCCCATTTTAAAGCCTTCCTCAAAGCCCATTTCAAGCAATTGTTTCATTGCTTCTAAAGATTCAAAATGGATATTGATCGTTACTTTGGTTCCTTCTTCCACTCCTGTGAAACCCAACAACCATTTGGCCTCCGGAAAACTTTCATTCACATTCCCGTTTTCATCACAGAAAACATCAACGCCATCAAAGCTTCGGTGTTCTATGATCTCTCCATATTTTACTTTCGCATAATGCTTTTCACCTTCCGGACCTACCATTGCATAAAACCACTCACCTCCTTCTTTGAAATCCTGATTCACAGTCTCACATTTCCAAGGCTTCGGAGCCCACCATTGATCCAATAATTCGGATTTGGTAAAATAATCCCACACTTTTGACACTTCTGCGTCATAAATTTTCATGACATACACACTGTTTGAGTCAAAATCTTTGTTAAAAACAATATTAGATTCCATAAATAAATATTTTTATCAAACTTACTTTTTTATTCCCAGGAAGCTCTTTGCATATGACAAGTATTTAAAAACTTATAAATAAATGTTAAAAAACTGCTTTTTAAGAAAAATTATACAATTTTTTGGCTCGTTTTTTGTTTATCAAGTCTTAAAATAATTAATTTTAACATTCACGACCTTTAAATAAACTAAAAATAAGTAATGAATAATAAATTCATCCCAATAATCTCGGTGTTTATGACAATCTCCCTGATTGTTTTTGTCACGCTCCAGTTTTATTGGCTGAAAGGTTATTATGGTGCCCTTGAACAGGATTTTTCGAACAAAGTATATTCTGCTCTTGAAAATACAGTTAAGAATGTTTCCGAAATTGAAGTTGAAAAATATTTGAATGATGATTTTAAAAATTTCAGATCTAATGTTCTTGCCAATAATGACCAGCCTTCTTTAACCACGATTCAACAGGTAGAAGATTCCGGTACACAGAGACAAATCATCTACTCTAAAAATATTATTGAAAAAACGCAGCTTCCTATTTCTCAAAAAGGAGATTCTATAAAGCTTACGACATTATATACAGATGAAGCGGCTTATAAAATAAAAAGAGACACGACCAATCGTGAGCCTCTTACAGCGGAGATCAACCAGGATATAGAAAATGGAGATTATTCCATGAAGGAATTTGCCAAAATCTATGGGAATAATTTACCGATTACGAAAAGAGTCGATACTAAAGTCCTGGACTCAATCCTTACCAAGGAATTGAAAATCAGAGGAATTAACGCTAAATTTGGATTTGGTGTCACCGATAAGAATAATAAAGTAACCAGTGTTGCGAACAAGGTTTATAAAGAGAAAAAAGACAGTGATGCCTATACGTATCCGCTTTTTACAGATAAAAAAGACCGCACTTTATATAGCCTTGCTTTAGTTTTTCCTAAAAAAGAATACTCATTAGCGATGAACAACTGGCCGATGTTATTGGGAACATTCCTTTCTCTTCTGACCATTTTAGGAATTTATATCATTTCCATCAATTATATGATGAAGCAGAAAAAGCTGGCGGAAGTAAAGACGGATTTCATCAACAATATGTCACACGAGTTCAAAACTCCATTAGCAACCATTTCCGTGGCAACAGATTCTTTAGCGAATGACAAAATTGCTACGAATCCTGAAAAAGTAAGATATTATTCAAACCTCATCAAACAGGAAAACCTTAGGATGAAAAAACAGGTGGAGAATGTATTGAATATGTCTAAGCTTGAAAGAAATGAGGTAAAATTATTCTTAAAAGAAACCAATGTAAGGGAACTGATCAAAAAGACTACAGAATCATTCAATCTGATTGTCGATCAGAGAAACGGTTCTCTTACACAGGAATTTACAGCAGATCAATATATCTTCAAAATAGATGAGTTCCACATTTCGAACATGCTGGTGAATTTATTGGACAATGCCAACAAATATTCTCCTGAAGCTCCTGAGATTCATGTTAAAACAAGAAATGAAGGAAGCTGGTATGTGATTGAGATCTCCGATAAAGGAATGGGAATGGAAACCCAGAACAAGACTAAGATTTTTGAGAAATTCTTTAGAGAGGAAACAGGAAACATCCATAATGTGAAGGGACAAGGATTGGGATTATCCTATGTAAAGAAAATAGTAGAACTGCATAAAGGCCAGATTATCGTAGATTCCCATAAAGGAAAGGGAAGCACGTTTATCATCAAACTGCCAATGCATTAAATAGTAAACCTAAATAACAAAGTATAGAAGATAGAGTGAGAACGTTCATTCTTATTATTAATTTTTAATTACTGAAATTATGAGCAACAGAATATTATTAGTAGAAGACGATCAGAGTTTTGGGGCTGTATTGAAAGATTATTTAACGATAAATAATTTTGATGTTACCCTTGCTACAGACGGAGAACAAGGATTGAAAGAATTCACGGAAAATGAATTCGACATCTGTATTTTCGATGTGATGATGCCTAAAAAAGATGGGTTTTCATTAGCGGAAGATGTAAAAAAGATCGATAAAAATACACCGATCATTTTCCTTACGGCAAGAAACATGAGGGAAGATATTTTAAAAGGATATCAGTTGGGTGCAGATGATTATATCACAAAACCATTTGATACTGAACTACTTTTATATAAAATAAAGGCAATCCTTCAGAGAAGCTCTACATTGGAAAATGAAGAGCAGGAGCAGTTTAAGATCAGCAATATCTTCTTTGACTCTATGTTGAGACAACTAAGAGTGGGTGATAAAGAATATAAACTTTCTCCAAAAGAAAATGAATTGCTAAAACTTCTTTGTATCCACAGAAATGATTTTATGCCGAGAGATTTGGCTTTAAGAAAGATCTGGAAAAAGGAAAACTATTTTACGGCAAGAAGTATGGATGTTTACATTGCCAAACTTCGTAAATTACTGAAAGATGACGAAGGATTGGAAATCATCAACGTTCACGGAGAAGGATTCAGGCTTTTAGTTAAAAATTAATCCGTAAAAAAGATTATAAATATCAAATTAGCAAAACAATTAAAAATGTTTTGCTAATTTTGTTTCATACGACTGGATATGAAAAATACATTGTTGGGCTTCATGGCCATTTCCATACTTACCGTTTCCTGCAAAAAAGATGAAAGAGCAACCTATCTGAAAGAAGAAGCAGGGACTCAGCCATCCAATATGGCAGTGAACAATACTCCTCAAGCTTCTCTTTTGAATCAGGCGGGAATTCAGCCTGCCCAAACCGCAGCACCTGTCCAAGCTACCGCTCCGGGAATGAATCCTCCGCACGGACAGCCAGGACACCGTTGTGATATTCCTGTTGGACAGCCATTAAACAGCAAACCGGCTCAAGCTAGCTCAGCTCAAAACATAACAGTAGGAAACAACCAGACCATTCAGATTGATCCTAATGCCATGAAACCCGGTAAGTTTACCGTTGACAACAAAACCGGAAAACCTGTAAAAACGGCTCCGGGAATGAATCCTCCTCATGGAGAACCAGGACATCGATGTGATATTCCTGTAGGACAACCGTTAAATAGCAAACCGGCTCCTGCTCCACAACCGGCTCAGACAATTGCTCAAAATACACCGGCTCCTGTACAACAACCGGCTCCTACAGGAGAAAAACCCAAAGTGAACCCGGCTCACGGAGAACCATGGCATAATTGCGCCGTAAAAGTAGGAGATCCATTGCCATAATTTTCGTAATTTTGTCTCATGAAGTTATTGCAGATTCTGACGGTCATTTTCTGTTTGGGAATTTTTCTGGTTCCTAAGGATAACTTCTATAATTTATCTGCCAAAGAAACCTGCTGTAAAGCAGATTCTAAAACAGGTGACGACTGCTGCAAAAATCACCAGTCCGCTCCTTCTTCCAAACATCATCAGGAAAAAACAAAATCATGTAACGATGACTGCTGTTCTTCCTGCATTGCCTGTTATACTTTCATAGAAACCCCTTTTTCTAAAAGCCTGAATCTGGAATTATCTTATTATAAAGCCAATAAGAACTTACAGTTCCAGTATTCTGATCCCCATATTTCAGACCGTTTAAAAGAAATCTGGCAACCGCCTAAAATAGCTTAATTAAAATACATTTAGGTTCATTATCATTTAATGAACGGTTTTTTAATTAATCTAAATTCTAAACAAAATGAAATTATATATTTCCAAGTTAATTCTTGGTTTATTCTTATTATCAACATCTTTTATTTTTGCTCAAAACCTATCAAAAAGCCAGTTCCAGGTAAGAGGAAACTGCGATATGTGTAAGGAAAGAATAGAAACCACTGCTAAAAAAGCAGGTGCTAAAGAAGCAAGATATTCTATTGATACACAAATATTGACGTTAGAAACAGAGAGCAATATTTCTACTGATGATATCCTTAAAAAAGTTGCGGAGGCGGGGCACGACAATGAAAAATTCAAAGCAGCAGATGAAACATATGAAAGCCTTCCGGGATGTTGCCATTATGAAAGAGATCTGCAGCCTTCTTCTCAAACAGAAGCACAACATCATCAGCATAAAAAAGAAAATGAGTTTTATGTAAAAGGGAATTGTGGTTCCTGTAAAGCAAGAATTGAAAAGGCAGCTAAAGACGCAGGTGCCAGTTCAGCAGAATGGAGTGCAGAAACACAAACAGTTATTTTGCAATTTGATGCTTCCAAAACGTCAGCAGACAAAATTTTAAAAAAGATTGCCGAAGTAGGACATGATAATGAAAAGTACAAAGCTTCTGATGATGTCTATAACGATCTTCCGGGATGTTGTCTTTATGACAGGGAAATTCCAATGGGGGCAACGAATCCAAAAGTCCATTTTGAAGAAGAAACGTCATCTGCACATGAAAATCATAATGTGGCATCAGAAAATAATCATGCTGATCATGAAAATAAAATCGAAGGTGTTACCATATCCGGTTCAAAAGCGCCCACTGCTTTAAGTAAAAAAGAGGCCGGTTTAACTTTCAATATTGATAAAAAGGAACTGTTAAAAGCAGCATGCTGTAATTTATCCGAAAGTTTTGAAACCAATGCTACAGTAGATGTTTCTTTCAGTAATGCAGTTACGGGTACAAAACAATTAAAAATGTTAGGTCTGGATCAAAAATATACAAGCCTGACCAAGGAACTTTTGCCGGAAATCAGAGGTCTTGCGTCCGCTTATGGATTGAATTTCATTCCAGGAAGATGGATTGAAAGCATCCAGCTGACAAAAGGAGGAAGTACTGTAACGAATGGTTATGAAAGTATTACTGGACAAATCAACACGGAACTTTTAAAAAATTCAGAAAAACCAGAGACTTCATTGAATCTTTTTTCAGATTTTAATGGAAGAGCGGAAGCTAATTTTACAAGTGTTGCTCCTATTAATGAGAAATGGTCGCAGACTTTTTTATTGCATGGAAACGGCACTTTCGGAAACACGGATATGAATGACGACGGGTTTCTGGACAGACCTAAAGGAACCCAATTAAACGCAGCTTACTTATTAAATTACAACGATTTAGAAAAGTCCGGTTTAGGTTCGCATTTTGGAATTAATTTTATTAAAGATGAAAGAACGGCAGGACAAACGGGATTCAATAAGCAATTGGACCAGGATGAGCAATCTGCTTATGGTGTGGGAATCAATATTTCAAGATTCCAGGTTTGGAATAAAACAGGATATGTTTTTAAAGGAAAGCCATATCAGAGCCTAGGCTGGATGAATCAATATGTGTATCATCAGCAGGACAGCTTTTTCGGATTGAGAAATTATTCCGGGAAACAGCACACGTATTATTCCAATTTAATTTTTGAAAGTATTCTCGGTAATACCAATCATAAATATAAAGCAGGAGCAAGTTTTCTATATGATGGGTATGATGAGACCTACTTAACGGATAATTATAAAAGAAATGAAATTGTTCCGGGTATTTTTGCAGAATATACTTTAACAGGGTTAAAATATACTTTGGTGGCCGGTGCAAGAGCTGACTTTCATAATCTTGCAGGAACACAATTCACTCCAAGATTAAATTTCAAATATGACTTCACTCCACAAACCATCGTAAGACTTTCTGCAGGAAGAGGGTTCAGAACGGCTTCTGTTTTTGCGGAAAATCAGCAATATTTTGCATCAAACCGTAGTATTCAGATTCTGCAAAACGGAGGGAATATTTATGGATTAAAACCTGAAATTGCATGGAATTATGGAATAAGTTTACAACAGGAGTTCAAACTTTTTGGAAAAAAATCCAGTATTGTGGCTGATTTTTTCAGAACAGATTTCCAAGATCAGGTTTTGGTAGATCTGGACAGATCACCTCAACAATTAACGTTCTATAATCTTGAAGGAAGGTCTTTTGCCAACAGTTTTCAAACACAATGGGATTTCACTCCTTTCAAAAACTTTGATGTAAGGCTGGCCTATAAATATTATGATGTTCAGGCGGACTATCTGGAGGGAAGAAGAGAAATTCCTTTTATGGCAAAGCATAGAGGATTTATGAACCTAGCTTATGCGACCAATAAAAACAGCAAAGGAGGATTCTGGAGCTTCGACACTACCTTAAACTGGGTAGGAAAGCAAAGGCTTCCTGATATGTCCGGGAATCCTGCAGAATTTCAGCTTCCGGCTTATTCGAATTCTTATGCGGTGCTGAATGCCCAGATTTCAAGAAACTTCAATAAAAAATTGAGAGCTTATCTCGGCGGAGAGAATTTAACGTCTTATCAGCAGGAAAACCCTATCATCGATTTTAAAAATCCTTTCGGAAATTATTTTGATGGTGGAATGGTGTATGCCCCGATCATGAAAGCTAACTTTTATGTGGGTCTGGATGTGACGTTTTAAAGACAGAAAACTGGAAGAATTAAGCCGGGAATATTAGCTGCCTAATCTTCCTAACTAAATAAAAAACAGCTTCAATATTGAAGCTGTTTTTTATTTATCTCCCGAAATCATCCTGCACTCTCACAATATCATCTTCATCTGAAGGATTGGATGCATCAGTATGCTGCCAGATTTCAGCAACTACTCCCCATCCGTCTAAACCGATCAAACGGTGTCTCTCTCCTTGCTGAAGCTTTACCTGATCTTTTGGCTGATATTCTTTTAACTCACCTTCTTCATCGGTATTGCTCCTTTTTATTCCCACTGTTCCTTCCACTACCTGCCAGATTTCAGCTCTCCTGTGGTGATATTGCCAGCTTAATCTTGCATTTGGGGCTACCACAAGGATTTTAGGGCTTAGTTTTCCTCCAATTCTCAGATTTTCAACATCAATCCCGTCAAAATACTGATTGGCAAAATCCTGTGCCTGATTTTCATCAATTACGAAAAAACCTCCCCAAGGTCTTGTATCATCTTTGGCAACAAGATTAAACCCTTGTGATGTCAACATTTTTTCTACTTTCTCAAATATTTGCTGTTTCTCTGCACTCATATCCTTTTCTCTTTTAATAGTATTTCTGTTTTATTATTTCTCTTTTGACATAGAATACGGGAAATCTTTTTCCTGTGATCCTCTTTCTTTATTCGGCCGATCATCCATATGGAAGTCTAAAACCGCTCCTTTCATGAGTTCCTTATGGCTTAACCAGTTTTTGGAATAAGGTTGAAGATTTACGCTCAATGATTGTACGTAAAGGTTTTTTGCACTGTTTTCCGGTGCTTTTATGTCAATTGTTTTTCCATTTTCCAAATGAATTATTGCCTGTTTGAATAATGGAGCCCCCAAAACATACTGATCTGTGGCAGGCGTTACCGGATAAAATCCTAAAGCTGAAAATACATACCAGGCAGAAGTCTGCCCGTTATCTTCATCTCCGCAATAGCCATCCGGTGTTGCATAATATAATTTATCCATCACCTGTCTTGCCCAATATTGGGTTTTGTATGGTGCCCCTGCATAATTGTATAAATAGATCATGTGCTGAATCGGTTGGTTTCCATGTGCATACTGCCCCATATTCATAATCTGCATTTCACGGATTTCATGGATTACGCTGCCATAATAGCTGTCATCAAAAATCGGAGGAAGTGAGAAAACCTCATCCAGTTTGGCCTCGAATTTCTTTTTGCCGCCCATTAATTTAGCCAGGCCATCAATATCCTGGAAAACGGACCACGTATAATGCCAACTATTTCCTTCAGTGAAAGCATCTCCCCATTTGAAAGGATTAAACGGAGACTGAAATTTCCCGTCTTTATTTTTACCCCGCATTAAACCTGATTCAGGATCAAACAGGTTTTTATAATTGTAGGCTCTTTTTTTATAGATTTCAATTTCGGATTCCGGTTTTCCCAACGCTTTTCCCAATTGATAAATGGAAAAATCATCGTATGCATATTCTAACGTTCTGGCAGCATTTTCGTTAATTTTCACATCATACGGAACATAGCCTAATGTATTGTAATACTCTACACCTTTACGACCTACCGCACTGATCGGCCCTTCATGATCTGCTCCATGTTTCACTGCCTGCCAAAGGGTTTCTACATCATAACCACGAAGTCCTTTGATGTAGGCGTCTGCCACTACAGAAGCAGAATTGTTTCCGATCATAATGTCGGAATATCCCGGACTGCTCCATTCCGGCAGAAAACCTCCTTCCTTGAAAGCATTAGCCAGTCCTTCCTGCATTTCTACATTGATGCTTGGATAAACCAGATTCAGAAAAGGATATAATGCACGGAAAGTATCCCAAAAACCCGTTCCGGCAAACATTCTTCCGTCTAAAATCTTGCTGTTGTAAGGACTCCAATGCTTTATTTTATTTTGAGCATCAATCTCATATAATTTTTGCGGGAAAAATAATGTTCTGTATAAAGAGGAATAAAAAGTTCTTATCTGCTGATCGGTTCCTCCCTTCACTTCAATTCTTCCTAAAGTTTTGTTCCAGATGTTTTTGGCATCGGTTTTCACCTGCTCAAAATCACGTTTTCCAATCTCTCTGCTCAAATTGAGTTCTGCCTGTTCAAAACTGATGAATGAAGAGGCTACTTTAGCATAAACAGATTCTTTATTTTTTAGTTTAAATCCAACCACCGCTCCTGCGTGATCACTTGTGATCTCTAATTGGTTATTTACAAACTGATCGTCTTTCCATGCCTTCGTTACTTCGAAGCCTTTATCAAATTGAATGACGAAATAGTTTTTAAAGCTCTCATATTTCCCTCTGGAATATTTTGTGGTATAACCTATAATTTTTCTTTCTTTCGGAAGAATTTTAATATATGATCCTCTGTTAAGGGCATCAATAACCACATAAGCACTGTCTGTTTTAGGGAAGTCAAATTTGAAGAAAGCAGCTCTCTCAGTAGGGGCAAACTCCGTAGTTACATTGATATCCGCGAGATAAACACTATAAAAGTAAGGTGTGGCCACTTCTGCCTTATGACTGAACCAGCTTGCCCGGTCATCTTCTTTGAATTTTAATTTTCCCACTCCCGGCATTATGGCAAATGCGCCATAATCATTCATCCAGGGAGACGGCTGATGCGTTTGTTTAAAGCCTCTTATTTTATCTGCATCGTAAGTGTATGCCCATCCGTCACCCATTTTTCCGGTTTGCGGTGTCCAGAGATTCATCCCCCAGGGAAGTCCCACGGCAGGATAGGTGTTTCCGTTAGATAAAGACGGTTTGGACTGGGTCCCCATCAACGGATTTACATAATCAACGGGAGACAGATCCTGGCCGAATGCCAAAATATTCAATACAATAAAGAAGGTGGATAATAGAAACTTCATTATACAATTTTTATTTATTCTTTAGATTTTTTCAAAGCGTAACTTGCTGCGCCTAAAATAGCAGCATCCTCAAAAATGGCAGAAATTTTAACCGGTAGGTGGATGTTATTTTCAATTAAGTTTTGAGTAAATCTTTTTTCAAAATAAGGATACGCTTTGGCAATATTTCCTCCTATGACCAAGACTTCCGGATCATAGGATCTGACATATTTTGTAATAAATTCAGCAAAAGAATCCGCATATTCACCGAACATTTTAGTTTGGATGTCTTCAGGTTTTTCCAGGAGGTCTTTAGTCCCTGAAATTGTTTCTCCAGTGAGTTCAGCATAACGGTTGATAAACCAACGTGTCGCCAAATAATCTTCACAAATAGAGTCTTTTAACGGTGAATCCCACAAATCTTCATCGGTAGCTACTGTTCCGTCATAAAAGGTTGTTCCAAGTCCTGTTCCCAGGGTTACTCCAAAAATTCTTTTATATTCTTTTACACAACCACCGAATACTTCACCTTCCAAAAAGGCAGCTGCATCATTAACAAAATAAATCTGGTCCTTTGAAATAGATAACCTTTGGGCTAACTCTTCTTTAATATTTGCCTGGTAAATATCCATAAATTTACCTTGCTGCATATGAGAAATCCCATTCTCGTAATCGAAAGGTCCGGGCATGGCAATACCTATTAAAAGTTCTTCCTTAGCAAGATCCCATATAGCTTTTTCAATGGCGGAAACCCATGCGGAAAAGATGATTTCCCGGGGTTCAAAAGAATCGACATGTTCTCTGATATAGGTTGACCCTATAATTTCACGCTTCTCCGGATGTACCTGAGCCATCGTGATGTGTGAGCCCCCAATGTCTATTCCTAGTATATTTTGCATTATTTTTACTTTATTTTACTGATAAATTACGTTGTGAAATTAAAATAGACAAACAAGAAAGCAAGTTAAGTATTTTCATACGAAAATTGCTCCTTGTTGTCCATCTTAGACTGCAACTTTACACCTAATTTTAATTTTCCGTCAGTATAGTTTCATTTTTACGATTTATTTCACAATTACTTTTCCGGAAGAAGCAGTCTGTTTTTTTGTTGATGTTATGGTATAGATATAAGTACCGCTGGACAGGCTTTGAGTACTTACCGTAGCATTATTTTTATCAATGGTTTGTTTTTTTACCAGCTTTCCTGAAATATCATACAGCGATACTTCATTGATAGAGTTATCTTTGATGGTAAAATGGATATCTTCCCCTTTTTTAACAGGGTTTGGATAGATGCTATTTTCATCTTTCAAAATACTGTTTTCTGTAGATAATGAAGTGGTGCAAGCTACATCAGTACTCCAGTTTGAGTCTGACATATTCACTAATGTAGCGAAATGAGTGTTGGATGTGGTATCCAAGGCTCCGTTGCCACTGCCTTCATTCATTTTCCAGTTGGCTTCAAGCCCCGTTGAATAAGGTGATACATTACAGTTATTATTAGAAATTTCCTGTGGTGTCAGTGCTTTTTTCCAAACCCTGAACTCATCAAGGAAGCCATTAAGTGTTCTTGAATTGTCATAATTTCTCGCCAGATAAAGGATCCCGTTTGCGGTAAAATTTCCTGTAACGTTTGAGCTAGCATCGAGATTTCCATTAACATAAATTTTCATGGAAGCTCCATCATAAGTCGCTGCTACATGATACCAGGTATTGGTATTGAGTCCTGTATTGCTGTTGAGCTTTACCTGAGATGACCCGAAACTTAATATAAACTGCAGCTTGTTATTGGCAAGGTTACCGTCGCCAAATCTCAGCATGGCCGAATTATTATCTCCCACCTCTACTCCCACTACAGATGAAATATAAGGGAAAGCTGATTTGAATGCATTCACTTTTACCCAGCCTTCAAATGTTATAGCATTTCCGCTGAGATTAAATTGTCCGGCGTTAAGATAAGTTGTACTTCCATTAAAAATAAGTGATCTTGCTCCCGGGCTTTGAACCGGAGTAAATCCACTGTTAAATGATGCTTCCGATGAATATGCAGAAGTTGTAGAGCCACATACCGCTTGTATTTTCCACACATAATTGGTGTTTTGTGTTAAATTCTGAAGCGTATAAGTATTGGTTGTAATATTCTGAATTTCAGTCCATGTGGCCGCTGCCGCCGTTTTATATTGCAAAGTGTAAGAAGAGGCTGTTCCTGCATCCCATGACAATTGTGTAGTCGTTCCCAAAAAGCTTCCCGATGTAAGACCAGTAGGAATAGCACATCCGTTCCCGGAATTGAATCTTGGCGCAAAGATGTAAGTACTTTTTAAAGTCGGAGAGCAATTGGTTTGTATTCTCCAATCGTAATTCGTATTCGCTGTCAGGTTATTGACTGTGATATTGTTTCCTGAATAATTGCTTGCCACATTAGTCCAGGTGGTTGAATTGGCTGGTTTGTAATCAATATTATATGTTTGAGTTCCATTCGATGTCCAGTTTAGCTTAGCTGAAATTCCTGTCATATTGGTTGCTTCCAACCCCAAAGGCGGATCACAGGTCGTCCCTGCTGTCCATGAATACAACGGCCCGCTCAATACCGTATTTTCACCATAAAGAATGTTTGATCCGGTGCTTAAATAGCTTGCAGAATTTATTCCTTTTAAATCATACCACATGAATACTCCATAACCGTCATTAATCGTATTGGTTGCCAGATTGGAAAGAGTGGATGCAGAAGTATTATTAATCCATGTAGCCGCGGCAGAAAGCTTAGTATTCGTAAGAGGTGGTACACTAGGAGCATTGTATGTTCCGTAGTAAGCATTCCAACTATAATCTATATAATTTCCGGCGGCATCACCATTGTAAGACTGTCTTGTTGTAGCAGGGCCTAAATAATAAAAAGTGATCAGTTTATCCGGCATCGCGGCTTTTAGTTCCTGCAAAAGCATGACAAACGAGCTATTATTAGGCTGTCCCGTCCCATTATTTCCATAGTCTGCATATTCGTCATCCAGATCAACGCCATCCAAGCCGTATGTGTAAACAGTATGAGCAATTTGTAGAGCAAAATCGCGTGCAGCTTCACGAGTCGGGAAATTACAGATTCCTGCTCCCTGATGGTTACCCAAAATATCCAGCAACACTTTTATTCCTTTTTGCTGCAGGGGTTTTACATATGTATTGACGTCGTTCAGAACTTTGGAAACATTATTATTATTGGAAATATAAGCTCTGCTTTTGGACACATCATAATTAATATTAGCCGCAAAAATGATGGCAACATTAAACAACTGCTTATTGCTGGTCTGCAGAGTATAAGAACCCGCATTCAGCATATTGTTGTTATTCACTTCCACATAGCATATTCCCAAAGGGTTAAGCGGCTGTGCATTGATCAGGGTTTTTGCCTGAAAAATGAGTATCAAAAGAACAATAAGAAAAGATTTTTGCTTCATAGTATAACCAGTTTTAAAGATTGATAAAACCGGGGAATGTTATTGATTGAAACTCCCCGGTTTAGATGTATTATTTTATAATGAATCTTTCAACCTGCTTCAGACTTCCGTTCTGAGATTCAAATTGAATGATATAATTCCCTGTAGACAACTTGGACGGATTATATTGATTATCACCCACATTGAGTATTTGAGTTTCTATAACACTTCCGCTTAAGCTATATACTGTTAGTTTTCCTTTATTGAATTCCGCCGGAACAGAAATCATAAGCTGAGAAGATCTGCTTACCGGATTCGGATATAGTTTTATTTGTCTCTTAATAGTTTGTTCATCTAAAGCCTTTTGATTTTGACTTTCTGTTGTAACTAAACCTTTTTGAGTACTCGTAGTACATGCCACATCTGTAGACCAGTTCGTATTATCTACTCCTGTTAATGCTAATGCACTTCCGTTTCCTGAATGATCCTGAACAGACGTTCCGCTTCCTTCATTAAATTTCCAATAGGCTGTAAGAGAAGTAGCAGGAAGAGTTACGTTACATGTATTCTGGCTGATCTCTGTCTGGCTTAAGGCACGTTTCCACACTCTCACCTCATCTATTTTACCATTAAAGTTTCTGGATATATTGTATGAATATCCTACATTGAATGCTCCGCTGGAATTCACACTTCCTGTCTGGGATTTGCTGGCATCAAGAACACCATTGATGTAAATTTTCATAGTAGCACCATCATACGTTGCTGCCACATGATACCAGGTATTGGCATTCAATGCAGTGTTGGAAGCTAATTTTTGCTGTACATTATTGATGCTTAATACAAACTGAAGCTTGTTATTGGCAAGATTTCCATCGCCCAATCTCAATAAGGCAGAATTGCTGTCACTTACTTCAGTTCCCATAATCGATGAGATGTAAGGGAACCCGGACTTGAAAGATGCTGGTTTTATCCAGCCTTCAAAAGATAATGCTGATCCGTTTAAATTAAGACTCCCGGCTGATCCTGACTCACTGCTTCCATCCAGAGAAAGAGAATAAGACCCCGTTGGAGGTACCACTCCAGTTCCACTGTTAAATCTTGGTGCGAACATATAGGTGCTTTTCACACTACAATTCGTTCTGATTCTCCAATCATATTCAGTATTTGCCGTTAATCCGGATATGGTAATGGAAGTTGCGGCAGTAGCTGTTGCAGCGTTGATCCATGTACTGGAAGTTGCCAGCTTATAGTCTACATCATAAGTATTGGTTCCCACTGCTGTCCAATTCAATTTGGCGCTTGTCCCGTTAAGATTATTTGCTAATAATCCAATAGGCGCATCACAGTTCGTCCCTTGCGACCATGACTGTAAAGGAGTGCTTAACACCGTTTGTTCTCCATATAATGTTTGGGTTCCTGCCGAAAGCTGTGTAGCCTCATTGGTTCCATGAAGATCATACCAAAGGAATAATCCGTAGCTACCATTCTTGGTTTGAGTCGCCAGACTGGTTGTCGTAGAATTGGAAGTATTCCCCAACCAAACTGCTGCAGGAGAAATCTGTGCATTGGTAAGAGGCGGAACATTGGGAGCAGAGAAAGTACCATACATAGCGTTCCAGCTATAGTTGATGTAATCTCCTACCCTGAACCCATTCCAAGACAGTCTTGAGGAAGCTGGACCATAATAATAAAACGAAATGATCTTATCAGGCAATAGTGCTCTCAATTCCTGTACAAGCATTACAAATGAACTTGAATTGGGCTGCCCCGTTCCATTATTTCCATAATCGGAATATTCATCATCAAAGTCAATTCCATCCAGGCCATAGGTATTAACGGTATGAGCAAGCTGTAAAGCAAAATCTTTTGCCGCCTCACGGGTTGGGAAATTACAGATTCCTGCACCTTGATGGTTTCCCAAAATAGTCAACAACACTTTCATCCCCTTATCCTGTAATGGCTTAATATAGGTCTGTGCGTTAGTCAGTACTTTGGTCACATTATTATTACTATATAAATACGCTCTTCCACGACTTGTATCATAGTTGATATTGGCCGCAAAAATATTCACCACATCAAATAAGTATTTATTAGATGTCTGCAGTTTGTATGATCCTGCATTCAGGATATTGTTATTATTCACTTCCACATAGCAAATTCCTTTAGGATTATTGCCTTGGGCACATAACGAGCCATACATAAAAAGTATAGCCAGTAGAGAAAAGAGTTTCATTTTTTTCATAAATAGAGCATTTTTTTGTTGATTTTTATAAGATTGTTGAAACAAAATTTCAAGTGAGATCAGAGTACTCCTTCTGTTGACTTCTCCAGCTCCCGGGCAGATCGTAAAAATTCTTCCACATTCATTTCTTTGAAAAAAAGGAGACCATGGGTGGCCCGTAATCTTGGGCTTTCATTATCATAAAAGTAGGGTTTCCCCAATACAAGCTGAACTGCCTGCAATTGTTCCACCCAAGTCTGGATAGAAAGACTGCTGAATTTCCCGTTGTACCGGTAGCTTGGAAAAGAGGCCTCCACCTGGCTCAGATAACTATTGGTGAAACTCTCGTCCATCGTATTCATTGCATTGAGTGATACCGGAAAAATATGAGTGACATCCGCTGCATGGAACTGATACCATACATTTCTATATCCCCAGATTTTAAGCTGAGAAAGATCTTTTTCCTTCCCCCATTCTCTTACCGCTTCTGCGATAGCCTGTAAAACCTTGTAGTGAGTATCGGGTCCGCTTCCTTCAGGATCAAATGCTAAACTTATTACAGTAGGATTGATGTCTCTGAGCTGTTGAAGGATCGGAATAACATCTCTCTCCCTATTGGGCTTTTCCGTGAAAATAGCTCCTGTATAAAATCCAAGCCTGAGATGATGTACATTCTTTGTCCTAACCCCGAAATGCGCCCAGACCAATTCTTCTTCATATTCACGGATCATTCCTTTCAATGTCTGGATCTTAGGTGCCGGATTTTGCCCGTCATAGCTGGAATTGATCACATTAATAATTTCACTGATCTTTTCTTCCAACTCCTGTTGTGTTTTCAGGCTCCAAAGCTCAACTATATTCCTTACCATCCTATGGGAAACTGCCCTTGATTTCTCATCCGCATTTCCGGAAGCAATATTGATCAGGTAATGATAAACGTCCTTATCTTTTTTATTTTTATATCCTATCTCAAAGAAATCCGGATACTGAAGCATTTCTATATCTCCTTTTTTGATAAAAGAAAGGGTATCATTCAGGATTTTTATCAAAAATTTATTGGTAACTGCCGTGAATCCTGATGTAAGAACCGAATAATGGGATATATTGGTCTCATCTCTTGACTGATAGTGGATATAAGGTAAAAGTCCTAAAGAGATATCGTCATGATGCGGACCTGTGTGGTAAAAAATTTCATTTCCAAGTCTGGCCGTACCTTTTTGTATTTTATTTTTAATGGAATCAATAACCGATTGAACCGTATTTTCATTGAGGTCCGGAATCAGACGGGTGTACTGATCTGCTCTAAGGTCATCTAAAGTAATGTGTTCTGCATATTTGTTCAGCTTTTCAGTGAGGCTCATAATTGCTTTATCTGTTTTCTCCTGAGACCAATCTCCTGAATGATAATATTCATCAACAGAGTCTTTTAACAAGCTTGCGGCCCCGGATGTAAGATAAAACCTGCCATTTGGAAGGTGAGTGAGAACAGATGCAGGATACAGATTGGAAGGTGGAAGCTCCAGCGCATCTTTTACCATGGGAGCCTTCGCTTCTCCCGCTGCGAATATGATAGCTACTGCATTTTTATTATACGTAATGGTTTCCAACCCAATGGTAATCACCAATCGCTCTCTTGAAATTTCAATTCCGCCAAGATCTCCGGCTGCAACAGCCTGTGTCTCAAAGTTCGTGGAGGTTAATCGTGTGGTGGAATAAGGGTCAGAACCTTTGATATTAAAAGCAATATGTCCATCTGGTCCAATTCCGCCCAGAAAAAAACCGATCCCCCCCAGTTTGCGGATTTTCTGCTCATATTCCGAGCACCAGTTATCAATAAGAAAAATGGATTCTTGCTGTAATTCTTCTAACGGGTTTTGAGCTTCACGATATCTCAGCTCGAGATTGACCTTATTATCAGGAAAAATTTCCTGAATACTTTTTCCTGAAGCCAGAGGAATTTCTTTACAATTAATCAGCAATGCATTTTCCGGTTTCAAACCCAGACCTTCAATGTAATATTTGTTCACATAATGATAAAAGCTGTTGACCTGTGATGAATCTATCGGATAAAATTCATCAATCTGAACAAAATGAAGATCAGCCAGTGATGGTTTTTCATTGAAAACCAAATGGTGCTTTTTCCTAAGCTCTATAATATTTTCTTTATCCCAATTCTCAAGAATATGCTTGGTCCAGAAAATAAAGTATTCCGGGGTTTTCCCTGTAGGAAGACTGATCACCCCTTTTGGGTTTTTGCTTACCCATTCCAGAAAACGAAACGCTGTAAGCATTCCCAGATTAGGAAAATTGTCCACCACAATATAAGGTACATTCACCTTATTGTTTCTCAAAGAATCATTTAAAAATGATTTTTCTACCGGAGTAAAATGATCACTGTTTCCCATGTTTCAAGAGTTTTACTGTATTGTTTTTGTTTGAAAAGAATATGGTCGTTTTTAGCAATACCTCCACGAGCAATGCCCGAACAAGCTTTGCCAATGTTATCATTCAAAAAGAAAACGGAATATTATTTATCTGTTACGTCAATAAATCCTGATTTTCATTAAAGGTTTTCCATAATAGTTCCCCGAACAATGTGTTCGCCCATGCAAACCATGCCCTGGTAAATTTCTTGTCATCGTCCTTGTGAAAGGACTCATGCATGAAACCTGTGCCTCCGTGGGTTTTCTGTAAGGTTTCTATGCACCATCGGATCTCACTTTTATCTTTTGTGGTAAGAGCTTTCATAATGATGCTCATCGGCCAGATCATGTCAAGACCGATATGAGGACCTCCGATCCCTTCGGCCAGTCTGCCTTTAAAAAAGAATGGATTATCTTTTGACCACACATATTTTCTGGTATTAAGATATACAGGATCATCCGGCTTCACCGCATCTAAATAAGGTAATCCCAGCAGGCTTGGGCAATTGGCATCATCCATCAGGTTATAGCTTCCAAACCCATTGGTTTCAAAAGCATATATTTTTCCATATTCAGGATGGTCATAGATCCCGTATTTTTTGATGGCAGCATCCACCTCATCGGCAAGGCTGCTCAACTGCTGAGCTAATGCTTTTTCGTTTTTGATCTGTGAAACCATTTCCGCTGCCTGACGCAGGCTTACTACAGCGAATAAATTGGACGGAATCAGGAATGCATAAATAGTAGCATCATCACTTGGACGGAACATTGAATTGATGAGTCCGACAGGTTTTGTAGGATAGCCATATCCTCCCATCGGAATTCCATCTGTAGCCCAGGATGTTGTACGCTCGAATTTATAGGGACCTAAATTGGTTTTCCTTTGCTGTTCTATAAACGTCTGCAAGGTAAGTTTAATTCCCTGCAACCATTTATTGTCAAAAGGTTTTGTATCTCCGGTGGTCTTCCAGAAATGATACGCCAGGCGAATAGGATAACACAGTGAGTCTATTTCCCATTTTCTCTCATGGGTTCCCGGTTTCATATCCGTATGATCATGTTCTTTCCATTCGCTTACCTTATTTTCATCATTATAGAATGCATTGGCATAAGGATCTTTCAGAATAAATTCTGTCTGTTTATGAATAACACCCGAAATAAGTTTATGCAGTTTTTCGTCTTTCTTTGAAAACTGCAGGTAAGGGAAAACCTGTGCAGAACTATCGCGAAGCCACATCGCATCTATATCTCCGGTAATTACATAGGTATCTGGATTTCCATTGGCTTCTTTATAAAAAACAGTGGTATCTAATGTATTAGGAAAGCAGTTTTCGAAAAGCCAGGCCAATTCTTTATTTTTTACTTTCTTTTTAAAAGCGGCAATTGCATTTTCCACCGCTTCACTGGTAAAGTGTCTTTTATCTTTAGGAACACGGACAACAGGAAATTCTTCGATGTGTAAGCTTTTTGCAAAAACATTCTGCGTAAACAGCAATCCTGCTCCTGCCAGTGCACTTGTTTTTATAAATTTTCTCCTTTCCATTGATACTTTATTTCGTTATTTTTTTATCGTTATTTTACAGGTTTGCTTCCCATTACAAATCTAAGCTCCCCTCCTTTCATAATATCACTGTGATTCAGTTCCCAGCTTTTAAATTCTTTTCCGTTCAAAAACATTTTCTGAACATAGATATTCTTATCTGATATTTTATCCGCGATAACAGTAAAGGTTTTTCCATTTTCCAATTGTAGAGATACTTTTGGAAATTGTGGAGCTCCGATCGCATACACAGGTTTTCCCGGCGTCACAGGATAAAATCCTAATGAAGAGAAAATATACCACGCCGACATTTGCCCACAGTCTTCATTATTCACAATTCCATCGGGTTTTGCAGCATACATATTGTCGCGGATATATTTTAC
This sequence comes from Chryseobacterium daecheongense, assembly GCF_003729955.1. Lineage (GTDB taxonomy): Bacteria > Bacteroidota > Bacteroidia > Flavobacteriales > Weeksellaceae > Chryseobacterium > Chryseobacterium daecheongense. The sequence continues at coordinate 403,019 of NZ_RJTX01000004.1, forward strand.
CATTTTCTGGGTTTTGTATGGAGCTCCTGCATAATTATAAAGATATGGAACATGATGTCCCGGCTCATCTCCAAATCCTAAAGACCCAATGAATCCTGAAATATCAACATGCTGTTCGCCTTCCATCTTAAGCTCTTCGGTAAATGTTTTGTCCAGCTTTTCTTCAAATCCTTTCTTTCCCCCGTACAAACTGATCATTTCATCAATCTGATGGGGAACAAAAAAGTCATACGCCCAAATATTTCCTGAAACCCAGTGAGGTTGTAGTTTTTTCCAGTCATTCAAAGCAAAATCAGGGATAAATTCTCCGTTTTTCTGTTTTGGCCAGAAATGATTGTTTTGCTTGTTGAATGTATTCAGGAAGTTCATTGAACGTTTTTTATATACTTCTGCATCTTCCTTTTTACCAAGCTTTTCTGCCAATTGTTGAATACACCAATCGTCATAAGCATATTCCAGAGTTGCTGAAACAGAAGCTCCATTTTCTGACGGGGTATATCCTAATTTAATGTAATCATTGAGGCCTCCTCCCCCGTCACTGCTGCTCATCTTATCTGTTAAGGAAGCATCTTTCATGGCTGCAAATGCTTTTTCAGCATCAATCCCCGGCACTCCTTTGGAAATAGCATCCCAAATTACGGAAGCACTGTGATATCCAAGCATACAGAAATTATCATACCCACATAATTCCCAAATCGGCATGTGGTCCTTTCTATCCGTATATCTGCTAATCAGAGAATTAGCAAACTCTTTCGTATGTTTCTGATCCATAATGGTAAGTAACGGATGGGTTGCACGGAACCCATCCCAATATGAATAAGTACTGTAATTCGTAAACCATTTGGTATTCATATTTTCTTGTGCTGCTACATAATCACCATTCACATCCATATACAGATTAGGGGCAATGAACATATGATATACTCCTGTATAGAAAATTTTTCTTTGATTATCCGTTCCTCCTGTTACCTGGAATCTTCCGATAAGATCTCTCCATGTATTCTGTGCTGTTTCTTTAGCTTTGGCAAAATCTACGCTTTTCGCTTCGATATCAAAATTTTCCTGTGCTCCTTCCATACTTACCGGAGATAAGGAGACTTTCACCTCAACACTTTCATTCTGTTGGGTAGAGAATCGCACAAACGCTTTGGCATCTTTGGCCAAGGCAAATCTTTCATTATTTTTTATTTTTCCTTCTGCATAAACTCCATAGGATTTAAAAGGTTTTGAAAATTCCATCACAAAATAAGCGAACCTTTTCCCGCCCCATCCGGTGCTGTAACAATATCCTTTGATTTTATTATTCCCTTCAATACTTACAAGGGTATGATACACATTTCCAAATATCTTGTTGGTGGGATCAATAATGATATTGGATTCTTCACTTTTAGGGAAGGTATATTTATGAAATCCTACTCTTGGAGAAGCTGTCAGCTCGGCTTTGATTCCATAGCTGTCAAGCATCACAGAATAATATCCCGGCGAAGCGCTTTCTCTTTCATGGCTGAACTTGGAACGATATCCGGTTTCCGGTTTCTCTTCTGAACCGGGAACCATTTTTACTTCTCCCGTTGTAGGCATTATCAAAATATCTCCAAGATCTGCCCAACCTGTTCCACTAAGATGGTTGTGACTGAATCCCATTATGGTTTTACTGCTGTAATGATATCCTGAACACCAGTCCCAATCTCCGCTTTTGGTATTCTGATCCGGACTGAGCTGTATCATCCCGAATGGTGTAGTAGCACCCGGAAAGGTATGGCCATGTCCTCCGGTTCCTATGAACGGATCTACCCAGGAAAGAACATCATCTTTTCGCTGTTGGGCAGAAGCATTGGAAATCAGAAGAATAAATAAAAATATAAGCAGTTCTTTTTTCATAATAAGGATCTCTCAAAAATGTTCCTCAAGATAGGAGTTTACTTAAAAGTATGAAAACCATCATGATGATTTTAAATAGGAGTAAAACAAAATTCACAATGATTTTCATACCGTTTTACATCAGTTTTAAATTGAATTCTTTTTCATAAAATCTATTATCTCTGAAATATATCCAAAGGCAATAGAAACAACTGTATCCGCTGCTCCGTAATATACCGTTACTTTATCTCCTTCCGTAATGGCCGCACATGGGAAAATCACATTGGGAATATCTCCTGTAAGCTCATACATTTCTGCCGGAGCCAACAGATAAGGTCTTGTACGGTACAATACTTTTGAGGGGTCTTCAAGATCAAGCAATGCAGCCCCCATAGAGTATCTGAATCCTCTGCAGGTATTGATTACTCCATGATAAAAAAGAAGCCACCCTTCCTCTGTTTTTATAGGAACAGGTCCTGCCCCGATTTTTGTGCATTGCCATGCGCTGTCTTCAAATGGTGTTACTTTCATTACACAACGGTGTTCACCCCAATATTTCATATCCGGGCTATAGCTGATATAGATATCTCCGAAAGGTGTATGTCCGTTATCACTTGGTCTGCTCAACATGGCATATTTACCATCAATTTTTTCCGGAAACAAAACTCCGTTTCTATTATATGGTAAAAAAGCATTCTCACATTGAAAGAACTCTTTGAAATCAAAGGTGTATCCAATACCTATGGTAGGACCATTGTAGCCGTTACACCAGGTAATCCAATAACGGTCTTCTATAAAAGTAACACGGGGATCATATTTGTAATCAGACTCGATCATTTCGGTATTCCCGGCCTGCATTTCTATAGGATCATGATTGATCTTCCAATTGATACCATCCTTGCTGAAGCCCGCATAAATATTCATCTGTACCGCTTTATTATCACAACGGAACACTCCTGCAAATCCATCTTCAAAAGGCACTACTGCACTATTGAAAATACTGTTGGAAGTAGGTATTGCGTACCTGTCTATGATCGGGTTTTCAGAGAATCGCCACATCACGTCGCGGCAATCTTTCGGACGATCCTGCCAAGGGATCATTACTGATTGAGATGTCATAAAGTATTTTTACTTTTTATTTAAGTTATTTGTGATTAAGCTTGTTCTTTTTGTTGTTCGGGATATGGAAAAGGAACCAACCATGTTATAATAAATGCGGGAATAGTAGCCACCAGAACCCAGATGAAGAATAGTTTATATCCCACCCAATCGCTGATCATTCCGCTAAACATTCCGGGAATCATTACTCCCAGATTCATAATCCCCGTAGCAAATGCATAATGTGCTGTTTTATGCTTTCCGGGAGCAATCTGCTGCATCATATAAAGAATCAATCCTACAAAGCCAAATCCATAGCCAAAATATTCTACTATAACGGCTATACTTACAGGTAACAGATTGGCCGGCTGATAGTAAGCCAGCAAAGCATACACTATAAAAGGAATATTGAATGCCGCACAAAGCCATATCAATGATTTTTTTAATCCGCGGGCAGAAATAAAGTACCCCGCTAATACAGATCCTAAAATAAATGCACCAGAACCATACGTTCCATAAATAAGCCCAATATCCGATGTGGATAATCCCAATCCGCCTGAAGATCTTGGAGCTTTGAAGAATAATGGAGCGATCTTAATGGCAAATCCTTCTGCAAAACGGTAGAGAACGATGAATAATAAAGACCCTATAATATTCCGTTTGGTAAAGAAAGAGGTAATCACATCCCATAATTCTTGACGAACATTTCCTGCTGTTTTCTCGAATTTTTCCTGCACAGACTTATTTTCTTTCGGTAAAAGGAAATAATGATAAACAGCTAATGCAAAAAACAAGAGTGCATATACTCCCATGATGATCATCCATGCGTGGGTAATTCCTTTTGTCTTTTCTAAAACACCGGCGAAATATACCAGAATTCCACTACTGATAATCTTCGCCAGGTTATAGAAAGCGCCTTGCCAACCAATGTATTGGGCTTGTTCTTTATTAGTCAAAAAGTAGATGTATGTACCATCCGCAGCAATATCATGGGTTGCTCCGCAAAATGCGATAACTGCAAAAAGGGCAATACTGTACTTAAAAAATCCAGGTAAAGGAAGACTTAATGCAATCAAAGCAAACAGAATTCCTATGGCAAACTGGGTAAAAACGACAAAGAACTTTTTTGTTTTATAAATTTCCAGAAAAGGACTCCAAAGAGGCTTCAGTGTCCAGGAAAATAAAATAAGCGCCGTCCAGAAAGCAATCTTCGAATCCGATATCCCCATATCTTTATACATGATCCCTGAAACTGCATTCACAGTAACAAAAGGCATCCCCATTGCAAAATACAATGTTGAAATCCACAAAATTGGTTGTATACGATTCGTTGCAAAGCTTTTTTTTCCCATGTCAATACAAAGATAAAAGAAAGAGGAAGTCTCAAAAAAAAGAAACTATATGAAATGCCGTGATTGAGCATCTGAGACAACCTCCATCTTTCTAGTTTATCTGATATAGTGGTTTGAATTATATTTTTTTATCCCACCATAGTTTAGTACCTCCGTTATCCGGCCCGCCCAGGAGCTGTACGGCTTGAGGATAATTAAGCGTATTATTTCTATACTTGGTCGGAATTGGTATTCTTCTGATCATTACATCCGTACTTATAGTTCCCTGGCTGTCATTCAGAATATTCTTGAAAATAACAGGATATCCTGTTCTTCTTTGTTCTGCCCATGCCTCGGCTCCATCCGGATAAATAGCAATCCATTTTTGAGTTATGATTCTTTCTAATTTTCTTTCGAAAGTATCTCCAGCATTCCATTTGATGGTAATTGTACTTAGCATTGGATTTCCTGCCAAGATATTATTGGACGCATTTTTAGGATCTATATAAGGAGCTTCTGTGGAAGTAGCATCTGCAACATAAGTCGCATATCCTGAACTTTTCCCCCATTCTCCAAATGACATTTCTATCCCTTTGTTGTAATTGACTTCTGCATCTCCTGCGCCGGCATAGCCTCTGATGGCTGCTTCTGCTTTTAGGAACCATGCTTCTGCTGCGGTAAAGATCTTATTTTTACCATTGCTTGCTGAAAAATAATCTCCTGTTGCCGCTGCTGCGATAGGTTGTGAAAAGTCTCCATAACGGTCTTTACTTCCCCCAAGATCCACTCCCAGCCTTACCCCGATGTACTGACCAGAAGCCGCAGGATCTGTAGCTGGTTTAGCATAGGCAGAAATCCTAGGATCGTGGAATCCGTTCATAAATGCCATTAAAGGTGCTCCGATTTTACAGTCCCCCCATGAATAAATGATATCATTCAACGGAGAAGCTCCGCCATAGCTTACTAGTGCATTTTCAGAGTTATCATCAATTAAACCTACTGAAGAAGATAAAGCTTCTTCTGCATATTGTTTGGATTTTACCGGATCTGCATAGCTTAATCTCATCGCAAGCCTCAATTTAAGTGAATTGGCTAATTTCGCCCAGTTAGCTGTATTTCCGGAAAATACTACATCGGATTTTTGAATTACTGTTTTATCTTCAATACTTGGAGTTCCGGCCAAAGCCTGAATCGCTTTATTAAGATCTGTAACAAAATAGTTGTAAGCATCCTGCTGTGAGTCAAAATCGGTAATTCCGTTAGCATTGGGAGATTCAAATTTACTATAGATCACCGGTCCATGAGCATCAGACACTTTTTGGGCAGCGATCACTCTTAAAATCATCAGGATAGCTTTGGATTGAGAAAAGTCTACCCCCGGATATTTTTCCGCAGATTCTCTGAAGAAGTTTTTATACTGCTGATTGACATCTTCCAGCTGATTCATCATGATTCTTTCATTCCAGCCATCCATAATAAAGTAGGTGGTATTGTTCTTACCTCCATTGTATGGAGTAGCTGTACTGAACAAACCGCTGTACATATCTGCGTTTAAGTTGGTTTGCAACTGATAGATCCAGTTGGTAGGACTCTGCAGATTTTTCTGCATTTGTTTTAGCGGATTGGTAAGAACCACAAAATCCGCAAGTAATTGTTCGTTGGTAACACCACTATATTGTGAGTTGATATTTTCAAAATCATCAGTGCAACTGCCTGAAAATAATGCAGCCACCAGACTCAAAATAATAATCTTAGAATTTATTTTTTTCATATCTCAGGTAATTAGAAGTTAGCTTTTAAAGAGAAACCTAAAGAACGGGTAATTGGCATTCCGAACATATCGACACCTACGCCACCAGGATTCACTCCGGAAACCTGTTCCGGATCAAACGGAGCATCTTTGTAGAAGAAGAACAGATTCGTTCCGATAATACTTAATGTAGCATCTCTAAACACTTTCGAGTTAGTTTTAAAAGTATAGGCAATGGAAGCTTGTCTTAATCTAACAGCAGTAGCCTTGTAAATATAAGCTTCATTGATGCCCCCTCTTCCTCCAACAACTTTATAATAATGTTCAGCATCTGTTAATCCCGTGTAAGGAGTTCCATTTTCATAGACTGCGTTCGGAATGGAAACACCTCCTGCATCTCTGGAATCGGCAGACGTCTGACTCACTCCTAATCCATCATTAACCGACTGAGTGAATCCTAAAACCTGGCCTCCGAATCTTCCGTCTACAAGGAAACTTACATTGAAGTTCCCAATATTGAAGTTGTTATTCAATCCAAGCATAAACTTAGGATTAGGATTTCCAAGATATTGCTTTTCATTACTATCTTTAATCGGAACTCCGTTAGCATCTACTACGATTCTTCCCTGTGTGTCTCTTTTAAACGCTGTTCCATAAAGATCTCCAAATGAACCTCCTACTTTCAGCATATTGAAACCTCCTCCGGTCAAAACAAAAAGTTTTTCGGGATCAGAATAATATTTCAACGGTAAAAGTTCTTTGATGGTATTTTTATTAGATGATGCATTAAGCGTGGTGATCCAGCTGAATTTTCCATTATTAAACACTTTGTAAGACAAGCTGGATTCAAAACCGATGTTTTCAATTTTACCCGCATTAATATCAACCTTACCTGATTGCATTCCAAAGTTGGTTGCCGCATCAACACCTTTTAAAAATTGATTGCTAACGACCGATTTATAGAATGTAAAATCAAAAGATAATCTGTTTTTGAACATTCTTAGTTCTGTACCCGCTTCAAAAGTCTTGTTGAATTCAGGTTTTGGGAACAAATCACGAAATCTTACATCATCTGCTGGCGCTGAAGAATAAGATCCCGTAATCACTCCGGCATTGAATTCCGGCTGCGGAATAGTTGAAGTCGGATCCAAAGCATTCCCTACGGTAGCGTAAGAAGCTCTTACTTTCCAGAAAGAAATCGCCTGTGGAAGATCGAAAATTTCAGATAAAATTCCGTTCGCACCTATTGACTCATAGTCAATTCCATTATTTCCTGTTCCTGCTAATGTAGATGACCAGTCATTTCTGAAAGTCAGATCCAAATAGACTTTGCTCTTATATCCAAGACTCGCACTTGCAAACACGGACTGATCCTGTCTCTGAGGATGGGTGATAATGTAGCTTCTTCCGTTACCAAAAACTCCTTGACCTTGTTCATTACCCCAATCTAAGTTATTAAGAGCAAAAAGGTTTGCTACAAAAAGCTTATTATTTTCGATCGTTGTAATGTTATATTTAAGATCGGAAATACTTGCCCCTAAAGTGAAGTCTAAACTAATATCATCATTGATTTTAGGATTACCTATTAACAAGGCATCTCCATAAATGGTAGTTTTCTCTAAAGTGTTTTTATAGATTTTCCCATTACTATCCTTACTTCCTAAAACAGTTGGCTGAGAAAAAGCAGCTACATTTCTTTGAGAGTCTGAGTTAAAGTAATTATAATTCCCTCTCACTTTTGCAGTTAACCAGTTATTAATGGTATAGCTTAATGCTGCGGAACCGTATATATTTTTATTTTTAGTAATTACAGGGTTCTTATTGAGTATCCAGTATGGGTTTTGGGTTTCATTATCTGCAAATTCACCGTTGGGTTTTATAGCCCACCAGTTTTGTGCATCCAGGTATCTGGTTTGATCAAAATAATAATAATTTTGTGCAAAATGATCAAAGTCTATTCCTCTTGGTAACCAATACAGATTGGTAATCGGGGAGAAATATGACCCCGGAGACAATCTGTTTTTTGAAGTTTGTAAAGACGCCATTACATTCGCGTCCAAAACAAGTTTATCATTCAGGAATTTACTCGTTGTTCTGTAATTGATGTTGTATTGATCTAAATTAGAAGTAGGAATAATTCCTTTATTCGTTGTATTTCCTAATGAGAAAAAGCTGGTTGATTTTTCATTACCTGCCTGAAAGCTCACACTATTGATCCAGGTAACCCCGGTTTGGAAAAAATCTTTTGTATAATCTTTTGAAGAACCCTTTGCTCCCCAACTGTCATATGATCCCGTATTTCCATTGGCCGGATCATAAGGGGTGGTTTGAAGATAGCTGTGCTGAAGTTCCGGCAGATCATACACCCTGTCAAATGTCAAACTTGAACTGTATGAAAGGTTGCTTCTCCCGGCAGATCCTTTTTTAGTGGTAATAAGGATCGCCCCGTTACTTCCCTGAGCTCCATATAAAGCGGCAGCTGATGCTCCCTTAAGAAAGTTAATGCTTTCGATATCTTCCGGGTTGATAGTACTCAGTACGTCTCCGGTATCAGGCATTGAGTTAAAATAGTCAACATTCGGGCCTCCTGTTCCGGTAACTCCCGTATTGTTAATAATCGGAATACCGTCAATCACATATAATGGCTGACTGTTTCTTGTAGATTTATCCCCTCTCATCACTACTCTCACAGATCCTCCGACGCCACCATTGGTCTTGTTGATCTGCACGTTGGAAACCTTTCCGTTGATAGAGTTTAAAAGATTGGGAGTTTTTACTTCTGTCAGATCATCTCCGCCGATCTGCTGGCTGGAGTAGGTAAGTGAACGAGCCTGCCTTTTTATCCCTAAAGATGTGACAACAACCTCTTGGATATTGGTTGTTTTAGCAGTGTCGGAAGCCTTTGTTTCCTGTGCATATCCAGACACAGAAAAGGCCAATACAACCGGTACAACTATTTTTCTCATAAATATTAGATTAGTTAAGGGTTATGTGATAATTCATTAATATTTCTTTAAATGTTTTTATGCATTTAAAACAATTCTCTCATTTCCATCAACATAATGTTTCAAATGCATCAAATAATTAAAGTTTTCTTAAGATTTAATTCACATTAACAAATCTAAATTTTGTAACCAGCCAGATATAATGTTATTTTATCATAAAACGATATTATTTTTTCAGCTATTTTTAAAAAACACTAATTAGTACCTGATAAACAATCACTTACACAAAACTCTACAATATAAAATTCATCTAAATTTTGACCATTTTTTTAAGAATTATTTAACTTTTTATATCATTTTTTGATAATTAGGATGTATTTGATGTTATAAAAAAACAAATCCGGATCTCTAAAATCCGGACTGTTTTATTTAAAAGTATATTTTCACAAATAAAAACGAAACACTACTCTATTTTTTTCACTCCTTTAAAAAGTTCTTTAAATTCTGTCGGCGTTGTCTTTTTGATAGATTTAAAAACCTTATTGAAATTTGCAATATTATTAAACCCTGCTTCAAACGCGGTTTCAGAGACGGTAAGGTTCTTTTCCATCAACCATCGGGCCGCATAACTTATTCTTATTTCGTTGAGATAATTTACAAAAGTCTTTCCTGTTCTTTTTTTAATAAACCTATTGAAAGTCACACTGCTCATATTTACAAGAGCGGCCGCATCATCCAATGTAATTTTATTTTCAAAATTCTTATGGACAAAGTCATGAACGGTTTTCATTTTATCATTATCCACAAATGTTTCAAGCTCTATACTGTAGGAAGATAAAAGCGTTTTATTTTCAGCTATCGCCAATTCATTAAGAATTTTCATGATCTCAATAAAGGATTCAAAGCTGCTCATTTTGGATAAATTGAGAAAAGAATCCTTGAGCTTTTCAGCAGTTTCCTGGGAAAATAAAATTCCCCGGATAGATTCCTTTATCAGATTATGAATAGGTTTCAGGATATTCTTCTCCATTACCGACTGGTTAAAAAAATCCTGATTGAACTGAACCGTAATCTCATGTGTTTTCCTGTTCTTACACTTGTGATTCGCCCAGCAGTGTGGTAAATTAGGCCCTACCAACACCAGTTCTAAATTTCCGATTTCCCCGGTATGATCACCGATCATTCTTCGGTATCCCTTTCCTTTATAGACAAAGTTGATCTCAATTTCCGGATGGTAATGATACGGAAAATCAAATGATGCCTTTATCCGGTCAAATACAAGAAAACTGTCCTCGGGAGATAACGGGGTTATTTCTCTCAAAATATTTTCTAGCTTGCTCATTATTTTGTGAAGAAAATTAAATTATAAATCAAATACAAGGCTTTTAAAAAGGGAAAAATATTGTTCGGTAATATATGAATTTTTATGGTTTGTTGTACTCTTCTTTTTGCATTATCTCAACCTAAATTAAATCATGCTTTTTTGTATCTTTAAGCGAAAGTAAATGTATGTCGCAACCGCTTATTTTTGAAGATCATTACAAGAAATTAGGATTTGAAGTTTTTTCTAATAAAAACCTTGAAATCATCAATAGCGGACAATTTCGTCCGTATATCAAAATACTTCTGATTCCCGCCGGCTATGAACTTACTGTAGACTTCAAACAATATGCTCCCAAAAGAACATCTTTATTTTTCTTAACCAATCAAAACTTTACCATTGAAAAGGGAAAGGAAGGCGCCATTCTATTATATTATAACCGTGATTTTTACTGTATCCAGATTCATGATAAAGAAGTGGCCTGCGACGGGCTTCTTTTTCATAATATTTTTGAAATTCCTTTTGTGGAACTGGAGGACGAAGAAGCATCTATTATCAAAGAGCTGTTTCAACATATAAAAAATGAGCTGGAATGGAAAGATTCTTCTGCCGAGGAAATGATAAGAACCTATGTGAAACAGCTGATCATCCGCGCCACACGAAAATGGAAAAAACAGAATATTGATACTGAACATATCAAAATTCCGGGCAGTGAACTGGATATTTTCCGGGATTTTAGCAGATATCTTGAAATTCATTTTAAAGAAAAGCATCATGTTTCAGAATATGCCGATCTGCTTCATGTAGCCCCAAAAACGTTAACCCATAAGTTTAAAAACCTAAATCTTGAGTCTCCCAATCAGCTTATTATCAACAGGATTTTGCTGGAAGCCAAAAGACTCTTATTTTATACGGATAAACCCATCAAAGAAATTGCTTATGATCTGGGATATGAAGACCCTGCTTATTTCAACAGGCTTTTTACCAACAAAACAGGAAGCACACCTGCCACTTTTAAGAAAAATTACAACTCGGGAAAAAAGTACAATATTTAAGTCTTTTTCTCTATTTATTTTGACCAAAAACTGATATAACTTTGTACCATCAAAAACAATAGATATTAACAACAAAAAAACAAAACATTATGAGACGTAACGCTACTGCCGTTTGGAACGGTACCATTAAAGAAGGAAAAGGACATTTAACTACTCAAAGTACTACTTTAAACGAAACACAATATTCTTTCAACAGCCGTTTTGCGGACGGAGTAGGAACCAATCCCGAAGAATTATTGGCTGCCGCTCACGCAGGATGCTTCACCATGAAGTTAAGTGCAGAGCTTTCACAAGCAGGTTTCACTCCTGAAGAATTAAAAACAACATCAGTGATCACTTTGGACCCAAGTATTGGAAAGATCACAAAATCGGAATTGACTTTAACTGCGAAAGTTCCCGGAATTACTGAAGAAGAATTTCAGAAGTATGCTAAAATTGCTGAGGAAGGATGTCCGGTAAGTGCCGCTTTCAATTTTGAAATCACTTTAAATGCTACTTTAGCTTAATAATATTCATAAATAATCTGAGCTGAATGTATCAGCTCAGATTTATTTTAACCCAAAATATACCGATCGGTATATTTTATTTGTATATTTGCATTATATTTTCATTGAAAATGTCAAAAGCAGAAAAAACCAAGCAGCTCATCATTGAGAAAACCGCCTCTTTGTTTAATACCAAAGGTTATCTCGCCACGTCGCTTTCAGATATTACACAAGCAACAGGTTTAACCAAAGGAAGCATCTACGGGAACTTTGAAAACAAAGATGAAGTAGCCGTTGAAGTTTACAAGTATAATTCTGGGGTATTGGGTAAAAATATGGCCCGCTCATTCGGGGATGAATTTCCAACAACATTGGACAAGCTACATGCTTTTGTGGCATTTTATAGAAAAAACTGGAAAGCAGTTTTTCTTAATGGAGGATGTCCATTAATGAACGCCGCCACTGAAGCTGATGATAATTTTCCTACTCTTAAAGACCAGGTTAAGAAATCGTTTGAGGAATGGACATCAAAAATTGCAGCCGTTATTTCAGCAGGTCAAAAAAACAAAGAGCTCAATCCGAAACTTAATGCGGACGAATACGCCGCACTTTTTATTATGCTTATTGAAGGAGGCATTTTACTTTCCAAAACCACAGGAGACGAAAAGTATCTGCAACTTGCTTTAGACCGGATACTTATCATTATTGATCATGAACTCACTATTATTCCATCATAAATTTTAATCTATGGAAACAAAAAAAGTGGCCATCGTAGGATACAACAGAATTCCGTTTGCCAGAATCAACACCGCTTATGCAGACCAGGGAAACCAGGAATTATTGATTGCTGCATTAAACGGCCTTATCGATCGTTATCATCTGAAAGGAAAACTTCTTGGAGAAGTTGCAGGTGGTGCTGTAATCAAACATATTTCCGAAAGCAACCTCATCAGAGAATCAGTGATGAACACTTCACTGGACCCCGCGACTCCGGCTTGTGATCTTCAGCAAGCGTGTGACACAGGAATTGAAGCAGCTGTTTATATCGGAAATAAAATAGCCTTAGGGCAAATTGAAAGCGGAATTGCCTGTGGTGTTGAAGCGATGAGCAATATCCCTTTTGAATCTTCCCCAAGATTAAGAAAGGCATTATTAAAAGCCAATAAAGAAAAATCAGCTTTTGGAAAATTAAAACAATTGTTAAGTCCGAAGCTGAAAGACTGGATGCCGATTCCTTACAAAGGCCAGGAACCGAAAACAGGGCTGGTTATGGGAGAGCATACAGAAATTACGGCCAAATATTACCAGATTTCCCGTGAAGAACAGGATCAGCTAGCTTTAAAGAGCCATCAGAATATGGCAAAAGCATACGATGAAGGTTTCTTTGATGATATGATCTCTCCGGCTTTTGGCTTAGATACAGACAATAATCTGCGCCGTGATACAAGCCTGGAAAAATTGGCTTCATTAAAACCTGCTTTTGATAAACAAAACGGGACATTGACTGCCGGAAATTCCACTCCGTTTACAGATGGCGCTTCTGCGGTGTTATTGGCCAGTGAAGAGTGGGCAAAAGCTAATAATTTACCCATTTTAGCCTATATTACTTTTTCAGAGGTTGCAGGGATTGAATATGTGGAAAATAAACACAATTTACTTCTAGCTCCGGTTTTTGCAGCAGATAGAATGTTGAAAAAGGCGGGAATGAGCCTTGAAGATTTTGATTACTACGAAATTCATGAAGCTTTTGCAGCACAGGTATTGGCAACCATAAAAATTTGGGAAAACGATGACCTGGCTAAAAAATTCGGACTTGAAAAAGCTTTGGGAAAAATTGACAGGGATAAATTAAATGTAAAAGGAGGAAGTCTTGCTGCGGCCCACCCTTTTGCCGCAACGGGAGGAAGAATCATTGGAACTCTATCCAAATTGCTCAATGAGAAAGGGAGCGGAAAAGGATTTATTTCCATTTGTGCTGCAAGAGGACAGGGTGTAACGATGATTTTAGAAAAATAAAAATTGAAAATATGGACAGATTAGCACAATTACAGCAATTTATCGGAAAGGAATTTGATCAATCCCCTTCCCCTTTCATGAAATGGCTGAATCCTATTATTGTTTTCGCAGAAGAAGGACATTTGGAATTTCAATATACTGTAAGGCCGGAATGGCTGAACCCGATCGGCAATCTTCATGGAGGTGTAACTGCTGCTATTATTGATGATGTCATCGGAGCCACCATGTTTTCCTTGAATGAAAATTCATTCATCACCACCATCAATAATGTGATCGATTATTTTTCAACTGCAAAAGAAAATGATATTATTGTAGCCGAAACTAAAATTATTAAAAGAGGAAAGCAATTTGTAAATGCCCACTGCGAAATCTGGAATACAGACAAAACCAGACTGATCGCAAGAGGAACCTCTAATTTATTTAAAATTAATAGCTAAGTATGAAAAGAGTTGTCATAACGGGACTTGGAGCCGTAACACCTTTGGGAAACAACGTAGAAGATTATTGGCAAAACAGTATTAATGGAGTAAGCGGAGCCAACCTGATCAAACATTTTGATACAGAGAAATTCAAAGTTCACTTTGCCTGTGAAGTCAAAGACTTTGATCCGAAAATCCATTTAAATCATAATGAAATCAAAAGAAGTGATCTTTTCACCCAATATGCCATGTATACAGCCGCGGAAGCCATCCAGGATTCAGGGTTAAATCTGGAAAATATGGATCCTTTTGATACCGGTGTGATCTGGGGAACAGGGCAGGGTGGAATGCAGACTTTTGAAAATGAGGTCATGGATTTTGCAAATGGCGACGGAACGCCTCGTTTCAATCCGTTCTTTGTTCCAAAGTTCATCGCCAATATGGCTTCAGGAATGATCTCCATGAAATATGGGCTTCGGGGAATCAATTATACCACTGTTTCTGCCTGTGCTACTGGAAATACGGCTTTAATGGATGCTTTCAATTATATCCGTCTTGGAAAAGCAAAAGTAATCATTAGCGGAGGATCCGAAGCGGCTATTACTCCAGCCTCAGTGGGTGGTTTTTCCATCATGAAAGCCATGTCTACAAGAAATGATGACTTTAAAACAGCCAGCCGTCCTTACGATGCCCATAGAGATGGGTTTGTAATGGGGGAAGGTGCAGGAGCTTTGGTCCTAGAAGAATATGAACATGCAAAAGCAAGAGGTGCCAAAATTTATGCAGAGTTGGTGGGGGCAGCAATGACCGCTGATGCCTATCACATGACAGCGCCACATCCGGATGGAGTCGGAGCTATTAAAGCCATGCAATTAGCTTTGAAAGAGGCAGGAATCAATGCGGAAGATATTGATTATCTTAATCCTCATGCAACCTCAACTCCGATCGGAGATCTGATTGAATTGAAGGCAATTAACAATGTATTCAAAGGAAGTAAAAATCTAGACATCAGTGCCACCAAATCCATGACGGGACATTTATTAGGGGCAGCAGGTGCAGCAGAAGCGATTTTATCGATAAAAGCAATCCAAACCGGGATTATTCCGCCAACGATCAATGTGGAACATATTGATGAAAATGTTCCGAAAGAAGTGAATATTGTTTTTGGAGAAGCGAAAGAGAAGGAGATCAATTTTGCACTGAGTAATGCTTTCGGGTTTGGAGGACATAATGCGTCTTTGATTTTTAAGAAGTTTGAATAAATTTCCCGCTGATTGAGCAGATGACGCAGATGTTTGTGTTTAATTAAAAGGTTAAAAGATTTCGTCAGAATAATAAAAAAGAATAATCCTAAATAAAAAAGCAGTCCGATTGGACTGCTTTAATTTTTAAGCTTTTAGCCACTCCGATTTGGAGAGATAATTCTGATCCGGGTAATAGATGAAAAGAAGATTTCTTCCTTTGATCGTATTAATGATTGGCTGTGTAAGATCTCTCGGCACAGCAGGACATCCCCAGCTTCTCCCTATTCTCTTATGTACCGCCGCAAACTCATCACTTACATAATCCGCTCCGTGCATTACGATGGCTCTTCTGTAGGCCGCATCATTAAATCCTTTATCCATCCCCAATAACCTTAAAGAAAACCCGTTATCTCCATTATACGTGGCATCCGTGATATAAAATCCTAAGCTGCTCTGCAACGAACTTTCCGTGTTTGAAAAATTCGTCGCAAATTCTTCGCCCGTATTTTTTCCGTGAGCCACCAATGAATTAAAAAGAACTTTTTTCTCATTGATATCTATTACCCAAAGTCTCTTGGTATTCGAAGACATAGAAAAATCGCAAATGGTTAATAAGTGCGATTCCTGGTTCAGCAATCCTGCCTTTTTTAAATTTTCAAATCCCGTTAATGCTTTTGAGAAAACCTCGTAATTCAGTTCGTGGTTAGGCTCAAATGCAATCGAGTGGTATAAATCTTCTGCAGAAGATGCTGAATGAGCTGTCTTCTCAGATTTCGTGTCTGCTACTAATTTTTCAATCTTTGTGGTGTTGATATTTTCTTTCGCCGTTAATTCCTTTTTTGGAGAAAGGTAAAACGACGTTGTGACCATGTATACAACACCTAATAAACTATATAATCCCTTCATTCACTATTATGTTAAATTCAAATAAGCGGAGCAAATTTATAAATTACATGATAATGAAGGCCAATAAGTCTACAAAGTTTAACTCAATTTAAGAAACTTTAACTTCCTGATTTTGTGAATTAAAGAGCATTATTTTTGTGCATCCGGGACAAATTCCAGGCTTATGGAATTCATGCAATACCTTAATCCTGTAGGCTTCGGACCGTCATCAAAAACATGTCCCAAATGAGAATCGCATCTTTTACAAAGTACTTCTACCCTATCCATTCCGTAGGTCAGATCTCTTTTATAATATACGCCTTCTTTATCAGCTTCAAAAAAGCTCGGCCAACCGCAGCTGCTGGCAAATTTTGAAGTGGAACGGAACAAATGGTTGCCGCAAACGGCACAATAATATTCTCCGGTTTCATCAAACTCGTTGTATTTTCCGGTAAAAGCTCTTTCGGTAGCCGCTTCTCTTGCTACAGCATATAAATCGGAAGGAAGTATCTTTTTCCATTCTTCGTTAGAAACATTGAGTGGAGTTGTATCTGTTCTGGAATAGTATGGATTGTTTTTTGCATCTTTATTTTCCATAGATGAGATTTTGATAGATGGGCTGCTGTGCACACGTTTGCAGAAATGTGAATAATACTATTGAAATCAAAAATTTCATAACCAAATTTACTAAATTTGAGAATATGAATGATGAAGCTAAAAGAATACAGCTAAGAAAATATAAAGCTTTCGCCACAGGATTATTTGTGTTGATGGCAATCATTTTTATCGTCATGACGATCCTCCAGAAAACAAATGATTCTCATTGGATAGGTTATGTCCGTGCTTTTTCCGAGGCCGCAATGGTGGGTGCTTTGGCAGACTGGTTTGCCGTTACAGCATTATTCCGTCATCCGTTAGGACTGCCTATTCCACACACCAATCTCATTGAAAACAGCAAACACAGACTGGGTGATAACCTGGGAAGTTTTGTAGTAAATAATTTTCTTTCGCCTCAAAATATCCGTCCTTACATTCAAAAGCTGAAAGTGTCTAACTTTGTGGGAGAGTGGCTCGCCAAAGAAAAAAATCAAGAGATTTTAATTCAAAACCTTTCGGATATTGTCCTTGATATTCTCAATAAACTGGATGATTCTACCGTAAGCCATTTTATCAGTAAAAAGGTTTCGGAAATGACAGATGATATTCAACTCAATAAGATTATTGGAAACGGAATCAATTATCTTCTGGAAAAAAATGATCATCAAAGGATTATCACCAATCTTTCAAGGCAAATTAAAGATTACGTTCTTGAAAATGATGAAATGATCAAAAACAGAGTAAGTGAAGGAAGCTATACCTTCATTCCCAAATTTGTAGATAATAAAATTGCCGAAAAAATTGCTTCCGGTTTATCCGACTTTTTTAAAGAGATTGAAGAAGATCCGGAACATGAGATCAGAGCTTTGATCACTAAAAAAATCCACGAATTTTCTATTGACCTGAAAGAAGACCCGAAATGGAATGATGAATTTAAAAACATCAAAAACGGTCTTCTGAAAAGCGAAAAACTGGATGAATATTCCAACGACATCTGGATTTCTATTAAAAAAACATTGATGAAAGAACTTCAGGAAGAACAATCTGCTCTGAAAAACTATATTTCCAAAAACCTGAATGAGTTTTCACAAAACCTGAAAACAGATGAAAATCTACAGAATAAAATTGACCATTGGGTACGTGTTACCGCTTACAAATATATCCTGAAAAACACCCATCAGTTTGGAAACCTCATCAGCTCAACGGTAGGAAACTGGAAAGGTAAAGAACTGAGTGAGAAACTGGAACTGGAAGTGGGAAAAGACCTCCAGTTTATTCGGGTAAATGGAACTTTAGTCGGTGGATTAGTCGGATTGATTATCTATACGATTGCCCATTTTTTTATTTAAAACTAACCACCAAACCATGAAAAAAATCTTTATTGTACTTGTTTCATTCTATTCTGCGTTTTTCCTCTGTCAGAAAATTGAGCTTAAAAGTGTTACTGATTCTTCACAAATTTTTAGAGGAGAAATAGCCGGGATGCCCGTTACCATGCAATTAAACTACACCGGGATTGTGGATTGCAGCCAATATCAGCATTTTGTGGACGGATGGTACTATTATGACAAGTATCAGAAAAAGATTCCCTTGTCCGGCATTTACGATTACGGAAATTTATATCTCTATCATTTCGGAGGAAAACAGAAACAGGTTTTTAAGGCTTTCCAGGATAAAATTACCTCACCCCGTTCCATTGAAAAAGTGGACAGTATTGCAAAAACCTTTAAACCTAAAGAAATCCTGGATTTTACAAGCAACAATGAGAGTGTTGAAGTTGCAGGCCACTTTTATATGAAAAACAAAGTACATCCTTCCAAATTATTTACCAAGAACAATATGATTTACCGGTATAATAATTATCTTATCCTTCCCAATAATAAGAAAATCAACACCTACGATATCATTGACCGATATGGGGGCAATGAATTAATATCATATAAATCAGATAACAACGGAAACAGGATCCTTTTATATTTTGAAAGAGCATCTAATTTCAACTATTGCGGGATGTGCGGCGCCAGTGATGGTGAAAAAGGCTATAGAGTGCTTTATTTTACCAAAGACTGGAATTATAAAAGATATGAAGAATTTCTTACGGAAAGCTGCCTGACCAATATTTATGATACTACGGAAACAAAAACCAAAGATCCGAAAGTAATAAAATTCAATATTAAAAAAACTACGACTTCTCCTGCTTATACAACACTCACTGTAGATATGAAAAATGCTTCCGTAGTAAAATCGAAATAAAAAAAGAGAATCAAATTGACCCTCTTCCAATATCTTTAATTATCTCGGTAATCGGCTGGCTCTTTTTAAAAGCTCTTTGTTGATTTCATTGATCAACTCAGGTCCTTCATAGATAAATCCTGTATACAACTGGACTAAGCTTGCTCCCGCATCCAGTTTTTCAATAGCATCCTTAGCAGAGTGAATTCCTCCTACTCCGATAATAGGAAATGCTCTGTTACTTTTTTCAGAAAGGAAACGGATCACTTCCGTAGATCTTTTCGTCAAAGGTTTCCCGGAAAGTCCTCCCATCTCAGATTTATTTTCAGAAATCAATCCCTCACGCGAAAGGGTTGTGTTAGTAGCAATAACCCCTGCAATTTTAGTTTCCTTCACAATATCGATGATATCCAAAAGCTGATCATCCGATAAATCCGGAGCAATTTTCAGAAGAATCGGTTTGGGATTGGCTTTTTCAACATTCATCTGCTGTAAAGTTCCCAAAAGCTGAGTCAAAGGCTCTTTATCCTGAAGCTCCCGAAGATTGGGAGTATTTGGCGAGCTTACATTCACCACGAAATAATCTACGTAAGGGAAAAGCTTTTCAAAACAGATTTTATAATCATTGACCGCTTCTTCATTCGGGGTCACTTTGTTTTTCCCGATATTTCCGCCTATCAATACATTTTTATTCTTTTTAAGGCGTTCTACTGCGGCATCTACTCCATCATTATTGAAACCCATTCTATTGATAATCGCAGCATCTTCCTTTAAACGGAAAAGCCTTGTTTTATCATTTCCGGGTTGTGCTTTTGGAGTTAATGTCCCGATTTCTATGAATCCGAAACCAAGATCAGACAGTTCATTATACAGCATTGCATTTTTATCAAAACCTGCTGCTAAGCCTACCGGATTTTTAAATTTCAACCCGAATACCACTCTTTCCAGTCTTTTGTCTTCAATAGGTTTCGGAAGAAAAAGCTTCGTGAAAAAAGAGAAATTTTTAAGCATTGAAAAAGTAAAATAGTGAACTTTTTCCGGATCAAATTTGAAAAGAATGGGGCGAATCAGGTTTTTGTACATGCCTTTTTTTGGAGTACAAAGATAATTATTTTAATTGAGAGTGTAAACCCAACCACCTGACTAAGAATAATCAGATTCATTGCCATAAGAACTTACATCGAAGCCTAAAATATCCGCAACTCTTTTGAATTCATCATCAATGGAGGCATTAAGGATCATTTTTTCACGAGTAACGGGATGATTAAAAACTAATTGATGGGCGTGAAGCGTCATTTTGTTAATGCCAAATGTTTGAAGCCACAACTTATTTTGTTTATTGCAACCATGTTTTCGGCAACCTAAAATTGGATGCAAAATGTGTTTAAAATGTTTTCTCAACTGATGAAACCGTCCTGTTTCCGGAATAGCTTCAACCAGACAATATCTGGAAGTCTGATGTTTTAAAAAAGGTAAATCTATTTCCGATGTCTGTAAACGACGATAATAAGTGATTGCATTTTGTCTGACTTCGTTTTCATTCACTAAATCATAATCGATGGTTTCTTCTTCTTTTGTCCAGCCTCTTAGAATGGCAATATACTTTTTTTCAACCTCTCTTGCTACAAACTGATCGCTCATGATCTTCAATGTATCTTTATCTAAAGTGAACAGCAAAACACCCGAAGTTTTTCGGTCCAAACGATGAACAGGATACACTTTTAGCCCAATTTGATCCCTAAGCTTCTGAATCGCATATTCACTTGCTTCTCCCGTATAAAATGACTTATGGACCAATAATCCGCTAGGTTTGTTAATGGCAATAAGATACTCGTCCCGATAAAGAATTTCTAACATGGAACAAAAGTAGAAATTTTAGACTGATTGGCTCTGATTAAGCAGCATGTTTGAACGCTTTTCCGGGTTTGAGTTGCGGCGGCTGAGCCGCCGCAACTCAAACCCGGAAAAGCAAGCAGCGAAAGCAGGTTCCCGACTCCTAAAATTAAAATGTAAATATTTGAGCTTTTATTTAGTGCTTTTTTTGTTGAATCTCATGAATTTGAAATCCAATTTCCTATTTTTGCAAATTCAGACGCAAAAAAATTATGGCAAAGCAAGAAGATGTTTTCAAGAAAGTGATTTCTCACGCTAAAGAATATGGTTTTATTTTCCCTTCGAGTGAGATCTACGATGGTTTATCCGCTGTTTATGATTATGGGCAAAACGGTGCTGAACTTAAAAATAATATCAAACAATATTGGTGGAAAGCGATGGTACAGCTTAACGAAAATATTGTGGGTATTGATTCAGCAATCCTTATGCATCCCACTACCTGGAAAGCATCAGGCCACGTAGACGCTTTCAATGACCCTCTTATTGACAATAAAGATTCTAAAAAACGTTTCAGAGCCGACGTTCTGGTAGAAGATTATTGTGCCAAAATTGAAGATAAAGAGAATAAAGAAATCGAGAAAGCAGCCAAAAGATTCGGTGATGCTTTTGATAAAGATCAATTTGTTGCCACGAATCCAAAAGTGTTGGAATACAGAGCCAGAAGAGAAGCCATTCTTTCAAGGCTGGCCAAGTCTTTAGAAAATGAGGATCTTGCTGATGTAAAAGCCTTAATTGAAGAGCTTGAAATTGCCGATCCGGATACAGGTTCCAAGAACTGGACGGACGTAAGACAATTCAACCTGATGTTCGGGACTAAATTAGGGGCTTCTGCAGACAGCGCTATGGATCTTTATTTAAGACCTGAAACGGCTCAAGGCATCTTCGTGAATTTCCTGAATGTTCAGAAAACTTCCCGTCATAAACTTCCTTTCGGTATTGCACAAATCGGAAAGGCCTTCAGAAATGAGATTGTTGCGAGACAATTTATTTTCAGAATGCGTGAATTCGAACAAATGGAAATGCAGTTTTTCGTAGCTCCGGGTACGGAACTTGAATTCTATGAAAAATGGAAACAGACGCGTTTAAAATGGCACCTTGCTCTTGGCTTGGGTGATGAGAACTACAGATTCCATGATCATGAGAAATTAGCACATTATGCTAATGCTGCCGCTGATATTGAATTCAACTTCCCTTTCGGATTCAAAGAATTGGAAGGTATCCACTCCAGAACAGACTTTGACTTAAAAGCTCACGAAAAATACTCAGGAAGAAAGCTGCAGTATTTTGATCCTGAAAGAAATGAAAACTATGTTCCTTATGTTGTGGAAACATCGGTAGGTTTAGACAGATTATTTTTAGCATTATTCTCCCATTGTCTAAGAGATGAAGTATTAGAAGACGGTTCAGAAAGAACAGTCTTATCTCTTCCACCTGCTTTAGCTCCTGTGAAGGCTGCTATTCTTCCTTTAATGAAGAAAGATGGTTTAGCTGAATATGCAGAGAAGATTTTCAATGATCTGAAGTATGATTTCAATTTATTCTATGAAGAAAAGGATGCGATTGGAAAACGTTACAGAAGACAGGATGCAATTGGTACTCCATATTGTATTACAATAGATCATGATTCTCTTATAGATCATACTGTTACCATTAGGGACAGAGATACAATGCAACAGGAAAGAGTTCCGGTTTCAGAGCTGAGAAGGATCATTGATGAGAAAACCAATTTCAGAAATATACTTTCAAAAATATAGCATAAGGCCTTGAGAAATCAAGGCTTTTTTTATATACTTTTTTTGAATAGATTTGTTTGGATCTATTTAACCCTGAAACCCATGTGGCTATTAGTTTTACAAAGCTTTCTTATTATCATCATCATTGTTGTTATCCTCGCCTACATTTTCGGGTATAGCTATCTTTTTAATGGGATTTCAAAAACATACCTAAAAGGAAAATTAAGCGCTAATATTGATGATGGAAAATACTTTTCCAATAACAGTATTCCGACTAAAATACCTAAGCCATGGAAGGAATCGCCCGACTACAACAAAACAGAACTACCGAAAAATTTAGTTGAAGATCTAATTCGCTCCAATACAGCCTCTTTTTTGGTTATTAAAAATGGAGAATTAGTTCATGAACAATACTGGAAAGGCTACCATAAGCTTTCTAAAACCAATTCCTTTTCTATGGCAAAAGCCGTTACTGTAATGTTACTGGGGAAAGCTTTAGAAGAAGGAAAAATAAAGAGTATTGATGAAAATTTTTCTGACTTTTATGAAGAATTTACGCATAAAGAATTCGGAAAAAGCTTAACATTGAAAAATCTGGCACAAATGGAAGCCGGTTTAGACTGGGATGAAGATTATAAGAACCCGTTTCTTCCTAACGCCAAAGCCTACTACGGAAGAGATCTGATGAAAGCTACCTTTTCACGCAAATTCAAAGAAGAGCCGGGAACCAAGTTTGAATACCAAAGTGGTTCTACACAATTACTGGGTTTTGCAGTCAAAAAAGCGGTAGGACAATCGTTAGCCAGCTACTTATCTGAAAAATTCTGGATTCCGTTAGGTATGGAACAGAATGCCGAATGGAGCACCGATGAAAACGGAATGGAAAAAACCTATTGCTGCATCCATTCTAACAGCAGAGATTTTGCCAAGCTCGGACAATTATTTTTAGATGACGGAAAAGTGGATGGCCAGCAAGTCTTAAACCTCAGCTTCATTCAACAGATGAAAACTCCTACTCAAAAATCGGAAGAAATTTACGGAATGGGGTTCTGGGTCAATAACGATAATCCTATTAAACATTATTATTTTCTGGGGCTTCAGGGACAATATATTATTATGGTTCCTGAACATAAAATGGTGATTGTGAGAACAGGTAGTTATAATAATCTGCCCAAAACCGACAGAGGAAGACCAGATCAGGTAAAATTCCTCGTGAATGAAACTGTACAATTATTTAGTTAAGGAAATCATGGAAAAATACAGCACAAAAGTTGATGAATATATTGAGAAATCTCCGGATTTTGCAAAGCCTATTTTACATTATCTTCGTGAAACGATTCATGAAGTATGTCCTGAAGTTGAAGAAGCTATCAAGTGGAAATTCCCCACCTTTATGTATAAAGGAAAAATCCTTTGTTCCATCACCTCCTTTAAACAATACTGCAGTCTTGGATTCTGGCTGCACGGGGAAATGAAAACTATAACAGAATTGGAAACAAATGCTGAGAAAAGCTCGATGTTCAGTTTAGGTAAGATTGCTAAAATGGAAGACCTTCCTTCAAAATCCCATCTGAAAAAAGCCATTCTTGAGGCAATGGAATTAACGGATATGGGAGTGACCATGAAGAAAGCTCCACCCACAAAAACGGAAACTGAAATTCCTGATTATTTTAAGGAAGCGTTACAGCAGAATAAAAAAGCTTTAGCCATTTTTGAAAGCAAATCGCCTTCGTTCAGAAAGGAATATATCATGTGGATCACAGAGGCTAAAACCGAAGCTACCCGAAATAAAAGAATGGAACAATCTTTGGAATGGATTGCCGAAGGCAAAGGCCGGAACTGGAAATACGAAAAAAAATAAAAAACACATAGCACAAATGAAGAAAAAAGTTTTATTCGTTTTCTTCTCCTTTATTTCGATCTATTTTTTCTCTCAATCTTACAATTTTGAGGGAGAATACAAATATGCGAGAATTCTTTCATCCAAAAACCCGGATAGCTCGGAAATTGTCCTGAACCAGATTATTGATGCGGCTCAAAAGGAAAATCAACTACAGTATCTGGCGAAAGCCTATTATTTAAAGTCATACAACAGCTATCTAAAGTCGGATGCAAAAAGCAGCCTGGACTTTGCAGAGAAAGCACTGAGCATCTCTGAACAGAATGATTATGCCATTGGAAAGGCTCTTGCGTACAGAATGCAGGGAACACAGTATGCAAAGCTAGGCCTCTTGAAAGAATCTTCTCAAAGTCTTAACAATGCGATCTCCGAAGTAAAAAATGACAATACGGATGAAGGACATGAGCTAAAGGGAATGATCTATAATTCCTTTTTAATTCTTCTCAATCAGAACGAATACGGCAAAAAAGAATATTATTCTAAAAATGCTATCTGGGAATTTCAGAAAATATCCAATATAACCAGACGAAATGAACTGCTTGTTTCGGCCTATACCAATATGGGGTATAATTTGTCAGAAATTAAAAAGTTTGACCAATCTAAAGTTTTTTTTAAAAAAGCCCTTGCTCTAGTAGGGAATGAGAATTATTATCTGAAATGCAATATTCTTCATGATATTGGTTTTTCATTTTTCGAACAAAACAAGCCGGATAGTGCGGTTTCCTATTTTCAAAAAGCGTTAAAAATTGCCGATGTGTATGATTTTAACGAGAAAAAAATAGAAATTACCAAAAACTTAGAAAAAGCCTACGGAAAATTAAATGATAAAGATAATTCTCAAAAATACAGATTACAAAATCTTGAGCTGAAAGACAGTGTAGCCTATAATCAGAAAATGGCGGTGAACCAAACTTTATCTTCCAAAGAGCAACATTTTGATGAAAAACTGACGGAAAGCTACACGATTTCCAAGGGTCTGATCATTGCCTGTATAGCTTTAGTTATTAGTTTAGGGATAGTAGTTTTCAATAGTCTGCAACTCCGGAAAAAACATAAAAAAATCGTTGCTGAAATTTATCAGAAAGGAATTACTCCGGCTTCCTATGAAGAAGATCCTCAAGAATCTACAGAAGACAACAAAAATGATGAAAACACTTCGGTTTCAGATATAAAAATTTCCCCTGAAGCAGAGGAAAATATTCTAAAAGGATTGAAAAATTTCGAAGAAAAACTTCATTTTAATAATAAAAATATTTCACGTTATAATTTGGCTAATGATCTGAACGTAAATACGAAATATCTTTCTGCAGTTATCAAAAAGCATAAGAATTTTAACTTCAACCAGTACATTAATCATTTACGCATCAACTACATTGTTGATCACCTTAAAAATGACCCTCAATACAGGAAGTATAAGATCAATCATCTTGCAGAAATCACAGGATATTCTTCACACAGTGCATTTTCGCTTGAATTCAAAAAGATCATAGGAATGCATCCTTCTGCCTTTATAAAAGCATTAGAAGATATTTCCTGATTACTGTTCTGCAATGGTAAGGTTGTTATAGCCGCCTGTATTGTTCAAAGAAAAATTAGCCACATCGGAATTATTTAAATTGAACCAGATATAAGGCATCAATCTTTGTCCGGCCGTCATATAGAAAGAAGCGGTACAGTTACTTCCTGCATCAATATTTCCGATACTGTTGGAAGACATGGTATTGACACATTTTACTGTGTTCACAATATTTGCTGTGGTTAAACCTGCCGTATTATCATACAATTGCCAGATCGCTTCAATCTGAATCGGGTTTAATGCATCCACAGTATAATTAATAGCCAGTGAAGATAAATCCGTTGTAAAAGAGGCAACATATACTCCGTTATGAGGTGCTGTAAAAACACCCGTTGTTGCATTGAAACTAGTCCCGGAATTGCTTTCAAAAGCTTTGGTCCAGCTTACCAGATAATTACTCTGTCGGTTTTGCAAACCCGTTGTTGTTGTAACCGCCGCCGGAGTAATCAATTTAACATTATTGTTAGTTTTCGAAGCAATAACAATCACTTTGTTCGTTGCCGGCTGTGCAGTAAGCAAAGGAAGCCATTCATTTCCATTGGAATATTCTACCCCATTGTTATACCGCACCGCTCCTTCATCTGCTGCTGCTGCAGTTAAGGTAGAGGTTCCGAAGCCGATAGCTCCGTTCCCCGAGTTTCTTACATCCATTTTTACAGCAGGAGAAAGCGTTCCCGCTCCTACTCTTCCTGTGTTGGTTATAATAACATCATTACTTTGCTGTGCAGGAGTAAACGTAGTTCCCGTTACCGGATTATCTTTTTGCCCGTCAATATGCAAAATTCCTATTGGGTTAGGAGTCTGTATCCCGATTTGAGAAAACATATGGGTAAAGCTTAATAATACGATCATTAAAAAAATATTCTTTCTCATCATTTGTGTTTTATAATCCGAAAATACTTACTGATGTAAGGGTTCCATCGCTATCCAATGTTTTAGTGCTTCCCAGACTTTGGGTAAGGCTTACTGTAATATTATCTCCCTGGTTCAGGTTAAAAATTCCCGAGCAGTTTCCCGCAACTCTGTTAGATATGGTATTATTTCCCGGATAGCTTCCAACGCATTTGAACACTTTATTCGTGGTAGAAGATGTTGAGTTGGTTTGAATTAAGCTTTCAAAACGGGAATCATTGGCAATGGCCCCTGAAGCAAGGGAAAATGTAAAGGAAACAATATATATCCCTGTTTTTGAAGCCGTGAAAACTCCGGTTGAAGAATTAAAACTGCCATTAACATCAGTCCTTTCGGTCCAATTCGTAATGGCAGCCTGCACACCACTACTGAAATTCTGCATTGAAGAATTTTCAGCATCAACAAAATCATTCGGGGCTTTATGAGCTAAAGGTACCCAAGTGGTTCCGTTAGAGTAACTCAAATCCTGAGTTCCTGTATTATATCTCAATGCTCCTGCTTTTGCCGCCGAAGCTGTTTGTGACGTATCACCAATCCCGATAGCATTCAAGTGCTCATCTGATCGTATATCCAGTCTTGTTTTCGGTGCTTTTGTTCCTACTCCTGCTTTTCCGGACGAAGTTATCACTACATCATCATAATAAGTAGAAGGGGATGCTGTGGAAGTGTTTTTCTGTCCGTCTACATGAAGTATTCCTTCCGGAGAAGTCATATTAATCCCAATCTGCGCATTGATAAGGCCGCTAAAAGAGATCAGACACATCAATACTAAACTTTTTTTCATATCCATTGTGTTATTGTTCTACTATTGAGAGATTGATAAATCCATAATCATTACTGGCAGGAGTAAGATCTGTTCTCAAGCTCAGGTTTCCATTATATACGGATTGATAAATTTGAGGTTGAAAAGTATCCCCTTTATTCAGCTGAACTCCGGCAACACATGATCCGGCAACCTGTGCCTGTTTTGAGGTATTGGAAAAAGATTTGACACATTTTTTCACCACTGTACTTCCGTTTACCACATACCGGGCTTCGGAAAAATATCCTGAAACTATAGGAATTCTTACAAAATCATAGGTAAATGACACCAGGTAAACACCTGTTCGGGGAGCTGTGAAAACTCCGGTTGTATTATTGAAATTAGTGGTAGGATCAGAAATTTCGCTCCATCCCGTAATCCCTGTAGAAACCTGATATGGTATTTTGATGGCAAAATTAGCTGCCTGAATATTGGCAACCACTACGGCTTTCGTTGGAGTAGAAATAAGATCCTGCCAAACAATACCATCCGAATATTGCATTTTTCCACCGCTTAAAGGATTATACCTCATCGCTCCCGCTTCTGCAGCTGTCGCTGTTTGTGTGGTTTCTCCAATACCAATGGAATTATCCGTATTATTCACTGAACGAACATCCAATTTAGTAGCCGGAGTCAATGTTCCTATACCTATTTCTCCTGAAGAAGTAAATGCAACATCGTTGGCAATTTGAGTAGAAGTTGGAGATCCGGTAGTTGGATTGTCTTTAGCACCATCGATATGAAAAGTTGCCTGAGGATTGGAAGTGTTAATTCCTACTTGAGCCTTTACGTAATTCAGAAAAAGGCAGCCCGAAATCAACACCCCTTTTAGCAAGGTGATATAATTTTTCATGTAATGTTGTGTTTTTTGAAATCGTAAAATTCTGCGGCAAAGATAAAACCAAAAAGTCTCCGGCTACAAGCATCCAAAGAACAGTAAATTACAAGCAACTGATATACTGCGTTTTATATTATTTTTTACAATAATAAAATTCGGAATTTTAATAAAAAGCATGAAAAGCCAGCTCATTATTCCAATAAAAAATCTGTTTTCAGCTACAATAAATATCGCTTTTAGTAGTTCTAGTGAAATCTGAAGTTAGCTTCAGGTAATGTATTATTTTTTAAAAAGGCTTCATATTCCGGAGAGAGCTTGGCGCGGCCGAAGGTATTTTTTCCGCTCATGCTTCCGAGGCGGACTTTATCTTTTCCGTATTTTTTATTCAAGGCATCCATTGCTCTCATGACAGGCAAATGCTGATTTTGGGTATCCTTTTCAAAGAGACTGATCAGTCTTTCATTTTCCGGAACAAAATCATTCACTATAACGCCGGCTCTTTTATAGTGAAATCCTTCTTTGTATATTGCTTCAAACAATTCGTTCACTACCCTTCCAATAAGAATGGAAGAATTAGTGGGATTGGGAAGAATTTGAGTGATTGCTTTTTTATATTCAGGGAGATCTTTTCTGAAACGATTGGTTTGCACAAAAACCGTGATCATTTTACAACACGTATTTTGCTTTCTCAGTCTTTCGGAACAATACATCCCGAAAGTTTCCACCCGTTCTCTTACTTCCTCTTTGGTGGTAAGCATTTCCATAAAGCTGCGGGTTACGGCAATGGATTTTTTAGGAGAAACCGCTGATAATTCCAGTTGCCGGATTCCTTTGAGTTCATTCATCATCCTTACTCCATGAATTCCCATGATCTTGCGGATCCATATTTCAGGTTTCTGAAGCAAATCCCAGGCTTTATTTACTCCATTATCACGCATTTTCACTCCCAATTTCCATCCGATTCCCCAAACATCTTCTATAGGAAGCCATTTCAATGCTTTTTCAATTTTATCCGGAGTATCTAAAATATATACTCCATTAAATTTTTCAGGATATTTCTTTACAATTCTATTGGCAACCTTGCACAATGTTTTGGTGGGTGCAATTCCTATACTTACAGGAATATCTACTTCAGCTTTAATCCTGTTCCGGATTTCGAGGCAGTAATCGTAAATATTTACATACTTGAAACTGGTTAAGTCGAGGAAAAGCTCATCAATACTGTACACTTCATAATCAAGCCTATCCACATACGAAGTAGCAATTTTGATAACCTGCTGGCTTTTATAATTATAGTACTCGAATTTGGCAGAAAAGCTTTTCACATCGTGCTCTTTGAAAAGATCTCTGTACTTAAACGCCGGAGCTCCCATAGGAATCCCAAGATCCTGGGCTTCCCTGCTTCTGGAAACCACACAGCCATCATTATTGGAAAGGACCACAACAGGCTTGTTTTCCAGTGAAGAATCCAACGTTCTTTCACAGGAAACAAAAAAATTATTGCAGTCTACCAACGCGTACATGATGAGGATATTTTAAGCAAAATTATAACTTTTGAATGAGAAATAATGAAGTTGTTTAAAATTTAACAATACATTGAATCAATTGAAAAACAATGTTTTAAATATTTAAAAACACGTCAAGTTTTGTCGTATATTGTTTTTATTTTTTCACTTTTATCCAGATTAAAAAATTAGAATTATAGTTAAGAATATCTACATCAGTGCTTCTCCGTATTCTGAGAAGCACTATTTATTGCTTGATAGATAAATAAAACGCAAAAAGCGTATTGAAAACAATACGCTTTTTACATTTTTCCTATTAGAGAGGAATAAAACTATTTTAAAAGATAGCCCTAATTATCAATTTATTAGTAAAAAGACTCATCCCTTATTTCATGAACCCCTTTCTAATTTCATTGTTTAATTTTTACACATTTTATATATTATAAATATTTCATTATTCTCTGTTGTGAAAAACAATGGTTGTGCATTAGTATTTTTCTTGGAAAAAATAACCCCGTCAAATATTGGTGGTGACAACATTACGAAATCATTATCTTTTTTAATAAACTTTTTTTTTACCAAATCCGGATACCATTCTTTAAATGACTCACTAGTTACTTGAAGTGGAAATGTGTACTTTTCTGTAGACATATTAACAATGCTATTAAAATCCTCTTGAGAAAATTCTAAAACAGCATAGATAGAAAGTCCTGTGGTACAGTCTTGCCCCCCAGCTCTTATAGGAGTTTCTATAAGCTGATATTTTACTTTTTTGGGCACTTTTGGCAATGTTATATATTTTTCTAAAGCATGTATGTCTGTACTAATCTGTTCTGTATTCTTTTTACAAGAAATAAAAAGACATAAACATATAATTGAAAATAATAAATGTTTCATTTAATTACGGTTTGTTTGGTTGTTTCACTGTCCATTCAATAGTTTTAACCTTGGCAGCTCCTCTTTGCATATATTCTTTTGCCCATCCAACAATTTCAAATCTGCCATTCACATTATCAGAAGTACCTGTTGCTATATCATATTGACCAGGATTAAAGTTATATTTATCTTCACCATATATGGTAAGGTTCAATGTATATTTCAATCCACCTTTTACCGATTGAGAAGACAGATCTGCTTTATAGTAAAAATTAAATGCTCCTATTGCTTTTTGCCAATCTTCAGATGCTGGATAGGGAAATTCAGCACTATTCCCATTTGCAGAAAACCCTTGGCTATAATAACTTACTTTACCCGGTCCTGTAAGTACTTTTTCTGCATTACTTTTCGCTATGTTAGTTATGTTAGTAAGCAAAATTTTCCCACTTTTGTCTTCATTTAAGTAGCTCGAAAGATTGAAAGTGAAATCTTTTCCCGTATTGCCTAAATAGTGAAAATAAGCGGATGTTCCATTAGGAAGTACTGATTGTGCTAGCGTCGCTTTTGCTGTCCATATCGTAAAATTTGCTCGATCTGCTCCAGTCGGTTTTTCTTTTGGAAATTTAGAAAAGCCGGAATCATATTTAAATTTAGGAGCCTGTGAGAAACGAACTTGTTTTCCATCAGGATCAATATAAACAATGGGATTCTGATAAGTATAAATATAAGGATTTAAATTACCCCAATTATACACTCCTCCATTGTGTTGTCCATTTCCATAAAATTCATTCTCCATCACAGGATTATAAATTGCTAATGGGTCTACCCCATACCAAATACTCAATCTCGGATTATAATATCGCGCTCCATAATAATACAACCCTGTATCTTCATCGAGTTCCTTTGCATTAAACTTAAACGGATTATTGTAAGATCCATCCATCTGTTCTAACATCGTTTCCCCGAATGGTAAATTTAGGAAAAACTGTGTTGCTTGAGACTGAGAATTGGTCACAAATGTTGCGGTTCCCAGATGATCTCCATGCAGATAATACAAATCCGGATGTTGATATACTTCTTTTAATTCCACTGAAACGTTATTACCAAGATCTGTTTTTTCCAGGTATTTCTTAAAATCAGCCTCTACATCAGCTGTTTTTTCAGGAGCTTTCTCATCAGTGGTTTTACTGTACAGTACTGAAGGGTCTTCAAATCTCACAGCACCATCCATAAGTCTGCTGGCAAACCTTTTCGATCCTTCAAGATAATGTTTCGTATATTGTCCTGTAGAACTAACAGTAATATAAGGATTTGGGTAAAGCTTATACTCAAACAGCTTCAACTCATCAACAATAACAGGTACTCCATTCTGATAAAGCTGTACAGGTGCGTCAAGCCCATATTTAATCACTCTTTCTCCTTTGTCATCGTAAGTATAATACTGATAAATTCCTGTATTATCATTATAAAATGCTCTCAAACGATCCTGCTCATCCCAGAACATTTTTTTTGTTCCGTTATTATCATTATGATTTAAGGCATTTCCATTATAATCGTAATCAAATGAATCCGCATTGCCTGTTTGGGTATCTGTTGCCAATGCTAGTTTATGGGTACCCGGAACATAATCATACTGATTGCTGTAAGTGTTCTCTGGTACAATGATCTGGTCTCTTTCATGATGTTGTGTTTTTCGAACAATTCCCCCTACATTATTGTACTCCATTTCCAGCTTATAAGTCGAGTGTGCCATATTAGAATTATGTATAGGCTGTTGTTCCCCATCCAGAATGGTTTCTCTTGTTCCGGTTCCGATTAGCCTGTTCAGGGTATCATAGCTGAGTTCAAACTCAAATGCCCCACCCATACCATTTCCTAAAGGATAAGCATCATTTTTAATTCCGGTAATATTGGCAAACTCATCATATTTGTATGAGTTGTTCAGCATCAGATTGTTTGTTGCATTAGACAAGCTATAATAATCCAATCTCCTGTTCTGCCCGTTATATCCATAATTTTGATACGTTCCGTTACCATACTGAATTCCTACACGCTGTTCGTATTGATCATATACAATATTCTGAATATAGGTATCTCCAAGATTATTGTTTACAGATTTAAGATTTCCTCCCTTGTCGTAATGATAAGAAACAAGCTCATCATCTGGATACTTGATTTTAGTGATACGGTTCCAGCTATCATAGTTGAAATAGGTTTTAAAATACATTTCCGGGATATGATGTCCACGTACTACTCTCATTTCTGAAAGCACTTCCCCCATTCTTCCATAAGCATATTTGGTACTTCCCGATCCGTCTTCTTTTACCAGAAGTTTACCTGCATTGTTTCCTGCTGTAGAAGGAGCATACTGATACATGACATTGTTTGGGTTAGGATCTCCAGAAGGCAGGTCAGGTAATATAATACCCGTAAGTCTGTTATAATCATATTTATATTCTATAAAATGAGTACTGATCGAAGGATCATTAATTAGGTTATCCGTTTCTAATCTCACAAGATTTCCTGCCTGATCATATTCATAAGTCGTTGTTCCTTTATCCGGGTGGATCTGTTGTATACGTCTCCCCACAAGATCATAGGAATATTGAGTAGGAATTCCTTCCGGATCTTTCAAACTTATCAACTCACCAATTGTATTATATTCA
Organism: Chryseobacterium daecheongense; assembly: GCF_003729955.1. Classification (GTDB taxonomy): domain Bacteria; phylum Bacteroidota; class Bacteroidia; order Flavobacteriales; family Weeksellaceae; genus Chryseobacterium; species Chryseobacterium daecheongense. The sequence continues at coordinate 436,958 of NZ_RJTX01000004.1, forward strand.
AATAATGTAGTGATGGGTTGTGTATACAGATAATCGTTCTTCTGCACTATTTTTCCTTCAGCATTAGTATAGGATTCCGTTTTTTCCGTTGAAATCTCTTCTGTTGTTTTAAACATATCATTTTCAATAGTGTAGAATGTCTTTTTCTCAACACCATCTTCATCCGTAAGCGAAATAATTCTGTTCTTGCTATCATAAACACTGGATGTGAAAGGCTCAAATACTCCATAAGAGTTCAGATTTTGGTTTCCAAGCATTTCATATTTTGGGTGATACTGGCGAACTGCTCTTCCTAATACATCGTATATGGTTCTCCCCGATACCGATCTTACTTCAGAACCATTCATCTCAATATCCTTCTTCACCTGCACTACTCTTCCAAGGAAATCGGAATAGCTATCCGTCATGATGGTATTACCCGCTCCTGCATATTCAGGGTCTAAATTGGAAGTGGACGCTCTATATATTTTCACTGTGGCATCATTATTAGGTATTCCCGCATGATCCAGCCAATATTTGTATTTAACAGTCGGAACCGTAGAACCGCTTGCAATTTCATTCGGTCCCATGATTGATTTCGTTCTTCCGAAACCGTCATAGTAAAACACCATTGCATTACCTCCCGTATCCACTTTTCTTGTTACCACATCAAAAAGCGGATTGTATATGGCTGTTGATTGAATATTGAAAATATCTTTCACTTTTACCACATACTTTCCTGTTACCGCATCATCATAAGTATATTCAAGCGAATATCTTTGTCCTCCGTTGTCATTTGGCGGATAGGTTACTTTTGTAATATTTCCTGCTGCATTATACTCTATATCTGTAACGATATCATTAGAACCATCAAAAACAGCATAAGTTCCCACATCGCCATTATACGAATTAATATTATAGGCGCTTCTTCTCCTCAACAACTGTGAGCCTGTATTTCCTGCATATACCTCAACAAGATTAGGAATTCCGATAATATTATTACTGGCAGATTGATACTTAATACTTGTGTTATATGACGTAGAAGGACTTGTATATTGATATCTCGAAATAAGTCCATTAATGGTATATGAAAATTGTTCGGTTGTTTTAATGCTTCCTCCGGATTCAAAAGTTGTTTTTATTTTTTTATCCAGTAGCGCGATTGCCATTTTTCGTCCTTCGCTACCACCATTATCATAATCCACAGGCAAATCTGAATTTAGATTTATTTGAAGCAGTGAATTATTCGTGATAAACTTTCTAAGCTTATATTCATATTTCACATCTGATAAATAACTTCCGCTGCCATTTTGTACTGTGTTTTGTCTGATTAATCCATTCAATAAATAGGTACTGTTGAAATATAAATCGGTGGAGGTTCTTTCAACACCTGAATTGTTCATTTCCTGCTTAATCACCGTATCAAAACCAAAATCTTCTCTTTCTCTTCTGTCATACTTTCTGTTACGGAAAATGTAATTGGTTTGCATTTTATTTCCCAGCTCAGTTGTATATTTTGTTGAGAAAACATCCGGCTCTACAACACTGATGTTTTTCACGACTAACTTAGCATGCGGATTATTATAATTGGCCCTTACAAACTGATAATCCAACATATATTTTCCTTTTGAAAAACTATTGGTAATCGACTTAAGCTTGTTGGTTCTACCTAACAATGAATAGTTAACAATAAACCCGCTGCTTGTATCCTGCACTAAATCTGAAAAGCCGTCCCCATTCATATCCTTAAATGCTTTTCTGGTTTCAGATACATTCAAACCAATATTAGCTGTAGCCCCGGCTCCGGCTTTAATCCAAAGAATCAGCAGGACTATTGGTGGAATAAGGGTAATTGGCCCAATATTGAACATATAATTTCCTCCGAAGGAAAATGACCCATTGAATGATCTCGTTTCATCTGTAAAATCGATATTTCCTCCACTCTTCACCAAAGGAACTGCAGAATTAAATTTGCTTCCTAAGTTATAACGAACAGTAGTAGAATTATTGGAATTATCCACTTCAAGGATGTCAATCAATCCATCTCCATTTACATCTTCATATACTACATCTGCTGATCCTGAAGAAGATGAAGCCCCTACACTGGCACTTATCCCAAAACCAAAACTGCTCAATGCTCCCAAATTCGCTGAAGCTCCAAGAGCTCCACCTATTCCAAAGCTCACACCGCCCTTAGGATGGGAACGGTAAGTAATCATATTTTCATAAGGTGCATCTCCACTCAAACTCTTACCTAAATTCAAAGCACAGGTCATATATGGAGTACCTCCGTTTCTTATTCTGTCCGGAAGGCCATCACCATTGATATCCATCCAAAATCCTTGTCCCGAATCATAGGAATTATAATAATCATTGATCCCTGCATTTATGGATGCTCCTCCAGACCAAGGCAATCCGCCGTCATTCTGCGTAGTCGTTCCGTTTTGTCCATGTGCTCCGATTCTTCCGGTTATAGAGAACGCATTATAAGAAAATCCAAGTGAGTTCATTTTTTGATAGCTTGCAGAATTGGTTGGATAATCCCCTCCATAAATAACAAGCTGGATATCTTCTAAACTTCCCGTGGAATTGGTAAACTGGACAGACTGAGGATATACCATATCCGGATATCCATCCCCATTCATATCAGAAAAGGTTTGTGTTTCAACACTACCAATTCCGGTGAGTACTGTTTCTGAATTTCCACCGCTTCCCATTCCAAAACTCAACCCGTTTGTAGTATTTCTGGAACTGCTTTTCTGGTCTTTACTGATTGCCCTCATCGTAGTATCTACAGAAAGCTGTCCGGAAGTATAGGTGGTTGGTACTACAACCGGTACAGTAGGAACCGGATCTGTAAAATAGTCTACGGTATCATCCGTATTGAAACTTGTTGTTGCCGAATATTGTTCAGGTCCGGCACCCACCCACTTACTTGTAAAACTGTTTAGCTTTCTCCTGACCATATTCGGTTTCATTGGTGCTACTCTCTGTGAAATCGTTCCAGCGTTAGGGTTAGGGGTTACATTTAAAATACAATCGGCCAAAGCCGCATTGTCATTAGTTATATTCTGACATGCCTGATAGGTATTTTGTGTAGCAACCGGCGGTAAAAAGTCATTAGGATCGATTGGAGATCCATAAATATAATTAAAATAGTCGCCTGGTTTATAAAGGAATTGCCCCCAGTTGCTAGAAAAAAATGATTTCGTATTATACATTGCTGTATTAACTGCTGTAGCAGATGTACTGCCATACATATTTACATCATCATAGTAAATATCGAAGGGCTTCCCTGAAAAATATTCAGAATATTTATTAAATAATGCATAATCTCCTCCTGTTTTACAATACACTTGAACTGTTACCAAATAACTGTTATCACCAGTATTTATAAAATTAGCATAGCCCGTATAAAAATCAATTGGAGAAACACCATTAATAGCCTGACCTGAGGTCATATCTTCTTCTATCAGAGTGTTGTTTGTATGAGAAACAATCACTCTTCTTTTGGCTAAAACCTGATTCCCCTTCTTAATAATATAATAGAATGATCCTGTTCCTAAATTGGAAAAATTAGTAACGTTTTTGTTAATCTGGATACCAAAATCATGAGTACCGCTGAGAATGCTTCCATGCGAAACATTATTAATATCTAACTTTTGCTTTAATTGGGTAACTGCAAAAGACGGATATTCCGGAACGGCTATATAATTGAGATTTATATTAGGATTATAGTTTGTTGAAGCACTATAATCAACCGTAATTTTACCATTCCAGCTATCTTGGAAGAAATTGGTTTGAGAATCAGATTCTACAATAAATCTTAAATGTACAGGCTCAGAAGCATTAACATTAAGGGTTAAATATTGAGGATCTGTATAAAAGCCTGTATCACTTTGCAAATAGGTTTGCGGAGTAATTAAATCAGTAATTGCACCAGTATTATTTTCAGTTACAATTCTGAAAGTAAAGTTATCTGTTGAATAAGGAAAGTAAACTCTCGCAACATTAATTGTCGCCGTACCCTGAGCATCAAGGAAAATAGGTGCAGAAAGGTTATTTAAAAAGAAGTTGCTTGCATAAGTGCCATTATTTAACTGAAACCTATCCTGTGAAAGTTCAAAAGTATTCGGAATATCATTTCCTGTATTTGGATCTACATATGTGATTCCCGGATTTGAAGTAACCGGCACATCTTTTATTGTATTTTTATGTAATCTCACATAAATTTTATCCCCACTTTTCACATATAATCTGCGAGAATCATTGGTGCCAATCTGAGCACCATAATTGGTATCGACAGGAACAGTCTGCATTTGAGTATAATAATCATTATACCTGTTTATAATAACATTTTGTGTAGAGTCTCCGGCATGAAGTTCCTTTAAATATATTCTATTATTGGCATAAAGGATGTTTGAAGGCCCATCAATTGAAGCAGGAATAGGCATCTCAACGGAATAATACATCTTTTGTGATGGATCAAGCCCAAATGTCGGCGCTATTACCACATTGTCTGTAAATCTGACATATCCATCCCTAGGTGCTATCCATACTTTTACCACATCAGTAATGGTATCAGGTGTAACATCAAGATCCTCCGGACATGGTTCTGGTTCAGCACCTATATCACCACAATATTTTATTGGGGTCTGTATCGCTTTTGCTTTTACAACCATGTTCTCGGTATATTCAGAATGTTTGGTCATTTCAGATTTCCCCGAGCCGGTGTCAAATCGGTTAAACCACACTGAGCCATTATTGACAATATCCATTAAGCCATCCGAGTTGGCATCAATCAGATACGTTTTTGTTGAACCTCTGGAATTAGAGCTTATCTGAGAACGGCTATAAACAATAGCTCCCATATCCCATCCCCAATTGCTGGTGTGAGTTTCTGTAAAAGAAAAGTCTCCACCATCATAATTTTCAATAAGCTGAGATCCATTAAAACTTAAATTTCCAAGTTCGTCTAATTTTCCGGTTCGCAAAAACAGTCCTTCATCAGGAACTCTGTAGATCATATCCTGTATTCCATCTCCATTGAAATCTACAAGCTGTTGTGCATTTCTGGCTTTGGCATCGGAACTTCCAAATGGAAAACCAAACATCAAATGCCCATAAGCATCACTGGACGGATAATAAAAATTCAATCCTGCTGCAGGTCTTATATTTATTCCCTTTTCTGAACTGATGTTTCCATTAATTTTAGATGGCCTTATTAAACTTCTTATGAATCCTGAATAAGCTTCTTTATCATTCTGAAGATTAACAGAAGTATCCGGACCAAATAATCTGACATTACCCTGACCGTCTTTTACATCATTATAATACTCAAAAGTATAACTGTCTGAAATTTCATTACAGGTTGGCTCAATACCTCCATTGGTCCCGCCGCCGCCTCCAGTTCCGTCATCTATATCCCTTTCTGCTTTGTTTGCCACACTGGTTTTTCCATTCCTTTCTGTACCGCTTTCTCCACTGTTTTTACTCGCCAGTGTGGTTGAACATGGATTATTGGGAACAATATATATTCTTTTCAAAAGAGTTTTATAGAACTCTCCTTCTATATAATCCATTTTATAGGTTCTGACTAACTCCGTTTTATACTTAACCTCAATATCCTTTAACAAAAACGGCTCTACTCTTTTAAAACCCTGCTTTGCATTACTGATAATATCTTTTCTGGTAATGCTTGTTTCTTTATTAAAGTTTACCGTATAATCTTTGTTTTTCCCATAAGCCACTTTTTTGATCTGGAAAAATTTTCCTCCTCCTGCAGATTCATTATAATAGGTAAATTCCATGGTATTGCCGTGTACATCTTCTACTAAACGAAGTCCCCAGTGGGCAATTCCTCCCTCACCATAGAGTACAGAATCAGAGGAACCTCCATAATATCTTTTGGTACCATCAGTAGAGGTCACTTTCCATGTATAATTCCCGGGACTGGTCCCTATTCTTTCGATCAGGCTGAAGTCATGGTTTTTTCTCAGGTAAAATTGCTTTACGGAATTATTTGTAAATGAAGACCTCAACTGTTTTTCGGTGGTAATAGCCGTATTGTTTTCACTTACATCATTATGTCTGTGAGGCAAATAACCATTGGGATAAACCAGCATCTCTCCATCTAAAGTATAAAGCTCTGTTTCTTTACTACCATCAAATGCAGGGACACCCCATCTGGAATCAGTTGTGATTGAAGATAAGCCGTTAATATTCCAGCCATCTCCCATCCAGCCATTTCCTCCCCCACTGTTATATCCTATTGATAGTGATGGTTCAACCCCTCCAATACCTTTTGGAACACGGATCGGATAATCAGCATTGGCATCTCCTTTCTGTGTTGCTGAAGGAATATCCATAAGCTGCAAACCCGCTGTAGGATCAGCCGCTTTCAGTCCACTGATGCTTGTTGGAGCAAACGCCTCTAATTGTGAAGATTCAGGAACCGAAATAACTCCATTGATGTAGTCTGTATCTCCCTTAGTTTCTACAGTAACCACTTTTTTCTCTGTATCTACTTTACTGGTTGGGTCTACTCTCCATTTTTTGGAAGCATAATCAAAGTAAAAAGCCTTTATTTCTTTCGCTGATCTTGCTCCAAGTTTCTTTTCATCATATGGGAAAGAAAAAACTATATTCTTCGTTAATTCTCCGGATCGTTTTTCTAAACGATACGCATTGGAATTTACTGTCAGATTTTTAATCTCTCTTGAAATAGCCGGATAGTCTTTTTTTCTAAGCTTTACAACCTGTATCTGAGCATTATCGGATACAGAATTTTTCTCAATGAAAACAGTGGAGTTTTCATAAGCTTTTGTTTGTTCAGAGTCCTTGGAGATATTGATGATAAGCGGAATAAACTTTTCTTCATTCAGTGTTTTAAATGAAGGTTTGTTTTCCGGAATTTTATACTCTTTTGTTCCTGTTGAATTTGTAATGCTCACAAAGCCTTTTGCCTTATCTTCTTCTGAAAGCTTAATCAAAGTTTCGTACTCCCCTTTTACAGCTAAAATCGTCTGATCCTTAACATGTATTGCATTTAAGGTTCCGCTTTCAATACCTTTTATATATAGATTATTTCCTGATAATAAAGATGAAATATCCGTTGAAGGTGCAAAGCCATTCTCAAAAACAATTCTTACATTTTTTACTTTATACTTTATACCATCAATGGAAGAAGTAAAAAGAATCGTGTTTTTTCCTTTCTCTAATGAACTCAGCGCAATTTCTTCTTTTTGGGTGCTCCATTTGCTGCTTGGAACAATAATATTACCTCCAAAAGCAATATTTTTATTAATGGATCGCGAAACTGAATGATAAGTCTCTAATCCGAATAAATCGTAAACCAGATATGCTTTAATATTCGGTTTTATTTCAGGAATTGTAATAGTAAAGAAGTTATCTGATGGATTGTCCGATTCATCATCAGAAAATTCTCCGATCATCCCCTGCTTTTCCTCGGAATTAAAGATATGATCCGAGTCTTTATTTTCGAAAGCGGAAAATATTGAAGCATTCCCTAATGCATTATCCTTTTCATTCACATTTTTAAAGGATTTCGAAACAGTATGACCGGGATTTTGTTTTCCTGTATTTTCTGCTGAACCTGTATTATCCTCAGTGTCTGAATTATAGACGTATTTATCCATCATTCGAAGCTTAAAAGCCCGGACCTTCTGGCGGTCTTCTTTCGTAAAACTTGCAAATAAGAACATACTTGCAAAAAAACATACGAATAGTACTGATCTTTTTGTAAAAGATTGTTTAATATTTATTCTCATGATTTAGCTTAGTCAACAATTAATTTAAATGTCTTGATCAATTTTCCGTTCTGCGTAAGATTGATTAGATAAGAACTCTGAATAGGAAGGTGGTTCACATAAGATCCTGCATTTTCACTGATTTTTTCCAGCTTCACAAGTCTTCCCCCTGCATCATAAATTGAAATCACCAAATTCTCCATCTTAGGAAAGACGATAGTAAAATTCTGATCTTTTTTTACAGGATTTGGATAAAGAACTATCTTGCTTATATCCAATGAGATGTCTTTTTCATTTTGAGTTATCAGATTAGAATCTGAGCGTGGATTGGTTCCGTTTCCTGTTTTATCTTTAGGACTCACCGCAAAGGTAAAGTGGCTTTTATCACCGGAATCAAAAGCGTCCAAGAATTCAACATTACTAAATGTAATATACTTTTCATTTTCAACTCCGGAAATCTTTTTGGCTTCTCCGTTATCTTTTTTAATGATCATCCAATAAGAAAGTGGAAGCGCACGCGGATTAACTATTTCTTTTGTTATCCTTACACTATAATCACTTTTAGGAATTTTGTTCCCTATAAAATTGATCTCCCAGTTTCTTTCAAGTATATCTAAATCCTTTTCGGTTTTTAGAGACATTTCCTTATTATCATCAGACCATATCACAAAATTATTATTATCAATAGCCGTAGGATTTTCTACATTGGTCCTTTTGATATCATTCATGCCGATTGCTAAAAACGGATCTGCCTGATTTGAGGATTGTTTCTGGTAAAGCTCATTTCCGTCATCCCTTCCCAAACCTGTTGGCCTATATTTGTAATCTTTATGTTTTTCCGGATCCCATATTACCTTCCCATCACTTCCATAGTATTTCCCTTTCTCCAAAGAAATCCCATATTTTATTGACAAATACGAATGAATTTTATTTAAATCCATTGCCTTTGCTTTTCTCGGAAAGAAAATAATCTCATAAAGATTTTGATCTTCAAATTTGATCTTCAAACTATCGGATTTTTCTTTTATATCGGCAGTGCCGGCAAAAGAAAAGATACTTGGTCTTTTTCTGATCTCTTTCTTTTCTTTCCCGTTATCATATGCCATATTGCTCAAGGAAACATTTTTATCTGTATTCTTCCAGATCAGCTCATCTTCTTTTGAAGTATGAACCAAACTAAGTGTATGGCTTTTGTTTTTACTGTATTTGATATATTTTTTGAGAAGCTTGTCTTTGATACCACAATGAAAATTTAATAAATTTTCATCCTTACATCGGGTTGCTTCCCTCGAAGTAGGATTAGCTTTTTCCCATAGTTGCGCATCAGAGCCGACCAGCTGGGAATAGGCGGAGAAAGAGCACGATAATAGAGCCATCGTGAAAATTCTCCTGTAGGAGATTTTATGCATAAAATATGGATTTGTTAACAATAGATCGAGAAATCTAAAAAGATTCTCCAAAGATATAATCTGAAAATATTTACTTATTCACTAAAAATAGAATAAATGTTTTCATTACTGTTGTTGTAACGCCTTGATTTAAGGAAGTCTAAATTTGAAGTACATGTCATGATTTCATTAGTTTATTTCACAAAAGTAAGAAAAATTTCATTCCATTTATCAATTCTATTAAATTTTAATATTTTATTTATGTTAAATATTATTATTTCATAACAGCAGTTATTTTATCATAATTAAAATATGAAATTATTTGAAATACGTCATATTCTGTCGCATCCCGTTTCTACTTTTGTTTTCTAAAAATATGAGTAAAATAAAATTATGGACAAGATATCTTTACAACGAATTGAAAAGCTGCATCCTTTGGTAAGAGAGGAGGTAAAGAACATTATTAAAGAATGTGATGAAGCTCTTACTGGCAGAGCTAAAGTAAGAATTACTCAAGGATTAAGGTCTTTTGAGGAACAGGAAAAATTATATGCTATCGGCAGAATCACAACAGGAAAAAAGGTAACCAACGCCAAAGCAGGGCAGAGCATTCATAACTACGGATTTGCTGTAGATATATGCATGATAATTGATGGAAAAGTGGCGAATTGGGACACTGCAAAAGACTGGGATAATGACCAGGTAGCAGACTGGTATGAATGCGTGAAAATTTTTGCCAAACATGGTTGGGATTGGGGCGGAAACTGGAAGACCTTCAAAGACCTTCCCCACTTTGAAAGGAAGAGCATTCCCACCAAGAAAAAAACAATCAAAACCAGCTGGAGAAACCTTTCTAAAATAGCCAGAGATAAGGATGGATATGTAATCCTTTAATTCTCTTGTATTTGAAAATTTATTTTAACACGTCAAGTTCTGTCGCTTCCTCCACCTACATTTGCTTTACAGAAAAACACCAAAAAACAGTACAAATACATGTAAAAAAGCCAATAGTTTTTGAGAAAAAACTGTTGGTTTATTTATCTAAAGCTGTCTGGTCTGTTTTTCTTAAACAATTAAAAGCATCATGAAAAAGACAACCATTCTTTCTTTGGACGGAGGCGGAATAAGAGGAATCATTACCTGCATTATTCTGCGCTACATAGAAGAGCAACTGCAATATCATGATAAGCCGGGCGCCAAACTCGGAGATTATTTTGATCTTGTAGCCGGAAGCAGTACAGGAGGACTGATTGCATCTATTATTCTATGTCCTGATGGACACCAGAAAGCAAAATATTCTATTCAGAAAGGCTTAGAATTATATGCTGAAAAAGGTGGCGACATATTCCAGGTGTCTTTTTGGGAAAAACTGATCAATCCATTCGGTTTACTGAATGAAAAGATCTCCCAGGAAGCACTTGAAAAAAATTTGAATGACTTTTTTGGAAATTTAGAACTTAAAGAATTAATAAAACCCTGCCTAATAACAAGCTATGATATTGAAAACAGAAGAGCCAAGCTTTTCAACTCATGGAAAGCCCATTTGAGTAACGACAACTTCTATGTAAAAGACGTATGCAGAGCGACATCGGCCGCTCCTACCTATTTCAGCCCGGTACAGATCAAGTCTATGTATGGACAGATCTTCAGTTTGATCGATGGTGGAATGTTCGCCAACAATCCCGCTCTTTGCGCTTATGCGGAAGCAAGGAAAACGCCTTTTGCCGAAGTGTTGAAAAACCATCAAAAACCCAATCATCCTGGTGTAAATGATATGATTATTGTTTCTATCGGAACTGGATTCGAATCCAGAAGCTATTCTTTCAGGAAACTGGAGAAAGCCGGAAAAATAGGATGGGTAAATCCTATCATTGACATTTTAATGTCCGCTAATGCAGAAACCGTTGATTATCAACTTTGCCAGATGTTCCAAACTTTAGGTCAGAGAAATCAGAAGAACTATTACCGTATTAATCCATCATTGAAAAATGCTTCTCCCGCGATGGATAATGTAAGAAGATCCAATATTGAAAATCTGATACAGGCCGGACTTAGCTATATTGATGATAACAGGGAAATGCTTAACCAGATTGTGCAAAAGCTCATCAAAAATAAAATATAAGTTATTCTGCTTATAAATGTAAAATATAATGTAATTAGCTTATATTTTATTTTTTCAAAAGTTTTATAAACACGTCAAGTTTTGTCGCTTTCGGCTCTTACTTTTGAAATATAAATCAAGCACAAAAATCAATCATTAAAAACTTTTATAACAACCATTGAATTCAACATTTATTAATGCTGAACAGCCAAAATTGTATCAAAATTTAAAGAAAAAAGACATGGAAACACTGCATCACCATTCAGATATTATTTTTGATGAAGAGCTCTATACTATTGAATGGAGCGACATCGAAAATGCAGAGATAGACTATGAAAACTATCTCAATGAGATTGAAAGTTTCTTCAGAGACGATTTTGAAAATGATATTCTTGAAGAAGATATTTTATAAAAAAGAATTTTAAACACGTCAGGTTCTGTCGTCGCTCACCATTACCTTTGAACGCCGGTTAAGAACACAAAATAATCATTAAATCTTCTACAAAGCCTTTGAATTCACCATTCACAAAATGCTGAACGGCCAGAACCGTGTTTAAAAATCCAATATATAAAATCACGACAAATGAACCTTCTGATTAAAAAGTAGGGTGGATATCCCTGCCGGAAACCACCTAAAAAAATAAGGCTTCCAAATAAAATACGATCAGTAATCCTTCATGATGAGGTATTATTAATTACAAATCAACAAATAGTATGAACACAAACAACAACACATCACAAACACTTTTCAGGTTCGCTACCATGCGTAATGCTGAATTAACCGACCCTAAAAACAAAGAAAGAAGATTTATTTTCAGAGACTATGCTACTCAAAAAGGAGTCATTGACCCAAGAGTACAAGCCGGAGAATCTTTACAAAGAGTCTGTGAAACGATCAGCGGCTTAGTGATCGAAACAGAAAAATCATTAAAAGATAAAGATCCTGCATTCTACGATTTGGCTGTTTGGGTAGCCAGAAACAAAGCGACAGCTACGAAAGCTGAGTTTGATAAAAAAATCAATGAATATAAAGCCTTACAACATCCTGTTATCTTAATTGACTCAAAGATCTGGGATAACCTGATTTATCAGGTAGTAACTCAAAAAGATTTTTATGCAAAGGAAACATTGATGCAATACCTTCATTTAAATCACATTTTATTAAATTATGATGGTTCCAATGAAGAAGTATATCAGGATGTCATCAAAGCAAAAGTGGTTCTTCCCAAGGAATTATTCAAAGTGGATCAAAGTGCATCCAATACAGCAACAACTTCCAAAGCTCCTAATGTAATATTCAATAAAGCCAACATGAAGTTTGCGGAAGCACAATTGCACCTTGAGGCAAACAAAACATTGCTTTCAGAATTAGAAAAGCTGGAAAGCAATTATAAAAAAGGCTATCAGGAAGCATATAAATCTGCCTTTGAAAGATATCAGTCTGAGGTCTTACCTATTCAGAAAGCATATTTGAATGAGCAGGCCGACAAAGAGAATAGAAAAACCACCCTCGAAAACAGGATAAAATATCTGACCGATTTAAGCCTTAAAACCCCTGAAGATGGAGGAATCCGTGAAGAAATATCCAAATTACAGGATGAATTATTAAAATCAACAGTTCCTGTTCCTGATTATCCCGCATTCTCTTTTGAATATGGAAGAGAAATTGATGCAGATGCTTTATCTAAAAGCTTAAGCGAAGAAAGTGTGCAGGCTTTAAGCAGAGCCTTTGGCGCTACAAATGTTATTTCCGCATTGAACGGGGTTTCTACTTATGAGGAGATCAATCAGATAATTGCACAAAGCAATCAATCTTTACAGCAAACTGTTTTAGATAATACGGTATTGAATCCACAGGTTTCAGCCTCAGTAGGAGGTGTTGTAGTTCCTGTTACCAATTCATTCAATACTTCAACCTGGGTCCCTTTCAGTGTAATGACATTTTCCAGAAATGCATCGGAATGGAGTATTATGCTGACCCTCAATAATCTTACTCAAAATATTATTTCCGGAAATTATAAAGTAACTCTTTCAGGTGGTACTCAGATCTCATCAAGCAATGTTACCTTTTCTTCTACCGGAACCAATATTTTATTTGATGTGAATCCAAGAATTCCGGGAGATCAGACTATTAATTTAAATGGGTTTATCCTTCAGGGAGAAGTAGTCTTGTCTGATGGTAAAACGTATACAATGGATGTTACTCTGATAAGAGATCCATATCAAATTGATCGTGTAATCAAGCAAGGGATTTTCAAGGGAAGCGGAGCTTTTGCATTGAAAGAAGTTAAGCCTGAAGAACCTACAGAAGGAAATCCGAAGCCTGTACAAGGTACTTTCATCCCTTCAGGATTCGGTATGAAAAATATCGGAATTGCGGATTACCGTAAGGTAGAACAAAGTACGTATGCTTATGTAGAAGGAGATGTCGCTCATATTGAGAACATTATGGCAAGGGAATATAAAGAAAGAGCTACCAGAAGATTAAAAAGAAGTGAATCCCAAACCACACAATCCAGCGAATCTGAAAAAGAAAAGCTTACAGATACCACTTCTACAGATAGATATGAGATGCAGAACGAGGTTGCCAAAATCCTTCAGGAATCTAAAGATTTTGCTGCACAAGCTGGCTTTAACGCTAGTTGGGGAGTAGAAGGAGGGGCAAAATATGGTCTAAGTGTAGGAGCCAATTATGCCACTCATAATTCTAAGGAAGAAAGTACCAGACAGGCAGTTACCAGTGCAAAAGATGTTACTGCAAGAGCTTTGGACAGAATCGTTACCAAAGTGAAAGAAGAGCGTATTGATAAAATTCTGGAAGAGTACGAAGAAAATAATAAGCACGGATTTGACAATACCAAAGGAAACGATCATGTGGTTGGTGTTTACAGATGGGTAGACAAAGTAGTGAAAAACCAGATCTACAATTACGGTAAACGTATGATGTTCGAATTCATGATTCCTGAACCTGCCAAGCTGCATAATTTGGGAATGCTGGTTTCTAAAAATCTGGAAAATCAGTTGATAAAACCGGTTGATCCAAGAGAATCCCCGGTTCATAAACTGGAAAACTTCTCCTCCTTGCTTGATGACACCAAATTCAAATACTGGATCAGTAAATATAATGTAGACACAGATAAGAGACCAGAGGAATTCATTTATATCGGAAAGGCTTTCTCGAACACTGTTGGTGATTCAAAAGAAAACGCTGAATGGGATGAGGCGATCGCAGGTGGTGCAGAAATACAGATCCCTGAAAATTATGTTACTATTGCTGCTATCGGAGTTATGCAAACCGGAGGAGAAGGAACTTATGGAAACTTCCTGAGAATTGGTGGAAAAGCCATGAATGGAAGTGAGATTGCTATCAATAATTTTTATCAATCCGTTCCTGTATCATTCTCTGTAATCGGCTCTCACGCGGTTGACGTGAATGCAAGTGTAAAATGTCAGCTTACTCCGGAAGCTAAAAATGAATGGCTGCAAACAACATTCAATAAAATTATTGAAGCCTATGAACTAGAACTGGAAAAATATCAGCAAGCGTTAAATGATGCTAAAGCATTAGGAGTACAGATCAAAGGTTCAAACCCAGGATTCTACAGAAAAATTGAAAATACCATCTTAAGAAGAAACTGTATTTCTTACATGCTGGATCAAAATCCTACTGCTGAGCTTACTTTTGGAAAAAATAAATATTACCAGACCGATAATGCCGCAGAAACATTCACTAATACTGAAATTAAAGTAGATGGAACCTTAGACAAATATGCAGCATTTGTGAAATTCATGGAGCAAGCCTTCGAATGGGAAATCATGAGCTACTACTTCTACCCTTACTATTGGGGAAGCAGAACTAACTGGGATGAATTATATCAGTTTGATGACAATGATCCAACTTTCAGAGCCTTCATGCAGTCTGGTATGGCAAGAGTAATTGTAACCGTAAGACCTGGATTTGAAGAAGCAGTAAGACACTTCCTTGCTACAGGTCAGATCTGGAATGGCGGTGAAGTTCCTGTAATTGATGATCCATTGTTCTTATCTATCGTTGACGAAATGAAGAATCCTAAAGGAACCAAAGAAGGAGAACCTTGGAGAGAGAAAATCCCTACTTCTCTTACCATTCTTCAGGCAGGTTCTATCGGGCTTCAGGTTGAAAAAGCTCTTCCTGTCTATTGTGAGCCAGGAGTGAAGTTTGATGATAATCTCGGTGAAATGTGTATGAGCAATTTTGAGTTGAACAATAATCAGATCGGGCAGTCCGCAGATAAATTGATTGAAATTTCATTTAATCGTATGGACATGTATAAAACAATTGCCGAGATGGATAGTTTCCACCTATTCCCAAGAGTTTATGAATGCTTAGGAAACACCATAACCGTCGACAGAGATGCATCATGGATTGGAGTACAATCTTCTACAGCCTTCTACAAAGCTCTTGCTGATGAAATTTCTTCTATTGAAGGGGTTGAAGCTTTCCCAACAGGAGAGAACGGGCTTACTTTCAGAATCAATATTTCCGAACTAAAAACATTTACTTTTAGAAAGCCCGGTGATATGGATGAGTACGATTTATTTAAAATTTCAACAGATGCTGAAACCTATGTGAAAATTCATAGTCCGACAGAATATAACACTCCGGATAGAATTCGAGATAAAAACGGTCAGGCGCTTACTCAAGCTGAGTATACAGACCGAGCTCCATTGTCTAAATTTTTAATCTCTTAACCATGAGTCGGGTAAAACCTGAGGCTATTTGGCAGCACGATAAAGTGCTGCCTTATATCCTCACGACTTTGAAAGACAAGATTAGTGAGATTACTGCTGTAGAAAAGATCATTCTTATTGGTAGCAGAGGCAGAATTCCTGAAGAACAATGGAAGGAATTAGAAGGAAAAGACTGGGATATTTTAGTACAGGCAAGATGTAAATTGAAAAATGCGCAGGTTTTAGTTGATAAAAATTATCATTTGGATCTTACCGTGTTTGATGAAGAGAAAGTCAATCACTTTTGCCAACATAAAACGATCAAAGAAATTTTCCCGGTTAACGAACTAGAATGTTTAACAGAAAAAAACAAAGAAAATGGGATTATTTGATGATGAATGGAGTGATGATTTATCAGAATTTAAAACGCTGTCATTTGAAGATGTTAATAAAGGATTTGCAGGAAAAACCAATATCCTAGATCAGATTAGTCTAAAAGGAGCTCCAGAATACAGAAGTAAATTTTTTGATCAAAAGAATATTCCTTTGGGAGAATCTTTTATGGATCATGAAAAAACTTCAGCTTTTCATGGAACCGGTAAAAATGAGAATGGTGAACAAGGATATTCATATACGGTAACTACTATTCCTTGTGAAAGCGGTTCAATGGTTTATGAAAAATATAAAAGTACAGCTGAGCAGCCTCACATATTGAACTTATTCTATGAAAGAAGCATTAAAGATAAAAATAATTTTTTCGGTGATTTTTACATTGCTCAAATGGGAGACTATCATGTGAAACTAGTGGACCAATACCCCAACCCATTACCCGCAAAAATAAATGGAACACTTTATAAAAACCTTACTTCTTTAAAAGATGAAGCAGAATACTTATACCAGGTAGCTTATTCAACAAATGGAGACAAGCTAGACCCAACTCAGATCCAACTTGCTCTGATGAGAGAGTACGGCTACAAAAGTGGAAACACACAGTTTGAAGAGTTGATTGGAAGTATAGAAGGTATTCCTCAGGATGCACTTAATTGGTGCGCAGATCAGGTTGGAAAATTAGTTCCCGATGAAAAAAACTACGAACCTTCCCATGAGGACTATTCTCCTCTTATTCCTCTACCAATAGGTGGAATTCTGGTCCCCGTCAACATGAATAAGGCAGCCCAGTTTTTTGAAAACCTTGAAAACAGCCCATTTGTACAAAGTGTAGAGAATGCATTCGCTACAGTTTGGGAATTGGTAAAGAACGCTGCGAGTAAAGTAAAGGATGTTGTAGTAGAACATTTACCAGATGCTTTAAAGCCTTTAATACAAAAAATATCAAACATTGTTAATCAGATCAAAACTTTTTTATCTGACTTGCAGGAAGTCATTAAAAACATTATACATATTGGATTAGAAGCTCTTAAAATTATCAATGCTTTTGTTTGCGGTATAGTGAGTGGATTGGTAAGCCTTGTCCAATGTATCCTGTATCTTCTCGCCTTTATATGCTCCCCCATCACAACATTTTCTTACAAGCAATTTCTTGAAAAAAGATCTTCTCAGGAGAAAATAGAGGATGTACTTGATTTTATTTACGAGCATGCCGCTAAAGTATTTGGTGCCATTACGTCACTCCTCAGTAAAGGAGATACAGATGGAATAAGTGATCTGTATGCTTCCATCGGAAACTTTTTCACTGGTATTTCCACTTACAAAATGGCTTATTATGCGGGATGTGTAGTATTTGAAATCATTATCAATATTCTTCTTTTAATTTTTACAGAAGGAGCTGGTAACGTCATTAAAGGGGTAACATATGTTGAAAAGATTAAAAGTTTATTGATGGTGATTCTAAAAGAAACGATTTCAGTGGTCACTGTAGGATTATCAGATCTTTTTCTTTTACTGGGCAGAATTATAGCCAAGTTTATTAAGGCGTGTAATACTGGCTTCAAAGCATTAGCAAAATTCTTTGACGAACTTATTTCCGGTATGCGAAACGGCTCTAAACTGGATGATCTGGCGCAAGATGTCCAAGAAATTGAAGGGGTCATCATCTCTCAGAGAAGAAAACCCTTGATTAATAAAAAATCACTAGTGTTCAGTTTCATTCCTGATGCATCAATGTTAAAAATCCAAGCTATTATAAGGGCTACAGAAGCAACAATTAATTTTATCAGAAACAAACTTGGATATTGTTTAGAATACAATGGCGTGCTGTTATATAAAGGAACTCTAGCAGGACTAAGAAAAGAAACGAAGAAAATAGTAAAAATATTAGAAGAGGAAGGAGAAACTGCGGCAAGGAGATATTTGGATGATTTACTTCTACAGGAAGTATACAGAACTCAGTATATAAGACCTCCTGGATTGTTCCCTAAAATAGCCAAGATTTTAATTGAGAAAAAGTTCGGTAAAGTCGGCGGAGAACTGTTCAGTACGGTTGAAAATGAATGGAATCGTTTAAGAAACATTCATACAACAGGAAATTCAAGGGGTAGACTGGTGCTAATATCTGGAATGGCAGACAAAGAATCTGGAACTATCTCGAAACTTTTTTCTAATTTTACTGATAAAGAAATCGAAAAAGGTCTACATTTAGACTTTATAAACGATCTACATCCAACTCTTAGAAAAAGATTAGAAATCCACTTACAAAAAAGGGGAGTCAATGGCGAAGGACTAAACCTGGCTGATCCTGATGTTATGAAATTCGCTTGGGATGAAGTAGATATTGCACATGCCGAGTTCAGGGCATTAGATGATCTTCTAAAAAAGATAGATCCTGATGGAAAATTAGGAGAGAACGCCTTTGGCAGAATATTGGGATACAACAGTTTCCTTCGAAAAGAAGGTTTACAAGGTTGTTGTGCAGATTGTTTTTATTTAACTTATGGTGTAACTTTTATGAAATAATAATATGTCTCAAATTATTAAAATATACAATGCAGAAGACGAAGATAATATCTTTGAATTTAAAGGCGTAGACAATGCCGGAGGAGTAATCTATTACTATGAAGGAAAACCGTTTACTGGAATAATCCAGCATTATTCAAAAAATATTATGGTTGGTGAAGAAGAATTTACTGACGGCCATATTGGAGGTGTTCAAAGAGAATACTATGAAAATGGACAGATTAAAGAAGAATACTATAAATATTTCGGTAAACTGGATAAATATTACAAAGAGTGGGATATAAATGGAAATCTGATCAGACACTCTATTTGGCAGAATGGCACAAAAATACAAACAATTATTCAATAAAAAAGATAGGACTGTTGTCCTATCTTTCATTTCTATTCCTCTCAAAACTTATCCACAAAAATAAAACACGACACAGTTTGTCGCATTAAGAGCATATATTTGTCTTAGAAACTTTAGCATGAAACGCTTGCGTTCCATTCGCCCAAATTAAACGCAGCAAAGCTGCAAGATAAATATTTCCGAATGAAAAAAGATTTTTACCTGACAAGATATGCCTTAATCATTAAAAGATTAGAAAGTTCTCCGGCTACTTATTCCCAGCTGGAGGACTATCTTTTAAATTCTTTTGAATTCCAGGATGCCGGAATCAAAAGCTATTCTATCCGGACCTTACAAAGAGATATCCGTGAGATCTCGGATCTTTTTAATCTTTCCATTCATAATAAGAAAAAAGGCGACAACCGGTATTATATTGAAAGCCGCCCTATTATGGAAGTGGATGAATACAACCAGAAATTGTTGGAATCATTCCAGGTAAGCAATGCCTTGAATTTACATCCGGATTTCTCCAATTTTATCTTTTTTGAATCCAGAAAACCTACGGGAATTGAAAATTTTTATGACCTTTTCTTTGCCATCCGCAACAAAAGAGTAGTGAGCTTTGAACATTACAATTATAAGAACAAGCTCATGACCTCGAGAAAGGTTCATCCTCTTGCTTTAAAAGAATCTAAAGACAGATGGTATCTTATTGCCATTGACACCAAGGATAAAATGCTGAAATCTTTTGGTTTGGACCGGATTAATTATCTGGATGTCAGTAAAAATAAATTCAGGGAAAAATATAACTATAACTTCAGAGAGCACTTTAAAAACGCATTTGGAGTTATGAATCTGGCAGAACAAAATCCTCAGAAGATCATTTTAAAATGCAGCAGACACCAGGGAGAATACATCAAAAGCTTTCCGCTTCATCAGTCACAAAAAAGCGTTAAAGAAACTCCGGAAGAGATCTATTTTGAATTTTTCCTTCATCCAACCTACGATTTTATGCAGGAAATCTTATCCTATGGGAAAGAGGTCACCGTTTTAGAACCGAAAGGTTTAGTTGATGATATCCGGAATCATTTGCGAGAGTCCCTGAACAACTATCTTGAAGAATAAGTATTCTCAAAATTTATATTTTTTTGATTACATTTACATAAATATATTTACATTGAAATCTTTACTTCTTTACCTGATCTGCTTTTCATTTTCTTTCTGTTTTGCACAACAGAAGGAAGAATTCAAACAGGTGAAGACTTTTTATAATCAGCATCGTACTATGCTTAACACTGAGTTTAAGAAAAAATTCGATGCCGAAACCAATGTTTTTGGCAAGGCCGCCATCAAGCGTGATTTTTTATTTTTTATGAAGAAAATGGACAGCATTGAAAATGTAGCCATGATCGGAGCTTTATTAAAGGTAAGGAATATTGAAGATCTCAACAGATTAAAGAATCCATCTCAAAAACTGGAAAGCTCTGATGAAACCTCTTCCGGCATCGTTAAGATTGCAGATTACCCTGGTGGAATGAATACGTTGCGTGAAGAAGTGGCCAAACTGTTTTATTCCGAAGGTGTTTACACCGAAGTAAAAACGGTAAAAGCCAATGTTTCCTTCATTGTGGAAAAAGACGGAAGTGTAAGCAATGTTCATGCACAAGGAGACAACTTCACTTTTAACAGACAGGCGGAGATCGCTTTATATAGTATTTCGGAAAAGTTTTCCCCGGCTATTGTAAACGGCAATCCCGTAAGATACCGCTTTAAACTTCCTTTAACGATGAATATTGAATAATTACATGTTTACCGACGAATATTTCATGAAAATGGCCCTTCAGGAGGCCGAAATAGCCTTGGAAAAAGATGAGGTTCCTATCGGGTGTGTTGTTGTTTCCAATAATCGCGTGATTGCAAGAGCCCATAATCTCACGGAAACACTAAATGATGTCACAGCACATGCGGAAATGCAGGCTATCACTTCCGCCGCTAATTTTCTGGGCGGGAAATATTTAAAAAACTGTACCCTATATGTTACACTGGAGCCTTGCGTTATGTGTTCCGGAGCACTTTCGTGGGCACAGATCTCTAAAGTTGTTATAGGAGCTAGAGATGAGCAGCGAGGTTTCATCAACAAGCACCTTACCCTTCATCCTAAAACCGAACTCGTTACCGGAATTATGGAAAATGAATGCTCTTCCATTGTGAAAGAGTTTTTTAAATCAAAACGATAATCTTTTTGAAAATAGATAGTATAATCATCAATAAAAAGCACCCTCTCATTTAATCGAAGAGGGTGTTTTATAATTTAATATATTATAAATTCTTTCCTAGGAAATACAAACCTTTCAAGGTATGGAGCCTGTCCATCACATGAATTTTATCTGTTAAAGGCTTGTAAATATGAGAAACACCACCTGTTGCCACTACAAAGCAATCATCATTCACTTCTTCATTGATCCTGTCAATAAATCCTTCCACCATTCCTAAAAAGCCATATACCATTCCACTTTGCATACAAGTTATGGTATCCAGTCCTAAAACAGATTTCGGTTTTTTCAATTCAATTTCCGGAAGCTGGGCTGTATGGCTAATTAATGAGTTCAGAGAGGTAACGATTCCGGGAGCAATGATAACACCTAATGTTTCACCGTTTTCAGCAACACAGCTTGCCGTAAGCGCCGTTCCGAAATCTAAGATAATTTTTTTTCTGCCCGGATATAGATTATGTGCAGCCACAAGATTCGCATAAATATCCGTTCCCATTTGCTTGGATTTGGCCTGCACCCCGGAATGAGTAGTTCTGTCTACGATCACAGGAAGTATTCCGTGGATCTTTTTAATGGCGGAGCTCATGACTTTAGTCAATTGGGGAACCACAGATCCTATGATCACTTTATTGATTTGCTTTGGTTCGATTTTGTAGGTTTGATACAACATCAGCATCTGAACATATAATTCATCTGCCGTTTTATACGGTTTTGTATTAATTACCCAAGAAATATCACAATTATCATCATCAAAAAGGCCAAATCTGATATTACTGTTTCCTACGTTTATTACGATTGAATTCATTGATTTTTAATAGCTAAAAGGGTGTCTAAAAAAATAATGGTAAAAGTAAAATTTTAGGAGCAAAAAACTTGAAGAAATTGGTGATTATTTAAATCATTCTGATCTAAATTTTCAAATATCACTTAAGATGATTCTTTTAACACTTGTTAAAAAGAGTTAAACCTATATATTCTTGCTATCCGCTTTTTTACTATCTTGGTAAATTCAAGAGAACAAACCAATTTACAATTATAACATTATGAAAAATTTAAAAAAAATTTCAAGAAATGGACTAAAATCAATAAGAGGCGGATATGTATCCTGCCCAATGCCAAGCGGAACTCCGGCTTTATGTCCTGGAACTGTCTGTCCACCTGACCCATGTACAGCAGTACCTTATTGTATTAGATCATCAGAGGATTGCGGCACGGGTGAAGTTTGGTAACTATTGAATTTTTCAAACAAAAAAGGAGCCTTTCAGCTCCTTTTTTATCTTATCTACTTTACTTCAACAAAGTTATTTTCCAAATTCACATCGGCAATTCTCTGACTAAAATCAATTCCTAACACCGCCAATTGTGATTTTGTGTACGGAATTGTTAAAGTATATTCTTTTTGCGTCCATGGCCAATATTCTACAGTCTTAAAGTCGCCATAGATATCTTTTTCCTTCCAGGTATGCGTCATATTCAACGGGATCTGATACGTAATAACTTTTTTATCCGCAGTCATCACACTAAAATCGATCGGCATTGGAACCTGTCCGTTATTCACTAAAGTAATCGTTGTAGATTTAGTGTCATATTTCACATCCTTGATTCCGTAATCAATCGTTTTAGTTGTATTAATCCAGTAATGATGGAACCATTTCAGATCCATCCCGGAAACCTGTTGAGCAATATGAAGGAAATCTCTGTCTGAAGGATGCTTCATACTCCACTGGTCATAATATTGTTTTAATGTTTCAGCAAGATTTTGCTCACCCATGATATATCCTAACTGCACCAAATACAATTCTCCTTTCACATAGGTGGAATATGTATAGGCAGAACCGTTGTCATGGTGATCTCCCAGCCAAACTGCAGGTTCTTCAATTCCTTTCTTAATAAAATTCCTGTAAGCATTCAGGCTATTGGCAAAAGGATTCGGAAGCTGTTCTTTCGGAGGGAACAGCTGATTCATCACATAGTTTTCCGCATAACTGGTGAAGCCTTCATCCATCCATGGGTGCATGCTTTCATTAGTAGCCAACATTTGCTGATACCATGAATGTGCCCCTTCATGAGCCATTAACCCCATTAATCCTTCCATATCCTGAGCCTCTCCTAAGATCATGGTACACATTCCGTATTCCATTCCACCATCTCCACCTTGTATAAAAGCATATGTTGGATAAACATATTTCCCGAAATGAGAATTCATGATCTGGAAATACTTCGTCACATAAGGTTGAGCCTGCTCCCAAACTTTAGTCTTTTCATTATTTTGATATACTAAGAATACTTTCGGGCCTTCAGGAACATCAAAGCTTTTTACGATATAATCTCTGTCTGCGCTCCAGGCAAAATCGAGTATATTTTTAGCGGTCCATTTCCAAACTGCCTTCTTGTCTTTTTCGGTTTTAATCTTAGCATTGGCATCATATCCTTTTACCTCTGTAGGATTTTGAAGAATTCCTCCGGCTCCCACAACATAATCTTTATTGATTTTAATAGTTACATCAAAATCAGAAAAGGGTGCATGAAATTCTCTTCCCACATAATCAAAAGTCGCCCAACCATCATAATCATATTCTGCAATTTTCGGATACCATTGGGTCATCGTCATATCAACGCCTTCCTTGTTGTTTCTTCCGCTTCTTCTGATCTGCTGAGGAATTACCGCATCCCATTCCAGGGTAAAGATTGTTTTGGAATTAGGTTTAATAGGTTCGCTCAGATATACCTTCATAATGGTTTCCTGAATTTCATACTTCAGATTCTTTCCATTTTGCTTGATCCAATGAATATTTTGGGCTCCTTCCTGATCTTTTGGAATGGACGCCAATCTTGAAACGCCTGCATTTTGTAATCTTGAGTCACCGTTCTTTCCTTGATTGCTTACTCTTTGGTCCATCATGGAATTAGGCTTAAAAGCATTCCAATATAAATGAAAATACACTACCTTCAGTTCATCCGGTGAGTTATTGGTATATTCTAAGGTTTGATTTCCTTGGTAAGTAAATTTTTCAGCATTGACATCAATATCCATCTTGTATTTCGCAGCCTGCTGATAATAAGGCGTCTGCTGTGCCTGAAATTGTGAAATGATAAACGCAAATACGATTGCAACCGATTTTCTCATTTAAAATTTATTTTTTCTAAAGGTAATAATTTATACAGAATGCTCAAAAGTTGAATTATTGTAAGAATTCATGTTTTTAGATAAGCTGTATGTTATATAATTAAATTTTATTTTTCTCACAGATTTGGTAGATCGGGCAGACTTTTTTTTAACGGAATAATCATCTACTTAATCTGCTAGAACTAAAAAAAATAAAACCTCAAACATTCACGTTGAGGTTTCTATTTTATATTGCTATATTGTTAAAGATTATTTCTTAGCAATTTGCTTTTTCCCGCTTTCCAAAATCTTTTCAAGGATTCTTAACGTGATCAGATATGTTGGTTTTACTCCTGTAAGTCCTAATCCTCCTGAAGAAAGCGTACTTCCTGTTTCCAACGGATTATCTGAAGCATAATAGGCATACATCACAAACAGATCCGGTGAAATATGGTGTCTGATTTTAGAAGCTACCTGGATGGCTTTCTGATAATGAGCCCCTTCCATTTCAAGACCAATAGCTTTCCAGGAAGTATTCATAAAATAGGAAAGAATATCCCTGTTCTGAAGTGAAGTTCCTAAAACCGTAATCATAGATCCTTCGAAAGCTCTTAATTCATCATCCTTAAAATCTTCCAATGATAAAGCATTTTCAAAAGGATAATTGTCTGCGGTACCTTCAAAGATATGAGAAGTAGGAATCATAATATCTCCTTTTCCTCCTGCAAGAATTCCTGCTTTCCCCATGATGGAAACCGATTTTACTTTCATCATATAGACTTCTCCCTGATGCTCAAATGGCCTCAATAATTCATCCATTATCTCAAACGCCTGTTCTCCGAAAGCATAATCGAAAACCATAATCACATCATCTCCATTAAACTTAATATGTCCGAATGGTGTGTTTTTCAAATCTGTTTTGCCTAAGTCAATGATCTGAACGTCTATATTGCTTCCGCTCTTATCATTAATATAGATCAATCCTTCATCCAACGCATATTTTGAAACCTTATCACGAAGGTCTTTTTTGTTGGAGATATCTTCATAAAGCTTATAATCTACCTCTTTCGTCTGCTTCTTTTTAAGAGCATCATTGGCATACAGCATGTTTTTTACCGAATGCATATTGGCAGAAATAATATGAAGCGGACGCATATGAAGATTGTTTTCAAATAAAACTTCTTTCACTTTGTTCGCCCATTTTTCACCGAAATAGTGGTGCCCTACTCTTTCTTTTAATATAGCACTGAAATGAATTTCTCTTTCTCTCGTCTGCTTGGCATCTTCTAAACTCACTTTTCCTAAGTTGTAAATGATTTTAAACAAACGATCCGGATTGTTATCATCCCCGAAAGTATTGTAGGCATTCAACGTTTCATCAAACGTTCTTCCTATTAAAGAGGAAAGGTGAATAAGCGCTACTTCTTTTTCTCTTCTGCTGAATTTCTTTTCGCCTTTTACTACTTCTTCAATGATTTTAAAAGCACGGGTTGGCTTCCAATTCTCTTCCTGGATAAAAGCCAGATTACGTACTTTATCTGCCTCTATAAATAAGAAGGTAAGGTGAGTAAGAATGTCATAGATTTCCGAACGCCCCAAAAGAACCTCAATATTCATCTGGTGTTCATCTATTCTATAACAGTTTCTTCTTCTCTTTTTAGGTACAATAGGTTCGAAACTTCCTTTATCAAATCCTTCATCTGAAGTAAGATGAATAAAAGCGCATTCCTCAATCCCTTCCGGAAGCCTGTCTAACACATACATCAAACCATCCAGCTCCAATTTATTTGGAACATTCATGGTACCGTAAATTTCCGGATTGATGGTTTTCAACAAGCTTCTGATACTTTCTCCTGAAACACCGGCGGGTTTAAAAAAACCTCTGTAAAAGAGGTGTCTCATAGAAATATACAATCTTTCAATTGCTTCCGTTGTTTCTCTTGCTCTGGAATTTGTCATAAAATAAATTTCACACAAATATACAAAATCTCCCGCCAACTTCACGTTAAGTATCTTTTAATAAGAGATTTAACATAATATCAAAATCTTATGCTTATATTTATAATCTGCAATGTAAAATATCATATCTGAACATATCTGCACGCTTTAAATTCAATTTTACAACCAATACCCCTGTTTAAAAAAGTTAAACCACAGTTTAAATTTAAAATTTTCAATGATACCCCTAAAATTTTTAGGGTTAAAATATTTTGAATTCATTTTTTTCGTAAATTTGCCCAGTAAAAATTAACCTTATTATGTCAACTTTAAGATTCAAAGCGTTAGAAACCTTACCATTCAAGGACTTTAGAAGAGACAACTCTGTTGAGGTTCCTGCTAAATTATCAGAATTATTCTGTCAGAATGTTTTCTCTGAAGAAACTATGAGAGAATATTTAACGAAGGAAGCATTCCAGTCTATTATGGATGCTATCAAAAAAGGAACTAAAATCCAAAGACACATTGCAGATCAGGTAGCTGTAGCTATGAAAGATTGGGCAATGAGCAAAGGAGTAACTCACTATACTCACTGGTTTCAGCCTTTGACAGGAAGTACTGCGGAAAAGCACGATTCATTCTTTACTCCGATTGAAGGAGGAAGAGCTATTGAAAGATTCAGCGGAGGCATGCTTATCCAGCAAGAGCCGGACGCATCTTCTTTCCCGAACGGAGGAATCAGAAATACTTTCGAGGCAAGAGGTTATACAGCTTGGGACCCTACATCTCCGGCTTTCATTATGGGAACTACTCTTTGTATTCCTTCTATCTTCATCTCTTACACCGGAGAAACTTTAGATTATAAAGCACCTCTTTTAAGAGCTTTGAACGCGGTAGACGAAGCTGCAACCAGCGTTATGCAGTATTTTGATAAAAATGTAACAAAAGTAACTCCTACTTTAGGATGGGAGCAGGAATATTTCTTGGTTGATTCAGCATTATACCAATCCCGTCCGGATTTAGTATTAACCGGTAAAACATTATTAGGACATTCTCCTGCAAAAGGACAGCAATTGGATGACCACTATTTCGGTTCTATTCCTACAAGGGTAATGAACTTCATGAAGGAATTGGAAATCGAATGTATGAAATTGGGGATTCCTGTAACAACAAGACATAACGAGGTAGCTCCCAACCAGTTTGAGCTGGCTCCAATGTTTGAAGAGGTAAACGTTGCAGTAGACCACAACTCTTTATTGATGGACATCATGGCGAGAGTTGCTCACAAACACCATTTTCACATCTTATTCCACGAGAAGCCATTCGCGGGGGTAAACGGAAGTGGAAAACACAACAACTGGTCTCTTGCTACGGATACAGGTGAAAACTTGTTGAGTCCTGGAAAAAACCCTAAGAAAAACTTACAGTTCTTAACGTTCTTCGTGAATACAATTAAAGCTGTTCATGAATATGCAGATCTTTTAAGAGCAAGTATCGCTTCTGCAAGTAACGATCACAGATTAGGTGCTAATGAAGCTCCACCGGCAATTATTTCTGTATTCATCGGAAGCCAGTTATTCAGTGTTTTGGAAGAGCTTGAGAAAGTAACCAACGGGAAATTATCTCCTGAAGAAAAAACTGAATTAAAATTAAATGTAGTTGGAAAAATCCCTGAAATCCTTTTGGATAACACAGATAGAAACAGAACTTCTCCATTTGCCTTTACAGGGAATAAATTTGAGATCAGAGCGGTAGGATCTTCTGCTAACTGTGCTGAAGCAATGACGGTAATGAATACCATTGCAGCCAAACAGTTAAATGATTTCAAAAAAGAAGTGGATGCCCTTATTGAAAAAGGACTGAAAAAAGATGAAGCTATTTTCAACATATTGAGAGAGTACATCAAGCAGTCTAAAAATATTATGTTTGAAGGAGACGGATATTCTGATGACTGGGCAAAAGAAGCTAAGAAAAGAGGATTGAACAATTTAAAAACCACTCCTGAAGCTTTGAAGCAGGAAATGGACAAGAAATTCCTTGATCTTTATGAAGAAATTGGGGTATTTACCCATAGAGAAGTTGAAGCAAGAAACGAGATCAAATTAGAGAAATATTCTACTGTTATCGATATTGAAGCAAGAGTTTTAAGTGATATCGCAAGAAACCACATTATTCCTTCGGCTTTAAATTATCAGAACAGATTAATTGAAAACGTTAAAGGCCTTAAAGAAATTTTTGGAGATAAAGAATTCAAGGCATTGGCAAAAGAGCAAATGAGCTTAATTGCGAGTATTTCTGAAAATGTTTCCAAAATCAAATTGGGTGTAGAAGACCTGATTAAAGCAAGAGAAGCTGCAAAAGCGGTGTCTGACAGCCAAAAGCAAGCGGAAGCTTATTGTAATAAAGTAAAACCTCATTTTGATGTAATCAGAGAAGCTTCTGATGATCTTGAAATGATGGTGGATGACGAGCTTTGGCCAATGACAAAATATAGAGAAATGTTATTTACAAAATAACAGCTGTAAAAGTTCCATATTAGTGAAACTCTCCGGAAAACCGGAGAGTTTTTTTTGTTTTATTAACAAGGGTGAAAATTGGAGTTTTAAAACTAAGATGCCCTTTAATAAAGGAAAAGCGATTTATTTTGTTAAAAAATCTTAATAAAAAAAAACCGCAGCCTACCAAAAAAGGGGCATTGCGGTTTGTTTTTCTTTAACATACCTAAATAATATGTTAAAATGTGTTAAAATAAGAACCTGATAATAATCATATCTGGGGTCTTTTTCTCGGAATCTCTACTTTTGTAATGCCTTTGAAAATAAATATTCCTTATTTAACACGGATAATCAAATATATATGAAGAAAAGAGTTTTGTTTTATTTAGTTGCTTTTGTGTCTACGATGTCGTTACAATCTTGTGTTACCAACTATGTAGTTTCAAAACCAGCAACATACACTAAAGAATACAAAACAGATGCCAAACTAGCTTCTATCGACAACAAGAAAATGGAGCAGGATAAGCAGAGATTGATCGATTCATTTCTTGCTGAAAAGGCAGCTTCTTTAGCGAACGCAAAAAATTCCATTAAAAATTCTGAGATCGCCAAAGCGATCAAATACAATAAAACCATCGATAATATCTTATCTGAAGCAGCAACTTACCTTGGAACTCCTTACAGATATGGAGGAACTACAAGAAACGGTATAGATTGTTCTGCTTTTGTTCTTTCTGTATTCGGTGCCGCAGCAGGTCTTAGCTTACCAAGAGTAGCCGCTTCTCAGGCTCAGGAAGGAGAAAGAATTGAGAAAAGCAACCTTCAGAAAGGTGATTTGGTCTTCTTTTCTCACGGAAGAAGAATTTCTCACGTAGGTATTGTAGAAAGTGTTTCTGAAGACGGTGAGGTAAAATTCATCCATGCAGCAACTTCTAAAGGCGTAATGATCTCTTCATTGAATGATTCTTATTGGGGCCCTAAATACAGATTTGCCAAGAGAGTGATCAATGAGAACGGAGATGCTTACAACAACTTAGCTGCAACAACAGCTACAACTTCAACAAGTTTTTAATTTTAAATAATTGATTTAAATAATGAAGCCATCAAAAATTTTGATGGCTTTTTTATTATAAGTTAACCGCTCCGGAGATTCCCGATTCCTCAACATGATATTGAAGAGACATCATGCGGTTTATTTCTCAAGTTCTATATCAAGCTTATACAAGAGTCCCTGAATCTCAGAAAGGGAGAATTTAGCCTTTTTAAGACGATTGGTTGCCGGATCTATGGAATAATTGAAAGAGGTCCTTAAATCTGCCTTTTCAAGATTAGTATTTTCGAAAACAGCTCCGCTTAAATCACAATTATGGAACACAGCATTCGAAAGGTCACATTCTTCAAAATCAACCTCAATCAATTTTGAATTTTTAAATGGTATCTTTTTAAGAGAAGATTTATAAAAGCTGGAATTGTTTAATGAACATCCGTCAAATGTAAAAGAAAGTCCAAATTCATTGCAATCATTAAACGAAAGCCCTAACATTTTACAATCCTTAAAATGTACATCCCTGAAAGCCGTTTTTAAAAGTTTAGCAAGGCTTACATTACACCCGATGAATTCACACTCGGTAAATTTAAATCCGGAGAAATCGGCCTGCTCAAAACAGCAGTTTTTAAAAGTACAATTTTCATATTCTCCTTTTTCCAGCGGATGTTGGGCAAAATCCGTATTCTCAAAATTTTGCTCTGAAATATAAGCTTCTTTCATATTGTATGTTTTTGTGTCATTGTATAATATCTGATACAGCTCCTTTTACAATCAGTAAGATTAATAGAATCCCATCTGTGATGAGGTTACACCAAGCTGTTTTTATCCGAGTAGTTTAATTTAAAGAAAATAAAAGTCATGATAGAGAAAGCAAGTAAAGAACTTCCTCCATAACTAAAGTAAGGCAATGGAATACCAACAGTTGGAAAAAGCCCCATAACCATCCCTAAATTGATCGAAAAGTGCATTAACAGGATCGAGGCAAAGCAATATCCAAAAACACGATTAAAAGTAGACTTCTGTCTTTCTGCGAGATAATAGATCCTCCCAATATAAATCATGTAACAAAGAATCAGGACAGCACTTCCAACAAATCCCCATTCTTCCCCTACTGTACAGAAAATATAGTCAGTTTCCTGTTCGGGTACAAATTTACCCTGGGTAACGGAACCTTCGCGATATCCTTTCCCTAAAAGTCCGCCAGAGCCGATTGCTGTTTTGGAATATAACAAGTTATATCCGGAAGTATCTCTGAACGCTTTTTCTCCCTTATAGAGAACTTCAATTCTTTCTCTCTGGTGTTTGGGAAGCTTTTCTAAAACATACGGAGAAGCAAAAGCTAATCCGCATAATATAATAATGGACCCCACAATCCCTGAGATAGAGATCACATTCCAAGACATTTTGTAATAATTCATGGCAATCCATCCACCTGCAATCAATACTATCGTTATGACCACATAAATAGGATTAACCGCTAAAGAAACCAGAAATACTCCTGCAAACAGGAAACCAATTCCAAATAACAATCCGCTTAATCCTTCTCTATACAATGCTATGAAGAATGCTATGAAAACCAACATGGAACCTACATCCGGAATTGCCAATACTACAGCTGCCGGAATTCCAATAA
The DNA here is from genome assembly GCF_003729955.1 of Chryseobacterium daecheongense. Taxonomy (GTDB): domain Bacteria; phylum Bacteroidota; class Bacteroidia; order Flavobacteriales; family Weeksellaceae; genus Chryseobacterium; species Chryseobacterium daecheongense. The sequence goes on from NZ_RJTX01000004.1 coordinate 468,639, forward strand.
TCGCTAAAGAAGTCCAAAGAGATTTTTTGTTACTCAGGTTAAAATCCGGCCCGGAAACATAGTTCGCCAGCATAAGTGCAGTTCCTATTTTGGCAAATTCAACGGGCTGCATGGTAAAGCTTCCGAACTTATACCAGTTTTTCTGTCCCAAAATTTCTTTACCAAACGGGAAAAGACCGATCAATAATAAGACACCGCCGATATAAAAAATACCCGCCATATTTTCGAAGAATTTACTTCTTCCCACAAAAATGATCAGCCCTACAAAAAGGGAAATACAGAAGAATATCAGCTGTTTTTCTCCAAGCTTCTGATCTACACTATAAATATTGGCAATCGCAAAAGTGCAAAGCAGGAAATATAAGCCAAGACCTATTTTATCTAATCCTTCCGTCCATTTCATGGCTTTGTAATTTTGGTTTTACTATTTTTGGTTTCTTCGTCTATTTTCTTCTGGAGCTTTGCTTTTTGTTTTTTAACAAACTCAATGCTGTCCTGCATTCTTTTCAGCTTAATGGAATCGGGTTTCGGCTCTACATATAAGCCTTTACGTTTCAGATCGGCAATCCATTGTCTTTTATATTCCGGCATAAAGCTGGAAGTGGTCATCTTTTTGTAAAGATGCTCTCTTTTCAGATCTCCTGTAATATATTTTTCTGCAATTACCGTACAGGCCGGACCTGCCCATGTTGCTCCAAATCCTGCGTGCTCCATTACGGCAGCAACCACAATTTTAGGTTTATCCGCTGGTGCGATCAATACAAAAATAGAGTTATCCTTTCCTTGTGGCACCTGTGCGGTACCTGTTTTTGCTAATTGGGTGAAATCACTTGATTTCAATCCAGCTGCAGTACCTCTTAAAACTACAGCCTCCATTCCTTTAAGAACCGGCACAAAATGTTTCGGATCCACCAGTGTTTTATGTTTCTTTTTAAATCTTGGGTCCGGATTAGGCTTTCCATCAATTGATTTAACGATATGTGGAGTATAGAACCATCCTTTATTGGCAATGGCAGCTACATAGTTGGCCAGCTGAAGAGGAGTCACCAACACATCCCCTTGTCCCATTCCGTTAAAAACGGCACCTGTTGCTAATTGATCCCAGTTTTTATAATCTTTTTTGCCGCTGTATTTATTTAGAGTTTTTTGTCTTTTTTCATAGAATTCTCCGGAAGGAATTCTTCCTTTGGCTCCTACTGCCAAATCATTATTTAAGAACTCTCCTACTCCAAAGCTGTTCATGATCGCTTTCCATTCGTCTACACCTTTGGAAGGATTTCCCGGATATTTATTCATGATTGCCAAATACGCGTAGGAAAAATAACAATTACTTGAAACCTGAATCGCAGGGATTAGCGGATCTGCTCCACCGTGACCTTTAATTCTTAATCCTTTATAATTGAATCCGCCTCCACATGGGAAAACCGTATTTTCGTCCATCACCCCCATTTGCATTGCTGCTAAAGCGGTCAACAATTTAAATGTAGACCCCGGAGGGTAGGCAGCCTGAACAGATCTGTCAAAAGTAGGTTTGTTTTCGTAGATCGTATCTTTGGATAAGGCGTAAAGATTTTTGGATTTATTGGGTCCGGTAAATAAATTCGGATCGATATCCGGTCCGGTTGCTAATGTTAAAATCTCTCCGTTGTTCGGGTCTATTGCAACAATGGCTCCATGTTTATTCACCAACATTTCTTCAGCCAATCTTTGCAGGTCATAATCGATTGTTAAAGTAATGTCCTTCCCTGTAACAACATCTTTATCTAATGCTCCGTTTTTGTAAGAGCCTATGTTTCTTAGTTTAATGTCCTTTTGGATATATTTCATTCCTTTAATACCGCGAAGCTCTTTTTCATAAGATTTTTCAACTCCGGTCTTTCCAATAAAGTCTCCGGGCAGATAATAGATGGAATCTTTTTTTATTTCCCTGTCGTTCACCTCACTGGTATATCCTAAAAGATTCCCGGATGTGGAAACTTCATACTGACGCTGAGGTCTTGAAACAATACTGAAAGCCGGATATTTAAAAATGATTTCCTGAACTCTGGCAATATCTTCCCTGCTGAGGTCCTTTATAAATGTCATAGGAGTCAGCTTGGAATAATATTTTTCTTTTTTAATGGTTTTGATCTTATTGATGAAATCCTGTTTCGTGATCTTCATCAGATTACAAAATCCTACTGTATCAAAATCAGGTTTCATCAAAGCCTGAGTAAAGGAAATTTCATAGGCAGGCTGGTTCCCAACCATAATTTTACCATTACGGTCAAAAATAACTCCTCTTTGCGGAATAATGTACTCGATTTTAATAGACGTATTAGCGGCATTTAAGGCATAACGGTCTGTAAACAACTGCAAATAAGCAAGCCTTGCCACAAAAATTGCGGCAACTACAACAAGAACGGAAAAGATCTTTAAATAACGTGTGTTCAAACTTTCTGTTTGATTTTAAATATTAATGCATATATAACGATAAATATAAAGGAAATTATACTTGTTACCAATACATTAAGTAATATTTCAAAAAATCTGCTAAACTTAAAGAATTCGATATATTGCACTAAAAGCTGGTGCAAAAATATGCTTGAAAACAGGAACAACAGAAACTGAGCCCATTGAAGGGACTGAAAAGAAAAAAAGTCTGTGGAAGTATCTGTAGATGTCCTGAAAATCAAGGTTCTGAAGTAGGCGATCAAAGTAGTTGCAAAAGCGTTGATCCCGCCCGAATTTAAAAACATGTCTATTGCCAATCCTATCAAAAAGCTTAGAGCCAGGAATTGAAATTTATTTCTGAAAAAAGGATAAAACATAACGAACACAGGATATAGCACGGGAGTATATTTCCCAAAAATAGTGATCCTGTTCAAAACAAAGATTTGCAATGCAACAAGAAAAATCATGATTAAAATATCCGTAAATAGTGTTCTGCTAATCATTTTCTTTTTTTATTACTGCCTGCAATGTATCCTGAATTCTCTGTACCTCAGCTTTCTTTAAATTTTTAACGACGTACACTTTATTCAATGCTCCCATCTTTTCGCTGAGTTCTACAGAAATATCCCAGAAACCGGTTTTATTATCTACTGAATATCCTGCAATGGTCCCAATCATTACACCTTTTGGAAAGATCGCCGATTTACCATCTGTTACAACGGTGTCTCCAATTTTTAAGGCAACATATTTAGGAATGTCTGCCAAATGCATTACTCTTGAATTATCTCCATTCCAGGTAAGAGTACCAAAATATCCTGAATTTTTCAAAGCCGCATTGATTCTGATCTTATTGACACTTAGCACCGATTGAACTAATGCATAGCTGTCTGTAGAATTAATCACGATTCCGGCAATTCCTCTCGGGGCCATTACACCCATCTGTGGGAATACCCCGTCTCTTTTTCCACGGTTAATCGTAAAATAATTATTCCTTCTGTTGATACTGTTAAAAACAATCTCTCCGTCTACAAATGTATAGATCTGTCCTCCTCCCAACGTATCATGAACTTTTCTGAAAACAGGATTTTTTGCTCCCTCCTTTCCATAAAGCTGTACCATTAAGGCTTTATTCTGCGCTACCAGATCTTCATTGATCTGTTTCAGCTTCAGGTAAGTAACCCCTTCATCAATATACCCTGAAACCCATGAATTAAAAGCAGCAGTCTGCCCCGCAATCCACGATCTCTGCATGGCATTTTTAGAGAATATCAGAACCAGAGCAATAATTTGCAAGAAAATAAAGAAGACAAAAAGTGCGTTCTTCGAAAATAATCTCAGCAAAAATCCCATTCAGATATTAAGTCGTAAAAAGTTAAAATTTATTTAATCAAGAAATTGAACTTATCCATATTCTTAAGCGCGATACCTGTTCCACGCACAACAGCTCTCAACGGGTCTTCCGCTACAAATACAGGAAGTCCTGTTTTCTTATGAATTCTGTCTGCAAGGCCTCTTAATAACGCACCTCCTCCAGCAAGATAAATACCTGTTTTATAGATATCAGCAGCCAATTCCGGTGGTGTCAAAGAAAGAGTTTCCATTACGGCATCTTCAATTCTGATGATCGATTTGTCTAGTGCACGTGCAATTTCTTTGTAGCCAACCATAATTTCTTTTGGCTTTCCTGTGATAAGGTCTCTACCTTGTACCGGAATATCTTCAATATCTACATCAAGATCTTCAACAGCCGATCCTACTTCAATTTTCACTCTTTCCGCCGTTCTTTCTCCGATGTATAAGTTATGATGAGTTCTTAAGTAATAAGCAATATCATTGGTAAATACATCACCTGCAATTTTTACGGATTTATCGCAAACGATACCTCCTAAAGCTACCACCGCAATTTCAGTAGTACCACCGCCTATATCGATGATCATATTTCCTTCCGGTTTTTGAACATCAATTCCCACCCCTATTGCAGCAGCCATTGGTTCATAGATCAATTTCACTTCCTTCGCATTTACTTTTTGCGCAGAATCTCTTACCGCTCTTTTCTCTACCTCAGTAATTCCTGAAGGAATACAGATCACGATTCTTAAAGCAGGCTGAATGAATTTACCTTTAATTCCCGGAATTTTTTTGATAAATTCTTTGATCATATGTTCAGAAGCATGAAAATCCGCGATTACCCCATCTTTCAAAGGACGGATTGTCTTGATATCTTCGTGAGTTTTCCCCTGCATATGCTTTGCCTGTTCCCCCACAGCAATCGGTCTCCCCGTAGAACGTTCTATGGCAACAATTGAAGGCTGATCGATAACAATTTTATTATTATGGATGATAAGGGTATTAGCAGTTCCTAGGTCTATCGCAATTTCTTGCGTAAACATATCAAATAAACTCATATATTTCTTCTGATTTTAAGTTTACAAAGATATAAATTTCATACTACGAATAAAATTCCACTACTATATAATTTGGTTAAAGTTTTATTAAAATTTGAAATATTTTTTTAACTATTGACTCCTTTTTCAATCGCATTAAAATTTATCTTAAACTGAATCGGCTGTTTATAGTTTTTTACGATAATTATCATATACATTTTCAGAAAGTGATTAATTAAAAAAAACGTAAATTTGCAACGCTTATGTTACAGTATTCTGATATGCATCAAACATCCAATTTCGCCGTACTTTCTATAAGCTATGAAAAAGCTGATGGAGAAACACGCGGGAAGTTTGCATTTTTTGATGAAAACATTAAAAGTTTTGTTTCCCGAATTCATGATGAAAATTTAGGAGATGCTTTTGTTGTTTCCACCTGTAACAGAACAGAAATTTACACTACTACTCCCAATTATCTTTTAGTTGCGGAAGAATACTGTAAAACCATTGGTGTTCATCTTACAGATTTTCTTCAGTTTGCCAATATTTTAACAAAAGAAGAAGCTTTAACTCATTTATTCAGAGTTGCTGCCGGATTAGAAAGCCAGATCATTGGTGATTTTGAAATCATAGGACAGATTAAAAAAGCATACAATCGTTTTAAAAAAGAAAGACAAAATTCTAATCCGTATTTGGAAAGAGCAATTAATTCTGCCATCCAGATTTCGAAAAGAATTAAAAACGAAACCGGGATCTCCAACGGTGCGGCTTCTGTTTCTTATGCTGCTGTTCATTATATTTTAAATAATCAAAAAAGAATTACTGATAAAAATATCCTTCTTTTAGGTGTGGGAGAAATCGGACAGAACACGGTTGAGAATCTTGTAAAACATGTATATCAGCCTAAGATCAAGATTGCCAACAGAACTCAGGACAAAGCGGAAAAAATTTCTCAGAAATACAATATTCCTCATGTTGATTATGCTGATTTTGATAAGGAATTAAAGAATACTGATATTCTTATCGTAGCTACCGGAGCAAAACACCCTATCATCAATGCTTCTCATTTCCCGAATGGAAAAGAGACTTTAGTGATTGACCTCTCTATTCCACATAACGTAGAGAAAGACGTCACCAATAATGAAAATGTTACTTTAGTGGATGTGGATGAGCTTTCAAAGCAAATCCAGGAAACCATTCAACAAAGGGAGAAAGAAGTTCCGAAAGCGGATAAAATCATTAAGGAAATGGCCAAAGATTTCCTTGAGTGGGAGAAAAAAAGAAAATTAGCACCGAATATTCATCATTTCAAAGCCGTTTTAAAGAATATGGAACGCAATGAAATGCATAATTTTTACAGGAAAAATAAATACATCAATGTAACGGATATGGAGCTTTCTGATAAAATGATCCAGAAGATTACCAACCGTTTTGCAAAATATATCATCGATAATCCCTGGAAAGCCGAAGAAATTAGTAAATTAATGCACGAAATATTAGTTGAACAACCAAACAACGAATTCAATGAAAAGCATTAGAATCGGAACCAGGAATTCCGCACTTGCACTTTGGCAGGCTAGAGAAGTGGCAAGGCATTTACAAAACAATAACTATTTAACTGAAATTGTTCCCATTGTTTCTTCCGGAGATAAAAATCTTACACAACCCCTTTATTCTTTGGGAATCACCGGAGTTTTTACAAGAGACTTGGATGTAGCTTTGTTAAATGACGAAATAGATATTGCCGTACATTCTTTAAAAGATGTCCCTACTCAACTCCCTGAAAAACTTGAGCTTATTGCTTACCTAGAAAGAGACTATCCTCAGGACGTTCTGATCAGAAAGGAAGAATCCAGAAATAAAGAATTCCATGAATTAAAGCTGGCAACCAGCAGTTTGAGAAGAAGAGCTTTCTGGCTAAAATATTACCCTGATGCTACTTTTTCGGATATCCGCGGAAATATCCAGACCCGTCTTCAAAAACTGGAAGAAGGAGATTTTGATGCTACCATTTTATCCTTAGCAGGAATCAAAAGAATGAAAATGAGCATTGATTATGAAATGCTTCCACTGATGATTTCTGCGCCGTCACAAGGTGTAATAACCGTTGCCGGACATTCTGATAAAAAAGAAATCAACGAAATCGTAAGCCAAATCAATCACAAAAAAACTCAGATTTGTGTTGAGATGGAACGAAATTTCCTAAGAACTTTAGAAGGTGGCTGTACTGCACCTATCGGAGCTTATGCCGAGCTGATTGAAAACCAGATTCGTTTCAAAGCTGCACTTTGTTCACTGGATGGCAAAAACTGTATTTCACTGGATGAGAACTTCGTATATAATGAAACAGAGAATTTCGGTGAAAAGTTTGCTAAAGTTGTTCTTGAAAACGGAGGAAAAGAATTAATGGCTGAAATTAAAAACAAGCTGTAAACATTCTTTTTATTTCCATATAATTTCAATGAAATGAAAATCTTATTTACCAAAAATATAGACCCATCTGTTATATCCAAAGAATTAGGAAAGGATATTTCGGCTGATTGTGCTGAGGTAATAAAGATTGATCCTATACAGGTAACTCCATTTGATCTAAAAAATTATTCCTTGATTTTTTCGAGTGCAAATGGAGTGAGTTCCTTTTTTAAAAATCAATTTAAACCTAACGAAGATTTCACTGCAAAAAACTATAATAAAATCTATTGTGTAGGTGAAAAAACAAAAAGAGAATTGAGAAAGCATGGTTTTGGGACTTTTAAAGTTTTGAGAAGTGCAGAAGATCTTTCGCAGTTTATCATCAGTCATTGTTCACATGAAAAATTTCTTCATTTTTGCGGAAACCTGGCCATAGATGTTCTTGATAAAAACCTTCCTTTACAGAATATTAAATATAAAAAAGTGACGGTTTATCAAACTACGGAAATCTATCCATTGATACCTGAAAAATATCATGCTGTAGTTTTTTTTAGTCCAAGTGGAGTTCGTAGTTTTGCAAAGCACAATTCATTGGAAGGGATGAAGCTATTTTCAATAGGTGAAACCACTACCGGTGAGCTTGAAAAATACACAAAGGAAAAGATTTTCACCTCTGAAGGAAAGAACTTACATTCTATCTTGGAAATCATAAGAAAAGAGATGAGCAACAACATATGAATATGTATTGCTGCAAAGCAATATTGATTTGAATATATTATGATCAAAAACGACCTATATTTAAAAGCACTTCGCGGAGAAACCGTAGAGAGACCACCCGTTTGGATGATGAGACAGGCAGGAAGATATTTACCTGAATTCATTGCACTTCGTGACAAGTACGACTTCTTCACAAGATGCCAGACTCCGGAGCTTGCTGCTGAAATCACAGTACAGCCTATCCGCAGGTTTCCATTGGATGCTGCTATTCTGTTTTCTGATATTTTGGTAGTTCCACAAGCAATGGGACTTGATTTCAAAATGAAAGAATCCGTTGGACCTTGGTTGGATAACCCAATCAGAACCATGGAACAGGTTCAAAATATTATAACTCCGGATGTGAATGACACATTAGGATATGTTTTTGATGCCATTGAATTGACTCTTCAAAAATTAGACAATGAGATTCCGTTGATCGGTTTTGCCGGCTCTCCATGGACGATTCTTTGCTACTGTGTAGAAGGAAAAGGAAGCAAAGCTTTTGATATTGCAAAATCATTCTGTTTCCAACAACCGGAAGCGGCTCATTTATTACTTCAGAAAATTACAGATACTACGATTGCTTATTTAAAGAGAAAAGTAGAAAAAGGAGTTTCTGCTGTACAGGTTTTCGATTCCTGGGGAGGAATGCTTTCTCCGGAAGATTATCAGGAATTCTCATGGAAATATATCAACCAGATAGTTGAAGCATTAAGCCCGCTTACTCATGTGGTGGTTTTCGGAAAAGGATGCTGGTTTGCCTTAGAAGAAATGACGATGTCCAAAGCTTCTGCTTTAGGGGTAGACTGGACCATCAAACCTGAGTTTGCAAGAACTTTAACCAATCATACAATGACTTTGCAAGGAAACTTTGATCCTGCAAGGTTGCATTCAACACCAGAAACTATTAAGAAAATGGTCAACGAAATGATCCACCGTTTTGGAAAAGACCGTTACATTGCCAATCTTGGTCATGGAATTTTACCTAATATTCCGTTGGAAAATGCAGAAGCATTTATCCGTGCGGTTGTTGAGTGGAAACCGTAGTTCTTTATATTGAAACTAACTATTTTATAATATAAAAGCCCTTTCATTGTTGAAAGGGCTTTTTTTAAGCAATATTAATTGATTTCTGTAATGAAGTCTTCTTTAGGCTTTCTCACTTTGGTCAGGTTAACCAGCCAATCGTTGCTTGCATCTCTGTAACCAAGTGGTAAAAGAAGAACGCTTTTCAGTCCTTTTTCTTTAAGGTTCAGGATTTCATCCACAGCTTCAGGAGAGAATCCTTCCATTGGCGTTGAATCCACCCCTTCAAATGCGGCTGCAATAATTGCCGCACTAAAAGAAATATAAGCCTGTTTGGCAGCATGGATGAAGTTTTCTTCCGCCGATCTTTGAGGATAAGTTGACAATAATTGCTGTCTGTAGTTTTCCCAGCCTTCGTTTTTAAATCCTCTTATATCGTTGGTAAGATCAAACATCTTATTGATTCTTTCCTCCGTATAATTATCCCATGCAGCAAAAACCAAAAGATGAGAACTGTCCGTAATTTGAGGCTGGTTCCATGCATGTGGTTTAATTTGTTCTTTAATTTCCTGATTGGTAATAACAATGATCTCAAAAGGCTGTAGCCCGCTTGAAGTAGGAGCTAATCTGGCAGCCTCTAATATTTTATCCACTTTTTCCTGTGGCACTTTCTGACCGTTCATTGCTTTCGTAGCAAATCTCCAGTTCAGCTTTTCTAATAATTCCATAAAATTAAATTTTGACTATTCAAAATTACTTCTATTCATCGTATGTACGGAGCTGGAAATTACTATTTGAAATATCGTTAAAATCTATTATTTACACCTATTTAAAGTAAAACCCTTAGATTTCGTTTTTGAAAAAATAGAACAGCAATTGTTAAAACAGCATCTATTATCAATTTATGTTTATATTTAGCAGTGAATCAACCAAAATATTCAACATGAAAAAATTAAGTAAACAAAATTTAAAGGAGATCATTGCTGGTGGAGAGATCTGCCTTGAGTGTGCCATTGACTATTTTCAATGTATCATTGACGGAAAATGTTATTGTATTCCACAGGGAGAATATTGCCCTGGTCAGTAATAAAATAAAAAAAGCAGTTTAAAAACTGCTTTTTATTTTTTTAAGATAACATTCGTTGTGCTTTCTTGACACCTTCTACCAAAAGATCAATCTCGTTGAAGGTATTATACACCGCAAAGCTTGCCCTTACGGTTCCTGCAATATTAAAGAATTCCATAATAGGCTGTGTACAATGATGTCCTGTTCTTACCGCAATCCCCATTTTATCAAGGATCATTCCCACATCCGACGCAATTCCTACACCTTCTAAGTTAAAGGAAACTACCCCTGCTCTTTTGGCCTTTTCTCCATATACTTTTAACCCTTCTATTTCCAATAGCTGTTTCTGTGCATATTCTAGGAGAGCATTTTCATGTTTCTGAATATTTTCGTGACCTACTTTTTCAATAAAGTCTACAGCAGCTCCCAAAGCAATATTTCCTCCTACATTTGGAGTTCCCGCTTCATATTTAAAAGGTAAAGCAGCATAGGTTGTTCCTTCAAAGGAGCAAGTGGCAATCATCTCTCCTCCTCCGTGAAAAGGCGGCAAAGACTCTAGAATTTCCTGTTTTCCATATAAAATCCCCGTTCCCATCGGCGCATACATTTTATGCCCGGAAAACACGAAGAAATCGCAATCCAGTTTCTGCACATCAATTTGAAAATGTGGTGCAGATTGTGCTCCATCAATCACAATATAAGCATCAGAGCTTTTTCTTGTCCTAGCAATGATCTCTTCAACAGGATTTACAACTCCCAATGCATTAGACACTTGGTTGACAGAAACTACTTTTGTTTTTTCACTCAAATACTGATCCAGGTATTCCAACTGAAGAATTCCGTTCTCATCTATCGGAATCACTTTAAGTTTGGCCCCTGTTCTTTCACAAAGTAATTGCCACGGAACAATATTGGAATGATGTTCAAGGTAAGAAATGATAATTTCATCATCTTTTTTTAGCTTTTGGGTCAGAATATAAGAGATGAGGTTCAAACCTTCCGTTGTCCCTTTGGTAAAGATCACTTCAAAATCATGTTTAGCATTTATGAATTTTTGGATCTTTCTTCTGGAAAGCTCCATTTCTTCCGTTGCTAGCTGACTTAATGTATGAATACCTCTGTGTACATTGGCATTAAGCTCCGTATAATACTTGTTCCATACTTCTAAAACCGAATCCGGTTTCTGGGATGTTGCCGCATTGTCTAAGTAAACCAATGGTTTACCGTTCACCTGCCTGTTTAATATAGAAAACTGACTTCTGATTTCCTGAATGTCAAACATTTATTACAATTTTATCATTAATGACGTTCTTATTTAGAACACTTCAAATTTACGTCTTTTTTCCGAAAGGGGCATTGGTGAAAATGATGATAGATGTAATCTAAAAATAAAAACCTGCCAAAATTTGACAGGTTTTATATTGTTGTTTCAATAAGCAATTCTTATTCTGCAGATTTTTCCTCTGTTGTTGGAACATCAGGAGACTGAGTTGCCACTTCTTCCGCTTCTTCTTCATCCTCATCATCCATTGCTGCTGCACCACCTTTCATTGCATTTCTAGACATCTTCACAGCTACTACAACTGCGTTGTCAGGATGCATGAATGTGTAAGTTTCAGTTTTAATGCTACCGATGTAAAGTTTGTTACCGATTCTTAATGGAGTAACATCTACAACGATTTCATCCGGCAAGTTAGCAGGAATAGCTTTTACTTTCAATTTTCTGAAAGACTGACGTAAAACACCACCAGCTACAACACCTTTTGAACGTCCAGTGATTCTTACAGGAACTTCCATGATAACCGGCTTATCGTCAGCTAACTGATAGAAGTCTACGTGAAGAATTTTGTCAGTAATTGGGTGAAACTGGATGTCCTGAAGAACAGCTGGAATTGTTTGTCCGTCAACCTCAATAGATACCGTGTGTGCTTCAGGAGTGTATACTAATCCTTTGAAAGCTTTCTCTTCAGCAGAGAAGTTTAAAGGTGCTTCACCTCCATAAACAACACAAGGAACTAATTCAGCATCACGTAAAGCTTTTGTAGACTTTTTGCCCACGCTTTCTCTTTTTGTACCTTGAATTGTAATAGATTTCATTATAAAAAAATTAAAAAAATTGTTTCAAAATATTTTTGCAAACAGCTAAAAATCAATTAGATAATAAACTTACTGCTAATTGATTGGTGCTCATGAACCATCTTCATTACATCTGCAAATAACGGGGCGCAAGATAGCACTTTTATTTTAGATGACAAATGATTTTTTACAGGAATTGAGTCAGTAACAATTACTTCCAGCAATTTTGAGTTCTCAATATTCTCATAAGCCTTTCCAGAAAGCACTCCATGAGTAGCCATTGCTCTTACTGTTTTAGCTCCTTTTTCCATCAAAATATCTGCGGCTTTACAAAGTGTTCCTGCCGTATCAATCATATCATCGATAAGGATAACATTTTTACCTTCTACATCTCCAATAAGGAACATTTCTTCCACTACATTGGCTTTCTTTCTTTCTTTATAAGCAATTACTACTTCTGCTCCTAAATGACCCGCATAGTTTTTCGCTCTTTTTGCACCTCCCATATCCGGAGAAGCAATGGTAAGGTTTTCTAAATTCAGATCTCTGATATAATCTACAAATATAGTAGAAGCATAAAGATGATCTACCGGAATTTCAAAGAACCCCTGGATCTGATCTGCGTGTAAATCCATAGTCATGATCCTTGTAGCCCCCGCAGCTGTCAAAAGATTGGCAACCAATTTAGCGCCAATTGGAGCTCTTGGCTTGTCTTTTCTGTCTTGTCTTGCAAGTCCAAAGTAAGGGAGTACAACTGTAATGCTCTTTGCAGATGCTCTTTTTGCAGCATCAATCATGAGAAGAAGCTCCAAAAGATTGTCTGCTGGTGGAAATGTAGATCCTATCAGGAAAACTCTCCCCCCTCTTACCGATTCGTCTAAAACCGGCTCAAACTCTCCATCACTAAACTCCTGAAAGTTGATTTTTCCTAATTCCTGCCCATAATATTGGGCAATTTTCTCTGCCAAGTCCCTGCTTGTCCTTGTACAAAATAGATAACTTAACTGTTCGGCCATTTTTACTTTTTAAAGATTTGCAAATTTAAAAAAAAACCACAAGATTTACTCCTGTGGTTTTTATGTTTTTTATTAGCTTATTCATTATGGGAATTTTACCCCTGAATATTTATTAGGATCAACCTGTGGTAACGTAGATCTGTATTTAGTATTAATTGCTTTGATAAATTCATTAGCAACGATAGCATATCCTCTACCTGTAAGGTGTACTCCGTCTAAAGAGAAAGTACCTCCTGTTACAAATTTAGCGGTATACTTCACTCCGTCAAACGAGATTCCTGACATTCCGTTCAGTTCTACCATTTTCTTATTAGCATCCACAAAAGCTAAGCCGTATGTCTCAGATAGTGTTTTGATGGAAGCATTATACGCATCAATTGCCGTTTTTACAAGACCTGCTTCTGTTTTAGTCAACACATGCTGATTTTGTAATGGATAAGAAATTCCATATACATTAACCTGAGCAGGTGCTCCTGGTGCAGTTGTTCCAATTACTGATCTTGTTGTAAGCAAAATATAATCTTCCGCTGTAGTTTGTCTTGCTTGTCCATAAATCTGTCCAAAAGCGGCAGCAGTTGTTGGTCCTAAAGAAGGAGTTAAAGCCGCAGTAAGCTGAGCGCTTAAGTTTGGAAGAGAAGTATCTTTAATTAATACAGGATTAGAAGATGTAGAAGAAAGCAAATTGATTCTGTCTCCCGCACCGAAAGCAGTAAGCGCTTGTTTAAGCGGCCCATATAAACTGGTATTAAGTGTTGTGATATTAGAGCCTAAAGCAGCCGGTGTTAAAGGATTATATGGCACTGTTGTAAAATAAGGAATTGATGTTACATAAGGAATATTAGCAATAACTCCTTTTGTAGTTCCTCCCGCTTTTAGAGCATCTAATGCTGCCTTAATAGAACCTGCCACAACATTAGGGTCAGAAATATCATTGGCCCCATAAGTTGCAGGATTGGTATTTCCAGCTTGATTTACTCCTGATCCACCACTTGTTGCATAGCTTAATACATCATTATTCCCTATCCAAAGAGAGAAAAATGTAGGGTGCTGAGCAACAGCATCTCCCACAACCGTAGAAGTTGTGCTTGAAGAGAATCTCACATAATATGGGTTAGCCGTTCCTAATAAGACTCCTGCAGCATTTCCATATCCCGGTGCTACCAAATGGAATGATTTAGCTCCTGGAACCCCAAAATTATTGAGCGGTCCTGTGATTTTATTCAGTACATTCGTAGTAGGTGTAGCTGCAACGTTTTCAATTACCGGAGATCCGTTGGTAAAGGTCTTGATATATAATTTTGTAGCCTGGATCGTAGTAGAGCCAAGTAATAACCCTCCATTATTATCCGCCATTAAAGGCTGAACAAAGTTTCCTCCTCCGGCAAGTTTCATTTGTCCTGCAATAATATTAGGGTAAGACTCTGTCTGCCCATCAATATATAATGCATTATCTCTGAAACCTGATGTTAAGGAATTTCCTAAAGAAATATATTTAGAAAAGTCGGCATCTCCAGCGGTTACCTGTATATCTTTTACGTCTGTATCAAAGTCGTCTTCGCAGCTCGTTGTAAAAAGAAGAGCAGAAATAGCGAATGTAGAAATTATAAATTTTTTCATAGTCTTTCAATTAAAAAGGATTATAAGATAAACCTAGACCCAGATAAAATGCGGTAGCTTTGGCTTGTCCGTAGAATCCAAGATTAGCATTTTTAACATCTCTAGCCTGAGGCATTGCATATCCTCCTGCAACATCTACCCCAAATTGTTTCAACTTGAATCCTACCCCACCTGTAACTACATAGGTATTAAAGGATGGCGTCTCAGGGATGAAGTTTTCATCAGTATAAGGAGATTCATCATAATAGGCTCCTAAACGTCCATAAATCATATCAGTAAATGCATATTGAGTTCCTAACCTGAACGTTTTAGCATTTCTAAAGTTTTTAGGAGAGACTGAAATCGTTGGATCCGCCTGATTTCCAACAGGAGCGGTAGCAAAATCTAACGTCAGCTTGCCGTATCTTTCCCATCCGTGATAGTTGAAATCCGCAGAAACCAACCATTTCGGAGTAATTTTATATGTTAAACCGATGGTATATTCTTCTACTAAAGGTAAAGTTGCTTTAAAACTGTCTGTTCCCGATGCATCTAATCCTAATAACGGATATACAGAAGCTGAAGGGAATTTGAATGTAGCTTTTCCATCCTTCGCTTTCATATCAACCGGTGAACGGTAAGCAATACTTACGTCCAATTTAGGATCTGGTCTGAAATAGAACCCGAATCCATAACCATGTCCGCTTGCCTTACTATCAAGATTAAGCTCTCCTCCAAACTGAGTAATTGCCTTATCCCAGTTTACAGTACCTCTTGCATAGATATAGCTTGCACCGAAAGCCAGCCAGTCATTAAATTTATAAGAAATCATAGGTTCGAAATAAAAGCTCTTTAGCTCCAATTTCTGAACCATTTCCTTTCCTTCCCAATCATTTGGCCATTCAATGGTACTACCGAATGGTGTTGTAAAACTAAAACCTACAGACAGTTTTTCTAGGGGTTTATATGCAATTGCGGCATAAAGAGGCGTTCCCATAGGGTTATCTGTTTCCGTACTCTGTAAAGTATTCAGGTTTTGAAAGGTAACTTTATTGCTTGCGCCAAACCCTCCGGCAACAATACTTAATTTTGAGGGAATGAATGACATACCTGCAGGATTGAAGAATGCCACACTCGCATCTTCAGCATGTGCACTGGTATGTGCCATTGCCAATTGCTTCACCCCCTGCAAAGAAACCCTGAAGCCTCCTGCATAAGATAAAACCCCTGCCAATAATGCGGTTGATACTAATATTTTTTTCATAGACTATTATTATATAATCCAAATATAAAATTATTTTAGATACTCCTGTTAATATTTCTTAATAAATTAAACAATATATCAAAAGAAAATTATGTTTGAAATAACACTTTAAGAATAATCGAGTTTAATTGAATATAAATTAAGCATTTAATAACTATACACCCCTATTAAACATTCTTTGTTTAATGTTAAACAATAATGTTCACGATTATTTGAAATTTTCAGAACTACATAAAGATAAAAATATATAAATTTGCAAGATTAAATAATATAATATATGAGTTGTGGATGTAAAACATCCGGCGATTCTGCACATTCATGCGGAACGAAATCCGCGAATGGCTGTGAAAGTGTAAATACCTGTGGTAATAGTTATAAATTAAGTGTTTTCGACTGGCTATCCAACATCAACAATCCTGTAGAAAACAGGTGCGATTATGTAGAGGTCAGATTTAAAAATGACAGAAAATCGTTTTATAAGAATGTAAATAATATCCCGTTACATATAGGTAGTGTAATCACAGTAGAATCCAGTCCCGGACATGATGTAGGTGTGGTAAGTCTCACCGGAGAATTAGTGAAAATTCAGATGAAAAAGAAAAAATTTTCAGAAGAAGCATCACTTAAAATATATCGTCTAGCTAACCAAAAAGATCTTGAAGTTTGGCAGGAAGCTAGAAAAAAAGAAGATAATGTAAAGATTGAAGCAAGAAAAATTGCCCACAGACTTGGCCTTGAAATGAAGGTTACAGATGTTGAATATCAGGGAGATGCTTCAAAAATCACATTTTATTATACCGCTGATAACAGAGTAGACTTCAGACAACTGATTAAAGACTACGCTGCGGCTTTCAGAACTAAAATCGATATGAAACAGATCGGTTTCAGACAGGAGGCGGCAAAAGTAGGCGGTATCGGTTCTTGCGGAAGGGAACTTTGCTGTTCAACATGGTTAACAGATTTCAGATCTGTGAACACCAACGTTGCAAGATATCAGCAGCTGAGTATCAATCCTCAAAAATTAGCAGGACAATGTGGTAAATTAAAATGCTGCCTTAATTACGAATTAGACAGCTACCTCGATGCGTTAAGTGATTTCCCTTCCTCTTCTACGACATTAGAAACAGAAAAAGGAAAAGCTTTTTGTATCAAAATAGACGTTTTCAAAAAGAAAATGTGGTTTGCCTACGTTGAAAATTCTATCGCCTGGTACGATTTCGATATTGATCTAGTTAAAAAGCTAATCTCGAAAAATAAACGTGGAGAAAAAACATTACCTCTTGAAGATCTGAAACAACCTGAGACATCACTTCATAGCATTGATCTGATTCAGGAGAATAATGTAGACAGATTTGAAAAGAAAAAAGGTCCGCATCACAAAAATAAGAGTCAGAACAGGCAAAACAACAATCAACAAAGGAAAAACAAGCCTGAAAGATCTGAAAACACCAATGCTAACCATCAGCCAAAACAACAAAAGCCACAACAACAGGCTGGTCAGATGGAAAAAGTAGAAGCAGGTTCTGATGCTGAAAAGAAACCAAACAAGAAAAAATTCAAAAAGAAGTATCCTCCCAAAAAAGATAAAAATGCGTAAACTTTTAGGATTATTACCGCTTATCCTTTTCTTTAGCTGTAACTCTTCAGGAGAAAACATCATCATGAATTCCGTTGATAATAAATGGAATAAGAAAAGTGAACAAAAATTTAATCTTGAAGTTTCAGATCCGCAAAATCCTAAAAATATTATATTTGTTGTAAGAAATAACAATGATTATCCTTACAGCAATATAAGGTTCATCGTTAATTTCACTAATCTTCAAAACAAGAAAAAGGAAACCGACACTTTGAACTATGTCTTGGCAAAACCTAACGGGGAATGGCTTGGTACAGGTTTTGGTGACACGAAGGAGACTCTTTTTCAGTATAAACTGAATTACAGGTTTCCGGCAAAAGGAAAATATGAAATTGGGCTTATTCAGGCCATGAGAAATGATAACCTTCCCGGAATTGAAGATATTGGAGTAAAAATAGAAACGGCTAAACCGTAACCATACATGGAAGAAAATAAACAAAACGCTGGAAGTAAAGGAAAAACTTTTCCTCTTCCGCCCAAAAAAAATAAAAAAGATACCTCTTGGAAGAAATGGGTTAAGTTTATTTGGCTTGGACTCATTGCGGTAGTTTTAGGAATTTCAGGACTTTTCTTTGCGGTTTCCCAAGGCTTTCTTGGGGAAATGCCCGATGTAAAAGAGCTTGAAAATCCTGATATTTATGTTGCTTCTGAAATCTATTCCGCAGACGGAGTACTATTAGGCAAGTTTGAAAAAGAAAAAACACAGCCCATTGTTTACAAAGACCTTCCTCCTTATCTTGTATATGCATTGCAGGCTAAAGAAGATGAACGTTTCAAAGAACACTCCGGAATTGATTTACAGTCTGTTGCCAGAGCTGTTGTATATGGTGGAGGAAGAGGTGGTGGATCTACCATTACCCAACAGCTTGCTAAACTATTGTTTACAGGTGGAGCTTCTCAAAATAAAATCTCAAGAGCTTTCCAGAAACTGAAAGAATGGGTAGTAGCAGTAAGCCTTGAGAAAAGGTATACTAAAGAAGAGATTGTTACCTTATATTTCAACAAGTTTGACTTCTTATATAATGCCAACGGGATTGAGATGGCATCCAAAATCTATTTCAATAAGACGACCTCTCAGCTTACTTTACCGGAAGCAGCTATGTTTGTGGCAATGTTAGAAAACCCGGTAAAAAACAACCCAATGCGTAATCCTGAAAGAGCAAAAGCCAGAAGAGACGTTGTATTGGAACAAATGCTGAAAACAGGATATATCGATCAGGCAACATATGATAAAGCTGCTGCCACACCTGTTACTTTAGATTATCATCCTATTAAAAATATTAATGATGACTATTCTGCTTACTATAAATTCTATCTGAAAAAAGAGATTGATAATTATCTTCAGGATTACGAAAAGCAGACTGGTAAAAAATTAAATCTATACAAAGACGGTTTAAAAATATATGTAACTCTTGATTCTAAAATGCAGAAATATGCTGAAGAAGCGATTAAGGAACACCTTACTGATCTTCAGAAGAGATTTGATGCTGAACAGAGAGGAAGAAAGCAGAGACCATTCTATTACCTGAACGACAAGCAGATCAATGATGTAATGGTTCAGGCCATGAAAAGAACCGGCCGTTATAAGCAGTTGAAAGCTGCCGGAGTTTCAGAAGACTCCATCATGATGGAATTCAAAAAACCGATTAAAACTTCCCGCTTCACATGGAATGGAGAAGAAGAAGTGGAAATGTCTCCTTGGGATTCTATCAGATATCATAAACAAATTGCTCAGGCAGGATTGATGTCCATGGTTCCCGGAACCGGTGAGATCAAAGCTTGGGTAGGAGGTATCGATTGGCAGCATTTCCAATATGACCACATTAAACAAGGGAAAAGACAGGTAGGTTCTACCTTCAAGCCTTTCGTGTATGCAACAGCCATCATGAAATTGGGAATGACTCCTTGTTCAGCTGTTTCCAATGGCACTTATGACCATAAAGGATGGCATGTTCCGGGAAGAGGAGGAATGCTGACTCTTAAAGATGCATTAGCACATTCTCAAAACCCTGTGGCAGCACGTCTTATAGAAATGACAGGGGTAGATGCCGTTATTCAGACCGCAAGAGATCTGGGTGTAACGGAAGAAATCCCAAGAAACAATACAATTGCTTTGGGTTCATCTGACATTACTATTTACGAAATGTTGGGTGCTTACAGTACTTTTGCCAATTATGGGAACTACAATAAACCTGAAATGATCTGGAGAATTGAAGATGCCAATGGTAGAGTGATCAAGGAAGTAAATGTAGAGCCAAAAGAAGTCATGAACCCATTATATGCTTACACCATGATCGAATTAATGAAAGGGGTAGCTCAATATGGAACAGCTTCCGGAGAGTTAGGAAGAAAAGGAATTTCAAAAGATGTGGAAATTGCCGGTAAAACAGGTACAACTCAAAATAACTCAGATGGTTGGTTCATGGGAATCACTCCAAAACTGGCAACAGGAGCATGGGTTGGATGGGAAGACAGAGCCACTCACTTCTATGGAACCGGAGAAGGTCAGGGAGCAAGAATGGCATTGCCAATTTGGGCAATCTTCATGAAAAAAGTTTGGGCGGATAAAAGTTTAGGCATTTCTCCTGATGATAAATTTGTAAAACCTTCTGAATGGAAAGACGGGTGTTCAGATCTTAAAGGACTTGGAGCTGGCTATGGTGACGAAGGAGGACTGCAGACTATTGATGAGATCAAAAACCCAAAACCTGTAGAGACAACACCAAAAAACAATTCTGAAAAGAAAGAAGAAAACGTTAATGAAAATTTAAATACCGGAGAAGAAGTGGATTTTAATAAATAAACTCTTCTTTACCAATAGAAAAGACCTTCCGATTATTTGTAAGGTCTTTTTTTATTATTGGTATATTTGAAGTATGAATATTGCTAACATCAAACAACCTTTTATACAGACTTTCCCAGGAGATTTCTCCAATAATCCGGTTCAGAGAAACACTCCTAAAGTCCTATTTTCAACCATTCGTCCTGTTGGATTTGAACATCCTGCTTTAATTGCTTTCAATGAATCTCTTTCTGAAGAGATCGGTTTAGGAAAATATGAAGCAAAAGACCTGGACTTTCTGGTGGGAAACAATCTTCCAGAAAATATCCGTTCTTATGCAACAGCTTACGCAGGACATCAATTCGGGAACTGGGCAGGACAGTTGGGTGATGGAAGAGCAATTCTGGCTGGAGAAATCATTAATGAATCTGGACAAAAAACAGAAATACAATGGAAAGGAGCAGGTGCCACTCCTTATTCAAGGCATGCAGACGGAAGAGCCGTTTTAAGATCTTCTGTACGGGAATATCTGATGAGTGAAGCGATGTATCACTTGGGAATTCCAACAACAAGAGCTTTAAGCTTATGCCTTACCGGGGAAAGTGTTGTAAGAGATATGATGTACAACGGGAATCCTCAGGAAGAAAAAGGAGCGGTTATCATAAGAACAGCAGAAAGCTTTCTTCGATTTGGACATTTTGAACTGATGTCTGCTCAAAAAGAATATAAAACACTACAAGACTTGGCAGACTTCACCATAAATAATTATTTTCCAGAGATACAATCCGAAGGAGATCAGAAATATAAAGATTTCTTCGAAAGTGTTTGCCGGAATACCGCCAATCTTATGGTTGAATGGTATCGTGTAGGTTTTGTACATGGAGTAATGAATACCGATAATATGTCTATATTGGGATTAACTATTGATTATGGTCCTTATTCTATGATGGATGAGTATGATCTGAATTTTACGCCCAATACCACAGACCTTCCCGGAAGAAGATATGCATTTGGAAAACAAGGTCAGATTTCCCAATGGAATCTTTGGCAATTGGCCAATGCACTTTACCCGCTTATTAAGGATGAAAAATTCCTGGAAGAAAAATTAAATACCTATGGTAATTATTTTTGGGAGTCTCATGACAATATGCTATGTAAAAAATTCGGGTTTAATGAATTATTGGATGGAGATGAAGAGTTTTTTACCAACTGGCAAGGGTTGATGCAGGAATTGCAATTAGACTACACCTTATTCTTTAAGCAATTAGAAAACATTTCTATTGACAGCGATTTGAAATCCATTCTAGAAAATATTTCCTACATTCCTTTGCAAGAAGAAAACATCAAAAAGCTGGAACATTTTGTCCAAAGATATTATGAAAGATTTTCTCAAAATACAATTTCAAAACAAGACGCACTGGAATTGATGAAAAAGAATAACCCAACATTCATTTTAAGGAATTATTTGCTTTTTGAATGTATTGAAGAAATTGAAACTGGTAAGACAGAAATGCTTAATAAACTAACAACAGCTTTGCAAAACCCTTATCTGGAAATATATCCTGAATTTTCTAAAAAAAGACCTTCCAACTATGATGACATATCGGGATGCTCTATGCTATCATGCAGTTCATAATTGTAAAATATTCAACAAAAATTGAATTTTATTTGATTTTTTTATAGCGTATTTGTTTTTTATTTAACTTTACATAAAACAATATCCCTATGAAAAAACTCCTATTTTCTTTCAGTTTATTAGTTTCAGGGGCTTTTGCAAATGCACAAACAGTCCTTTTAAACGAAAATTTTGACTCTTACACCAACTTTGTAATTACAGGGTTCGGTAGTTGGCTGACATTGGACATAGATGGCTTACCTACATATACAGGAGGGGCGGATCCTGCAACTTGGGCCAATGCTAACAGCCCTCAGGCTTTTCAAATTTTCAATCCAACAGCAGCTGGTGTTACTAATGCTACAACAGGATCGGAGGTCAGAAACTTTGACCCCCACAGTGGGCAAAAATATGCAGCGGCATGGGATGCAGTTCCATCTACAACAGGCGGTCCTACTGCGAACAACGACTGGCTGATTAGTCCAGCTGTAACATTAGGCGCAAGCTCAAATGTTTTGACTCTTTGGGTAAAATCATTATCCAACTCGTACGGACTTGACAAATATAGAGTGGGAGTATATATTGGTTCCGGAACCCCTACCGGATCTGCTAATTTTACTATTATTTCCGGAGGAACCGCTTTAAGTGCACCTTATCCTAATTGGGAACAAAAAACCTATAGCCTGGATGCTTACGCCGGACAAACTATACGAGTAGGTATTCAATGTGTTTCTTCTGACAATTATATGTTTATGGTAGATGATGTAAAAATTACTACAGGAGCGCTTTCAACGAATGAAGTATCCGCAAAAGCTAAATCACTAAGCATTTTCCCTAATCCGACAAAAGGTGAAGTTAATGTCAAGACTGATAAAAAAATAAAATCATCTATTATTGTTGATATTTCAGGAAAGACAGTATTGAAAACAGATTCTAAAAAAGTAGACATCTCTTCTCTGCCAAAAGGAACTTACTTAATGCAGGTAGAATTTGGAGACGGAAGCACAGCAACCGAAAAAGTAGTTAAAGAATAAATAAACTCATATTAATTTAAAAACTCACCAATTCCAGGTGAGTTTTTTATTTTTGCAAAAAACTTTTAACAAGTGTCTTTTAAACTAAAGCTTTACAATTTTTTCAAACTCATCTTTCCTGCCACTTATTCAGAACTGGGAGTTTTCACTTTTTTCATTCTTTTATACGGGATTTTAGGATGGCATATCGCTCTTGATTATCGTATTATCTATGACTCCAGAATTCCATGGGATGCGTATTTCAGTTTCGATAACCGCTCGATTGTATTGACCGGAGGAAGCTTCGAGAGACATCCCCTCGCTTATTATTTTTTCAACTGGATAAGAGAATTGGCATTATACATTTCAGATGGAAAAACGAATGCCGTATTTAGATTGGCTTTAGCCTGGTTTAGTAATTTAGCTGTAAGTCTAAGTATCTTACAGGTTTTCAAATATCTGAAAAATATTATCAGATTACCCAACTCGATCAGCTTATTACTTGTATTATTTTTTGGATTTTTCTCAACTACTATTTTACTGTCTTTCACTCCGGAAAACTTCACCTACACTCTGTTTTTGCTTACTCTATACAATCATTATTCTGCAATTAAGCTAAAAAAAGAAGAAAAAACACCGGCTTTAGCTTTAACATTGGCAGGAATAACGATTGGTGGACTCACCATTACTAATATTGTAAAGGTTTTCATTCCGGTTGCATTTGAGAAAAATCTTTTTAAAAACTGGAAGAAATTCGGGAGTGCTATTTTAAGAGTCATATTTGCTTGCATTTGCTTTATCCTCCTCTACCTGAATAGAATCAACTTCAAGTATCAGCATATTTTTGATCAGACGAACAAACAGTATGAAAAGTTTTCTAATGTGAAGTCTATTCCGACTTGGGATATGATCGCTTCATTCTTTTTTGGGGGAAATATTTTATTACCGGGCTTTATCATCCGGGACAAGCACAACATGAAAGGTTTTGAGTATAAGGGCTTAATCATGGATGTTTATACATCATGGATTCCTTATATTTTTATTTCCATACTGCTCTTATTCATATTCTGGAGCTATTTCAAAAACTTAAACAAGAAGCTGGTTCAAATATTAATGATTTCTTTTTTTATCGACATCATTATCCATTGCATCATGAAGTTTGGACTGCATACTTCTTACATTTATGGAGGGCATTTTGTGTTTGTCTATCCCTTATTACTGGGATGGCTGTTTTATACATATAGAATGGCTCCAAAAATGTTATCATTTTTAACTGTCATTATAGGGATTTTACTACTGTATATGTCCATCAATAACTATTACCGAATGACTGAATTTTTTCATTTCATGAATCAATATTACCAATAAAAAAAGCTGAGAAAAATCTCAGCTTTCGTTTTTATTTCAAATAAAATTTATTTAGCTTCGGCACAGAATATTCTATATTGTACAGCAATGGCAGATTTAAAATACTCTCTAACCTTTGAAAGGTCGGAAGCAGCACTTTGTTTAGTGAAATAGCTTCCCGCTAATATTTTATAGTTTGGTCTTAGTGAAGCATCCGTTTCTACCTTAAGATTTGGAAATCTTCTTCTGAAATAAGCTTTCACTTCATTGGCTTCTTCGTTACTTTTCACAGTGGTAATCTGGATTTTGTAGCCTAAAATTCTTGGATTTTTTCTACAGATCTCAGCATTTGTAAGTTCTCTGTTGGGAACATATATTTTAGTAGGTCTCGCTGCGGAATCATCATCATTATCCCGAACAGAAGTATTGCTTGCTGTTCGTGAACATTTTTCCTCTAAATTTTCCAACGCTTCCTTTACTTTAGGATCCATGGACATGATTAGCTCCGTTCCGGCCAAAGTATCTCTTTTTACAACCTGTTGTGCTTCAATATTATAAAATCCGAATATAAATAATACTGAAAATATTTTGATTAAATTTCTCATTTAAGCTTATTTCCGCAAATTTATACAAATTAAAAAAATATGCCAAACTACTTATTTAGAATCAATACAAATTAAACGTAAATGATATTTTCCCTTTTCTATATGCCGTTAAATTTCTGTTAAAAACATTATTTTTGCCGAATTGATTGAATGTTCAATAATTTACTAACATAAGATAATTTAAATGATTAGTTGGAGAAAGCATTATAAACAAACGTTGATTGCAATAGGCTTATTGTTATCAACCAGTGCTTCAATTTACGGGCAAGACGGCGATCCCAAAAATGGCGAGAAACTTTTTAAGGCAAACTGTACAGCATGTCACGCGCTAGACAAACAAGTTGTAGGGCCTCCTTTGAAAGGGGTTGTAGAACGAGTGAAAACAGAGGGCGGCAAAGATACGGCTTGGCTTCATAAGTGGATCAAAAACAACAAAGAAGTAAGAGCTTCCGGGGACGAATACGCAAATAAAATTTTTGAAAAATACAATAAAGCTGAGATGCAGCTTTTTCCAAATCTTTCAGATAAGGATATTGATGACATCTTAGCGTTTACAACTAATCCTCCGGCTCCAGAACCGGAAAAGACAGCTGAAACTGCTCCTGCAGGAGATGCTGCAGCTGCTGCACCAGCAGACAAAACTACTACAAACATTGTCATTATTTCACTTTTAGCCATTGCAGGTTTATTGGTTTGGATCTTAATAAAACTAAGACAATTAGTTAAATTAGGTCAATCTGAAGACTTAGCAGGACTTAACGAAACTAGAGTTCGTTCTTTCAGTGAAATCTATCAAAAATATCACTATGTAGGTAAAGGATTATTAGCAATCCTGGCTATTTTAGCAACTTATGGAATTTGGAACTGGATCATGTGGATTGGGGTTTACAAAGGATATAAGCCGGAACAGCCTATCTACTTCTCACACAAAATCCACGCTGGAGAACAGAAAATTGACTGTCAATTATGCCACTCTAGTGCTAAATACGGTAAAGTTTCTGAGATTCCATCCATGAACGTTTGTATGAACTGCCACAGAACTATTTCTGAGTATAATGGCAAATACATGGAGCCAGGAAAAGACAAAGCATTCTATGATGGTGAAATCCAGAAAATCTATGCTGCTACAGGTTGGGATCCTGCAAAACAACAGTACACAGGGAAAACTCAGCCAGTGGAATGGACAAGAATCCACAACATGCCGGATTTCGTATACTTCAACCACTCACAGCACGTTGTAGCAGGTGAACAAGCGATCATCAATTCTTTCAACAAAAAGAATCCAAATAACAAAATTGATGTTGTTTGTAAAGCTTGTCACGGAAAAATAGACACAATGAATGTTGTTCAGATGGCTAATGATTTCACAATGGGATGGTGTATTGAGTGCCACAGAACTACAGAGATCGATATGAACAACGGTTATAATAAAGAATACTTCAAGAATCTACATGACAAGTTGAAAAAACAATACCCTAAAGATGGTGGTAAGATTACTGTAGATGCAATTGGAGGTCTTGAGTGTGGTAAATGTCATTATTAATAACTAAAAATTAGAAGTATAAATGGCTTCAAACAAAATACAATTCAGAAGTATTCATGAACTTAAAGATCCGGCTTTAAACAATAAGCTGGCTCAGAAAGAGTTTCAGGAAGAAATTCCGGTAGAAGATTTCCTTGGAGATGCTGAACAGAACGGATCTAGTACTTCAAGAAGAGATTTCTTAAAATTATTAGGTTTCTCTACTGCAGCGGTAACATTAGCTGCTTGTGAAGCACCCGTAATTAAAACAATTCCTTACGTGGTAAAACCACATGATATTATTCCGGGAGTTCCTAATTATTACGCTTCAACTTATTTTGATGGTTTCGACTTTGCTAGTGTTCTAGTAAAGACTCGTGAAGGTAGACCAATTAAAATAGAACCTAACCCAGCTGCAAAAGATTTGGGTAAAACCAATGCAAGAGCTCAGGCAAGTGTACTTTCTCTTTATGATAATGATAAAGTAAAACAGCCTAAACTAAACGGTAAAGACGAAACTTTCGATAAAGTGGATGATTTTGTTCTTAAAGGTTTGGCAGAAGCTCAGGCAGGAGGAAAGAAGATTGTGCTTTTATCTCATTCTTTGCCTTCACCTACTTTCAAAAAATTATTTTCTGAATTTAAAGCAAAATACCCTACAGCAGAATTAGTAACCTATGATGCTTTCCCTTACTCTGCAGCGCTTGATGCGGCTCAGGAGGTTTTCGGACAAAGAGCATTACCGGTTTATGATCTTTCAGCTACTGAATTAGTAGTTTCTTTCCAAGCAGATTTCTTAGGAGACTACAATGCTTCAAGTTTAGAAACTTCTTACGCAGCAGCTAGAAAACCGGGAAAAAATATGTTGAGACACATCCAAGTGGAATCAAACATGTCTTTAACAGGTGCTAATGCTGATTCAAGATACAGTTTAAAACCAAGTGCTGTAAACAAAACATTAGTTGAGGTTTACAACGCAATCGTAGGAGGTGGTACTTCTGATAAGACCGCATCTGAAATTGCAAAAGAAATATTGGCAAAAGGAAGCAAAGCTGTTGTTTTTGCTGATGGTTCTAAAGGAGCACAGGTTTTAGCACACTTAATTAACCAAAAATTAGGTTCAGTAGCTTTCACTGGTAAAGCTAACTTACTTAAAGAATTTGATAAAGCAAGATATCAGGAATTTTTAGGATGGATCAATGCAGGTCAGGTTGGAGTATTAATTGCCAACAATGTAGATCCTATCTACTCTCACCATAAAGGAGCTGATTTTGAAAAATCATTATCAAAAGTTCCTTATGTAATTGCAGTTGCTGATAAGAAAAATGCAATGTACAAAGCAGCGAAAGCTGTAATTCCTGTTGCTAACTGGCTAGAATCTTGGGGAGATATTGAACCTCAGACAGGAGCATATTCATTGATGCAGCCAACGATTCAGAAAATCTACAAATCAAGACAGATCGAAGAATCTCTATTGGTTTGGAAAAATGGTAAAAACAACGCTGCTAATAATTATTATGATTATTTAAAGGCGAATGCTACTTCTCTGTTAGCAGGCACTTCTTTCAATAAAGCATTGTACAATGGTATCAACGCTTCTGCCAATGCTACAACATTATCATATGCAGGAGGAAATGCTGCTCAGGCTATTGCTGAATTGAACAACTTCAAAGCTTCTGATCTAGAATTGGTATTATATACTAAGCCTTCTATGGGAGACGGAACTCAGGCAAATAACCCTTGGTTACAAGAATTACCTGACCCTATCACAAGAATGTCTTGGGATAACTATTTGACAATTTCTCTAAAAGATGCAGAAAGATTAGGAATCGAAAATGATCTTAATGCAAGAATGCAGTTAGACGGTTCCATCGTGAATCTTACTGTAGGTGGAGTAAAAATAGAAAACGTTCCTGTATTCATTCAACCTGGACAAGCTGAAGGATCTGTAGGTCTTGCACTTGGGTATGGTAAGAAAAACTCAGGAGCAACAGCTGATACAGGAGTAAATGCTTATCCTTTATTTGATGGTTCTAACTTAATTGTATCTAATGTTAAATTAGAAAAGACAGGTGAAGATCATGAATTTGCAGGTATCCAGCTTCAAAATACATTAATGGGACGTTATGAGATCGCTAAGGAAGTTCCTCTAGCTGATTTCTTAAACGTAGCATTTGATGACGAACATAAAGGATGGAATAAGCCTTTGGAATATCATACGATCAGCGGAGCTCTTCCGGCAAGAAAGATTGACCTTTGGGATGCTTTCGATGATACGGATGGACCTCACTTCAACTTATCAATCGACTTGAACTCTTGTACAGGTTGTGGAGCATGTATTATTGCTTGTCAGGCTGAAAACAACGTTCCTGTTGTTGGTAAAGAAGAGATCAGAATGTCGAGAGATATGTATTGGTTAAGAATTGACCGTTACTACTCTACTCAAGAGAAAGTTGAGGTATATGAAGGATTAAAAGAAGGTATGGCTGTTCCTGAACTTTATGGAAACAGAGTTCCTCTTCTTACCAGCGAGGGAGCATTAGATCACCCTGCAACAAATCCTGATGTGATTTTCCAGCCAGTAATGTGTCAGCACTGTAACCACGCTCCATGTGAAACAGTATGTCCGGTAGCGGCTACTTCACACAGTAAGCAAGGTCAGAACCACATGGCTTACAACAGATGTATCGGTACAAGATATTGTGCAAACAACTGTCCATATAAAGTAAGACGTTTCAACTGGTTTACTTATAACCTGAATGACAAGTTCGATTTCAACATGAACAACGATCTTGGAAGAATGGTACTAAACCCTGACGTAGTGGTTAGAACAAGAGGGGTTATGGAGAAATGTTCAATGTGTATCCAAATGACTCAGGCTACTATTCTTGAAGCTAAAAAAGAGAATAGAATTGTGAAGGACGGAGAGTTCCAGACAGCTTGTGCTAAAGCTTGTTCTACAGGTTCCATCAAGTTTGGAGACATGAATGACAAAGAGTCTGAAGTTAGAGAATTATACTCCAGCAACAGAAGATATTATTTACTTGAAGAGATCGGAACAAAACCAAACGTGTTCTATCATACTAAAGTAAGAAACAGAGTAGAAAAATAAAGTTTAAATAATAAATAGGTAAAAAATGTCAGGACATTACGAAGCTCCGATAAGGGAACCTCTAATTATTGGTCACAAAACTTATCACGATATCACAGAAGATATTGCACGACCTATCGAAGAAAGAGCAGGTAAATTATGGTGGATCTCATTATATGCAGCCTTAGTTCTATTCATCTATGGATTCGGGTGTATCGCTTATACTATCGGAACAGGTATTGGAGCATGGGGACTTAACAGAACTATTAACTGGGGTTGGGATATTACTAACTTCGTATGGTGGGTAGGTATTGGTCACGCCGGAACCTTAATCTCAGCGGTATTATTATTATTTAGACAGAGATGGAGAATGTCTGTAAACAGATCAGCAGAGGCGATGACGATCTTTGCGGTTGTACAGGCGGCTATCTTCCCGGTAATTCACATGGGTAGAGTTTGGGTAGGATATTGGGTATTCCCTTTACCGAACCAATTCGGTTCTCTATGGGGGAACTTCAACTCTCCACTACTTTGGGACGTATTTGCGATCTCTACGTATTTCTCAGTATCAACAGTATTCTGGTTCATGGGATTGATCCCTGACTTTGCAATGATCAGAGACAGAGCTAAAACGCCTTGGACTAGAAAAATTTATACATTCCTAGCATTCGGTTGGGGTGGTAAAGCAAAACACTGGCAAAGATTTGAAGAATTATCTTTGGTATTGGCAGGTTTAGCAACTCCACTTGTATTCTCAGTACACACTACCGTATCCTTCGACTTCGCCACTTCGGTAATTAAAGGATGGCACTCTACGATCTATCCTCCTTACTTCGTTGCCGGAGCAATCTTCTCAGGATTTGCAATGGTACAAACATTATTGTTAGTAGCGAGAAAGGTTTGTCACTTGGAAGACTATATTACTATGTATCATATCGAAATTATGAACATTGTAATCATTGTAACAGGTGGTATGGTTACTGTAGCTTATGCAACTGAATATTTCATCGGATGGTATTCCGGGTCAAGATTTGAAGACTTTACTTATCTATCTCCGGGTGCTGCTGTAGGACCTTACTGGTGGGCTTTCTGGTCATTGATCATCTGTAACCTTGTTATTCCGGCTTCTTTCTGGTTCAAGAGACTAAGAACGAATATTATCTGGACATTCATCGTTGCGTTAATCATCAACATCGGTATGTGGTTTGAGCGTTTTGATATCATCGTTATCAACCTTTCAAGAGACTACTTACCAGGATCATGGACGATGTTTAAGCCAACAATCATTGATGTGGGAGTATATTTAGGAACAATCGGATTCTTTTCTACATTATTCCTATTGTACGCAAGAACATTCCCTGTAATTGCACAGGCTGAATTAAAATCGATTTTGAAAATCTCAGGTGAAACTTATAAAGCAAAAGAAGGAGATGAGCACCACTAAAATTGTATACGGACTTTATGCTGATGACGACGATTTAATGAACGGCGTTAAAGCATTCAACGATAAAGGAATCAAAATTAACGAAGTTTATACTCCGTTTCCGGTTCACGGACTAGATAAAGCTTTAGGGTTAAAGAAAACAAGAATTTCTGATGCCGCTTTCATCTATGCTTGTTATGGGGTTACGATTGGTGCAACATTAACATGGTATGTAATGAACCACGACTGGCCTCAAAATATTGGGGGTAAACCAGCATTCGACTGGGGACACAATATGCCTGCATTCGTAGTTCCAATGTTCGAATTAATGGTATTCTGTGCTGCTCACATGATGTCATTGACTTTCTTAGTAAGAAATAAAATGTATCCTGGAGCTCCGGCACAAAACCCGGATCCTAGAACTACTGATGATAAATTCATGATGGAATTCGTAACTGAAGATGTAGAATCTGTAAAACAGTTACTCATTGAAACTGGAGTTGAAGAAATAACTGTTAAAGATGCTTAAAATGAAAAAGAATGTATTAAAAATTACAGCAGTTTTAGGTTTAACAACAGTTTTACTTAACTCTTGCGGACCAAAAGAAAATGTACCATTGGTATATTTCCCGGATATGTACTTTCCGGTAGCTTATGATCCATTGATGAAAGCTCAGGATGCTTATTCAGATCATGAAAATGAAATTCCTGCCTTTGTAAAAAATAATGGTGCAACAGGTCTTTCTCCAGTAGAAGGATCAGTAGCTCAAAATAAAGATGGTGTTTTTGAAGAAAGTTTACTTCCTAAAAACCCAGATCAGTATAATGCAGGCTATGATGCATCGAAAACATTAACTACTTCTCCTTTAAATCCTGCAAATGCAGCTAAAGATCTTGAAAGAGGGAAAATGTTGTTCGAGCGTACTTGTGCCGCATGTCATGGTGTAGGAGGAGATGGACAGGGACCAATTGTACAAAGCGGTGCTTTCTCAGGTGTACCAAACTATGCTGATAGAGAAATTACTGTAGGATCTGTTCATTATGTAATAACAAACGGTAGAAATGCAATGGGATCTTATGCAGGGCAATTGACCCCTGGAGACAGATGGAGAGTAGCAATGTATGTGATGAATGCTTTCAAAAAAGGAGCAGCAGCACCGGCAGCAGCTACAGCGACAACAGCAGAAGCTAAACCTGAAACTACTACCGAAACTAAAAAATAAGAAAAGAAATGTATAGTTTTTCACCAAAATTAAAATCAACCTCTATAATACTCCTTGCTGTAGGTTTAATTTTATTTGCTATTGGTTTCTTTATGAACAAAGGAATCACTACAGAACAAATTGAACACATGATGGAGGCTGTTCATTCTTCAGGACACAATGCACCTACTCACTCCAGTGAAATGGTAGGTCCTCAGGATCACACAGCTCATTTGGAACATGCAACTTTACAGGTTCATAACCAGCCTTTGGCATCGCTGCATTTTGTAGCTGTCTTTTTCTTTGGAGTGAGCTGTGCTGTATTATTCTTTTATTGTATTCAGCACGCTGCCCACGCAGGTTGGCCAATCATCATTACAAGAGTAATGGAAGCTATCGCTTCTTATATTCCTTATGGTGGTGCTATTTTGATCATCTTAATGATCTTAAACATTACTCATAATGGGCACCTATTCCACTGGATGGACCCTGAATTGACAGATCCAAACTCTCCACATTTTGACACCATCTTATTCGAAAAGAAAAAGTTCTTAAATATTCCGTTCTACGCATTCAGAACTATTCTTTATGTAGTGGGAGCATCGTTCTTTGCATGGAAATTAAAAGCTATGACTAAGAAAGTAGACGAGACAAAATCAAGAGTAGACTATCAAATGCTTTACAGATGGGCTGTTGGATACATCGTATTCTTCGGATTCTGTTCTGCTGCTTGGGCTTGGGACTGGTTGATGTCTATTGACCCTCACTGGTATTCTACCATGTATATTTGGTATTCAATGGTAAGCTGCCTGTCAAGTGGAATCGCTGTAATTATTCTTTTAAGTGTTTACTTGAAGAAAAACGGATTCTTACCTCAGTTCAATGATAACCACTTACACGATTTAGGAGTATTCCTTTTCGCAACAAGTATGCTTTGGACGTATACATGGTTTGCTCAATTCATGTTATACTGGTATGCAAACGTTCCGGAAGAGGTTAATTACTTCTTTGGAAGATTCCAGCACTACTCTCCTACATATTTACCAATGTTGATCATCAACTTCTTATTACCACTATTGGTATTGGTAAGTAGCAGCATCAAGAGAAACTACAAAGTAGTAACAACTATGGCTGTAGTAGTTCTTTTAGGACATATCTTAGATTACTTCAATATGGTAATGCCTGGAACAGTAGGCCCATACTGGAAAAATCCTGAAGTATTCATCTTGATCTTAGGAGCTATCCTATTCGTAGCGGGACTATTCATGTTCACTGTATTATCTGCACTATCTAAGTTGAAGTTAATCCCAACTGGAAACCCTTACTTACACGAATCTGAAATTTATGAGTATCCTTTCTAAGGACTTGTAACAAAATAAAACAATAAAAGACTGATTTTTAAGAAATCAGTCTTTTTTTATGGATATTCTTTGAGTAAAAACTGTTTTCAGGCAACCTTTTTAAAATTTAGGTGTCTTATCATTAGACTTCGGATTGATAACTATTAAAACTTACTCTTATGAAAAGAAATTATCTGTTATACATTGTGCTCTTATTCATTGCAAACTTTATTAATGCACAAACCATTACTTTCATTTCTGAAAACACCAACAAACCCTTACCCAAAGTTTCAGTCTTCGGAAAAGACGGAAGCATTTTAGCGTATTCCGATATCGATGGTAAAATTGATAGGCAAGCTTTAGCACCTTCACAGGAAAAGTTTCAGCTGGTTTATGACAACTATCCCATTGCAACCCTTTCCTATTCTGATTTTGATAAAGAAATCATTAAAATAGATGACAAAGTAAAAGAGATCGAAGCGGTTGTTATTAAAAATAATAAACCCGCAAAATATGTTTTTGTGAAAGGAAACTTCAATACCTATGTGACGCTCAATAATAAACTGAATTGTTATGCGGATGGAGTTGTTACCTACATTTTTGATAATAAATCTAAAAAACTAAAAAGCACACACATTGAACAATACAGAATTTTCAGATTAGAAAACGTAAATATGGATAGAAAGCAGCTTTCATCCTGGGATTATGGCACTTTCTTAGAAGTTCCGAAAATTAAAAATGTAGGCAATGTAGAAGAATATAAAACCAAGAATACAAGATTTAAAGAACTAAAAGGTAATCGTAAAGATGAAGTTGAAATTACCGGAGAAGCATTACAAAAAAAGGAATTTGCTTTATTCGGTTATCGATTCTTTGATTTCAGAAGCATTCTAAATATTGCCTATGAAAAAGATTCCAAAAAAACACTGAAAGACCTTCTGGAGTATAATGAAATTGAATTTTTAAAATTAAAACATAAAAGTGAACCCGAATATAATGCAGTAGTTGTTTATAGTAACTTCTATCCTACAGAATTAGATTTCGGGAACAACAATGATATAGAAAAAATAAAATTCAGCGCCAACAACAGTAACTATCAGAATAATTTCTGGGAAGATTCTTCATTTCCAAATATGCAGACTGTTTTCAGTTCATATTTCAAAGATGATCTAAAAGAGAAACAAAATTCCAGAACAGCAGCAGTTAAATAATAATTATAGATTCAAAATATATAGTTATGAAAAAAAATCTTCAAATAGTATTCATTTTCTTTTTTGCCGTAATCAATGCACAAAATACGGCGAACCGGTTTTTCTATGAATTAACCTATAAACCCAATAAAGATTCTGTAAAACTGGAAAAAGAAATGATGACTTTAGACATTGATCAGAACAAATCTGTCTACCAGTCTTACGAGTTTATTGCATTGGATTCATTGGGCAACGTCATGATAACAGAATCAATGAAAAACGGTAATATGCCAGATACAAAGACCCTGGAAAGAAAAAAGCAAACGAAATTTGTTCATAGGATCTTTAAAAATTATCCCATCCAGGAAATCACTTATAAAGATCAAATCTTAATGGATTATTATTCTTATCGGGAGAATCCTAATCTTATCTGGAAAATTTCAGATGAGAAACAAAAAATAGGAATCTATAATACTCAAAAAGCAACAACTGATTTTGGAGGAAGAAAATGGACGGCATGGTTCACTACAGAAGTTCCTTTCCAGGATGGGCCTTACAAATTTTATGGACTTCCGGGATTGATTGTAAAAATTGAAGACAATGAGAAAAACTACTCTTGGGA
The DNA here is from genome assembly GCF_003729955.1 of Chryseobacterium daecheongense. Classification (GTDB taxonomy): domain Bacteria; phylum Bacteroidota; class Bacteroidia; order Flavobacteriales; family Weeksellaceae; genus Chryseobacterium; species Chryseobacterium daecheongense. The sequence goes on from NZ_RJTX01000004.1 coordinate 504,056, forward strand.
GCTTAAAGGCAATAGGAAAATAGATCATATAAAAGACACTCTATATATGGAAGGTTTCATTAAGCAGTCAGGACTATCAAGCTCAAAAGAAATTACAAAAGAAAAATTCCTTGAGAAATACGAACAATATAAGAAAGATCCTTTGGCAAGTATGAAGCAGCTGTTTTCTCAACTTCCGGCAGGTGTTGAACTGCCCGACAATTCTTCCATAACAGAGAAGATGCGCGAGGCGGAGAAAAAAATGAAAGAAGAGCTGGCAAAAAACAACAATAGTATAGAGATACAGGAAAAAATAAATAAAAGAAAATAAAAATACCTACTAGTAAAGGATTTTATTAAATTTGTAGCAAACCGAATAAAATGAAAAAGTTTTCTTTTCTACTTATTTTAAGTTTGCTGCTTTTTACAGCATGTAAAAAAGATCATGTGGACGCCACCAATACCAAGACCTTACAGTCCAGTATTAATGATATGGCATCCAGCCTTCCTACTATTAAACAGATCAAGTTTAATGAAGCATTGTACATTCTGAAAACCTTCGGAGTAGAAGCAGACGGAGACATTAATGAACTGAAGGCTCTCGGCCAACTGATCAATGGGAAAAAAGTTCCTGAAATCATGGCAATGGCAGATCAGGTAGCTCAAAAAAATGGAATTGAATGGGCAAGTACGGCCCCTCCTTCATTAGGAGAGATGAATATTTTTGGGGATGAAAAAGCCAAAGAAAGTGATCCTAATGACATAAAAGCAAACTCTTTAAGCATCATAACAAGACCTACCGGAGACAACGGAGAAGGTGCAACAGCGATCCAGATCATCCCAAGATTGGTAGACAATGCAGGAACTCCTGTTGCATTTACGGGTGCCGGACTGGAAACTACTTTGGAAGTTTTCAGTAATGGGGTGAAACTTTCAACAGCTAAAAACTTAATGCAGGATAATAATTTCAAAGGATTCAATCTAAAATTCTCATCGATTCCTGCTTCAAAGGTGGTTGACAATAAAATCGACATTACTGTAACAGTAAAAACAACAGCTAAAACATTCAAAATGTCAAAAATAGGATTAGATGTGAATTCTTCTGCATTGAATGTTCCTGCGCCGCCAAAAGTAGATTCTACAGTTGTAAATCAGAATCCGGCAGTTATTGATCCTAATAACCCGAATGCCAATCCAGCCAACCCTACAGACCCGAATGCTACTCCGGCTACTCCAAAACAACCATCCGCAGACCCGAAAGCTACAGTAAACAAGTTTTTAAATAATGTGAGTTCTCAAAACCTGAAGGCAGCATTTGATGCTTCAAGCAACCCAAGCTGGGGAAGCTATGAGTCTTTCTCCAATCCTACCTCGGGATTTGGGTCTATCAAAAATGTAAGTGTAAAAAATATCACCACTAATGCATCCAATCCTAATAATGCAAGTGTGAATGCTACTTACGATGTAACAGACAAAAATGGAAGAGTAACTTCACTGAAAGCCACTTTCGGGCTTAAAAATGTAAATGGAGACTGGAAAATTTCCAGCTATAAAATCAATCCGTAAATGGCTTCACAGGAACTGATCAGAAAATTAGAAGAAACCATAGAAAATATTCCTGATTTTCCCATCCCGGGAATTCAGTTCAAAGATATATCTCCTATATTCCTGAACCCTAAACTGTATGAAGAGGTGATTGAGGACCTCGTTGCTTTCAGTAAGGGAAAGGTAGATGCCGTTTGTGGAATAGAAAGCCGCGGTTATTTATTTGGAATTGCAATTGCTGTTGCTTTGGAAGTTCCATTTATTTTGATCCGGAAAAAAGGAAAACTTCCACCACCCATTATTTCGGAAAAATATGACCTGGAATATGGAAGTGCAGAAATAGAAACCCGCGAAGGGCAAATCCAGAAAGGACAGCGTATTCTGATCCATGACGATTTATTGGCAACAGGAGGAACTACAGAAGCAGCAGCTAAACTTGTAGAAAAGCAAGGAGCCAATGTTTCCCAATTCAGTTTTTTAATTGGATTGAAAGGGTTGAATGGAGATGAAAAGCTAAAAAAATTCAGCGCAGAAGTCTATCATATTTTAGAATATTAAAGATTTTCAAACTTTATAGATACAGGTGCTTTGAGAACTCGTTTTCAAAGCATTTTTATTTAATATCTTGAAAATTCTCATAATTAACAGGAATATTATCACTTATCGACTATCATTTATCAATTATCTATGCAAAGTATTTTGTAAATCATTCAGAAACAATTAAATTTGCAGTTCAATTTTTAAGAATTTATGGCAAAACTTACAAAGAATGCTCAGAACGAGCAAGAAGGTAAAGAAACAGTGGAGTTTTTTAAAGATCTTGATAAAGAAGCTTTAAATACTGAAAGATTCCTTGAAAGATATTCAAAACCGTTGAGTATCATCTTTGGGGTATTGATATTAGGGGTATTAGGTTTTTTCGCCTATAAGCAATTCATTGTGGCTCCTCAAAATGCTGAAGCAGTAAAAAGCTTCCTTGCCGCACAAAAAAACCTTAGCCAAGGAAAAGATAAAGAAGCTTTAGGAGGAAACTCTGCAGCCAACCCTGGATTCAAAGGTACATACAATGAGTATCCTTCTACAAAAGTGGGTAAACTTTCAGCTTATAATGCGGGTTTATTGAAATTCAAAGAAGGTAAATTCCAGGAAGCCTACGATCTTTTAGACAAATTTTCATCTGATAACAAAGCATTGATGGCTATGAAATATGGCGCAATGGCAGATGCAAAATCAGGTCTTAATAAAAATGATGAGGCTCTTTCTCTTCTTGATAAAGCAGCATCTGCTTCTGACGATCCTTATACTACGTATTATTTTACAAGAAAAGCTGGTATTCTGGCATTAGGATTAAATAAAAAATCTGAAGCTAAGAAATATTTTGCAACTATTGATGAAAAGTATCAGGATTATGACAACGGAATGTCTGATTCTTATATTGAAATGACTAAATATTATTAATATATGGCAACAGTTAATCTTTCAGATTACAAGCCACTTCATATAACCAATGCCGAAGATTTTTCTATCGGCATTGTTTTTTCTGAGTGGAATGATTTTGTAACCTACAATCTTCGTGACGCTGCTTTGGAAATTCTTGAAAAAGAAGGTGTAAAAGCTGGAAACATTAAACTTTTTCCGGTTCCTGGAGCATTTGAACTGAACTATGCGAGCATGCAGCTTTGCAAGGAAAGAAAATACGATGCAGTAATCGCTATCGGATGTGTTATTCGTGGGGAAACTCCGCATTTTGATTATGTATGTTCCGCAGTAGCGCAGGGAATTAAAGACTGTAACATCCTAACAGATACCCCAACAATCTTCTGTGTGCTTACAGATGACACCAAAGAACAATCTATTGCCAGAAGCGGTGGAGACTTGGGAAACAAAGGAGTTGAAGCAGCTGTAACAGCTTTAAGAATGATCGATTTTAAAAAGAAACTCTCCGATAAAAAAGGAAACATCGGTTTCGGAAACGCATAATTGATCATAAATAATAATAGAAAGGCCATTTTTAATGGTCTTTTTTTATTTCATTAATGCTAATTGGAAATAATATAAATTATGCAACAATAGCACGTTTTTATTTTTTTTTATTAATCAAACCTCTACAAAAACTATCTTTGCGAAATTAATATACAGTTAACGTATGTATTTACAAAAAATAAAGCCCTTTATCTATTTAGGTGGTTTTTACCTTTTGCTTTCTTTGATCATAAGAATTGTATTTTTCTTCCATCCCATTACTACAGCCAGCTTTGGGGTATTTGAAATCATAAAGGTCTTATTGCTGGGAATGGTGAATGACGTATTTGTATTCATTCCGGCAAGTTCTTTTTTGGTATTGTATTTTTTATTCTTGTCGAATTCAAAATATAAAAATCCTTACGGCTATATTATTTTGAGCATTTTAGTTCTTCTTTTTCTGTATATTTTATTAATTCCTAATAATATTTTCAGGCAATATGGTGGCCCTGTCACCAAAGTCGCCTTAATCTTTGTAGGAATAAAAGCTTTCTTTTTCGGGTTAATGCTCTTTTTACCTACCAAAAGGATTCAAATCCGTAACGTTCTTTATTGCATTATCATTTCACTCTATGTATTACTGATTGTTTTTAATGCGGTAAGTGAATATTTCTTCTATAATGAATTCGGTGTCCGTTATAACTTTATCGCAGTGGACTACCTGATCTATACCAATGAAGTCATCGGGAATATTATGGAAAGCTATCCCGTTGCTCCGCTTTTTATTGCTATCTTTTTAATAACCGCAGGAGTTACATGGTTCATCTATAAAAAAACCAAAGATGAGCTTCTAACATTGCCTAACCTGAAGCAAAAGTTTGGCTTGTTAAGCATGTACATTGTCTCTGTAGGAATCAGTTTAGTAGTCCTTCCCGCAACAGAACAAATAAGATCATCCAATGTTTTTGCTAATGAAATCCAGGCCAATGGAATTCCGAAATTTTACTGGGCATTTACGCATAACGAACTTGATTACTTCCAGTTTTATTCCCAGATCGATCAAAAACAGGCGGAACAGAATTTTTTAAGTCAGTATCCACAGCATACTCTTACAAGAAATATCATTTCCGAACAGCCGGAACTTAAAAAGAATGTGGTTCTAATTTCCATTGAAAGCTTATCTGCCGATTTTATGGAACATTATGGAAATACCCAAAAAGTAACTCCATTTCTTGACAGTCTTGCCAATCAGTCATTGATGTTTACCAATCTGTATGCTACCGGAAACAGAACGGTGCGTGGCTTAGAAGCTTTAACGCTTTGTATTCCGCCAACAGCTGGAGAAAGCATCATTAAAAGAGATGACAATAAGAATAAGTTTACCACAGGAAGTGTTTTCAAATCCAAAGGCTATGATGTAAAGTTCCTATACGGAGGTTACAGCTATTTTGATAATATGGAAGACTTCTTTGGTGGAAACGGCTATGATATTGTAGACAGAAATAGCTTTAAACCTGAGGAAATCACTTTTGCCAATGTTTGGGGGGTTGCAGATGAAGATATGGCTAAAAAAGCTATTCAGGTCATGAATCAGGAAGCAAAATCCGGAAAACCTTTCTTCAATCACTGGATGACAGTTTCAAACCACAGACCTTTCACTTATCCTGATGGAAGGATTGATATTCCCGGAAATGCAAAATCCCGTGACGGAGGCGTAAAATATACCGATTATTCCATCAGAAAATTCTTTGAAATGGCTAAGAAACAGGATTGGTATAAAAACACGGTATTTGTGATCATTGCAGACCACTGCGCATCCAGTGCAGGAAAAACCGAGCTCCCAATGGATAAATACAGAATTCCTGCGATGATATTCTCTGAAGGTTTCGTACAACCTCAGAAATTTGATCAACTGATGTCTCAGATCGATGTGATGCCCACTCTTTTCGGAATGTTGAATTTCAGCTATACATCCAAGTTTTTAGGACAGGATGTCTTCAAACCGGAATTCCAACCTAAAGCGTATGTTGCCACTTATCAGGATTTGGGATTGATAAAAGATAATCACTTAACGATTATCTCCCCCGTTAAAAAGGCGAAGCAATATTCATTAGTTCCTGAGAAAAACAATCTGACTCCGGAGTTTAATATTTACTACGACGAAAATTTATTGAAGACACCTGAGCAAAAGCTGATTATCGATGCAGTTTCTGCTTATCAGTCAACATCATATTGGTTAAAGACCAAACAGCTTAATCGGTAATCAAATGAGGAATAAAACGGCTTTGGTTATTCGTGATCAGGTGAGCACTTGCTCTGATCCCGATTCCGGCAGGTTCCTGGCCAATCACCCAACTGCCGATAACAGGATAATTTCCATCAAAATTAGGAAGATTAAATAATTGCTGATAAATGAATCCTTCCTTTCCATATGCTCCGGAGTTCTGCTCAATCGGAAGGTTATTTTTATGTAAGGTTACATTCGCTCCTTCTCTTGAATAGATAGGTTTTTTAGCAAAATCTTTCAGATGGCGCGGCTCAAAATAAGATTCCAATAAATAAGGATGATTAGGATACATCTCCCAAAGAATCGGTAAAATAGCTTTGGAAGAAAGAAGAATCTTCCAGGCAGGCTCAATCCACTGAGATCTGAAACCATTTCTTACCAGCTTTTCTCCAAAACCGTCTTCCAGGATCCACTCATAAGGATACAATTTAAAAATGTATTCCATGATAGATCTGTCTGCTGCTATAAACTCTTCAATATCTTCTGCCCAGCCAATGTCCTGGATCGGAATAAACTCTGTTTCAAATCCTGCCTGTGCTGCACAATCACGCATATATTCTACATTCGTAACATCCTCAATATTGGTCAAAGATGCAAAATAGATATAATGCGGATTCATATAGTTTTTAAGATATTTCCAGTAATCAATCAATTTTTCATGAATAGAGTTGAATTGATCTTTATCCGGAAACAACTCCTGAAGCCAATACCATTGGATGACTGAAGCCTCATAAAGCGAGGTAGGAGTATCGGCATTAAACTCAAGTAATTTTAAATTTTTACCATCAAATCCTAAATCAAATCGTCCATAAATAGAGGGGTGATCTTCTTCCCAAGTTGTAATGATATAATTTCTGAATGATTCCGGAATATTGAATCGATACCAGAGATTCTTAGATATCACATAATCAACCGCCTCCAGGCACATTTGCCATAGTTCGGAAGTTGCTTTTTCTATTGTGTTGATTTCCTCTAAAGAAAATTCATAATGATGACTTTCGTCCCAGTACAGACCTTCTAAAGAATGATAGCCGAATCCTAAACTTTCCAGTTTATGTTCCCAATCCTTACGGATCACTGATGGTAATCTTTTCATAATTTATGATGATGCTCTGAATCCGCTTCTTCCCAATACCCCTCTTGAAATACTTCCTTTATATGTATTTCTTCCAAGATTGGATTTTGAACTTATGGCATCACTGTAATATCCGGCTTTCTGATATGCCCCGTTATTATAAAATCCATAAGGTCTGAATGCATGATACCAAAAATATCCGGGAACAAAACCATGAGTTCTTGTATAAGACGCTGTAGTATCAGATCTCATATATACTTTTTTCTCATTATTCCATTCTCCTTTGGGCTTCTCCTGGGAACAGGCAGCTAATACCCCGGTAACAAAAAGTAATTTTATAGAGCTAGACTTTTTCATGATTATTGAACCGTTATATAAAATTCATAGTCCTTTTTGACATTGGTCGTATGTTCATAGCCGTCCTTATCTCCCACTTCCATGATGGAATCTTTCAAACCCGGAATAGTATCTCTTTTTATAATTTCTCTTACAAGCTTATTGTCTTTCCACACTTTGTGTTTGGTAATAAGAACATCTGCGGTATCTATATGCTGTACCGAAAGCTCAGTTTCAATGGATGCATTTTTATCTACACTGCTCACTTCATCTTCTTTGACCTCTTTCTCATTACAGGCGGTTAACGAAATTACTCCCAGAACCAAAAAATAATACTTAATTTTTCTCACTTTTTAATCGTAAATTTTCACAAAAGTAATTATAATAATGATTTTAATTTTAAATTTACAAACAAAAATTATTTTACTATGAAATGGACAGACGACAGAGGTGGTAATGTAGAAGACAGACGAGGACTGGGAGGCAGTGGTGCCATTGTAGGTGGTGGACTCGGAACTCTTATTATCGCTGCAATTGTATTTTTCTTAGGAGGCGACCCATCCTCTATCCTTTCTTCCGGAATGGGAAACAGTTCTCCTCAAACCGAGCAAAGAGAACTCAATGCCAATGAAAAAAAGATTGGAGAGATGGTAGACATGATGGGAAAATGGAATATCATTACTTGGAATCAGATTTTCAAAGAAAATGGAATGAATTATACTCCTCCTAAAATCGTACTTTTTGAAAACACAACCCAATCAGGCTGTGGAACAGCACAATCTGCCATGGGACCGTTTTATTGTCCGGCCGACCAAACTGTTTATATGGATATGAGTTTCTTTAATGAGCTACAACAGCGGTTTGGCGCACAAGTTACAGAGTTTACTGTTGCTTATGTTCTTGCTCATGAAGTTGGCCATCATGTCCAAACACTTTTAGGAACCACTCAAAAAGTAGATGCTTTAAGAAGAAGCGGAAGATATTCTGAAGCGGACATGAACAGGGTCTCTGTTGCCACCGAATTACAGGCAGATTTTTATGCAGGAGTTTGGGCCAGACAAACAGACAATAGAGAAAAGATTTTAGAACCAGGAGATATTGAAGCCGCAATAGAAGCAGCGCAGGCTGTTGGAGACGATAATATCCAAAAAAGATCACAAGGATATGTAGATCAGGAAAGTTTTACTCATGGCTCATCTGCTCAGCGTAAAGAATGGTTCATGAAAGGATATAATACCGGAGATATCAGACAAGGAGACACCTTCAATCAACTTTTGAGATAAGCTTGATTAATAGATAAAAATTAAACCCTGAAGAAATTCTTCAGGGTTTTTTATTATTGCAATTCGATTGGATTACTGTTTTTCTTTACCTCTTCTTTGATTCTATCCTCCATTCTTTTTCTCATCTCAGCAGGATTTTGATTTCCGCCGCCAAAGCCGCCACCGCCACCACGGTTTCCTCCTCCGATTCTGGTCTGATTAAAGCCACCACTTTGGCCCTGGCTCATGAAAGACATCGGATCTTCTATGAATTTTTTCTGCTGCTTCACAAAATCAGCTCTTTTTACCTTAACGGTATTTCCAAACTGATTCAAAGTAGGAAATTCTGCAATTTTAAAATTTTTCATTAAATCAAAAGAATAATCCCCTTTATCATCCTCCACTTTTACAATCAGTCCAGGAAGTCCCCCGAATTTGTAGGGTCCATCCTGATAAGGCAGATCAGTAGTGAACCAAGCGGTCCATTTTCTCCCTGCAAAGTCTGTTTCGGCTTTCTGCACTTTATACTCACCTATTTTTGTAGTTTCGGAGGAAATCTTCCAGTTCAGCGGTCTGTCTTCTTCATAACTGTAAATATCCCTTCCTATCCTGTCTTTAAAAAAGGTTTTCTGATTGGTTTTATCTTTTTCAACGGTGTAATTGATATTGGATCTTAAACTTTCCATCTGATCTCTGTTGATACTTCCTCTTCCGCCACCTCCCTGAAATGCTTTTTGCAAAATAGAGTCTCTTTTTATCCTGTTTTCAGAATAAAAAACTGATTTTTCCGGGGAAATATCCAAATATGCATTTTCTGTTGTTACATTTTTGGGATCAGAAGCGTCTGATTTCATGGTTACCTGATACACAAACCTGTTGGTCTGGGCAAAAACAGTCTGCATGAATAGCGCTAAAGCAATGATGCCTAATTTTTTCATTGTACGGTTAATTTAGTATTTGGATTTCAAAATATTATCAAAGTTAAAGCCATCAATAATAAAAATCGATAAAATAAAAATGCCGATTTGAATTTCCTAATTATTGTTCGTATTTTTGCATCATTAAATCATTCTAAATAAATACAATGATAAAAGTATCAGATTACGCAAAGGAAAAAGCCATCCAGCTGATGACGGAAGATGGTTTTAACCCTGCTAACGATTATATAAGAGTAGGAGTAAAAAGCGGAGGATGCTCTGGTTTAGAATATGTTTTGAAGTTTGACAATCAAAAAATGGATACAGACCAGATTTTTGAAGACAATGGAATCAAAATTATTGTAGATAAAAAATCAATTCTCTACTTAGCAGGGACAACTCTGGAATATTCCGGAGGATTGAATGGAAAAGGATTTGTTTTTAACAATCCGAATGCAGCCAGAACGTGTGGTTGCGGAGAAAGTTTTAGCTTGTAAAATACAAAAGATTAAAAGACATTAACTGTCTGAAATCTAACACAATATAATGAGTAAATATACCGAAGACGATTTACGCGTCGACTTAGAAAATAAAAAATATGAATTCGGTTGGGAAACCAAAATTGATTATGAAGATTTCCCGATTGGTTTAAATGAGGATATCATCCGTGCCATCTCTGCAAAAAAAGAGGAACCGGAATGGATGACAGAATGGCGTTTGGAGTCTTTCAGAATCTGGCAGAAAATGGAAGAACCAACCTGGGCTAATATTAAATACGAAAAGCCTGACTTTCAGGCTATCCGTTATTATGCAGCGCCCAAAGTAAAACCGGAATTGGCAAGTTTAGATGAGGTAGATCCTGAATTATTAAAAACTTTTGAAAAATTAGGGATCAATATCGAAGAGCAAAAAAGACTTTCAGGAGTTGCCGTGGATATTGTGATGGACTCTGTTTCTGTGAAAACAACCTTCCAGGATACATTGGCAGAAAAAGGAATTATTTTCTGTTCCATTTCCGAGGCTATCAAAAATCACCCTGATCTGGTTAAAAAATATCTTGGAAAAGTAGTTCCGAGAGCAGATAATTTTTATTCTGCATTAAATTCCGCAGTTTTCTCTGACGGAAGTTTCTGCTATATTCCAAAAGGAGTAAGATGTCCAATGGAGCTTTCAACGTACTTCCGTATTAATCAGGCGGGAACAGGACAGTTTGAAAGAACGCTTGTGATTGCTGATGAAGGAAGTTATGTTTCATATCTTGAGGGATGTACAGCACCGTCAAGAGATGAAAACCAGCTTCACGCTGCCGTTGTAGAGCTTATTGCAATGGATGATGCGGAAATTAAATATTCAACGGTTCAGAACTGGTATCCAGGGAATGAAGAAGGAAAAGGAGGAGTTTTCAACTTTGTAACGAAAAGAGGGCTTTGTGAGAGAAACGCAAAAATCTCCTGGACACAAGTAGAAACCGGTTCTGCTGTAACATGGAAATATCCGTCTTGTATTTTGAAAGGTGATGGCTCAATCGGAGAGTTCTACTCTATCGCTGTTACCAATAATTACCAGTATGCGGATACAGGAACCAAAATGATCCATATCGGAAAGAATACGAGATCTACCATTATTTCAAAAGGGATCTCCGCAGGAAAATCCAACAACTCATACAGAGGATTGGTAAAAGTGATGCCTTCTGCAAAAGGGGCCAGAAACTTCTCGCAATGTGATTCTTTATTGATGGGTAATGAATGTGGAGCACATACTTTCCCTTATATTGAAATTAAAGATCCTTCTGCACAGTTGGAGCACGAGGCTACGACTTCAAAAATCGGAGAAGACCAGATCTTCTACTGCAACCAGAGAGGAATTGACACAGAAAGAGCAATCGCTTTGATTGTAAACGGTTTCAGCAAAGAAGTTTTGAATAAGCTTCCTATGGAATTTGCTATTGAAGCGCAGAAATTATTGGAAATCTCATTAGAAGGATCTGTTGGATAAGAACAATATGATAGCTACAGAAAGATTAATTTTAAGAAAGCCTGCCAAAGAAGATTTTGAAAGATTTTTTGCAATTAATCATGATCCCAAGACCAATATGCATAACCCAAACGGACCGATGAGTTTCGAAAAAGCAGAAGGTACATTTGCCAGAATGCTTGATCATTGGGAAAAGTATGATTTCGGAGGTTGGACTATTGTTGAAAAAAACAATCCCGAAAACATCATAGGTTTTGGTGGGCTGAGCTATAAATTGTACGGTGAAGAGGAAAAATTAAATTTGGGCTATCGTTTCGCTCCCGAAGCGTGGGGAAAAGGGTATGCCACAGAATTTTCAAAGAAAACTATCGCTTTCGGGTTTAATGAGATCAACAAAGAAGAAATATTCGGAGTTGTTCGTCCGGACAATATTGCATCTGTGAAGGTTTTAGAAAAATCAGGGATGAGCCTGATCGGAAAGCTTGATGATGTTCCCGGACAACCGGAAAGTTTAATATATATCATTCAAAAATAATTGGTTTAAGCAAATAAAATGTTAGAAATAAAAAACCTACACGCCAAAATTGAAGATGGCGCAGAAATTTTAAAAGGAATCAATCTTGAAATAAAGCCGGGAGAAGTTCACGCCATTATGGGACCGAACGGAGCTGGTAAATCTACTCTTTCTTCTGTAATTGCAGGTAAAGAAGATTATGAAATTACAGACGGAGAAATTATTTTCGAAGGGGAAAACATTAATGAAGATGCTCCAGAAGAGAGAGCTCATAAAGGGATCTTCCTTTCTTTCCAATATCCGGTAGAAATTCCTGGTGTTTCTGTAACTAACTTTATCAAAGCTGCTTTAAACGAAAACAGAAAAGCAAACGGATTGGAAGAAATGCCGGCTAAAGAAATGTTGGGAATGATCCGTGAAAAATCTGAAAAACTAGGAATCAAAAAAGATTTCCTTTCCAGGTCTTTAAATGAAGGATTTTCCGGCGGTGAGAAAAAAAGAAACGAGATCTTCCAGATGATGATGCTGAATCCTAAATTGGCTATTCTTGATGAAACAGATTCAGGATTAGACATTGATGCATTAAGAATTGTTGCAGATGGTGTAAACCATTTTAAAAATGAAGGAAATGCAGTTCTTTTGATTACCCACTATCAAAGATTGCTTAACTATATCCAACCGGACTTCGTTCACGTATTAGCAGACGGAAAAATCATCAAAACAGGTGATAAATCTCTTGCTTTAGAATTGGAAGCAAAAGGATACGACTGGCTTTTGAATTAATCAGAACCAGAGAAAAACGGGAAACTGTTCCCCATTGAAACAATATTATTTTAAATATATAAATAAGGTGTGATGGCCGAAATATCAATAATGGCTTTATACGAACAAATTACAGACAACCACGATCAATTTCTGGAGAGCCTTCGTCACAGATTTTTGGATGAAGACAGAAAAGCTGCTCTTCAAAAATTTGAAAACATTGGTTTTCCGACAAAAAAAGACGAAGAATATAAATATACCAACCTAAGGGAGATTACCGAGAAAGAGTATAACTTTTTCCCGAAAGAAAGTCATAACATCACTAAAGAACAGCTGGACCAGCTTCATTTGGGTGAGGAAAATTTCGACTGGATCACTTTCGTGAATGGTAAGCTCCATAAAGAGTTGTCAAAGATCTCCATTGAAAATGTGGAGTTTCTTTCATTCAACTATGCTTTGAATGATGAAAAACATAAAGAGGTTTTTGATACCTATTTCAATACAATAGCTTCTAAGGATTCTGCTTTCACGAACTTAAATCTTGCTTACTGCAAATATGGTTTCTTTTTGAAAGTTCCTAAGAATGTGGTGATTGAAAGACCAATCCACGTTTTTTATCTTTCACAAAACCAGGAAGAAAACACATTCTACAATACAAGAAACCTACTGATCGTAGAAGAAGGAGCAAAAGTAGAAGTGATTGAAAGTCATCATAATTTTGATGATACTTATGTATTGACGAATTCCGTAACGGAGATTTTCACCTATCCAAATGCAAAAGCAGACTGGCATAAACTTCAGAATGACAATGATACTTCTTACCTGATCGATAATACTTTTGCAAAACAGGAAAAAGACAGTTTAACTACTGTAAATACATTCTCTTTTGGAGGTAAACTGGTAAGAAATAACCTGGATTTCATTCACAACGGGCAAAATATCAATTCATTTATGAATGGTATCACGATCATTGGTAAAGATCAGTTGGTAGATCACCACACTGCTGTTCATCATAATCAGCCTAACTGTGAAAGCTACCAAAACTATAAAGGAATCTTCAAAGACAAAGCTCATGGAGTATTCAACGGAAAGGTTTTCGTAGATAAAATTGCTCAGAAAACAAATGCTTACCAGCAAAATAATAACGTTTTACTAAGTGAAGGTGCTACGATTGATACTAAACCTCAATTAGAGATCTTTGCAGACGATGTAAAATGTTCTCACGGCTGTACCGTAGGGCAATTGAATGAAGATGCCTTATTCTACTTAAGAGCAAGAGGAATCTCTAAAAAAGAAGCTCAGGCTTTATTGTTATATGCATTTGCTAATGATGCGATGCAAAACATTGATATTGAACCTTTAAAAGAAAAAATATCTAAATTATTAGCTGAAAAGCTTGAGGTAGATATTGAATTTTAATAAATAATTGATCCATAAAAAAGCACTTCTTTTGAAGTGCTTTTTATTTTTTGATATTATTATAGAATATTATTTCTTCAACCAGGATTGATTATCTTTTTTATCAGAACGTTTTACCCCGTTATCAATATTGTAGGCAAATCCTACCCCTAAAGTTTGTTTTAACTGTGTTTTCTTGATCTGGTTATGATCATACAACAGGTCTAAAGTAACATTCGAAGAAATATACTTATTGATTTTCATATTCAGCACGGCTCCATAAGCAAGCACCAGTCTTTCAGGGTGGTCCAAATAGTTTGAAAATACAGAACCGGTATTCAGTAAAGTGATATTCTCCATGATCTGCAATTTATAAATAGCTGTTCCCAGGAATCCGAATTGGAATAATGATGAATCTCCATCATTCTTTAAACCATAAGTTCCTGCATGTTGCAAATCTTTATCCAGCACAAATGTCCATCTTGCATTGGCAGGACGTAAGGTCATCGTAAAGTTGTCATTAGGGCGATATGTAACGCCTGCCCCAACATTTACGTATCCCGGAGCCATAAAGTTAGACAGTTTAGCCGCCTCAGGATTATTTCCGTCTTCATATCCCGGTGCGAACTGAGTTTGCAAACTTGCTCCCATTGAATAATACCAGCTTTTAGCAAATTCTCTTCCGTAATTGGTAGAAAGGTTAATCACATCCTGAGTCTTTCTTGTTCCTACTCCTTTTGTATTGTTTTGCCCATATCCAAGAACAATAATGTTTTCCCAAAGATCCTTCCCTTTTTCATACGTAAGGTTATAGTTAACGCCGGCAAGCCATCCTACATTGTTGGCTCCGCCTCCCACCCAATTGGAGAAGGCTGCCTGATTCAGCATTAATGTATTTTGCCCTTGAATAGACCATGCTTTTGTAGTATCTACAACTGCCGCATCCGTTTTTGTTTCCTGTGCAGTTACACTCATTCCCAACGAAATAGAAACGATGAATAAAAGTTTTTTCATATCTAAAGATTTTCAGTGCAAAAATAAAAATATAATTTTTTTTCTCACACAATTCACTATGGAATGAATACTTTAACCAAGCAGATTCTCAAAAAAGATCTCATTAAAAGCAAATTAAATGACAAAATATTTTACTTTAAAATTAAAAGTTGCTTAAAATCATAACCTTTTGTCTTAAAACCAACCAAATGATACGAAACATCGCCAATTTTTCCGAAATTTATCATTGGCTTTTCATTTGACATGAATATCCTATGCTGAAAAATGTAATATCAAAAAGAGCTGTCATCAACCCATTGCTAATGCTTGCTGCAATGTGGTTCGGTTACTTTTTACAAATGCACGGCTTTTTCGATAGCTGCTTCGGAGCCATTATTCCTTTATTGCCGGAAGGTTTATTAGGAGTAATTACGTCTCCTCTACTTCACGGAAATATAGATCATATCATAAGTAATTCTATACCTATTGCCGTATTGATGTTTCTTTTATATCAATTCTATCCCTTGGTCGCCAATAAGGTTTTCATTATCGGATGGTTAGCAACAGGGCTACTAGTATGGCTTCTACCTCCTATTGACATTCTTACAGGTGAATATTTGTATACCTGCACTATTGGAGCAAGTGGTGTCGTTTATGTTCTCGCTTTTTTCCTTTTTTTCAGCGGAATTTTCAAATGGAATATGAAGCTTCTCACGATTTCTCTGCTTGTAGTTTTATACTACGGAAGTTTGGTTTGGGGAATGTTTCCGGAAGAATTGTTCTATAATCTGAGTGAGCCCAGCAAAATTTCGTGGCAGGCCCATCTTTCCGGTGCTGTCGTGGGAAGTATTATTGCCTTCGTTTTTAAAAATGTGGGGGAAAGAAAGAAAAAATATATTTGGGAATTTCCTAATTATTACAGCGAAAAAGATGATAAACTTTGGCAGGAATACAAAGAAAAACACCCCGAAGACTTCCTGGAACTCCCCTATAAAAAAAGAGATGAAATCTGGGATCATTTAGAAGAGCTTAGGAAAAGGTAGAAGTAATTTCACTACTTTTGAGAAAACAACACAAATGATCTCAGAAGAACATCTTTATGCAATCGCTTTACGCGAATGTAACTTAATTGGTGATATCAACTTCTTTAAATTAATCAAAACCTTCGGAAGCGCAAAAGAGGCTTGGGAAAAAGCTAAAAAAGAGTATAGCAAAACTGAAGGAATAGGCCGAAAAGTCGTTTCTGATATCGGCAATCCGGAATATCTGAAGTTTGCAGAAAAAGAGCTTGAATTCTGTGAAAAGAATAACATCCGCATTCAACTAAGACATTACAATGAACTCCCTAACCTATTGAATGAATGTGATGATGCTCCTGCTATTCTATATCAAAAAGGCAATTTCAGCAATTCCGTAAAAACAATAAGCATTGTAGGAACAAGAAATATTACTTCCTATGGTAAACAATTCATAGCATCCTTTTTTAAAGAATCGAGGAATTGCGACTATATTTCTGTAAGCGGACTGGCATTAGGTGTGGATAAAGAAGTGCATGAACAATCTATCCATTATCATATTCCCACAGTTGCTGTTTTAGCACATGGTTTTCATACATTGTATCCTTCGAAACATAAAAAATTGTCTGAAAAGATATTGGAAGAAGGTGGTGCCTTGCTTACAGAATTCAATACATCCCGGAAACCGGATAGGGAAAATTTTATACAACGAAACAGAATTATTGCAGGAATTTCTCCTGCTACCATTGTGGTGGAAACCGGATTCGGAGGAGGCTCCATAAGCACAGCCACTTTTGCCAATAATTACAACAGGGATGTTTTTGCCCTCCCGGGAAAAATTACGGATGCTTACAGCCAAGGCTGTAATAAACTGATTTTTCAGAACAAGGCAACGGCAATTTCAACTGTAAAAGAGCTTATTGAAACCCTCGGTTTTAATCAGCCAAGAGAGAAAATGGAAGAATTATTTCCAACTGCAGAAACAACCATACAATTAACTGAAAATCAGAAAATAATACATCAAGCCATCACAGATAATCCTAAAATTTCTTTAGATGATTTATCCGGAAAAATAGACCTTGCTTCTCACAAAATTTTACCTATAATTTTAGAATTAGAGCTTTTGGGGAAAGTGAAATCATTTTCCGGGAGGCAATTTATAGCAATTTGAAATTTAACTATTTCTTAATATTGCATTATTTCACAGATAACATTTAATTTTTAACAACGTTTAACCCTTAATTATCAATTTAACAATATTAAGTAATTATATTATTAAATTTTCAACAATTCGTTTTTAAGGTGTTGTGAATCTTGAAAAAAAAATTAAATTTGTTGGCAATAATATTCAACCTTAATATATGGAACAATATAATATTGAGCAGAAAATTCAGGAGTTTATTGCAAAGATTGAAGCAAAAAATCCTAACGAACCGGAATTTTTACAAGCCGTAAAAGAAGTTGCTGTAACTGTAATTCCGTTCATTGCTACCAAAAAAGAATATAACGGAATGAAGCTTCTTGAAAGAATGGCTGAAGCGGAAAGAATCATTATATTCAGAGTTCCATGGGTTGATGACAAAGGAGAAATCCAGGTAAACAGAGGTTTCAGAATTCAAATGAACTCTGCTATCGGACCTTATAAAGGCGGTATCCGTTTCCATCCTACCGTAAACTTATCTGTCCTTAAATTCTTAGCTTTCGAGCAGGTATTTAAAAACTCTTTAACTACTCTTCCAATGGGTGGTGGTAAAGGAGGTTCTGACTTTGATCCGCAAGGTAAATCTGATATGGAAGTAATGCGTTTCTGCCAGGCTTTCATGACAGAATTATGCAAGCATATTGGTCCTGAAACTGACGTTCCTGCGGGAGACATCGGTGTAGGAGCAAGAGAGATCGGATATTTATTCGGACAATACAAGAAGATCAGAAACGAGTTCACCGGAGTTCTTACAGGAAAAGGACTTGCTTACGGAGGTTCATTGATCCGTCCTGAAGCTACAGGATATGGTGTGGTTTACTTCGCTGAGCAAATGCTTAAAACGATCGGACAAGACTTTAAAGATAAAGTGGTGACTGTTTCAGGTTTTGGAAACGTAGCTTGGGGAGTGATCAAAAAAGTATCTGAATTGGGTGGAAAAGTAGTAACAATTTCCGGTCCGGACGGATACATCTATGATAAAGACGGTATCGATGGAGAAAAAATCGATTATTTATTAGAGCTTAGATCTTCTGGTAACAACAGAGCTGAAGATTATGCTAAAAAATACCCTTCTGCTGAATTCCATGCTGGAAAACGTCCTTGGGAAGTGAAGTGTGATGTGGCTATCCCTTCTGCAACTCAAAACGAATTGGATCTGGAAGATGCTAAAAAATTAGTTGAAAACGGATGTGTTTGTGTAACTGAAGCTGCCAACATGCCTTCAACATTAGATGCCATCAACTACTTCTTAGACAGCAAAGTATTATTCTCTCCAGGGAAAGCTTCTAACGCTGGTGGTGTTGCTACTTCAGGATTAGAAATGACTCAAAACTCAATCCGTCTGAACTGGACTTCTGAAGAAGTAGATGCAAGATTGAAAGAGATCATGATCGGGATTCACAAAGCTTGCAGAGACTACGGAAAAGAAGAAAACGGCTATGTAAACTACGTAAAAGGTGCCAACATCGCCGGTTTCGTGAAAGTTGCAGAAGCAATGTTAGCTCAGGGAGTTGTATAAAACATATAAAGGTTGGGTAAATTCCCGACCTTTTTTCTTATAGCCTGTTCCCGGGAAAATGGGAAAAAAGTAAAAAGTGAAAGGAGAAAGCATTGAATAATTCAATGCTTTTTTTATTTTTATGACATGGAAAATTCTTTTCAAAACATTAATGAATACCTGCTGTTATTTCCGGAAGAAGTTCAGGAAAAGCTGGAAGAATTACGAAAGGCCATCCTTTCCCAAACTCCCGGTATAGAAGAATATATTGGTTACCAAATGCCTGCTTTTAAATATAAAGGTAAGCCTTTAGTGTATTTTTCCGGGTATAAGAAACACATTGGTTTTTATCCCGGAGCAGAAGGAATTAAAAATTTTGAAAATGATTTTAAAGCGCTGAAATATAAATTTTCAAAAGGAGCTGTTCAGTTTCCTATCCAGGAAGAGCTTCCTACAACATTGATTAAAAAAATCGTCAGTTTCAGAATAAAGGAAATTAATAAAAAATCCTGAAATAAATATTTCAGGACCCTCATTTCTACTTTGAAATTTCTACTACTTCGACTTTTTCTTCTTAGATTTCTTTTCTTCTTTAGTAGCCTCTGAAGGTTTGGTGGCTTCAAGGCTTGTATCTGTACTTGCACTTACTGTAGCATCAGTAGCGGCAGCTGTAGCAGCCGAAGCATCTACTGTTGCGGTAGCAGTTGTATTTTGATTCTGGGCGCCAGTATTGGTGTTTGAAGTAGTGCTCCAATCTGTTTTTGCCTGTGTCGTTTGCTGTGTTTGAGTAGTCTGGTTATTGGTGTTTTCTGCCGGTTTTTGTGGCGTTGTGGTTTGTTGCGCCGATACAGCAATTACTCCGACTAATGAGAATGCCGCTGTTAAAACTAACTTTTTCATAACTAATATTTTAAATGGTTGTTTAATATTTCTTAAACGACACTCTTTTTATTAAATTATGTCTAAGTGGCTTATTTAACGTACTTTATAATTCTTTAAGACGAATTGGGATTATATCTTATTTTCCTAAATTTTTCATAATTCTTTCCACGAATTCAAATGCAGCGGGACAAATCAGTGTATTTTTTATCATCAGGTTATTAATCTGGTAGATCTTTTTGCGGTCGGTATGCGGATATTCTCTGCAGGCTTTTGGCCTTACTTCATAGATAGAGCAGGTATTGTCCTCATTCAGGAAAAAACAAGGGAGGTTTTGCAGCACCTTATCATTATCTTCATCCACCCTCAAAAATTTGGACTCAAAGTCTGCCGGCCTCATACGGAGATGTTTGGAAATCCTTTCAATATCTTTTTCCGTGTACAAAGGTCCTGTTGTTTTACAACAGTTGGCACACTGCAGACAATCTATTTTTTCAAACACTTCATCATGAGTTTCCTGCACTACATAATCCAGGTTTTTGGGTGGCTTTTTCTTCAATCCCTCCAAAAATTTCTTATGTTCCTTCTGCTTTTGTAAAGCCTGCTTTTTGTAAAATTCCAGATCCATTATGATTCCACCTCCTCAGCAATGGGGAGTTCCGCTTTTTGATATTCATTGATTTTATCCAGGTTCAGAATGGTTGTGAGGTTATCTTTACTCGGATAATACATAGGAGTAAATTTGGCTCCGTAAACAATTTCATTGGAGGTATAAGATGTTCTCTGTACCACAGTATTAGAGAATACTTCATCAAATGCCCTTAATTGAACAATAATTTCAATATCCGTATTTTTAAAATCTTCTTCCGTAAATCCATAGAATGGTGAATTTTCATCAATTTTATGAACAACCGTCCAGTTCAATGCCAAAGTATTAATCTTGTTCATCTGGGTTTCCAAACGGTAAAAATTGCTTTTCGGAGTACCATTCTCAATGACTTCAATGGCTGCCGAAACAATGACGTTTGCATCTGTTAGTGCATTGTTTTTGTAAGGAGCCAGCCTGAACATTAATGCTGTTGAACCCCGAAAAGGTGCAAGAACCATATTCTCAGAAAATCTTAAATAAGCTCTTGGCCTTGAAAATCTTCCATAAAAAAGACCTGTTGCAATGGCAAAGGTAAGTAATCCCAAAAATGCTTCGAAAGTGGCAACTAAGCTCGCCATAAATCCAACCGGAGCTATTCTTCCATAGCCAACTGTTGTGAAAGTCTGTGAACTGAAGAAAAACACATCGATAAACTCATTTAACGGATCACTTTTATCAATTCCCGTAAGGTGCTCCACCCCGATCAGGTAATAAATGAATGCAAATCCAAGATTAATCAATATATAAGCAATCACCAGATAAGAAAGGAAACGGAAAGACGACAAATTGAGCATGGTATGGTACCAACTTAATCTGTTGAAAACATTGACTCCCCGTCTTTTAACATTCGGAAGTCCATCTTTATTAATAAATCTTCCGGAAGGTGCATTACTCCCGAAACCACTGTTTTCTGTATTTTTCTGGCGAATTTTTTGTTTGAATCCTTTTGCCATGTTATCTCATTTTTGTTTTAATTGGCTACTCTCACAAATTGTACAGATTTTCAAATTTATTCTCTTATACATTTACGATTTTGCAGTTTTACGATTTTACTACAGCATAACCAACATGCAAAGATAAAATATTGTTTTCATGAAATTTATCAACTCTGCCATTGAATTTATAAATTGATTTTGGAGTAACTTTGATACTATGAAAAAGCTGGAATCAAGAGAAGATATTGAGCTTCTTGTCAATTCATTTTATGATAAAGTAACTAAGGATGAAACCATTGGCTTCTTCTTCAATGATGTTGCTAAGGTGAACTGGGCCAATCATCTTCCTAAAATGTATTCGTTCTGGGAATCTATTCTTTTCGGACAAATGACTTACAAAGGCAATCCTATGGCGGTTCATTTCCCGATCAATGAAATGGAAGCGATGGAGGTGAAACATTTTGATAGATGGATTGAGCTTTGGAAAAAAACGATTGATGAAAACTTTGTGGGTGAAAATGCTGATATGGCGATCTATAAAGCTGAAAATATTGCCAAACTAATGGCCTACAAAATGGAAATGGCAAGAAAGCTTTAAGGAACAATGACCGTAAAAATATAGGTCGCCAAATTAACTAAAAGAACGGTTCCGTAAAGAATGTTGGTCTTTCCTCTGCTTAAAGATAACATCACAATAAATACAGATAAGGAAAGCAAAATAATATCTTTTTTATCCAATCCCAACACGAGAGGAATGTCATACGCTATACAAACCATCGAAACGGCCGGAATAGTAAGTCCGATACTTGCTAAGGCAGAGCCCAAAGCCAAATTCAAACTGGACTGTATCTGATTATTTCGTGCTGCTCTGATCGCCGCAACTCCTTCCGGAAGCAATACTACTGCTGCAATGATAACCCCAACCAAGGATTTTGGCGCCCCAAAACTCTGAACCATATTTTCAATGGTAGTAGACAGTCCTTTTGCCATCAGAACGACAATTCCTAAACAAATCACCAAAAATACAAAACTAATCAACGTTTTCGCAAAGGAAGGAATATAAAGCTCTTCCGGATGTTCTTCCGGTATAGTAAAGTAATTTCTGTGCCTTACGGTCTGAACCATTAAAAATATCCCATAAATGACAAGACAGGCAATGGATACAAAGGTTAGCTGGGCTTCATTATAAAACGGCCCGTTCACACTGGAGGTAAAATTCGGTAAGACCAAAGTCAGAACCAGTATAGAGACAATACTGACCAGATAAGTTGTTGCTGAGGTTCTGGCGAAGAATTGTTCGTAATACTTTACACCACCTACCAGAATACATATTCCTAAAATTCCATTAAGAATAAGCATGACAGCAGCGAAAACCGTATCTCTGGCCAATGTGATGGCCTGATCCCCTCCTGCAACCATTAAAGAAATAATCAATGCTACTTCAATAATCGTAATACAGAGAGCCAGAATAATTGTTCCGAAAGGTTCTCCAACTTTATGAGCCACTACTTCAGCATGATGTACTGCCGATAATACACTTCCGGTAAGCAAAAGCCCGGCAATGATATCATACAAGACTCCACCTCCCATCCATCCTGAAAAGTAATATAATACTGCCAGAACAGGGATAATATACGTATAATGTAAAAGTTCCTTTAATCTCATAAAGCGTCTACAAAATACAAAAAATCTATTGAATTTGAAATATTAAAAGAAAAAATTAATCAATTTTTAATGACACCAGAAGTAATAATCCTGAAAATCTGTCAACATGTGAAACAATAATCCGATGGCAATAATTCTGATATTTCCTTTAAATAACAACATCAAAAAATACACCGCAATAGCATAGTAGGAATGCAAAATATGAAAACCTATACTGTTTCTAGAAGGATCAAATACAGGATTAGCGAACAAATGATCTAGATCCACTAACATGGTTGCCAATAAAATGAAGTATACTTTCTTCCAATTTTCACGGTAAAAAACAAGTGCAATAAAACCCGGAAAAATTAAATGTAAAAAGTAATGAGTGCATGTTTTCCAAAAGAAACAATCCATTATATTCTGCCTTTTAAATAGTCCTGCCTTACATCTTCATCAAGCTTTTCAATAGCATATCTGAGGCATGTTCTTGGCATTTCTTTGTAATGAATATTAAGATAATCGATCAATTCCTTTTCGTTCTTATTCCCCATTTCCCGCAACAGCCATCCATTGGCTTTATGCATGAGATCGTGGGAATGTTTCAAATTGTTTGTCACAAATTCTTTCGTCAACTCGTAAGATCCTTTTTTAATATAATGCATGGTTCCCACTACCGCTATTCTTTTATGCCACATCTCTTCAGAAGCAGATAACTTTCTCAACAGGTCTTCTTTCCGATTTTCAAAGGCGTATCGGCCTAGAATTTTATAACAGCTGGAATCCACCAGATCCCAATTGTTAATGTACTTCAAATGATTTAAATAAAAATCTATGATTTCTTTTTTTATGGCAGGATCTTTTGTCTTTTCGAATTTAGAAACCAGCATAAATAAAGCCGTTAATCTATGTTCATGATAAACTGAAGAAAGCAGTATGCCTAAATCTTCTAAAGAAATTTTTGAATAATATTCTTTCGCAACAGAACGTTGATCAGGAACTGTTACACCAAGAAACAAATCTCCTTCTCCGTATTCTCCTTTTCCTGTTTTAAAGAATCTTGGGAAAAATTCAGCTTTTTCGGGAATGGATAAAACGGCCAATGCTTCCTGTACTTCTTTTACAATATTAGTCATCTGGTTATTAACACATTATTTAACATCATCTAAAGCAATACTCTCCTGTTCCTGCTCTTCTTTGGCAATTTTATTCGGATTAGCCACCTTTGCAATAGTAAGCCCCTGAACAATAATGGAAAACACAACCACACAATAAGTAATACTTAAAATAACCGTACTGTATTCACTTTTAGGTATAGACATTGCCAAAGCAATGGAAACCCCTCCTCTTATTCCACCCCAAACCAAAACTTTCATTGTTTGCGGACTGAATCTTGTTTTAAAAGACATGAACTTCGTAGGTCCCCAAATAGAAATAAATCTTGCCAATAAAACTACTACAATAGCAACCAGTCCCGGGATCATAAAGTGTCTTAAATCTTTAATCATTAAAAGCTCAAATCCTATGAATAAAAACAATACTGCATTCAGGATCTCATCAATCAATTCCCAGAACTTGATAAGGTAATCCTGTGTCACAGATTTCATTTTAAACTTCACATTAAAATTCCCCATGAACAGTCCTGCCGCAACCATCGTTAAAGGTCCGGAAATATGCATTTGTCTTGCAATAAGATAGCCACCCATTACCACAGACAATGTTACCAGCACTGAAATAATATAATCATCCACTTCCCGCATTAATCTGGAAGTAACCCACCCTAAGACAACACCTAAAAGCAGTCCGCCCCCGGCTTCTTTCATTAAGAGTATGATAATGCTTTCTACTCCCAAATCCACCTCATTTCCTATCGCCAACTGCATTACCACAGTGAAAACCACTACAGCCATACCATCATTGAAAAGGGATTCTCCCGCTACTTTTGTTTCTAAAGCTTTAGAAACATTGGCTTGCTTTAAAATACTTAATACGGCAACAGGATCCGTGGGCGAAATTAAAGCCCCAAAAACCATGCAATAAATGAAAGGCAACTGAAGTCCTACCAATGGCAATAGATAATACACACCGAAGGCCACCACAAAGGTAGATATTACAACCCCTGCCGTAGAAAATATGACAACAGGCCAAAACTGTTCCTTTAAATCATCAATATTAATATGAATTCCACCCGCAAATAATAGAAAATTAAGCATTGCCCCCATCAGAACCTCCGTAAAATCAATGCTTCCCATCAACTTATTAAGGTGTCCGAAAGTTCTCGGCAGAACAGTTTCCCCAAATGAAACTAAAAAAATGGAAACCACAATAGCAATCACCATGATCCCGATAGTACTCGGAAGTTTAAGAAATCTGTAATTAAGATAGGCAAATATGGATGCTAAGACGATTAAAGCTGAAAATGAATAATATAATTCCACTAAGCTGTTTTTATATTTTTAAATTAAAAGTCCAGATAAAGAACTTTGATGTAAATGGTGTTGCTCCCTTTTTCCCAAATATCGAACATTCCGTCTTTCGCAGGCTTTGATCCTCTTGTGTAATCCTGCCCTATATTCAGCATATTGAGCAAAATATATTCATCCCCTACAGAGTTGACTTGATAGGCCGTTTTCTCAGATTTCCCGTCCCCGGAGGATTTTATGGCATCCGTCAGCAATCGGAGCTGGCTTAAATGATGACTGAAGTTGCTTGCATCTTTCTTATCATCATATGCCCTAAGCAAAATAAGCAACACATCCAGATTCGTAGGATCTTTATCATATAAAACTTTCCCTTGTTTGATGCAATCTTCAAAATTCTTAGCCTTAAATGCTTCCGCCAGGCTTTTGAAGTCATCGTCCGAAGTAGAAACCTTATTGTCTTTAAAATTCCTTCCATAGTAAAGATGCTGCGCTTCAATGCTATCTAAAGATTTTGGATACCCTTTATATTTGAAAATCAGTTTATCATAATTGTAGGGAGACTGTGTACTTTTAAGATTTTTCTCAATGCTTTTAAAATCCAATCTGGATTTCTGGCTGAACCCAAAAACCGAAAATAGAAGCAATAAAAGGAAAAGGTAGTTTTTCATTAATCGTTGTTTTCTTCTTCGTCGTTGTCGAAATATTCAAAAAGAAAATCGTTGTACGGGAATCTCGAAATATGAATATTCATCACCTCATCGTAGATCAGTCTTTTCATTTCCGGGAAGTTTTCTTTTGTTAAGGCTGAAATGAAAACAGTCGGGTATTTTGATTTTGCCATCCAGGTCTTCTTCCATTCGTCTAAAGAAATATTCTTTCTCGTAGCAGGAGTGAGATCATCCTCATCTTTTTTCTCATAACTGAAATCATCGATTTTATTGAAAATCATGACCATCGGTTTTCTATGAGCATCAATTTCCTGTAAAATCTGATTGACCGAAGCAATATGATCCTCAAAACTTTCATGCGAAATATCTACCACATGGATCAGTAAATCAGCTTCCCTTACCTCATCTAATGTAGATTTGAATGATTCCACGAGCTGGGTAGGTAATTTTCTGATGAATCCTACTGTATCTGTTAGCAGAAATGGCAAATTTCCAATCACCACCTTTCTCACCGTTGTATCAAGGGTCGCAAATAATTTATTTTCAGCAAAAACTTCAGATTTTGAAAGTGCATTCATCAAAGTGGACTTTCCAACATTGGTGTACCCAACCAAAGCAACACGTACCATTTTTCCTCTGTTATTTCTTTGAGTGGCCATTTGCTTATCTATTGTTTTAAGCTTATCCTTCAATAAGGAAATCCTGTCACGGATGATACGACGGTCGGTTTCAATTTCCGTTTCCCCCGGTCCTCTCATTCCGATTCCCCCTCTCTGACGTTCCAAGTGAGTCCACATCCTTGTCAGACGTGGTAAAAGATATTCATATTGTGCAAGCTCTACCTGCGTTCTTGCATACGAAGTTTGCGCTCTTTGGGCGAAAATATCAAGAATGAGATTGGTTCTGTCTAAGATTTTAACTTCAAGTTCTCTTTCTAAGTTTTTAAGTTGTGATGGAGAAAGTTCATCATCAAAAATCACGGTCCCTATTTCATTTTCTTTTACATAATCTCTGATTTCTTCTGCCTTTCCACTTCCTACAAACGTTCTGGAATCCGGCTGCGATAACTTTTGGGTAAATCTTCTTTCTACCGTAGCTCCCGCAGTGTAAGCTAAAAATTCCAACTCATCCATGTATTCTTTCAGCTTGTCCTCATCCTGGTCTTTGGTGACTAATCCTACCAAAACCGCTTTTTCATATTGATGTTCCTTCTTTTCTAACATTAAGTTTCTTCTATGTTTATGAGATTTACAAGGTAATATTTTTAAATATAAAAAACAAAAAAAAGTCCGTCATTAACATTTAGTTGATATAATCTTAATCTCTTCATAGTGCTGATTTATAGAATTTTATTATCTTTATAGTGCTTGTTTTCAATTTTAATTCGTTATTATTGAAAATTATATAAAAACTAATACTCCAGCGTATCATGATTACCAATATAAGATGCATGATTATTGATGATGATGAACTGGACAGACTGGTTCTTCACCACCACGTTAATCAATATGAGAATATTGAAATTGTTGCAACCTTCAATTCAGCAGAAAAAGCCATACCCTATCTTGATCTGCCCATAGATCTTTTATTTCTTGATATCGATTTACCTGGCATGAGCGGGATTGAATTCAGAAAGCTTGCTCATAAAATTCCCGCCTGTATTTTTGTAAGCTCCCATCCTGAGTATGCGATAGAAACGTTTGAGCTCGACACTTTAGATTTCATTCCAAAACCCTTAAAAACAGATCGATTTCATCATTCTATGCAAAGGCTTTTTGATTTTTTTGAAACAAAGGAAAAATGCGATTGTTTTGATGCCTTAATCGGTGAAAACTGTATTAAAATAAAGGAGGGGGGCAATATTTACCAGGTAAAGATCACAGATATTCTTTATCTGGAAGCATTAAAAGATTACACCCGAATCATAACTCAGGAAAAAAAGCATTGCATCCTGGATTCTCTTGGAAATATTCTCCATAAAAGCTGCTTTGATTCTTTTGTACGGATTCACCGGAGTTATGCCGTCCCCCGACATCTGATCAGAAGTAAAAACAACCACGAAGTAGAGCTCGTGGAACACATTAAACTCCCTATAGGAAGGGCTTACAAGAGCAATCTTTCTTTTTTTGACCCTTAAGCCGATTTCTTATCGACGGTCGTTGGTCGATTATTTCTGTCGTTTATCTATTTTAAAAATATCCGGTTTTATTATGTGGTAATTTAGTGTCCCTAAATAACTTATAATACTATTAATAACCATAAAAATAAAACCTAATATGAAAATTAAATTTACCCCCCTTATTTTTCTTTGGCTTTTAGCAACTTCAGGACTTCTAAAATCACAAATGGCGGTTTTAGCATCCGGAGGTAATGCCACAGGAGTCGGCTCAAGCTCCTATAGTATAGGACAGATCGCCTATCTCCATAAAGGAAGCAATGCCGAAGTAATGGAGGGAGTTCAAACAGCTTTCGAAGTTACAGCTCTCTCAACCAACGAATCCGGCAGCAATAAAGAAAATGGCATTCTGCTTTACCCAAATCCTTTTAAGGATTTCCTTTATTTAGATTTCACCTCCAATGATTATAGGGATTCCTCCTATCAATTATTCGATGCTCAAGGGAAACTGATTAAAAAGGATAAGATTTCCCAATCAAAATCCGAACTCAATTTTTCTGATCTTCCTTCCGCAATGTATATCATTAAAATAAGACAGGAAGGCAGGGACATCAAAATATTTAAAATCATAAAAAAATAAACGACCATGAAAAAATTTTTATTTACGATAGGGATTGTGCTTGGTGTCTTTCTGGCTTCAGCTCAGGTTCCTGAAAAAATGAGTTATCAGGCTGTGATCCGAAATAATTCGGGACAACTAGTGCCTAATCAGAGTGTCGCAGTAAAAGTCAGCATTTTACAGGGTTCTCCTGCCGGAGCGGCAGTATATTCCGAAAGACTTACTGGAAATACCAATGCCAATGGCCTTGTAAGCTTGGAAATAGGCTCAGGAACAGTACTTACAGGTACATTCAACACGATTGACTGGACTACAGGAAGTTACTATTTAAAAACAGAGACCGACCCTGCGGGAGGAACCAATTATATTATTGCAGGAACCAGCCAATTGCTTAGTGTTCCTTATGCCATGTATGCTAAATCAGCAGGTGGTGGAGGCGGTGGATTCACTCTTCCCTATACCAATACTCTAAACAATGCATCTTCTCTCTTTTCACTTATCAATAATGGTGATGGCACTTCCTTGGAAGGTGTTAATATGACTACTACTTCGAACATAGCAGCCATCAGGGGTATCGTCAATAGCGCAAGCCCCGGAGGTTTTTCTTCAGGACTTCGAGGAATCAATAATGGTACAGGAGGTTTAGGTGTAGGTGTATACGGAAGCCAGGCAGGAAGCGGATGGGGTGTCTATGGAGTGACTCCTGATGGATTAGGGGTGTATGGAAATGCGAGTGCCAATGGATATGGTGTTTATGCAAACAGCAATACAGGAACAGGTCTAAATGCCACCAGTAATAATGGTATTCCGGCCAATTTTTCAATTTACAATAATGCCAATAACAATAATGTCATTGTCGCCAATTCTGTAGGAAATGGAACAGTAGTGAATGTTACCACCACAGGAAACGGCGCCGGTGTACGAAGTTCAACAGGAGCAGGATTTGGGATCCATGGGATTACAAGCGCTCAAACTTCAGCCGGGGTTGTAGGAGACAACAATGGAAATGGAGAAGCTGTGGTAGGACGAACTACCAGTGATATTGCAGGAGCTGTAGTGGGTAGAAATGATGGCGGCGGATATGGAGTAAGAGGTTTTGTTGCCACCAATACCACCGGAACCGGAATAGGTGTTTTAGGACAAATCGGGCTCAACAGCAGTACAGGACGTGCAGGACGCTTTGAAAACTTTAATACCACCAACCTTAAAAATACTTTTGAAGTAGAAACCAACGGAAACGGAAATATCCCTGATAATACACAGGGTAATGCCGCATCTTTCTTGGTGAATAACACGAACAGTGTGGCTGCCGCCGTAAGAGGTGAAGTCAAAACCATTTTCGGAAACTTTGGGGCTGCCGGTATTTTTGGTATTTCATCTGGAACCGGAGGTTTTGCGGGACTTTTCCACGCTTCAAACGTTTCAGGAAACGGTCCAGCATTAGTTGCCATAACAGATGGTAACGGAAATGCCATTACCGCCAATGCGAGCAAAGACGGAAATGGTGTAGAGACCAATATTGATGGCGCAGGTAATGCTCTTTATGCATGGGTACCCTCGTTTGCTACGGGCCGCGCAGGAAGATTTAATATTTTCAACACCTCGAATACGAGTGACGTAATTACGGTAACTACCGTTGGAAATGGTATTGCCGGAAATTTCAAAGTGGATAGAGTTACAGGAACTTCTCCAGCCGTAAGAGGAGAAGTCAATTCTCAGTTTGCTAATTTCGGAACAGCGGGTATTTATGGGGTATCTTCCGGAACCGGGGGCTATGCAGGATTATTCCACGCCAGTAATCCGGCAGGAAACGGACCTGCCTTGATCGCCATTGCAGACGGAAACGGAAATGGTATTACCGCCAATGCCTCGAACACCGGAGATGGTGTAGAAACTACAGCCGACGGAACAGGAAACGCCATTTATGCATGGGTTCCTAATTTTGGTAACGGACGTGCTGCCAGGTTTGTTAATTATAATACCGCTAACACCAACCCTCCCCTTACCGTAGAGACCCACAGCACAGGATCAATAGCGGTATTTAAATCCGGAAACCCCGGAACTGTAAATGTGGCGCGTATCAATTCTGCGGGAAAAGGATTTTTTAATGACGGAACCCAGAACAGTGGTGCAGACGTAGCAGAGGCCTTTGATGTGGAAGGAACTATTTCTGAATATGAAACAGGAGATATTCTGGTCATTTCAACGGATTCAGACAGAACCGTAGAAAAATCTTCAAAACCTTACTCTACTCTTGTAGCCGGAGTTTATGCAACCAAGCCAGGAGTATTACTTACCGAAGAGCATATAGATGCAGACATCTCCGATAAAGTTCCTATGGGAGTTATCGGGGTGATTCCTACTAAAGTATGCCTGGAAGGTGGTAAGATTAGGAGAGGAGATATGCTGGTGACCTCATCAAAACCAGGTGTTGCTATGAAAGCTGACCTGAAAAAGGTAAAAGTAGGGCAAGTAATCGGCAAGGCACTTCAGGATTATGATCAAAATGAAACCGGAAAAATAAAAGTTTTAGTAAACATTAAATAAAATACCATGAAATCATTATATATCATCCCCTTTCTGGCACTAAGCCTAAACATTTATGCTCAAGAGAGAACCTCCACCGGGCAGATTGAAGATCAGGAACAAATTGTAAAACAGGCCAAAGAACGCCAACTACAGTTAACGAAAAGCCTTGAAGAAAATGCTCCTCTAAAGCAAGCTCCTAATACTTTGGTCTCAGAGCAAGGTCTTAAAGTAAATACCCAGGAAAATAAAACCCAGCCTGTAAATGCAAACAATACCGGTGGAAAGCTATTACCTAACACTGCCAGTTTTGAAGAGATGTTATCAACAATTCCCAACAGGCAAAAAACACGTAAAACATCTATTGATTCTAGGAACACAAACAACAATGTAGTAGGGCTTCCCAATACCGCAACATTAGAAGAAATTAAAAAAACAATACCTAAAAACTAATAACTGATTCAATGGGAGAAAAGTCCGCAGATTGCGGACTTTTTATTTTGTACAGATCATTAGTCCCAATCAGCAGCCACAAATTTCATCACTTTTCCTTTTTCATCAGATAACGTGAGGAAATGTCCTTCTACTGAATATGTTGTCATTTTATCAAAACTTTTAGCAAATGCTGTCTCCAAAGCCATGTTCTGACATGCCATCATCGTACTCCCCACTCCGGAAATTTTCACTTTCCCATTGCTTTTAAATTCCGAAGTAAAAAATATTTTATTACATCCCATAAACGCTCCGCCACGGATCTTACCTTCTTTTTTTTCTGCGGTGAGATTGATTCCTGCTTTATTTTTAATGAGCTGCTCTTTAGTAAAGTCCTCAAAAGAAATTAACATCCACTCTCTTTGAATATAGGGATTTTTAACCTGTGCGGATGAACAGCTTATCATTACTCCCATGATCAATGGTAAAAAAAGCATTACTATTTTTTTCATAACTGTCTTTATCCCATTTTCATACCATTTCCCAACAGAATATCGTAAAAATTAGTAAATTAGCGACACAAAAATTTAATTTATAAAAATGAAAAGAATATTTCTACTATTCACTTTCTTGTTGAGTTTTGCTCAAATGAGAGCAGATGAAGGGATGTGGCTTTTAATGCTCATCAAAAGACTTAATGGTGTTGATATGCAAAAAGAAGGCTTGCATCTGACTCCGGAAGAAATCTACTCTGTTAACAATTCAAGTCTAAAAGATGCTATTGTAAGCTTTGGCGGTTTCTGTACTGGAGAAATTGTTTCAGACAAAGGTCTTATTTTCACTAATCATCACTGTGGTTATGGAGCTGTAGCAGCTGCTTCTACTCCGGAAAAAGATTATTTGAAGAACGGATTCTGGGCCATGAAGCAAAAAGATGAGTTCAATGCAAAAGATTTATATGTAAGATTTTTAGTTAGAATGGATGATGCTACGCAAAGAATCAATTCCAAACTCAATAACAATATGACCGGGGAACAGAGAAAGGCTGTGATTGATGCTGAAACAAAAGCTATTCAGGCAGAAAACTCTGAAAACGGAAAATACACTGTTGTAGTAAAAGATTTCTTCAACGGAAATGAATTCTACTACTTTGTGTACCAAGATTATAAAGACATCAGATTAGTAGGAGCTCCGCCTTCTTCATTAGGAAAATTCGGTGGTGATACAGATAACTGGGAATGGCCAAGACATACCGCAGACTTTACTGTTTTCAGAGTGTATGCGGATGCTGCAGGAAATCCAGCGGAATATTCTCCAAGCAACGTACCATTAAAGCCTAAGCATTTCTTACCAGTTTCTCTTAAAGGGATCAAGCCTGGTGATTTTTCAATGATCTTAGGATATCCTGGTAGAACCAACCGTTACCTGACTTCTTACGGTATCCAACAAATGGTGGCTAAAGATTATCCGGCTTGGGTAGAAGCTTCTAAATTAGCAATGGATGTGATGAAGAAGTATATGGATAAAGATAAAGCAACTCAGCTTAACTATGCTTCTCAATATGCATCTGTTGCCAACTACTGGAAAAACAGACAGGGAACTATTGATGCTGTTGCTAAAAATGGAACGATTGCCGATAAGCAAAACATTGAAAAGATCTTCAGAGACTGGACTTTAAATGGAAATCTTGAATATGACGGAGTATTAGAGGCCATTTCTTCTTATTACAAACAGGTTTCGGACAGAAACGTTGAGAGAAACTATATGACCCAGCTTTCAAGAAACTCAAAATATCTTAGCATTGCTTATCAATTAGGATCTGTTCTTAGAGCTTATGCAGAGCAGGATCTACAAGGAAGACTTGCTATGAAGCCAAAAGTGGATGCAGCTGTGAAAAGTGTATATGAAAACTTTAACACCCAGCTGGAAGGAGAAATGTTAAACTCCATGGTTAATCTTTATCAAACAAGAGTAAGCAAAGAGGTTGCTTCTCCTACATTAATGGCATTAGATGCTAAAAACTTATCTAATGTAGCATTCTCCTCTATTTTTGCTAATAAAACGTCTGTTACTAATTTTATTTTAAATCCGGACCGTCTTAAGCTTGATGCTGATCCGCTTTTGAAAACCTCTAACGGATTAGCTACAGATCAAAGATTATCTGCTGAAAAGTATGCTAAAGTAGATGACAATTTTGCTAAAAACAGCCGTTTATTCTTAGCAGGATTAATGAAAGCAATGCCTGAGAAAAAATTCTATCCGGATGCTAACTCTACGATGAGATTAACTTATGGAACGGTTGACAGATTGCCTGTAAGAACTGACAGAAACTACCACGGGGTTACTGACAACTATTATACGGATATGACAGGTCTTGTAAACAAATACAAAAAAGGTGATGAAGAATTCGATCTTCCACAAAGAGTAATTGATCTTTACAACCTGAAAGATTTCGGACAGTATGCAGATGCTGCAGGTTATATGCCTGTAAACTTCCTTTCTAATAATGATATTACTGGTGGTAACTCTGGTTCTCCGGTAATTGATGGCGACGGAAACCTTATAGGTATCGCGTTCGACGGAAACAGCGAAGCTTTAAGCGGAGATATCGTTTTCGAACCAGAATGGCAAAAAACGATCAATGTTGACGTTCGTTTCGTTCTTTGGGTAATTGACAAATATGCAGGAGCAAGAAGATTAGTAGATGAATTAAAACTTGTAAGAGGTGAAAATACTCCTCCTGACACAAAGACTAAGAATTCAGGGACTACTTCAGAGCCTAAGAAAACCAAAAAGAAAAAATAATCCTCATTATATTATTTTGAAAACCGTGAAGTTATTTCACGGTTTTTTTATTTTTGAAATAAATTAATTGTTGACCTTATGAAATCTGAAGCTATCCAATTTTCAGCCATCATCAAGCAAAACGGGAATATGAATGCCGCTTTTGTAGAGTTTCCCTTTTCTACGGAGAAGTTATTCGGAAAGAAAGGACAGGTAAAGATCAAAGCTTTATTTGATGATGCCATTGAATATCGTGGAAGTCTGGCTAAAATGAAATCGGATTGCCATATTTTGGGCTTAACGCAGAAAGTTAGGAAGCAGCTTGGAAAGACTTTTGGAGATGAAGTTTCAGTAAGCCTGATTGAAGATAAAGAAGAAAGAACTGTGGACATTGCAGATGACATCGCCTTGGTTTTCAATGAAAATCAGGAAGCAAAAGAATTATTTGATAAAATGAGCTATACTCATAGAAAAGAATATATCCGCTGGATCGAAGAGGCCAAAAAAGCTGAGACCAGGGAAAACAGAAAAGGGAAAATGATCCAGATGATCCTGGAAGGGAAAAAAGGGATTTAGAAAAAATCCGGATAACAAATTATCCGGATTTATTAATTTCAATTACTTAAGCAAGAAGACCAAGATATTTCAGATAGGCATCCAGCATTTTTTTATCAAACACCGGCTCCTCAATACCAGATCCTTCCAGAAAACGGATTACGTTTGAGCAGTCCCAGATATAGGTGTTCTGATAAAGCTCTACCGTAGATAATCCCTCATGCATATTATCTTTAAAAAGGCTGGTGAGTGGATAGAGGCGGTTTTTGCTGTCATTTTCCCACTGTTCTTTCCATTCTTTATAAGGGAGTCCCTCAAGAGTAAATGGATAATATTTTTTAATCAGGCTAAAGAATCCTTCCAGAGTAAGGTTAGTCTCCGGTCTTGCAATCAGATTAAACTTTTTACCAATGGCATCTTTATTTTTTGTGATATGTGCCATTGCTTTGGTCATATAATCAACAGTGATCAGCCCTTCTCTAAGCTCCGTCAGCATTGGATATGATTTGAATTCCACACAGTTCTTAACCAGACCTGACCACCATTGATAAGGTGCACTGGCACCAGTTTCACTATGGCACATCGCATACCCTAACCGATAAGTAATTAAGGGCAACCCTTCCTTTGCGGCTAAGTCAGCGATTGCTTCCATTACCCATTTGCTTCTTACATACCCTATATCCTTACTTACAGACATTAGATTCTGAGAGATATCATCACTCTCTAACATCACTGTTTTGCCTGTAAACACATGACCCCAGCTGTATACAGAAATGGTAGACAGCAAAGCAAGACACTTGGTTCTCTCTGCTCCGGCAAACCGGATGATCTCCCGTAAACCTTCCACATTAGGGGCTTTCATATAAGAATAAGGTTCAATAAAGTTTACGGAGCTTCCTGAGTGATAAATAAGATCTATTGTTTTTGCCAACTTATTGAACTGTTCAGCCGAAAGTCCCAATGACGGTAATGCAAGATCTCCTATTACCGGAATAATCCTTGGCTTTTGTATTTCTTTACGAGGAACATGGTATTGGGAAAAACAACGATCAATTTTATCCATGGCATGAAATTCATCTTGTGCCCTTACCAAACAGTAAATATCTGCTTCCGTAGTATCCAGAAGCTCCTGCAACAAATGTATGCCTACAAACCCTGTAACCCCTGTTAAAAATATGGTTCCGGGATTTTCTATCTGACCGGGATTAAATCCGCCTGCAAATACAGTTCCGGGATTCAGATAAACATCCTGCTGCAATTCCACATAAGGTTCAACATCTTCTACAGGCAAAGCTTCCCTGGCTTCTTTAGCTCTTGCTATAAGTACTTCAGCAAGATCTTGCAGCACAGGATATTGGTAGATATCACGCATATAGACTTTTACATCCAATCTTTCTTCTAAAACTGTTGCTACTATGGCCACCAAAAGAGAGTTTCCTCCGATATCAAAAAAATGATCTGTAATATTGATTACCGGACGTTCCAGCTCTGCAGCCCAGATATCTGCAATGATCCTTTCTGTTTCGTTAGTAGGAGGTTCTACTGCCACAAGCTCTTTCGCTTCCTTATCTGCCAGTTCTTTCAGGAAGTTTACATTGGTTTTCCCATTTGCTGTTAAAGGTATTTTATCAATAGTAATGATCTGGGCAGGAATCATATAACCGGGCAGCTCTTCTTTAAGCTGATTTCTGACTGTGGCAATGTTTTTTTCTTCTCCTGGTTGTAACACAATAAAAGCAATCAGGTATTTATTACCTCCTGCACTGTCTTTTGTAATGACAACAGCTTCGTGTATACTTTCCATACGCATGAGTGTCCGTTCTACTTCTCCCAGTTCCACACGAAACCCCCGAATCTTAACCTGATTATCTATTCGCCCCAGGAATTCAATATCTCCTTCCGGAGACCAACGGGCAAGATCCCCTGTGCGATATAATTTTTCTCGTTCTTTGAAAGGATGAAGAATAAATTTAGCTGATGTAAGCTCTTCATTATTGAGATAACCCTTGGCCAAAATTGCCCCGCCGATATAGAGTTCCCCAGTTGCTCCTACAGGTAACAACTCCATCTGTTCTCCTAAAATATATGCCTGAGCATTGGCAATAGGTTTTCCAATTGAGGATACGTATCGTCCCCCTACATCCTTCACTTTTTTAAAAGTAGCATATACCGTACATTCAGTAGGGCCGTAATAATCGATCAATTCATAGTTTAAACCATCGGTAAGCACCGGTTTGAGTTTTTCTCCTCCCGTAAAAAGGTACTGTAATTTCAGATCATCATATTTTCTGGTCTTTTCAACAACAGCTGGGATCAGAACAGTAGGGGCG
Source organism: Chryseobacterium daecheongense (assembly GCF_003729955.1). Classification (GTDB taxonomy): domain Bacteria; phylum Bacteroidota; class Bacteroidia; order Flavobacteriales; family Weeksellaceae; genus Chryseobacterium; species Chryseobacterium daecheongense. The sequence goes on from NZ_RJTX01000004.1 coordinate 541,335, forward strand.
AAACCATGGGTAATCCCATTCTTACGGTAAAAATCCGTTAATGCTGAAGCGTCCGTACGTTCATCATTATCAGCTATAAAAATAGTGGCTCCTGTAGTTAACGCAGACCATGTTTCCCACACCGATATATCAAAAGCCAACCCGGCAACCAGAGTTAGACGGGAAGAGTCATCTACCTGAAAATAATGATTATGCCACGTCACGAGATGCTGTATGCTCTTATGCGTTACCATCACTCCTTTAGGATTACCTGTAGACCCGGAAGTATAAATAGTATATGCCAGTGCATCATAATGTATCATTACTTCTGGTTCTAAAACCGGAAATTTCTCCAGTAGGTGTTGATTCAAATGGTATATCTTATCCTTTACATCTCCTTTTAATAACTCTCCCAATGTTTCATTAGTAATAATAAGATCCGATGAGGTATCTGAAAGGATATACTCCACTCGTTTTACCGGATAGGCTGGATCTATAGGAACATAAGCGGCTCCTGTTTTTATAATCCCCAGAATGGCTACAATCCAATCCAAAGAACGATCAAGCCAAACAGGAACATACATTCCTTCCTTTACCCCTTTTTCAATGAGGTTATGTGCCAACTGATTACTCTTCCGATCCAGTTCCTGATACGTAATCAGTTGATTCTGATATACAGCAGCGACATGATTTGGAAAATTCTCAGCCTGCTTTTGAAAGAGTGTCACGAGGGTTTCTTCTTGTCTGTATTCCCATGCCGTTTTATTAAACTCATACAAGAGCTTATCTCTGTCTTCAGGAGATAATGTTACCGGTTTTGTTGTTGAAATTAAGTTTTCCATAGTAATAATTTTGGTTGGTAAAAGTTATGTTGGTTGATTTCAATCTTTCTTGGCGTAAGATTACTGTCTGTACCTTACGGATAAATAGAAATTTTAGGAAACAGAGGATGTGCAGTGCAAGTAAACAGGCACTGTTTAATTTGAGTTTCATATTAGTTTTAGTTTGGTGTTATACGGAACCAGAATTAATCCGCATATGAATAATTCACGGTCCGCTTCAATATTTTATTTATATTATAACATTATGACAGCATTTATAGAATTATACATATTCATAATGAAATATCAATAAAACATCAATAATCAAATTTAACATAATATTTTAACCCTGCAAAGAAAAACAGAAATTTCTCCCTAAACAGAGAGTTATAATTATATCGAGCCCTTGCGATAACTTTAAATATAGGGGGAATTAAGAAAAAGGGTTCTGGATTACATATTCCAGAAACCTCTGTCCAGACTTCTATACTGTATCGCTTCCGAAACATGATGAGATAGAATAGATTCGGACTCTTCCAGGTCGGCAACAGTTCGCGCTACTTTTAAAATCCTGTCATAGGCTCTTGCGGAAAGGTTTAACTTTTCCATTGCTAACTTGATGAGATTGAAGGAGGCCTCATCCAATTGGCAAAATCGTTCAATTTCTTTGGGTCCAATTTGAGCGTTATAACTGATTTTTAAATCTTTATATCGCTCTCTCTGAATCTCGCGGGCAATCAAAACTCTTTGTCTGATGTCTTCACTTTTTTCTCCTTTCCTTTTTTCTGCCAGCTGTTCGAATTCTATTTTCTGTACTTCAATATGGATATCAATACGATCTAAAAGCGGTCCGGAAAGCTTATTCATATATTTCTGCATTTCAAAGGCAGAAGACGTATTGTTTGGATCATCAGGAAAAAATCCGCTTGGACTGGGGTTCATAGAAGCTACCAGCATAAAGCTCGCCGGATAATTTACGGTAAATTTCGCTCTGGAAATAGTAACTTCCCGGTCTTCTAAAGGTTGTCTCATGACTTCCAGCACAGCCCTTTTAAATTCAGGCATTTCATCTAAAAATAAAACACCGTTGTGGGCTAAAGAAATTTCTCCCGGTTGTGGATAACTTCCGCCACCGACGAGTGCTACATCAGAAATCGTATGATGAGGTGACCTGAAGGGCCTTACTGTCATTAAAGAGGTTTCGGTTCCTATTTTCCCAGCTACGGAATGTATTTTTGTAGTTTCCAGAGCTTCTTTTAAGGTAAGAGGAGGCAAAATACCGGGAATTCTTTTGGCAAGCATCGTTTTTCCGCTTCCTGGAGGTCCGATCAAGATAATATTGTGTCCGCCTGCTGCTGCCACTTCCATCGCTCTTTTGGCTGTTTCCTGGCCCTTCACTTCAGAAAAGTCAAAGGGAAACTGGCTGATCTTTTCCTGAAATTCTTTTGAAGTGTCCAGCATTTCTCTTGGAATAGGTTTTCCCTCGTTAAAAAACTCAATCACTTCTTTAATATTTTCCACACCATATACTTCAAGATCACTTACTACCGCCGCTTCACGGGTATTCTGTTTAGGAAGAATAATTCCTTTAAAACCTTCTTCCCGGGCCTGAATGGCAATAGGTAAAACTCCTTTTATAGGTTGCAGGCTTCCATCCAGGGACAATTCTCCCATGATAATATACTGGTGAATATTTTCAGCAATAATTTGATCTGATGCCGCTAAAATTCCAATAGCAATACTCAGATCATAAGCAGATCCTTCTTTCCTGAGATCCGCAGGAGCCATATTAATAGTAATCTTCTTTCCGGGTATTTTGTATCCGACATTTTTCAAGGCGGCTGAAATCCTGTAACTGCTTTCTTTAATGGCATTATCAGGAAGCCCGACTAAATGATAACCAACTCCACCTGTATCTACATTAACTTCAATAGTAATCGTCTGAGCGGCAACTCCGTGAATTGCGCTTCCATAAATTTTTATCAGCATATTTTGTGTTTTATGTAAATGTAATATTTTTTATAAAAACCTATGAGTGAGAACTTTTAAGGAACGACGAAAAAACAATTTCATTAAAAAATTATTGATGAAAATTATAAACACACGTTTCCTTTATTTTTGAAAATTTCAATCAAAATAAATCAGAATTTAAAAATGGATAAAATAAAAATCGGCGCAAATAAATTTGCGCCGATCAAACCATTATTGAAAAACTAAACAAATCCTCTCTTGGATCCATTTATATCTTGAGTCTATTACTTCTTGATAAATTTGTTCTTATAGATTTTCCCATCAGAACTTTTGGAAACGATAAAGTAATTTCCAGCTGTAAGCTTGCTTACATCTATTGCTTCAGTATATTGATGATTGCTTTTCTTTAAAACAAGCCTTCCAGAAGCATCTACTATCGAAATATCCGCATACGCTTTATCTGTTTTTTTCCCAATGTAAAGAAGTTGAGTAGTTGGGTTTGGATATAAAGTCAGATCATTTTCTTTAGGTGTTGTTTCTCCTGTTCCCAGACTGCAAAAGCTCCAGTTTCCAAAATTGAGCTTAACAAATCCGCCCAAGCCTAAGAATTCACATTGATCCGGGCAGTATTCCGTACATGCATAAAAACCATATTCTCCGGATGTAGTTGCCACATAGGAATCTCCTACAGCACCACTAATAATACACGGATCTCCCGGAACAGGCGGAATATTACTTGGTGTACATTTATACCATGTATGAACTCCGTATAAGACAGGAAATGTATTTTCAAATGTTACGGAAGCTCCTTGACAAACATTATATTCTCCAGCATCAATCTGCTGATACGTTCCCGGAGTTAAGGTAGTCAACATAGAAGGAAGACCATAGGCATAGCCATCTGCCATAATAGCCGGGCTTTCCGCGGTACAATCATTCAGGGTAACAACTACTTTAAAATAATAAAGCATGTCATTCGTCCCATCAATGGTTAACGTTTGTGATGTCGCTCCCGGAATAGCCACCCATGGATTCGTATTAGGGGTTTGCCAGGTCCATTCCTGTTTATACCATTGATAAGTTCCATACGTTTGTGTAGATAACACTTCGGTCTCCGTATTACAAAAAACGACTTTATCGGGGAACATGACGCCTAATCTTGGACTTGTGATAGTAGGGGTAAGTGAGCATTGTGCTTTAATATTCAGCATTCCGATGAATGCATAAAAAGCTAAAAAAATTAATTTTGTCTTCATAGTCAATTTTTTGTTGGTGATTTTCTTTATGATTCAGTCATTAATTATTAATTAAAACCCTTATTCCGAACTTCATATTAAAATTCAGCGGCTTTTCCTTATAAATGGTATTGAGATCACTATTATCCTTAAAATGATAACTTACTCCCGGTTCTGCATAAATTCCTATATTGTTGATGATCTTGTATTGAAATCCTAATCCGCCATTTACAGAAATTTGAGTGGGTTTGGTTTCCAGATTTTCTGTTTTTTCTTCCTTTACTTCATCATTGACGATGTATTGTGTTTTGACATTTCCAGCCACCGCTTTTTCAACCAGAGTACCTCCTGTAACATATCCCGTAAATCTGCCTTTCTGTACCGCATTATAATTAACCTGTACCGGAATTCCGACATAATGAACATATTGATCGCTTTTGATCAGATTGGATTCACTGCCGGAACGAAGCTCTGATGATAGTTTCGTATAGTTCACTCCGGTTCCTAATCCCCATTTTTTTCCAATATTGTAATACAGCGAAACGCCTAAGGTTACAGGCACTTTATGTCTTACTTTTGCCTTTACCTCTTCATCCTGGTTCGCTAATAAAACCTGTGTCAAAGGGTTTTCATGAAAATCAGAAATGGTAAATACATCATCAACACTCATTGGGCTTCCATTCATTGTTGCATAGCCCGGAAACTGCTGTGCCGAGCTGGAAGATGTGCTTCCGGTAAGTACGTTGAGCATCCAGGATTTCTTGGACTGTCTTTTGGTTATTTTGGGTTTATCATTCATTAATGGATTTTCTTCTTCCACCTCATTCTTTGACAGCTCATCTGTTCTATTTTCAGTATTGAATAGATTTTCAGCAGTAATTTCATTTTCTTTCTGTACTTGTTGTGTACTTTGTTTCAGCTTTTCTATCGTTTCATTATTGATTTTTTCTGCTAAGTCTGAATTCCTTCCCTCTGGTGATTTCCCGATTATTTTATCATAGATTTTGGCAAAAATATTTTTTGACTGGGTTTCACCGGATGTTACGGATTCTTCGCTTTGTTTTCCTAAACTATTGTCAGGAATATTTATATTCTTAGTTGATATATCCGAAGAATTATTGATTCCGGAATCGTGTTTTGAATATATTTCTTTTGGCAGATGCTCTTCATTAGCCCTATCAAATAATCTTTTTCCAATGATGAATAAAAAGGCAAGAGCAGCAGCCATTCCCACCATACGATATAATAATGGTCTACCATTATATCCTGAAGGTTTTTCTTCTTTTTTGTCGGCCTCATTATTACCCACTGTAAAAAAAACAGCCTTATTTTTTTCATCTTCACAGAATAATTCATCTCTGATGTCATCCCACCATTCATCTGGAACATCCTCAGTGTGATCTTCCATTTTTCTGCGCAGGTTATTTAACCATTGATTACTCATATTGTGCTTCTTTTGACATTTTATATTCTTTAACTTTCTGAACAAGCATCGCTTTAGCTCTATGAAATTGTGAGGCTGAAGAATTTTCTGCAATTCCTAAAAGTCCGGCAATTTCTTTATGGCTTTTCATTTCAAATACATACAGATTGAAAACTGTTCTATATCCTTCGGGAAGAGACCGTATCATTTTCATGATGTCATTTTGCGGGATTTCTTCCAGATTAGGTTCTTCTTCATTTGGGAGATCGGAAAATTCAAATTCTTCATCAACCCATTTAAAATCTGGGTTTTTCTTAATATATTTCAACGACTCATTGACTACAATACGGGTAATCCAGGCTTTCAAAGAACCATTTCCCCTATATTCGAATGATTCTATGGAGCGGAACATTTTTATGAAACTATTCTGTAAAACATCATGTATATCGTCTTTACCAATAATATAGCGGGAGCATACATAGGACAGATGACCAGAATAAGCCCTGAAAAGTTCTTTCCAGGCCGCTTCCTCTTTCTTCAGAAGGCGATTCGCTAAAATCTGTTCCTTGTTTTCTTCCATTTATTTTTATGTTCCTTATAGGACAATCTCTTCATGAAAAATAGATTGCGTCTTTAACAACGCAATCTATAAGCATCATCAATTAACTATTTTAATTTTTTATGCAATAGGGGAAGTCATATTTAATTGTTGCAAAAGGATCTAACGTTAATCCGTCCACTGTTATTTTTTCTGCCACCAAGCCAAATCTTAGTGAAAAATCCTGTCCTACATAGAACCCTTTTTGTTTGGCCGCCAATGTTACTACCGTATTTTTATTGGTTCCGTCCACCGGGATCTGGAACTGAAGAGTTTTGGGTGCAAATGTCAGCTCCACTACATTATTTGCTGTATTGATCTTTGATGTATATTCAAGATTATATTTCACTTTTCCTATTGCCGTCAATGCAGCTTCTGTTTTCACAGGATCCCCTACTACTGTTTTTACAATTTCCCTGATGGGGAATTCTGCAAATTTAATGGTATCTTTTTTGGCCGTAAAATTTATTATTTTCTCATTCTGATTTCCGCCTTGCGTGGTAATCAGCTTTCCTTTATAATTCCCGTTCACATCTTCCAGCTTTACTGGTATTGGCTCGTAATCATCATCACAGGATATTACAAAAAGACTTAGAAACAAAACAGCTATAAAAGCTTTAAGCACTATCAATTTTTTCATTCGTTTAATTCTTTACATTATACATTATTGTTGTGAGTACTCATTGATATAAATCCTGGCTCTTTGAAAATCTTGCATGGAATTTTGAAAAAGAGAGATTTTTTTATTTTTTTATTTCATGTACTGAAATAATCTTGGCTTTTTAATCTATGATTTCTATCTGTTTTAATACATTTGTTAAAACAATAATTGGATGAATTTCGAACAAATCAATTTACATCTTGATGCTTACAAAGAACATGATCAAATTATAGATGCTGCAGAATATTTAATCCGTTCATTTAATCTGGAGCATGAAAATTTTGCGGGCTTTGGGTTCAGGGAAGAATTTTCTCCAAATTCTATGCTTTTAACCGCTGAAGGAGAATTAGGACAGCCTCAGAAAGTAATGATTCCTAAGAATATATTTGATTTTGATCTGAACCTTGTTCTCAATATGGTGGCTCACGAAATGCTTCATGTAAGACAAAAAGCTCCGGGAAATGTGATTGAAGATAAAAACGAACGTGAATTCCAAGCATATTACGAAATGCTTTTCCACAAAGTTTTTCCTCAAATTCCTGATGTTACGGATTTTCATAAAAAATTTTTCGGAAATAAAGCATTGGAGTATTACAGGAGAATGGGAGAAGGTTCGGAATTACAAAAACAATATGCGGAACAGAAAACAGAAGTAGAACAATTTATTAATTCATTACCATAATGATAAAGCCAGAAATAAGCTGGGAAGATTTTGAGAAAATAGATATAAGAACCGGAACAATTATCTCAGCTGTTGATTTTGAGAAGGCAAGAAATCCTTCTTATCAGTTAGAAATTGATTTTGGAGATTTGGGCATCAAAAAGTCTTCAGCACAAATCACCACGTTTTATACAAAAGAAGACCTGATCGGCAAGCAGATTTTAGCCATTGTCAACTTCCCTAAGAAGCAAATTGCCAATTTCTTTAGTGAATGTTTGGTATTGGGAGTTTATGGAGACAATAAGCAGGAAGTGACATTGCTTACAACATCACTTCCCACTAAAAATGGTTTTCAGGTAGGTTAAACCTACTGTTGTAATGTTTTAGTTCCTAAATTGGTAATCTGCCCGAACGCTACCGAAACGTTACTCGTATTTTCATCATTATACCCGGTGCTGTCATCTGCATCATAAGAAACAGTATAGGTACCCTGAGGTAAACCTGAGAACATAAAGAATCCATCCGGATTTGGTATTGCCGTAGCAATGGTATCAGTTGCCACAATAGCATGTACAACCGCATCAGCCGCTGCGGGCTGTACATATCCTTTTATCTGCCCGTTGGTAAGCTCAGAAAAAGTTCTGATGACAGGTTTCAGGATATAAGATCCATTTCCCGTAGTCACAATAGATCTTCCTGCATCGAAATCTATCCATACTGTATACGCTCCATTGGCGGCTAACGTTTGGTGCCAGTTAAATTTAAGACCACTCTGCTGTGCGGAAGGAGTCTGTAACGGATAGGTTACACCATTAACAACCAACGTGTTATTAGGCCCCAGAACCATTCTCATTTGAGAGACATTCCCTGCGGGAAGTACCGCCTGACCCAAAACCACATCGGTTCCGTTTTTAAAATTAAGCAGATTGTATACTCCCGGGCTTGGAAAATTCAATGGAATCCATTGCCCATCACTGTTAATTTCAATTCTCTGAATATCAACATTAACAGCATCATACGCTGCGGGGCCATCCGTAAGCCTCACATTGACTGTAGCAGTACCACTCCCATCGGAATCGTCATTACATGACCCCATGAAAAGTAAGCAGATACTGCTTCCTAAAATTAATAGCTTCTTCATAAAAATATATTTTGTCTCTATTAAACGCTTTGGTAGTTCATATATTATGCCATATCTTTCCATCCTAAAAAGACAAAAAATGATACAGCACATTCCTTTGGAAAAAATTTTATTCCTTGATATTGAGACTGTTCCGGGCGCCGGTTTATGGGAAGATCTTTCAGAAACCGATCAGAAACTTTGGGATAAAAAGACCCGATTTCAAAGAAAAGAAGAGATTACCGCACAAGAGTTTTATTCCGAAAGAGCAGGAATTATGGCCGAATTTGGGAAGATCATATGTATTACTATCGGAATGCTCGAAAAAAATGAAACATTGAAGATCAAAAGTTTTTCCGGTCATAATGAAAAGAAGCTTCTTCAGGAATTTGGTGAACTTTTTAACAGTCCGCGGCTTCGAGATGTTATTCTTTGTGCGCATAACGGAAAAGAGTTTGATTTTCCCTGGATCGCAAGAAGATTCCTGATCAATGGTATGCAACCTCCGGTTCCTTTTCAGATGTTTGGAAAAAAGCCTTGGGAAATCCCTCATATTGATACAATGGAACTTTGGAAATTCGGGGATTATAAAAGTTTTGTCTCTCTTGAATTACTGGCGCATGTCTTTGGAATTCCCACTCCTAAAGATGATATAGACGGCTCAATGGTTTCATCAATTTACTACATAGAGAAAGACTTGCAAAGAATTGTTGACTATTGTGAAAAAGATGTCTTAACTTTGGCAAATATTTTCCGGCGTATGCGCCAGGAAGATTTATTGAAAAGGTATATCAATTTAGATTAAAAAATGAAATTTACAGACGATCAGATTGCTGATATCGGAGAAGATATCATAAAGGTACTTAAATCTGTGTATGACCCTGAAATCCCGGTGGATATTTATGAGCTAGGACTGGTTTATGACGTACAGATCTCCGATGAAGGCGATGTAAAAATTATCATGACACTTACTACCCCGAATTGTCCTGTTGCAGAAACGCTTCCACAGGAAGTAAAAGATAAAGTTTCGGATGTAGAACATGTGAAAAGTGTTGATTTAGAGCTTACATTCGAACCAAGCTGGAATAAGGATATGATGAGCGAAGAGGCGAAATTTGAACTCGGAATGCTTTAATAAAAATACAAAACCGCAGAAATGTCTGCGGTTTTTGTTTTATAGATCTTTTGCTATTTCCTTATCTCTTCTGCTCCATTCGCTCCAGGATCCTACATACAGGTTAGGAATCTGGAAACCAGCATAATCTAAAGCCAGAATGGTATGACATGCCGTTACTCCCGATCCGCAATGGATGATAAGTTTTTCAGGCTTATTCCCTAACAGTTTTTGATATTTTTCTTTTAAAATCTCGGGTGATAAGAAGTTTCCGTTCTCATCAAGATTCTCTGAAAAAGGAATGTTGATAGCTCCCGGAATATGTCCCGCCACCAAATCTATCGGTTCCGATTCTCCTTTGTAGCGATAAGCATCTCTTACATCAATAACTATAGAGGATTTGTTTATTAATTCATTTTCAACCTCTTCCAAGCTTGAAACAGGTAGAAGCCAGTGGTCTTTTTTAATTATTGGAGTCGTTTCAAAAACCTCTTCACCTGATGAGAATTCTACACCTTTCTTTTCCGCAGCTTGCATCCCTCCATCCAACACCTGAACATTTTCAATCCCAAAAGCTTTTAGCATCCACCAAGCTCTCGCAGCCGCATTAGATCCATTTTTATCATCATAAACTACTATATGAGTATTTTCTGAAATTCCCAGCTTTGAAAGAGTTTCACCAAATTTTTCAATATGAGGAAGAGGATGTCTTCCACCAAATGCAGCATCTTCTCCAATATCTGCCAAATCTTTATCCAAATCTACAAACCTGGCTCCTTTGATATGCCTGTTCAGAAAGATTTGATGAATATCTTTTCCTGTTCTTGTGTCAAGAATGACAAGGTTTTCAGAGGTAATATTTTTTAATTCGGATGAAGAGATAATTGGGGACATTTTGTAGATTTTGGATTAATTATTATACACATTAAAATAAAGACGGGCTAAAAACCCGTCACTATTGATTTTAAAAATGAAAAATATCTTTAGCCTTATTGTAGGAGCTTTCGAAGTTTAATAAATTAAGCGTATGATCTATTTTCTCAACACTCATGAAATTGATCACCTGCTCTGTGGGCATATTTCCTACCAGATCGTCCTTCGCCATTGGGCATCCGCCGATTCCTTTGATGGCACTGTCAAATCTTCTGCAGCCTTTATCATAAGCTGCTTTTAATTTGGAATAAGAGTCTTCATAACGGTTATGAAAATGTCCGCCGAAATTGATCTCAGGATATTTTGAAGGTATTTTCTCGAAGAGAAGAGCGATGGTTTCCGGTGTGGCAACCCCTGTTGTATCAGAAAGCAAAATATTTTTAATGCCAATTTCCGAAAATCGCTGTGCCCAGAAATCTACATCTTCCCATTTCCACATTTCACCATAAGGGTTTCCGAAAGCCATTGAAAAGTAGATGTTCAGCTCTCTGTTCTCTCTTTTCGTTAATTCCAGCATTTTTATGATCTCATTGAATGCTTCTTCCTGACTTTTATTGGTATTTCTATGCTGAAATGTTTCGGAAATAGAAAAAGGAAATCCTAAAATGTCCACCGACTGATGAGCCAATGCTTTTTCCGCTCCTCTGTAATTTCCGATAATCGCAGAGACTTTAGTATTGGACAAAGATTTATCGATATTCTCAGCAACTTCTGCAGAATCAGCCATTTGAGGGATTGCTTTTGGAGAAACAAAACTTAAGCAGTCCAAAACATCAAAGCCAACTTCCATTAAAGAGTTGATGTAATCTATTTTTTTATTGGTTGGGATAAATTCCCCCCAACCTTGCATTGCGTCTCGAGGACATTCGGTAAGAAACATTTCTACTTTTTGATTTTCTCAAATATAATAAAACTAAACCATTCCATATAAGGCTCATACGAAGTTAATATTATTTTGATTTTCAAATATTTATCCATGATTCATAGTATCAATGATTAAATATCCAAAAGCCGATAATATATTCTGAGCACCAAAATCGTTACCTTTGTTAAAATTTATATTATCTAATGAGCACTATAGAATTCAACGCATTGTGGAAAGAAAAGTTACTGAACCGTTTTCTTAGTTACGTAAAAATCTATTCAACGAGTGATGCGGAAAGTGAAACAACACCTTCAACTCCTAGACAATGGGACATCGCCAAATATATTACTGAAGAATTAAAGACTATCGGTTTAGAAGATGTTTCAATTGATGATAACGGGTATATTATGGGATATGTTCCATCTAACCTGGAAAATGATGACAAACCCACTATTGGATTTATTTCTCATTATGATACGTCTCCTGATTTCAGTGGAGAAAATGTAAACCCACAGGTTTGGGAAAACTATGATGGAAGTGATCTGGTTTTGAACCAAACTACCGGATTCACTTTATCACCTTCGAAATTTGAAAGTTTAAAGAAATATATCGGCCAGACCTTAATCACGACAGACGGGAATACTCTTCTTGGCGCTGATGATAAAGCAGGTTGCGCTGAAATTGTAACAGCTGCTGAATATCTGATTGCTCATCCTGAGATCAAACACGGAAGAATTGCTGTTGGATTTACTCCTGATGAGGAAATCGGAAGAGGAGCACATAAGTTTGATGTTGCCAAATTTGGAGCTGAGTTTGCTTATACCATGGATGGCGGTGAAGTTGGAGAGTTAGAATATGAAAATTTTAATGCCGCAGGTGCAGTGGTGAAAATACACGGATTGAGTGTACATCCTGGTTACGCTTATGGAAAAATGGTGAATGCAGCTCTTTTAGCAGCTGAGTTTGCGCAAATGCTTCCTGCTAACGAAACACCCGCTACAACAAAAGGGTTTGATGGTTTTTATCATTTAATGGATATTACTGCTGATATTTCTGAAGCTAAACTTCAGTACATCATCCGTGACCACGATGCGGATAAATTTGAGGCAAGAAAGAAGTTCATGGAGGAAAAAATTGCTGAATTCAACCAAAAACATGGGGAAGGAACCGCTGAAATAGAAATTAAAGAGCAATACCGCAATATGAAACAGCAGTTTGAAGGGAAGATGCATATCATTGATCTAGCTTCAAAAGCGATGAAGGAAGCAGGAATTGAGCCAAAAATAAAAGCGATCCGAGGCGGAACAGATGGAGCCCAATTATCTTATATGGGATTACCTTGTCCGAATATTTTTGCGGGTGGAATCAACTTTCATGGTCCTTATGAGTATGTGGCGCTGGAGAGTATGGAGAAGGCGGTTGAGGTGATTGTGAATATTGTGAGAGGTTAAGATTGCTACAGATTTATATAAAAAAGCCACCGCTTAAAGCGGTGGCTTTTACAGATTATTTATCCATAAATTTCCATTTTGGATGTTGAATGAGTTTTTCAACCCAAATCCCATTATCAACAGTTTGAATTATCTGATTATCATTTTCCTTTTTATCAACATGTTTAATTTTCTTTAAACATCCAGATATTAAAACTTTTCTTCCAATGTTCTTTCCCCAGTCATGCAATCCTTCAACATAGTAAATTTCATTGTTTTCAGTCTCTACGACAGCTCCCTGTTTTACATTTCCTGTAATTCCTTTTATGGTAACCTTATCACATTTTTGACAAAAGTTAAGATTCATAACTAATATACTTAAGATTATTATCCATTTAAAACTGTTAAACTTCATAATATTAATATTTATGGTTTTACCTTTTTGTTTGTTGAAGGAGAGCTACCGCTGGAAGGCACATTTACTGTAGTTACTGCAGGAATAAATACTTGCCTATTAAAATCAAGCAAAGGTCTTGAATAATATTGTAAATCACTCTCATATACATTCATTGGTTTGCCTCCATTGCATCCTTCGCAATGATTTGCGTGCCACCAAACATTAGATTTTTTATCATACATTCCAAAATCAAAATTTGTAAATCCCGGCCTTGCTACGTATTTATAATTTGTCAAATCAATTCTTCCATATTGATCTGGCTGAAATTCAGTTGAATTCCCTGACCAAAATCTCATAGAAAAAATAACAACATGTGATCCTTTCGGATACTTTGATGGATTTTTCTTTATATCTGCCTCCCTTAATTTCGCTGCTTCCTGAGCTCTTTTAAAACTAGAGTACGCTGGTCCTCTTTGAGGTACATTTCCTGGAAATGTTAACTTTCCAGTTATTCCAACATTTAAAGCTGTTATCCCAATACATCCGGCTCTAAGTGTTATTTTTTCATCAGCTGTCATACGTCTGCTGTTTGACTTTTCCCACATCTTTATATAACTATTCATTGTATAAGTCCTATGGATCTGATTATTATTGTTGTTACTATTATTTGACTGCTTACCATTAGGATCAACAAAAATAACAGGGTTTTGATATGTATAAATATAAGGATTATTATTCCCGGAGTTATAAATACCTTCATTATGATCACCATCTATATAATGTTCGTCATTATACATAGGATTATAATCTGCCAAAGGGTCTACACTAAGCCAAAGAGAGACTCTAGGATTGTAATATCTTGCTCCATAATAATAGTATCCCGTTTCCGCATCAAGTTCCTTACCATTAAATTTATATGGGCTATAATTACTATTTCTATGATTTTCAACAAAAACTTCTCCACTTGGGAAATATTCTATATTTTGAGTAACTTCTCCATCTATTCCTGTGATATAGTTGCTAGATCCCAAGTGATCCGGATGGAACCAATAAATTTGCTCTTCTTTCGGTCCTGTATAATTGTTAACACAACTTCCGTTATACCCTGCATTCTGTCCGTAATTAGGAGGTGGTGTAATACTGTTTACCTGCATTACATTCAAGCTGCTTTGGGTAGCTGTTTGCAGAATAGCATTAGATACATTCACCGGATTTATTGGTGGGGTTGTTCCTCCCAATGGAATAATCAACCAATTGCAGTCAAACATTCCGATATTCTGGCTTGTTCCGATTTTACTTACTATTCTTTGACTTCCTGCATAATAATGTTTGGTGTAACGGGGTTGCGTAACGGTTCCGTTATCATCATATGAAAAATTTAATGTTAATAATCCATTAGGATATAATCCTGTATTGTGAGTAGTTCCGAAATATTGTGGCGGCGGAGGACCTGTAAGAGACGGATCAGCTACCATTCTAGCCAAAATTCCGGATTGTAACACATCTTTTATAATTCTTTCTCCTCCTGCGTCATACGTATAGATCGCTGCTCCATCAACTTCAGGAGTAGAAGGGTTGGTATCTACAAAACGTAAGCGGTTTTCCTCATCCCATTGATACACTGTTTTTTGTTCATCAAATCCACAGGTTTCCTGTATTATTCCCAAAGGATTTCCTTTCTGGTCATAGGAATATTGCTGGAACTTTACCCCTGGATCATTTGGGTTACAACATGTAGAGGAAGGCACTAAATTAGGCTCATCAATAATAGTAGACGGAGCATGAGGATGTGCAGCATCTTCATATTTATAGTTCAATCTATAAGAGGTTGGCTCCAGAGCTATCCAGTTATTATTAGTTGCTCCGGTAGTCCATTCATGCTTTTGTGTTTTACTCATGATATTGTGCATATTATCATAAGTCATAGTATATGTATAACGGTGGCGTTCTTCCTGTGCCTGAGTATTGATCCCTCTCCAGTTTCCTGACGCAGAAGTAAGTCGATAAAGGTCATCATATCCAAAGGCATAGTTCGTTCCGCCTCCTAATAATCCGTTAACAACCGGTGCATTATTATGGATCTGCATTACATTAGAGATTACATCATACTGATAGGTATTCTGCATAAAGTATCTGTTGCTATTTTTTGCATACATTTTAAGCAGTCTTCTGCGGTTGGTTTCATACTCGTAAGTGGTTTCCGTTCCATTTCCGTTAGCTAAGTATACTTTTTGCTCGAATTTATCATACCCTATTCCATTGATCATTTTATAATGATTTCCGTCCTTATCGGAAGAAACATTATTTAAATTACCCGCTCGATTATATTTGTAATTAACAACTTCTCCATCCGGATAGGTAATAGATTTCACACGGTTCCATGTGTCATATTGCCATTCGGTTCCGAACCAATATACTCCGGCTCCCGGAACAGCGACTGATCTTCTTTGATACGTCATCTCCCCTAATCTGCCATATTTTAGATATTGGGTTCCGGTAGCATCCGTCTGATACCATAATCTTCCTACCGAATTATTATCCATTGCTGAAGCATCTAGTGCATTTCCGTAATAATATTTCACATTATTCTCAGGATATACCGGATAGTTAACAGCCTTCAATCTCGTATAATCATATTCATACTGAACTTCTTCGTTGGCCGAATTGGTTTTAGACAGCATATTACTTGCTGTGTCATACTTATACGTGGTAATTCCGCTATCAGGATGGATATAAGAAACCCTTCTCCCTAAATCATCATAAACAGATGTGGTAATATTATTCTGAACATCTTTTACCTGAAGAATTTCTCCAATGGCATCATGAGTAAATTGGGTTTTAATATCTCCGGTATTGGAAACCTCGTATACAGAAGTTGTTCTTCCTTTAATATCCGTATAGGTCTTCTTAATACTTCCCAGTTCATCTTTGAAGATCGTTTCAAACATATTTCTTCCCTGAACATCTGTTCCGAAACCATAAGTAACTGTTGAGAATAAGTTTTCTCCAGGCAGTTTTGTATAGACTACTCTGTCTAATATGTCATATTGATTTGTAGTAGGCTCAATACTATCCACTGAGGCGTTATATTGAGTATTGCTTGATCCTATACTTTCAGTCGTCGGATAATATGTTTTTAAAGCTCTGCCAAATGCATCCTGTTCCACCTTCCCGGCAACAATATATTTCACTCCTTCATTATGGATATCTCCTGTTTTCTTTACTTGAATAGCTTCTCCGTTTCCATCTGCAATAGTAATCGTATTAATTGTACTGTCGGTATATTCCGGATCATAGTGCTTCGTCAGTGCATAAGATTGTGCATTGGAAGCATTCTGTGGAGCATTAGTAATTGGGTTATACTCAAATTTTATTGTCCAAGGAATATTGTTAAACATTTCATATGGACCTACGATTTCTGTTGTTCTGGCTTTCGCATCATATACAAACTTCATCGGTTGAAGATTCATATCTTCTGTAAGTGTTGGCAGTCCAAAACGGAAATCATATTGAGTTTTACTGCTATATCCAAATGCATCCTGAACTTTTACCGGATATGTTTTTACATTATCATCATAGGTATACTGATGGAAGAATCTTTGGTTGTTATAGTTTACTGGACCTGTCGATTTAGTAATATTACCATAAATATCGTATTCAAAATCATAGACAGAATAATCAACTCCTGATCTTCGGATAATCATTTTCGTCAGGTCACCATTCGTATTATATTCTGCTCTTTTCTCCCTGGTAACACCTTGTGCCGTATTCTTCACAGAGGTTGGCACGATGATGTAAGCAGACGGATTTACTAAAGTATATCCTATAGTGCTGGTTAGCACATCAGAAGCACCAATTTCTGCATCCCCTGTTTCTTCTACCTCTATTGTATTCCCCCACTGATCAAACATTTTAAAGTTTGTGTAGGTATACTTTGATCCTGTATCTCCTTCATTTAAGAAAGAACCAATATTTAATAACGCCACAAAACAAGCATAGTTCTGATATGTTTTTTCGTCTTCTTCATATTTAAGAACAAAATCAGTATTGGTGTCTTTTATATGCTTCAAACGATAATTATTAGCTTTTATAGTCCAACTTTTATTGTTTGCGTCAAAAAGCGTTTCCGAAATCATTAATCCTTTCAAATAATAATTATTATTATGGAACCTTTGTCTTGTCTTTCTATAAATTACATTTGAAGTAGCTCCTCCCTGCTTAGTATCAATCTGGTTGACCATTACTTGTCTGAAACCATAGAAAGTTCTTTCCCTACGGCTGTAATAAGGCTCTTCATAATCCACAGTGACTTTAGAAACATCCGGTCCAAATGCACTGTCTCCGGTAAACCCATCATTAGTAATTACACTTTTCAAAACATATTTGCTTTGAGGCATATTGTAAGTATTTCCTAATCTTTCATAGCCAATTTCCCAAGAACCACCCATTGGTGTTGTTACTTTTTTAAGAAGATTGGTGGTTCCAATAGTAGAATATTTTACAAGAGCTGTATTGTTAATGAAATTTCCATTTCCATCAACCTGTGATCTCAATAAGTCCGGATATCCATCTCCATTTAAATCTGTTATTTGCTGTTGTACATTACTGTCTCCTTCTCCGAAGCTTGCACTCGGATTTATGGAAATTTTAAATGAATTTCCAGTAGTACCAATCGGGATAAGTATAGAAGCTGTGAATCCAATATTAAAATTATATCCTCTGGAAACATCTTGCTGAATAGCTGAAGACGCATTCCACGGTATTGAAACAAATCTGTTCCCTGTATTTAACTGTACATTTAGGTTCCCCCCGGAAACGCTAACTAAATCTGCTAATCCATCATTATTTATATCTACCAACGATGTTTTCTGATCACTAAGTGTTTCAGATTTTCCAGCCCCAAAAGAGATACTAGCATTAAACATACTGATTCCTTTAGGTAAGCCACTTGTTACAGTTCCTCCAATAGATGCTCCTATCCCAAGATTAGAAGAGTTTGTTTCTCCATTTCTAAAGTTTCCATATGAAAGATTTTCCGGAGCAGCATAAGAATATCCTAAATTGAGTCTTACCTGACCACTTTCAGCAACCATGTCTAATAAACCATCTCCATTAATATCTATATAACTATAGTTTGAATTATCATTTCCATTAGATGAACCCGCAGAAAAGTTAATTCCTGCTTCAGCTGCCTGTTGTGCTTTTTTATTACTTTCTTCGTTAGATTTCCCTGATAACGGATAATTTTGTCCCATTCCGAACCCTGAATTAGAATGGTCTGTTCTATGTGAGTTGTCATTAGCTCCTGCTAATGTATTTCCGGAAAGCATCCCTATCATATTGGTGAATTGGATCATATTCCCATTCAATACATCTGGGTAGCCATCTCCATTCATATCAAAGTAATCTAATGTATTAATTGTTTTACCTGTAGATGTTGTATTGTTTAGGGAAAACGGCCCTGCTCCTCCTGATAAACCAGCATTGTTATTTGTTGTTTTTGATTGTTTAACAGGGGCATTAAAAATTCCGGGTGTATTTGTTGATGCTCCTTGTGAAAGAACACCCATATCGTTCATTCCCATACGAGAGGTAGAAACATCCAGATTTTGTACATAGGTTGTTTTACTGATTCCAATAAATCTTTGAATATAATCAGGATTTATCTGCATATTAAGATCTTTGCCGCTGTAGGCATTCATCATAATAAATATCCTTTCATTCAAAGGAGTAGAATCATTCGGATCATTTGGAGGAAGCAGTTTACTTGGCTCTATTGCCTGACTTCCATAATCGACTAACTGGCTCTGTAGCTGGCTACACGTGTTTGGTAAAGTTCCATATCCACCATGATATATAAACTGTCCCCAGTTTCTGTACATTGCCCCAAACCTTCCATCATCTTGTGAAAGATTGGATGTAGATCCTGTTTGATATATTTTATCTGTGTCTTTGCCATAAACATTTATATCATGAGTTGCAAATACAGTTGGGGCAGAAGTGTTGAAATACACGGGCTCACGGAGTTCAACCTGTATATTAGACGTATTGGTATCTAAACCCTCGTCAGAAGCAAGATCAGAGTAGCACTCTACATAATACTCATATCCCTGTTGGATAGACTGATAAATGGAAAGCTGCTGAATAGAGCTTACACTACCAGTCCAGTTTATTGTCGTTATCTGAGGAATAGCGAAGTTTCCTGTTCCTATCGGCCTTGTCCTTACAATAAAAGTATATTTGCCCACCGGTTTACCTGCCAGTTTTGCATATAATCCATAATTACTAAGGTTAGCAGGCGCAGAAAAGTGAGATTTAAAGGTCGATGGGGTATTTGTTTTAAGATTAAAGAATTGAAAATCAGGAATTACCGGAATCTCAATATTATCTCCGTTATAGTTTATCGTTAGTTTTAAATTATTAAAGCTTAGATTCTCCCATTTTTCATTTACATCAGATTTTACCTGATAATATAAAATATCTCCTTCTGCCAAAGCTCCTGTGTTAAAGGAAATAGAATTATTTCCAGCACTATCATATGCAAATGACTGATTCGCTATAAGTGTTACAGTGCCATTTGTCTGTTTTCTTAGAACATTAATATTAATATCTCGTACAGTTATCGGTTTAACGAATGTTCCTGTAATTGTCCCCGAACTCACCCCTACTGGCACTCCCGTTCCATTTTTACTGCTTACCAGACTGATATTATTAAATTGGCGCAGTGGCGTTTCTGATGAATCATTATATAAATGATATATATTGGCTAACGGAGCATATATATATTCAATATTTATCGGCAGCTCAACTGCATCTTCTGTTCCATTATCTATTGAATTTATCCTGAAATAAAAATAATCTCCTTGCTTTACCTCCACTGATGGCTGATCAACCATATAAGTACTGTTTGTAGCATTTAGCACCGTAAAAGGAACTAAAAAAGTGGAAGTATTCGTTTGAGGTTTATAATATTGCAAACTTATTTTTACCCCATCAGGACTTGCAGGATTTTTCAGTTTAATAAGACCTGAAATTTTAATATATCCATCATAAGGAGCTTTCCATACTTTAACAACGTCGTGAAGCGGTGAATTTTTATAATCTTCAAACAGATCGTTACAATCTGTACTTGGAGAACTTATAGCCGCTCCTTTAGTGATAGGGTTTGGTGTGAGTGACACATCCGTTGTGTATTTTAGAACACCATTGTCTACTCTTCCAAAATATATTTGTCCATTATTAACGATATCCTGTATGCCATCACTATTGGCATCTATAAAATAATTATAGGTGAAATCTTTTGTTTTCGAAGTTCCAAACGAAGCTGATGCAGTAAACAAATCTCCGGCCGTCGCCTGAAACCCAAAAGCATTCGTATAGCTTTTCGAGTAGGAAAAAGATTTTGAATTTTCGGGAGTTAATAAACTGCTTCCAAAGGGATTGGTATCTTGTCCTTTTTTCCTGTATTTAAAAACTGTATCCGGAGAACTCCAGTCATTTTTTAAGATTTTATCTGGAAGACCATCTCCATCAACATCTGTCATGGAAAGTCTTCCCCCTCCTTCACCATCGGTATATTGATAATCTCCACCCAGAGTTGCACTTTTGATCAAAGGATTGTATCCTTTCGTATCCCCAGCCAAAGCAATCCCGAATGTCAAAGCTCCCCCTACAGTAGTGTTTTTAGAATCTCCATGCCCTAATAAAGATGAACTTTTTATTTCAGCATCATTAGCAACTGCATCAATTGTTGTTTCTGGCGTATATTGAGATGTTTCTATATTATTAAAATATTCTATTTTATTGGTATAGAAAACATTATCATTGGCATCTTTTTCAGTAATGCTTTCTAAAAGAGATTTAGAAAAGGCTCCTTTTTTATATTGGAATTCATAGCTTCTTACTTTCGCTCCATCATACAAGACTTGAACATTTCCTAATCTTTTTGAAGTTACCTGTACAAATCCAAGTCTTGCGTTTACCTGCACATCTTCTCTTTGATTAGCATCATATCCAAAATTAACTACATACTTTTTTAAAAAAGGATTAGCATCATTAAGAGTATACTCTATTTTACTGACATACATTTCTTTTCCTCCATTCCCAATAGCACCTGAAGAACTGTATACAGGCTTATCATATTCATATTTTACATAATTTCCATTAGCATCTACAGTTTTATACAAAGCCCAATATCCAATATTTCCGTTAGGATCTTTAAGAACAGCATTATCTTTTACGCCCGTTTCATCCCCTCCAAAATAAGAGGTAGTTCCATCTTTTGAAGTTATCACCCACACATAATTCGTAGGGCTCGTTCCTTTTCTTATAATCCTGTTATAAGCACCTTCAATTCTAGGATAAAATTGTCTGTCTGCCTGTCTTGCTTTTTCAAAGCCTTCGTTTCTGTTTGGCATTACGAAAACTCCCGGGCTTACTTCAAATGTCAGTTGTTCGCCACCTAAAGAATAAATTTCAGTTTCCGTTCCGCCATCATATCTTGGAACTCCCCATCTGGTATCAATGGAAACTGCTGGTATCGACATATCCCATCCCATTCCCATCCAGCCATTTCCACCTTCACTACTGTAGCTTACATTTAATGATGGCTGCATTCCGGCTCTTCCAGCAGGAAGTTTAATAGGAAAATTGGTTGTCACATTTCCCATACTGTTCGGAGTAGGAGGAGCAATACTTACAATTCCTTCGGAAGGATTCGCTGCTTTTATATCTTTAATGGAATTGGGAGCGTAGCTACCCGTTTCCGGAGATTCAGGAACTTTCAGAATCCCATTTACCATATCGGTAAAATGTGTGGTTTTTGAAACTAAAGCACTTTGCTGATGATTCAAAGTATCTTTTTCCAAAGCAATCCATTTTTTTTGCTGCTTGTCAAAATAATAGGTTCTGATATCCTGTTCAGTATACCCGGTTGGGATCTTACTTTTATCATATCCTATGGTCACTTTTGCCGGAGCCGAGAAATGTTCACCATGTGGAAGGAAGCGATATCCTGCATTTTGTGAGGTTACGTTCACCATTTCCGGAGACAAAACAGGCATATCTATATCTCTAAGGGCAGTAATAGAAAAGTTTTCCGAACTTTTCAATGCTCCTTGAGGAATGGCAAGTTCAGCCGAACCCAGGCTCATTTTTTCTGCCCCTCCTATATTAGCTACAAATTTTGAAACAGTAGCAGCATTATGCTTTTCATTTATACTTCCCAGATTTTGCTTTTTTTCAGAAACACCTATTTGAAGATTTCTTATTCTATAGCTGTATTTCGATAGATGAGGTATCGTAAAGATAATGGTGTTAATTCCCTGATGAACAGAACTCCCCGAAATCGGTTCAGATTGATGAATCCATCCTTCATTCTTTTGAAGATTATTTCCTCCTACTGCCAGTTCATCATTGATTACTTTGCTTATTTCTTTATAACTTCCTGCTCCATATAAATCATATTCTAGTGTATATTGGTAAGCTGAACTGATTTTTTCATCGAGCGAAATGGTAAAGATATTATCATATACCTGGTCTATCGGATGATCTGTATCTGTTCCGATAATCCCTTCTTTTATATCTGAAAGGTAATATCTTGTCTTGCCATATACTCCTGGATTGACAACATTATCTTTATATAATGTAGTAACCGTAGGAGCTATTGTATTAGTTTGAATGTTATTCTCCCCTTCCGTCTTTCTCCTTGGATCAGAGATTTCGGGTATATTTTTATCTTTTTCAGGCCCTTTATCAATATTTCCACCTGAAAATGATGAAACTTCCATAATAGGCGTTACATTTTCACCCTTATTCAAGAAGAGTGAATTCGCATGGGCGTGTAATTGAGACCAGCAGGTAAAAAATATAATTGAATTAAGCAGTTTTGTGTTTTGTCTTACAACACTTAATAGTGGCTTTCTCATTATTTATGGTGTTTTTTGAAAACACCCAAGATCTCCTGAAAAGCTTCAGGAAATCTCAGATGGTTATTTAGCTTGTTACGATCAGTTTGAAAACTTTGATTTCAGATGAAGTTTTTACGATAATCAGATATACTCCTTCTGTTGGTAAAGTATCCTGGATTTCGTAGTAATCTTTGCCTTTATCCTGAATGGTTTTTACCAATCTTCCGGAAGCATCATGTATTTTGATATCAATGTTTTCTTTTTTATCTGAAATAATTCTAATGGTAAACGGCTGTCCTTTCGGTACCGGGTTAGGGTAAATCACAATACCATTTTCTTTTTTTCTCGTCACTTTCACCGTATCGGTTTTAGTACAGTTATCCGAAGTGGTCACCGTTACAGTATACTCTCCCGGTTCATACACAGATATCGACGGAGAATTACTTGTAAAGCCGTTATCAGAAGTCCATGAATAAGTTGCATTTGGGTCTGTAATTTGTGAAGCCGCATTAAATTGTGCTGGATTTCCTGAAGAGATGGCCACATCTGGACCTAGATCTAAGTTGATCGAGTTGAAATCATTAACCGTAAAGTCATACGATGTCACATTATTATCCGCATCTGTGATATTCAGATGATAGTTTCCTACCGCTAAGTTTGGGAAAGATAGTTGCGAAGTTTGTACCGTAATATTCTGTGATGTCCCATTTCCGGAAAGCGCTACATTAAACGGAGCTTTTCCTCCTTTGATATTTAAATTAAGTGTCCCTTTTAAAATGGTACATGTAGGCTGGATCAAGTCATACATTGAAAGGATTTTGTCTCCTAAAGCAAATGAAAACACATCGGTTCCGGAAAGGTCCTGGTCAAAAATTACATCTTTGAAATATACATTCTGCTGCCCGTCTACATGATCCATGGGATAAGCTTCCATATTGGCAGAACTAAAATTTCCATGTCCGGTTTTATCCACTAAAAGCCACAGTTTTTTATCTGTAGGAATTTGTGTGATAATATTTTTAATTGAAAACACCACTTCTGTAGGAATGGTCTGAGATGTTTCAGAAGTATATCTTATTTTCCATTTCCTTTTCAAAAGCTTATACCCGAAAGTGATATTATCTAATTCCAACGGTTTTTTATTGTCCCCCCAAATTAAAAAGCTCTGATCCGGGAACTGCGCATCATTGGATCTGTTATCCACAGCTAATTTTTTGGCTGCAATGATTAATCTTTTTTCTTCTGATGAACTGGTGGCCTGCTTTTGATATAAGCCCGAAAATCCGTCTCTGGCTATTCCTGTAACTCTTGCCGGATAATCCGTAAAGTCTTCCTGTTTCCAGATTTTTTTATTTTTAGAGCTTAAGTATACGGTGTAAGGCATTGTAATGGCATATTTAACAGCCATATAAGTGTTCACCCTATTTCTTTCATTCTGGGTAAGTACTTTTTTATACACAAAAAATTCTGGAAGCTTTCCTTTAAAATTTTGCCATTGGTGGCTTCCCGCATCTTTTCCAACATACATAGATGAAAGCCCCGTGTTTCCAATCACCTTGGTAATCTTAGTAGAAGGTATTCCGAATTTAGAGTATAGGCTAAATGAAGCCAGCGTATCAATGGTGGAAGTATTGATATAATTGATTTGCTCATTATTATATCTGAACACATTTTTCGTCCCGTAAAACAACTCTTTTTCATCAGTATTATCCGTTGTAAACAATGCTGTTTCAGCATTGGCCGTTTTATTTTGATAAGCCGTGTAAAAATTAATTTTATCCGCCGTTTCTATTACAAAAGGAAATTTTAGGTAATCATCGTTTCCGTCAAAATCCAAACATTCATTGTAATTAAGCAATGAATAATTGGGTTTGTTAGCACTGGCTAAAGCTTGTATCTGGTGTTGGTTTCCACTATAATCCTGATACATCAAAGCAGGGGTCTGAAGAGAATTGGTTTTATACCACACACTTACTCCGTTTACTCCTCCGGGCGATTGTGCCTCCAGCATGGAAATGAGGAAAACTCCCAGTACACTTATTATCTTTTTCATGTGATTCAGGTGTTTATTTGATGATTAGTTTTTTCGTCTCTTTATATTCCGCTGTTTCTATTGAAACTACATATACTCCTGTTGCAAGAGATCTCGTATCAATGGTCTTTACGAATTCACCTTTAGGGAAATTGTCGGAACTTTTTTCTGTAAGAATCAGCTTTCCGGAAGCATCATACACTGAAACTTTTACAGCTGATTCATTCTGCAAGGTGAATCTGATATTCACTTCTTCTTTTGCAGGGTTCGGGAATAGTGAGAAATGCCCTAGTGATGCATTATACGTGATTGAAGGAGATTCAGAAGCTCCTCTGTCTTGAGCTTTATACTTCAAAGCAGAAATCATATCGAAACATGGGGTGATCATTGCCAAAAAGCCTGCTCCTTGTTCCGCATGGAAGCCCGGAAGCAGTACAATGTCTCTTGAAGCGATATATTCAACATTCTGCACCGGGGCAATTACCTTATTGCTTGCTACAATTTGTTTGGCAAGAATAGTCTGGCTTGTTGTAATATCATCCGCCGGGCTGGTAAGGGTTCTAAGGTCTTCTTTATAGCAGAAATCCACATTGGATACTACAATTGAAAAGGTCTGGTTACCACTTGGCAATAAAGGCGTGGCATTCGTTTTGGCAGAAACAATAATTTTATACGTAAGCTTTTGCGGGGTTTTAATATCCACTCTTTCAATCGTGTCCACATTATTGGTAGAATTATTGGTTGCTGCTCCGGTCAGGTTACTCATTCCCCCTAGTTTCCATGGATAGTAGGTGGTTTCACTTCCATCTGCATTTATCCTTACTATTCTTAAATCCAGATCATTGATAACACTTGGGCTATTCAAATCAACAACATTGCTTACTAAATTCCCTTGAGGGTCCGTCCAGGAAATGGTGGCCGATAAAGGTTGATTCAATTCATAAGGAACTACATAAAGTGTGTATTTGTTCCCCTGATTCAGGGTTACTTCTTTAATTAATGTTGATTTTTTCTCTCCGTTGATGATTCCCTCGATATTATTATAAATGGCAGCAGCCGCTCTTTTCGCATCCGCTAATCCCCATCCGTAAATATAATCCGGTCCTTCTGATCCTTTATCATTCGCCGTATGAGCCAACAATGCTCTTACCGTTGAAGACAGCATATAGCTGCTGGAAGGACTCACTGATTTATAATATTGCTGAAGCAGAGTAATGATTCCTGAAACAACCGCCGTAGCAGAAGAAGTTCCCCGATAGACTCCGTAAGCAGAATCATACGTTTCTATAGAAGAGTACATATTTTCTCCCGGGGCACAAATGTCCGGTTTGATTCTTCCGTCATCTGAAGGTCCATAACTGCTGAATGCCGAAACATCAAATGCGTCATCGGCACTCATATTTGCATTCTTTTTTGCAGAAGCCACTACCAAAACATTTTTGGCCACTCCTGCTCCTTCAAGCAAATCATATCCGTTTTTAGCAGACACCTGTGGTACAATAGACGGATCAATTTCCCGCGCATTTCCGGCAGCTTTTACAATTTGGAGGTAAGGTTTCAGATACATCAGGTTATCCCAGGATTGCGCTGTGGTATTATATTTCCCGAACTGATAAGTTTGAAGATACATAGGATCAAAACCATAACTATTATTTGCTACCAATATCCCGTTATTTCCTGGTACATAGGCTTCCGACAACATCTCATTAACATCATTGTTCCAATCATAAGCATTGATGATAGCATCATACGCTATTCCCCGCGCGTTCGGATCTCCATTGTTTCCAGCAAGTGTTCCCGCGATATTTGTGCTGTGCCTCGAGATTGTTTGGTTTTGCAAAGCATCATAACTATTAATTTTTCCGGCTAACAGCTCGTGGGTTGTTCTTGGTTTAGAATAATCCCATTGCCCGATTTTCATATTGCTTCCCGTAATATTAAGCCCTAAACCTCCTCCCGCATAAAGATTGTCCGCTTTTGTCATCTTCGCAGCCCCTGCATTCAGAGTAGTATAATACATAGGTCTTCCGTTTTCATCGGAACCTATAAGTTGTTTTTCATTTCCATTTTCGGAGATGAACTCTTGATGTCCTAAGCTTTTTAGCCTTTGAACTTCTTTTTTTTGATAGTCATCATATTGGCTGACTTTATTTTTAAAAGCCAGTATGTCTCTTTCTTTCTGATTATCCTGTAAGGTATCTTTTATTTGAGCCTGGGATAACAGGAAAAAAAGAACAGAAGCTGTCAATATAGATTTATGATAGATTTTCTGCATCTGCATATTGTTTTTTATTGGATAATGAAAACATGTAGGATTACTAAATAAATCCCTAGCTGTACAAATGTTTTGTAAAATGAGTTTTATTTAGCAGCTTCTTGCACTTTTTGTGTGAGAACCTGATTTTGCTGTTTCAGCTCCTTTACCTCTTTATTAAGCTGAATGACATACAATGTAAGTTCTTCTATTTTCTCTAGAAGCTTAGCATCCATTTCTCCTAGGTTAACTCCATTCTTCTCAACTTCTGTTGCAGAAGGAATATTAGGTAAATGTCCTTTTTCAATGATATGTTTTTCAACCTCTTCAAGTGATCTCAGCTTATAGTCTTTTCTAAAAACATAATCGGCCCATCCATTTGCAGAAGCTATCTCCACTTTTATTTTTTCAGTTTTAATTCCATCTTTCACAAACAACCTGTAATTACTACAGTCTGAGCAAGAAGCCAAAGAAGAATTGTAACCATTAATTCCCATTAGAATTCTTCCGTTTTCTCTTGCAGAAAATATAGGATATAGCCAGTTGGCAGTAGATATGGTTAAAAGTCCAACATCATTAGCCTGGCTGTGAACACTTTTAATCCACACGACATCTGTTCCGCTATTCTTATTTGGAGTATTATCAATGATGTCAATACCATCCCCATCGATTGTATTAATATTGAAAAACATTCTGCCGTCACCAATTCTAAACCGCTCGGTGTTATTGGTTCTGAAGACTAAATCTTTATTATCTGTTGTCCCGACAAAGTCTGTTGCCGGATTGATTCCTGCATTTCCCTGAATATTCCAAGATTGGGAAAAACAAAAATGGGACAAAGACACTAATGTAAATAATAGTATTTTTTTCATAAAAACAGATTTTTAACTTTTTATAATTATTCTTAAAGTAAAGTCAAATGCAACAAGCATTAATCTCTACTTGTTCTATTTTTGTTCCGAAAAATTTGTGAAAATTGTGGATATAAGTATCCGGAAAATCTCAGAGAAGAGACTTATTGGTGTAAATAGTAATTCTTTTTCATCAGTATTAGCTTTTAATTGTGTGTTTTTTAATTTCGTATAAGACAAAGCTAAAAAATTTTATCTTACAAAAGTGATATATTTTATAAATTAATATGCAAAACATAACACCTGAAATTATCTCTTTTTTTCCGTGCACACAAAAAAGAAACCGCTACAAATTGTAGCGGTTCGTACGTAATATTTTAATGAATTTTACTTTTATTCGTTACCCAAAAAAGCATCCCATCCTTGTGCCGTCAAGGCAATCAGCTGGTTGGATCCCCTTGCTACCATAAAATTTCCATCTTCTTTTTCTACAGCATGGCCGATAATGGTAAAATCGGGGTGATTTTTAATTTTATCAAAATCATTTGGCGAAATGGTAAATAATAACTCATAATCTTCACCTCCGCTTAACGCAGTCATTACAGGATTTAAATTCATTTCATCAGCAGTAGAAATGGTAAGGCTGTCCAATGGAATTTTCTCTTCATAAAGCCTAAATCCTATATTAGATTGGTCTGAAAGATGCAGAATTTCCGAAGCCAAACCATCAGAAATATCAATCATAGAAGTTGGCTTAATATCAAGCTCTCCCAATATTCCTTTAACGTCAGTTCTTGCTTCAGGCTTCAATTGTCTTTCCAGAATATAATCGTAGCCTTCCATCTCCGGTTGCATATTGGGATCAGCAAGAAATACAGCATGCTCTCTTTCTAAAATCTGTAATCCCATATATGCTCCTCCTAAATCTCCGGTCACTACCAAAAGATCATTCGGTTTTGCCCCACTTCTTTTTACAATGTTTTCTTCATTCTCTATTCCTACGGCCGTAATACTCATGACCAGACCAGAGTTTGAACTGGTAGTATCTCCCCCAACCAGGTCTACTTTATATCTTTTACAGGCCGCCTGAATCCCTGAATAGATCTCTTCAAGTGCTTCTACCGGAAAACGGTTGGAGACCGCTAAAGAAACTAAAATTTGAGTTGGCGTTGCATTCATGGCAGCAATATCGCTCAGATTCACCACCACCGCCTTATATCCCAAATGTTTCAACGGGACATAGCCTAAATTAAAGTGTACTCCTTCTGCTAAAACATCAGTTGTAAGGATTATTTTTTTCTGATCAGGATTAATGATCGCGGCATCATCACCCACTCCAAGCTCCGAAGATTCATTGGATAATGGAAAATGTTCCGTTAAATGTTTAATTAATCCAAACTCTCCAAGTTTAGAGATCGGTGTTAATTCCTGAGATTTATCTTCAAACATACGTTGTATTTATAATTGATGAATGATAATTGATGATCATCAATTATCATTGAAATTTATTTATTGAATTCTGCCGGATCAATATTATGTGGATGGAAAGGGAACTTTTTGAAATCCTCTCTACTTAATACTACTGTTTCCGGGCTTTTATATTTATTCATGGCTTCTACCACATCATCTGGCGGAGTTGTCATTTTTCTGATCATCATATCAATCCATACCCCTGTTGCTTCAGCTGTTGCACAGTGGGTTCCATCCGGAAGATAAAATTTATGTAGAAAACGGTAGATCGAAGAGTCTTCAGAGCATCCGTCTATTTCTACACTAACAATTACGGTTTGGTCAGCATATATTTCTTTGAAGAAAGAATATCTTTCATGCAAAATTACCGGACCTATCCCCCATCTGCTTAATTGGGTAACCCCCATCTTTTCCTTGGTCATAAAAGCCATCCTCGCCTGTGCACAGTATTGAACATATGTAGAGTTGGCTAAATGTTTGTTGGCATCAAGATCACTCCAACGAACTTCGAATGTATGGTAGAAAATCATTTAATAGTCGTTTTTAGAATAAATACATTATAATCTTCAAAAATACTCAAATAAGATGGTTTATAAAAATTGTACTTTTGGAAAAATAATCTTCAGCATAGGATTACGTATACATGAAACAGATAATTATAATCGGAGGGGGTGCCGCAGGTTTTTTCTGTGCATCTAACCTGGACGAAACCCAATATAAAATCACCATTCTGGAGCAAAACTCAGATGTTTTACAAAAAGTGAAAGTCTCAGGAGGAGGAAGGTGCAACGTAACACATGCTTGCTTCGATCCAAGAGAGCTTGTTCAGTTTTATCCTCGTGGAAATAAGGAATTACTAAGCGTTTTCACCAAATTTCAGCCTGGGGACACCATGGATTGGTTTGATCAACGAAAAGTTTCGTTAAAGATAGAAAATGACAACAGGATTTTTCCAGAAAGCAATTCTTCACAGACTATTATCAATACTTTTTTGAATGAAGTTCAGCAAAAGAATGTGGAGGTAAAGACCAAATGTGCCGTAAAGGAAATCGAAAAAAAGGATGCCCAATATCTCGTAAAAACCAATTCGGGAGATTTTGTAGCGGATTATATCATTTATACAACCGGAAGCTCTCCCAAGTCATTGAAAATTGTTAAAAATCTGGGACATAAAATTGTAAATCCTGTCCCTTCCCTTTTCACATTCAATATAAAGGATGATGTATTGAATGATATGGCAGGAACCAGCTTTGAAATGGCACAAACTTCTATTCCGAAACTAAAAACGGAAGAAAGCGGGCCATTATTGATTACACATTGGGGCCTTTCAGGACCTGCCATTTTAAAAATATCCGCTTGGGAGGCTATAAGTTTGGCTCAACTGAAATATCATTTTGAGATTGAAGTGAATTTCATTTCGATGGCTATTCAGGATGCGGAGGAAAACTTTCAACATTTCAAGCAGAATAATCCGAAGAAAACCATTGGACAATCTAAAATATTTGACGTTACAAACAGATTCTGGCAGAAAATATTAAATGTTTCCAAAGTAGACCTCAACAAACAGATCGCCAATATTTCAGGAAAAGAAATGCAGGCTATTCTGGAAAACCTATGCAGAAAGAAATTCCAGGTTACCGGAAAATCTACTTTTAAAGATGAATTTGTAACAGCAGGAGGTGTAGATTTGAAAGAAATCAATTTTAAGAACATGTCTTCAAAGCTATTGCCTAACTTTTATATTGCCGGAGAAGTCCTTAATATTGATGCCGTTACGGGTGGTTTTAATTTCCAGGCTTGCTGGAGCGAGGCGTGGCTGATTGCCCAGGATCTTAATAATTTATAATTTAGATATGAATTATAAATTAATAAAGTACAACGGAAACCTGCCACACACAACGGTCAGCCTGTTGATAATTGGTTTTCGTTTCCAATGATCATGCAAATACACTAAGAAACCATGTTAGCTAATAAAAAATATTCTGTATCCTTTTTCAAAATCCTTTTGGCTCTTGGGTTTGGGTATTTTTTTTGGCTGATGCTAACAATTACGCTGGAATATATTCCATTACAACCCGATGTAAGCTTCCTGATGATTAAGCAGACAGAGGTTGAACAGAGGCCTGAATATCTCACCTTTTTTTATACTCATGTTTACACCAGCATATTTGTTCTTCTTTCGGGTTTTCTGGCTATTACCAGGAAAGATTTTGGAATTCCCAATTTTCACAGAACTACCGGGAAGGTTTATATCTTGCTGTTGCTTATCTTTTCTGCTCCTTCCGGAATTTATATGGGGATTTTTGCCAACGGAGGTTTTTATGCTAAGATTTCTTTCGTCATTTTGGGCTGCTTATGGTGGTTTTCTACCTTGAAGGCCTATCAATATGCCAGAAAGAGAAATTTTATTTTTCACAAACAATGGATGTGGCGAAGCCTTGCTTTAACTTTATCTGCTGTTACTTTAAGAATGTGGAAAGTTATTATCGTATATGTATTCCATCCCAATCCTATGGATGTTTACCAGATCATCGCATGGCTGGGCTGGATTCCCAATATCCTTTTGATTGAGTACCTAATTACAAAAAAACATCTATGAAAACATTACAATTAACACTCATCTCATTACTTGCCATTACATTGATAAGTTGTAAAAAAGAGACAAAAACCACTGATTCAGCCAAAGACAGTCTAAGCGCTAAAAAGGATTCCGTAGTGGTTCCTGAAATCTATAAGGAATATTATGGTATTTACAGCGGGGATTTTGCCGGAAAGGAAATGATTACCCCGGAAATAGGAGAAGAGTATGAAGGAGAGGTTTACAAAAAGATCACTTTAAAAATCAACAGGATTACAAAGGACTCCGTGTACGGACAGAGTATTGTGAACGGAAATCAGCGCCCGTTTCAAGGAATTTTTAATGAAAATTCAAAATCTTTTATTCTGGATGAACCCGGAAATGATAAAACGGATGGCAGATTTGAAGTAAAACTTGCCGGTGACAGCTTAACCGGAAAATGGACCGTTTTCAATACATCTGCTGTGAAATCACCCGTGAAAACCTTAAAGCTGATAAAAAAAGAATTCGTTTACAATCCGAATTTTATGTTGGATGAAAATTCAGACCTGGTAGACTGGTCTAACCCGAAAGAATTTGTTGAAAAATATACCGATGAAGAAACAGGGAAAACGGAAAGCTATACCACTTCAAAAAACAGAGTGGCATCCGATGCTATTTTCAGACTTAATGCATCCAAACAAAAATTAACGGAAAAGGAACTTAAAAACTTAAGAAAACTGGATCTTGAAATCATTAAAAACTCAGTGTTTGCAAGACATGGATATTCTTTCAAAAAAGATACGTACAGAAATTTCTTTGAGCAGACAGATTGGTATATTCCTGTTTCCAACAACGTAGATAATGATCTTTCACAGACGGAAAAAGAAAATGTAGCTCTTTTAAACCGCTTTATTAAGTATGCGGAGGATAAATATGACAGTTTCGGAAGGTAATCAATTTAGTCTTACATTCTCTTGCTTTGAATCTTTGATTTTTACATACAGGTAAAGCAGCACACATCCTGCTGCATAACACAAAATATCAATCCAGGAAAAAGAGTTTCCAATAACGATATACATTAGGCTTCCTTCCGGGAAGCCTAATTTTTCCGCTATACTGAAATATTGGGCAAATTCCACCAAACATGAAAAAACAAAAATACAGAAGATGAGTTTTTGGTTATCCACTTTCACAAAGCTTTTAATGAATGTGTAAAGCAGCATCACCACAATTATATCTCCAAGATATGCTCTCACGAAGAAAACATGTCCCAGTTTCGTTGCAATTATAACTTCCATGAGAAAGAGAGCTATTGTGATGAGAAAATATCTGATATCGAATGTTAATTTCAATTTCATTGGGTAAAAATAGGATATAAAAAAATCGGCATCTGGAAGAATACCGATCTTATGGCTAATATATTATTTCTTTGCTTTAACCGTACATCCTATGGCAACGGTTTTTGTAGTTTTCACCGGCTCCCCTTTAATTAGGGCATTCACGGCATCCTGAACATAGTATTCTGAAACATCATTGGGATTTTCGTAATTATTGTCAATAGCTCCAATATACTTCACGATGTTTTTGCTATTCTCCTTTTGCAAAAGAAAAACATGTGGCGTTTTAGTGGTTCCATATTGTGGATAGATTTTTTGCCCTTCATCCATTAAATATGGAAACGTAAAACCTTTCTGTCTGGCTCTTTCAATCATTTTTTCATAGCTGTCCTCCGGCTGAACTCCCGGATCATTAGGATTGATGGCAATGACAGGATATCCCTGGCTTTTATATTTTTTATCAAGCTCAATAATTCTGTCTTCGTATTTTTTGGCATACGGACAGTGGTTGCAGGTAAAGATAACGATGAACCCTTTTGCACTTTTAAAATCACTCAGGGAAACCATTTTCCCATCCACGTTTTTCAGTTTAAAGTCTGTTGCTTCATCTCCTATTTCATATCCTTTTACAGCAGAATTCGTCTGTTTTTGAACATTTTCTTTATCTTGGTTTATCGTAGTAAAGCTCAATGATCCAAGCACTACGATAAAAGCCGTTAGTACAATTTTAAAATTTTTCATATTCTATGGTTTAGGGTAAATATTTCGTAATTGTTGTTTCCAGTTCCTCTTTGCTCATTTCCCCATCATTGAAATGAACTTTCTCTCCATTCTTATAAAAAAGAGTCACCGGAATATTGCCGTCCCAATCTTTTTCAAACTTCGGGATCCAGGTATTCATTCTTTTAATATCATCCAGCAAAATCACTTCGGCAGTAAGATTTTTATTTTTAATGAATTTTACCACTCTTTCTTTATCCACCAATCTGTCCAGGGAAATTAAAAGCATTTTAAATTTCGGATTCCCCTTATAATGACTGTTCACTTCCATAAAGTGTGGAAGCTCTTTCACACAGGGAGCACAGGTAGTAGACCAAAAATTGACCACAAGAAACTTGTCTCCTTCCTGTTGAATACGTTTCTCCAATTCTTCATATTTCATGGAAGGTACGGTAGACTGTTGGGCTTTTAATCCTGTAAAGCTCAAGAACAGCAATGTTATGTAAATCAGAATCTTCATACTCAAAATTAATAAAAAGCTTTATTTCATTTTGATTTTCAATCTGTTAAACTTTGTTAATAGTAATTTGCCCTCCAATTCCTTTTAGAATGGCTATTTTTGCATAAAGCTCTCTATGAAAAGAATTTTTCTCATCTTCGGTATAGTATTGTCTATTAATGTTTTTGCGCAGGAAATGCCTTTGGGGACCTCAGAATTACCTGAATTAAATATCACAAAACAAAAAGCTGAAATTTTTACCATAGTAGAAAAAGCTGCAGAATTCCCCAAAGGAATCAACAACTTTCAACAACTGATTGCCAAAAACTTCAGAGAAAGAAAAGTAAAAGGGCAAGGAGTAGAAACCTGTGAGCTCATCTTTGTAGTTGAGCGGGACGGCTCTATGACAGGTATACAAGCAAAAGGCAGCAATGAAAGTTTTAATGAAGAAGCAATAAGAGCCCTTTCAAAAATAAAATATAAATGGATCCCTGGCGAAATTAATGGTTACAAAGTACGGAGCCGTTATAAAGTTCCCCTTACTTTACGATTTGATTAATAAAAGTTTTTTTTGATAAATAAAAACGTCCAGAATTATCCTCCAATCATTTTTTTTATTGAATTAAGCTTCATTAGAGCTTCAATAGGAGTCAAAGTATTAATATCTATTTTCGTTAGCTCTTCGCGAATGTTTTCCAGAACAGGATCATCCAGCTGGAAGAAAGAAAGCTGCATATTTTCCTCCGTCACTCTCTTTATTGTATCTGAAGATGAACTTCCTCCTTGGGAACGGCTGTCTTCCAGTGTTTTCAGGATTTCGTTGGCTCTGTTCACTACCTTTACAGGCATTCCGGCCAATTTCGCAACATGAATCCCGAAACTATGCTCGCTTCCACCCGGAATCAGCTTTCTTAAGAAAATAATATTCCCTTTATTCTCCTGAATGGAAACATGGAAGTTTTTTATTCTTTCAAAATTCACCGTCATCTCGTTCAGCTCATGGTAGTGAGTCGCAAATAACGTTTTGGCCTGTGTTGGGTGTTGATGAAGGTATTCTGCGATTGCCCACGCAATGGAAACCCCATCATAAGTGGAAGTTCCACGCCCAATTTCATCTAACAAGATAAGACTTCGGTCTGAAATATTATTCAGAATATTGGCCGCCTCATTCATTTCCACCATGAAAGTGGATTCTCCTGCTGAAATATTGTCTGTAGCTCCAACCCTTGTAAAGATTTTATCCAAAGTTCCTATTTCCGCATGTTTGGCAGGGACAAAGCTTCCGATCTGTGCCAAAAGGCAAACAATGGCTGTCTGACGAAGGATAGCTGATTTACCGGCCATGTTCGGTCCTGTAACCATGATGATCTGTTGGGTATCTTTATCCAAAAAGATATCATTCGGGATGTATTTTTCTCCTAAAGGAAGAGCGTTTTCGATGATCGGATGCCTTGCTTCTTTTAGATCAATGGCATAGCCTTCATTTAAAACCGGCTTCGTATAGCTCTCAGAAACAGCCAGCTCAGATAATCCGACAGCTACATCCAGTTGTGCAATGATATTTGAATTTTCCTGGATCTGATCTATATACACCATAGTTTCCGAACATACATTTCTGTACAGTTCATTTTCCAGCACTCCTATTTTTTCTTCAGCTCCAAGAATCTGGTTTTCATATTCTTTTAATTCTTCTGTAATGTAGCGTTCTGCATTCACAAGGGTTTGCTTTCTCACCCATTCACTTGGAACTTTATCTTTATGAGTGTTTCGAACTTCAATAAAATACCCGAAAACGTTATTGAAATCTATTTTAAGGCTGGTAATTCCGGTTCTTTCAACTTCTCTTTGGCACATTTCGTCAAGGAAACCTCTTCCTTTGCTCTGAAGATTCCTCAATCTGTCCAGCTCTTCCGAAATTCCTTCTTTAATAATATTTCCTTTGGCAAGGCTTACGGGAAGTTCTTCATTAAGATTATTTTGCAGGAACTTTATCAATGCATCCAGATCATATAATGGCTCCAGCCAAGCGAGAACATCAGCATGTGGATGAAGCAATGCTTTGATCTGGTGAATATTGATCAGACTCTGACGAAGATATCCGAGTTCTTTCGGGGAGATTTTTTCAGCCGCCAGTTTTCCCATCAGACGGTCAAGATCGGAAATCGATTTTAGTAGCTGACAAATTTCGTATTTCAGATTATCGTTTTCGTTGAAAAAATCAATCAAAGATAGTCTTCTATTGATCTCATTCACAGATTTTAAAGGAAGAATAATTCTTCTTCTCAGCAACCTTCCTCCCATCGGTGTAGATGTTTTATCAATAATATCCAGCAGCGATTTTCCCTGTGGATTGCTTGAATAAACGATTTCAAGATTTCTCAGCGTGAAATTATCCATCATCAGAAAATCTTCCTGTGGAATAATCTGGATTTTTGTGATATGAGCAAGAAGGTTGTGATGGGTATCTTCTACTAAATACGCGAAAATAGCTCCTGCTGCAGTAATGGCAAGTGGTAATGTTTCTACCCCGAATCCTTTTAAAGAATTGGTTTTGAATTGACTGGTAAGCTTTTCGTAAGCAAAATTATACTGAAAAGCCCAGTCTTCCAATTTGAAAGCATTTTTATTTTTAAGCTGTTCCGGGATCTGTACGCTTCTTTGGTAAATGATCTCACTGGGATCAAAAGTATTGACAATATGAAGTAATTTATCCAAATTCCCTTCGCTTACCAGGAATTCCCCGGTTGAAATATCTACCAACGCAATTCCGAACTTCTCTTTTTCTTTATGAATAGAAAGCAGGAAATTATTCTTTTTGGAATTCAGCACCTGATCATTGAAAGTAACTCCGGGAGTAACCAATTCAGTGACTCCTCTTTTCACAATTCCTTTCACCATTTTCGGATCTTCCAGCTGATCACAGATTGCAACTCTCATTCCCGCTCTCACCAGCTTGGGCAAATAAGAATCTATGGAATGATGAGGAAATCCCGCCAATTCAGTATGGCTGTCTCCGTTGGCTCTTTTGGTAAGGACAATTCCAAGGATCTGCGAGGTTTTAATGGCATCCTGCCCGAAAGTTTCATAAAAATCTCCCACACGGAATAGTAACAGCGCATCAGGATATTTCGCCTTAATGGTATTATATTGTGTCATTAACGGGGTTTCTTTTTTCACCTTTGCCATGTAAATGTCTCTTGAAATTTAGGATGGTAAAAGTAAGAATAAAAAACAAAACGACTAAAACCCTTTATAGTGAATTCAACGTTTGAAGACAAAAATAATTACCTCAGATTTCACAGATTTACTCAGATTAAAAATAAAACCGAAACATCTGCGCTAATTTGTGGTCTCTGTTGGTCTTTATAAAATTTACTGCTTGTTTTTAACGTATTTTTTTAAAGCCTTGCTGCTTTTTTCATACGCCCATTTCTGTTTGTAATTTACCCATTTTGCTTTGAACATTTTTCTTAACAGCTTATCTGTATACCGCATGATGAAAACATGATAGAGCATGCTGGCAAAAACTTTAGGCTTATTAGGCAATGCCCGAAGCGATAAGGAAAACCCAGGCTCCAGATATCTGTTGAAATGCCAGAAAGCACCGGGTATAAAAAGCGCATCCCCGTGTTCCATAAAGATCTCATATCCTTTTGCATATTGCAGGGCCGGGAATTTTTCATAATCCGGGTTTTCAAAATCTACGTCGTAAATAGTGTGTACCGAAAGCGGTACTTTATATAAAAACGGAGATTGTTTCTGATCAAATAGGAGAATCCTTTTCTTGCCTTCAAAATGGATATGGAGAAAATCACCTAAATCCACATCATAATGCATGAGAACATGAGCTTCACTTCCACCAAAAAATAAAGTAGGCAATCTTTTAAAGAATTTCATCCCCAGATCCGGATAGGCGAAGTTTTTCAACAATTCAGGTAGTCGGTCTGTAATGATGTAAAAAAAGATCCTTAAATCCGAAGGTTTACTTTTGATCGTATCTATATACTCCTTCATTTTCATATGTGTTACCGGAGCATCTGAGCTTTTGGAAGCATCAGCAGGCTTGTTATCATACAAAGGAACTTCCTGGTCACCTGCCTTTTCACGAATATAGGCCAGGTTCCATTTGTCATAAGCATCCCAACGGCTTGCAAAATTCTTGATTAGAAGAGGCTTATGCTTTTTGAAGTAATTTTTCTGAAAGTCTTCTTTTCTGATATCATGTACAACATCTACGTTCTCGAGGATCATCTGTTTTAGATTTATGATGAATAAAAATACTGTTTTTTTTGAAATTTGTAAAAATTTATCTTTGTACCATTAAGCTAATTTATGAAAGCCTATAATACCAAACATTTTCTGAAAATTCTTTTCAGCCTTCACAAAAGCGATACGCTAAAAATTCTTTTCCCTACCATGATTTTGGTGGGAGCCTATTCTTATGGCATTGCCTACCTGGAACTGGAATATCTCCACTTGACATCCAAGTCAAAAGTAAGCAATGTGGGTCTCATCCATTCTTTACTGGGCTTTGTTCTGTCTTTATTGCTGGTTTTCAGGACCAATACGGCTTATGACAGATGGTGGGAAGGCAGAAAACTTTGGGGAAAACTGGTGAATGATACGAGGAACTTTGCCATTAAGATCAATGCAATCCTGGAAGATGACAGGCAAAATGCAGAACAAATTGCGCGATATTTAAAATTCTTTCCTCATTTTCTGGCGAAACATCTTTCCAAGGACTCTACCCGGTTGGCTTTGGATGAAGATTATTCTGAAATTGAAAAATCCCTGAAAAATCATGGCCCGAGTGAAATCATCATTCTTTTGACTCACAAACTGAACCAATTAAAGAAGCAGGGAAAAATTTCTGAAGTGGAAATGGTCTATCTGGACACCCAGCTTTCGGGTTTTTTAGATGTTTGCGGCGGATGTGAGAGAATAAAAAACACTCCTATTCCCTACTCCTATTCTTCATTCGTAAAGAAATTTATTGTCATTTATGTATTGGCTTTACCGGTAGCTTATGTCATCAATATTGGGCTTTTTATGATTCCGCTGACCGTTTTTGTTTATTATGTTCTGATGAGCTTGGAGCTTATTGCAGAAGAAATTGAAGACCCTTTCAATAATGATGAAAATGATATTCCGATGGAAACACTGGCTCAGAATATTGAGAAAAATGTTCATCAAATTATGGGAATAAAAAAATCAACCTCTTAAAGATTGATTTCTACGAGTTCTCCGTCACTCTTTATTTCTACAAATTTGCTTTCCCTGTTGGCCGAAGCATAGTTATAAAAGAATGTTTGATATATCGGTGTGGAATACTGATAATTGTTATTGATATAAGTATCCGTAGTTCCTGTCTGCTGCTGATAACTTGCTGTTGCAGTAAAATTAACAATGGTTTCAAGGTAATATTTTCCCGGCTTAAGCTTTTCAAATCTGAATCTTCCCCGGTTATCCGTTAAAGCTTCTATCCTGTACTTAAAGGTTTCTTCAGACATATACACGGTGGTATTCTTATTTTCATATTTTCGTCTCATTTTATAGAATTCCTCAAAATAGGGTGTCACAGGAAATAACATCACCACGGTTCCTTGCGGAGCATAATGTTTTTGGCCTAAAAGAGGTTTTATTCCCCAATTATTTTTTTGTTTGGTGGAAGCTACTCCTTCAATGGTTGAATTCCCGAAACCTATCATTGCCTGAGCTTGTTTTTTATCAAAAAAAGCCTGTGGATAATACGTGTTTTGGGCCTTTGAGAAAATAAAAGTCGATACCAACGTCATTAAAATGAGTACATTTTTCATAGCATATTTTTTACCCAAATATAACTATTTTGCTATTTTTGAAATAAAAATATCTATGAAATACATTATTTCGTTACTTTTTTGCGTTTCATCATTTTTTTCTGCCCAAAAGCCCTGCGGATACAAGGACGGGCTTCAGGAAGGAACATGCAAACAATTCTATAAGAATGGCCAGGTAAAGGAAATAGCAGAATGGAAAAAAGGAAAATTAGAGGGAGATGCTGTTTTTTATTTTGAAAACGGAAAAATTCAGGCGCAAGGTGAATATAAAAAAGGCTATAAGGTAAAAGAATGGTCTTATTTTGATAAAGATGGCAAACTAACCGCTAAAGAAACATTCAGAAATGGTGAAAAGAACATTTATGACAACAGCTCTACGGCTACTTTTTTTTCTTCTACCGGTGTAGTGACCGAAATTTCCAACTATAAATTCGGAAAATTACATGGGGAAAGCAAATTGTTTCATGAAGACGGAAAGTCTGTGAAGCAGATCGGTTATTATGAAGGCGGTGCCGCAATAGGAAAATGGAAAACATTATATCCATCAGGAAAAATCCAACGCGAAACAGAATTCGTAAATGATAAATGGAACGGAAACCGAATTCATTATCGTGAAGACGGAAGCGTAGAAAAAACGGAAGTTTATAAAGACGGAAAATTAATCTCAACAAAATAATACATTGGTACACAAATTAAAACTGGAGGAACTCAACAGAATAGATGTAGAAACATTTAAGAAGACGGAAAAAATCCCATTAATTGTTGTTTTAGATAACATTAGAAGCATGCATAATGTCGGTGCGGCATTCAGAACAGGTGATGCTTTTCTGATTGAAAAAATAATTCTTTGCGGGATCACTCCACAACCTCCTCACCGTGAAATCCATAAAGCGGCTCTTGGTGCTACGGAAAGTGTGGACTGGATTTATGAAAACGACATCAATACAGCCATTAATGATCTGAAAGCTCAAGGTTTTGAAATCATTGGCATTGAACAAACCTCAGGAAGCCAGCTGATTACAGATTTTACAATTGACAAAACAAAGAAATATGCTGTCATATTAGGAAATGAAGTAGACGGAATCAGTGATGAAGCGTTACCTAATATTGATACATTTCTTGAGATTCCTCAATTAGGAACAAAGCATTCATTAAATGTAAGTGTATGTGGAGGAATCGTAATGTGGGAATTTGCCAAGGCATTAAAATAAAAAAACTGCATATGTCATTTGATAGACAGTGCAGTTTGAAATAAATCTAATAAAAAGTAAAAATGAAAGGCTACAAAGGTAACTTTTTTTTCATTACAAACAAATTTTAAATTTATTTTTTTTGCACTACCTTTAAAAAAGTTTCATTTTCAGAAAAAGTTTCGTTTAATTTTTTATAAATTA
The DNA here is from genome assembly GCF_003729955.1 of Chryseobacterium daecheongense. GTDB lineage: Bacteria > Bacteroidota > Bacteroidia > Flavobacteriales > Weeksellaceae > Chryseobacterium > Chryseobacterium daecheongense. The sequence continues at coordinate 583,384 of NZ_RJTX01000004.1, forward strand.
GCACAATGTTTATCAAGGATTATATCTCAAAAGATTTCCCGTGTTTCAGCCTGACTGATTCGATAGAATCAGCAAGAAATACTTTAGAAGACTTTGGATATACCCATATTTTCATCAAGAAATCCCACCATTTTTACGGAGCTATTGCCAAAGACTTTTTATACGAAGAGGAAGGGACGCTTAAGGACCTTGAACATCAGATCGAACGATTCGCCATTCTTGAGGACAATAATATCATGGACAGCATCCGTTTGTTTTATACATTCAATTCCAATGTGATCCCGGTAATCAATAAAAACGAAAAATATCTGGGATACATCAGCTGTGATGATATTTTCCAGGATTTTTCCCGTTACCCGCTGTTTTCAGAATCGGGAGCTATTCTTACTGTTGAAACACCTGCAAGAAAATATTCCATGACGGAGATCGCCAATATTGTGGAAAGCAATAATTCCAAATTTTATGGAGGGTTCATTAGCTTTATGTCTGAGGAGGTTATTCAGGTGACCATCAAAATCAGCAATGAAAACCTGGGTTCCATTGATGCAACTTTTGACCGATATGATTATAGAATTGTTGAAAAATACTATTCTGATGAGAAAACTGACCTGTTCAAAGACCGGTACGGATTTCTCCAAAAATTCATAGAAATATAACAATGAAGGCAGCCATATATTCTCAGAAGAAAGATCTTGATACGTTTCTGTATCTAAGCAAATTTGTTTCAGAGCTTGAAAGCAGAGGCGTAAAATCTGTTTTATATGATGAAATGGCTGAAGCGCTTCAGTTTTCCAAAATTTTTGAAACGTTCAATAATAAACAAGATCTGATCGATAAGGAAGTAGATCTTTTTTTTACGTTTGGGGGAGATGGAACCATTGTGAATTCCATTACATTCATTGAAGATCTTGAAATTCCTATTGTAGGGGTAAACACCGGAAGATTAGGATTTTTAGCCAGCTTTACCAAAGAAGAAGTTTTTAAAGAGCTTGATGCTATTTTGAAAGGTGACGTAAAAACAAGCCGCCGTTCTGTGATTGAAGTGGTTTCTCCAAGATCGGAAGATTTTTTCCCGTATGCATTGAACGACGTTACCGTTTCCCGAAAAGAAACAACATCCATGATTACCGTGGATTCTTATATTAATGACGAATTTCTGAATGTGTTTTGGGGTGACGGTGTGATTATCTCTACACCAACAGGTTCTACCGCTTATTCTTTAAGCTGTGGAGGTCCGATTATTTCGCCCAACAACGAAAACTTCGTCATTACACCTATTGCCCCTCACAATTTGAATGTAAGACCTCTGATTGTGAATGATACAGTAGAAATTAAATTCAGAGTGGAAAGCAGGGTTCCTCAATATTCTTTGTCTTTGGACTCAAGGCTTATCCATATCGAAACCGATAAAGAAATCATTATCAAAAAGGCAGATTTTCAGATTCTTCTGGTTCAGCCGAACAGTTTAAGTTTTTACGAAACGATTCGTCAGAAGCTACTTTGGGGACGAGACAAAAGAAATTAGTAATTACACAAAATTTCTTACCTTTACACGAATTTTTAAATCATCTAATAATTACATATAAAAAGTAAAACATGAGCAGAATTTTCCCGGCAGGAGTTGCCACAGGTCAGTTAGTTACAGATATTTTCCAGTACGCTAAAGAAAACAAATTCGCTTTACCTGCAGTAAATGTTGTAGGATCAAGCAATATAAATGCGACATTGGAAACTGCCGCAAAATTAAATTCTCCTGTTATCATCCAGTTTTCGAACGGAGGAGCTGCTTTCAATGCAGGAAAAGGATTAAGCAATGACGGACAAAAAGCTGCTGTTTTAGGAGCAATTGCCGGAGCAAAACATATTCATACGCTAGCTGAAGCTTACGGAGCTACTGTTATTTTACATACAGACCACTGTGCAAAGAAATTATTGCCTTGGATCGACGGATTAATGGATGCTAACGAAGATTTCTTCAAGCAGACAGGAAAATCCCTTTATTCTTCTCACATGTTGGATCTTTCTGAAGAACCTTTAGAAGAAAACCTTGAAATTTCGGCAAAATATTTCGAAAGAATGGCTAAAATGCAGATGACTTTAGAGGTAGAAATCGGAGTTACAGGAGGTGAAGAAGATGGTGTTGACAATTCCGATGTAGACAATTCCAAATTATATACTCAGCCGGAAGATGTAGCATATACCTACGAAAAATTAAAAGCTGTTTCTGATAACTTTACGATTGCGGCTGCTTTTGGTAATGTTCACGGAGTATATAAGCCTGGAAACGTGGTTCTTACTCCAAAAATCCTTGACAATTCTCAGAAATATGTTCAGGAAAAATTCGGAACTGCTGCGAAGCCGATTAATTTCGTATTCCACGGAGGTTCAGGATCTACGTTAGAAGAGATCAGAGAAGCAATTGATTATGGAGTCATCAAAATGAATATTGATACAGACCTTCAATTTGCTTATACGGAAGGAATCAGAGATTATATGGTAAACAATATCGAATACTTGAGATCTCAGATCGGAAATCCTGAAGGAGAAGAGAAACCAAACAAGAAATTCTACGATCCAAGAGTTTGGATCAGAAAAGGAGAAGAAACATTCTCTACAAGATTGGTTAAAGCGTTTGAAGACTTAAATAACGTAAACACTTTAAAATAAGAATTGTACAATGTATTCACGTAAAAGTATCACATCATAAAATACTTTACATGAATACATTTTACATTTATACATTAATACAAGCAAAAAATGGCATTCGACTGGTTTAAAAGAAAAGCAAAAAACATTACCACCTCTACTGATGAAAAAAAGGATGTTCCCAAAGGACTTTGGCATCAGACACCATCAGGAAAGATCGTGGAACATGAAGAATTGAAGAGAAATAATTATGTTTCTCCGGAAGACGGATTTCATGTAAGAATAGGAAGTGCAGAATTTTTTGACATCCTTTTTGACGAAGGTAAATTCACTGAACTGGATGCTAATGTTGAAAGTATTGATATCCTGAACTTTAAAGACACTAAACCTTATGTTGACCGTCTAAAAGAAGTAAAAGCCAAAACTAAACTTACAGACTCTATCAGAAATGCTGTAGGAACCGTAAATGGAACCAAAATGGTAGTTTCCTGTATGGATTTTGCCTTTATTGGTGGATCTTTAGGTTCTGTAATGGGAGAAAAGATCAGAAGAGCAGTAGATTATTGCATCGCCAATAAACTTCCTTATATGATCATCTGCCAGTCTGGTGGAGCAAGAATGCAGGAAGCAACTTACTCTCTAATGCAGTTGGCAAAAGTACAGGCAAAATTAGCTCAGCTTTCAGAAGCAGGACTTTTATATATCGCTTACCTTTGCGACCCTACATTTGGAGGAATTACCGCTTCTTTCGCTATGACAGCGGACATTATTATGGCTGAACCAGGAGCACTGATCGGTTTTGCAGGACCAAGGGTTATCCGTGAAACTATCGGTAGAGATTTACCGGAAGGATTCCAGACCTCAGAATTCCTACAGGAAAAAGGATTCGTTGATTTTATTGTCAAAAGAACTGAAATCAAAGACACTGTAGCAAAAACAGTGAATTTATTAGCGGTAAACGCATAAATTTTGTAACAAAAACAATATAATCTCTCTCTAATTAGGGAGAGATTTTTATTTATGAGGACTTTCAATATATTTTTCAGGACCATACGTACGTTGAGTTTCAAAAAAATTCTTCGGTTGTTATCCCTTGTTCTTCCCCATCCTCTTTTTTCTTTGCTTAGCTTTCATGCCACCGTACAAGCATTTTCCATTGCTCAGAAAAGATTTCCGGACAGCGCTTCCAATAACGGAGTAGGTAACGCTTTCAGACATGCACTTTGGTGCTGTTTTATCATGATGTATTGCTGCAAGGTATCTTCCCCTCAAAAAGCTCTGAATTTCTGCAAAAGAATAACAGATATGCACGAGGAACTCTTTCCCAATGAACCATTGGAAACCAAAATGGATCTTCATAATAACAAAATAGGCATGGATTACTTCGTGGAGCTTTTACCAGGAATACACCGCCAGTTTTTTGAGAAAGGATTTTTTATTGATGCTTTGCTAAAAAAAACAGAAAATGCAAAAATCTTAAAAAGCCTGGATGATAATTTTGAGGGGGATCTTGTATATCTTCGGTAGAAGTAGTTTTCATAACATTAATTTTATTATCTTTTCTAAAAATTTAATTCAAAACAAATGGTTCTCAGCAGAATTTGGTCGGCTTTTATTATCATAGCCATTGCTATTGCAAGTATAAAATATATTTCTTCAGGTAATTACAAGACCATTTTCAATGATATGGTGGTTGGAAAAGGAGGTGATACGGTGCAGATTGCCACTCAGAAGATGAATACGCTCTCTCCCGTTGTTAGAGACAGCCTGATGAAAAACCCGGATTTTGCAGACAATAGAATTCATTATAAAACAGATTCTTTGCAACAAGATGTAAAAGTCTACAGAGTTCAGGAAGCTGATGGAGTGATCGGAACGTCTGAAACTGCAGTGAAGATCTGTATTGGTTTGATTGGAATTATGACCTTATTCATGGGCTTTATGAGTATTGCTGAAAAAGCCGGCGGGATTAATCTTCTGAGCCGTTTTATTCAGCCTTTCTTTTCAAAGCTTTTCCCTGAAATTCCTAAAAACCATCCTGCTTTCGGGCATATGCTGATGAATTTCAGCGCCAATCTTTTAGGACTGGATAACGCAGCAACTCCTTTCGGTCTGAAAGCGATGGAAAGTTTACAGACTTTGAACCCCAATAAAGATACCGCAAGCAATTCACAGATCATGTTCCTTTGCCTTCATGCGGGAGGAATGACTTTGATTCCGGTTTCTATTATTGCCATAAGAGCTTCAATGGGATCCAAAACCCCGACAGATATTTTCCTTCCCTGTATGATTGCCACATTTACGGCTACTTTAGCAGCAATGATTATTGTTTCTCTGTATCAGAAGATTAATTTGCTTCGTCCTGTTGTTATTGGATATGTAGGAGGAATTTCCATGATTATCGGACTTCTTGTTTGGTATTTGGTGCAGCTCAGCAAAGATGAGTTGGATACTTTCAGTAAAATTTTAAGTAACGGGCTTATCCTTTTCATATTCTTAGCTATAGTTCTGGGAGCGGTCTATAAAAAGATTAATGTTTTTGACGCTTTTATTGATGGCGCAAAAGAAGGCTTCACGACCTGCGTCAAAATTATTCCTTACCTGGTTGGAATGCTGATTGCCATTTCTCTTTTAAGAACATCAGGCGTATTTGACGTGATCATTGACGGAATGAAATGGGTGGCCCATATTGCGAATTTAGACACCCGATTTGTAGACGGGCTTCCAACGGCCTTAATCAAACCTTTATCCGGTTCCGGAGCAAGAGGAATGATGGTAGATACGATGTCAACTTTCGGAGCAGATAGTTTCCAAGGAAAATTGGCTGCGGTACTTCAGGGAAGCTCAGATACGACGTTTTACGTGATTGCGGTTTACTTTGGGGCCGTAGCTGTCAAAAATACGAGATACACGGTAATTGCTATGCTTTTGGCCGATTTAGTGGGAATTATTACTTCGATTGCTTTAGCTTATCTGTTTTTTGCGTAAGTGATGAAAGAAGAAGATCAAAATATATTTGAAAAATCCACTGAGGTGATTGGTGGTTTCCAGATTTTCTTATCCCCTTTTTTAATTGCGGTAATAATTGCTGCAATCATATATTTCACTAATCCTAATACCATAACATTGATTATTGCAGTTGTTATTACCATTTTAGGAATTATTCTGGGGATAAAACTCGCCTCAAAAATTTATAAAAGTAAAGAAGGAACAATCCATTTTGTTTCCCGCACAGCTGCAACTCCCGAAATTGATGAATTAAACAAAAAAGAAAAAAAACATGATCCAAGATAAAGACTTCACCCTAAGACTCATCCGTCAGTTAACCCAAGCCTTAGAAAAACTGATATTAGATAAACCTGACGAAAGTTTAATGCAAAAAGAACTAGACTTTGATTCTTTGATGAAAGATATTTTCAAGATGAACTTCTCAGATGTCTCCTCTAAAACAAAAGAAGAACTGATTGAAATGGTCAATGAGAGACAGGAAAGGGATTACAAAGATTATTACGAAATGCTTGGAAACCTTTTTTATTTTAAAGGAAGAGAATCCAATAATACGGACTTTCTGGATAAGGCAAAAACATTCTACGAAAGGTATCTTCAGACAAGCGGAATCTTTGCTCTTCCGGTTATCAACAGAATCAACGAAATAAAAAAAGCACTTGAATAAAGTGCTTTTGTATTTTTAGAAAGTAATTTTATACGTTCCGGTAGAAGAAACATTCGCCTTTTCAGCCTTCACATATTTCTTAACCCATGCTACTGAAGTGGAAGCGACACAAGGGTCTGAAATTCCACCAGATCTTCTTGCGGAAACTACATTTCCTACTTTGTCTACGGTATAAGCAATGGTAATAGAACCACTTGCTGTACAGTTATGTGAAGGTTGTGCTCCTCCTCTTCCCATTGTTCCGGGAATATAACCAACCAGTTTTCTATCTATTCCCACTTTACTATCTCCATTTCCGTCACCACCTAAAGGATCTCCGGCATTTCCAATTCCGGTACCTGTTCCCTGGCTTCCTGCTTTTGTCCCTCTTCCTTTTATTAAATTTCCTATGGCAGCAGTTCCTTTACCATCTCCACTTCCTGTCTTGGAATTGGCGGTTGTGGCAGATGCTTTCTTCGTATTTTTAGAGGCCGTACTTCCGGATGTAGTATTCTTTGTAGATTTAGATTCTTCTTTTTTAGGAACAGCAACCTTTGAATTATTTCCGGTAATAATTTTTTCTTTAGCCTCTGTTTTTTTAGTTTCAGGTTGTGGATCCGGTTTTATTACCGTTTTGGTTTCAGGAACAGCGGCTTCTACAGGCTCTGGAGTAATCTCTTCAGCGGTTGCAGCAAGGCTTCCTTCCTGTTCTGCGGGTTCTTCAACTCCATTCCCGTTTCTGTTGTCTCCGAAATTAACCAACATCGTTGTCACAATTTCGGGCTCCTGTTCCAGTTCAGGCTTTAGCTTATATAGAAAAACAAAAAGCAAAATCGCAGACCAGATGAGAATAGAAAGCACACCGCTTTTTATCCTATCTCTGTTTTCTTCATTTTTGCTTATGATATAATTTTTCATTGTATTACCTCCTGTGATACAGGTTTATTTATCTTTTACGGTTGCAATAGCGATATTAAACTTATACTTTTCCGCAATTTCCATCACAAAAACAACGTCTTTATGCATGGTATTTTCATCGGCTCTTATGGTAAAAGATTTATTCGTCTGATTTGCTAATTTATTGGAGATTGTTGTCTCCAGCTGTTGTCTCTCGACCGGCTGATCATCCACATAATACGTCCCATCCGGTTTGATACTTACCGTAAGGGGATTTGGGATATTATCATCAACGGCTCCGGTTTTTGGTAATTTAACATCAATCGCACTCTGATTAGCAGCGGATGAAGTTACCATAAAGAAGATCAGCATTAGCAAGATAACATCTGTCATCGCAGCTAAACTGAATTCCGGGTTTGCTTTATTTCTTCTTTGAATTTTCATCTGTTTACTTTCTGTTGTTTTTTAATTCGTCAGATGTAACCTTTCGGTTTCATAAAACAAGAATTATAAAGGTTTGTTGATAAGATCTAAAAATTCTCCGGACATATTCTGAGCTCTCAATACAAACTTATCTATCCTCGTTAAAAGCAGGTTATAGAAAAAGTTCGCAGGGATAGCTACCGCAAGACCTACTGCAGTTTGTCCCAACGCGGTATAAATACCTTCGGAAAGTGTTTTAGGAGAGAATGAGCCTGTTGCATGAGATAGGTTAAAGAATGCAATAATCATCCCGATTACCGTTCCTAAAAGTCCTAACATCGGAGCAATACTTGGCACTACCGCCAAAAGATTAAGATTTTTCTCCATATTGGCTACTTCCACTTGTGCCTGAGCTTCCATGGCACTTACAATATCAGAAACTGGTCTTCCTAACCTGGAAATTCCTTTTTCTAAAATCCTTCCTTCAGGAGAGTTCTGTCTTTTGCAGTAATCTGCTGCTGATTCAATTCTCCCTTCTTTGATGAAGTCTTCGATATTATCCATAAAATTGGAATCTGTTTTGGAAGTCAGCCTTTTGATAAAGAAAAACCTTTCAAAGAACAGATATACAGAAAATACACCCAACAGTAACACCGTTACCATTACTATTTTGGCGAAAGCTCCACCATGAAACATGATTTTCCAAAATGAGAATTCTAAATCGTCTGTAGCCGCTACAGGTGCAGTAATTTGTGCAAATAAAATCTGAGTAAGTTCCGTTAACAGCATTAAAGTGTATTTTTTTATGGTTTAAACGACAAAAATAAAGGAATATTATTAATTGATCTCTTAAAAATTGCTTAAAAACAACTTAAATTTATGTTATCAACATAAAAGCAAATTTCTTTCCAAAACAGCTTTGAAAAGAAATTCGATATAAAAAAATATTGATTGGAGACTTATTCTTCGTCTACTTCAATATCATCTTGCTTAAATTCACATTTTAATCTGAAAGGAATCGGAGTATCAGATCCTGTGTAGAAATCATCAATGGTTCCCTTCCAGATTACCTGAAGCTCTCCTTCTTCATTTCTTTCAAATACGAGCTCATTATCATAGATATAAGCATCTTCATCATCAAAAAGATCTACTTCCGTATACGTTTCATCGTCGGAATCCGTGATCTGAATTGTTTTTCCTTCAATTTCTCCCGATTCTATAGGGAAATCAAAAACTTCAAGCGAAAGCTGTGGAAAATTGTATTGCAAAGAATCATCATCTACATGATCCAAACTGTCATCCGTGATAATTTCAACCTCAAGAAAATGTTGCTGGTTACTATAGACCGCTTTACAATAAGTATTTCTGATATTGTATTTTAGCGTTTCTTCCGGATGGTAAATCTTTAAAATCCCTTTCATTGTGTCTTAAAAAAAGAACTGTAATAGTATGAGTGTTAAACGTTTTCAACAAAGATAAAAAATTGATTGAAAGTGAAAAATATTTTGAAAAAATAATTTTCAAAATCAGCAGTACAGATCCTCTGGTTATCTTAATATTACTTACTTTTGTTATCCTAAAGATCCTGAAAATGAAAAACATTTTATCTAAAAGTATTGTAGGCATAGGCCTCGCTATAAGTTTAGTTTCTTGTAAAAAATCGGATTCGCCTTTAACGAAGGTGACGCCTACCAATTTAGACTCTATTGCTTCCAACTATTATGAGCAATATTTAAAATTATATCCTTTAGATGCTACCTCTCAAGGAGACACAAGGTACAATGATCAATTGCCGATCAATATTGATAAAGATTTTATTTCAGGGGAAATTGCTTTTTATAATTCTGTTCAGAAACAACTGGAGCAGGTGGATTACAAAGGCCTATCGGATGAAGACAAAGTAGTATATGATGTTCTGGATTATACTTTGAAAGATAAAATTGAAGCTTACGCCTATCACCCGGAATACATTCCTTTCACCCAGTTTGGAGGACTTCCGCTTACATTCCCTTTGTATGGAAGCGGACAAGGAAGCCAGCCGTTCAAAACAGCAAAAGATTATGACGATTGGCTAAAAAGAATGGAGAAATTCCCGGAATGGATGGATGCAGCTATTGAAAACTTCCGTGAAGGAATTAATAACAAAGTGGTTCTTCCTAAAAAACTGGTAATCAAAATGATTCCTCAAATGAAATCGGAAGAGATCACAACGCCTGACTTTGAGAAGAATATTTTCTACGGTCCTATTAAAAATTTTCCAAAAGATTTCACTTTGGATCAAAAAGATAAGTATACAACACTTTACAAAGAGGCAATATCTAAAAAAATCATTCCTGCTTACACGAAAATGGGAAATTTCCTTCAAACAGAATACTTGCCTAAAGCCAGAGAAACAGATGGTTACAATAGCTTACCTAAAGGAAATGACATCTATAAATATTATGTAAAAAGCTGGACGACAACAAATAAATCTCCTGAAGAGATCAATAAAATCGGGCTTCAGCAGGTTGCTATGCTTCGTTCCGAAATGGAAAAGGTAAAACAGCAGGTTGGTTTCACGGGAACATTGGAAGAATTCATCAATTTTGTAAAAACAGATCCCAAAGCGATGCCTTACAAAACTTCAAAAGAAGTTTTAGATGGCTTTAACGGAATTTTAGCTAAAATAACCCCGAAACTGAAAACGATGTTCAGCGTAACCCCGAAAACCAAGTTTGAAATCAGACAAACGGAAAAATTCAGGGAAGCAAGTGCAAGTGCGGAATATATCCAGGGAACGCCGGATGGCAAAAGACCGGGAATTTTCTATGTTCCTCTTCCGGATCCATCTAAATTTAATGTCACTTCAGGAATGGAGTCTCTTTTCCTTCATGAAGCTATTCCAGGACATCATTATCAGGTTTCTCTGCAACAGGAGAACACTAAACTTCCTAAATTTATGAGATTCGGATGGTTTGGTGCGTATGGAGAAGGATGGGCACATTATTGTGAAACATTAGGTCCGGAATTCGGTTTATATACGGATCCTTATCAAAAAATGGGATATTTAAGCGACCAAATGCTGAGAGCAGTAAGATTGGTTGTAGATACAGGATTGCACACCGGAAAAATGACCAGAGAAGAGGCCATTAAATATTTCCTAAGCAATATTTCTTATGATGAGGCTGGTGCAACGGCGGAAGTAGAAAGATATATGGCCATGCCGGGTCAGGCTTTAGGCTATAAGATCGGTTCTTTGAGAATCCGTGAATTGAGAGATCAGTATCAGAAACAATTGGGTAATAAATTCAGCCTGGCAAGTTTCCATGATGAAGTATTAAGCCAGGGTTGTCTTCCTTTAGATGTTCTGAACAGAAAAATGGAACTTTGGGCAAAAAAACAAAAATAATTTATTAATAGCCATGATAGAAAGTCTGAAATCTCTTTATACAAGAGATTTAAATAAATTAAGAGCAGAAATTCTGTCTTACAACAATGAAAAGATCATTTGGAGTGTTGACAAAAACATCTCCAATTCCGCGGGAAATTTATGCCTTCATTTGGTAGGAAACTTAAATCATTTTATAGGAACTGTTCTTGGAAATTCGGGTTATGTAAGAAACAGAGACCTTGAATTTTCATTGAAAAATATTCCCCGCCCGGAACTGATTGAAAAAATAGACAGAACTTTAGATATTGTCACTAAAACTCTCGATAAGCTCGATGAAGATGATTTGAAAAAAGAGTATCCCCTTGTTGTTTTTGAAAGCAAAATGTCAACAGAATATTTTTTGATTCACCTGCTTTCTCATTTGGATTATCATTTGGGACAGATTAATTATCACAGAAGATTATTAGATAATTAAGAGTTTATCTTCTTTTACAAAAATACTCCCCTTCTTTGAAGGGGAATTTTTTTTATTTATTTTTTTCGAACAGCATTTTCGTTATAAAATCTTTATCTCCTTTTCCTCTTGCCGGAGAATATTCTCTTCCATAAAAGATGATCTGAAGGTGAAGTTTATTCCACACGCTTTCAGGAAAAATCTTCTTGGCGTCTTTTTCTGTTTCCACAACGTTTTTTCCGGAAGTAAGCTGCCATTGCGTCATCAACCTATGAATGTGCGTATCCACCGGAAATGCAGGATATCCAAACCCCTGGCTCATGACTACAGAAGCGGTCTTGTGTCCCACTCCCGGCAAAGCTTCTAATTCTTCATAGGTTTGCGGGACCACTCCGTTATGTCTTTCCAGCAGGAGCTCAGCCATTCTTTTCAGGTTTTTAGCTTTGGTATTGGAAAGACCGATTTCTTTGATCAATTCCCGGATCTCATCCACTTCCAATTGAGCCATTTTTTCAGGGGTTCCGGCCACTTCGAAAAGCTTTGGAGTTACCTGATTTACTTTTTTATCTGTTGTCTGTGCAGAAAGTGCTACAGCAACCATTAATGTATATGCATCCACATGATCCAGGGGAATGGGAACTTCCGGATATAATTTTTCTAATTCCGTTTGGATAAGCTCTGCTCTTTGCTTTTTTGTCATGTAACCCTTAAATTTGACAAAATTAAACATTATGTTGCAAGTTGGAGACAAATTACCGGAATTTGAAGGAATCAATCAAGATGGAAAAACTATAAAATCATCTCAATTAATAGGAAAAAAACTGGTTGTATTCTTTTATCCTCAAGCGAATACTCCAACCTGTACGGTAGAGGCATGTAATCTCAGCGACAATTATTCCAAATTGAAGAAAGCGGGATTCCAATTATTGGGAGTAAGCGCAGATTCCGTTAAAAAACAGAAAAACTTCCACAATAAATTTGCATTCCCTTATGATCTGATTGCTGACGAAAACCGAGATCTGGTAGAAAAATTTGGAGTTTGGCAGCAGAAAACCACTTTCGGGAAGACTTATATGGGGATTGTACGAACTACTTTTATCTTTGATCAAAACGGGATCTGTACAAGAGTGATTGAAAAAATAACATCTAAAACGGCTGCTGAGCAGATTCTGGAAGGATAATTATAACACAAGAAACACTAATACATTCACAAATGACACCAATTATAGTGTTATTCGTGAAAATTCGTGTTAATAAATTCTTCGCTTTGCTCAGAATGATAGTTAAGGAATACGTTACTCTGTTTCGTAATACATCAGCTCTTCATCATTGGGAAGAGTGACATATCTCTGAAATTTCAAGCCTAATCTTTCAATTAATTTTTGGGAGGAGAAATTGTCTTTTGAGGTGATTGCTGAGATTTTCTTCAAGCCAAAATCATCCATTCCAATAGATTTGACCTTTATGGCGGCTTCATAAGCATATCCTTTCCCTTCAAAACCATCCAACAGGGAAAAACCGATGTCTACCACATCAAGGCCTTCTCTTTCAAAGATTCCTACACCCCCGATTTTTTCATTCCCTTCTTTGGTGATCATTATGTAATTTCCGAAACCTAATTTTTCAAACTGTGGAAAAAATTTATTTCTGATATAGTCTTCTGCATCAGAAATGGTTTTAATATTCCGATCCCCGATATATTTAATAAATCTTGGGCTATTGTAAAGTTCAAATATGAAAGCTGCATCATCCACAGACATAGGGCGGATAATCAGTCTTGCTGTTTCGTAAAAGCTATTTTCGTTGGGTTGCTCCGGTTGATTTTTTAGGCTCATCTTTGGGTTCTTCCTTTTTTTCAAGCTTTAAAAGCCGTGGATTATTTTTACATTTTTTATTATAGAGCTCAATATAGGTCCCATTATCTTTTACATTAGTAATTGCACCTGTAGTTTTGCTTATCGTTAATGTGTAATGATTTTTCTGATAAGGACATTCAGTTGATGTCAGTTTTCCGAGATCCAGATAATAATTGGATTTATCTTCATAATAATTTCCTGCAACATCTTTAAATTCTTCATCCACCATATATCCTTCTATCGTTGCTGCAATGGCTGCTTCTTCTACATTATCAATAGTCCCGATAAAACTTTTCAATGTTGCCAGATCCGTCACATAATCCATTTTTCCTGCCGATGAATAAGCAATATAATAGAAACTGTCCTCCTCTGGGAAAATATCAAATCCGGAAAATTGCGGAGTATAAGACATCTTCGTTCCGGAAATTTTGATTTCCTGATCTTTTCCATAGCTATTATACACCAAAACCCAAAAATCTACCTTATCATTAGGAATAATTCTTTGCAGAATCCCAGGAATACCGGCAAACTTTTTCTTATTCTGCGAATACATCAATATCCCCGAAATAAGGAAGGCAAATAATATGATTTTGGATGTTATTTTTTTCATAGTTCAAAACCCGGCAGAAAGTATGCCAATCCTTTTACATGAATTTTTCTCCTTTTTTGAGGTTTTTTAGGTCCAGAACATAATCTTTGATCAGCTGATCGTGATCTCTTGGGCAAATGAGTAATACCTTTTCTGTGTCTACTACAATATAATCTTTCAGTCCGTCTATGACAATTGCTTTATTGTTGTTTTTGACATGAATGATATTCCCTTTCGTATTATACGTTAGAATATGCTTTTGCTTTACCGCATTCCTATTTTCATCTTTTTCGGTATTTTCATACACCGAAGTCCACGTTCCAAGATCGCTCCATCCCAGATCCGAAGGAATCACGTAGACATTTTTTGCCTTTTCCAGAATCCCGTTATCAATAGAAATTTTCTGAACCTTCGGATAAATGGTTTCAATACAGCTGTCTTCATTTTCGGAATTGTATTCACAAGCCATAAAATGCTGTGTCATTTCAGGAAGGAAGGTTTCAAAAGCATGATGAATTGCTTTTACGTTCCAGATAAATATTCCTGCATTCCAAAGAAAGTCTCCACTTTCCAGAAAGCTTTGCGCAATCTCTAAAATCGGTTTTTCCGTAAAGGTTTTTACTTTAAAAAATTCCGATCCTTTCTTTTCTACAAACTGAATGTATCCATATCCGGTATCCGGTCTTGTAGGGGTAATCCCCAAAGTCACAAGATATTCATTCTTAGAGGCAAGATCAAAAGCCAGCTCCATTTTCTCCAGGAAAATATCTTCTTTAAGGATTAGATGGTCTGCAGGAAGAACGATCATTGTAGCATCAGGATTGAGCTCTGCAATTTTATTCGCCATGTACAAATTACAGGCTGCCGTATTCTTGATCATCGGTTCTCCCACAATATTCTGTTCCGGGATTTCCGGTAATTGCTGTTGAGAAAGGCCTACATATTCTTTATTGGTAATAACGAATATATTTTCGTTAGGAATGATCTTACTGATCCTGTCATAAGTCTGCTGAATCATGGTACGTCCAACTCCTAAAATATCTTGAAATTGTTTTGGAAATTTCTGTGTACTTAAAGGCCAGAATCTACTCCCGATCCCACCTGCCATAATTACACAGTATTTATCTGATTTTGACATACTTAAGTGCATTTTTCTACCCTTGCCAAAGGTTTGAAAGAATATTTTCTTCCAGTAGCCAGGTTCTTACAAAGATAGTTTTTTTTAATCAGACCTTCTAATAAATACTTTTCTCTGCGATATATAAAATATTCTCCCTTTTGCAATTCCTGAATAAACTGAAGCTTATCATCCTGCTTTTCAATATGAAAGTATTTTACAAGCTCCGGGCTCGACATAAAATTGGCCTTCGGAGATTTTGAAAATTTCACAATGATCGGTCTTAAACCTTCTTCATAGACTTCGATACTCTGCAAAAGCATTTGCCTGAAAGTTTCTTTCCATTCCGCTCCGTGAGGAGAAATTCTTCTGCCATATTTTTCAAATGCTATGAGATGAGCCAGCTCATGGGTCAGCACAAAGAAAAACAACTGTGGAACCAGTGTGGAATTAATGGTGATTTCATGGGAATTATCCGGGAGCTTTCTGTAATCTCCCAGTTTGGAATCCCTGTTTCTTGTAATCTTTATATGAATATAGTAATCTGAAAACCAGATTTTTAAATATTGAAGCGTATGTGAGGGTAAATATTTTTCTAGGGCTTGAATAGACATTTTACAAACTTAATGGAATTCCCGCATAGAAATTCAACAATTTAAGACTGAAAAGATAATTAAATTTCGCTTGCGCTACAGAACCTTGTGCATTCGCATAATTGTTTCTGGCTACATTCACATCATAAATGGTGGATCTTCCCGCCGCATAGCTCTTATCTGCAAAATCCAATGCAAGTTTAGTACTTTTCGCGGTTTCTAATGCAGACAGATACGTTTCATAGTTAGCGTCCACATCAAATTGAGCTTTCTGAACATTTTGCCTTACTGTTTGCTTTTGTTGCTCCAGCGAATTTTTAGCAATGTTCTCATTGATTTTTGATTGCTCTACCTGCAATTTGGTAATTCCTTTATTAAAAATAGGAACATTGATGGATACTCCTACCTGCTGCCCGAAATTATCTTTATACTGCTGGAAGAAAGACGGATCATTCACAAGATTGCCAAACTGGTCGTAGCTTTTATTTAATAAATTGTTATAGAAACTTCCGATTCCCGCACTTGCCGTTATAGTAGGCCAGAATGCCGTTTTTGAAACCTCTGTCTGAGCTTCCGCCGCTCTGATTCTGCTTTCTGCCGCTTTAACCTGTGGTTGGTTCTCATAGGCCGTATTTAAAACCTCATCAACGGATTTCAATTGAGATTCCAGCTGATCCGGAACGTTCACATCTTCCACATCAAAGCCTTTATAATCCTGCAATTGCAAAAGCTGAGCTAAAGCAAATAAGCTTCTTCCCACGTTGATTTCAGCAGTTTTAAGATTCTGCTTTTCTCTGGCTAACCCTGCTTCTGCTTCGGCAAGAACGGTTTGTGCAGTAGACCCTACTTTCGTGGTTATTTTGGCTCTATCATATTGTTTTTGTGCATTTTCTACTGCACTTTGAGAAATTTTTACAATTTCCTTATTTAAAAGTGTTGTTAAATATTGTTGAGCGATTTGTAAAGAAATGTCATTTTTGATCGTTTCCACGTCATATTGGCTTGCTTCCACATCATATTGAACCTTTCTTATATTTTTTTCTAATCTCCCGTTATTATACAGTAAAATATCAGCTCCCAGATTAGCGCTATTACTGAACCTGTCGTTTCTCAAACTCCCCGTTCCGAAAGAAGTCTGCCCGAAGCTCATATTATTGCTCATATTTCCGGATACTGAAGGCAGGTATTCCTTTCTTGCCATTTTAAGATTAGTATCCTGAACTTGTTTTGAATATTCATTTTGGATAACCTGAAGATTATGTTTCACTGCATAATCCACACATTCTCTTAAGGACCATTTTTTCTGGGCATTCACGCCCAAACAAGCCAATCCAAAAACGATGATCCAAACTTTTTTCATATTAATTAATCTTTACTGATATTAGACGAACCAAATATAAAAAAGTTACAGTTCTAAAAAATTAATATTTTATTTAAAAAACTTTTGAGAATTTTGTGCCATGACTAATGAACAATACCAACAGGCCGTAGAATGGCTTTTTGTACAGGCTCCCAATTACCAGGTTGATGGGGAAAAGGCATATAAACCGGGTTTAGACAATATCATCAAACTGTGTGCTTTCTTTGGAAACCCACAGGAAAAAATACAATGTATCCACATTGGAGGAACCAATGGAAAAGGATCTACCAGCAATATGCTGGCTTCAGTTCTTCAGGAATCCGGTTATAAAATTGGTTTATATAACTCTCCTCATCTTATTGATTTTACGGAACGTATCAAAGTAAACGGTAAAAACTGCGATAAGGAGTTCGTTTTTAATTTTATCCAAAAGCTTAAAAACCTTCCGGAAGATATTCGCCCTTCTTTTTTTGAGTTCACTACGATTATGGCTTTTGAATATTTTTATCAGCAAAAAGTTGATTTCGCCATTATTGAAGTCGGTTTAGGCGGCAGACTGGATTCTACAAATATTATTAAACCTTTAGTTTCCGCTATTACTAATGTTCAACTAGACCATCAGAATATTTTAGGGAACACCATTGAAGAAATTGCCGCAGAAAAAGCGGGAATCATTAAAAACAATACTCCCATCATTTCCGGAGATGAAAATGACACCGTAAAAAACATTATTAAAGAGAAGGCAGAACGGAAAAATGCCCCATTTATTGATGCAAGCTTATTAAAAACAGATTTACAATCAGATCTAAAAGGAAATTACCAGGAAAAGAACATCAGAGTGGTTAAAGCATTGGTTGATGAATTAAGAAAGCTTGACATTACCATTACAGATCCTGATCTGGAAAAAGGACTATTACATGTTCACAACAACACCCATTTTATCGGCCGTTGGTTTGAGTTCTCCCAAAACCCATTGACAATTTGTGACACAGCACACAATCAGGCCGGATTGGAACAGGTTTTTGCCCAATTAAATTCTATCAATAAACATAAGCACGTAATTTTAGGCTTCGTGAATGATAAGAAAATAGACGAAGTCATGAGCTTATTGCCCGAAAACTCTGATTTTTATTTTGCCAAACCCTCTATCAACAGGGGAAGAGACCCGAAAGAGTATGAAGACCTGCTGCAAAAAGCAAAAATAAATTATAAAATTTTGGATTCTGTACAGGACGCCTATCTTTCTGCAAAACAACAATGTACAGCGGATGAAATGATTTTTATCGGCGGCAGCAACTTTGTAGTCGGAGAATTTTTAGAAAAAAATTTGGAGATTTCCAGATAAGTCGTATATTTGCACCACTCTAAACGAGAAAACAAGTATAGAGGGTTCTTAGCTCAGTTGGTTCAGAGCATCTGGTTTACACCCAGAGGGTCGGGGGTTCGAATCCCTCAGGACCCACAGAAAGGAAACGAAACCTTTAAAAAAAATTCGGGTTCTTAGCTCAGTTGGTTCAGAGCATCTGGTTTACACCCAGAGGGTCGGGGGTTCGAATCCCTCAGGACCCACAAAAAAACCGCAACATTCTGTTGCGGTTTTTTTTATATTCTTTTTTCAATCTAATAAAAAACTTCCCTTTAAAAAAGAGAAGTTTCAAAAGATAGTTGTTTAAAGATGAAAATAGAATGGATTGATTTCACTTTAAAAATAATAAACTTTTCAGTGCTGAAAATATGACCGTGGTCATAAAATAAAGAACCACAACAAATTGTTGTGGTTCTTTATTTTAGTGTTAAGTTATTTCTTATTTTGTCCCGGAGCATAATGTTTGGCTGATTTTGCTCCTGTTACTTTTTTAACCTGTCCCGGAGGAAGTCCGTGATTACCGTTAGGCTTCAAACGAGGGGCACATGAAGCAACAAATAATCCTACTAGCGCTATAGCTCCTATTTTTTTCATTAATTTCATAATCGTATTTTTACTATAGATTATTAAAATATTATGCCAATCTAAATTTCATTCTCTTTTTCATGCAGGTTGATTTTCTCAATAATCTTCTGAATAGTAAGCTCTTCAAGGCAAGCCCAATCTCCTCTATAGCATTCTTTATCACCAAAAACCGAGCATGGCCTGCAACTTAGATCTTTCATCTGAACCACATCATTTTCACTTTGTCCAAACCCTAGAAAACCGGCATATGGATGAGTAGACCCCCAAATAGAAACACATTTTGTTCCCATAAGGCTCGCTAAATGCATATTGGCAGAATCCATGGAGATCATTAATTCCAGTTCTGAAATTTTATTAAGTTCTTCCGTAAGGCTTAATGCACCTGCTAAGCTTTTTGTATTGGGAATTTCTTTTTCCCATTGCTCCAATGTTTCAGTTTCTTTTTTACCTCCTCCGAAGAAGTATATCGGATGTTTCTGTGCTAAAACCCGGGCCAATTCGTAAGATTTTTCCAAAGGAAGCATTTTCCCTCTATGTTGGGCAAACGGGGCGAAACCTATCCCTGATTTTGGTTTTGACCCTGGCCTTAACTGATGAGAAAGTGTTACTTTAAATCCCATTTCACGGAAAACATCGGCATAACGTTCTACTGTTGTCTTCAACTGTACTTTATCCAGGTTCCAAATATCAGTTAATCTTTCCTTTTCCTCCTTGCCTTTATCAATTTTAAATACCTTCAGTCCTTTTCTCCTGTATATTTTATCCAGAATCTTGGTTCGGATCACGTCATGCAAATTAGCGATCATATCCGGGTGAAATTCCTTTAAAAGTTCATTGGCAAGCCTGTTTAAACCGAAAAAACCTTTGTAATCATCCAGGTTTACTCCTTTGAATATAACATTTGGAATATCAGAAAATAAGTTCTCAAAATTTTTCCGGGAAACCATCACGATTTCCACGTCCGGATTTTGTTCCAGGAATTCCCGGAAAACCGGTGCTGTCATCGCAACATCACCAAATGCCGAAAAGCGATATGCTAATATTCTGGTCACGACTTAAGCTGATAGGCGACTGCGTAAAATTTAATCTGTTTGGTCATGGCCATTAATCCATTGGCTCTGGATGGGGACAAGAATTCCTGTAATCCTATCTCTGAAATAAAATCAAAATCCGAATCTAGGATTTCCTGCGTAGAATGGCCACTGTAAATACTTACTAATAAAGAAACGATTCCCTTCGGCAAAATACCATCAGAATCTGCATTGAAAAACAGTTTTCCATCTTTGAATTCAGCATCGATCCAGACTTTACTTTGGCAGCCTTTAATCAGGTTCTCTTCTGTTTTCTTATCTTCAGGAAGCCCTTTCAATTCTTTTCCAAGATCGATAATATATTCATACTTCTGCTCCCAATCTTCAAGAAAGGCAAATTCGTCGATAATTTCCTGCTGTTTTTCCTTAATGGTCATGTTAACAATTTCTTTATGCAAAGATAACCAATTTGTAAAGAATATTTATGAAGATGCTTTTTCAAAAACGTCTAATAGTTTTACTTCCTCATTTTCCCAACACAGTAGGCTTGCCGCCTTTTCAAGCTCAGGTAGATAGCTTTTTCTTCCCTTATTTAAAACTATTTTTACAGCTTCAGCAATATTTTCAGGTTGGTGGTCTTTAATAATTTCTCCAATGTCAAACTGATCTTTGATATTCCGCATTTCGGGAAGATCCGATACTATTAGAGGAACTCTTGCCTGGATGCAATCCAGCACTTTATTAGGCAAAGAATAAAAATAACTTTCGCCGCCGTTTTCTTCGATGCTCATGGCGCAGTCTGCCATTAATGTGACATTTCTTAGATCTTTTGGTAATAGCTTCCCCAAAAACTGAACTTTATCCTGAAGATTTTCCTTGATAACCAGTTCTTCATATTCTTTCCTTTTAGGACCGTCACCTGCAATTTTAAAAATCACATTGTCCAAATGATGCATCGCAAGAATAGCTTTATCAATTCCCCGAAATGGATTGATTACTCCCTGATACAAAAGAATTTTAGGATTATTTTCAAAATCTTCTCTGTTGAATGTTATTCTTCTTGGTGCATTTTGAACAACAACGGAGCTGATTCCATATTTTTTTTGAAACCATTTTGCATAGCTTCCGCTTGCCGTAATCATAAATTTCAGCTTCGGAATAATTCGTTTTTCAACGTATCTCCATAATTTTTGTGACATTTTGCCCTGAATGGCAGGCATTTCGGAAAAAATTTCATGACTGTCAAAAACCAGTGGAATATTCAGTTTCTTAGAGATAAGATAATTAGGCAATAAAGCATCTAAATCATTAGCATGGAGAATCGTATTGTGATCTGCATTTCTCTTCAATTCATGATACAGTTTCCAATTGAATTCAAAATACGCGGTTTTTAAACTTTTGGAAAATAATGTAATCCTTGAAAAGGGATAAGGCCGTTCCATTTTTTCTTCTCCACCCCAGTTATTTCCTATCAATTCAATGTCATATCCATTTTCATATAAAGTCCTGCAGACCTTTTCAATCCGTTGATCCGTGTATAGGTTGCTAAAAGCAGAGGTAATGATTTTCTTCCGTTTCATCCCTTTTTATTTGCTGTCATCAAATGATATACCTGAACAAAACAAAGTAAAGCATTGGGAATAATAACTGGCCAAAGCATTCCGCTGAATACGCCATAAATTACAAAACAGATACAGCCGATCATATTCACGATCCTGATTTTTCTTAAATTTTTTAAGGCAAAACTCAGAACAATAAAAAAAGAAGCGGCATATCCGATATAAGTAGCAATTTCAGGGCTCATGCAAAATTTTTATAGGGAAACAAACTTAGTCATTTTCAATAAGATAATAAAATTTTTCATGACATAAAGTCATTAATTGGTTTTTGGTAAAATATTTGTAATTTAGATAATGAATAAAGATGATTTTATCTTTATTCTAATTGAGATATATTATGGATTATAAGTTTTCACAAGGTTTGAGCCAAGTGTTCAAACAGAGCAAGAATGAGGCAAAAAGGCTGAAAAGTGAATTTCTTAATACAGAACACCTTCTTTTAGGTATTATAAAAACGGAAAACTCTGCAAAAGAAATCCTTCAAAACCTTAATGCGGATTTAACACAAATCAGAAGAAAAATTGAAACTTTAAATACAGCAAGTCTAAATCCTATTTCTGAAGAGGTTACCAATATTTCTTTCACCAAGATGGCAGATCATGCCGTTAAACGTGCAGAGTTAGAATGCCGACAATATAAAAGCAATGAAATTAATACCGTTCACCTGCTTTTAGGTATTCTTTATAAATATGAAGACCCTACTTCTAACATCCTGGGAGCTTATGATATTGACTATGAAGGAGTTTCAAGAGAATACCAGACTATGCTTAAAAATTCCGGACAGGCACCACAAATGAGCGCCTATGATGACGATGAAGAAAGAGAGGAATTTGAGCAGATGAGAAAGCCGACAGGAAATTTAGGTTCTGCAAAAAGTAAAACCCCTACATTGGATAACTTCGGTAGAGACCTTACTTCTTTGGCAAGAGACGGGAAATTAGACCCAGTAATCGGACGTGAGAAAGAAATCGAAAGAGTTTCGCAGATCTTGTCGCGTAGAAAGAAAAACAACCCTCTTCTTATCGGAGAGCCGGGTGTTGGTAAATCTGCGATTGCTGAAGGTCTGGCTTTAAGAATTCAGCAGAAAAAGGTTTCAAGAGTTCTTTATGGCAAAAGAGTGATCACGCTGGATCTGGCCAGTTTAGTGGCCGGAACCAAATACCGTGGCCAGTTTGAAGAAAGAATGAAAGCCATCATGACTGAGCTGGAGAAAAACAGAGATGTGATCTTATTCATTGATGAGCTTCACACTATTGTAGGTGCAGGAAGTTCTACGGGAAGTTTAGATGCATCCAATATGTTCAAGCCAGCTTTAGCAAGAGGTGAAATTCAATGCATCGGGGCTACAACTCTTGATGAATACCGTCAGTATATTGAAAAAGACGGAGCATTAGAAAGAAGATTCCAGAAAGTAATGGTGGAACCTACTTCTATTGAAGAAACCATCCAGATCCTGAATCAGATCAAAGATAAGTATGAAGAGCATCACAATGTAATTTATACTCCTGAAGCTATTGCTGCGTGTGTCAATTTGACATCTAGATACATTACAGACCGTTTCTTACCAGATAAAGCGATTGATGCAATGGATGAAGCAGGTTCCCGTGTTTATATTAAAAACATGAAGGTTCCTACAGAGATCATTGAATTCGAAAAGAAAATCGAAGATATCAAGGAACTGAAGCAAAAAGCTGTAAAAGCACAGGATTATCTTGAGGCAAGAAAACTGAAAGATGAAGAAGAGCGCCTTCAGATGGAGCTTAATGCAGCTCAGGAACAATGGGACAAAAATGTAAAAGAGAAAAAAGAAACCGTGACGGAGGAAAATGTAGCTGAAGTGGTTTCTATGATGAGTGGTGTTCCTGTAACCAAAGTAGGTAAGAATGAGCTTGATAAGTTAGCTCAGATGGATGATAAGCTGAACGGAAAAGTGATCGGACAGGAAGATGCTGTGAAAAAGGTTGTTAAGGCCATCCAAAGAAACAGAGCCGGTCTTAAAGATCCGAACCGTCCAATTGGTACATTTATCTTCTTAGGAACAACCGGAGTTGGTAAAACGGAGCTGGCTAAAGTAATGGCAAGAGAATTATTCGATTCTGATGAAGCTTTGATCAGAATTGATATGAGTGAATACATGGAGAAATTTGCGGTTTCAAGATTGGTTGGTGCGCCTCCGGGATACGTAGGATACGAAGAAGGGGGACAATTGACTGAAGCGGTAAGAAGAAAACCTTATGCTGTAGTTCTTTTGGATGAAATTGAAAAAGCTCACCCTGATGTATTCAATATCTTGTTACAGATTTTAGATGAAGGCCACGTTACCGATAGCTTAGGCAGAAAAATCGATTTCAGAAATACGATTATTATCCTGACTTCCAACATCGGAACAAGAGATCTTAAAGATTTCGGAGATGGTGTAGGATTCGGTACCTCGGCGAAAAAGTCAAGTTCAGATACAAGAGCAAGAAGTACCATTGAAAATGCCCTTAAAAAAGCATTTGCTCCTGAATTCTTAAACAGAATTGACGATATTATTATCTTCAACTCTCTTGAACAGACAGACATCAAGAAAATAATTGATCTTGAGTTGAATAAGCTTTACAGCAGACTTGAAAAATTAGGCTATAAAGTGGAATTGACTGAAGAAGCAAAAGACTTTATTTCTGAAAAAGGATGGGATAAAGATTTCGGGGCAAGACCATTGAAACGAGCTATCCAGAAATATATTGAAGATTTATTGGCTGAAATGCTGGTAAACAAACAATTATCTGAAGGAGAAACTGTGGTTCTTGATCTTAATGAAGCGAAAGATGCTTTAACGGGCAAAACTTCAAAACCGAAAAAATCGGCAGAAAAGTCTTCTCAATCATAAATAAATAATTTGATTATATAAAAAAAGCATCAGGAAAATTCCTGATGCTTTTTTATTGTTTTAGATTTTATTTACTGTCATTCAATAATGTCTGAAAGCTTTTTATCCTTCATTTTTAAAAGACACCTTAAAGAAATAAAAATGGGTAAAGCCGGAAAGAGGAACTCCAAATAGCGGAATCATGAATCTTAACAATTTACTTTTTGATACTGATTAAAATATCTCAATAAAATTACAATCCCACCACAAATCCAATATTTGGAACCAATCCGCTGGAAAACACGCTCTCATTCTCTTTCCAAAGCACATTATACATGATTCCGATCTGCATAAAAGAATTGTTCCCTATTCTTTGCATATATCCTCCTCCAAGGTACAATGCATCTTCATTGGTATTTGCCTTAAAATCGTAAATCTTATCTTTATAATTAATGAAATAATGTTGGTAATTAGCACCTAAATAAAAGGTTCTTGCGATGTAATAATTCAGAAACGGACCGACTCCAAACATCGTTGAACTGTAGGCATTGGATTTCTGCCACGAAACACTTCCCAAAAGACCGCCTTCAAGATCGTCGGTAAGTTTATATCCAGCCCTCGGCGCTGCTGAAAGATTAAAGTAATTGTTACTTCCGAATCCAAATCCTATGCCCCCACCGAAAGTCCATCGATTGTTGCTTTCCTGCGAAGCTCCTACGGCAACTTGTGAAAATATTGAGCCTGAAATTATCAGAAATAAGGAAGTCATAAGTTTCTTCATACTTGAATTGTTTTTATCAATGCTTAAAATTATAACTTTTTTACGAATCTTTTTAATCGTATTTTTGCAGCGTCAAACTAAGAACTCCCGTTAAGAGTTTCGTAAAATTGAATACAATGAAAGTAGTAGTAGGCCTTTCCGGAGGCGTAGACTCGAGTGTAACAGCCTATTTGTTACAACAGCAAGGCCATGAGGTAGTGGCTTTGTTTATGAGAAACTGGAATGATGCTTCCGTAACATTAGAAGATGAGTGTCCGTGGATTGAGGACAGTAATGATGCATTGATGGTTGCGCAAAAACTGGGAATTCCTTTCCAGGTAATCGACATGAGTGAATTATATAAAGAACGCATTGTGGATTACATGTTTGATGAATATCAGAAAGGAAGAACACCCAATCCGGATGTATTGTGCAACAGAGAAGTAAAATTCGATGTTTTTATGAAGACTGCCATGTCTTTAGGTGCAGATAAAGTAGCGACAGGACATTATGCAAGAGTAACTTCTACATTTGATGAAAACGGAAAAGAAATTTTCCATCTTTTAGCAGGAAAGGATAACAATAAAGATCAGTCTTATTTTCTTTGCCAATTGAGTCAGGACCAGCTGTCAAAAGCATTGTTTCCTATCGGTGAACTTACTAAACCTCAAGTAAGGGAGATTGCGAAAGAAATCGGTCTGGTAACTGCGGATAAAAAAGATTCTCAGGGGCTATGTTTCATTGGAAAAGTAAGCCTTCCTCAATTTTTACAACAGCAATTAGTACCTAAAGAAGGTGAAATCGTTGAAATTTTCAGAGATTCTCCTCTTTTTGCACAGGAAATGCCTCAAGTTTCTTCAAAAAAGGAGGAATTAGAATTTCTATCTCAGAAAATTAAGTATAAAAAAGCTGACGGAAAAGTTATTGGAAAGCATCAGGGTGCTCAATTTTTCACGATCGGGCAAAGCAAGGGCTTGGGAATCGGTGGCCACAAAGAAAGCTGCTTTATCATTTCCAGAGATATGGAGAATAATATTCTTTTCGTAGGTGAGGGCCACAGCTTTCCGGGATTGTATAGAAAAGCTTTAAAAATTGACAATGCTGAAGTACACTGGGTTCGAGAGGATTTAGCTTTGAAAAACGGTGAGTCTATGGAAATTCTGGCAAGAATAAGATACAGACAACCTTTGCAAAAAGCTACTCTTTACCAATTCGAGGATGCCTTTTATATTGAATTTGAAGAAGCGCAGTCCGCAATTGCAGAAGGACAGTTTGCATCTTGGTATGCAGATGAAGAATTACTAGGAAGTGGAGTTATTTCATAATTTTTTTTAAAAGTTATTCATTAACAATGCTTTATTTGTGTAACTTTGTATGACACAAATAAAAAACATAATGAAAACTTCGTTAAAAAATTATTCCGTACAAGCCGGCCTTATTGTGATTTTACTGGCCGCATTCCTTTTAGGATTTAATCTTTATAAGATCATTGCACATTTTAAGAGCCCGGGTATTGCACAAAGCATTCTTCTTCTGGCCATCATTGTTGCAGTTATCAACAGATACAGTAAAACCTTAGAAGAGGATTAAAAAAACAACTTTTTTAACTAATAAACCCGAAGCATTCTTGTTTCGGGTTATTTATTGAATGTAAAAATCATCTCAACTTATCCTTTACTTTTATTGACATAATAAACAAACTAACAAATACTTCCGCTATTAAAATGATGATCAGAAACCCAATCGGTTTTCCCAGCATCAACCCTCTTATCAGCTTTACGATTCCTACTCCAAGAATAAGGATCATAAAGAAAGAGGTAACACCTGAAATACTTTCTTTGATAAGCCTCAACATAAAAATGGAAAGATAAAACGTGATGATCAGTATCAGATAAAATGCTAAAAAATCAGGTCCCTTTAACAAAATAGGATTGTACATGTGATGTTCGGTAACCAGCCAACACATACTAATTCCTATTGAAACTGAGTGAGATATTGAACTTTTCATATCCTATATTGTTTAGCCGCCACATCCTCCGCAACCCCCGCATCCTCCGCCGCATCCTCCTCCACCGCAACTTGAGCCACCTCCGCTACAGCTTCCTCCGGCATCATTGTTCCGTTTATCCTGTTTGTGAAAATCAGAGGCATTGCTATCTCCTACTATCGCCCCAATTACACCGAAAATAAAAATGATCACAAATACAACAGCTATGACCATCAATCCCATAAAGCCATCACCCTCAGTGCATGAGTACAGTAAAAGTAATACAAGTAAAGGTGAGAAGACAGCCATTCTTTTCAGCCAGGATTTTGCTTTGGGTTTTTCTTTCTGTGCATTCCATATTTCAGCGGGAGCTTCCTGTTGAAATATCTCTCGGTAATTTTCTAAGGTATCCGCAAACCAGTTCTGATGTTTTTCCTTTTCTGTACTACCTCCTTTTGAAGGATGGTGATGTAGTTTCCTTTGTAAAATATTCGGGCAGAATTCTTCCCAGTAATTTTGAGTATAAATAAGGTGCATATGCCATACTTTATCTACGATTTCACTCGGAGAAGCTCCTTTAGGCAGAATACAGCAGAGATAAATAAACTTTTTATACTCTTCAATTGCTCTTTTAGTAAATTCTAAAGTCCAGTTTTCTTCTTTTGCAAGCTTTTTTGAGAAAGGAAAATCAGCATCAGGAGCGTCTAATGAGAACTGCCAGATCCTGTTCCAAAGCGATTCGTTTTTTAATATCATCGTTGTTTCCATATTCTTTGATTTAATGTTATTGTTTTTTCTTATCAAATCTCCATTGATTTTACAATATAAAAGTCTTACAGAAATCTTTTTTGGAATTAAAAAAGACTTAAATTAGTCTTATAAAATTAAGAACTATGAAAAAAGAAGATATCCTGCATTTAGAGAAATTGATGAATTTCTTAAGCCTCCATTTTTTAAAAAAGAATCATTGGGAAGACGTTACAAAAACAGAGTGGTCTTACATTGTAGCAGAGCTCAATGATCTCATCCTTCAGGATCAGATGGATAAGGGTATAAAAAAAGAAGCCGATCTCATAGGCAGCAACTATCTCTATGAACATTTGATAATCAATAAACTAAAGAAATATTACCTTAACGAAAATGCGGTTTTGAGCAAGCCCAACCTTGCCAAATTAAGTCTGATCGTCAAAGTGTTAGGATATACGAATTATATTGATTTCATTAACTCACACACTGGAGCATTCAACTTTAACGATTTGCGGATTGATTTGGATAATGCCAAGCAGAATACAGCCCTTTTAGACAGGTTGGTCGGTTGCTGGTATTCTTACAACAGGAATTTGCCGGATAATCCTCTAGAAGCCAAGGATGACCGGATATGGCGTTCTGCCATGGAAATCTATAAGTCTGAAACTTCAGGGGAATATTATATAGAAAGAAGCGGTGGAGACCATCACAAGTATTTTGGAAAAGTAACAGCCTATTCAGATTATGTGTTCATTATTATGAACAGCAATACATTTATCCGCCAAAGACATTTTATTTCAAGGATAAAAGATATCAAAGAAAAACTTAAGAACCCAGAATACAAGCTCCATGAATTGCATTTTATAAGTACATGTATCAGTTTTAATCAAGAGCCGATCGCTCTGTTCGAAATTTTTCAAAAAGCGGACAGAAAAAACTTTGTCCCCGATTCCATCAGCTTCCCAATTGACAGTGATGAAATTCCGGCATCTATTGTAAAACAGCTTGAAGATACCGAAGCTAACAGGATTGATTATAAGTAGTTACGTGGTTCGTTATCCCGAATCCAGCAACCCGGATTAACTTATCAACCATTCCTTAAAATCTTTCACCCGGTCTCTGCTTACGGTAATTTCTTCCTGTGGTTGAAATTCAAGATCAACTTTGTAATAGGGTGAAGTATGAATATTTTTAATGTAATCTGCATGGATGATGAACTGCCTGTTGACACGGAAAAATTTCTTCTCATCCAGCACATCTTCCAATTCATCCAATGTAAAATCTGAAGGATAACTCCTTTCCTGTGTTTGGAGGTAAACAATCTTGTTTTCACTGAAAAAACAGCTTACTTCATGAGTCTGAATGATCTTCAGATTATAGCCAATTTTCACCAGGATCCTGGAAAGTGTGGTCTTGTCTTTTTTAATTAATTCCTTAATTTCCTGTGAGCTGACAGAGTTATCTGAAGGAATAAATGATTTAAACTTCTCAATAGCTCCCGAAAGGTCTTCTTCCAGAATGGGCTTTAATAAATAATCAATACTGTTTAATTTGAAGGCTTTCAGGGTATATTGATCGAATGCGGTGGTATAAATGATGAATCCTTTAGTAGGGACTTTTTCGAAGATATCGAAAGAAAGCCCGTCCCCCAGAACAATATCCGAAAAGATAAGCTGTGGATGCTCATTTTGTGAAAACCACTCTACTCCTTCTTCCACAGATTCTATTTTAGCAACAATCTGTATTTCAGGGAAATCACTCAGCATTCTTTCCAATTTCCTTGAAGCAGGTTTTTCATCTTCAATAATTACAGTTTTGATCATTGGTTATAGTTTTTTAATAAAAACGGAATAAAAATAAATAAAAGCCAGCGGATATTTAAAAGTTTATTGGTTTTTTATCCTTTTTAAGTTCTTGTTCTAACGTTTTTCTTTCCCATTCGGAATTAAAAATGAATAATTTTACTGCTTTTACCGTTAAAATGATCGCCCAAATCATTAAAAAAATGGATCCGCTGAAGAATGAGATTTCTATTTCTCCATTTTTAAACAATTTATTGCCGAATACAAATACTGTAATGATCCCGAACCATAAAAGGCTTTTATAAAATTTCTTAAGCTGGTTCACTCTTTCGTATGCCTGATTATATTCCATGGTTTTGATATTTTAAGTTATTAAATTGTTTTGTTATTTTCTTTTTCTTTTTCCATCAATTCTTTGATTTTTTTCTCTTCCCAGTCTTTTCCGATCCCGAAAACATTAATGGCATGTGCCGTAAGTCCTATACCCCATCCCAACATTGGCCAGTAAAACCATAAATGATCAGGAGATGTCAAAAGATTCAGAATGAATAGAAAAGGAATCACCAGACAGTAAGAAGTCAGGTTTCCATAAAATCCTTTTAATTCTTTTACTCTTCTTGTTGCTTTTTCGTAAGCTAAGGTTTCTTTGTTGAATGATGTAGTTTCCATATTATCTGTTTTAAAATTAATTTGTTGAGTTTTCTTGAGACAAATGTACTCCATGAAAATACCTCCAATCAATTTTATCTTACCGAATGGTAGAAAATGAATCCTGAATAGCAAAATTCCTGATTCAATTGAACCAGGAATTACCATGAAAACATAATTTGTATGAACTAATTTCTAAAAATATTGCCAAGTAGTACCATTATAGTACACTACTGCTTTGCGGGTTGTATCATATACCAATGCTCCTCTTGTAGGAAGCTTGATCTGAAGATCCGGATAAGAATATTTGGGAAGAATAAGCGCTTTACTTGGCGACTCCAGGATCAAAGCTCCTGTGGCTGCTGAAGATGTTGCCCCGATAATCACTCCGCTTCCTGAATCCGTTCCAGTAACGGCAACTGATGTTGTTGAAGCACCATTATTCGTCCATGCCGTTCCGTTACATGTAGCGAGCTGTCCTGTAGAAGCATTGCTGGCAATAGCTCCTTTAGTCGTCGCATCACATGTTGGTAAATTGATCGGGTTAATAACAATTGTTCTGATGGTTGTCGTACTGGTTCCAAAATCCAGAATCCCGGAACCGTCAACACTTGTTTTTCCAATAGCAACTTGTGCGTTTATTTGAATAAAAAAGCTGAAAATTAAAGCTAAATTAAATGTGATAATATATTTTTTCATCTGAATAGTTTTTTTAATTGCAAAATCTGTTAAAGATAATTCCTAATGCCCTCCATGCAGTTCCGTTATATACCTTCGTTGTATTATCCGAAGTATCAAAAATCAGCATTCCTTCAATAGGAGAAGTAATCGCCGCTGTAGAGGCTACTCTGGTTAATACTAAAGATTTTCCGACAGAATTGATTTGCATATAACCGTTTTTGGAGGTCGGTTTCCATCCGGAAGTCTTGGTAAGATCAATCCCAAAAGGAGTATCGGCAACATCAGCAATATTTGTATTGTCCCAAAGTCCTATCGTGAAATAATTGGATGTTCCTGCGTTCTGGTTGACCTGTATTGTGGCTGTACCTCCGGAAACTGAAATCTCTTTAATAGAGACATTGGTTGTAAAAGTTGGATTATCTGCTGCAATTAAATAATACCTTTGATTAGCCGTAGGATTGGTAATAGAATTAAATTGATAATATACACAGCCTATTGCTGAACCTGTTTTCTGAGCTTGCCAGATACGGTTGCTTCTTTGAATATTGGGGATTCCGGAAATTGCAGTAGAATAAGTATTCAATGCACCTCCATTATCAGAAATCATCAAATAATTATTGTTGGCTGAAATATCTGTATGATTGGCCGATGTATTGGAAGCTGTAAAATTATTATTTGTAGAAATAGTAAGATACGATCCAGAAGTTGTAGTGGTTCCGGAATTATTTGCAGAATTGGAAATTCTCTGATGAAGTCCGGAAGCATCGTCTCTCCCGATCCCAAAAATATTGTAAATAAAAGCTCCTCCAACGTTTGCGGAAGGATTATCCCAGTATACAGTGGTGCCATCTCCGGCAGTATAATTCTGAGCCGTAGTCTGCGTAAGAGTAGTTCCATATTTAAGGGCTAAATATGAATTTACCCTGTTTATTTCCACATTCGACAGATTCCTGTTATACCATAGAATTTCCGGAATAGCATAATTGGCAAAAAATACAGGCCAATAACCGATACTGAATGCATAATTCCCCTGATCATTAAAGGTATCTGACGCCGTTGAGTTGGTCTCAATCCCATTGATAAAACTACTCCTGTTGGTACTGCTTACTCTCCTGCCCACTCCGATATTATTTCTAGAAGTTGCAGGGTAAACAATCGCCTGTGTCGCATTCCCAAACTGGACACTGTTTGTACGAAAGCCGGAATTACATCTGTTCGCTCCACATTGTCCGGTAGTCATATTCGACCAGAAATTCGAAAAAAGGTCAAAATTGGCACTGTTGGAAACTCCAAAATAAGTAACGTTCTTAGTGGCTGCTGTACTTCCTCCATAAAAATTGGTTGTGGAATAAGTGTTGGTTGTAGAATAAGCTATTCCAGTAACATTTCCTGCCCCTGCAGTAAACTGTATGGCATCATTGAAGTTAAATCCTGCATTGTTAATTTTAGCAGGCGCTGTTGTTCCACCAACGTTTAGTTGAGAAATACCCGCAAATAATGGTGTTGTTGATTGGTTTGTCCAGGTAGCGGCCGTCCAGCCTGTTTCGGCTTTCATCCATATAACTAATCCTGAATTGATTCCTCCGGGAGATTGGGCATACGCAGGCAGAATCGCGCATACCGATAGTAGCGAAATAATTTTGCAAAAATTCATCGTTGTTTTGTTTTTTTGCAAAACTACAATTTTAAATAATATATTTTTACATTTTTTCTAAAATATTTAATTTTTTAATAAAAAATCAATAAAGAAATGGGAGAATTCTTTTTGTATTTCTCTGATATTGGATATATTCATCACCGAATTCCTCAATGAGAGCACGCTCTTCCACCTTCATCCTATAATTGAAAGCCAAAAAAGATGGGATCAATGCGAGAACAAGAGAAAGCCAATTATTAAGGAATAATCCCAAACCAAGAAAGGTAAGCAGTGAAAAAGCATAAGAAGGATGTCTCAAATACTTATAAAAGCCTTCTTTTTTTATTCTGTGATTTTCTCTTATAGCAACATCAACGGTGAAATATTTTCCTAAAGACCGGATGATAATCAGTCTAAAAACAATTCCTAAAAGAACAAAAGCCTCTCCTATATAGAAGATCCAGGTTTTATCCGTAATCGGAAGCTCAAAAATATAAGAAACACTAACCGCGCTCGCAACGGACAAAATAATAACGATCCATAAGATATTGAGCGTTGAGTTATCTTTTTTTTTGTCTTTATCTTCCGACCTCAGCTTTCTTTTATAAATGATCTCACTCAGCAACCAGGCGGCCATTGAAATATAAAATACAATATTCAGCGTTTCCATTTCATTTGTTTTTATCCATCAATTCTTTGATCTTTTTTTCTTCCCATTTATTTCCCAGGATGAATCCCGGCAAAAAAACACTCAATGCATAACCTACCAAGCCTATTCCCCAAAAGAAGGGAAGAACGAAATATTCAACTTTCCAAATGGTTTCCCCGGGCTCCAGCTCTTTATAATTCAGAAACAGGATAAATAGATTGACGGCAAAATAAATGAAGGTAAAAACGTAGAAGTTTTTTATTCTTTTTACCCTTCTCGCCGCTTCTTTGTAGCGGATATCATTTTCATTAATATTTTCCATGGCTGTAGTATTTTATTGTTTGTTTTGTTTTTCTAAAATTTCCCTGATCTTTTTGTCTTCCCAATTTTTTCCTATGGCAAAAACACTCATTCCGTGAGCAACCAATCCTATTCCCCATCCCAGCATCGGAAAATAAAACCAGATATTTTTAGGAGAAGTCGTGAGGTTGATGATGGCCAAAAACGGGATGATAATACAATAGGAAATCAGGTTGCTGTAGAAGCTTTTAATTTCTTTTACCCTCTTCTGGGCTTTTTCATAGGCCGCATCATTATCATTAGGCTGTGCACTGATAACATTAGGCTTTTCCATCAATATCGGAAGCTTTACTTTAAAATAATCTTCTGACTTTTCAATAAAAACGTTTCGCTTTGTAAGCAAAGAATACCGTTGCACAATATTAGCCAATCCTATTCCTGCACTTTCTTTCATTTGTTCTCTTACCTGAAGGTTATTTTCAATGCATAATGTATCATTTTCAGAGAAAACCTTAATAACCAACGGTTTTGAAGATGTTGCAAAGTTGTGCTTGATACAGTTTTCCAATAACAGCTGAAGGGAAAGTGGAACCACGTATCTTCTGTAGTCTTCTTTTTGAACATCAAAGATAAAATCCACGCTGTTTTCAAATCTTGTTTTCAACAGTTCACAATACGTTTTGGCAAATTCCATTTCGTCCTCTACGGTTACAAGCTCTTTATCTTTTTGTTCAAGTACATATCGATAAATCTTTGACATTGAAGCGGTAAACTTTTGAGCCTGTTTCGGGTTTTCATCAATTAATGAGCTTAATACGTTCAATGAATTAAAAAGAAAATGGGGATCCAGCTGGTTTTTCAACGTTTCAAACTGAGCATTCGCAGATTTAGCGATCAGCTTCTGTTCCACGACTTCTTTTCTGGAAGTTTTCTTCAATTCTTCCATGAATCCTTTCGCATGAAGAAAAGCAGAGATCAATAGGGCAATATTGACCATGAACCAATTGGTGAAATTGTATTTTCCTGAAAAAAACTGTTCTGTAGTAGCATTTTTCTGGAAGACCACAAAGTTCATATAGTTACAGAAATAGACGATGATGAAATTGGCAACAAGAATGCACGCAATACTTACGATTGCTCTTTTTGTAGTTGCTTCAGACCATGGAAATTTTTTATTGAGAAAATCGTTAATAAAACCATTTCCTATTCCTATGAGAAAAGAATACATGGATGAAATTAGCAGGGTAAGCATAAAGCTTTTCAGACTGTGTTCATCTGTAAAAAACAGAAAGAAAAACAAAGATGTTCCCAGCGATATCCAAAGTAATATGATGAAGTCTTTACGTTTCATGGGTTATTTTCTGGCTCAAATTTAGCTGATCTTAAAGGTACCAAAAATTATTTCTTACCGAATGGTACATTTTATCAACTGAATTGCATAAAAAAACCTCCCATGATCCGGAAGGTTTAATATTTCATTATTGATCTTATTTTACCGGCTGGCTGATAAAATATTCAGCTTCAGATTTCCCCCAATTCGGATCAAGAGCTGTTTTCGGCTTATAAGCATTGAATTTTTCCAAAGCAAGCTTAAACATTTCTAATCCTTTTGTTTTGCTTCCACCGTACTGTTCCGGAGTGAAGTACATATCTTCAGCTTTGATCAGCGCAATTCTAGGATTATCCGGGTCTAGTTTTTCTGCTGCTGTAAGTTCGGTAGATGCTTTTGCACCATCCGTCATATATCTTTGGGCTGGGTTTACCATCATCCTTAACGAATAAGCCATTTTTTTCAACAAATGGATTTCAGCATTATCTGCAAGGCTCTCTGCAGAAGTCAAGTATTTCATTGCCTGGTCCGCAGTAATATCCAGTTCCTGCATTTTACCCTCTCTCATTTGTACTCTTCCTTTCTGGATGAATGAAAAAGCAGCATAATAAAGCGGTTGCCATTTATCTTTTTCTTTTTCTGAAATTCTCTGGAAATCATTAGCCAATGTCTGGAATTCTTCCGGCGTTTTGCAGGCTTCCAGCTTGGCAATTTTTTCGGTCATTATTTTTTCGTACGTCGTCTGGGCGAAAGAAGTTAAGCTACACAAAATCAGAGCAAAACTTAATAGATACTTTTTCATTATTTTAAATTTTTAATGTTTAATTGTAGTTCTTGTTGGTCGTGAAATTATTAAAATTATTGATTGGTTTATAAATTATTATTGATTGCATCCTGTGTTTTATCTACACCAAAGCTGATAAACGCTCCTACAAAAACAAACGTGTTAACCGGAGGTACTACTGCGGAATTTCTTGTTCCGTCCATAGAAAAATTATATCCGTACACATTCTTGGATCCTAAAACATTGGAAATACTCAATACGAAAACAGTAAATGCTTTGGCATCCTTTTTCCCGAGATTAGGCAAATAATTAAAGCTTACGTTTAAGGCATTATAATCTTTTAATCTTCCTTCGTGTCGGATATAATTTACTGTTTGTCCATTCATATTTTGTGAAGCAATGTCATAATAAGGGCGTCCTTTTGCATACGTGTACGAAAGATTGATTCCTGCCTTCCACTCCGGGACGAATCTTTTGGCAACCGCCGAAATAGTATGCTCTGAAGCAAAGTTGGGCTTTAAGCTTACCGGATAATTCATGAAATCTCTTTTTGAATCGAGGAAAGAGTAACTGATCCAGTAATCTATATTTTGAAATGTTTTTTTATCTCTCCAGAAAACCTCCAGTCCTTTCGCAAAGCCATATCCGTTATTATTATCTGCGGTTTGTACATATTGATTCTGATTATCAACATATTCAAGATTTTTGAATTTAACCAGCTGATCATATTTTTTATAAAAAGCTTCGAATCTTAAGCTCCTCCCTTCTGAAGCGCGTTGCAACTGGAAAATATAGTGTTGTGCCTTTTGAAAATCCAAGCTTGCTGGTCCGTTGATGTATTTACTTTCCGGATTCTGGTAAAAAAGCCCGTAAGCAAAAGAAGTTGTCCAATCCTGGCTTAAACGGTATGCCAACGCAAAACGGGGCGCAATATTACTTTTTCCAAGGTAAGAAGAATGCTCTGCTCTTACTCCGATTTTGGCTGATAACTGGTTGCTGAAACCTAAATCCGTTTCTACAAACACAGAGGAGATGAGATCTTTATAGTGCTTTTTCACTTCTTCAAAATTCAGCTTTTCATCGGCACTGTTTAATTCAATTCCTCCTCTTACCGCACTGATTTTGTTTACCTTTCTTTCTAAAACCGTTTTGAAATTGATATAATTACCATCTGTCAGCAAGCGTGTTTTATCGGATTCTATATCTGCTGTTTCTGTTGAAAAGTTAAGATCAGACCTGTTGAATGAATAAGATGTCCCGGCATTCAGCAAATATTTGCCGAATTTTTGTCTGAAAGACAAGTTGTGATAGGTATTCTTCCCTTTTAGCCTCACCAGGGAAAAATCATAATCTTCCGGCTCCAGGCTTTCCGTTTTCACACCCATCTTATTGCTGTCATACATCCCGTAATATTTAAAAAAACCACCGGATTTTGTTTTAATCCTGAAATTGAGGTCTCCATTTAAGCCTTGAGGAGCATCAATAAAATCTGTGTTGAAGTTAAAAACTTCCTGCATCACATTCAGCATAGAATATCCCAAAGTAGCTCCATAAGAATGGTTTTTATCCTCACTTAATCTTTGAAATCCTGCGCTCAAAAAGATGGGAGAAATCCCGAAATCATAAGAGCTTTGATCCGGAAGGTCAACACTTTCCAACATTAAAGCCCCAGAAAGAGCCTGCCCGTATAATGCGGAATATCCGCCACTGGAAAAAACATTTCCTTTAAAAAGAGATGTATTGAATCTGTCTCTTCCGGCAATTCCCGGAACGGAATTTGAAAAATAATTATTAATTAGACTTCCGTCCATAAAGATTTTAGATTCTGTGCCTGTTCCACCACGGATGAAAAGGCCTTCCGTCTCGCCAACTTTCTGCACGCCCGGAAGGAAATTTAATGCGGAAGAAATCTGTCCGTCTGCTCCAGCCGTTGTGTAAATGTCTATGGGGGTTAATAATGCGGTTGCTCTTTTTTTATCACTAGCTTCAATAGAACCGGCAGAAACTACAACGGCATTGATTTCATTGATCTGCTCTTTCAGTTCAATATTGACGGAAACATCTTGATTTTCAATAACAATTGGTTTTTCAACATCGATATAATTGGGATGAGTAAAGGTCAGGAGGTGATTTCCTTTTTCCGAAGTCTCAAAAGAGAAATTCCCGCTGGCATCTGTAGTGGCTCCGTCATAGGTGTCTTTTAATGTCACATTTACTTCTCCTACTCCTTTATTTTTATAACTTACTTTTCCGGTAATCTTCACTTGGGAGTAGCTCCAGGCAAATGTGAGAAAAGCGATCAGAAGCAGGAATCTTTGTCCTTGTGTTTTCATGGTGATTAATTTGCCGTCAAAAATAAGATGAAAATTAACTTTGGTTCAATTTTTTCTGCCTGAATTGTAAAATTCCTTCACTGAACCGTAAAAACCATTTAACATAAAAAAGACCTGAAATCATAAAGCATTTTGAAAATCTTTTTTAAATTTATAAGACTTTTAAAAAAAAATCACTTAAAATCATTTACAATGAAAGGACAAACATTAGCATTATTAGCAGGATGTGCCTTATTTGCTGTTTCTTGCGGAACAACAAAAACGTACTCCATCAACGCTAAGAGCGGTACTCAAACGGGAGGAACGGCGAAGTTTACGGAAAAAGGAAATGAGGTAGTAATGACTCTTAATGTTACCAACCTTACTCCGGGTATCCATGCCGTGCACATTCACGAAAAAGGAGATTGTTCTGCTGCTGACGGAACCTCAACGGGAGGACACTGGAATCCGGCAAAAGATGATCATGGAAAATGGGGTGCCGAACATTTCCATATGGGAGATATCGGAAACTTAGTTGCTGACCAGAGCGGAAATGCAACACTGACTTTCAAGACGGATAAATGGTGTCTTGGCTGTACTGATGAGTCTAAAAATATCATCGGAAAAGGTCTTATCGTTCATGCCGCAGCAGACGATTTTCACACTCAGCCAACCGGAAACGCCGGAGGAAGAGTGGGATGTGTTGAAATTAAATAATTCTTCACTTACAAATAAAAAAACCGCTATTTCTAGCGGTTTTTTTATTTTATGATTTTGCTTTCATATCTGTAAGAATATTCATTGCTTCCTGAAGGTAGGAATCTTTTTTAAGGTTTTTAACCCAGATTTCCGATTTCTTTTTGAAGGCTTCGTCTTTTTTCTCTCTTTCTATTTCGCCAGGGTACATGGTGAACTGAAGTCCGTTTTCAAATTTACTCAACGCTTTGAATTTTTCGATCTGAGCTTTTCTTTGCTTCATCAGCTCATTGAATTTATTGATGTTCAATGTAATGCTTTCTTCTTTATCCAGGTTTTCTCTCCATTGAGCAGATTCTAACAGTAACTGATAGTTTGAATTTTTAGCCATTCTGTCTGCACTTGCTTTTTCCAGAGCCTTAATATCGAAATAGCTAAGCTTTTCAAATTTGGTGCTAGGAATTTTATCCCATGCCAAAGCAAAGTCATCATATCTTTCTCCGATTTCAGCATACGTAAAGAAGTCTTTCATCTGAATGTCGGAAACAATTCCTTTTCTCTGGGTAGATTCACCTGTAATTCTGTAGAACTTCTGGATCGTCAATTTTAAAGAACCGAAATCGTCTTCTGTATTTAGGAATCTGTTAAGATCCACAAATGTCTGTACGGTTCCTTTTCCGAATGATTGTGGAGAACCGATTACCATTGCTCTCCCGTAATCCTGCATTGCTCCTGCAAGGATCTCAGAAGCGGAAGCGGAAAGCTCGTTCTGCATAATAACCAATGGTCCTGTCCATATCGGAGCTTCATTTTTATTTTTTAAGGTCTGGATTTTACCATTACCGTCTTTTACCTGTACATAAGGCCCTGCATTCATGAAAAGTCCCATGATATCACCTACTTCCGTTAAAGACCCTCCTCCATTATTTCTAAGGTCTAAAACAATTCCTTCAATATTTTGAGATTTAAGCTTAATGATCTCATTTTTAATATCATCCGAAGCATTCCTTCCTTTAGAATCTTCAAAATCTGCATTGAAGCTTGGCAGGTTAATAAATCCATATCTTTTACCATTTGGAGTATTTACAACAATACTTCTTGCAAAAGTATCCTCAATAGCCACTTCTTCACGGATCATTGTTACATCTTTGATGGTTCCGTCTTTTTTCTGGACGGTTAACGTTACCGGAGTTCCTTTCTCTCCTCTGATCAGTCTTACAGCTTCATCAGAAAGCATTCCTACTACATTTACGGCATCTTCTTTTGGCTTAGACTTTACTTTTAAGATCTTATCTCCCTCTGAAAGCTGTTTGGATTTCCATGCAGGGGCTCCAATTGTTAAAGCTCCTAAGTAAAGGTTTCCTTTTTTCTCCTGAATGATGGCTCCGATTCCAATTACTTTTCCTGTGAAATTGGTATCAAAATCTTCTTTATCTTTTGGAGAATAATAATTGGTGTGAGGATCGAAAACTTCCGTATATGCATTCATATACACGGTGAACCAATCCATTTTCTTTCTCTTCTTAAATCTTGTAAATGTTTCTTTAACAAGATCTTTTACCTCATCGGTTGCTTTTACTCTTTTTTGTTCAGGGGTTAGAATTTGAAGCTTAATGGTATCTTTAAGCTTATATTTCTGAACAGAGTCTTTTTTCTCTTTTTGGGCTTCCTCCTTACTGTTCATTGATTCAATTTCCTGAAGGATATTGTATTTAATGAACTTTCTCCACTCGTTATACTGCTCCTGTTTTGTAGCAGGAGCCTTTTTAAGTTTCGGCTCAAGAGTTAATGTTTCATCTTCTTCAAGATTGATCGGCTTGCTGAAAATCTCCTGAGTGATTTTATCTATCTCATCAACTCTTTGGTACAATCTGTCTATTGTAAGTTTATAGAAAGTAAGATCTCCTACGTTCAGATAGTCGTCAAGCTTGGTTTCATGCTTGCTGAATTCATCCATATCGGACTGAAGAAAGTATCTTTTTGCCGGATCCACCAATTCGAAATAATGCTTATAAACATCTTTGGAATAAGCATCATTGATAGGTTTCGGGCTGTAATGAAGGTAAGAAAGTGTGTTTTTTACGCTCACCATTATCGTCTGCATTTTTTCATCGTCATTCTTAGGCGAGTTGAAGCAAAACATAAGACTTGTTAATGGAATAAGGAGTAAAAATTTATTTAGTTTAAAGTTTTTCCACATAAACTGTCTGTATTTATTAAATTCTTTTTAAATTATTATTGCAATTAGTAGTAACAATCTAATGACTGTTACAAACTATCAAATTTAATACCTTATTTACAATTATCGAATACTTTTGAGCATTTTTTGTTAAAAGAGGCAAAATGTAATTATTTTCTTTTTCTTTTGATCTGCAAAATACAGTTAATCCGATTTCTATTTCATTTAATTACTATAATACCACACTTAACAAATCTTGATTGTTTCTCATATCCTCAAAAATTATTTTTAAACAAATATTAATGTATGCTACAATCTTTCAAAAAACAGTATTTGATTTTACTATGTTCTCTATTTTTTTTCTGGAGCTGTCAAGAAGAACTTCAAAACAGCAAAAAAGAAGACCGTGAATTACTATTAAAAAACATTTCATCGAAGGTTTCTTTACCTTGCTCCAGCCCTGGTTTGTATAATGGGATGTTGGAATTTTCGGATGAACAACAATTCAATTGTTATTATGATTATCTTGTTAATGTAACTGCTACTTCTGATGAGCAGATGAGTGAAGATGATTACTTATTAGAGATTGAACAGGTTTTGGGTTTGAATTCTTTAAGAGCAGATGCCTTGGCCAAATTCGAGCAGCAAAATGCTATCGGCTGGCCGTCCTATAAAGACATCCCTGAAGAACACTGGATCACTTCCAATATCCTACGTTCCATTTTAAACGTAAATAGGGAAGTAAAAGTGGGAAACTATGTCTTAAAATATATCAATCCTGAGTTTATAGCATCCGTGAAAGCAGATCGTACGGATGTATTGAAAAAGGTAGAGGCACTTGGGGATAATCCTTCGTTAGAGGATATCATTCAGCTGGATCCTGCAAGAGAAGTTATTTCAGTGACATCTCCTAAAATTGCCAAAAGGGAATTTGGAACAATTGATTTTGCTGATGCAAAAGGAACACGAGGCACTCCAATTCCTCTACAAATATTTAGATTAAGCGGTACTGTTTATGAAAATTTTGTTTGTGGCAATCCGGGAAAGGTAAGATTTGAAGGTTTTACATTAAGTCGTCTATCCGTTCCGCAGCAGGCAAGGTACAGAATTGAGTTTAATGATGGTACAAATGCTGCTGTTGAATTTCTGCTCCTTCCAAATCAATATGTTTTGCCTGTTGTTGAACACACATATCCAGCCACAAACACAACATATCATCCTACTGTAAAGGTAAAATCAATAAGTCCTTATAATTCCGGAGGAAATGCATGGAATGTTATACAAACCTATTCCGTATATGTGAGATCAATGGATCAGTCTTGTACAACAGATGCAAGAGGAGGATTACAGGATATGGTTATTAATTCGTCCAATGTATTACGGGGTAAGGTAGATTACTATAACTGGAGCCCCTTTCCTTTTGGCGGAAACAGATCTTCCATTGCAGGGTGGACGGAATTACATCATATTGACAGTAATGGTAACTGGAACAGAAGAAAGGATAAGAGTACAACACTTTGTGTAAAATTTGTAGAAGGAAAACTATATCAGGGAAATTTCACCCTTCCCTACAATTCCAATTTTTGTATAGACCCCATTTATTTGCCTGTAGAGTATGAATGTAAATCAAATACGAATCAGAAAAGAATGGAAAAACATATGGGAATGTATAATACTAATACTTATGCAACTGCAGCCTTGTCATATTTTACTGTTCAGCATGAAGTCGGAACCTCGGATGGAATAAATGGAAGCTTCAAACAAACGATATACGGATGTCCCTAACTCTGTTTTATTTTAGATATCCCATAAATGAGCCCGGAAATTTCCGGGCTCATTTATGGATGTAAAAAAATTTTAATCCATATATTTGAATGAATATGAACAATATACATCGTATATTTGTTAAAATTATTTTTTTTATGGAAAGACCACTTATTCTGGTTACCAATGATGATGGAATTACTGCACCGGGAATCAGAAATCTTATAAGTTTTATGAATGAAATCGGAGAAGTTGTGGTAGTAGCACCGAACTCTCCTCAAAGTGGAAAAGGTCATGCCATTACCATCAACTCTACCCTAAGTTTTGAAGAGGTTCATC
Organism: Chryseobacterium daecheongense; assembly: GCF_003729955.1. Lineage (GTDB taxonomy): Bacteria > Bacteroidota > Bacteroidia > Flavobacteriales > Weeksellaceae > Chryseobacterium > Chryseobacterium daecheongense. The sequence continues at coordinate 626,407 of NZ_RJTX01000004.1, forward strand.
TGGATGGTCCGCAAAGAGATTTTTCTTGCAGCGGAACACCTGTTGACTGTGTAAAAATGGCTCTTGATAAAATTTTACCAAGAAGACCGGATATTGTTGTTTCGGGCATCAATCACGGAGCTAATTCTTCTATCAACGTAATTTATTCCGGAACCATGTCTGCTGCGGTGGAAGCCGGAGTGGAAGGACTTCCTGCAATTGGATTTTCTTTGCTTGATTTCAGCTGGGAGGCAGACTTTACTCAGGCAAAAGAATATATTCAGACGATCGTTAGAAGAACTTTAGAAAACCCAATGCCGAAAGGAATTGTTCTAAATGTAAATATTCCTAAACTAAGTGCTGAAGAAATAAAAGGAATCAAAGTCTGCAAACAGGCTCATGCGAAATGGGAAGAGAGCTTCGATGAAAGAGTGAATCCACATGGGAAAAAATATTACTGGTTAACAGGATATTTCAACAATATGGATGAATCTGAAGATGCTGATGAAACTGCTTTGGCGAATGGGTACATTTCCATTGTTCCTGTAAAGTTCGATTTAACGGCTTATGAATACATGAAGCAATTGGAGGAAGTAATGACTTTTGACAATGTACGGGAAGTTAGATAATCCTATCTATCACTCACTTAATGAATTTCATCAAAAGTTTTGCTTACATTTTGGGAATTCTAAGTTTTACCATCCTGAAGTCGCTACTTTTGGAGGATCCCTCAATGTTGCCCAAGAGAAAGATATCGCTGAATACGCTAAGATCTGTGATGATTTTCTTGTATTCGGAGCAAAGCCGGAGCTTGGAAGTTTCAAGACGGATTTATCCCAGCTTGTGTGTGACCAATATGTTTTGGAAAACAGGATTGATGCAGATATTACGGAAAATATTGTTCTTTTAACTGATGAAAATCAAGAAGAATTATTAGCTTTTGTAAAAAAGTTCTATCCTCATTATTTTAAGAACAGAACACCTGAATTAGGTCGTTATTTTGGGATATTTAAAGATAATAAGCTTGTTGCCGTCACTGGCGAAAGAATGCAGATGAATGATATGACGGAAGTAAGTGCCGTAATCACAGATTCCGATTATTTTGGGAAAGGATTTGCCAAACAGCTTGTAACCTTTGTCTCAGGTAAAATCTTTGATGATGGCAAAACGCCATTTCTGCATGTAGCGGAAAGCAATTTTGGAGCAAAAAAGCTCTATGAGAAATTAGGTTTTGCTCATAGAGGTAAAATAAATTTATGGGGCGTCAAGAAATAATCTTCGCCCCATTGTTATATTAGAATAATACTTTATCCTCTTTTCTGAGCTCTTCCAAATATTTGATTTTATCATCCCTGTAAAACAGATTCATTGTTTCAAAAGGAATCAGCTTCAAGTCTTTATTTACAATATGAACACAAGACTTTTTGACCGCCCTTACATCAAAATCATGGGCGTCCATGAAATTCATAATGATAATCCGGAACAGGTTATCATAATCCAGATCCGGTGCACAAACTTCCGGCAAACAACACAATAATTGGTTTACTTTAGGCTTTACTTGATCTACCGAAATGCCTGTACTGAAAATATCCAGAAGCTGCATATGAAGTCCTTTGTCCTGCTCATAAACAATAGTATTCCTGGATTCATTGTTCAGTAAATCAGCCGGATTGATATATCGTGTTAAAGGAATCGTTTCACCTTCAATTTTCAGTATGTATCCCATTGCCAAAGCATCCGGATTACAAGGAACCGGGATAATATCATCTCCGTTTAGTAGCGGAAACTGGTTGAGAATTTCCTGGCGTACTTCCGTTAAGGTAATTTTTTCAAGTGCAGAATCTTCACGGTTTCTTCCGGCTATTTCTACCGGCTGAAATGTAATTCCTCGTACACATTTCTGTTTCAGGGCAAATTCGATGATCTTTCCTATCTCATCTATGTTTTTTCCTTGCTGCAATACCACTACAAGTGTTGTGGAAAGATTAAGAGCGTTTAATTTTTCTAAAGCCTTCATCCGGACGTCAGTGAGATCTTTTCCCCTGAAATCTTCCAAAACCTCTGGCTTAAACGAATCAAACTGAAGATAAATCTCAAATTCCGGGGCATAGGTAGCTAATTTTTCCGCAAAACCGGGGTCATTGGCAATTCTCACTCCATTTGTATTCAGCATTAAATGTTTGATCGGCTTCGATTTTGCAATATCCATGATCTTGAAAAATTCAGGATGAATCGTTGGCTCTCCGCCACTGATCTGAACAACATCCGGCTCCCCTTCATTTTTCACTATGATATCAAACATCGCTTCTATTTCCTTCAGGCTTCTATGACTCCCATAATGAGGAGACGACATGGCATAACAAGTAGGACAGGTTAAGTTACAGCGGTCTGTAACCTCAACAATGGAAAGGCAGCTATGCTGTTCATGATCTACACATAACCCGCAATCATAAGGACAGCCATATTCTACATCCGTTCCAAAATGTAAAGGTATTTCCGAAGCTTTATTGTAGTTTCTGATGTTTTTATAATACTGAACGTCGGACGCTATTTTTGTTTTGAAAAATCCATGATCAGGACATCTTTTTGTCATGAAAACAGCTTCATCCTCTATAATGATCTTCGCTCCTACTCTTTTTAAGCATTCCGGGCAAAGACTGATTGTATAATCGTAGTAGGTATAATTTCTTACTGGCATAGTTCAATTTTTAAAGGCCTCCTCCACAAATGTATCCGCTAATGAGACCACAGACCAATAGACTGATCACCATCGTTTGTATGAACTGTTTCCTGGAAAATTTCCTGTCGTTATTCCATTCATAGATGATTTTAGCAATAACGGCCACTACTGCCGAAACAGCCAACCCGATAAATAACATGGTCAGAATGATTATCACGACTAACGCTCCCAAATCACCTACTTCCAAAAGTGTTAATAGTCTCATTTTTAATATTTTAATATGATCGAAATAATGGTTCCCTATTTTTAATTTTATAAATGTAATAAATAATTATACAAATACATACCAATTGAATGGTTCCCAAACTTCCAATGATCTCTACTCTCGGTTTAATAAAATCAAGGAAAAACCTAAATGTAAAATAGCTCAACATAAAGATCTGAAACAAAAATCCCGAAGGGTATTTTCTTTTCTTGGCAAGAATTTTCAAGAATATCCAAAGAATAATTAGAAATACTATTTCATACAATGCAACAGGATGTCTCCAATACTTGTCTCCCAGATGCATTCCAAAAACAGAGTCTGTGGGAATTCCATAGGTTTCTTCATAAACACCTGTGAGAAAGCAACCTATCCTTCCTATAATGATGGCAAATATTAATGGAAAAACGATTAAATCCCCCGTGCTTTCTTTGTGTCCTACGATCTTTTTGGCCAGTTCTACTCCAATGAGTCCAAAAGCAAGTCCTCCGACAATCGTATTATTGGACCAGATTTCTTTCAAAGAAAAGTTTTCAAATAAGGCAAAAGGGTTTTCAAGATTTCCAATGAGCTTAGAGCCAAAAAGTGCTCCGGCTGTTGCTCCTATGATTACTGCCGCAGAAGTATTGAAAGAAAGCTTTTCAGCAGACTTTCTTTTGCCATAATAATAAAAACGCATGCCGAGAAATATTCCCAGTGTTTCAAAAACAGGGTGCGCCAGAACCGTTTTGCCGAATATTTGAAAAGTAACTGGAAAATCCATCCTTTCAAAAGTAATACATTTAAGATTATTTGCTAATTTTATTTGATAAACAATTTAATCAATTATCCAAAATGCGAATAGAATATGATATAAAACTGGGGTTCAAGGATGTAATGTTCCGCCCTAAACGTTCCACTTTAAAATCCCGTTCCGAAGTTGATCTGGAAAGAGAATTCACTTTTCGTCATACCAAGAAAAAATGGAAGGGAACCCCCATTATTGCTGCCAATATGGACACAGTAGGAACATTTGAAATGGCTGTAGAACTGGCTAAAGATAAGATCATTACAGCGGTTCACAAACATTATTCAGTAGAAGAATGGAGTCAGTTTTTACAAAGCCAGCCGGAAAGCATTCATCAATATATTGCCTTAAGCACTGGAACGGGGAAAACCGATGAGGAAAAAATAAGACAAATCCTCGAAAAGCATCCAAAAATCGAGTTTCTCTGCATCGATGTAGCCAATGGATATTCTGAGCATTTTGTAGGATTTGTGAAGAAAGCAAGGGCCAATTTTCCGGATAAAATCATCATGGCAGGAAATGTTGTTACCGGAGAAATGGTGGAAGAGCTTCTTTTGGTAGGCGCAGATATCATCAAAGTTGGAATTGGGCCTGGTTCTGTATGCACAACCCGTGTAAAAACAGGAGTTGGTTATCCACAACTTTCGGCTATTATTGAGTGTGCGGATGCCGCTCATGGTTTGGGGGGACATATTATTGCAGATGGGGGGTGTAAAGTTCCCGGAGATGTTGCCAAAGCTTTCGGAGGCGGAGCAGATTTCGTGATGCTTGGCGGAATGTTTGCCGGACACGATGAAAGTGGAGGTGAAATAATCGAAGAAAATGGCAAGAAATTCCGTCTCTTTTATGGAATGAGCTCCAAAACAGCTATGGATAAGCATTCAGGTGGTGTTGCTGAATATAGGGCTTCCGAAGGTAAAACGGTGAAAGTAGCTTATAAAGGTCCTGTTTCAGAAACTGTAAAGGACATTTTAGGGGGAGTTCGTTCCACTTGTACTTATGTAGGAGCATCCAAGCTTAAAGAACTATCCAAAAGAACGACTTTCATCCGCGTTCAGGAGCAGGAAAACCAAATTTTTAAAGATTAATTTTGGAAAAAATATTTCATATACTCAATGGTGATTGCCTTGCTGAACAATTAAAGGAAACTTCAATTAAAGGCGGGGTGATTATTTGCCGCGAAGCTTTAATTTCCGGTGATATAAAAGCCAATTCTTTAGAAGATTTGGAAATTAAGAGCTCAATTCATTTCACAAGATTATGGAATCAACAAAGAAGTGTATTACGAAAAAACAGTTGCTGAGTTTCAGAAAATATTGAATATTCCTGAAAGCGCTGAAGTCAATCTCTGGTTTGAAGATGATCTTTTCTGTCAAACCAATATGTGGTTCTGTCTTTACTTATTGTCAGGAAATAAGAATATCAAGATTTTCAGGGTTTTTCCGGCGATTTCAGAAAATGAAGATCACTGGAAGGGATTTTCAAGATCAAGCAATGAAGAGCTGGAAAAATCTCTACAATCAAGAGTTAAATTAGAAGAAAAAGATATTGAATTGGGTGTAAATCTTTGGAAAGCCTATCAAAATCAGGACAAAAACAGTTTGACCCTTCTGTCTGAAACACAATCAAAGTGTTTTAATCTGCTGAAAGAAATAATTGAAGCTTATTTCAATACTTTTCCGGAAAATAAGACTTCCACAAATCCTGAAGTATATGTAAAGAAGTTAATGGATGATGGTCTGAAGGATTTTAAGCAAATATTTGAAAAATTTCAGCAGAAATTCGGGATGTACGGATATGGTGATCTTCAGGTAAAGAAAATGTATGATAAAGTCTTAAAACAATAAAAAAACCGTCTAGCGACGGTTTTTTTGTTTATAATAGTTCAGTTATTTCTTATGTTAACATTCCTCCGTCAACATTCAGGACTTGACCTGTAATATAAGAACCCATTTCACTTCCTAAGAATACACATGCATTGGCAATATCCTCAGGTTGTCCACCTCTCTTCATTGGGATTCCGTCTCTCCAGGCCTGAAGTGTTTTTTCATCAAGAGATGCTGTCATTTCAGTTTCGATAAACCCAGGAGCAATAGCATTACAACGGATATTTCTTGAACCTAATTCCAACGCTACAGATTTAGTAAACCCGATAACTCCAGCTTTAGAAGCAGCATAGTTAGCCTGCCCTCCATTTCCACTGATTCCAACTACGGATGTCATATTGATAATAGATCCTGATCTTGCTTTCATCATCGGCTTGATCACCGCTTTTGTAAGATTGAATACAGAATCTAAATTTACTTTAATAATAGTATCCCAATCTTCTTTAGACATTCTCAGCAATAAATTATCTCTTGTAATTCCTGCATTGTTGATCAGAATATCAATCTGGCCAAACTCAGCCATTACTTCTTCTACTAATTTTTGAGCCGCATCATAATCCGATGCATCTGATTGGTAACCTTTAATTTGAGTTACAGAACTTAAAGTTGCTTCTAATTCTTTTGCTTTGTCAACAGAACCTACATAAGTGAATGCTATTTTCGCTCCCTGTTGAGCAAAAACTTCAGCAATTCCTCTTCCGATTCCTCTTGTAGCTCCGGTAATTAACGCTACTTTTCCTTCTAGTATTTTCATATTTATTAATTATTATTTCCCTGTTTCATTCATTTAATCCTTAGTGTTATTGGTGTTTTTGTATCTCTAAAAATAGATAATAAACCGCAAAGATATTATAATTTACTATTCAATACATTTTAAATCATCAAATTACTTCATTTTTATGCATTTTCACTTTCATAGAATAGCACTAAAACTTTGTAATCTACCAAATTTCAAAGTAAAGAATAAAGTAGAAAAAATCCTGGGATTATTATATGGAATTGTTAACAATCAGAACAATCTCTCCTTTTAAAGTTTTGCTTTTGGAAAATTCAATCAATTCATTGATTGTGCCTCTCTTGGTTTCCTCAAATTTTTTGGAAATTTCTCTGCTCAAGCTCACTTTTGTATTTTCTCCAAAGAATTCCTTGATCTGTTCTAAGGTTGTATTGATCTTATGCGGACTTTCATAAAGAACGATTGTTTTTTTCTCTTCCGCAAGTTGTTTCAGTTTGGTCTGTCTTCCTTTCTTTTGTGGAAGAAAACCAGCAAATAGAAATTCATTATTAGGTAATCCGGACACCACCAGTGCCGGAACAAAAGCTGTTGCTCCCGGCAGACAGATCATTTCGATCTGATGATCTGCTCCAGCCTTAGCCAGTAAATACCCCGGATCTGAAATACCAGGAGTTCCTGCATCCGTAATAAGGGCAACATTTTGGCCATTTTTGAGATCAGCAATCACTTTTTCAGTCGCCTGATGTTCGTTGTGTAAATGATAAGATTTTAATGGTTTTGAAATCTCAAAATGCTTTAAAAGTATCCCTGAGGTTCTTGTATCCTCACACAAAATATAATCTACCTCTTTCAGAACATGTACCGCTCTGAAGGTCATATCTTCCAGGTTCCCTACAGGTGTAGGAACAAAATAAAGAATACCGCTCAAAATTATAAGAATTTATTTTCTACCAACACCCACAATCTTTGAGCATATTCATCTACTTTTTTCCAGTTTTTCTCATAGTAAAGCTCACTTAGATACTCTTTTGCCTCATCAAGAGTTTTGAAACTGTTCAATATCGTTACTGTTTCATTAAGCTCCGATTGGCTTCCACCAAATAGTACTTTTGAGAAAGCAATCCTGTCATTCAGATCCAGTCTGAACTCCGGTTTTGCTTTTTCAGCTTCCATATAATCTGTAGGAATATTGGTTTTTAAGATACTTCCCGTTTCTTCTTTTACGATGGGTTCCGGCTTTTCTTCCTTAGGAATTTCTCTTTCCAATGGATCATCATCAAATAAGGTTTGAACAACTTTTAACCCTTTGATATTAGCTAATCTTATTTTTCTTTCCTGCTGATAAGCATCTAAATTTTCAAAGCTTTCATCAGAAGCCGGTTTTTCTTTCTCTGTTTCCGGCATGGGTCTGTCAATATCAACAATTTTTCTCCTGTCAATATCTTCAGAAATGATCTTTTCCTCCTGCTTTTCTTCTAGCTGACCTTCATTTTTAATTTCATTCAGGATATTTTCAACATTAGAGGTTTCAGTTATCATTTCTCCCTGCTCAATAGCAGCATGCGAAGTAATGAATTGATCTTCGGTTTCTTCGACAAGGATTTCTTCATCTTCCAATATTTCCGTATCAAAAATACTTGGAATAGTCTCTGTATATTCTGCAGGCTTTACTTCAGATTCAAAATTATCCTGGATTTTCTCTTCCTCTTCAAAATCACTCTCATTACTTCCCTGATCATCAGAAACTTCATTTTCAAACTCGTCTATTTCGTTAAGCTGATTGTTGAAAAGAGCTTCTTCTTCTGTTATTTCATTCACGAACATATCTTCATGAATATCTTCATCATTTTCAGGTTCGGCATTAGCCAGTATTCTTTCTTCATCAACAAAGCTTAAAACATTTTCCTGATAATCAGAGGGTTCATTTTCATCAATTTCATTTAACTGGTTCATGAAAACATTTTCCTCTTCTCCGACTTTTTCAGGTGCCTCTGTATTTTCAACCACTTCAGATTCAGAGTTCTGTTCGACCAAGTTCACAAAACCTTCATGGAACTCGCTTTCTACGATCTCGTTCAGTTGATTATTGAAAATAGCCTCCTCTTCAGTAACCCTGTCCTGGAAAGACTCGCCGCTGATATTTTCAGAATTTTCGTCTATTTCATTGAATTCGTTATTAAAAATAGCTTCTTCTTCCGTAACCTCATTTCCGGATTCATGAATTTCCGAATGACGATCAGCAATAAACTGATTATCTGAATTTTGTAATGAATTATCGATGATAAAATACTCGATATTCTTTTCCAGTAATCTCAAAAAAGAGATTCTGTTCGCAAGCTCATCTACAAGATCCTGCTTAGAAAGTAATTCGTCTACATTGTTGATTTTCTCCAAAATATCAATGATATTCCGGGATTCAAAAAAAATCTTTTCCTTTAAATCTTGGATATTCTGCATATAAGATTCTTGTTAAAATTGCTTACTTTTGATGTTAAAAATATACGGCTAATTTAACAAATGTTTTTAGAAAATACAATTAATCATTCCAAACAGAGCGGGTGGATGGAAGTTATTTGCGGCTCTATGTTTTCGGGGAAAACCGAGGAGTTGATCCGAAGGCTGAGAAGGGCTGAAATGGCAGGGCAGAATGTGGAAATTTTTAAACCTAAACTGGATACAAGATATTCTGAAGAAGATGTGGTTTCTCACAACCAGAATAAAATCCGCAGTACAGCAGTAGAAAATCCTAATGAAATTCTCTTGCTGGCTTCCAACTGTGATGTAGTAGGAATTGATGAAGCCCAATTTTTTGATGAAAGCATTGTTGATATAGCCAATCAGCTTGCAAACAGCGGTATACGTGTGGTTATTGCAGGGTTGGATATGGATTTTCTAGGACGTCCTTTCGGTCCCATGCCTAATTTGATGGCCACCGCAGAATATGTAACAAAAGTGCACGCTATTTGCAAGAGAACAGGGAATCTTGCTAATTATTCCATGAGGATTTCTCAGGGAGATAATCTTGTAGAATTAGGAGAAACCGAAAGTTATGAAGCAGTAAGCCGTCGGGTTTTCATCGATGAAGTGCTTTTGAAAAAGAAAAAATAATAGATTAAACAGTAAAATCACAAAACTGCTAAACTGCGAATTTGTTTTAAAAATAGCTTTTTAGCTTTTTACGATTTAACGAAATTGCAAATCTATAAAATTGCAATTTCGCTTTAATAAAAGTTGAAGGGGTCACTACATGAATTATACAGTACAAGAAATTGCAGCCATCACCAATGCACAGATTATTGGAGATAAGGAACTATTAGTCAAAAACATAGCTTTTGACAGCAGGATTATTTATTCCACTAAAAATACTGCGTTCATTGCAATCAATACTAAAAAAAATTCCGGGGAAAAGTTCATTGAATCTGCCATAGACAGAGGAATCAATATCATTATTTCTGAACATTATGATCCCCAATTTGAAGATATAACCTGGATTATTGTAGAAAACGCTGTGGAATTTCTTCAAAAACTGGCTAAATATCATTTTGAGAATTCACACTTACAATCTATCGGGATTACAGGAAGCAATGGAAAAACGATTTTAAAAGAGTGGTTATATCAATGTCTGTGGAATGAGTTTCCGACCGTAAAAAGTCCGAAAAGCTTTAATTCCCAGATCGGATTGCCTCTTTCCTTGCTGCAGATCAATTCTACTCATCAATTGGGCATTTTTGAAGTAGGAATTTCAAAGCCTCATGAAATGGAGAAACTGGAAAATATTTTCCACCCACAAATCGGATTGCTTACCCATATCGGATCTGCTCATGCTGCCAATTTTGAATCTGAAGAAGAACTCATTAATGAAAAAATAAAGCTCTTTAAAGATTCGAAAACTATTATTTATAATGGGGATAACTTTCTGGTTGATCATAAAATAAAAGAATTATATTCAAGTAAAAAATTAATATCATACGGATTTAAAAAAGAGAACCAGGTTTTCATTAAAAATGATATTTTTAAAGATGAATCCGTAATTGTAAAATATTTTGATGAAGAGATTGCCTTCCCTGTTCATCAAAGGGATGAAGCTACTTTAACGAATGCTCTCGCCTTGATTACAGTTTTAAAAGAGCTGGGTATAGAAAATCAGAAAATCGTTGAAAAAATCAATGCTTTAAAGGCTATTGAAATGAGATTGGAAGCGATTGAAGGAATTAAAAGCAATATCATTATCAATGATTCTTTTAATCTGGACTTGGACTCTCTGAAAACAGCTCTACAATTCTTAAATGAATATAAAAAGTCTAAAAAATCGCTGGTTTTAACAGATATTGTAGGAGTAAACTCCAATTCGCAGGAACTGTATGAAGAAGTTTCAGACCTCGTAAATGAACAGCGATTTGATTCCGTTTTTCTCATCGGACATGAAATCAGCAAGTTCAGCGGTCTTTTTAAAGCTAAAACCTTTACATTTATCAATACTCAGGAACTTATTGAAAGTAAACATCTTACTGAAATAGAAAATCAGATTATTCTCCTGAAGGGGGCAAGGAAATTTGAGATTGAAAAATTAAAAGATATTCTTGAGCTCAGGAAACATGATACGGTTTTGGAGATCAATCTGAACGCCATTTTACACAATATCAATTACCATAAATCTCTACTGAAGCCCGGAACCAAAATGATGGCGATGGTGAAAGCCAATTCCTATGGATTAGGCAGTTATGAAATTTCAGAATTCTTACAGCATCATCATATTGATTATCTGGGAGTTGCATTTGCTGATGAAGGCGTTGAACTTCGTAAAAAAGGAATTACTACCCCTATCGTTGTAATGAATCCTGAACAACACAGCTATGAAGCTATCATCGAATATAATTTAGAGCCTGAAATTTACAGTTTCCGGGTGTTGGAACTATTCTATGAGGCCGTTCAGAAATCCGGATATGATAAAAAATACCCAATCCACGTCAAGCTGGAAACGGGAATGCATCGTCTTGGTTTTAAAGGATTTGAGCTCGATCAGCTCAGTGAAACTTTAGAGAATAAAAATTTAAAAATTCAAAGTATTTTCAGCCATTTATCCTCTTCAGATGTTCCGACAGAAAAAGAATTTACATTAAATCAATTAGAAACTTTCGAAAAAAACTCCAATTATTTAATTGAAAAACTAGGCTATCAACCTATTCGACATATACTAAATTCTTCAGGAATAACAAGCTATACTGATCACCAGTACGATATGGTAAGAATAGGTATAGGAATGCTTGGAGAGTCTGCCAATCCCGAAATTCAGAAACAACTACAGTCTGTAGTGAGCTTTAAAACAGTTATATCACAAATTTCTCTGGTAGAAAATGGAGAATCTGTAGGCTACAGCAGAAAATATAAAACGGACCATCAGACAAAAATCGCTACCATTCCTGTAGGTTATGCAGACGGAATTCCTAGACTGATTGGAAACCAGGTGGGAAATGTAGGCATACATAAAGTTTTGGCGCCTATTGTAGGTAATATATGTATGGATATGATGATGATCAATGTAGATAATGTCCCAAATGTAAAAGAAGGCGATACAGTTACTATTTTCAACGCCTATCCAAGTTTAAAAGAATTTGCAGCCTATTGCAAAACGATAACTTATGAAGTATTAACCTCTATTTCCCCGCGGGTGAAACGGATTTATATCAAAGATTAACTATGAGAAAGCTCCTGATACTTTTATTTGCCTTTCAACTGCTTTTGATTCATTCGCAGGTAAAAAAGGACTTAGTAATTCCTAAAAATCCAAAAATAGGACTTTCCCTTGCCGGAGGTGGAGCAAAAGGATTCTCTCATGTTGGAGTATTAAAAGTATTGGATTCTCTGGGTGTTAAAGTTGATTATATTGCCGGAACCAGTATGGGGGCCATTGTTGGCGGTCTGTATGCATCCGGATATTCCGGGAAAGAAATAGAAAAAATAGTGATGGATACGGATTTCTATTCTTTGATTATGGATCCGAAATCCCGAAAAGAGGCTACATTTTACAACAAATCCGTTGATAAATACCTTCTGTCCATTCCTCTGAAAAACGGAAAAATAACCCTTCCTTCCTCCATAAGTACAGGCCAAAAGAACGTTTATTTATTGAAAGAACTTTTCAAAAATGTCTCCAATATTGATGATTTTTCCAAACTTCCTATTCCTTTTATGTGCGTAGCCACCAATCTGGAAAGTGGAAATATGCAAATATTCGAGAAAGGAGATCTGGTACAATCCATTATGGCCAGCTCTGCATTTCCTTCTTTGATGGACCCCGTGAAAATCGGAGACAGTATTTATATTGACGGAGCAATGTCTGTAAACTATCCCTCAAAGCCGTTAAAGGACAAAGGAATCGATATCGTTATCGGAGTGGACCTGAACCAGGATCTATCCAAAAGAGAGGATTTAAACAACATTATAGCGATTCTGAATCAGGTTATCGATTTCGGAATCAAAAAAGATACAAGACGACAATACAAATACACTGATATTAATATCAAGCCCAATCTGAAAGGCATGACTGCCACAAGCTACGATGAGAAGAAAAAAATACTAGATAGTGGTTTTGCTGAAGGGTTAAAATATACAGCAGTCCTGGATCAGCTTCCCAAGCGCCCGTTTGATCGCCTCAGAGAGCGTGTAAATCCCATTTACTCTAATGTCTATAAGATTGATAGCATTGATATAGAAGGCGGGAAAATTTATGGAAAAAACTATGTTTTGGGGAAAATGGGACTCAGACTTCCTTCCATGCATACGTATGGAAGCATTAATAAAATGATTGATAAATTGGTTGCTACCAATAATTATAGGTTTATCAATTATGATATTATTCCGGAAAATGATGCCAACTATCTCAAATTATATGTAACCGAGGATGATACCAGACATTTCCTAAAGTTCGGTTTGCATTACGATGAAGTTTTTAAGACTGGTTTACTGCTCAACTATTCAGCAAAACGTCTTTTATTCAAAAATACCAATCTTTCTTTGGATGTTATTGTAGGCGATAAACCAAGGTATTATTTAAACTATTTTATAGATAACGGATATATTCCGGGATTTGGAATTTATTCGTCAGGAATGAGCTTTGATATCAAAGACCAGAACAATTATGAAGTAGATAATTGGATGTGGCTAAGAAATGAGGTTTATATTCAATCGATATGGAAAGATAAATTCGCTATTGGAGGCGGAATAAGCCACGATTACTTTGAAGCTGAAGCCAATGGTACCAATAAAAGATATAAGCGATTTTTGAACCCTTATATCTTCTTAAAAAGCGATACACAGGATGACAAGGACTTTCCTTCAAAAGGTATTTATATTTCAGCTGAAGGAAAAGTAATCGATCTGTTAAAATCAGAAGTGGATAAAAGAATTGTACAGGTAAAAGCTGATATCAGAGTTAATATTCCTCTTACCAAACAATTCTCTTACCGTTTAAACCTATATGGAGGAATTACCATCGGTGATAACCTTCCTGAATTTTACCAGTACAGGTTAGGAGGTATTTTTGAACAAAATGTGATCAATTTTAAAAACTTTGGAGGTTTTTACTTTGCACAGCTGAATACCAATAACACCATTTTAATCTCTAATGATCTCCAATTTAAGTTCAACAAGAATTACTTCATTAGCGGAAACTTCTCCTTTGCGAATCTTTCCGATGACATTACCTTTGAAGATACTGTGAAATTAAATTATAGTTCATTGGGAGTTACAGCAGGTTACAAATCTCCTTTCGGACAGATCAAAATCAACTTTAGCCACTCACTTAAAAATAATCAAAAAGGCATATTCAGTGTGATATTAGGACACTGGTTTTAAAACTATGATACAATTCTTCTACGAAAACTTACCCGAATCTGTCAATACAGAATACACCAAATGGCTGGAAGATCTTATCCTTACGGAAGGAAAAAAACTTGGCGAAATTAATTACATCTTCTGTGATGATGAATATTTGCTTAAGGTAAACCAGGATTATCTCCAGCATGATTACTATACAGACATCATTACTTTTGATTATGTAAAGGGTAAAACAATAAGCGGAGAGATTTTCGTATCTTTGCAGCGCATTTCAGATAATGCTTCTACCCTATCCAAAAATTATGAAGAAGAACTGAGAAGAGTTTTAGCTCACGGTATCCTTCATCTTTGTGGGTATAAAGACAAAACGGAAGAAGAGGAAAAAGAGATGCGAAGAAAAGAAGATGTTTATTTAGCAAGATATTTAGAGTATTTTAATTCATAAATACAAGCTAGAAAACAACGAAAACAACCATTATAAGACAGTTTTCCAACTAATGTTTCACGTGAAACATCACAATAAAAACATTGATTGTAAAGCTAAATATGTGATAAAATGATTTCAGAAATATACGACATAATAGTAGTCGGTGCCGGTCACGCAGGATGTGAGGCGGCAGCAGCGGCGGCTAATCTTGGGTCCAAAACATTGCTTGTTACGATGAACATGCAAACCATTGGACAGATGAGCTGCAACCCCGCAATGGGAGGTATTGCAAAAGGACAAATTGTAAGAGAGATTGATGCAATGGGTGGTTATTCAGGAATTGTAGCTGATAAATCTGCTATTCAATTCAAAATGCTTAATCTATCCAAAGGTCCTGCAATGTGGTCTCCAAGAACACAGAACGATAGAATGCTTTTTGCAGAAGAATGGCGATTAGCATTGGAAAACACCCCAAATCTTGATTTTTTCCAGGATATGGTAAAACAGCTTATCATCGAAAATAATAAGGTTACAGGTGTCATCACTTCATTAGGAATCGAAATAAAAGGAAGATCCGTGGTTCTTACCAACGGAACATTTCTAAATGGCTTGATCCACGTTGGAGATAAGCAATTAGGTGGTGGAAGAATGGGTGAACCAAGAGCTTTCGGAATTACTGAACAACTAGTTTCTTTAGGATTTGAAGCTGGAAGAATGAAAACCGGTACTCCACCAAGAGTGGACGGAAGAAGCTTGGATTACAGCAAAATGGAAGAACAAAAAGGAGATGAAAACCCTCAAAAATTCAGCTATTTAGATACTCCGAAGTTAACCAAACAATTAAGCTGTCATATTGTTTACACTAACGAAACAGTACACGATATTTTAAGAGAAGGTTTTGATAGAAGCCCTATGTTTAATGGCACTATTCAAAGCTTAGGTCCAAGATACTGTCCAAGTATTGAAGATAAGATCAACCGTTTTGCAGAAAGAACAAGACATCAGCTTTTTGTAGAACCCGAGGGTTGGAAAACAGTGGAAATTTATGTAAACGGATTCAGTTCTTCCCTACCCGAAGATGTTCAGATCAAAGCCATGAAACATATCCCTGGATTTGAAAACGTAAAAGTATTCCGTCCGGGCTATGCTATTGAATATGACTATTTTCCGCCTACTCAATTAAAGCATACATTAGAAACAAAACTCATTGAAAACTTATATTTTGCAGGCCAAATTAATGGTACTACAGGATACGAAGAAGCAGCCGGACAAGGTTTCATGGCGGGGATTAATGCCCATAATAAGGTACATGACAAGGGTGAGTTCACTTTAAACAGAGATGAAGCCTATATTGGCGTTTTAATTGATGATCTGATCACCAAAGGAACGGAAGAACCTTATAGAATGTTCACTTCGCGCGCAGAATACAGACTTCTTCTAAGACAGGATAACGCAGATATCAGATTAACAGAAAGAGCTTACAAGTTAGGTTTAGCCAAAGAAGAAAGATTAAGAAGAGTGGAAGAAAAAGTAGCTAAAAGTGAGGAACTTGAGAGCTTTTTACGAGAAACATCTTTAAAGCCGGGCATTATAAACCCTATTCTCGAAAACATAGAAAGCAACCCTGTAGATCAAGCTTACAGAGCAGCACAGATCCTTACAAGACCTAATATGACTTTGGAAAAACTTGAAAATATTGAAGCTATTAAAGAAAAAGCATCTCAATATGATGATGAAGTGAGAGAGCAGGCAGAAATTAATATCAAGTATAAAGGATATATTGAAAAAGAAAAGGAAAATGTAGCCAAATTAAATCGTCTGGAAAATATTAAAATTCCGGAAGATTTTGATTATTCTAAGATTTCAAGTCTTTCTGCAGAAGCTAAGCAAAAAATGTCTAATGTAAGACCTAAAACCATTGCACAGGCCGGAAGAATAAGTGGTGTCTCGCCAGCCGATATCAACGTTTTACTTGTGTATTTAGGAAGATAATTACTCTATGTTTCACGTGAAACATATATTAAAAATAAAACAAAAATTAAGATATTTATGAGCTTCTAATAAACTCAGAATATCTTAATTTTTAATTTAAAATACATTTCAATGAAAATTAAAGATCATTTTCTCTCTCAGGAAATATTCGAAATTAAAGAAACGGAAACAAAAGGAGTATTCAAGACTTCTCCTATCCCATCTAATATTTCCAAATACTATGAAAGTGAAGATTACATTTCCCATCATCAGGATTCCGGGAGTTTGAAAGAAAAGCTTTATAAATTCTTACAGTCTTTCAATTTACAATACAAAAAAAATATTCTTGTAGACAGAATAAAGAAAAATTCAAGAGTTTTAGATTATGGTTGTGGTGCCGGAGAATTTGTAAAATATATAGAAAATGATTTTGAAACTTTCGGCTTTGAACCGGATTCTGATGCAAGAACAGCAGCACAAAATAAGATCTCCAAAGCAAAAATAATAGACGATGTTCATCTCATTGAAAATGGAAGCCTTGATGCTATTACATTATGGCATGTATTCGAGCATATAGAAAACCAGGATGAAATGCTTAATATTTTTCATCAAAAGCTGAAAGAAAAAGGATTGTTAATCATAGCAGTTCCCAATCCTACTTCTTACGATGCAAAACATTACAAAGAACATTGGGCAGCTTACGATGTACCTAGACACATTTATCATTTTTCAAAAAACGGAATGGAAAATTTAATTTCAAAAAAATCAAATTGGAAAATGAGAAAAATCAAACCTCTGATTCTCGACTCGTACTACATATCCATGTTAAGCGAAAAATATAAAAAATCACCGCTTTTTTGGCTAAAAGCAATGTTCTATGGAACGATTTCTAACGTAAAGGCGCTTTTTTCTAACGAATTTTCAAGTTTGGTCTATATAATCGAAAAAAGATAGAAAATCGATTTTTACCCCATTTCTGAAGGTCAATTTTTAGCATTTTTGAATAAAAATTAAAAAAACTCTGAAAAATTTCAGAGTTTTTATTTTTTAGGAAAACATGTAAAATTTAAAATCTTCAAATAACATTTTGACCTGGAGATTTTGAAGCGACTAAATTGAGTAAAAAAGAAACGTGAAATTTCAAAAAGTTAATTTCAACGTAAGCATTAGTTTAAGCTCTGTTTTTGAAAATTGAATATAAAATATCAAAAAATATGTTCTCAAATCAAGAGCTAATACTGAAGCTGATTTTTTTAACATCTTTAGAGAAGATTCTATTTTCAGCTAAAATGAAAAAGTCCGCTGAAAGAACAGCGGACTTAAAATGTATAATGGTAAAATATTATTTATTGATTGCAGCCACTCCCGGAAGTTCCAAACCTTCCAGACTTTCCAACATTGCTCCTCCACCGGTTGAAACATAACTTACTTTGTCTCCGTATCCGAATTGCTTAACGAATGCTACACTGTCTCCCCCACCTACTAATGAGAAAGCTCCTAATCTTGTTGCTTCAGCAATACTGTCACCTAAAGCCACAGTTCCCGCAGCAAAATTTGACATTTCGAAAACACCGATAGGACCATTCCATAAGATAGTTCTGGAATTTAAAAGAACATCATTGAACTGGTCTCTTGATTTCTGACCTGCATCCAATCCCATCCATCCTTCAGGAATAGCATAAATATCCACTTCTTTTCTTTCAGCATCATTATTAAAGCTTTCAGCAATAATAGCATCTGAAGGAAGATATACTTTAACGTTATGTTCTTTTGCTTTACCAAGAATTTCGACAGCTAAAGAAAGCTTATCATCTTCTACCAAAGAACTACCTATTTTACCTCCTAAAGCCTTAATGAATGTAAATGCCATACCACCTCCGATAATCAGATTATCTACAGCAGGTAAAATATTTTCTATAATGGTAATTTTAGTTGAAACTTTAGATCCTCCTAATATAGCTGTAATAGGCTTTTCACCGCTTTTCAAAACTTTATCAATAGCTTGTAATTCCTTTGCCATTAATAAACCGAAAAATTTAGTTGAAGGAAAATATTGAGCAATTACTGCTGTAGAAGCGTGTGCTCTGTGAGCTGTCCCGAAAGCATCGTTCACATAAGCATCACCTAATTTAGATAGCTGCAGAGCAAATGCTTCATCTCCTTTTTCCTCCTCATTATGAAAACGAAGATTCTCTAACAATAAGATTTCACCCGGCTGAAGTGCAGCAGCGGCCTGTTCAGCCTTCTCTCCTACCGATTCTTCAACGAATTTTACTTCCTGCCCAAGAACATTAGAAACTTCATTTATGATATGTTTAAGAGAAAATTCATCTTTTACTTCTCCTTTAGGTCTCCCCAAATGCGTCATCAAAATCACAGAACCTCCGTCTTTAAGGATTTTCTCCACTGTTGGCTTTACGGCAACAATTCTTGTGTTATCTGTTACATTAAGCTGATCATCCTGCGGAACATTGAAATCTACTCTTACCAGAGCTTTCTTATCTCTAAAATTGAAATCATTGATTGTCTTCATAAATTACTTTGAATTTTCTTTTCACAAATGTAAGATTTTAAACTTTTTGAAAACCCCCATCCTGACAAAAGTTTTCAAAAACTTCCCACAACCCCAATCATCCACTAATCAACAATTTTATTTTTTTTAAAAAAGAGAAAGCTGGTGACTGTTGTTAAGTATTGTGAGTTTCGGGGATAACTTTTGTTCAAAAACTTCATAACACGAAGTTTGTTTTCAATTCATATTTAATTAACAATATAAAGGGCTGTAAATCTGATATTTTTTGCTGTTATTAACAATTATGGATAACTTGTTAACAGTGGCAATTATTAATTTCTCCTCTATGGAAAAAATAAAGATTAAATGGAAGAAAGATTTTGAAAGTTCCGCTCGAAATTTTTGGAGTACAATTTCAATAAGGATTTTTTTGAAACGAAAAATATTTAGTTCACAAAAGTTTTCCACACTTATTCACATGAGTTTTCACAATTAACTAATGAAAAGCTAACAGTTGTTGATAGAATACTTAACTTTGTAGTGAAAGAAAATCTAATAAAGTATAATACTACAATTATGAAAAGAAAGATAGCTATTGCAGCTGATCACGCGGGTTTCGAATATAAAGAGATCATTAAAAAGCATCTTGAAGAGCAATTTGAAGTTCAGGATTTCGGAACATATTCTACGGACAGCGTAGATTACCCTGATTTTGTGCATCCTGCGGCAACATCTGTAGAAAATGGTGAAAATGAATTAGGAATTCTGATCTGCGGAAGTGGAAACGGTGTTCAGATTACGGCTAACAAGCATCAGAAAATCCGTTGTGCCCTTTGCTGGATGCCGGAAATTGCAGAATTGGCAAGACAACATAATGATGCCAACATGATTTCCATCCCGGCAAGATTCATTGCTAAAGAACTAGCCATAGAGATTGTTAATAAGTTTCTTTCCACCGATTTTGAAGGCGGAAGGCATCAGAACAGAGTAGATAAAATAGCATACTGCTAACCTATAAAGGCTTGTCAATCAATCGGCAAGCCTTATTTATTTTTAAATGCTTATCTTTGCAAAGTAAAACTGAAACACATTCTATTATTCCCATTCACAAACCTTTAATAGTAGTAAAAGGTTTTTCTCCCCTCTCCGCTCTGTTTTTTGTATTAAATTTATACAAACTAATCCCATTGTTAAAAAATATGGAAGGAAAATTGATGTAGTTGAATTAAACAATAACTAAAAAATGAAAAAAAGAAAATATATAAGTCATAAAAATGATATGAAACTGATGGAGATCGGAAGACTGATCCTGCGTTTCATGAATGAAAATCCGTCTAAAATCTATAATTATAAGCAGATTGCTGATGGAATAGATCATAAAAATCCAAGACAAAGAGAACTGGTGATCCAGGCTTTGCATAAATTACAGGGCTCTGAAAAAATTAAGGAAGCCGAAAAAGGTAAATATATTGTCAATCTTAATATTGCGGGTACATTAACCGGAGTTATAGATTTCAATCAGACCGGTAATGCCTACGTTAATGTGGAAGGATTGGAGGATGATATTTTCATCCATTCCAAAAATGTGAAGGATGCATTGCAGGGTGATAAGGTATTAATTATAACCTATCATTATAAAGGAAAAAAACTGGAAGGCTCTGTTTTAGAGGTTTTGGAAAGAGCCAGAACCGAATTTGTAGGAACATTCCAGGTGATCAATCATAAAGATTTCGGATTTGTGGTGTGTGATAAAAAGTCTATCAATACAGATATTTTTATCCCGAAAACAAAATTTGGAGGTGCTGAAAACGGTGACAAGGTCATCGTAAAAATGACAGAATGGAAACCGGGAGACAAAAATCCGGAAGGAGAAATTATCCAGGTTTTAGGAGCTCCGGGAGAACACGAGACCGAGATTCACTCTATTTTAGCGGAATATGGTTTACCATACGAGTTTCCAAATGAAGTGGAAAGAGATGCAGATAAAATAGACCGAAGCATTACCGATGAGGAAGTTGCTAAACGTTGGGATATGCGTGGTATCTGTACCTTTACTATAGACCCGAAAGATGCAAAAGACTTTGACGATGCATTATCCATAAGAAAATTAGAAAATGGAAACTGGGAAATCGGGGTACATATTGCAGATGTTTCTCATTATGTGGTTCCCGGAACCATTTTAGATGATGAAGCTTACCAAAGAGCGACTTCAGTATACTTGGTAGATCGTGTTGTTCCCATGTTACCGGAAGTTTTAAGTAATGATGTATGCTCCCTTCGTCCAAATGAAGATAAATATACATTTTCAGCTGTTTTTGAACTGAATGACAATGCTGAAATCCAGAAACAATGGTTTGGTAGAACGGTGATCCATTCAGACAGAAGATTCACGTATGAAGAGGCTCAGGAACGTATTGAAACCAAACAGGGAGATTTGGCTGAAGAGATTCTTGTGTTGGATAGGCTTGCCAAAATCATGCGTGCAGAGCGTATCAGAAAAGGAGCCATTACTTTCGACAGAAGCGAAGTAAGATTCAATCTTGATGAAAATAATGAACCGGTAGGAGTTTACTTTAAAATAAGTAAAGACTCTAACCATTTGATCGAAGAATTCATGCTGCTGGCGAATAGAAAGGTTTCTGAATTTGTTTCATTAACCAGAAAAGGAGAAATTACCAACAATACTTTCATTTACAGGGTTCACGATGACCCGGATCCTGCTAAACTGGAAGCGTTGAGAGACTTTGTTTCTACTTTCGGGTACAAAATGAATCTTGCCAACACGAAAAAAGTAGCAGAATCATTGAATAAATTACTTCATGATGTCAAAGGAAAAGGTGAAGAAAATATGATCGAAACTTTGGCGATGAGAAGTATGAGCAAAGCGATTTATTCTACGGAACCAATTGGGCACTATGGTTTGGGATTTGAGTATTATTCCCATTTTACCTCTCCTATCCGTCGTTATCCGGATTTATTGGCACACCGTCTTCTGCAGCACTATTTGGATGGAGGAAAATCACCAAGCAAACATGAACTGGAAGAAAAAGCAAAACATTGCAGTTCCATGGAAAGACTGGCTGCTGATGCAGAAAGAGATTCCATCAAGTTCATGCAGGTGAAATTCATGGAAAAACATATCGGTGAAGTTTTCACGGGAGTGATTTCAGGGGTTGCCGAATTCGGTTTCTGGGTGGAAATTCCTGAAAACGGTGCAGAAGGATTGATCAAATTGAGAGATTTGGTAGATGATTCCTATATATATGATGCCAAAACCCATGCGGTTTACGGATCAAGAACAGGGAATAAATATCAACTGGGAGATCAGGTTCAGATCAAAGTGGTAAAAGCCAACCTAATTCAAAAGCAACTGGACTTTAAGATTGTTGATTAATGACTAAAATTGATAAGTATATCGTTTTTAGTATTCTGAATGTTATTTTAGTTTTTACAGTAATATTTAAAACGGTAGTTAATTTTTATTGGTTTATAGTAATCATAGGTATTCTTTGCATTATAAGTAATATTTTAATTAATAGAAATATTTTTAAAATAGGAAGTTTAGGTAAAAATTATTTCTTTGGAGTTACATTTCCAATGATCATTAATGCTTTTTTTCTTGTGAACTATATTACAGGAATGAATCCTACAAAAGAAACATATTGTTATAAAAATATGATTGCAGAAGTAGGTGGAAGAGGCAGTCATCAGAAGGGAAAAACAACTTATATTTATCTAAGTGATAATGCTTACGAATATTCTTATATGACAAGAAGTTTTTTTATTGATTATAAAAGAATGTTGTTTAAAAATCAAATAACCTACACTTTTGAAAAGGGTATTTTTGGATTGAAGATCAGAAAGGACTTTCAATTTATTTATAACGAAAATTGCTTAGATAAATAAGCATTTGAGTTAATAAAAAATAATTGCAATTATATGGTA
The DNA here is from genome assembly GCF_003729955.1 of Chryseobacterium daecheongense. Classification (GTDB taxonomy): domain Bacteria; phylum Bacteroidota; class Bacteroidia; order Flavobacteriales; family Weeksellaceae; genus Chryseobacterium; species Chryseobacterium daecheongense. The sequence goes on from NZ_RJTX01000004.1 coordinate 649,428, forward strand.
GTTGATTAATTAAATCATAAAGTATAACTTTGTAAGAGATGATCTTTTTCATCTTTAAAAAGAATTATACATGTTCGAACTTATACTTTCTGCTGTTGTATTAGGATTCATGTTGAGTCTGGTTTTCATAGGACCTATATTTTTCCTTCTTATTGAAACCAGCTTCTCAAGAGGCCCAAGACATGCTTTAGCACTGGATTTGGGGGTGATTTCCGCCGATTTATTATGTATTTTGGCGTCCTATTATGCAAGTGCGGATATAGTAACATTAATTGACAAGCATCCCGGATTTTACAGGATTACGTCCATTCTTATATTTGTTTACGGTATCGTCATGATGGTCACCAAGACCAAAATGCATATGCCCGGTGAAGAAAGAATCATTAATCAGAATTATTTCAAAACATTCATTAATGGTTTTTTCTTTAATCTTTTAAATGTAGGCGTTATTCTTTTCTGGCTGGTAACGGTGATCTCGGTAAGAAATCAGTATCCGGATACCAGTAATTTTATTTTATACATAGGTATTGTGATTGCTACTTATCTGTGTATTGATCTTGCTAAAATATTCCTGGCAAAACAATTTCACTATAAATTAACACAAAAACTAGCCAACCAGATCAGAAGAGTTGTTGGCGGAATTCTTATTGTTTTCAGTTTCTTTATTTTTTTGCAGAGCTTTAAAAAGTTCAATCAATTCGATAAAAAATTAGAAGAAGCTGAAAAGAAAGAAGTAAAATATCAAAAGACGCAATAATGAAAAATATTTTTCCGAAATCTCTTAAAAAAGGTGATAAAGTAGCAGTTATTTCCCCCGCTGGGGCTGTAGATGCCGCTCAGCTTGAAAAAGGAATAGAAATGATTAAAAACAGAGGTTATGAACCTGTATTGGGAGAACATCTGTATACCAAATTCTCTAACGGCTATAATTACGCCGGAACGGAAAAAGAAAGAATTAAGGATATCAACTGGGCCTTAAATGACAAGGAAATCTCTGCGGTCTGGGCTTCAAGAGGCGGATACGGATGTCAACACCTGATCCAGCATTTGAAACTCAATAAATTCAAAGAAAGCCCGAAATGGTACATAGGATATTCAGATAATACGGTGATCCAAAGTTATCTATTGAAGAAAGGTTTTGTTTCCATTCATGGACAAACTATTAAAACATCCAGTTTCGGAGTTACAGAAGAAAGCTATGACCTAATTTTTGATATTCTGAAAGGAAAGGCTCCAAAATACGCTTTAAATGCTCACCAATTCAATAAAAAAGGAAATTGTGAAGGAGAGCTGGTTGGAGGAAATTTAGCCTTAATTTATGCCTTATTGGGAACCAGATATTCATTTGACTTTAAAAATAAAATTTTATTTATTGAAGATATCGGAGAAAATTTCTATGCTTTAGACCGAATGATCATGAGCCTTGAACTGTCCGGAGTTTTCAATAAAATCAATGGTCTTATTGTAGGTGGAATGACGAATATGGGTGATGAAAAGGAGAATAAAAGCTATGAAGAAAGCTTTGATGAATTTGCTTATCAGCTGATCTCAGACAAGCTTTCAAAATATAAATTCCCTGTAATTTTTGGCTTTCCAAACGGGCATATCAAAGATAACAGACCCTTGATTATAGGAGGAAAGGTTAAAATGAAGGTTGAGGATAAAGTAAAAGTTGATTTTTAGCAAAAATGGCTATTCACAATGATTTTGGGAAAAAAGCGGAGGATCTGGCTGTAGAATATTTGCTGAAAAATGGGTATAAGATCCTTGTGAGAAATTTCCGGTTTCAGAAAGCTGAAATTGATATTATTGCTGAAAAAGATGGTATTGTTGCTATCGTTGAAGTTAAAGCACGCTCCACAGATGCTTTTATGCTGCCTCAGGAAGCCGTTACCAAAACTAAAATACGGTCAATTGTTTCCACAGCCAATCACTACCTGGAAGAATTCAATAAACAGCATGAAGTCAGATTCGATATTATGAGTGTACTTCCCGATGACAAAGGAAATTTAATGATCGAACATATTACCGATGCTTTTCAAGCATTTGATGCCAACTAATTGTATAAAGTAAAAAGCACTTTGTACAATGTACAACATACATGATACAGAAAATGAAAACAGTATTAATTACCGGAGCTACTTCCGGAATAGGAAAAGCGACAGCAGAACTTCTTGCCAGACAAGGAAACAGAATCATTATCTGTGGTAGGAGAAGCGAAGTTTTGGAAGCATTGAAAACAGAACTTGCTGCATTCACTGAAATATTTAGTTTACAGTTCGATGTAAGGAACTTAGAAGAGGTAGAGAATGCCATCAATAGTCTTCCTGAACAATGGAAAAACATTGATATTTTGATTAATAATGCCGGAAATGCGCATGGTTTAGATCCTCTTTCAGCCGGAAAAACAGAAGATTGGGATTCTATGATCGACGGAAACGTAAAAGGAGTTTTATACGTATCCAAAATGATTATCCCGGGAATGAAAGAAAGAAATTCCGGGCATATTGTTAATATCAGTTCTGTGGCAGCAAGGCAAACCTATGCGAATGGTGTCGTTTACTGTGCTACCAAAAAAGCAGTAGATGTTATTTCCGAAGGAATGAGACTGGAATTAACGGAATTCGGAATCAAAGTAACCAATATTCAGCCAGGTGCGGTGGAAACGGACTTTTCTTTGGTGAGATTCAAAGGAGACAGTGAAAGAGCTGCCACAGTGTATGCAGGATATGAGGCATTGAAAGCAGAAGATATTGCAGATTCCATTGCGTATTGTGTGAATGCCCCAAAGCACGTTTGCGTTTCAGATATGACGATTTATCCTTCCGCTCAGGCAGAACCGAGAACCATCTACAGAAAATAGAATGAAAAAGTTATCTCTTTTTATTCTGCTTTTTTCATTCACTTTTTGGAGTTGCCAACACATCAAGCCGGCCCTTAAAGATGAAAAACTGGTTGAGAGCATCAGACTTTTAGACCGCTATTTGCAGAATAATGATGATAACATCACCCATATTCTCTGTTCAGATGTTTCTTTTGGGCATTCCAATGGATGGGTTCAAAACCTGGATGATTTTAAAAAAGATTTTTCTTCAAAAAAAGTAGTATATAAAGAAATCAGACAATTGGAAATTTCTGAATTGAAAAAATATAAAAATATGGCCAGTGTCAGAAGAAAAATAAAAGTTCTTGGGAGCTACAAAAACCAGGATTTTGAATTGAATTTAGCCTTATTGGAGATCTGGAAGAAAAAGAATTCTGTCTGGAAATTATGGAGCCGGCAAAGTGTCGAAATAAAGCCATAAATTTGCAGGATAATAGATAACAATTTTGCTTTAAAATGAAGATTTTATACATTGAGACTTCCTCAAAAAACTGTTCAGTAGCGATTTCGGATGATGAAAAGTTATTATGCCTTTGTGAAGAAGTTTCAGAAAATTATAAACAATCCGAAAGTCTTCACACCTTTGTAGAATGGGCATTGGAAGGAGCAGGAATATCCTTACAGGAAATTGAAGCTGTTTCTTTAGGAAAAGGCCCTGGCTCTTACACAGGATTAAGAATTGGAGCGTCATCAGCAAAAGGCTTTTGTTATGGATTAAAAGTTCCTTTGATTGCCGTAAATTCTTTAGAAAGCATGATAGAGCCTTTTTTAGGGCAAAACTATGATTATATAGTTCCTCTGATTGATGCAAGAAGAATGGAGGTTTATACAGCCATTTATGACGGTGAAACGGGTAAGGAGATCTCAGAGACCGAAGCCAAAATTTTAGATGACCACTCTTTTGAAGAATTAAAGGATAAAAAAGTACTATTTGTAGGAGACGGAGCTAAAAAGACAAAGGAGATTGTACGGCTTCCGAACGCTGAGTTTAAGGATGACATCTACCCTTCCGCTCAATATCTGATTAAAAGGACGGTGGAAAAAATTGAGAAAAAAGAGTTTGAAGACACTGCGTATTTTGAACCGTTTTATTTAAAAGATTTCCATGGGGTAAAGAAAAAGAAATCATCAGATTCTGTATAGCCTAAAAGATAAATAACGATATAAAAAAAGCGAAGATGATCATCTTCGCTTTTTTTATTTTATTGTGGTTTTGCAGGAACTGTATTGTTCGGTTTATTGATCTGCTGTTGGTTTTTATTAACCGGTTTTTGTTGCTGTGGCTGGTTAGGAACTCCATTCATCGGCTGTCCGCTAAAATTACCGCTCGGATTGGCAGGAGAAACATTTGCGTTATTCTGAGACGGCTGCAAAGGCATATTGTTGTTATTTCCCGGATTCTGAATCACGTTTCCTTTGTTATCGGTAGCCTGGAAAGACAAATCACTTTTCAGGTAATTCAGCATTTCCTTGGCTTTTACTCCTTCCGGCGTTTTAGCATAGTTCAAAGCAATCTGCTCCAATTGTAGAATCATTACCTCTTTCCCACTCGATTTCCCTGCATTGAAAGCATTTAAAAGATAAAGTTTAGGAACCAGGGCATCTTTAGGATATTTCTGAATAGTCTGGTCAATTATGGCTTTACTTTCCTCAAACTTTTCTGATTCAAATAAGGCGTAAGCAGTTTTGTATTGGTTTTCCACATCTTCGGAAGATTTCACAAAGGAACTATTCTTAGGATTTCTGGCGAACTCAGCATAAGATGTATATGGATAATCTGTTAACAGGATTTGCTTAGCTCTCTCTCCTGCCTGTGGATTTTTCTCATAATTCATGGCAAAGATCTCATACAAAGCCTGCAACATTACCTTTTCTTCCGGCTTATTGTCTACCAGATCATATAAGGTTTTCGTAGCTAAAGGTGTATTGGTAAAGTAATTCTGATACATGATTCCAAGACCCAAAGAAGCAGTATCTCTGTCCTTTTTAAGCTGTCCCAGCTTTCCGGCATCTGTTGGGATCTGCTCAATATAATAAGCAGTTTCATAACGCCTTGGATTTGGTGCAGAAGTTACTCCTAAAGCTTCATTTTTAAGGTCTTCAAGAGAGTTCATTTTTTTAGAATAACGCCAGTTATCCGCAAGTGCTCTGTCTCCCCATATCTGTTTAAACGAAGAGGATCCTTTGCTTACCGTATTCGTATTGCTGAAATAAAATCCTTTGGTAGTGGTTCCGAAATCTTCAAAAGCATTACCTCCATTACTAGCAAAAATAGAATTGGCGCTATAATCTCCCGTATCAAAGCCTTTGGCTCTTTCTGCACGTTTTCTTTCCAGTTCTTCCTTAGCTTCTTTCGCTTTTAATTTTTCAATATGTTTAGCGAAATAATCATTTCTCTGAGCATCGCTCATTTTAGCTAAAGCAAGAATACTGTCGTTTTTCTTAATCAGATAATAGTTTTTGGAAATTTTCTTAATGTTTTCAGCCTGATCTTTTAAAAGAAGTTTGGACGGCTCATAAGTCATAGCAACAAGTGCAGAATCATAATAGCTTCCCGCACCTATGTAATCATTCTTTTCAAGATAAGATTTTCCTATTTCGTAATAGGTAAGGCCACGAACCTGCGGATCCGAAACCTTCTCCAATAAAGATTTTCTGAAAAATTCCTGAGCTTCTTCTTTTTTACCCGCTTTATTAGCCATTAAACCTAATGCGTAATAAAATTCATTTTTTCTGGAACCATAAGTCCCTTTTTTACTGATATCTTCCAGATATTTTTTAGCTCCGTTGTAATCCCCTTTTCCGTTGAAGGTTTTGGCAATTTCAATCTGGGATTTTACTTCAAATTCAAAATCATTGGCATATTTATAAGCATTGAGAAAGCTTTCTCTGGCCTCTTCATTTTTCCCTAATTCCGATAAAACCTGGCCTCTTAAATAAGCGATTCTGCTTTTCAGTTTTCTGTTGCTGTTCAGGTCAAAAGCTCGGGCAAGTTCTTTAGCGGCCTCTTCTTTTTTACCGGCATCTAAAAGAGCTTCAGAGTTGTAGATACTTAATAGTTTATCATAATTTTTGTCCATGCCTTCACTTTTCAGCTTGGCAAAAGTTTCATTGGCTTTATGATAATCCTGACGCTGTGCATAGGCTACGCCCTGATAAATTTTGGCCAATGGTAACCTTTTATCGTCTTTCATATGGGTGAAAACATAGTTTAATGCATCCAGTGCTTCCAACGATTTATTCTGATAAATCCTTGACTGTACAAGAATCATATACGCATCAAAAATCTTCTTATTCTTTTCTTCTCCGTTTTTGATAACAGAGTATTTATTGATTGCCTTTAAAGCTTTCGCTTCAGCAATTTCTAAAGGTGTGGCTCCTTTTGCATCCGGCTGATTAGGATCAGCAGTTACCGTTCCGTCATTAGGCATACCAGGAGCTCCGGGCATTCCGGGCGGCATTCCTGGAGCTGTTCTTCCGTTATTATTATTTCCTGAAGATCGGTTGACTTCTGCCATTTTCATAGAGTTTTCGGCAAACGCTGCTGATTGCCCCAAATCACTTCCCAACGGTTGATCTTCATACGTAAGAATAGGAATATAAGGAGCATAAAAATTATCCTTATGGCCTTTATCTCTGCTCGTGAACTCACTATTCAATGCATCTTTTGCATTAAAGAGTGTGTTGTAATATGTGGAAAATCCTTTCATGAACTTAGATCGCTGCTCCGGCTTTTTGGTCTTGGTAGCACAGGAAACAATGATGCACGCTGCTAAAAGGAATAAAATATTCTTTTTCATTTATTCAATATAACTCGCTAATCTGCTTTTTATTATAAAGCAGTTTGATGATTTTGTAAAAATAGTAAAATTTTATATTGAAAAATATTATATTTCTCGCAGAATTTTGTAAACTAAATGGGTAGGAAGCCCCATTATTGTATAGAAACTGCCATTCATTTTTCTGATCTTAGCCATACCCAGCCATTCCTGGATACCATAGCTTCCTGCTTTGTCAAAAGGCCTGTAATTTTGAATGTAATATTCTATTTCATCCTCTGAAATGTCATCAAATTCTACATCTGCTACATCCGTTTCTGTAAAGGTTCTATCAATAGTTTTGATAGTGATTCCCGTATAGACCTGATGGGTTTTTCCGGAAAGGGCCTGTAACATTGCTTTGGCATCAGATTTATCCCTTGGTTTCCCCAAAATCTGGTCATTAATAGCAACAACTGTATCAGCAGTTAATAAAACTTCTCCTTCTTTCAGATTCGCAAATGCATCGGCCTTTAACTGAGAAAGATATGCAGCCGCCTCTCCTATTGATATATTTTCCGGAATAATTTCTTCACAATCTATTTTTACCACTTCGAAATCAAACCCCAAACTGGAAAGCAATTCTTTTCTTCTAGGAGACTGTGAGGCTAAAAGTATTTTCATTCTTACGGATTAAACGGATTGTGTATTATCATCATGCCAGTTTCCCTGAACCTTCATCACCTGTTCAATTACATCACGCACTGCCCCGCTTCCCCCCTGTTTCGGAGAAATATAAGTTGCAATTCCTTTGATTTCCGGAACTGCGTTTTCAGGACATGCAGCAATGGCAGAATTTTCCATAATGTGGAGATCAGGAAGATCATCCCCCATTGTTAAAATTTCCTCGTTTTTCAGGTTATATTTTTTCTTGAAATCTTCAAAATCCACCATTTTATCATGAGATTTCGGGTAATAATCCTGGATTCCAAGGTAATTGATCCTATGCTTTACCATTTCATCGTTCCCACCTGTGATCACTCCTATTAAATAATTGTTTTTTAAGGCTTTAACAACAGCATAACCATCCAGAACATTCATTACCCTGCACATATTTCCTCCCGGAAGAAGATAAACGCTTCCGTCTGTGAAAACACCGTCTACATCAAATACAAATGCCTTAATATCCTTTAATTTCTCTTTATAACTCATACATTTTTTTAATAGAATGATTCATTGTTTTATAAATTTCAAGGCTTTCCCCTTGTAATAATTGTTCATGCAGCTGTAAAACTCTTACATCATTTCTCACGGCAGGTCCGGTTTGCGCCGATTTGGGCTCAATTTCATGAATTTTCTGTACAGTTTCATCAATTAATGGTAAAAAATAATCAAACGGAATTTGCTGTGAATCTGAAATTTCTTTTGCTCTCGAAAAAAGATGATTTACAAAATTACAGGCAAAAACAGCCGTAAGATGAATGTATTTTCTTTTTTCATGAGAACTTTCCATTACATTTTCCGAAATTTTGGTTGCAATCTCAAAAAGAACCCTTTTGTCAAATTCATTTTCTGTTTCTATGAAAAAAGGAATCTTTTTATAATCCAGTTCCTTAGATTTGGAAAAGGTCTGCAACGGATAAAAGCTTGATTTCCTGTACTCCCCCTCTAAAATTTCTTTTGGTAAAGAACCGGAAGTATGAGCAACCAAACAATTTTTTTTAGTGATCAGTTTGGAAACATTTTCTACCGAACCATCACTTACACAAATGATATAAAGATCTGCATCTTCCAGTTTATCTGTAGAATAAGGAATGTTCAATTCTTCAGATATTTCCTTCAGATCTTCTTCATTCCTGCCAAATATTTGAGCTAAAGGAATGGTATTGAGAACAAAAGCTTTTGCCAGGTGATAGGCAACATTTCCGGAACCGATAATTACAGTTTGCATATAACAAAGATAATATTTTGCGTTGAGTTTAGAAAGGAAGCAGGGAGATGGAAATTTTTCAAAGTTCCGTTATTACCCGTTGCCTAAAGAAAACAACATAACTACTTGAAATTAATTATAATATTTGGACTAAAAATTGAATATGTAATTTAACTTTTAGATATTTTTGTAATCCAAAACAGTGAAAGCATCTTATGAAGATTAAGGACGCAGAAATTATTGCGCTGATGCAGAATCCACGGACCCAGGACAAAGGGTTGCGTGCGCTGATGGATGCTTATCAAAGTAGATTGTATTGGCATATAAGAAGAATTACTGTGGATGGGGCTCTTGCAGAAGATACCTTGCAGGAAACATTCATTAAGGCATATCAGAATTTTCACCAGTTCAAAAATGACAGCCAATTATATACATGGCTGTACAGGATTGCTACCAACGAAGCGTTACAGCAGATCAATAAGCTAAAAAAAATGCAGAAAACTGATGAAGATGCGGAATATCATATGCAGAATCTTGTAGCCGACAATGCAGAAAAGGATGCCGAAGAAATACAAATACTATTGCAGAGTGCCATACAAAGCCTGCCCGAAAAGCAGAAACTGGTATTTATGATGAGGTATTATGATGATTTGCCTTACGAAGAAATATCCAAAATTGTGGATATGTCCGTAGGAACACTAAAAACGAATTATCATTATGCCAAACAAAAAATAGAAGAATATATTAAGGAAAATTACGAAAGATAATTTTTGAGAACAAAGAGATGAAAGAGTTCGATATAGAAAAATTAGAACGAAAGAATATTTACAAAGTCCCGGATAATTTGTTTGAAAATATCCAGGGAAAAGTGATGAGCGAGGTAAAAACCGAGAAAAAAGCACCAATTATTAAAATGAATTGGGTATATGCTGTTGCTGCAGCCATCGTTTTGATTTTTGGAATTACTTTTGTTGTAAACGCAGGCAATGATTCAACAGAAAATACAATCAATTCTGCAAATACATATGCTTCCAATGATAGCCAGGCTAAAACAGAAAGTGAACTGGCGTATGAAACCTTGAAGGCAGATTTAACTTCTGTTGAAAATAATAATCAAAAAGTTGAAAATCAGGAAAGTAAAAGTACAGCTTATATGCAGGAAACGCCTACTGAAAAAGTAACAAAAACAGTGAAACCTGTTTCAAAACAAGAAGAAACTCAGATGAACGAATATTTGGATTCATTTACCAATTCTGAAATTTCAGAATTAGCAAGCAATTCAACTCAGGATGTTTATTTGGATTTATATAATTAAAAAGAAAGATGAAAAAGATATTATTTACACTTTTTATAATCTATGGTTTTGGCTTAAATGCACAAAGGACAGATTACGACTGGAAAAAAATGGATCCAAAACAGAGAAAAGAAGTAATAAATAATCTTTCTCCGGAAGAAAGAAAAGAACTTTTAACCAAGTTCAGAAATAATATGGTGATGGATAACCTGAATATTGATCCCGGAGATAAAGCTGAATTTACAGCAGTTTATAACGAATATCTGGAAAGCCAGAAGCAGATCAAAAGTCAGTTTGATCCCAACTTTAACCCGGAAACATTATCCGATGAAGAAGCCAAGCTAAAACTACAGCAAAGCTTTGAAGTAGGCCAAAAGCTATTGGATAACAGAAAAAAATATGCAGATAAAATGCAGCAGGTGATTCCCTGCCAAAAAGTTTTGAAGCTATTCCAGTCCGAGGGAATGATGAGAGATAAAATGAATGAAAGAAAACCTCACGGAAAAACTTCAAAAAACAGACAAAACCCATAATAGTTTATTTTTTTAATGTTGGACGACTCTCGCAATTCTATTGCGGGAGTCGTTTAATTTTAGGGTTCATCATAAGTTTTCTATTTTTGCGCAAAAATAAATTATGAGAAAAATTATATTGTTCTTCCTATTTTCGGTTTCATTATGTGCCCAGAAAATAGAAACGGAGACTATTAACTTATCCAAATCGATTAAAGACAGTAAGAATTCTATCAAAACTTTTACAGTGATTGACCAAAGACCAAATAAAGAAATTGGAAATGTAATGTATCATAAAAACCAGGTAAATATTGCTTTCGCAAATGATGCAGCTACAGATATAAAAGATTGGTTTTATGAAGATAATAAAGTAAGAGGAAAAGAAGATTTAGTTTTATTATTGGAAAATATAGAAATCTCGGAAGATAAAAAAGAAAAATATTCAATAGGCAAACTTGCTTTTAAAGCAAGCACATTCATTAAAAAAGAAGACGGATATCATTTTTTATACAGAATGGATACTGTTGCTACAGTTTCATCAAGAACGACCCCATATCTCGCACAAAGTTTAGCTAAAAAAATAACGATTGGATTAACGGATTTATTAAAAAGCTCCTATAAGTCAGATTCATGGAGTTATGCTATTCCGGAAAATGAACTTACCAATTACGCCTCTCTGATTAAAAATAATCTGGAATTATATAAAGGGAGTGAATTGAAAGAAGGTGCTTATAAAAATTTCTACAGATTTTTTACTCAGTCTCCGGAATCAGGATATAACCTTATTACCAATGAGAAAGGGTACGTTACCAAAGCCGTTAAAGGAGAGGAAAAAATTCCATTGAGACAAATGTATGCCTATATATTCAATGGGGAAGCATATAAGATAACTCCAGTTGGACCTATAAAAATTGAAAAGGATGAAGAAGGGTATTTTATTTTTGCTTCACGGGCAGAATTATTTCCTGAATATATGGGAAGTGGTGCGATGATAGGATCAATGGCAGGAGGATTAGTGGGAGGATTAGTGGGAGCTGTTATAGATGCAAGTATTAAAAAGAACAGAAAAGCAAATAACCCGGATTTACCCAAGGTGTATTTAAATCCTTTTACCGGAAATTATATTTTCCCCGAAGAAGAGTATAAAATTAAATAATACGAATACAATCAGGAGAGACGATATTGTCCTCCTTTTTTTTATCTTTGCAAATTACAAGGTTCTTAAATGAAAAACATACGAAATTTTTGCATAATCGCCCATATCGACCACGGTAAGAGTACTTTGGCAGATCGTCTTTTGGAATATACCAATACTGTTTCTCAAAGAGAGTTGCAGGCACAGACCTTAGATGATATGGATTTGGAAAAAGAACGTGGGATCACTATTAAGTCTCACGCAATCCAGATGGATTATGAATATAAAGGAGAGAAATATATCTTAAACCTTATTGATACACCTGGACACGTAGACTTTTCTTACGAAGTTTCCCGTTCCATTGCCGCCTGTGAAGGAGCGCTTCTTATTGTAGATGCTGCACAAAGTATTCAGGCACAAACAATTAGTAATCTTTACTTAGCATTGGAAAATGATTTAACGATTATTCCGATTCTTAATAAAATTGATTTACCTTCTGCCAATCCGGAAGAAGTTACTGATGAGATCATGAACCTGATCGGTTGCGAATATGAGGATGTACTGAGAGTTTCAGGAAAAACAGGAGAAGGGGTTCATCATTTATTGGAGCAGATCGTTGAAAGAATTCCTGCTCCGGTTGGAGAACCGGATGCTCCGCTTCAGGCATTGATTTTCGACTCAGTATATAACCCGTTCAGAGGAATTGAAGCTTACTTTAAAGTTGTGAACGGAAGCATAAAAAAAGGGGAGAAGGTAAAATTCATGGCGACGGATAAAACCTATGAAGCGGATGAAGTAGGAACATTGAAATTGAAACAGGCTCCTAAAAAAGAGATTTTAACGGGAGATGTAGGATATATTATTTCAGGGATTAAGGACGCAAGAGAAGTAAAAGTAGGAGATACCATTACTTCTGCTGAAAAACCTGCTTCCGCACCTATTGAAGGGTTTGAGGAAGTAAAACCAATGGTTTTCGCAGGTATTTATCCTATTGATTCCGAAGATTTTGAAGAATTGAGATTCTCTTTGGAAAAGTTAAGATTGAATGATGCTTCTTTGGTTTTTGAACCGGAAAGCTCTGCTGCTCTTGGTTTCGGTTTCCGATGCGGATTCCTGGGAATGCTTCACATGGAAATTGTTCAGGAACGTTTGGATAGAGAATTCAATATGAATGTGATCACTACTGTACCGAACGTATCGTATTTTGGATATTCTAAAAAAGAGCCGGAAACACCAATCCTGATCAACAACCCGTCTGAAATGATGGATCCTTCTATTCTTGACAGGGTAGAAGAACCTTATATTAAAGCTTCCATCATTACAAAATCTGACTTTGTAGGGCCAGTAATGACCTTATGTATTGAGAAAAGAGGAGAAATTGTTAACCAGAGTTACTTAACTTCAGACAGAGTTGAACTGGTCTTTAATATGCCTTTGGCAGAAGTTGTTTTTGACTTCTATGACAGGTTAAAATCCATTTCTAAAGGATATGCTTCATTCGACTATCATCCGATCGGTTTCAGGGCATCTAAGCTTGTGAAAATGGATATCCTGATCAATGGAGATATGGTGGATGCACTCTCTTCATTAATACATGATAGCAATGCTTATCACATTGGTAAGAAAATGTGTGAAAAGCTTCGTGAGCTGATCCCAAGACAGCAGTTTGATATTGCGGTTCAGGCAGCATTAGGAACGAAGGTTATCGCGAGGGAAACCATTAAGGCTTTAAGAAAAGACGTTACCGCAAAATGTTACGGAGGGGATATTTCCAGAAAGCGTAAACTATTGGAAAAGCAGAAAGAGGGTAAGAAAAAAATGAAGCAGATTGGTAGAGTAGAAGTACCACAGTCTGCATTTATGGCTGTATTAAAGCTCAACGATTAATAATAAAAATAAAAAAAAGACCGGTAGATCGCCGGTCTTTTTGTTTTCAAAATGTTCTCTCTTTTTCAGTCAGGTTTCCCTGAATGACGAGAGCTCCCAATCCGAGGACAATTTCAGCAATACCCAGAATTGTTACAAGGTTGGGTCCGCATACGATACATTCCGGTTCAGGGAATGGTTTTTTCCCTACGATAATGATGATCGCGCCGCCAATAATAATAATGATTACTATAATGGCTCTTAATAATGCTTTCATGGTGTTCGTTTTTATTTTGATTATACCTTACAGAAAGATACAAAGTCATGATAGGAATTCAGATTTCCGTCTCCTGTTGTTAGCAATGCTGTTGCAGAAATAGAAACAGTATATGCACAAGGTAATAAATCCGCCACAGTATCAGTTGGAGGTGTAAATACCAATTGTGTCGATCCAAATGTTTCTGGAGAAGGCATCAATACTATCGGATCAAATCCAAAGCTTTGTCCTGGTTTATGAGGACCTACAATGGAAAGGCTTACACTGCCGAGATTTTCGTTTCTTGCCCCGTATTTTACATGCAGATCTGTGGTTATTTTACTACATCCGCTGCTTCCGGAAATTATTTCCTGGAGATCTACAGACAATGCAATTCTCTGATCATTGACGGTGGTATGAGCCCAACTTCCATATTTGTTGACATTGTGATATAAAACATTGAAAATGGCTATAGGTTTAGATGTTCCGGCCACCACTTCTGTTGCAACATTTCCTGCTTCTCTTTGTCTCATTCTGACAGCAAAATATCTATTGGATGTATGCGGTCTTGTCCCTGAAACTGTTGAATTTCCTATTCCTGATGTGGGCATGCTCATATCGATAGTGGTTACTCCGGTCAGTTTTTCAGTATTAAGCTTAAGAATTTCCGCATCTACATGAGCAGCAAAGTTGGAATCCTGCGGCACCTGAATCCAGTTTCCATTAAAGGTAACCGTTTTTTCAGTTCCTGTTCCATTGATGTGATAAGGTTCATAAGCAATAGGGTTGGAAGGGTCTCCTGTAAACGTCCATAAATACCCGATAACGGTCTTATCAATCATATTGGGTACCACAGGGCTCCATCCGGCTGGATTTAATGCATCTGATGGGTTTGCGACTTCCTGATACTCGAAAAGATATTCCATAGGCTGTGCATTGATCTTTTTACTTATTGTTCCTACCAAATTGACGGATGAGAAAAACGCATATCCGCCGAGAGTTTTTCCGGTAGCCAGATTAATTCCAGTCTGGATCGGAATATGCTGTGTAAGACCAAAATGAGTAAAAGAAGGAGGTATTGAAGGATCTATTGGAATAAGTTCTTTCGAACAAAGCTTCACACATAAGCAGTAACCCACATTATTACGACGATCTGCTTTTGTTTCCAGGGCAAAACGCTGTCCGCCATATTCTAAATGAAAATAGACATCAGGACCACTAGCAAACGGAGGAAGGACATCTGTTTCAATATTAATGATAGGAGAGAGGAAGGTCTTTTTGAAATCGGCAGAAGAATAATAGATTTTAAAATGACCATTACTGTCGGTAACATCAGTTCCCAGTTCATCATCTGTAATGAAATCTGCATCCATGGCGATTACAGTAACTCCGGAAAGAGGTTTTCCTGTTTTGCAATCTGTTAATCTTCCACAGATAGTCCAAACATCAAAATATCTTCCCTTAATTAAGCACCACCATTTTTCAGGAATTATATAAGAGAAATTGGCTACATAAACCTGTTCTTTCGTAATCTTCCATTGAGGAACAAAAGTGGTGATATGAAACTGTCTTGGTTTTCCTTTTTTAGGAGGGAAGGGAGGACGGGGAACCGTTCCGCAGTAAAAATCGAATTCTAGGGCTGAACGGGAATACTTTTCATCAATTTCTACAGAAAAATTTCCATTGATATCCGTTTCTGCCTCTGCAATTAACCTGTCCTGTTTGGCTTTGATCTCATCTTCCGAAACTTCTCTGAATGTATCTTTAATTTCAGCGGCTGAAACGGCTGCAATATTGATATCAGCTGAAGGAAGGTAAATACGCACTCTTACCTGGCTCAGGTATTCTGAACACTCTCTGCACAAATAGGCAGCTAGATTTCCTTTGATAATATAATTCATGGTTTTGGTTTTAGGTTGTTGCCTACTCTTTAAGGTTTTCGGCGCATCCTTTTGTTTATCCCAAAATTGAATATAACTATCAAGGAATCAGTAAGTAAAATCCCGATTTCTTTTCAGTGATTTCACCCTAATCAATAAAAAACCGCTTCAAGCGAAGCGGCTGTTGTTATTTTTTGCGGGTGAATAAAATTTCCATGGTTTTCATCTCTTTTCCTGTTTTGGAACCTGGTCCGAACATTTCCAGCTTTTGGGTATTATCATCAACGAATGTATAGATTTCCCTTATATTACAATCTTTTCCAGGCCGGGCAGGATCTGTCATTTTTCCTTTAAATTCTATGGATTTATTGGCAGCATTCCATTCTCCCTCCATATACATAATGCCTGTTCCCATGTTGTCAATCCAAGTGCTTACAAATTTTTTCTTAGCATTATCATAGCCTGTAACGCTCATTCCTTCAAAAGGCATTCCCATAAAATCTCCTTTATGTTCACTCATTTGATAACGGCCGCCGTAAATCATTTTGTTGGTGGCTTGAGAAGTGCTTTTCATCGGCTGTCCGCCTTCTTCCATCCACATGGTGTTTTCACCGGTCCAGTTTCCATCAGATTTAGCTAACATTTTGTGCATATCTCCGGGAGTGGCAAATTCCATCCAGGCTTTGTTGGCAGTGGCTGTATCTACAGGTTTCCAATCCGAACTTACTGTTGCAGAATCCGTTTTGTCTGAAGTTTTGGAAGCATCAGTTTTTCCTTTTTCGCAGGCGATCAGTAAAAAAACGGTACTGAAAGCCAAGAGTAAATTTTTCATAATCGTTTAGTTTTAAGTTGATTATAAATTTAGTGAATTTTATTTTGATTGAAAATTCTTTTTTAATACCTGTCAATTAAATTCTAAACCGTAACTTTGTGTATTCATAACGCAAATTAACTATGCAGAATATAAAAGTGGCAGTAGATGCTGTTATTTTCGGATACTTTGATAAGAAGGATCTTCAAATCCTTTTAATCAAAAGGAAAATAGATCCATTCAAAGGAGGATGGGCTCTCCCCGGAGGTTTGGTTATGGATGATGAAAATGTAGATGATGCTGTAAAGAGAGAGTTGTATGAAGAAGCAGGAATAAAACCCGATTTTCTGGAACAGCTTTATACTTTTGGAGATGTAGGGAGAGACCCTAGAAACAGAGTGGTTTCCATAGCTTATCTGGGGCTTGTCAACCCTTCTTATCATGAACTATTTGCCGATTCCGATGCAGAAGATGCACAATGGTTTAGTGTGAATAGGCTCCCGAAATTGGCCTTCGATCACCAAAATATCATAGAAACAGCACTAAAAAGGTTACGTACAAAAATTCAATATCAGCCTATTGGCTTTAATCTTCTTCATGAAGAATTTCCTTTTTCAGACCTTGAAAATCTGTATAAAACCATTATAGGACAGGAAATCGACCGTAGAAATTTCCGTAAAAAAATCATGAGTTACGGGCTTCTTAATGAAACCAATAATGTAAAAAAGGAAGGAAGTGGCAGACCCGGGAAACTTTTTACTTTTAACCAGGAGAAATATAAAGAGCTTGAAGAGCAAGGGTTTTATTTTGAAATAAAATAATATTCGAAAAAAAATACGGCTGAAAATCAATTGTTTAAACAAATTAGTGTAAAATAAACGCAAATTAATTTGGTGTGTAAAGTTATATTCATTTAAATTTGTGTAAAAATAACGCAATAATGAATTGTATATATTAAGTCTAGCGAAATCTTATGCAATCTTTGGTTAGCGTAAAAACAACACAAATATTAATTTAAAAACATAAAGCTATGTTTGGTTTCAGACACATTAAATTTGATTCAATGACCTATGTTCTTCATTTTAAAAATGGAGAGGTCGTAAGAGAAGGAAGAGGTTTATCATTCTTCTATTTTGCTCCAAACAGCTCTATCATTGCTATTCCGATGGGAAGTAATGATCTGCCGTTTATTTTTAATGAAAATACTTTTGATTATCAGACGGTAAAAATTCAAGGACAGATCAGCTATAAAATCACGGACCCGAAAGCACTTTCCAATACATTGGATTTTACAGTAAATGAAGAAGGAATTTATAAGAAGAATGATATTGAAAAACTGAATCAAAGAATTATCAATCTTGCTCAGACTTCAACGTCATCATTTATTCATAATCAGAGCCTGAAAGATGCCATCCGTTCCGCTAAGGACATAGAAGGAAATATTCTGGAAGGATTAATGGCTTCTGAAGCTATTCAGACAATGGGCATAGAGATTTTGGGAGTCAATATTCTGGCGGTACAAACCACTCCGGAAATGGCACGAGCACTGGAAACGGAAACCCGGGAAAAATTGCAGCAACAGGCAGATGAAGCGGTGTATGAAAGAAGAAATTTTGCGGTAGAACAGGAAAGAAAAATCAAGGAATCTGAACTTAATACCGAAATTGCCGTAGAAGAAAAGCAAAAGCAGATTGATGAAAAAAGAATGGAAGCTGAAGTTCAGAAAGAAGAAAACAGTCGAATCCTGAGAGAAATGAAGATTGCCGCAGATATCGCCGTTGAAAATCAAAGAAAGGAACTGATTGATCAAAAAACGGAAAACGACAGAAAAGAAGCGGAAACCAAGGGATATGCTCTCGAAGCTGCGTTGAAGCCTTATAAAGAATTGGATTGGAGAGTTTTAACTGCTTTAAACAGTAACCAGGATGCAAGATCAAGTATTGCTTTAGCCTTTAGAGAACTGGCGGAGAACGCAGGTAAAATAGGAACGCTTAACATCAGTCCAGACTTATTGGAAACATTGCTCACTGAAAAGTAACAGAAAAGATGATCTCATGAAACCAGAATATGCCATCATTGTTAAAAATAAAACGAGATTGGAATCTCTGATCGAAAGATTCAACACCAAAGCTCAGGCTCAGTTTTATATTGAAAGTTCAGGTGGAAATTTCCGGGAGTATGTGGAAGAGCATGAAAGATTTTATCAATCCTTCATGGAAGTTCAGACCAGACTGTCCAAAGTGATCAAAAATAAAGTGGTGGAAAAAGAATTTGTACCCTCCTATATTTTCTCTGAAAAGAATCTGATCATTGTGATAGGGCAGGACGGATTAGTCGCCAATGTGGCAAAATATTCTAAACATATTCCCATTATAGCAATTAATCCTGATGAAGAAAGATATGATGGTGTATTGCTTCCGTTTACTGCAAAGAACTTTCTAAATGGAGTAAATGCAGTAATCAATGAAAGCTATAGAATAAAAAAGATGAGGTTTGCAGAAGCGGTGTTGAATGATGGTCAAAAATTACTGGCAGTCAATGATCTGTTCATCGGAATCTCTTCCCATAGCTCTGCGAGATACAAAATTATGCTGAACGGAAAAGAAGAGGTTCATTCTTCAAGTGGAATTATAGTCTCTACAAAGACAGGAAGTACAGGCTGGCTAAGCTCTATTTTTAATATGGCTTACGGAATTTTAGGACCCAAAAAACTCGGGTATCCTACAATGAGCGAAGAGGATTTGTATTTTGCAGTAAGAGAGCCTTTTAAAAGCATCAGAACACAAACAGAAATTTGTGGAGGCAAGCTGAAAAAAGGAAATAAGCTGATTGTAGAATCTTTAATGCCAAATAATGGTTTTATATTTAGTGATGGAATTGAACAGGATTTTCTGCAATTTAACAGCGGAGCAACGGCAGAAATAAAGCTTTCTGATGAGGAAGCGGTTTTGGTAACGAATTAAAAAATGATGAAAACAAAAACACTTTACAGACCTGTGGGAGAAAAGGAAATGATTTTAATTATTGAAAGTAATTATAAAAAATTTCCACCAAGATTAGAATGGCAACCTATTTTTTATCCTGTTTTGGATGAAGATTATGCTTCCGAAATTGCTGAAAAATGGAATACAAGGGATGAATCAGGAAATTATCTGGGTTTTGTAACCAAGTTTGAAGTGTTGGAAGAAATTGTTAATAAATACCCATCTCAAAATGTAGGAGCAAGAAATCATAATGAATTGTGGGTTCCTTCTGAAGAATTAGAAGCTTTTAATCGGGCTATTGTGGGAAATATTATAGTTACAAAAGTTTTTATAGGTGAAAACTTTAAAAGACCCGGAAGTGATGAAGTTGAAGATTTAATGATGAACTTAAAAATTAAGAAATGACAAATAAAGGAATGGCGAAAGATACTTTACAAATCTTAGCTAAGAAATATTATATAAATAACAATAATGAAAAGATCGATATACAGAAAGAAATAGAATTCTGTAAAGAAGAAACAAAATTATTTAGCTCAGAAGAGCTTTTTGAATTAACAGGAAAACAAATCCCAGAAGTTGATTTTACAAGTAAAATAGAAACATGGAATTGCAGCTCTTTACAGGTAATTTTGAGACTTGCAGAAGAGGAAAATCAAGAGAAAATAATGTGCCTGAACTTTGCGTCTGCAAAAAATCCTGGTGGTGGTTTTATCAGTGGAGCAGAGGCGCAGGAAGAAAGTTTGGCGAGAACGTCTGCTTTGTATGCAGCACAATTGGAAGCAGAAAACTTTTATAAAACCCATAGAAAAATGAAATCATGTTTTTACACAGATAACATGATTTATAGTCCAAAAGTTCCTGTTTTCAGAAAAGATAAAGGAGAATTATTACAGAAAGCCGTTTTCTGTAACTTTATTACTTCTGCTGCTGTGAATGTAGGTGTTGTAAAACAGCAGGAACCAGAACGAATAAACGAAATATACGGGGCAATGGATATCAGAATTGATAAAATGCTTGCGTTGGCTTTGAATCAGGGAAACGAAATTCTTATTTTAGGAGCATGGGGATGCGGAGTTTTTAGAAATGATCCGAAGGATATTGCAGAACTATTCAAAAAACATCTTCAAGGAAAGTATAAAAATAAATTTAAAAGAGTGATTTTCGCAATTCTGACTAAAAAAGAGGAAATGTTGAAACCATTTGAAGGAATATAATGAAACACAAAATAGAGCTAGTAAAAGGAGACATTACCAAAATCCAAGTCGAAGCAGTTGTAAACGCTGCTAATTCTTCATTGCTAGGCGGAGGCGGAGTTGATGGAGCTATTCATCGCGCAGGAGGGCCAATAATATTAGAAGAATGTATCCAAATCAGAAATAAACAAGGAAAATGTAATACCGGTGAAGCTGTTGTCACAACTGCTGGAAATCTTCCAGCAAACTATGTTATTCATACAGTAGGTCCGGTTTGGAATGGAGATGAAGAAAAATGTTCAAAATTATTAGCGAATTGCTATAAAAATTCATTGAAGTTAGCAGAAAGTCTACAGATTAAAACAATTGCTTTCCCTAATATCAGTACAGGAATATACAGATTTCCTAAAAACCGAGCAGCTAAAATTGCCATTCAGGAAATACAAAAGTTTCAATCTGAAACAATAGAGAAAGTTATTTTTGTTTGTTTTGATGATGAAAACGAAGAGATGTATAAAAAACTATTAGAAAAATGAAAAAACTCACCATATTAAGCGGAGCCGGAATAAGTGCCGAAAGCGGGATCAAAACATTCAGAGACAGCGATGGACTCTGGGAAAATCATGATGTGACGGAGGTGGCAAGTCCGGAAGGATGGAGAAGAAACAGAGAACTCGTTTTAGATTTTTATAACCAAAGACGTCACCAACTCCATGAAGTACAGCCCAATGATGCCCATAAATTATTAGCTGAATTGGAAAAGTATTTCGAGGTACATATTATCACCCAAAATATTGATGATCTGCATGAAAGAGCAGGCTCATCCCATGTTTTACATTTACATGGAGAACTCTTCAAATCCTGTTCCTGCAACAATAAAAGTCTGATCTATGAACAAAAAGATGATATAAAAATCGGTGATAAAGCAGAAGATGGAGCACAACTTCGACCATTCATCGTATGGTTTGGAGAAGATGTTCCGATGATGGTGGAAGCCATGAAAATAACCAAAGAAGCAGATATTTTTTTAGTCATCGGAACTTCATTGCAGGTGTATCCTGCCGCAGGATTGTTACAGGACATTAAAGATGATTGTTTATTGATTGTCATAAATCCGGATGATAGCATGAGCTACGGAAAACGAGCGGTAGTGATTAAAGAAACCGCAACGCAGGGAATGAAATTGTTGTTTGATAAACTAGTAAACATGGCATGATGGAAAATGCAGTAAAAGCAGGAATTTTTGGTGTTTGTATCGGGGATGCTTTAGGTGTTCCGGTGGAGTTTAAAACCAGAGAAACTCTTAAACGTTTTCCGGTGACAGGATATTTGGAATTTATGTCTTGGAATCAGCCTAAAGGAACCTGGAGCGATGATAGTTCCTTAACATTATGCATTGCTGAAGAGCTCACAAAAGGATATGACTTGGAAAAAATTGGGCAAAGTTTTGTGAAATGGAACAAATATGGACATTGGACCGCACACGGAAGGCTTTTTGATATAGGAGGAACGACAAGACATTCTATTGCGAGATTGATCAAAGGAGAAAGTGCAAGATTTTCAGGAAATATTTTTGAAGAAGATAATGGGAATGGCTCTTTAATGAGAACTCTTCCTTTGGCTTTCTATCTTAAAGATGAAGAAGATATTGATAAACTATACAAAACTGTGAGGGAAATTTCTGCAATTACTCACGGCCATTTCCGATCCGTTTTTGCATGCTTCATTTATGTGATTTTCGCAATACAGCTGTTAAAAGGGAAAAGTAAATCAGAAGCATATGATTATATACAGGAAACTGCTTTGAGATATGCAGAAAATCGGGAGTTTAACCCAAAAGAAATACAGCTTTTTTATAGGATTTTAAAGAATGATATTTCCAGTTATAAGGAAGATGAAATTCAAAGCGGCGGATATGTTTTGAATTCATTGGAAGCTTCATTATGGTGTTTCCTAAACTCAAAGAGTTATTCCGAAGCCGTATTGAAAGCTGTAAATTTAGGCGAAGATACAGATACAACAGGGGCTATAACAGGTGGAATTGCCGGAATTTACTATGGGTTTGAAGATATTCCGGAAGAATGGATTTCAGATCTGGTAAGAAAAAATGATATTGAAAGCTTATGTATCAAACTCGAAAACAAACTGATGAAATAATTAAATCATGAACGAAACAGAAAAGAAAAAAATAAGCAAATTTTTGAGCCTTATTCTTAGGCATCAGCCGGAAGCCATCCATTTGGAATTGGATGAAAACGGATGGGCAGATATTGAGGAACTAAGAGAAAAGTCGGCTAGAAACAAAATAAATTTTACCTTAGAAGAATTGGATGAGGTAGTGGAAACCAATAACAAGAAACGGTTTGCTTTTAATGAAGATAAAACCAAAATCAGAGCGAATCAGGGGCACTCTATTGATGTTGACTTGGCTTTAACACCCCAACAGCCGCCGGAATATCTCTATCATGGAACTGCGGAAATCAATATCCCTTCCATTTTAGAAAAAGGAATTGAAAAAAGAAGCAGACAGCATGTTCACCTGAGCAGTGATAAGGAAACGGCCACCAAAGTAGGAATGCGTCATGGAAAACCTGTGATCCTTACGATAAGAACCGGTCTTATGCTCCAGGAAGGAATAGAATTTTACCTCTCAGAAAATGGAGTATGGCTTACCGATTTCGTAGATGCAAAATACATTTCAAAATAAATGAAAAGAACTTTAGTAGTAGGAGATATTCATGGGGGATTTAAAGCTTTGAAACAGGTTTTTGAGCAGGCGAAAGTTACCTCCGATGATAAGCTGATCTTTCTCGGAGATTACGTTGACGGGTGGAGTGAATCTTCAATGGTGATCCAATTCCTGATAAAACTCTCAGAACAGCAAGAATGCATTTTCATAAAAGGAAATCATGATGTTTGGTGTGAAGACTGGCTCTCTTTTGGAAAAGGCGAAGAGGTATGGTTATTTAATGGAGGAAAAAGTACCGTTGAAAGCTACAAAGAATATTCAGTAGAGGATTTAGAGCTCCATCTGGAATTTTTCCAACGAATGAAAAACTACTTTGTAGACGAAGAAAACCGCCTGTTCATTCATGCGGGGTATTCTTCCATGCATGGTCCTGAAAAAGAAGTGTATTCCAGCAATTACCGTTGGGACAGAACGCTCTGGGAAACAGCTGTAGCCATGGATAAGAAACTGTCGAAAAACTCAGAACTGTATCCAAAAAGATTGTTATTGTACCATGAAATTTACATCGGCCATACTCCCACATTGCATTTAGGCATAAAGCATCCGCTAAATAAAGCCAATATCTGGAACATGGATACAGGTGCTGCATTTACCGGATCATTATCCATTATGGATGTTGACACCAAAGAATTCTGGCAGAGTGATCCGCTTCCGTCTTTATATCCAAATGAAAAGGGAAGAAATCAAGACTAAATAATCATATTTCTCTCAAATATCCACAATCATCTGCGAAATCAGCTCAATCTGCGAGGGAAATTATCAATTATCCATTTTTCCCAAACTTTAAGTAATTTTAAAGTCTGAAATATTACATCAATGAAATTGAAAACGCTCTTATTTTCTCTGTCTTCATCTTTTTTGTTCGCTCAAAGTTCCTTTCAGACTCCCTTTGAAAAAGGAAACGGTAATACAACCGTCACTTACGATGAAATGAATGCTTATTACCAGGACTTATCTAAAAATTTTGAGACCATTCAATACCTGAAAAAAGGAGAAGATGATAATGGAAAGCCCATTTATGTAGTGGTGTACAATCCTTTCCCGGAAAAAGAGCTGGAAAAACTTAGAAAAGATAAAGCTGTTCTTTTCATCAATAATGGAATTCATCCGGGAGAACCGGACGGGATTGATGCTACCATGATGTTAATGAAAGATCTCGCAACAAAAAAAATAAAAACCCCGCAGAACTTCATTGTTGCCGCTATTGCTGCATATAATGTAAGTGGAATGCTGAACAGAGGGTCTTTTTCCAGAGCCAATCAAAACGGTCCGGAACAATATGGCTTCAGAGGAAACACCAGAAATTATGACCTTAACCGGGATTTCATCAAAGCGGATTCTAAAAATGCCAGAAGTTTCCAGGAAATCTATCATTGGCTGAAACCGGATGTTTTTATCGACAACCATGTAAGCAACGGTGCTGACTATCAATATACCTTTACCTACATTTCAACATTTAAAGAGCGGTTGGGAAATGTGTTAGGAGAATATTTTTACAAGAATTATCAGGCTAAAAACCTTGAAGATTTAAAGAAGCTGGGATATGAAAGTACCCCATATGTCAATATCCATGGAGATGTTCCTGAAGTGGGGTTTGCCGCTTTTGAAGATTCTCCGAGATATTCTACAGGTTACACTTCTCTGTTCAATTCTTTAGGGACGGTACCGGAAACGCATATGCTAAAACCTTACGATAAAAGGGTGGATGCCACGTATAAGTATATGCTCGTGAATCTCCAGAATCTCGATAAGGAATATAAAAAAATAAAAGAACTTCGCCTTGGAAATCTAAAGCAGTATCAGGCAGGGAAACAATACGGAATCCGTTGGAAAATAGATTCTACCCAATTTACGACCATGGATTTTAAAGGATACGAAGGAAAATATAAACCCAGTGAAATTTCCGGGAAACCAAGGCTGTATTATGACAGGTCAAAACCATTTACAAAAACCATAAAGCTCTTTACAACGGCTGTTCCTACCAGATATATTACTATTCCTCAATATTATGTAATTCCACAATCTCAATACAGAATCATTGAAGAATTCAAACGAAATAAAATTCAGATGAAACCTCTGCAAAAGGACAGCGCTATTCTGGTGGAATCTTATAAGATCAACGATTTTAAAACCGTTAAAAATCCTTATGAGGGACATTATCTGCATTATGAGACCACAGTGGATAAAATCAACAAGAAGGTTATATTTTCAGCTGGAGATTATGTAATTTCAACCCAGCAGGAAGGTGTAAAATATATCATTGAAACCCTTGAGCCGGAAGCTTTGGATTCTTTCTTCAACTGGAATTTCTTTGACGGAATTTTAGGGCAAAAAGAATATTATTCAGCCTATATATTTGAAGATACCGCTTCAGAACTATTAAAGAAAGATAAAAAGCTGAAAGAAGCATTTGAAAATAAAAAAACAACGGATAAAAAGTTTGCTGAAGACGGACAGGCTCAGCTGGATTGGATCTACAGGAACTCTCCTTATTTTGAAGAAAAAACATTCAGACAGTATCCTATCTACAGAGTCTTGTAAGTGTTTGATTATGAATGAAATTACCGTATTTTCCACCTGCTGATTTTGGGTTTTTCCCTGACTTGTTTTTATATGGATACCACTAGCTTTGATGGGTAAACCAATAAAAATAACGATCATGGCAACCAAAAAGCATTTTTTCATTTCATTGGAAGGAGTGGATCTTACCGATGAACAATTAAAAAGCATAGACAAAGGAATACAGAATGTCGTGCTTTCAGAACTTTCAAAAATTGATAACAGCCAATCTTTTGCTGCACAAAGAGATTTCAGGGGGCTTACCAAACCCTTGAGAATTAAAGACTGGTTTCCTTGGGGAATCATTATTTTCAAACCAGGAGTAGACATCCAGTCTCAGATTAAAGATCTACAGTCTCAAATTAAAAGCTATGGAGGCTAATTCACATTCAAAAAAGATGTGTCCCAGTTATGTAGGAAAAGCCGGGGCACAGCTTTTTGGAGTTGTCAATAAAGACGGGAAGGTGCAATTCATCACACCACTTACCGTTACCGAAGAGTTTTTAGAGCTTAATAAAGGGAAAAACAGTCTTGAACAAAGATTCCGCTTTACAGGAAAATGTGTGGAAAAAGGATGTGCCCAATGGAACAATGAAGAATCCAAATGTTCCTTATCCCAAAAAGTACAGAATCTGGATGTTGGGTATACAAATAAAGAATTATCCTATTGCCCTATTCGTAGCAATTGCAGGTGGTTTCACCAGGATGGTAAGGATGCCTGCTTTTCATGCAACGAAGTTACCCGGAATATGGAAGAACTATTATTACAGATAAAATAAAAAAGGCGTGATAACATCACACCTTTTTATTATGGAAAAATCATTTCTTATTTTGGTAAGCCTCTTTTCAGGGCCCGCTCTGCTCTTTTGACAGCCATACTTTCTTTCCAGTCCATATATTTCTTTTTGAAATTGGCTTTCATGATATCATCGAACTTACGTTGTACTGTTAGATTCCATAAAGAATGAGCCTTTACTGCCCATGATTTATCCCAGGCTCTCAAAGAAATAGAGAAACTTCCGTCAAGATATTTCATCCAGTGCCACCATCCGGTAGGCATGAACAGCGTATCTCCGTGCTCAAGGAAACATTCAATTCCTTCCACACCGTCTAATGCCGGGAATTTGGTGAAGTCGGGATTTTCTATGTCATAATCTTCCAATGCATATGTAGCATAAGGAATCTGGTACAATCTTTCTTTCCATTTATAATCGAAAAGAAGCACGTGCTTTCTTCCATTGAAGTGCGTATGGAAAATGTGAGCCATATCAATATCATAATGAAGGAAAGTTACAGAACCTTTCCCTCCGAAGAACATGGATGGATACTTATCTAAAAACCCGCCCATTAATTCTTTAGGAGAAATATAATCTTCCAATAGCTTTTTGGCATGCTTTATAGGATCAAAAAAGAAAATTCTCAGATCAGTAGGCTCTCTTTGAATCAAATCGATATAATCACCAAATTGCATTTTGGCGGCAGAAGCATTGATGGGAGCGGCCGGATCAGCTTTGGAACTGTCGTATAATGGAACTTCCACATCTCCTACCATCTCCTTCATGTATTCCATTGTCCATTTCTGATAGGCAGGCCACTTCTTTGCCATGTTTTTAATGACAACAGGCCTCCTCGGCTTAAGATATTTTTCGTGAAACTCTTCTTTCGTTATGTCATCTACAATATCTATAGGCTTTAAAATAATTCCCATTTTATAAATTTTATGTTACAAAATTATTAAATAAATGTTTACGAATCCGAGATTAAGTTTTTTTTAATCTATGATTCAAATCACAATTTTAAATATTTAGACCAAATAAAAATACTTCCTCAAATGTATGAGAAAACAAAATTATATATACTAAACAGAAAACAAAATATTCATAAAAAATATTACATCTTAGAAAAATATTTGAGAATCCTGAATTGAGAAATAAAAAAATAATAAAAAATTTTATCACTATAAATACAGTGATAGAGGTGTTTTTTAACTTTTTCCTTTAAAATCAATCTTTATAAAGTGTAACAAAAAATTACAAACCATAACTAATAAGCCAAATAATAAATTATGAAAAGGAATATCTATGTATTCGTGATGATTTTTTTCTCTATGCTGACGTTTGCACAAAAAACAGTTTCAGGGAAAATTACCGATGAAGATGGAGAAGCAGTACCCAGTGCAAGTGTAACGATAGAAGAGCCGGGAAAGGATGCAATTTTGGCTTATGGAATTACCAACTCCAAAGGAGAATATAAAGTTACCTTTACTTCTTCAGAATCTAACGTGGATTTGAAAGTAAAGGCTTTCAATCAAAAACCATTAACAAAACAGATCAGTAACAGTGATCAGACATTGAGCTTTAAAATGCAGTCTGAAACTACGGAAATAAAAGAAGTTCAGCTGAAAACCAAAATGATCACAGCAAGAGGGGATACCATTTCTTATGATCTTAAGGCTTTTGACAGCAAAAACGATAGAACACTTGCGGATGTAATGAAGAAAATTCCGGGTATTGAAGTCAATGCAGACGGAAGTATTCTTTATCAGGGAAATGCAATCAACAAATTCTATGTCAACGGAAAAGATTTAATGGAAGGAGGATACGGAACCATCAACAACTCCCTTCCTAAAGATGCCGTACAAAAAGTGGAGGTGCTTGAAAATCACCAGCCGGTAAAAATTCTTCAGGATAAAGTTCCTTCCGATCAGGCAGCGATCAACATCAAGTTGAAAAACTCCGTAACCATGACCGGAAGAGGAGAGGTAGGATCAGGATTTGGAGCTCCATGGCTTTGGAATGTGAAGTTAACACCGATGTTTTTCGGACAGAAAAGTCAGTGGGTAGTCAATTATAAAACCAATAACATGGGAGAGCAGGTGGAAAATGAAGGAAATATACTGGCTTTCGGAAGCAGATTTGAAGGAAGGAGAATCAATGCTTCTCAAAATGACTGGCTGAATGTGGAAAATGCAAGTACCCCGAATCTTCCTGTGAAAAGATATCTGATGAACAGTGTCCATTATTTATCAGCCAATTATCTTACCAATATTGATAAGAAAAAAGAATGGGAATTAAAAGCGAATGCCAACTACACCAATAATGCAGTAGAAAGAGAATCTTACAGCGAAACGAATTATTTTGCTACTCCGGAAAGACCCGCATCAAAAGTAACACAGAATATTTTCAATAATTTTTATACGGATAAAGCAAAAGGAGAATTGATCTTCACTAAAAATGCGAAGAAAGGATTCTTTAAAAACACTACGAGCTTCTCTCAATTCTGGAATGCAGACAGAGGCGTTGTAGACAGAACAGACCCGATCAATAACAGACATGGTGAAGAAGCCATAGAGTCTCCTACTACATCGTTCCAGAACTCTTTGAGTACCATCATTCCATGGAAAGAAAAAATGGTCAATGTGATGTCTTTCATTAATTATCAGACAGATAGGCAAACATTGGATGTTTCTCCTGCTTCTTATTTAGCCATTCCTGGATTTATTCCGACTTCTGCAGATTTTGTCAGACAGAATTTAAGACTGAAAACTTTTGAAGCGAATCATTCGGCAAACATTGGTTTTTCTACCAAGGGATGGACCTTTACTCCGGAAGTTGGATTTAATTTTAAAACAACGAATTTAGTTTCAGACTTATCAAATATCATCACAATTCCGTCTTCTGATCCTAATGATCCGGTGACGCCTGTTTCAGCATATAGTAATGATTTAAAATATACAACCGCAACACCATACGGAAGCGTAGGCGTAAACTATAAAAGCGAAGCATGGATGTTATACGCGAACTTCCCTGTGAACTCAAACAATATTAAAGCGGAAGATCCGATGAGACAGGTCTCTAAAGAAGTAAACAAAGTTACCTTTGAACCAAGTATTTTTGCTCAGTATACATTTGCCTCTTTCTGGAAAGCTTCAGTTAATGCTAATATTAACAATAATTTCGGAGAAATCAATTCTGCTTATTCCGGATTCTTGATGACTTCTCCAAACGGAATTAATGCGATGGATATTAATAATCCGATCCCTCAGAACAATAATAAATCTGCAGGAACAAGATTAGAATACAGAAATCCACTGAATAATTTATTCTTCAATGTGAACTACAGGTATTCAGATGCAAAAAGAAACCTGATTTCTAACCCAAGAATTAACGAAGCAGGGTATACCATTATGCAATATATTGAACAGGATAACCATATCATTAACAATGGCTACAGCGCGGAAGTTGGAAAATATTTTCCAAAATTCAAGACCAATGCTTCTGTAAGTTATAGCAATAATACCTCAAAATCAGATGCCTTTTTGGATAATGCTTCTTATACCAACAAGAACAACAGTCAGTCATATGGTATTAAATTCAATAACACCTACTTCAGTTGGATGAGTATTGATTATAATGCAAGCATCTCAAGAACAAAACAGACAAGTCAGGGGGGAGTAAATTCTAATGCTGCCAGAAAAGGATTCACTCATAATCTGGGTGTATTCTTCTATCCTATCGAAAACCATACTGTTGGATTCAACTGGGATCAGGTAAATACCAATGCAGGAGATCAGAAATATAACAATGGATTCTATGATCTGTCTTATCAATTCAGTTGGTCCAAAAAGAAAATCGATTTTGAATTGAAATGGATGAATATTGCAAACAAAAAAGTATTTGAAACGTATGATATTAACACAACTAATATTTCATACACAAGAATTCAGCTTCGCCCAAGCCAGGTCATGTTCACCGTAAAGTTCAACTTTAAATAATAAGAAAACCAATCTCATCGAGATTGGTTTTTTATTTAATCATTTACTTCAATTATTTTAAAAACTAGGTGAATCTGCGGATGGGCCGTAGCTTCCGGGTAAAGGAATATTATTCAATCGATAATAAACACCCAATTGTGCTCTATGATGAGTGATCTGGTTTAAAGCATGTCGTATAGCCCCATATTTGCTCCAGCTTGCCAATTCTTGTCCATCGTTTTTAATGGTCCAGCTCGGACTCAGATCATCTTCCTGTACATTTTCCAATGCTTTTTTGCCTGCTTCGTAATCTTCATCAAGCTTTTTAAGCAGATCTTCTTTGGTGGAAAGAACAGAAGGTTTATAACCCCCTTTCGCAAAGTCAAGCTCGGAAGTATTCAAGATAGTATTCGGCCATTCGAAAACTTCTACCAGGTGGGTAGCAAGAGGCATCATTTTCATGCTTTTTTCATGGGGGGCATAATCGTTTTTTCCGTCAGGAAAGAGCTCAATAAACTTTTTAGTAGTTTGATATTCCCCCTGTAATTCTGATTTTAATTGAGATAAAGTGTCCATAATATTTTGTTTTTTTAGGCACATAAAGTTAGAAATTTAAACAACGAGAAAATCGTAAGAAAATCATAAAATTTTATTTTTGAGGGAGTAGGTAAAAAATAATCAAAAAAAATCTGTAACAAAATCCTGCGACGGATAACTAATTAGTAAACATTATTTAAAATGAAAAAACTCTTTTCAGTATTTTTTATTGCTCTTTTTGTCTTTTCAAACGCACAGGACAAAGATTCCAAAGAAACAGCCAACCGTTTCTTTTATGAGCTTACATTCAAGCCTAAAAAAGACTCCACAAAAATGGATAAGGTGATCACCATTTTGGATATTACAGATAAAAACAGATCTATTTATCAGGATTACACGGTAATTGCACAGGATTCTATCATGAAGGTGGAAATTGAAGCAATGCAGAAGGCAGGAGTAATGAAAGATCTTTCAAAGACAATCAGACAGCCTAAAATTTCTGCCAGAGTATACAAAACCTATCCAAGCATGAAAGTTCAGTACGTGGATAAAGTAGCCAATGGATTTACCCCAAGCAATATCGGGTACAGCGAAGATTTGAAATTCAACTGGAATATTTCCAATGAAAAGCAGAAAATCGGAGCTTATAACGCGCAAAAAGCAACCACTGAATTTGGAGGAAGAAAATGGACGGCTTGGTTCAGTACGGATTTGCCATTCCAGGATGGACCTTATAAATTCTCAGGACTTCCGGGGTTGATCGTTAAAATTGAGGATGATGAGAAAAACTATTCATGGATATTACAAGGAAATAAAAAAGTAAAGGACTATTCGGAATTCTCTTACATAGAAAACTTAATGCAGGCTACAGGAGGAAAAGTAAAAGAATTGCCAAGAGATAAGTTTGAAAAAACTTTCAGTGATTTCAAAAAAGATCCTTTTGCATCTGTAAGACCTATGATGACACAGGAAATGATGTCTAAAACCATTCCGGGAATGGATGGAACAATAGGAGACATGATGAAAAAGCAGGAAAAGCAATACAAAGATTTCTACAATGCCAATGATAATCCTATTGAGAAAGATCAGGTAGTAGACAAAAAGAAAAAATAGCATTCATATCAACTAAATTATATTGGTAAACCCAAATGTATCAGTGCATTTGGGTTTATTTTTTTACACACAGATATTATTTAGATTAAATTTAAATAGCGTATATTTGCATTCACAAAAAACAGGCTTTTGAAAGAAAAGGATTTACATAAATTAAGTGGCTTTCCTAAAAATAAGACGGGAAAGATTCTTGGCTATGATAATGATCACTTGAAGATGCCCAATAAAATCATCGAAATGGGGCTTTTGCCGGAAACCGTTTTCAGGATTTTGTATCAGGCACCTTTTAACGGTCCTATGTATGTGGAGTTCGGAGAAGAGAAAAGCCGCATCGCTCTTCGTGAAGAAGAGGGAGACTATATTATTGTTGAAGAATTGAATTGATGCAGAATAATAAGAGAAAAAAAGTACTTTTAGTCGGAAATCCTAATGTAGGAAAATCAACGGTTTTCAATACACTTTGTAACAAGAAACAGAAAACCGGGAACTATGCCGGTGTTACCGTAGCAAGCCATTCAGGGAATTATACCTACAAGGATGAGGATGTTGAGGTAATTGATCTGCCGGGATCATACAGTATTTATCCAAGTTCGGAAGACGAAGCTATTTTTTCCAAATTTCTTATTGATGAGCAGAAAAACTATGCAGGAGTTATTTATATCCTTGAAGCACTAAGCTTAAAAAGAGGACTTCTTTTATTCCAGCAGATCCAGGATTTAGGAATTCCGATGATTCTGATCGTAAATCAGATCGATCAGGCAGAAAGAAGAGGAATCAATATCAACATTCAACAATTTTCAGAAGCACTAGGAATTAAAATTATCCAAACCAATGCGAAAGAGCACCTTGGAATAGAGGAGGTGAAAGAAGCAGTTTTCAACAATGAATTTGTAAAAACAGATACCATTTCTTTTGAAACCCCAAATGAACATAAAGATTTTCTTCAAAAACTTGCCTCACAAAAGGGATTTGATAATCCTTATAAAGCTTGGATGGCTATTTCTTCAGGAGCCGAGCTGGGAAGAATAGAATCAATTCATAACCTGCTGAATGAACCGGAAAATAAAAGTCTGGTTCCTAAAAGATTACAGGTGCAGGAAACGGTAAGAAGATATCAGAATGTCGATAAAATCTTAGCCAATGTGATCTCTAAAAAACCTCAGTTCAAAGAATTGCTTACAGAAAGGCTGGACAGGGTTTTGGTGCATAAGTTCTGGGGTTACGTGGTTTTTCTGGCAGTATTGCTGATCATATTCCAAAGTGTTTTCTTCCTTGCGGAATATCCGATGAACTGGATCGACAGCTTCTTTTCATGGCTGTCTGCTTTTACGGGAGAACACCTTCCGGAAGGACCATTAAATTCACTTATATCCAATGGAATTGTACCCGGAATCGGAGGAATTGTCGTTTTTGCTCCGCAGATCGGGATCTTATTATATTTTCTTTATCTCTTGGAAGACTCAGGATACATGGCAAGAGTGGTTTTCCTGATGGACAGGTTGTTGCGACCATTCGGATTGAATGGAAAGAGTATCGTTCCATTGGTTTCCGGAACAGCTTGTGCTATCCCGGCCGTAATTTCAACAAGAAATATCGAAAATGTCAAAGAAAGACTGTTAACTATTTTGGTGACACCTTTCATGACTTGCTCTGCAAGACTTCCGGTTTACAGTATTATTATAGGATTGATTATTTCAGATGATACTTTTTTAGGAATAAAATATAAAGCATTGGTATTGATGGGAATGTACTTACTGGGATTCCTTGTTGCCCTGTTTTCAGCTTTTATCCTCAAAAGATTTATCAAAAATAAAGGGAAAACCTATCTGGTAATGGATTTGCCCACCTACAAAAAACCACTTTTCGGATACGATTTTAAAATGGTTTTAGGAAAAGTATGGGATTTTATTACCGGAGCAGGAAAGATTATTTTCATTGTAAGCATCATTATCTGGTTCCTGAGTTATTTCGGGCCAAAGCAAAAACCTAACGAGTTTGTTGCTACAGACGTTCACCTGGATCATTCTTATTTAGCTAAAATGGGAAAAGGGATTGAGCCCGTTATCGAGCCTCTTGGTTATGACTGGAAAATGGGAGTTGGTATTTTGACAAGTTTTGTGGCGAGAGAAGTTTTTGTAGGAACCATGTCTACCCTTTATAGTCTGGAAGATGATGCGCCCGAGGTGAAAGTAATAGATAAAATGAGAAGAGATGTGAAACCTAATGGTGAAAAAGTATTCAGTTTTGCCACAGGAATTTCCATACTATTATTTTATGCGTTTGCAATGCAGTGTGTTTCCACATTGGCAGTAGTTTACAGAGAAACCAAAAGCTGGAAATGGACAGCTTTTCAGGTGGTGATGATGACTGGTTTGGCATATTTTGTGTCCATGTTAGTATATCAAATTTTAAAATAATGAGTACATCATTAATTTTTCAGTATATCATTGTTCTGCTCGTTGTCGGGTTTGCCTGCTACTCCTTATTCAGGATCATCAGAAAGAACTTTGCACCGAAGAAATTCAGTTCCAAAAGGACGAATTGTGACAAAGATTGTGGTTGTTCGTAGATTTTACATCATGAATTGAAAAAATAATTTTATTTTCAGAAATAATAACCACCCATTCACTTGAAACCAAAAGCATTATGTATTTTTTTTCTTGGCCTGATGTATACTCATGCCGAAGGTCAGACTGATAGTACAAACATCAAGTCCTATGTCGACCAGATCATGATCCGGGTTAATCTTGATACCAACCTGGAAAACTTTACCTACTCAGAAGTAAATGGGGAAGATATAATAAAAGAACTGATAGTTTCTGTTAATAATAAAACAAAAACTTCATTATCCGTTGATTATAGAAGCATAAGTGCAACATTATCATTTGCGCCGAGATTTTTTCCCGGAAATAATGACAATGAATTAAAAGGAAAAAGTTCATACACAGATTTTAGATTCAGGTTTTTTCCTAAAAGATTTATTCAGACGGTTTATTATAAGAATGTAAAAGGGTTTTATGTAGAAAACACACAGGATCTGATTCCAGATTGGCAGGAAGGAAAGGATAAATATATACAGTTCCCCGATTTGAGAGTCCAGACTTTCGGAGGTTCCACGTCTTATGTTTTAAAGAAAGATTTTTCATTAAAAAGCATTTACACACAAGGGGAATGGCAAAGAAACAGCAAAGGAAGCTTTGTTCCGTTTTTAGATTATGACCTTACCATTTTCAGGGATGTTCTGGAAGGAAGGAAAAGTAAAGAATACCAATATAATATCGGAGCAAACATCGGCTATTTTTATAATTGGGTAATAGCTGATAAAGTAAGTGTTGCACCTTATTTAACGGTAGGTGTCGGCGGGAAGTTCACAAACTTCAGGGATACGCAGGAAGACGGGTCGAAAGGGCCGAAAGAAAAAGCGCAATATGCAGTTGTAAGAGGTTCCGGAGGACTTCACATCGGATATAATTCAGACAGGTTTTTATTTGGAGGAAAGCTCAACTTCAATGCGACGGCTTACGATGAGAGAGATAATTATACTGTTGAAAACAATAATATATACGGATTGATCTACGTAGGATATCGCTTTGCGCCTCCTAAAGCCGTAAAGAATACTTATGATAAAATTCAAAAACAGGTTCCTATTTTATAAGTATCTTTGCACAAAGTTTGATAATTAACAATTAAAAAAAATAAAAAAATATAATGTCGCTAATAAAGTCGATTTCAGGAATCCGTGGAACGATCGGTGGAAAAGTAAACGATAACTTAACACCGCTTGATGTAGTAAAATTTGCTTCGGCATTCGGAACCTGGCTTCAAAATAATAAAAATAAAAAGGATTTAACATTAATCATCGGAAGAGATGCCAGAATTTCCGGGCAAATGGTTTCTTCTCTGGTAACGGCCACTTTACAAGGATTGGGAATCAATGTAGTTGATTTAGGCCTTTCTACAACACCAACAGTTGAGGTAATGGTTCCTGAGTTGAATGCAGACGGAGGAATTATCCTTACCGCCTCCCACAACCCGAAACAATGGAACGCTCTTAAATTATTAAATGAAAAAGGAGAGTTCATCAGCGGAGAAAACGGAGCGGAAGTTCTTGCTTTGGCTGAAAGTGAAGACTTCAACTATGCAGAAGTAGATAATCTGGGGAAATATGAAACAAGAGATGATGCTTTTGATATTCATATTCAGCAGATTCTTGATTTACCAATGGTAGATGTAGAAGCCATTAAATCCAAGAGCTTCAAAGTGGTTCTAGATGCCGTAAATTCTACAGGAGGAATCGCAATCCCGATGCTGTTAGATAAACTTGGTTGTGAAACAGTAAAATTATATTGCGAACCTACCGGACATTTTCCACACAATCCGGAACCGTTGAAAGAACATTTGGGTGACATCTGTGAACTGGTGAAAAAAGAAAATGCGGATTTAGGAATAGTAGTAGATCCGGATGTGGACAGATTGGCTTTAATTGATGAAAAAGGCGAAATGTTCGGGGAAGAGTATACGTTAGTTGCCGTTGCAGATTATTTACTGAAAAATAAGAATGGAGTAGCTATTTCCAACCTTTCTTCAAGCCGGGCTTTGAGAGACGTTGCCCGCTCTCACAACTCAGAATATTTTGCAAGTGCTGTAGGAGAAGTGAATGTGGTTACTTTAATGAAAGAAAAGAACGCAGTAATAGGAGGAGAAGGAAACGGAGGAATTATTTACCCTGATCTGCATTACGGAAGAGATTCTTTAGTAGGGATTGCCTTGTTTTTAACCCACCTGGCCAAAGAAAACAAGACTGTTTCCGAATTAAGAGCAGGATATCCAAGCTATTTCATGGGGAAAAAGAAAATTGAGCTGACTCCGGAGATCAATGTGGATGATCTTTTAACTAAAGTGGAAAAAGAGTATCAAACAGAAGAGGTTTCTACTGTAGATGGCGTAAAGATAGATTTTGAAAACAACTGGGTTCACCTTCGTAAATCGAATACAGAGCCAATCATTAGAATTTATACAGAAGCAAAATCCCAGGAAGAAGCCGATCAGTTAGCGGATGATATGATCGAAAAAATTAATAGCCTGATCTAAAAATTTTAACATCATTTTCATCATTTTAAAAAAGAATTATTATTAACTTTAT
Organism: Chryseobacterium daecheongense; assembly: GCF_003729955.1. Taxonomy (GTDB): domain Bacteria; phylum Bacteroidota; class Bacteroidia; order Flavobacteriales; family Weeksellaceae; genus Chryseobacterium; species Chryseobacterium daecheongense. The sequence continues at coordinate 686,785 of NZ_RJTX01000004.1, forward strand.
AGTATTAAGATTTTCAGAACCGAGTATTTGTATATCTCATATCTCAAGTCTTAGATCTTAAACTTGTTTATATTGGAAGAGTATTTTGGAAATGAACTTGTGAAAAAGTTCGAAGAAATGATGGAAAACCATGATGAATTCTATTTCGATACAGAAGAATTAGAAGACATTATCGTTTACTACCTGGAGCTGGGAGATTTTAATTACGCAGATAATGCAGTGAATTATGGCCTTAAGCTCCATCCCAATTCTTTGGATATCAAGATTAAAAAGCTTGAAGTTCTTTTAGAATGGGAAGAGTATAATACGGCAAAAGAGCTTATTGATGAGCTGAAAGGTTCATCCATGGAAAACACAGACTTTTTAGTCTGCTATGCTAAGTATTATTCGAACCTGGGAAATCCAAGAAAATCTATTGAAATTTGCAAAAAAGCATTACAATTGGGGGAAGAAGAAAATTTCCTTCACAACTTTATTGCGGATGAATATGTGAATCTGGGAGATCCCTTTAACGCTCTTAAACATTACCGAAAAGCATTGAAAGAAGATCCGGCGGACGAATACTCCCTGGAAAACTGTATGATCTGCTTTAGTGACCTGAATAAGAGTGAGGAGGCAATAGCCTTTCTTAATGAATATTTAGATGAATTCCCTTATTCTGAAACAGCATGGTTTGAATATGGGCAGTTTTACTTCAACAGGAAGAATTACGAAGAGGCCATCAAAGGATATGATTATCTATTGGCGATCAATTCGAACTCAGTAGGGGTATATGCGAATAAAGCTGCTTGTTATGAAGCTTTAGGACAATATAAAAAAGCTATTGAAGTATATGAGGAAATGCTTGAGCTGGAATACACCAAAGCGTTTACCTTTTATAAAATAGGACTTTGTTATAAAGCATTGAAGCAGCCGATCATAGCATTGAATTCCTTTCAAAAATCTTTGAGAGAAGACCCTCAGTTTTATCTTTCGATGATGGAGCAGTCTTATCTGTATGAGGAAATGGGAGGGATGACGGAAGCGCTACACTTCGCTAAAGAAGCTACCCAGTTGAATGAAAACAATCTCGATTATCAGAAAAGATTAGCCTTTTTATTCATCGATTCAGGAAAATTTGAAGAAAGTCTTTCCTGTCTGAAGAAGTTGGTTGAAGCTGAACCGTCGAGATTTTATAACTGGTATGCCTACTCCGAAGTATTAATGCTTTTGGGAGAATATGAAGAAGCTGTTACAGTATTGATCAACGCTGTGAAAAAGCATGAAAGAGCCGAATTATATTATCAGCTCAGCAATTGCTATTTCAACCTTAAAGATCAGGAAAAAGCAACCATAGCTCTTCAAAAAGCATTGGAACTTGATCCTTCTCTTGCACCGGATATGCAGAAAAAATATCCGTTCATCAAAGATGGAGTGAAGAAAGCTAAGGCCAGAGTAAAAAAGAAAAATTAAGAAATCCTGTCATTCTGAACGGAATGAATGGAGTGAACCGTCTCTCCACTAGTTCCTTTTTGGAAAACAGAGCAAATAAAAATCCTGCAATTTTGCAGGATTTATTTTTTGATAACATTCGGCTTTGTTCTAAGGAAAACCAATCCGGCAATAATAACTGTCGCTCCCATAAATTGCATGACTGTCAGTTTCTCACCGTCTAAAATACCCCAGATAATAGCCACAATAGGCATCAGTAAAGTCACGGTTGACGCAAAAAGAGGCGAAGAAACCTTTAACAGACGATAATTCATCATCATAGCTAATCCCGTCCCGAAAATAGATAATAAGCTCACAAACATCAGTCCAAGCATGTGGTTTTCATCAAAACTGAATGTAGAGAAAAATCCTGTAAATGCTAAAGCAATAATAGAAGGGAAGAATAAAACAAAAGAGAATACAAAAGCAGATAAAATCGTGGAAGAAACTTCCATAAGTTTAGATTTTACCGTAGTTGTACTCACGGCGTAACACAAAGTGGCCAATAACAGCAATAAAATCGGAATCAGCTTAAATTCTCCACCGTCACTGCCTCCAAAAGCGAGTAAACAAACTCCTGTAAAGCTTATCAGCGTTCCTACGATCTGTATTTTCGTTGTTTCGAATTTCCAGACTAAGGCCCCGACAATAATCACAAAGATCGGCATCATAGAATTGATAATTCCTGCAATGCTGCTGCTTACTTCAGTTTCTGCAATAGGGAAAAGGAACATAGGAATAAAATTTCCCGTAAATGCTGCCAAAAGAAGCCATTTTAAATGTTTTTTTGGAAACAGTTTGTATTTGGAGATCGCAATAGGCAACAGAATAATTCCGGCGATAAGTACCCTTAAAGCTCCTACCTGAAAAGGATTAAAATGTTCCAGTGATTTTTTGATCAGAATAAAAGAGGATCCCCAGATAACCGTAAGTACAATTAAAAGGATCCATTTTTCTTTATCTGCGTTCATTGTTTTTATGTAAAATTTTTAAAAATTCTTTTTTAGGGATCATTCTGGCGCCGAGACTTTCCAGGTGTTCGGTGTGGGATTGACAGTCAATTAATTCAAGATTCTTTTTATTGCTTTCCACAAAATGGATGAAACCAGCTTTTGATGCGTTGCTCACTTTAGCAAACATACTTTCTCCACAGAAAACATTCCCGATCTGCAATCCATAAAATCCACCCACTAATTCCTCACCCTGCCAAACTTCGATACTTTTAGCAAGACCATACAAATGAAGCTGAATAAATGTCTCCATCAGCTCATCAGAAAGCCAGGTTCCCGTTTGTCCTTTTCTGTTAGCGTTCTGACAATTTTTAATCACTCCTCTGAAATCCTGATTTTCTGTGAAGGAAAAAACATTCCTGTTTAAGATTTTCCTCATGGATTTTGAAACCTTCAACTCATCAGGAAACAGAACGAACCTTGGATCTGGACACCACCAAAGAATTTCTTCCCCGGGATTGTACCATGGGAAGATCCCCAATTGGTAGGCAAACCAAATTCTTTCCACAGACAAATCGCCACCAAATGCAATAAGTCCTTCGTGCCCGTCATACATTTCAGGATCAGGAAAAGAAATTTCGTTTTCGTCTAATCGAACCATTGTTAGAAAAAAAATCCCACTTAAAAAGCAGGATTGTTATTTCGTTGTTTATCTTATTAAAAAGGTAAATCATCGTCGTCGTCTCCTGCAAACGGATTTTCATTAGATACCGGTGCTGCAGAATGAGATGGTGCCGCTTGTGTAGGTTCTGAACCATTATCAAAAACCTTTTCCAGTCTCCATCCTGTAATAGAGTTGAAATATTTGGTTTCTCCTTGCGGCGAAGTCCATTCTCTACCTCTGATGTTGATCCCTATCTTTACATTTTCTCCTTCAGTCACATTATCTAATAAATTTATTTTATCAGAAAGAAATTCTATGCTAATTGGCTGTGGATACTGCTCCTGAGTTAAAATAACCATTTCTCTCTTTTGAAATCCACTTGCAAATGTTTGAGTTTCAAAAAGTTTCTTTACCGTTCCTTGTAATTCCATATCATAAATATTAACGATGTAAAAGTAATAAAATGAAATGTAATAAAATGACTCCCGAATGAATTTTGTAAAAAAAATAATTTTTTCTCTGAAAACTCTTGCAAATACAAAAAATTGCCCTATATTTGCACTCACAAAAACGAAAGAAGTTCTTTATCATACGACAAAAAAATAACTGCGGATGTGGTGTAATTGGTAGCCACGCCAGACTTAGGATCTGGTGCCGTGAGGCGTGGGGGTTCGAGTCCCTTCATCCGCACTATTCGATGCGAAAATAGCTCAGCTGGTAGAGCACAACCTTGCCAAGGTTGGGGTCGCGGGTTCGAATCCCGTTTTTCGCTCCATTCCACGCCCTGGTGGTGGAACTGGTAGACACGCAGGACTTAAAATCCTGTGCCTCTTTTGGCGTGCGGGTTCAAGTCCCGCCTGGGGTACAAGACCCTCTGTAACTTTGTTACGGAGGGTTTTTTGTTTTATTTAAGTATTGTTCTTATTTTGAATGTATTACATTCCTTCTTCAATTCTTCCAACCCAAATAAAATTTCTATTTTTGTGAAAGTCCTTATTTTTCATGAAAAAAATTATTCTGATTGAAGATGAAACCAGTGTGGTGTCCTTTATCAAAAAAGGGTTGCAGGAAAGCGGATATGAAGTTTCAGTGGCTTTTGACGGACGTACAGGCGTGCAGCTTGTGCAGGCGAATGATTTTGATCTGGTCATTTTAGACATTATGCTGCCGGAAATGAATGGGCTGGATGTGTGCAAAGAGATCAGAAAAACCAATCAGCACGTGCCGATTCTTTTTTTGACCGCGTTGGGAACCTCTGAAAATATTGTTCTCGGTTTAGAAAGCGGAGGAGATGATTATCTGGTAAAACCGTTCAAGTTTATTGAATTGGTAGCCCGTGTAAAATCTTTGTTGAGGAGAAGTCATACTAACGGAAATGTTCACGAAATGGCAGAACCGGAAGTTGATAATGAACATGTATTTCAGTTTTCAGATCTTGTGGTGAATGATTATACCAAAAAAGTTACCCGGGCTGGTGAAGAAATTACCCTGACCTCCACAGAATATAAATTACTCCTATACTTTCTGAATAATCCTGAAAAGGTGATCTCAAGAGCCGAAATCCTGGATGCGGTTTGGGGAGTTAATTATGAATTGGGTACCAACGTAGTAGATGTTTATGTGAATTATTTAAGGAAAAAACTAGACCATCAGGAAGATAATAAGTTGATTCATACCGTTATAGGAATGGGATATGTTTTGAAAAAACCATAAGGAATGTTAAATAAGGTTGTTGTTACCAATCAGACCAAAACAATGGTGCTTTTAATGCTGGTATTTACCGTCATTATATTGCTGTTCAGCGGATTGGTGTATTTTTCGATTGTCAACTTTTCCCATCAAAGATTTTATGAGTTGCTCAAAATCCGTACGACCACTATTGTCCAGATTGAAAAAAGTAAAGAGCATCTTGATCTTCCGGAAAATTACGTTTTAAATAATCTGAATGATGAAGAGCTTCCAATGGAAAAAGATTACGTTTTTGCTGTTCCGGCGGATTCTAATTTCAAGCAAATATCCAGAGAAGTCCATATTCCGGATGATTTTTTTAAAAATATACTGAAAAGAGGAGAAGCTAATTATAATGATAAAGAGTTTTATTACATAGGGCAATCTTTTAAATTTCATAATAAAGAATATATTGCGATCGCTTCGGCGAAAAACCATTATGTGGTGTATTATCTGGGGTTTTTAAAAAGAACGCTGATTACTTGTATTGTACTTTCACTGTTCTTCAGTATGATTTTTTCTTTTTATCTGTCTAAAACATTATTTAAGCCAATCCTTAAAATTACAGGCAAAGTAAAACAGATCAGTTCTGAAAACCTTCATTTAAGACTGGAATCCCAGCCGGATAATAAAGAATTGAACGAATTGGTGGACACCTTTAATGATATGCTGAACCGTATCGAAACCTCTTTTGAAACCCAAAATCATCTGATTGGAAATGTATCTCACGAATTGCGGACTCCTCTTACATCTATTATGGGAGAAGCTGATGTAGCCCTTTCCATCAATAGAACAGCAGAAGAGTACAAAGAAACATTGGAAATTATTCTGGATGAAGCCGAAAAATTAGACCGAAAAATTAAGGCTTTGTTGATGATTGCTCAAACGGGATTTGACGGAAAGATCCAAAAAATGGATAAAGTAAGGATGGATCAATTGCTTTGGGATGTGATTGAAACACTACGAAGAATAGATCCTAGAAATAATATCTATCTGGATATAAGTATGCTGCCGGATAATCCGAAGAAGTTGAAAGTTCAGGGTAACGAACAATTATTACATCTTGCAGTAGCCAATATCATCAATAACGGTTGCAAATATTCTAATTTCCAACAGGTAAAAGTGTCATTAGGAGCAACGGATACCGATGTGTATATCATTGTAAAAGATAATGGAATCGGGATTCCTCAGGAAGAAATGAATAAAATTTATGATCCTTTCTTCAGGGCTTCCAATACTAAAAACTATGAGGGTTACGGAATCGGACTTCCTTTGGCAAGAAATATTGTGAGAATGCATCACGGCGAACTAATTGTCAGTTCCCATGAAAATCAGGGAACCACCGTACAGCTCCGTTTCCCCAATTTCTACAGCACTCAATCCGAGGAAAAAGGAATTTAATTCAATTTCACCCAACATTATTCTCATATGTTATGAATACACGATAACAAAGAAAAAAAATAGGTTTTATATTATAAAATCTGTGTAATCTGTTCAATCCGCGAGATAAAAAAAGCAACTCTTCAGACTTATAATCACTATATTAATAGAACTTAACAATTTTCTAATCTCATTTTAATCTCTTTAATGATATTTTAATTCCATTCCAAAAGTCTTCTAATCTGGTCATTCTAGTTTTGTATCATCAAAATAAGACAACACAAAACAAAATCTTAAAAATATGACCAAAACCATTTTAATAGCCACAGATTATTCTCTTGAATCTTTAAAAATATTAAAGAAAGTACTAAAAGAGAAAGATGCCTCGGAAGATCAGAACCAATACAATATTCTTTTGGTTTCAGGTTATGATATGGGGGATTCCATCAGGGACCTTTTGTTTACTACGAAAAATACAATATTCAATAAAATAAGGTCTCAGGAATTTTGTGATGCCTATGGAATCATCAAAAACAAATATCCGCATCTGATCAACAAAATTGTCTGCGATATTTTCACCGGAAGTTTCCAAAGAACATTCAATCATTATGTAAAAGCAGAGCAGATTGAAGAAGCGTACTATTCTTCATCCATTAAAAGCAAAGGAAAGGGAAAATTTGATATTGCTCCTTACATCAGAAAATGTAATGATTTAGAAGCTCGTGAAATCATCATTGAAATCCCGGAAAGGCTTCCGGAAAGAGGAAGACTGGCCGAAATTTTTGTTGAGGTCTAACCATAAATAAAAACACAATCATTTAAAAAATTGAAAAAATGTTAAGAAATTATAGTAACAGCAGGACATTGGGAGACAACATAAGACTGGGGACGCTGACTGCCTTTACGGCGGGTACTATAAATATAGCATCTCTGCTCATATTTCTTTCCTTCACATCCAACGTAACGGGACATTATGCAATTCTGGCAGCTGAGATCAGTAAAGGAAATTGGACGCAGGTAGCTGTTGTCGGAGGATGGATCTTCTTGTTCTTCTTCGGAAGCTTTTTATCAAACCTTATTGTGATCAGCTTTAATAAAAGAAGCAAATATTTTGCACACGCCATGCCGATTGTGCTGGAAATTCTGTGTTTGCTTTTTGTAGGAATTTACGGACAGTTTTACTACCAGAAAACCCTGGAAGAAACAGAATATCTGGTGGCATTAATGCTATTTGCGACGGGCCTTCAGAATGGTTTGACGGCCAGTATCTCAAACTTCTCGGTAAAAACCACCCACCTTACTGGTACAACGACTGACTTAGGAATTTTGTTCTCCATGTTTACCCAAAAGAAATTTAGAAAAAATGGTGAATTGGTAGGAAGAGCCAAATTGTTGATGAGTATTATGTTAGCTTATGTCTGTGGAGCGGTGTTCTCAGGTTTAACTTATTACTACCTGGAGTTTAGAGTGTTCTATGTGATCTGTCTATGCCTTTTGGTGGTCATCGGATATGATGCCTATAAAATTCATTTGAGACACTTTAATACCAGATACAGATACAGCAGGATTTATAAAAAACCAACACTCGTGGCATTTTTATACGATAAAATTCACGGGATTCCGCAAAGAAAAACCAAAAGAAAGCTTGCATTTGATGATTAATTAGGTATATATCAGTATTAATTTTTTGTATAAACCAGCTGTAAATCAATCCTCTGTTTGTGTATTACAATCGGAGGGTTGTGTTTTTTGTAACAGAAATATTTATATTTTTGTACCTTGAGGATAAATTTGAATTCACTGTTTTATTGTTTTTATTCCCATTTCCTTTGATTATTTTTGTAAGTTCATTTTACACAGTATGCCAGATATTATTCAGCTTTTACCGGATCACGTAGCCAACCAGATTGCAGCAGGAGAAGTGGTGCAAAGACCCGCTTCTATTGTAAAGGAGCTTTTGGAAAATGCTATAGATGCCGATGCTTCCAAAATCGAACTGATTGTAAGAGATGCCGGGAAAAACCTGATCCAGGTAGTGGATGATGGAAAAGGAATGTCTGAAACCGATGCAAGAATGGCATTCGAAAGACACGCAACCTCTAAAATCAGAGGAACGGATGATATCTTCAGGATTTCAACAAAAGGATTCAGAGGAGAAGCTTTAGCATCTATTGCAGCCGTTTCCCAGGTTGAATTAAAAACCAAGCAGAAAGATACGGCAGTCGGAACCAATATTTATATTGAAGGCGGGGTTTTTCAGTTTCAGGATCCCGTGCAAACGGCAGATGGATCTAATTTTCTCGTTAAAAACCTTTTCTATAATGTTCCTGCAAGAAGAAAATTCCTCAAGAATAATAATATTGAGTTCAGACATGTTATTGATGAGTTTCAACGTGTAGCATTGGCTCATGAAAACATTGAGTTTTCCTTATTTCATGATGATGAGCCGGTTTTCCGCTTAAGAAAAGGAAGCCAGATGCAGCGTATTGTAGATATTTTCGGAAGAAAACTTCAGCCGCAGCTGATTCCTATCAAGGAAGATATTATGTGGTGTAAGCTTCACGGTTTTGTAGCAAAGCCGGAGGGAGCCAAGAAGACAAGAGGAGAGCAGTTTCTTTTCGTCAACGGAAGATTTTTCAAAAGCCCTTACTTCAACAAAGCAGTTCAGGAGGCCTTTGAAGGCTTGCTGTTGCCGGGATATTTGCCAACGTTTTTCCTGTTCTTAGAGCTTGATCCGGAGAAAATAGACGTTAATATTCATCCTCAGAAGACGGAAGTAAAATTTGAAGATGAGCATCTTATTTTTGCTTTGATCCGCTCAACGATAAAGAGATCATTAGGAATTTATAATGTAGCACCAAGCTTAGATTTTGAAAAAGATCCGCAGCTGGATGAAATCATGCATACTCCTTTTCCAAGCAAGGGAAACAGCGTGAGCATTAAAATGCCTGAAATTGTTGTAGATAAAGATTATAATCCTTTCCTGGAAGAAAAAGAGGTAAAGCAGGTTGAAATTCAAAACCTGGCGGAAATGTATCATCAGAATATTGCCGCTGAACCTTCAAAGATTAATCTTTTTGAAGATGAAGATTTCGATGAGGACCTGATGAGACTTCCCAACGGATATTGGCTTTTCAATAAAGGAGACCGGACGTTGATGCTGGATTTAGGCAGAATGCACCGTCTTGTTGTTTCTGAAAATACGACATCTGTAAAAAAGGGATCCATAAACAGTCATTCCCTTCTTTTCTCTTTGGAGTACCATATGAACGAGATAGAGAAGAACAAATATAAATCCATCAAAAAATATTTGCCGGAATTGGGGTTTGACATGAAAATTGCTCATGAAAATGTACTCAGAATAGATACTGTTCCGGAAGGACTGAAAGAAACTCAGGTGATGAAGTTCCTGGAGGACTTGTTTGAGATCCTGGAATATAAAACGGAAGAAGAATTCATGCAGTACTATCAAAACCAGTGGAGCAAGATGCAGTCGAAATCCAGGTTTGATTTTATTTACAAAAAAGACGCGGAACAGCTGATCAAGGACTTTACGGCTTTAGGTTTCCCTGAATTTTTGCCAAACGGGAAGAGATGCTTTTATGAAGTTCCGTTTAATGATTTTAAAAACAAATTTTAGAAAAAATGTTCAACAGTATACCACCCATTACGAGAAATATTATCATTATCAACGTGATAGTGTTTATTATTTCTTCTTTTGTGTTTCCTCAATTGTATGTTTCCCTTTCAGGGTATTATCCGTTTTCTCCCAATTTTAAATCCTGGCAGATCATTACCCATATGTTTATGCATGGTGGATTTATGCACATATTGTTTAATATGTTGACATTGTGGAGTTTTGGACCGATATTAGAACAGTCATTAGGAGAAAAAAAATATTTAATTCTTTATTTTGTAAGTGGTCTAGGAGCGTTTTTTCTTTTCAATCTCTGGAATTTTATTGAAGTTCAACAAATTATTTCCGGACTGCAAAGTTTAGGTTTAAATGCCTCTGAGATATATCCTAAAGCAGAAGTTGGTTATACTGGAAGTATGAGTACAAGTGCAACCACACCGGAAGGCCAGGAATTATTTCAGAAATACTATGAAGCGCTCAGAACTCCTATGGTGGGAGCTTCCGGGGCCATTTTTGGAGTTGTAACGGCTTTTGCCACTCTTTATCCGGAGGCAAAAATTGGAATCATGTTTATTCCGGTGCCTATGAAGGTAAAATATGTGATGCCGATTGTAATTGTTGTTTCTATATTTTTAGGGATTTCAGGAAACGGGGGCGGAATTGCTCATTTGGCTCACGTTGGAGGAGCTTTGGTAGGTTGGTTATTGGCCAGAAGCTGGAAGAAACATTTATACAGATTCCGTTAAAATTTTCCTGTGAAAATCGTTCGTCTCACCCTTTTTATACTGCATATCGGAATCGCATTTCTGTTATTGGGAATGCTATTGAATGCTTATGTGCCACCAAAGTTATTTCCCTGGTTCAATTTACTTTCCCTGGGTTTTCCGGTTTTAATTATAACATATGTCCTGTTAACCATTTTCTGGATAATCAGCTGGAAGAAAAGAGCGATTCTATTTGCTGTTTTAGGACTGGCTTTCATCAATCCAGTAACAAGATGGATCAATTATAATGCTGAGAACAACGAAAAATCTGATCTGAAAATAGTTTCGTTTAATACAAAGAATGGATTGGTGCTGGGGAAAAAGAAAATAAAGGAATATATTGTTAGCCAGAACGCTGATATTGTTCTTCTACAGGAAGATATAGGTGAAGGATATGACTTTGACGGATTGAAAGAGACAAGCATAGATGCTTTAACAGCTACTTTCTCCAAGTATAAAATTATTGACCATAAAGCACTCATCAAAAGTGATTTTGAAACCAATAATGCCTACGCCAATCAGACCGATATAGAAATAAAAGGAAAAATCTATCGTATTATCAATGTCTATCTTCAGCCATTCAAGTTTGAAAAAAACATGGTGAAGCTTAATGGGAATAACGAGGAAAACGAACAAAAAGTAAAAGGAGTTGTCAGAAGACTTATTCCGACCTTTAAAAAGCATCAGGAGCAGGTAGGAGTGATTCAGGAAGCTTTGAAAAACTCTCCTTATCCTGTTATCCTTGCCGGAGACCTGAACTCAGTTCCCAATTCATATGAATATTATCACTTGTCAAAAGGTTTAAAAGATGCATTTGTCGTGGTGGGAAGAGGCAGTGCAACGAGCTTCCATGACTATAAATTTCCTTTGAGAATTGATTACGTTTTTTCATCAGAATCTATAAAGCCAGTCAGTTATAAGGTTGACCGTTCTGTCAGATTATCAGATCATTATCCGGTTGTTGCCACTTTTCAATTAGAAAAATAATATTCATAAAATTCGTTAAAGCCTATACTGTTGGTAGGATTTTTGCTGAAAAAAAGGCGTACCAAGAACGTTTTTCATGAAGCCGAACCAGATAGTATTATTTTTTCATATCTTAATTATTGTATTATTACTTAGCACCTTGGGGAATGCCTGGATTCCACCCAATATCATAGGGAATTTAAATCTTCTTTCTCTTGGTTTTCCCTATCTGATCGTCTTGCACATTATTTTTACGCTGATCTGGGTATTTAAAAGAAAGAAAATTGCTATTCTTTTTGCAGCAAGTATGCTGCTATTTTACAACCCTGTCAGAAGATGGGTTAATTTTTCCCCGAAATCTGAAAATCTTAAATCCATAAGAGATATTAAAGTTTTGACCTTTAATGTAAAGTATGGTAGTTTCGGCTGGGATAAAGTGAAAAAATATATCCATGATCAGGATGCGGATATTATCCTGGTTCAGGAAAAAGATACCAATAGGGACTTAAGGCAGGACATGGTAAAATATCCTACTGTAATTCTGAAAACCAAACACCGTATCGTCAGACAGGCTGAGCTGATAGAAGATAAAGCCAGAGGGAATTCATTTTATGCAGATATAGATATTCGTGGTAAAATTGTGAGGGTAGTAAATGTATATCTGGAGCCCTTCCGGCTGCACAAATCTATGTTTGAGTTTAAAGGATTAAGAGAAGGAAGCAAGATTAATACTCTTTTATCTCATATGATTCCGACTTTCCAGGCCCATGAAGAGCAAATAAAAAAGATCAGAAAAGCTATTGACCTTTCTCCATATCCCGTAATTTTGGCTGGTGATTTCAATTCTGTTCCGAATTCGTATGAATATTATAATCTTGGGAAAGATCTTCAGGATGCATTTCTGACGGCAGGAAACGGAAGCTCAAGCAGTTTTTACGATTATAAAGTACCATTAAGAATTGATTATATATTCACTTCCAAATCCATTATTCCTCTAAGCTATAAAGTAGACAACTCAGTAAAATTATCAGATCATTATCCGGTAATTGCAGAATTTCTGCTAAATTAGTTCCCATGAAAAATGTTTTGTTTGCAAGCCTCATTTTGGGGATCTTATTCACGGGCTGTTCAAAAAAAGAACCGGTAAATGCAGATGTTGCCCAAGAATTAAAGCCTGACTATGATACCACGGCCATTGACTCTTTTTCCTCAGGAGCAACTTCCGTAGATATTGCAGAACAAATCCGAATGTCTTCCGTTAAATACAGGGATTCGGTAAAAGAAGCTTTACGTCTTCAAGAAGAGGAAAAGAAGCTGAAAGAAGAGCTTGAAAAAGAAAATAAGAAGAAGCTGGATGAGGAAAAGAAAAAAGCGGATGAAGAGAAGAAACAGAAAAAAGCAACGGAGACCTCAACGCCCAATGAAACCAAAACCGAATAAAGATTTTTATTAACCTAAAAATTATAGAATATGAAAAAACACATTGTAACCGCACTTATGTTTTCAGCATTAGCTGTATCCTGTACTAAAACAACAAAAACCGAAAAGGTGGAAAACCCGGACGGCTCTGTTACAACAACTACTACAACGACCACAAATGCAGATATAGTAGATACCTCAAAGATCAATCAGGCGAAAGAAAATGTAAAGATAAAAGTGGATGAGGCAGGAAATAAAATAGACAATGCCGCTCAGAAAACAAAAGAAGATCTTAATCAGGCTGGTAAAGATATCAAGGCAGGAGCAAAAGAAGTAGGGAGTGATATAAAAGATGCCGCTGCAAAAGGAGCTGAAAAAGTAGAAGAAGGCGCTAAAAAATTAAAAGAAGATCTAAAAAAATAGGAATAAAAAAGCCGCAGATAATTCTGCGGCTTTTTTATTTGTTTAATTCCAATAGAGGGTCTATATATTCTCTGTCATTGCTTAATCTCGGAACTTTATTCTGACCACCGAGTTTTCCCTTAGATTCCAGCCAGTTGTAAAATAAATTTGGCTTGGCGATATGAACAATCGGTCTTTTCAGCGTCATATTGTTATATCTTTTTGCTTCATAATCGGAATTGATGGTTTTCAGATGCTGATCAAAAGCATCAATAAAACGTTCCAGATCATCAGGATTCTGACTGAATTCAAAAATCCATTCGTGAGCTCCTCCCTCATTATCTTTCATAAAAACAGGCGCTCCTGTAAAATCTGTTATAGAAGCTCCGGTTGCTTCACAAGCTTTTGAAAGAGCGGATTCTACGTTGGTGATCATCAATTCTTCCCCAAAAGCGTTAATATAGTGTTTCGTTCTTCCCGTGATTTTAATTCTGAAAGGATTCGTTGAGGTGAATACAACAGTGTCTCCGATCAGGTATCGCCATAATCCGCCATTGGTCGTAATAACCATAGCATAGTTTTTTCCCACTTCCACATCCTCGATATTGACCACTTTCGGGTGGGCAAAATGAAACTGATCCATCGGGATGAATTCATAAAAAATACCATAATCGAGCATCAGAAGCATTTCATCACTGTCTGATCTGTCCTGAATGCCGAAAAAACCTTCAGAAGCATTATAGATCTCATAATAATTGATGTTTTTCCCGATAATCTGTCTGTATTGTTCTCTGTATGGTTTAAAACTGATTCCGCCATGGAAAAAAACTTCAAGGTTAGGCCACAATTCAGAAATGTTTTTGATACCGGTTTCCTTTACAATTCTTTGTAAAAGGACCATCATCCAGCTTGGAACTCCCAAAATACTTCCTACATCCTCATTTTTAACTTCTGAGACGATCGCCTGCAATTTGCTTTCCCATTCAGACATCAGGGAGACTTTTTTACTGGGAGTGGTGGTAATCTCTACCCAGAAAGGGAGATTATCGATCAAAATAGCGGACAAATCTCCAAACTTTGTGTTGAAATCGGCATACAATTCGGAGCTTCCGCCTAAACGAAGATTTTTATTAGTGAAAAGCTGGTTTTCCGGATGGTTGTTGGCATAAATGGAAACCATATCCTTTCCTGCTTTCATATGGCAATATTCAAGGCTTTCGGCGGAAATAGGAATGAATTTGCTCTTCGCATTGGTGGTTCCTGAAGACTTGGCAAAATGCTTGATATAACCGGGCCAGCTTACATCTTTCTGTCCTTGTCTGGCTTTCTCTATATAAGGCTCAAAATCTTCATAGGTAACGATGGGAACTTTGCTTTTAAAGTCCTGGTAGCTGGAAATGGAGCTAAAACCGTATTTTCTGCCATATTCCGTGTCTTCAGCGTGAAACAACTGGGAAAACAGGATGCCTTTCTGCGTTTCTACAGGATGATTCATGAAATTCTGTATCTGATCTATCCTTTGGCGGATAAACCAATTGACCACAGTATTGAAAAGTGCTTTCGTTGCCATTTTCAAATATAATGATATTTGACTTTTTAAAGAAAAATTTACCGTTGATAAATAAAAAAACCGTTACAATATGGTAACGGTTTTTTGTTAAGGATATTATTTCTTAGCAATATTCATCATAAGCAGCCTGAAGATTAGCAGCAATTGCTCCTGCAGGGTTTCCTTCGATATGATGTCTTTCCAGCATGTGAACCAATTCTCCATCTTTGAAAAGGGCTACACATGGTGAGCTTGGAGGGAATGGAGCCAAATGCTTTCTTGCTTCCACAACGGCTTCTGTATCAAATCCTGCAAAAACAGTGGTTAAATGATCAGGCTTTTTATCTCCGGTCAAAGAGTAGATTACTCCTGGTCTTGCTGCTCCGGCAGCACATCCGCAAACGGAGTTGATCACTAATAGAGTTGTTCCTGATTGTTTTAGAGCTTCCTCCACCTGTGCTGGTGTTGTTAAATCTTCGAAGCCTTTATCTGTAAGTTCAGCCTTCATCGGCATTACTAAATCTGTTGGATACATTTTTTGCTTTTTTTAAATCTTGACAAAGTTAATCAATTATTTACTTTTCTTCAATTTATAAAAACTATCGGCTTTATTTTGGAAATGAAATGAAAAACAGGCTTGAATATCAATATGCTATGTATAATTAAAATATTTTATGATAAAATTATGAATAACCGAAAAAAAATGTTAAATTTGAAATGATTCTAAAAGCAAATAACCACGGAAAAAAACTATTCAACGTTTCCCTCAGATTAGATAGAGAGTTTATTTGAAATCTCTGTACACAAAAAATGAAGCCCGGAACTATTAGTTTCGGGCTTCTTTAATCAAATCGATATGCAAAGGTTGAATATCCGTGGTTGTGGTTCGGGATTCGGGTAATTGAGGTCCGAGAGGATCTCGGAACCCGTAACTCGGTCCCTCGATTATGATAGCAGTTTTTTAGCCATTTCGGAAATACTTTTTCCGTCCGACTTTCCTGCTAATGTTTTGGAAGCGATCCCCATTACTTTTCCCAGGTCTTTCAGGGAATCAGATGCGGTCTCTCCGATAATTTTTCTAATTTCAAGCTCCAGTTCCTGCGGAGTAAGCTGTTTGGGTAGAAATTGCTCTATGATTTTCATCTGGGCTTCTTCCACTTCAGCAAGATCCTGTCTTCCCTGCGCAGTAAACTGTTCGTAAGAATCTTTACGCTGCTTGATCATTCTTTGTACAATAGCAATTTCCTGCTCTGCTGAAACTTCTGCTCCCTTAACTTCGGTTTTCAAGAGTAAGATTTGAGATTTTACAGCACGAAGAGAGTCCAATGCAACTTTATTCTTCTCTTTCATGGCTGTTTTTATAGCTTCGTTGATGGTATTTTCTAAGCTCATAGTATTCAATTTGTACTTACGTAAAACGTATTAATGTATTAACGATTAAATCAGTAAAATAAGTACTTAAGATCATTAATACATTTTACATTCATACGTTTAATTTAGTCAACATCTTTATTTAAAAATCTGTTTTCTCTGATCTGCATAGAACCATTGTTTTCAGATAAGTATGTATTAATACTTTGGTCTGAAGCGTTGGTTCCGTCAATAGAAATATTTTTTCTTTTGAATGCCGGAACAGATTCAAATTCATTCACACTGTCAAAACTTTGGTAACGTGAGTTGAATTCTTTAAGTTTATTTCTTCTCTCCATGACCTTATCCTGGTCAACCGTTTTATTCACAAAAGTGAATTCACTTTCTGCTGGTTTTGGAGCTTCAGTTTCTGTTTTGTTTTCAAAAACCGGTTTTTCTTCCACTTTTGGTTCTTCTTTTACCGGTTGTTGAAAGAAGCTCTCTGTTCTCTGAACCGGTTCTTCAACTACAGGAGCAGGAGTGGTAAACTCAGCTTTAGGCTGCCCGAAATCTGCTTTTGGCTCATTGATAGGCTCATTTACAAAGAAGCTGAATTCAATAGGTTTCTCTTCTTCATAAGAACTTTGGAAAGTGTCCGTTGCTGGTTCTTCCTTTTTGTCTTCAGTTTCGAATGAAAAAGATTGAATTTCTAAATCAGCTGTATCTTCTCCTTCTTCCTCATCAAAAGAGAATAGATTGAAGGCTTCCTGTTGAGGTTCTTCTTCATTTCTCCAGCTTTGTACCGGGCTGTCTAGTGTATCTTCCTCTCTATCAAAGAATTTGATTTCTGTGGTAACCTCTTCTTCCTCAACAATCATTTTTTTTTCAGTAGACGTCACCTTGAACTGTGGCGTTTCCTGCTCCTCATCATCTAATCTGAAAAGATTTTTTCCTCCGAAATCATGTGTAGGCTCAGAAGCAACTTCTCTTTCTTCTCTTGTTTTGAAAGGCGAAGCTTTTGGGGTTTCCAAAGCATCATTCAAACCGATTCTGATTTTCTCTGTTGGGCCGGAAAATTTTTGATTGTCATTGGAAAAACCTGTAGCAATAACAAGTACGCTTACAGAGTCTCCTAATTCTTCATCGGAACCTACCCCGAAAATGATATCCGCAGTGTTTCCTGCTTCTTTCTGGATGTGATCCATGATAATACCGATCTCATCCATGGTAACTTCTTCCGCACCACTTCTGATTAACAATAGTACGTTTTTAGCACCGGTAATTTTGTTATCATTCAACAATGGAGAGTCTAATGCCTTTTTAACTGCTTCTTCAGCTTTATTTTCGCCTGAAGCTGTTCCTGTAGACATTAAAGCTGTTCCTGAGTTCTGAAGTACAGATTTAGCATCTCTAAAGTCGATGTTTACATCAAAGTAACCTGTAATAACTTCTGCCATTCCTTTTGCAGCGTTAGTTAAGACTTCATCGGCTTTTGAGAATCCCTGCTTGAATCCAAGGTTCCCGAATTGCTGTCTCAGTTTGTCATTATTGATGACGATTAATGAATCGACATTATTT
Source organism: Chryseobacterium daecheongense (assembly GCF_003729955.1). Classification (GTDB taxonomy): domain Bacteria; phylum Bacteroidota; class Bacteroidia; order Flavobacteriales; family Weeksellaceae; genus Chryseobacterium; species Chryseobacterium daecheongense. The sequence goes on from NZ_RJTX01000004.1 coordinate 704,642, forward strand.
CTTAATTTATCAAGACCGTTCTCAGCCTGTTCCAATCTTCTTTTTCCTTCGAAGCTGAAAGGAACGGTAACAATACCAACGGTAAGGATTCCCATGTCTTTCGCTACTTTGGCAATCACAGGTGCAGCACCGGTCCCGGTTCCACCGCCCATTCCGGCCGTAATGAAAACCATTTTGGTGTTTTGTCCCATCGCAGCTTTGATCTCTTCGATGCTTTCAATCGCTGATTTTTCTCCTACTTCAGGATCAGCTCCAGCCCCAAGACCTTCTGTAATAGAAGTTCCCAACTGAACTTTATTAGAGACCGGGTTATTATCCAGGGTTTGGGCATCCGTATTACAAATAACGAAGTCAACCCCGTGAATTCCTTTTTCGTACATGTGCTTTAGGGCGTTGTTACCACCGCCACCAACACCAATTACTTTTATGATAGATGAATTTCCTTTTGGCAAATCAAATGAAAACCCTTGTGTTCCTATATTTTCCATAATTATAATTTTTATAATTGATTATTGATTCATGATAGTTGATACATCATTTATCGCTTATCATTCATCATTCATATTTTTATTCTACTTCTTCAAAGAATTTTTTAACTTTTTCCATAAGCGACTGCCCGAAAGTCAATCTTGCCGCTTTTTTGTTGTCATGCTGTTCGTTTACGATTTCCTGTTCCTGAACCGGAGCTTGCTGGGTAACCGTATTGGTATCCGCTGTGGCTACAGTTTCAGGTTGAGATTTTTCCTGAACGGGTTCTTCAACTTCCAATACCTGTTTTTTGTCTCTGATCTTTAAACTTTCCATCAGTAACCCGATAGATGTTGCAAATTCAGGACCTTTCAGATACTGGTTTTTATCGTTGGCAACATATTCGTTGGCAAAACCGATTCTACTGTCGAAACCTGTTGTATAGTTAGCAAGCTGACGAAGGTGTTTCAGGTTAGAACCCCCACCTGTCAAAACAATTCCAGCGATCAGCTTTTTCTTTTGTTCGAAAGCACCGTAAGCTTTTAATTCTGTGTTCACCATTTCCAGGATTTCCTCTACTCTTGCGTTGATGATCTGTGCCAGAGTTTTAAGGGAAATTTCCTTATCCGGTCTTCCATGAAGCCCCGGAATGGTAACAAATGTGCTGTCTTTTTCCAGCTCCGGAACTGCGGAACCGAATTTTACCTTCAACTGTTCTGCATGTTTCTCTATAATGGAACAGCCTTCTTTGATATCTTCAGTAATAATTCCTCCTCCGTAAGGAATCACACAGGTATGACGGATGATATTGTCTTTAAAAATAGCAATATCAGTAGTACCCCCACCAATGTCTACTATAGCAACTCCGGCTTCTTTTTCTTCTTTGGTAAGAACAGCTTCGGAAGAGGCTAATGGTTCTAAGGTTAGAGCTTCCATTTCCAATCCGGCTTCTCTTACGCATCTTGCGATGTTTCGGATACTGCCCATTTGCCCAACAACTACGTGGAAGTTAGCTTCTAAACGTTTTCCGTGCATACCGATAGGCTCCTGGATCTCTCCTTCGGAGTCTACCTTATATTCCTGAGGAAGAACATGGATAATTTCTTCTCCGGGAAGCATTACCAGCTTTTTTACCTGGTCTTTTAATGCTTCAATGTCATCATCTGTAATAAATTTATCCGGGTTTTCACGCATAATATAATCAGAGTGTTGCAGTGAACGGATATGTTTTCCTGCAATACCTACCGTAACTTTACGGATAGGAACTCCAGCGCTTGACTGTGCTTCAGCCACAGCAGCTTTGATTGAATTAATGGTTTGCGAAATATTATTCACAATACCTTTGTGAACCCCAAGACTTTTGGCCTTCCCTACACCGAGAATTTCTATTTTCCCGTGTGCATTCCTCCTTCCGACAATCGCGACAATCTTTGTTGTCCCAATGTCCAGACCTACTGAATACTCTTGATTTTCCATTGTATAACGATTTGATTTTTTATTCTATTTTAATTTTTGCTTTCGGCTTTGCGGCCGGTTTTTTATCACTTGTTTTTGTTTCTTTTGGTTTGGAAGCCGTTTTAGGCTTTGTATTTTCTTTTGGCTTCGAAGAAGAAGTTGCTTTTTTAGGAGTAACCGTTTTCTTTACCTCTGCCGGCTTAGGTTTGGTTTCTGTTTTCTTAACCATTGCCGGAGCCGATGCTGTTGCAGCTAATTCTTTGTGTCCTGCTTTTAAAATACTGTCGTTTTCTTTAAAATAAGGATTTAAAGTGGTGACAATCTGGTTCTGGTATTTCACAGAGACCATGCTGTACTTTTGAGGGTCCTGGAACACAAGATATTTCTCTACAAATTCCTTGAAGCCTTTTACTTTAAATTCAATATTGTCTAAATCTCCAATCTCCACTTTATAGTTACCTTCACTTGTAAGGAGATTGTAATCATCTTTATCTTTTGAAATCCCAATGAAATATTTTTTGCTGAAATCATCCTTGTCAATTTTTTCAACCAATTCAGCCAGTTTTTCATACTCAGCCGGCTTTACATCACCGGTTACCAACATGCATGGATGTGAATAGGTTTTCGAAATCGGGAATTCTATTCCTTTTGCGTCTACGTAGAAATCCTTTCCGTTTTTGTTTAATCTGAAAACAGGGACTCTTTGCTTAATATCCAAATTGAGTTTTCCGTTCAGGTTCAAATAGACATTGGCACTGTCAACCGCAGGAAGTGCATTGATCTTCTTTTCCAGAACAGGAATATTCAGATCGCCTACTTTTCCGGAAGGGTTTTCTTTCTTTACAATTTCCTTGATGTCTTTCTCATCAATGAAATACACTGGCGTTTTTTCATTCATTTTTACAGAAATCTTATTATCCGTAATCTTCTGGCCACTGAATCTCTTCAACGAGAAGCTCAGCAGAAATCCTAGAATGATTACTGTGATAACAATTTTTAATATTCTGTATTTATTTTTCATATTTTTTTGTATTCATGTACTGATATATAATGTATTCATGAATTTTATCTCACGCATACGTTATTACATTACTACTTTTTACATTTCATTCAACCACTTATGGATAGGATCATATAAGGTGTCTATGTTTCCTGCTCCTACCGTAAGAAGAATATCAAATTCTTTTTCTTTTATTTTTTCAAAAGCATCAGATAATGTTGATACTTCTTTTTTATCTAAAGTCACTTTCTCTAATAGCCAGCTAGATGTAATTCCTTCAAAATTTTCCTGAAGTTCTCTTGCCGGGTAAATATCAAGTAAGATCAGTTCATCAGCTTTGCTTAAGCTTTCTGCAAAACCGTCTGCAAAATCTCTGGTTCTGCTGAATAGATGCGGCTGGAACGCTACCAAAAGTTTCTTATCCGGATAAAAAGTTCTTATAGAACCCATCACAGCGTTGATTTCGGTAGGGTGATGTGCATAGTCATCAATATAGATCTTACCGCTTTTATAAATATGTTTGGTATATCTTCTTTTAATTCCTTTAAAATTGGCAATGGCTTTTTTTAATGTTTCAAAGTCCACTCCTAAATTGTGAAGGATAGCAAGCGCAACGGTTGCATTTTCCACATTATGGATTCCCGGGATTTCCCAGACAAAATCTTTAATGGTTTCGGTTGGTGTATGAAAATCAAAATAGATCTTATCATAATCCATTCGAAGATTGTCTGAATAATAGTCAGCTTTTTCATTCACAGCATAGGTTCTGTGATCTCTTCCGATCTCGATCCCTTTTCGGATAAATAGCTGTTTACTGTCCGGAACCAATGAGGCAAACTGTCTGAATCCTTCCTCAATATGGTTTTTATCTCCGTAAATATCCAGGTGGTCTGCATCTGTAGAAGTTACTACTGCCCAATCCGGAGAAAGGTTTAAGAAGCTTCTGTCATATTCATCCGCTTCTACTACAGAATAGGTTGAGCCATTATATAAAAAGTTTGATTTAAAGTTTTCAGAAATACCACCTAAAAAACATGAAAATGGAAGGTTGGCCTCTTTGCACAAATGAGAAACAAGGGTAGAAGTTGTTGTTTTACCATGTGTTCCTGCAACGGCAATACATTCCGTATTTTCAGTAATTAAACCTAAAACTTTAGCACGTTTTAAAACTTCAAATTGATTTTCATTGAAATAATCTAAAATCCCCAGTACTTTAATAGCAGGAGTATAAATTACCAATGTATTTTCTTTTTGAAGAGAAGTTATTCTTTCATCTATAAGGTCTTCAAAAACAATATCAATACCCTCATTCATCAGTTCCTGAGTGAGTTTAGTGTTGGTCTTATCATAACCCAACACTTTTTTACCAGAAGCATTGAAGTAGCGTGCCAAAGCACTCATTCCGATCCCTCCGATTCCAACGAAGTAAAATGTTTGATATGTTTCTAAAATTTTCATTTTCTACTATTGTAATATTTTCTGTTCTTTATCCAAATCCAGTGCATCGCCTACGTATAAACCGAATTCGGAAAGGGAATCTTCAAAAGATTCATATGTAAATCCATATTTTATCCAGAAAGAATATTGAAACATGGCTTTCTGTTTTTCCGGTACATATACTACACTAAACATAGGTATCTTATCATTAACCATTTCTATATACTCTCTGATTTTGTCTCTGCTGGCAGAGGTATTCACCAGAATATTGGATGAGTAGTAAATCACTTGTTTTTTAACATCAACATCCAGAAAAACATCGGCATTGTTTTTTGTTTTTACCTCAATGTATTCTGGAGTTTCTTCCAAAATGGTATATCCTTTACCCTTAAGATAAGAAGTTAGCGCTGAAAGCTTAAAATCTGCTGGCTTCACTAGAGTTTGTGCAGTCCAGAAGTTAGCAAAAAAGCCAACCAGAAGCAGTGTTAAGAATTTTGTTTTCATACTCAATGGGTTATTAGTTTTATATTGTATTCAAAATCTCGTCTACAATTTCTTTCGCTGCATTCGGCTTGGCAAAGTAGAGCAGATTTTTAGACATGTCTTTTCTTATGGTTTCATTTTCACAGATTTCCTCCAGGGTTTCCCAGAATTTGACCTGCATTTCAGAGTCTTTTACCATTTTTGCAGCATGTTTGTCCACTAGATTCATGGCATTTTTAGTCTGATGATCCTCCGCCGCAAAAGGGAAAGGAACCAATACAACCGGTTTTTGTGCAACGGCCAACTCTGAAATGGCAATTGCGCCGGCTCTTGAAACAATAACATCTGCAGCAGAATAAGCAAGCTCCATTTCTTTGATGAATTCAAGAACCTGTATATTTCTGGTATCAACCTCTTTTGTTTCTTCAATAATATCTTTATAATCCAGTTTTCCTGTTTGCCAGATTAGCTGGTAATTTTTACTGATGATATCATTTAAATGGGCTTTCCATGCATTATTCAATGTTCTTGATCCTAAAGAACCGCCTACAGAAAGAATGGTAAGCCTGTCTTTATTAAGGCCCATTTTCTCTTTGGCAATTGAGGTTTCTTCCATTCCGGAAACAATATTCTCACGGATAGGGTTGCCGAAAAATTTTATCTTTTCATTAGGAAAACCTTCTACTTTCGGATATGCGGTGAACACGGCTCTTGCTTTTTTACTCAGGATTTTATTGGTAACTCCGGCATGAGCATTTTGTTCCTGAATAAAAATCGGAATTCCAAGCTTGCTGGCTGAATACAATGCAGGGCCGCTTGCAAACCCTCCTGTTCCTATTGCAAGATCGGGAGCAAATTCTTTAACGATCTTCTTGGATCTGGACAAACTTTTCAAAATCTTGAAAGGCAATCCTAAATTGGAAAGAAGATTTCCCCTATCGATTCCGGCAATATCAATTCCTTCGATCTTATAGCCTGCCTGCGGAACTTTTTCCATTTCCATTTTTCCGTTGGCTCCAATGAACAAAAATTCAGTATCAGGAAATCTTTTTCTGATCTCATCTGCAATGGCGATAGCCGGGAAGATATGACCTCCTGTTCCGCCTCCTGATAATAATACTCTTAACTTTTTGCTCATCTTTACTGTTTTATGCGATGTCGTTTATTTCCGCGACACTTTGTTTTTTCCCCATTCCTTCTTCATCATATATCTGAATTCTGGAACTCACGTTCAGAATAATTCCTAATTGTATATAGGTTACCAACATGGATGTTCCTCCATAACTTATTAATGGCAGCGGCTGTCCTGTTACCGGGATCAGATTCACCGCAACGGCAATGTTTACCGAAAGCTGTATAAAAATCATCACTCCGAGACTGAGCACGAGTAAAGACCCGAAGAATGCGGGCATTTTACTGGCGATCATTACGATCCTGATCATCATGATCAGATACAAACTGATCAGAAATGCCGCTCCAATTAATCCATATTCCTCTACGATAATAGCGAAAATGAAGTCGGAGGCAGATTGTGGCAACATTTGCTTTAATGCACTTTTTCCAGGCCCCATTCCTGTGATTCCTCCATGAACAATGGCTGCTTTTGCCTGCATTACCTGATAATTTTTGGCTTTTACGCTTTCGTCATCAGTATCTGCTGTTTTTGCTTTGCTTGAGGTAAAGGTTTCTATACGGCTCATCCACGTATGAACACGGTTTCCACCAATCAGGTTTGTATTTAAAGCAATAATTAAGAACAGAACTATCGCTATAAATGAGGCAGAAATAAATCCGGCAATATATTTCCAGTGAAGCTGTCCGATGATTAAAACCACCACGGAAACCATTAAAATCATTAAAGCTGTAGAACCATTATCTTTTGCTACCAGTACAAAAACAAGTAGGATAGGACCGAAGATGTACATAATGTTTTCTATAGGTAACCTTTCTCGGGTTATTTTCTTGGTTAAATACCTACACAGATAAATAACCAACATTAAGAATGCAAAGGACGACGGCTGGAAGGAAATAGGTGTGCCGGGGATTTTTAACCATCTTGACGCACTGGCTCCGTCAATCGTTTGGCCCGTAAACATGGTCACCACCAAAAGTAAGATCATCAGACCAAGCAAAATGCTGCTGAGCTTTCCGATGTATTCATATTTTACGGTTCCTACCAATCTCATGATTCCTAAACCAAGAAGCACAAAGAACATATGCTTGATCACGTGACCCGTTGTGGTCCCGTTATTCACAATATACTCCAGATTTGAACTTGCAGAATATACTGGGAAGATAGAGAAAATGGAGATCACAAGAATGACCATCCAAAGTACTTTATCGCCCTTTAGAAATTCAAATCTGCTTTCTGTGTTCTGTTCGTCCATATTTTTGTATTCATGCATGATGTACAATGAAAAAATGTACTTTGTACAACAGTCATTTTACTTTTTACATTTATTTTAAAACCTGCTCTTTAAACTGGTTGCCTCTGTCCTGATAATTTTTAAAGAGGTCAAAACTTGCACAACAAGGGGATAATAAAACCGTATCTCCGCTTTTAGCAATAGATTTTGATACTCTTACCGCTTCTTCCATACTGGAAGTATCATAAATAAACTCTTTTTTATCCTTAAAGAAGTCTATAATCTTTTGGTTATCAATTCCTAAGCAAACAATTGCTTTTACTTTTCTTTTCACCAACTCCTCAATTTCTGAGTAGTCGTTTCCTTTATCCTGTCCTCCTACGATCCATACGGTAGGGGTTTTCATGCTTTCTAAAGCATAATAAGTGGCGTTTACATTGGTTGCTTTACTGTCGTTGATGTATTTTACGCCATCAATTTCAGTTACAAATTCCAGTCTGTGTTCTACTGCCTGGAAAGTCATTAATGAATTTCTGATGCTTTCATTATTGATTTCCAATATTTTACCAGCGATTGAAGCCGCCAAACTGTTAGCAACATTGTGGTTCCCTAATAATGACAATTCTTCAATTTTCATGGAGAATTCATTTTTAAGCTTTACCACAATTGTATCATTGTCAATAAATCCCCCTTCTGTTAACCTTTCTTTGGTTGAAAAAGGAATCATTTTCGCTTTTATTTCCAGCTTTTCCAAGATGGTTTTGCTCATTTCATCATCTTTGTTGTAGATGAAGAAGTTGTCATTTTCCTGGTTCTCAGCGATTCTGAACTTTGCCAGCGCATATTCTTCATAATTGTAGTTGTACTGGTCTAAGTGATCCTGTGACAAATTCAACAATAAAGAGATATAAGGCCTGAAATTCTGAATATCATCTAACTGGAAAGAGCTAACTTCCAACACATAATATTCGAAATTTTCATCTGCAACTTGCTTGGCGAAGCTGTAACCAATATTTCCCCCTAAACCAACGTTTAATCCGTCATTTTTCAGGATATAGTAGATTAAAGAGGTAGTAGTTGTTTTTCCATTGCTTCCTGTAATTGCAATAATTTTAGCATTGGTAAATTCCGAAGCAAATTCAATCTCAGAGGAAAGCCTGATTCCTTTTTCATGAATTTTATGGATAATATCCGCTTTTTTTGGAATTCCCGGGCTTTTTACGATCCAGTCTGCATTTAAAATCCTTTCTTCGTCGTGGTTTTCCTCTTCAAATTCAATCTCATTGTCTACCAGGAACTGTTTATAGTTATCTTTAATGGCACCTTTATCTGAAAGGAATACTTCCATTCCTTTCTTTTTTGCCAGATATGCAGCTCCGCAACCACTTTCTCCGCCTCCTAAAACAACTATTTTCATATATAAAAGCTTTATGCTATAGGCTTTAAGCTTATTGCTTATTGCTTACAGCTTTTAATTTTATCTCATTTTTAATGTGATCAAACATACAATCGCCAACATTACACCAATGATGATCATTCTGTTTACGATTTTACTTTCGTGAAATCCTTCTTTCTGATAATGGTGATGCAATGGAGACATCTTAAATAATCTATTGTTTTGGGCATATTCCAGCCCGTATTTTTTCTTTCTGTATTTGAAAACCGCTACCTGAAGCATTACAGATATGTTTTCTATTAAGAAGATCCCGCACAGCACAGGAATCATCAATTCTTTTCTTAAAATGATCGCTAAAACGGCGATTACTCCTCCTAGCATCAAACTTCCGGTATCTCCCATGAAAACCTGGGCAGGATAGGTATTGTACCAGAAGAAACCGATAACAGCACCCACCATTGCCACCACAAAAATGGTGGTTTCCCCCATATTCGGGAGGAACATGATGTTGAGGTAGTCTGCAAAAATGATGTTCCCCGAAACATAAGCGAAAAACGCCAAAGCGAGAAGGATGACTGTGCTTGTTCCCGCAGCGAGACCATCAATTCCATCAGTAATATTAGCTCCGTTGGAAACTGCAGTTACAATGAAGATAACGATAGGAATGAAAACAATCCAGGCCCATTCGTGAGCATCCTTATCATTCATCCAAAATAGGATTCCACTGTAATCAAACTCATTATTTTTAGCAAAAGGAACAGTAGAAACTGTGATTTTTTCTGTAGGCATAAAGTTCTGCTCCACATTATTTCTGTTTACTACTTTCGCATCAGCATATTTTCTTTTAACCGTAATATCCGGGTGGAAATACATGGTAATTCCGACAATCAGCCCTAAGCCGACTTGTCCTACAATTTTGAACTTCCCACTTAGCCCGTCTTTATTTTTTTTGATCTTTTTCAGATAATCATCCACAAAACCAATGGCACCCATCCAAAGAACAGAAACAAGCAAAAGAACAATATACACATTGGTAATTCTTGTGAACAGCAAAACAGGGATGATTGTGGCCAAAATAATGATTAAACCACCCATGGTAGGGGTTCCTTCTTTTTGCTTTTGCCCCGCTAAACCAAGGTCGCGGACTAATTCGCCCATTTGTTTTGTTCTTAGGAAATTGATGATTCTTTTTCCGTAAACAAGAGCTATGGTTAAAGACAGGAGAACAGCCATTCCCGCACGAAAGGAGATGTATTTCAACATTCCCATTCCCGGAATATGGATACCCTGACTTGTTAAATATTCATATAAGTAGTATAACATAATTTCTATTCTTAATAAATGATCAATGATGATTGATTAATGATATAATCAGCTATCATTAATCAATTATCGATTATAATTTACTTACTCATTAATTTCCAAAGCTCATTAATTACTTCTTTGTCATCAAAATGGTGTTTTACGCCATTAATCTCCTGATAGTTTTCGTGGCCTTTTCCGGCGACGAGAACAATATCTTTCGGTTCTGCAAATTTGATCGCCATTTTTATGGCTTCTCTTCTGTCTGGAATTGAAGTGTATTTGCTGAAGTTCTGAGGTTCAACACCTGCTTCAATTTCTTTTATAATCTGTGCCGGATCTTCTGTTCTCGGGTTGTCTGAAGTGATGATGGCCAACGTTGATTTTTTGGTGGCAATATTTCCCATTTCAGGTCTTTTGGAGTGATCTCTGTCGCCTCCGCAACCGAAAACTGTTATCAGTCTTTCGTTTTTGGTTCTGATATCATTGATGCTGTCCAGGATGTTTTCTAAAGCATCCGGAGTGTGTGCATAGTCTACAATGAAGAAAATTCCGCCATCTGATTTAAACGTTTCAAATCTTCCGGAAACTCTTTTTAATTGGCTGATCGCCTGAAGAATTTCATCCTGCTCAAAACTTAGTTCAGATGCAATTCCAAATACCAATAACAGATTATAGACATTGAATTTTCCTGTCAAGGTAGTCCAGAATTCTTTTCCATTGAAATTCAACAGCATTCCGTTGAAATCCACTTCCAGAAGTCTTCCGTGATAATCGGCCATTGTCTTCAAAGCATAAGAAACTTTTTTTGCTTTTGTATTCTGAAGCATGATATTACCATTCTTATCATCAATATTGGTAATGGCTACAGCTGTTTCATCAAGCTCATCAAAGAATCTTTTTTTCGTTTTCAGATATTCATCAAAGGTTTTATGATAATCTAAATGATCGTGGGTAAGATTGGTAAATCCTGCCACCTTGAAGTGTAATCCTTCGATTCTGTTTTGGGCAATTCCGTGGGAGCTTACTTCCATGAAAGCATATTCGCAGCCTTCATAAACGGCTTTTGCTAAAATTTTATTGATGGTAATTACATCCGGAGTTGTATGTGTGGCCGGAATTACTTCATCACCAATTCTTATTTCTACAGTAGAAAGCAAAGCAGAATTGTACCCTAAATTTTTGAAAACATCAAATAATAAGGTGGAAACAGATGTTTTTCCGTTTGTCCCCGTAACTCCGATCAGGTTTAACTGTTCTGAAGGGTTTCCATAGAAATTGGATGCCAATTGCCCCAAAGCTTTTGATGAATCCTTTACTTTGACATAAGTAACATTGTCGGCCAAGTTTTCAGGAAGCTCTTCACAAACAATCGCTTTAGCTCCTTTTTCAATAGATGATGCAATAAATGAATGTCCATCCACCACTGTCCCTCTCATCGCAATGTAAAGAGAGTTTTCCGTAACCTTTCTGCTGTCGAATACCAATTCGGAAACCTCACGGGTGTTGTTACCGTGAATTTCTAAAGTTGGGATTCTATTTAATAATTCAATTAATTGCATTTCTATGATGCTTTTATCTTTTAATTTTGCAGAGACAAATAAATTCTCTGGTTTTTACTGATCACAGTGCCTTCCAGTGGGAATTGTTCTTTTATTCTTCCCACCCCTTTATAGTCGACACGGTATCCTAAGTTTTCCAACTGAGGAATCACGTTTTTACCGATTAGGCCAACTACATTAGGCATTTGTTTATTGTTTACTGCTACTTTTACATTAGGCTCAACCATTTTATTAAGGTTTACCTTTTTGTCAACCAGCATTTCTCTTTCAATATTTTGTGGTGTTTTCAGGAATGTTTTTCCTGCGATTTCTTTAAACACCGGTGCGGAAACTGTTCCTCCGTAAAATCCTTTTGCCGTATTCGGTTCACTGATCATAACATAACACGTGTACTTCGGATTGTCTGCGGGATAAAATCCTGCAAAGGAAGCTCGGTATTTCATTGGGCCAGGAAGCCAATATTCAAATCTTGCGGTTCCTGTTTTTCCTGCCATTTTCAGGTTGGGAGTAAAGATACTTTTTGCGGTTCCTTTTTCTACGGCTTTGGTTAATGCACTGGTCATCATTTTAATAGCTTTTTCTGATGCCATTTTGTTGACCATCACTTCAGGTTTTGCCTCGTACATGATCTTTCCGTCTTTCATGATCTTATCGATGAAAAGAGGCTTAAGCATTTTGCCACCGTTAGCAACCCCGTTATAGAAAGTTGCCAATTGTAAAAGATTGATGTTAGACGAGTATCCATAAGCGATAGAAGCCAGTGTTGCAGCGTTCCATCTTTTATTTTCAGGAGTTACGATCTTCGGTTTGGTAATTCCCGGAAGCTCGATGTCCATTTTATCAAATAATTTCCATCTTTTTAAATGATCAAGAAATATCTGAGGTTTATCTGCATAATATTTGGTGATCAGTTTGGCTGTTCCTACGTTACTGGATTTTGCCAAAACGTCACTGATTTCGTATGTTCCGCCACCGTGACCGTCTGAAATTCTTTGTTTGGCATACGTCCAAACTCCGTTTCCTACATTTACAGTTGTATTTTCATCAATGAAACCGTCGTCCATTGCTGCAAGAAGCGAAATGGTTTTAAATGTAGAACCCGGTTCGATGTTATCTTTTAAAGCATAATTGTATGAATCAACGTATTCTCCTTCTTCTGTTCTTTTTAAGTTGACCAATGCACGAACTTTTCCCGTTGCAACCTCCATTACAATCACGGTTCCGTGTTTTGCTTCGAAATTGATCAATTGTTTTTCAAGCGCAGAATGGGCAATATCCTGGATTCTGAGATCTAAAGTGGTGTAAACATCTTCACCGTCAATAGGTTCCTGAACTTTCCAGTAATCGATTGGTTTCCATTGAGAAGAGTTGATTCTCTGCTCTAATCTTTTTCCATCAGTTCCTGTTAAATACTTTGAAAAAGCGCCTTCCAGACCTGCTTTAAGCTCACCGTTATCCATTCCGATAGTTCCGGCTCCGATTTCTGAAGTTGCGAGTTCTCTTTTGTAATTTCTGTCAACGATGAATCCTCCTTTATTTTTCCCTCTTTTGAAGATCGGGAACTTTCTGATTCTGTCATATTGATCAAAATCCAATCCTCTGGCTAAGGAATAATATTGGTTTTTCTTTTTTCTCTGCTCGTCAAACTTCTTTCTGAATTCAGCTCTCGGTTTTCCGAACATTTTACTTAGAGAGTCTGTTAAAGCTCCAATATTATTAGAATAAACAGTATCCTTTATTGTTTTGAAATCCAGATAGATGTCATAACGCATGACGGTTGTTGCCAAAATAGAACCATCAGATGCGTATAAATTTCCACGGGCCGCTTTTAAAGTGGCTTCGCGGTAGTTTTTATTGATGTAATCGTCTTTTATTTCCTGTACATTGGTATTCTGAAGGATGATGATCCTTCCCAAAAACATGACAAACACGCACAAAGCCACCACTGCGAAGAGGTAGCCCCATCTTAACGTTTTTTTACGTTTGTTATCGTATTCATTTTGCTTTTGCATCTGTACTATCTAATTTTATCAGCAGTTTATGAGGATGATTTTCCAATGTCATTAAGGAATCTTCTGCCACCTCTTTTCCCAATTCCGATTCCATTTTTACTTTGATCAGCTTACTTTGCGCATAAGCGTTTCTTGATTTATATTCTTCCGTTTCTTCTTTTAGGGCATTTACAATTTTGATCTTTTTGTTAACCAAGTGGTTACTATAGATCATCGCCATCATCAGTATGAACAGCAAGAGAAAATACTTGTAATGTATTTTGATCTCATCACGATTCAGGAAGTTTCCCTTTATAATGTCTATAAAGGTGAGCTTCTTCTGAGGACGATATGTTGTTTTTTTTGCCAAAGCTTTGTTTATAATTGATTAATGATAAAAGATAATTGGTATCGCTTATCATTTATACTTTTATTCCTGTTCTCATTTTTGCACTTCTTGCTCTGGAGTTTTCTTCAATTTCCTTGTCATCGGGAATAATGGCCTTACTCTTCAACAGCTCAAATGCTTTTTTATAATTTCCGTAGATGTCTCTTTCCGGTTCTCCTTCGAACATTCCGTTCTTTAAAAATCTTTTTACCAAACGGTCTTCCAAAGAATGGTAAGAGATTACGACTAATCTTCCTTCCGGCTTTAACATTCTGTAAGCCTGAACCAGCATTTCTTTCAACACTTCAAGCTCTTGGTTAACTTCAATTCTTATAGCCTGAAAAAGCTGTGCATAGAATTTATTAACCTTATGAGGGGGGATATAACTGAACAGTTTTTTTAAATCCTCTGTCGTTTCTATGCTTTTTGTTTTTCTGTGATGAACAATATCTCTGGCCAGTTTTCTGGCTTCTCTCAATTCTCCATAGTGGTAAAATATGTCAGCCAGCTCTTCCTCTTCATATTCATTGATCACTCTTTTGGCATCGAGGCTTTGCATAACGTTCATTCTCATATCCAAGGGAGCATTGCTTCTGGTTGAGAAACCTCTGTCTGCTTCATCAAACTGATGCGATGATACTCCAAGATCAGCAAGAATCCCATCCACTCCGGAAACTCCGTACATTAATAAAGAATTTTCAAGAAATCTGAAATTCTGATTGATCAAAGTAAATCTCGGATCATCAATGGTATTTTTAAGAGCGTCTAAATCCTGATCAAAACTGTATAATCTTCCTTTGTCTGAAAGCCTGCTCAGTATTTCTCTTGAATGTCCGCCACCACCAAAGGTGCAATCCACGTATATTCCGTCTGGATTCGTCACCAAATCATTTACACTTTGCTTCAACAAAACGGGATTATGATACATGTTTTAGTTTGTGTTTTTCGCTTTTTAATTGGCGTGTTATTCTTCATCGAAAGAGCCCATCACATCTTCGGCAAGGTTTGCGAAGTCGGCTTCATTGGTAGAGATTACTTTTTCATAGGCATCTTTGTCCCAAATTTCAAACAATTCTCCAGCACTTGTGATTACAATATCTTTCTGAAGATTTGCAAAGTGGGTAAGGTCTTTGGAAATCTGTAATCTTCCTGCATTATCCAATTCTACTGTCTTTACTCCTGCCGTAAACATTCTTATGAAGTCAGCATTCTTTTTAATGAATCTGTTTAGTTTATTAATTTTGTCCATCAGCTTATCCCATGCTTTCATAGGATACACTTCAAGGCAAGGCTGGAACACGGAGCGTTTTACCACAAAAGCCTTATCCTCAAAGTTCTCCATCTGCTTGATCAGCGATGAAGGCACTTTTAAGCGACCTTTGTCGTCTATTTTACACTCATATGTCCCGATGAAATTCTTCATTTGGGACAAATTTATATAAATATTTCCAAAATTTCCCACTTTTTCCCACTTTTTGACTTAATGTTAATAAGTTTTGCCAAGTTGTAAGAGTCTGAGGTGTAAGTGTTTGATTTTTTGAATCTTGTATGATGTGTTATTTACGCCATAACAAAAGGATTTTGAAAAAAAACAAGTAAAAGAACATTATTATATTATTTTTATTTTAAATTAGGGATATCAAAATATTTTTGAGGTTTAATTTGTATTTTTGCAAGGCTTTATTAAAGCATTTTTATGATATTTAGTACAAAAAAAGAAAAGAAATATACCTTTGTAGAGGCCGGAGAAGGACATCCATTGGTGCTGTTGCACGGACTAATGGGTGGTTTGAGTAATTTCGATAAGATGGTGCATTTTTTTTCAGAGAGAGGATTTAAGGTGTATGTGCCTCAATTGCCGATCTATGATTTACCCGTACTCAACACGAATCTTACCACTCTTGCAAAATATATCATCAAGTTTATTGAGAGCCATGTTTCCGGACCGGTAACTATTGTAGGGAATTCAATGGGTGGTCATGTTGGTTTGATTTTAACATTGGCAAGACCTGATCTCGTAAAGAACCTTGTCCTTACGGGAAGCTCAGGCTTGTATGAAAGAACTTTCGGGGACAGCTTTCCAAGAAAAAATGACAGATCATATATAAGGAAGAAAACAGAAGAGGTTTTTTATGACCCATCTGTTGCTACTGAAGATTTAGTGGACGAGGTTTTCAATGTGGTGAATGACAGGATGAAAGGGATTAAAACGGTGATGTTAGCAAGAAGCGCCATTAAACACAATATGCTGAATGATTTGCCTAAGATTATGTGTCCTACATGTATTATCTGGGGAAAACAGGATAATGTAACACCTCCGGAAGTTGCAGAAGATATGCACAAGTTTATTCCGAATTCAGATTTGTTCTGGATTGATAAATGTGGGCACGCTGCGATGATGGAAAAACCTGATGAGTTCAATGAAATTCTTTACCACTGGTTAAGAGATAAAGTATAAAAAGATGATAGGAGGTAAGTTTTTACTTCCTATTTTTATTTATGATGAAATTGAAATTCTCTTTTTTAATTCTATTTCTCTTTCTGAGCACTACGATGAGGGCTCAGAAAGAAGCCTGGTTGATAGGAGCCATTAAAGATTGTAAAACAGGGAATTATAATCCGGAACAAAAAAGCATTAAAATATTTGACGGAGATCGAGAAGTTGATTTTATCAATGAAGGATTCGGGGCATTTTATGCTAAAAATATGGAAACGAAAACCTATTCAGTTCAGTATCAGAATATTTTTGGACAAACGGTAGCTAAAAATGTGAATTTAACGGAAGGCAATAATTTTATTGACTTTTGTCTTGATTATTTTGTGGAACCTGATATCACTACTTTCGTTTCATCAGTTAATAAATTGGATACTTTAAAAATAAGCTTTAAAGGGGTTTCGGCTACGAATGTAAATGAACAAAATGCTGTTTTTTACTATAAAGGAAATGAACTTTGGGCTGATTTTAGGAATGAAAGTGGAAATTTTTCAAAAAAAATAAAACCTGAGATTTTAAAAAAATTAATTATATCAGAAAAGAAAGCTATAGAAGCGGCAGTTTTAAAAGATGAGAGTTCTGATTATAGAAATGTATATACTTTTGAGCTGGGCAGTAAGAAAAAGCAAATCATCAATTGCTATTTAGATGACTGGAATTTTTACGGCGATTTTTTTATCACGATATTTGGAGAATTAAAATAGTAAAAATGGTTATTAAAACAGCAAATTTTGTAAAGAGTAGTGGGAAATGGCAGGATTGCCCGGAACCTACGATTCCTGAATATGCTTTTATCGGAAGGTCTAATGTGGGTAAATCATCACTGATCAATGCGATGATGAATCATAAAGATTTGGCAAAAACATCCCAAACGCCGGGGAAAACCCAGCTTATTAATCATTTTTTAGTGAATGAAAACTGGTATTTAACCGATTTACCAGGATATGGGTATGCAAAAGTTTCCAAGTCGATCAGAAAAGATTTTGAAAAGTTGATTACCAATTATATTTTGAACAGGAGAAATCTTGTGAATCTTTTCGTTTTGGTAGATGTGAGACATAATCCTCAAAAGATTGATTTGGAATTTATCCAATGGTGTGGAGAAAGCGGGGTGCCGTTTTCTATTGTATTTACCAAAGCAGATAAGCTGAAACCTAATGTGGTTATAAAAAATGTAGAAGATTACAAAATGGAGCTTCACAAAACCTGGGAAGATCTTCCTGAATTGTATGTAACATCCGCTGAAAAGAAGGAGGGTTGTGAAGAGATCCTTGATTTTATAGAAAAGACCAATGATTTTTTAACACATAATAATGTAAGATTTGATGAGTAATATAATCTGGAAAATAAAAACTTTTGAAGAGTTTACGGTTCCGGAATTGTATCAGGTCTTGAAAGCTCGAGTTGATGTTTTTGTAGTAGAGCAAAATTGCCCTTATCCGGATCTGGATGATTATGATCAAAAGGCGATACATATCTGGGCAGAAGAGAATGGAAAGGTTCTGGCTTATTGTAGAGTTTTTGACAAAGGAATTAAATACCATGAAACTTCCATAGGAAGAGTTTTAACTACAGAAAATGCCAGGGGAAAAAGCTTGGGCAAATTATTGATACAATATGCTGTTGAAACTATAGAAAACAGGTTTCATACTTCTGAGATCAGAATTTCTGCACAGGATTATTTACTGAAGTTCTATGCCGGTTTCGGATTTGAGGATACCGGGAAAAAATACATGGAAGATGATATTCCGCATACGGAAATGCTTAAAAAATAGAAAAGCGAAGATTCATCTTCGCTTTCCTTGTGAAAAAAGATATTTTCGGGGTTATTAGTTTTTAACATCATCATGAAAAACAAATCCTTCGGTTCCTGTTTTCCAGATTTTAACGTAGAGCCATTCTTCATTTTTTTCAATCTCAACGAGTTTTGATCCCTGCCTGATCTTTTCAATTACGGCAAATTCAAAACCCGGCCCTTTATAGATTTTTACAACTTCTTTTTTTGCGTAGTATATAACAGAAGCATCATATAATGTAGATTCTGAGGCAACTTTACTGAATCCTTTCTTTTTTTGAAGGGAATTATTATAGACTGTTTTTACAGAAGTCTTTCCAATACAAACCCCACAGGTTCCACCGGAACTGCAATGCCCGCAACTTGAGCAGTTTGAACAAATAGAACAATTTGCAGAGCCAATGCACCTTCCATCTTGAATAATAATATCATTGGCTTTAAAACACGAGCACAAAAAAGACAAGCCAAGACAGGCTGTTACAATAAAAATAATTAATTTTTTCACGGTGTCAGTCAGTTTTATGAAGCCAAAAGCTTCATGTCAAAAATATTTATGTATGAGGAAATTACCTTACGGGAAACCGTAAATAAAAACAACTCTTTTTCAATTTGAAAAAGAGTTGGTGTGCATGATGTACTTTTTACTTAAATAAGCCCTAAATCTTTACAGAACGCAATCAGGTGTTCATTACTGTTAACGTCCAGAGACATTTTGATGTGACTTAACCTTTTTTCTATACTGCTCAAACTATTCGGTTTAATATTTTTGTTCTTAAGATACTCAGGGATATCTTTTTGTAAAACTCCTTTTGCTAAAAGTTTTATAAGGTCTGTGTCATAATTAGAGAGCTCGTAGGCGTTTATTTTTTTTACAGACTGCTGTAATTCCGTTGACAAATGCTGCCTATTTTGGTAGACAGAATTAATAGCAAGATTAAGTTCTTTACCATCATAACGAGCTTTGCGGACAAAGCCGTCTATGTAATAATCGGAAAATAAAGAGTCAATGGCACCGGATCTGTTTTCACCTGAGAAAACAATGATTTTTAATGTAGGATCCTCGAGCTTTGCCTGTATTATAAGCTCTTTTCCATCTTTGATCTGTTGGGTGTAATGATCTTCTTCAAAATAGATATCAGTAATCAATAGATCATATGGTTCCTTTTCCCGTATCCCTTTTTTTATTTTAGCCAAAGCATCATCACAATAATAAACATGATCAACATTATGGATGTTAAGTTCCTGTAATACCCGTTGTACAGATAAGTTGGTGATCTCGTAATCTTCAGCAATTAATACTTTTTTGAACATTTTTTTTAATTTTAAGAATGAGGAAGCGAAATGTTGATTTTCAGCCCCTTTTCAGTTTCTAAGTCAAAAATAATTGTTCCTTTCATTGAATGAATACGGTTTTCCGTATTCCGTAACCCATTTTTAGGATTAAGCTTTTCCTGAATACCAATTCCGTTGTCTGAATAATAAATATGAGTGCTGTTTTTGGAGTTTTCAAAACGTATAACAACAAGATCAGCAAGGCTATGCTTTTTCATATTAACCATCAGTTCCTGTAGTATATGATAAATTTCTTCTTGTTTAGAATCAGACAAATGATTCCATATTTTCTCTTCATTACCAACAATAAAGATCTTTCTGTTTTCATTTTGGAATGAACTTAAAAGCTGGGATACTTTATCTCTGAAATCTTCCTGATTATTAGAGCTAAGATTTTCATAAGAAATATCCCTGGACTTTTCATACACACTTTCCAGTTTATATAAAATCCTGTTTTTATCCATTTCTTCCTGATTTTCAATTTCAGTAAGAATTTGGTAAACACCATTGGCAACAACATCATGTACTTTTTTTGACATGGCAAGTTGGGTGTTTTTAAGATCAAGTTCGCTTTTCTGTTGTTGTATTTTCTGCTTTTTTCTAAACCATCCAAGGATAAGGACCAAGATTATAATGGCAATTACCAAAGCACCCAGTATAACAGATTGTCTTAAAATACGATTTTGCTTTTCAGTGATGATATTTTTTAACTGTTCAGTTTTGGATCGTATAATTGCAAAACGATTTTTGGAATTGTTTCTTGTGGTCTCCAAACTGTCTCTCAATAAAGTATAGGTATTGAAGTTTTCAGAATAATTTTCGGGATTAAGTCTTATTAATTTGTGTAGTGCTTCTAACCGATCGTCGGGACTTTTGTTTTTTTGAGCAATTTTATACATTTCCTGAGCATAGAAAAGAGCTTTTGATTTCTCATCTTTCTTTATATAATAATCAGCAATAGTAGCCAGGCTTGAGTTGATTCCTGTATGATCATTTTCCTGAATTCTGATTTTCCATGCTTCAGATAATTCCGGCATTGGATCATAATCATTGTTTTCCAGAAATTTTGTTTTGGCCAAATTGTTGAGAGCGCGAGCATAATCTTTTTGATCATGGGTTTTTATTGCTCTCTGAAAATACGCTTTTGCGGATTCTAAATCATATTGCTCTACATACGTATCCCCAATATTATTATAAAATGCTAATGAATCTATTTTTGTTTTTGCAAGAGATAGTGCAAGATTGTAATAGTGAATTGCATCATCAAAATTCTTAAGATTTTTTGAGGCAATCGCAATGGAATTATAGTTTTTTGAAGCGATGAGTTCGGAAATGCTGTCGTGCTTATTTTGCAACAATTTTTCTACTTCAATAGAGTTTGCAATACTTGTACGATAATCTCCGTTGTCGCATTCTATAATCGCGAGGTTGGTAATAGCACGTGCAGCTTCAATGCTGTCATGAATTTTTAAAAGATCATCTTTTGCTTTTGTGTAATAAACATAAGCAGAATCCGCATTTCCATTGTCTCTGAAATCTTGTGCTTTTAATAAGTTTTCGTTGGAAGCACCAACTGCATCTTGAAGTTTTTCTTTATTACAGCTAATAAAAGTTATTAGTATGAAAAAAATAATTCTTTTCAATTTTTCTTCCTAAGATACAAAAAAGAGAGCAATATTGTATTGCTCTCGAACTCTTGAAATAGTATTAAGGATTTATACCCGGTGTTGGTGCAGGAGGTTTTTGTCCCGTATTACCACCGGTATCTCCCTCATCTCCGCCAGTTTCATTTCCGGGATCGGATTCTGAAGTCTGAGCTGTTACTATACTGGAATTATTATTGGATGGTATATCTACATTATTCCCTGAAAATGCTAAACCTAATAGCATTAATAAGAATTGGATCATGTTTCTAAAAATTTAAAAATTGGTAATGTTCTTCTTCCTCTCGTGAGAGCTCACGAGCTGTACACATGTTGAAGCGCTTCTTAAATTTTTGGGAAGTATGATGATCCAGAGTGAGAGTAAAATTTGCTTCCCAATTCAGATATTAATCCTCACTTTATCACATCAATAATGAAATCTGTTTTGTACATTTGCTCTGATAGCAAGTCAGAGTTATTTATGATTTCTGATGCAAAACTATGCTCGTTAAACACTGATGCATAGGAGAATTCCGAAGATTCCGGCCATTCTTTAGGAATTCCGAAGATTCCGGATGTAATAATTATTCGAGGTATTTGGAAAAATGTTTACCAGTTATACAGATAGTGTTTTCAAAGCCTATCAAATGAAAAAAGAGAAAGGGAAGCTTTCTCTGAATTTAGTTGCACCAACTCCTGCAAAACTGAAACAGGAGTGCTCTATTGTATATTCAGAAAGATATAAAGAGAAGGACGGCAAAACCTTAAGACTTTTTTTCCTGCCGAAAGATGACTCTACAGACTATGGGATAAGCATCAGAAATACAGATACTGATAGATTCAAACCGTTAAGTAATTTTTTAAAAGGAAAAACTTCGGAAACGGAGGATAAGAATATTGAATTATTGGCCTGGCTTATTGATTTTGAACCGCGTCCGTATAATTTTAAGTTTAATTATGAAGCAGAGCTGGGAGATCCTGATGACAATAAAACAGATTGGGAAGAGCTCTCTGTAAATGAAAGAGGTTATGGAAATTCTAAACAGAAAAACTTTTTAGAAAAAGAGAAAGATGAAAGCAAATATTCATCGGAAGGGGATGAAAAAAAAGGAAAAACTCCGGAATTAAGCTTAAAAAACATTCTTATTGGAGGTGTCCTTAGCTGTTCTTTTATTTTAGCGGGATATTTGGGAATAAAGGATAAGGTAAAAAAAACAGAAAACTTTCAGGAAAAAATGACGGATAGCTCAGAGACGCGGAGAGGCATAATGGCAGAGCCATCAGATATTGTGAAAACGCCGATAATAGAGAGTAAAAAAGATAATAATGCCGGAGATAAAATTTCCACTGTTTATATTCCTGCCAAAAAGGAAATGCAATGTATGTACTGGAAAGATGATCATTATCAGGAAGCTTTTTGTGATGATGAAAATGTTCCGGCTTCTTTAATTGCGATTAATAAGAATTTAGTAGAAAATTTTAAAAAGATCACCTTTCCGGATACTATTACGGAAAAATCAGTTGGTAAAATATGGTATTTAAAATCAGATGGTAAAATAGAGTTTTTTACTCATGAAGGAAACCACCCAACGAATCATAGGAAACTGAAAAAAATGACGAAATATATTTTAGATAAACATGTTTATAATTAAAAAATGTTTCAGAACCAATTCTGCAGGACCAGGCGCAGACTCCCTACAGATCGAAGAATAAACGTCCTTCACAATAATTTAAAATTCAATTAAAACGATTCACCTAATATTCCTTTAATTTCGTCCTTTTTAAGATGAATAAAGGAATATTCTCATTTTTACTGTTTGGGTTTTCTTTGTGTTGGGCTCAGCAAAAGCCGGTGCAGATTGCTTTTCTGTCAGATGTGCATTTTCAGGATTTGTACGGAAGATTTTCGGATCATGATTTTAAAGGGATCATCAATCCTAAAACGGGAAAACCAACCATTCTGAGAACAATGGATTCTCAATTGCATTCGACCAGAATTTTTAATGAAAATTATTTTGCCTTCTTAAAAGCCCTGGATGATATTGCCGCTAAAGGAATTAAAATTGTAGCCATGCCCGGCGATTTTTCGGATGACGGACAAGCATATAATATTCGCGGATTACACAAAATTTTAGAAAAATATCATAAAAGATATGGGATCAATTTTTATATCACAACAGGAAATCATGATCCGGTTGGTCCGTTCCGGCAGAATGCAGGAAAGGATGATTTTCTAGGACAGGACGGGAGCCCATTAGGAATTTATAGCAAAGAAAATATTGGAAAAATCAAGAATAAGATTATAACAAAAGACATTGCAGAATCCGGGTATTTGGAAATTTTGGATGAATTAAGAGACTTTGGTTTTTATCCTAAAAAAGAGAATTTATTTTGGAGTACACCTTTCAATTTTCAGGCTGTTAAAAATTATTCTTACGAAAAAGTTCTGCAAAATGCTGATTATTCCAAAAGAATCTATGAAGTTTCAAAAGGTTTTTCTGTTCCGGATTTAAGTTATATCGTCGAACCCGTAAAAGGAATCTGGATGATTGCCATCGATGGAAACACCTACATTCCGAAAAATGTAAATGAAAAACCAGATAATCCTTCCAATTATAAAGGAGCAAGTATCGGTTACAATAACGTTCTTACCAACAAAAGGCATTTGATCGATTGGATGAAAAAAATCACAGAAGAAGCAAAATTGAACGGAAAAACTGTTATTGCATTTACACATTATCCAATGATTGATTTCAATGATGGTGCTACAAAAGAAATTGAAAATGTATTGGGCGAAAAGAAATGGCAGCTGGAAAGAGTTCCCGAAGAGGATGTTGCAAAAGCCTTTGCTGAAGCCGGATTACAGATTCATTTTGCGGGACATATGCACATCAACGATACCGGAATCCGGAAAATAGGGAATAAAATATTGGTGAATGTCCAGGTTCCATCACTAGCGGCTTATCTTCCGGCATATAAAATTCTAACAATTCATTCATCTGGAAAAATGGAGGTGCAAACAGAAGTTTTAAATGATGTTCCGAATTTTGATGAGCTATTTCCACTTTACGAAAAAGAATATGATGCTTTAAGAAAAAATGGAAATAAAACCCTTTGGAATAAGGATATTTTGCATTCGGAAACGTATCATGATTTTATGCTGTTTCACCTTAAAGAATTGGTTAGATTGAGAATGATTCCGGAAGATTGGCCGAGGGATTTCATTGAAAAAGTGGAAAAATTGAATGGTGAGGATCTGTTGTTATTAGTTCAAAATAAAGATCAAATAAAGGAAAGTGAAATTGATTCTAAAGCTTTCCAGAAATGGTTTTTTGGAGATGCTTTACTGGATTTATACAAGTTTCAGTCCGCTGATGAACTGGCAAAAAAAGATATCCCAAAAGAAAGATTACAGCAATATTATATATTAGAAAAATTGTTTCAGAAAAGTAAATCACAAGATCCATTTGTTTTGCAATTAAAATCTGTTTTTAAAATTCTTTCTTTACTTTCAAACGGCGATCCGGCGGATCATTTTGAAATAGATCTGAAAAAACAGAAGATTAAACGGTTGTGATTTTTATTTTCCACGGATTTCACAGATGTTTGTGTTTACCAGTGAAAAAGATTTGTGATATGAATATTTAAAAAACAGAAAAGACCATCAATTCTGACGGCCTTCTCATATAAATCTAATCGTAAAAAATGTTCTATTTTCCGTTCACAGGATTCTTTCTCTCATATGTATTGTTGTCAAAACTAATTTTATAGTTTGATTTAAAAAGTTTGCTCGGCAGGTAGTAATCTGTCGTAATAACCTGTGCCCCGCTTTCCTTTGCTTTTTCAAATCTTGAATAATCTTCTTTCCTTGCTTCCATCGTATCTGCATCGGCTCTGGTTCTGATAATATAGCCCCGTTTCACCAATTCGGCAATTTTCGGACTTGGATCATTCATAAATAATACTGCAGACTCAGGAGTTCCTGGCGTTGAATTTGTAAAAATCATTCTTCCTTTTAAAGATGGATGATCTTTCATATACAAGTCTCTGTTTTCACTATTGTTATCAAGTACAAACAGGAATTTTCCTTTGGCATCTTTCACTTTTGGCCAGTTTTTGTTTAAAACGGCTTCATTCAATGTTTTGTAAGAACCGCGAATATCATCCGGAGTGATGATTTTATTTTTCCCTAAATATTTTTTCAGCTCATTATCGAGATCATCAAAAAGTTTTGAAGTATAATGTTCAGGCTCTGTCCCGAATCGGTTGGCTTTTCCGTCTTTCGGTTCAAGGGTAATAAAAATAGGATCATGATCGGGGTGGGCATCAGACCATTTTTTCAGATCTTTCAGGCAATCTTCCAATGTGTAGTACCAAGTCTGATAATCAATATCCGTAATATGGATCATTTTATAACCCGGTTCTTTCATTTTTCCTTCAGGATCGAAAGGCTGGGATGTTTTTACCAGATCCAGAATTTTAGGATGGGCATATTTTCCGCCTTTACTGTCTGCATAAACATCAATTTCAAGGTTTCTTAATCCCAGATCCAGTTGTTGAGGTATTGGGATGTGTTCGTATTGGATCCTCGGAAGAAAATTCATCGAATCTTTTTGGGATAAATAACTGTAAACTTCAGGAAGAATCGCCTTTTTATAAGAATTGTGCGAACCGATCACCTGAATTTCATTGATCTTTAAATTGTTTAAATTTTGTGATTGCGACCGGAAAAGGTTTAATGAAGATAAAAATAAACCTAGTACAACTGCCTTTTTCATTGCATCAATTTTTGTAACGACGAAATTAAGCACTCATCTTTTCAGGCTGGTTATATATTATGTTAAGTGTTTTTTAAGATTGCGTAACATCTTAAAAATGCTATTTTTTAAATGATTGATATTTAATATGTTGATATTTTCTCATTTTGGGATATTTATATTTTATTGACTTTAAGATAATACTCTGTTAAAACGATTTTGTGGTAGATCCTTTTACTTTGTATGCCGAAATAAAAACTAACGATGGCTTAAAATGAAAACCACTGTTGCGGGAACAACAGCGGCTTTTTATTAAGCAATGTAACATCTTGCAATTACTTTACTTAATGATATGTACCACAAAATTAATTTTTTTAAGTTTAAAAAGCTAATTCCTATAGCATTAATATTTTTGGTGGCAAACCAGGTTAATGCTGAAGGTCTTACAATGAGCCATCCTGTATTTTCACAGGTGAATGAAACGATCACGGGTGTTGTTCAGGATCAGGAAGGCAAACCGGTAGAAGGCGCAAAAATCACGGTTGTAGAAACGGGTGAAACTGCTACTTCGGATGCGGCGGGGAATTTCAGTATTTCGGCAAATATCGGACAAACCTTATCTGTTTCTTATGACGGATATACAGAACAGATGGTGAAAATTTCAGGCACATCAGTTTCTGTTAGTCTTACGTCTAAAAAAGAAACAACTTCCATCGAAGAAGTAACTTTGGTTGGGTATGGTTCTCAGAAAAAATCTGATTTAACGGGGGCTGTAAGTCAGTTGAAAACTGAAAATTTCAAAGAAGGAATGAATATCTCTGTTGATAACCTAATGCAGGGGAAAATCGCGGGCGTCCGTATCGTTCAGTCGAGCGGTGAACCGGGAGCCGGGGTGAATGTTTCGATCAGGGGAATTGGTTCCATCAGAAGCGGAAGTACTCCATTATTTGTTGTCGACGGTGTTCCGTTAAGCAATGATGCGGTAAGTGCAACAGGTCCGAATATTGGTTTAGGAAATGCTCAGGCAAAAAATCCATTAAATTTTTTAAATACAAGTGATATTGAATCCATCACTGTTTTAAAGGATGCTTCTGCAGCTGCAATCTATGGAGCGAGAGGTTCCAATGGGGTGGTTTTGGTAACGACAAAAAGAGGAAAAAGGGGAGAGCCGATGTTTACGTATGATACATATTTGGGTTTTTCCTCTGTGATTAAAAAATTAGATTTATTAACTGCAGATGAATACAGAGCTGCAGGAATAGACAAATCTTACGATCATGGCGGAAATACTGATTGGCAGGATGAAATTTACAGAAATGCAGTTTCATCAAATCATTCGGTTTCATTCTCAAAATCTACGGAAACTGGAAATTATTTTGCATCAATTGCTCATATGGATCAGGATGGTATCGTACTGAACAGCAATTTCCGAAGAACAACAGCCCGCCTGAATGCAGAAGAATCTTTCTTCGATAACAAAAGATTAAAGATTAAACTAAATCTTACAGCAAGTGATATCAAGGAAACCGGGATTCCAAATGGTGCCAACGCTGGATCTGACGGACAGGTGATTATCCATGCCTTAATGGCGAATCCTACACGTTCCGTATATGATGAAAACGGTATGTATACGAACTTTAATATGAACGCTCACTACAATCCGTTATATTTATTGAGTGTTTATAATGATAAAACCAATACATTCAGAGTGTTGGGAAATACCGAAGCCACACTAAGAATCTTACCGGGACTGAATTATAAATTCAATTTGGGGATTGATAAAACAATGTCGGAGAGAAACACAACGATGTATCCGAACATTACAGACAGAACTCCGAAAGGAGCCTACACACAGGCAAACCTTGAATCTCTAAACGTATTGCTGGAACATTATTTAACTTATGATTTTAATGTAAATAAGCACGGATTCAATTTACTGGCAGGCTTCTCATATCAGAAATTCAAGTTTTCAGGAACTTATTTCGGAGTGAGAAACTTCGTTGGACAAGGAACTGGAGTTCCACCGGAAATCAATCCTGGATATTCGGGAGAAGCATTTATTCCGGGAGCGGGTTATGCTCAGGAAAACGAATTGCAATCCTATTTCGGGAGGGTAAATTATAATTTTGATAAAAAATATTTATTAACAGCGTCATTAAGAGCCGATGGTTCTACGCGTTTCGGGCTGAATAACAAATACGGGTATTTCCCTTCTGTAGCTGTCGGCTGGACGATTTCAAATGAAAATTTCTTAAAAGATTCAAATATTATTAATGAATTAAAATTAAGAGGAAGCTGGGGACAAACTGGAAACCAGGAGGTTCCGAACAAAATTACACAGGCAAGTTACTCGTTATCCCAGGGTTCAGGATATTATTTATATGATAATTTAAATCTGATCAATGGGGTTACGGTAAACAGAACAGCCAATCCGGATCTGAAATGGGAAGTTGTGGAGCAAACGAATATCGGTACGGATTTCAGCTTATGGAAAAATAAATTGTATGGTTCACTGGAATATTACAACAAAACAACAAAAGATCCTATTTTAAATATTCCTTCAGGTGCACTAAGCCCAACAAGTACAATCTGGAAAAATGTTGATGCGCAAATCGTAAATAAAGGATTTGAATTCTCATTAGGGTCAGAAATTATAAAAAATGAAAATTTCACGTGGAATCTTGACATAAATGGAGCGACAGTAAATAATGTGGTGAAAGATCTTCCGGTTTCAGAGATTTATTCGGGAGAGGTTTCAGGGCCAGGACTTTCAGGAGTTACAGCGAATATTTACAGAAACGGTTATGAAGCAGGATCTTTCTTTATGTTAAATTATTTGGGCATTGACGCCAACGGAAAATATATTTACGAAGATGTAGACGGAGATGGAAAGATCGGGCCGAAAGACAGGAAAATTTTCGAAGGAGCGATTCCTAACTTCACTTTTGGGATCAATTCTTATATGAAATACAAAAAATTTGATTTTGCATTTTCATTCATCGGACAAACAGGAGGTTACTTGGTAAATAATACAGCTTTAGATTTAAATATCAACAACTTAGCATCAGACAGAAATGTTTTAAAGAACTTTTATGAATCAGGAGCAAGCTTCACTAATCAGCCTCAATTATCTACTCTGTATCTTGAAAAATCAGACTTTATCCGGTTGAATAATGTAAGGCTAGGATATACTTTCGATATCAATCAGCTGAAATTTTTGAGAAGCATCAATCTTTATGTGAGTGCTCAGAATTTATTTACAATTACCAGCTATTCCGGTTATGATCCTCTTGTAGATACCAACAAACAGGTAGGAGGAAACCAGTCTCTGGGAATTGATTATACGACGTATCCGTCTGCAAAAACCTTCATTTTGGGAGCAACTGTTAAATTTTAATTTAAGTTAAATCATGAAATCTAATTTTTTAAATAGTATTAAAATCTTTCTACCCTTTTTTGCTTTGGCTTTAATTGGCTGTACAAATCTGGATGAAAGAGTAATTGATGAGGTATTAGGCTCTGAAAACGCAGATCCTGAAGCAGCCCTTGCTGCAGCTTACGGACAGCTTGGCGACGGAACTTTTGTCGATCATGGAAGTGTTTTTGCACTACAGGAGTATTCTACTGACGAAGCAATGTTGCCGACAAGAGGAAGTGACTGGGGAGATGGTGGAAAATGGAGAGCCATGCACGAATTCACATGGGATGCCAATAGTGACGTTGTAAAAACTACCTGGAACCAATTGAATCTGGGAATTACAAAATCTTTAACAGCCATCGGAAGTATCGATAAAAGCACCATCAACAACAAAAATTTATTTTT
This sequence comes from Chryseobacterium daecheongense, assembly GCF_003729955.1. Taxonomy (GTDB): domain Bacteria; phylum Bacteroidota; class Bacteroidia; order Flavobacteriales; family Weeksellaceae; genus Chryseobacterium; species Chryseobacterium daecheongense. The sequence continues at coordinate 734,334 of NZ_RJTX01000004.1, forward strand.
GGCGGAGGCGAAAGGATTATTGGCTTATTATACTTATACAACGATCGATTTATTTGGGCAGGCTCCTTACAGAGATCCGAATAATATCAATGCCCCGATTGAAGTAAAAAAAGCGGAAACTACCATTGATGCCTTAATTACAGAAGTGGAAGGACTTATTCCTAATCTTGCCGATATTAAAACCCAAAATACACACGCCGGAAGATTTACAAAGCAAGCAGCTTATGCTTTACTGGCAGATATGTACCTGAACAGAGCAGTTTTAAAGAACAAAACTGCAAGTACATTCAATTTCACGGAACAGGCTGTAAATGGTGGCGGAACGGATATGGATAAAGTTATTCAATATTCAAACTTATTGATTAATGGAGGACTTTTCAGTTTAGAATCCAATTATTTCCACAATTTTGATATTAATAATGATACAAGTAAGGAAATGATCTTTACTATTGTTCAGAAGAAGAATTCCAATAGAAATGCGGATAATGATTTAGCCTATATGTCGATGGAAAGAATTCAGAAACCGTCTCCTGACAACAGAGGAACAAATGCATCCTGCATCACTCCTGAATTTTATTATTCATGGAACGGGAATTTTAGTGATCCTCGTTTCCACAGGTATTATCAATATGATGACGGAACATGGTTTAAAAATGACGGAACAGATCTAAGTGTACCATCTACAAGTAAAGTGGAGGGAACAGGAAAACCTTGGTTTCATTTCAATAGAGGGTTACAGGTGGGTCAGCAATACGGGCCTAAAATTCTTGCCAATGGTAATTTTGATTTAACTGCCGACGGAAGAATTAAGGTATATAAATTATTCACAGAGAAAAATACTACACTTGCAGCTGACTTCACCCCTGAACTGAATTTTGATAATCCTGCAGAATCGGTATTTACCCAAGCGCAGATCAACAGAGGGGTAAGAAACTTCAAATTTGAATTTGACCCGGGTTATGGAAACAACGGAACAAGCGGAATGGATGTTCCTTTGTATAGATTAGGAACAATTTATATGATGAGAGCAGAAGCGTATTTCAGAAGCGGAAATGTAGCGGCTGCATTAGCTGATGTAAATATATTGAGGACAAGCAGAACCCGCGAGGCTTTATTCAACAATGCTCCGGGGGTAGCAATTACTTCTTTGGATGCCAATACTCTCTATAAAGAATCCGGATATGAATTGTATTGGGAAATGTACAGAAGAAAAGCAATGATCAGATTCGGAAAATTTGACCTTCCCGGAACTGCGAAACCAGCTTCCCAACCTTACAGAAGAATTTTCCCGATTCCTCAGGCAACGCTTGATGCATCAAAAGAATTCTCACAAAATCCAGGATATTAGTTTCTTCATATCAATAATTATTTTGCGTAAATAAAAGCGAAGGGATTTTTTCTCTTCGCTTTTATTTTTTATTTATCTTCTAAATCTGTTTATCTAAACAAACCTTCAAGGTTTGATACATTGTACATATTTTTATCAGATTATTCCTCATTCAGCATACCCAATTCTCCGAAATGCTTTTTGAACTTCTGGATTTTCGGGCCTACCACAGCGCTGCAATAAGGCTGTGTCGGGTTTTCATTGTAATAACCTTGGTGATATTGCTCAGCTGGCCAGAATTTGTCGAATTTCGTAAGTTCTGTCACATAAGTTCCCTGCCATCTTCCAGATTGTTTAGACACTTCAATTGCTTCTGCAGCTTTTGCTTTTTCCGCGTCATCTTTATAATAAATGACCGAACGGTACTGCGTTCCGATGTCATTGCCCTGTCTGTTTAATTGGGTAGGATCATGAAGGAAAAAGAAAACATCCATTAATTGTTCGTAAGAAATCATTGCCGGGTCATAAGTAATCTGTACCACTTCCGCATGACCGGTTTCTCCTGTACAAACTTCCTCATAAGTGGGATTATCTTTGTGTCCTCCGGAATATCCTGAAATAGCAGACTTCACTCCTTTCAGCATGTTGAAGCAGCTTTCTACGCACCAAAAGCATCCGCCACCGAAGGTAATTTGCTCTAAATTATTGTTATCCATTTTTGGTTGATTATTTTATTTATTGCTTTTCTTATTCTAACTATTGCAGAGAATGATGAAAAAAGCCAATCAAAAGTAAGAAAAACTTTTTCATTTTTATATGATTGATTCTCTGCTTCACAACAAAAAACACACCATTGATGCAATGATGTGTCGGGTTTATATTTGTGTATAAATTTCTATTTTTCCCAAACTAAAGCACTGGCTCCAAGGATGGCTGCATCCGCTTCGTCAAGTTCACTGAATACCAGTTTCACTTTGTTTCTGAAGATCGGAAGAAGGTTTCTTTCCATATGTAGTTTGGCAGGTTTTAAAATGAAATCTCCGGATTTAATCACTCCACCAAATAGAAGAATAGCTTCCGGTGAAGAAAACATAACGAAATTCGCCAATGCCTCTCCTAATTTTTGTCCGGTATATCTGAAAACTTCAATAGCAGTCGGGTCTCCTTTTTTCGCACATTCAAAAACGGTTTTGGAATCTATTTCTTCTTCCGGATATTGATTAAGCATTGAATCCGGGAATTCAGCCCTCATTTTTTTGGCAGTAATAGAAATTCCCGTTGCAGATGCATAGGCTTCTAAACTTCCTTCTGAACCGGTACTCCAATGTTTTCTACCTCCCGGTTTTACAATAGTGTGTCCTAGTTCCCCGGCAAATCCGTCATGTCCGTAAATCAAATGTCCACCTGCAATAATTCCGCTTCCGACGCCGGTTCCTAAAGTGATCATGATGAAATCCTTCATGCCTCTTGCGGCTCCATACATCATTTCTCCAAGTGCGGCTGCGTTGGCATCATTGGTCATTTTGCAGGGCTTTCCGAACTTTTTTGTCATCATATCGGCAAAGTTGATAACACCTTTCCACGGCAGATTGGGTGCTTGCTCAATAGTACCTCTGTAATAATTGGCATTGGGTGCACCTACTCCAATTCCTTCAAACTCTTTACCCTCACAATATTCATCGGCCAAAGGCTGAATTTTATTGTAAAGAGCATCAATAAAGGCTTCAGGGGTATCAAATTCGTCAGTGGGTATGGAACCTTTAACTAAAATTTCTCCTCTGTGGTTAACTAATCCGAATTTAGTATTGGTTCCACCGATATCAATACCTAATGCAACCTGTTTTGACAAATCTACTAATGACATTTCTATTTCTTAAATTCTAAAGGGTTAAAATTATAAAAAAGATTGTATTAATAAATTATTAACTCAATTTTTATTAAAAAAAGTTTTATGCCGTTTTTACAGTTTTCTTTTTTCTTCTTCCCCACCATATCATGAAACCGGTGACAGGTAAAGATGCACATATGAGGCTCACAATGAATGCAATGATCTTTGTAGGGAGTCCTAAAATGGCTCCAACGTGTATATCATAGTTGGCTGCCACTGTTTTCTCTCCGAAATTTTTGTCCTTCGGATCATGGGTATGAAGTAATTCTCCTGAATTTTCATCGAAGATAAGACTGCTGTTTTTATGATAAGAGTAGGAAAGATGCTTTACAAAAATTTCAAAATTAGGATGCTCATGATCATCCATATGTTCATGACCAAGGTCTACGGAAAATCCATAGGAATCCGGGTATTTTTCTTTTACAGTATTGATGATTTTGTCTAACGTGGTCTCTGTTCTTAACTCTATTGGTGCCTTTGTTTTAATGTGAGAGAAATCCGGATAAACAGTATTTCCTCCTGAAAAAAGATAATAAATCATAGCCTGAACCACGAAGAAGGCATAGAATAAGCCGGTAATCGAAAAGATCAAAGCAAAAATAGAAGCATAAAATCCTAAGACATTATGCAAATCGTAATTCTTTCTTTTCCAGCTTTTAACATTTTCCCATTTGAATGAGAAGCGCTGCTTTCTCGCCGCTTTATTTTTAGGCCACCATAAAACGATTCCTGAAATCAGCATGATAATAAAGATGATGACAGGAATTCCAACAACATAGGTTCCCCATTCCTGTTTTAAAAGATAGCTCCAATGGATCATTTTTACAATATTGAAGAAACCGTTCTTTTCATCGTATGTTCTCAGAACTTTTCCGTTATAGGGGTTTACATAGGCAACTTTGTAAATCGGGAATTCATCAAAATAATTCCAGGCTGTTGTGTCATGCTCATACCAATAGAACATGTAGGACATCTTTTTATCAATGGGAATATTTACCCAATGGATGGGATATTTTTCTTTTACCTGTTCCGCAACAGATCTTTCCAAAACGCGGATGGGAAGAATCTGTTTCTGGTCTATATTTTGTTCATGATGATAGATAACATCTTTTCGGGTAAAATTTTCAACTTCATCTTTGAAAACATATAATGCTCCTGTAATAGAGATAATGAAAATTAAAAAACCAATGCCTAACCCAAACCATAAATGAAGCTTTCCGGTCCATTTTTTAAAAAGGCTTGGTTTCTTTTTATGATGATGTTTTTTTTTCATGCGATTTTAAAGTGTTGCAAAGATAAGTTTTAATTTTATTTAGACTTATTAAAATTTATATTCAATCATGAATGTTCCTCTCATTCCTAACGAATTGGTGAAATCGCTGTCTCTTGCGGCCCACCATGCAATAGCGGGCTGATACATTTTATTGAATACATTTTCAACACCTAAAGAAAGTCTCCAGTTTGTATTTACCTCATAGGTTGATTTGAAATTGAATACAGTATAAGCGGGAACTTCACCTTCACCATATACATATAATCCTTTGGCATTAGGATCAAATCTATCCTGTTTGAAAGCATGAAGCATATCCAATCCTACGGATAATGAAGAGATAGGTTTTACCTGAACATAAGCAAGAACTTTCGGAGCAGAAATTCGGCTGTTATTAATCTTTGCAGAATAATCGCCATCGTCTTTCAATGAAGTAATACCTTCCATCCAGCTGTAGCTTCCTCCGAAATTGATCCATTTTTCCGGGGTAAAGTGTAAATATCCTTCCACTCCATAAACTACTTCAGGAGCTCTTTGAATCGTTAATGCTCTGTCCGGGCTTTGAATGAATGTAGCTCCTAACTTTGATGTACTCACATAAGAAGTTACCTCATAGTTCAGCCATTTCGCGATTTGCCCTGTTGCCCCTAATTCATAATTATTAACAATAATCGGCTTCGTTTCAAGGTTTGTGATGGTATCAGAAGTGGAAGTTCTTAAAATTCTTCCTAACTCATTGATGGAATAGGCCTGAGAAAAGCTTCCGAATAAATTGATATAAGGCTCGAAGTTATAACGGATTCCAATATTTCCTACCAGTGCATTGTATTCAAGATCGCCACCTTTTACAAAAATACTTTTAGTGAATGTTCCGTCCGCTTTAAGAGTGGAAAGGGTATTGAAGTCACCTACTTTCACTTTCATATTTTCATAACGGAGTCCCCCTTTAATAGTTAATTTTTGCAATAAATCAATCTTAACCAAAAGGAAAGGAGCAATATTGGTCATATCCATATCAGGAGTCCAGTAACGGCCGTCTTCGAGCTTTTGAACAGTTTGATCATTAAGAATATCCGCTCCATAGATCACTTCACCCTGTGAGTTTTGGGCATTCCACAATTGGGTGTCAAAATTCAATCGTGCTCCTTTTTTCTTGGAAATGACATTGGATTGGCCTCCGTTGAAGAATGTATCACTGTATCCATATACCGTTCTGAAATCCTGGTAATAAAGGTTCACATTCAGTGAAGTGTTCCAGAACAGATTTTTATTGTCGTAGCTAATTTTATAGTTGTGATTTCTTGGCGTTCCCTGCGGTGTTGTATCCAGATTCAATCCTCTTCCTTCACCAATAGTTGGAGTGACACCATATTTCCCTGTTTTTAAGCCTAAATCCAGATCTGATTTTGAAGCATAGCCAATATATGAGGCTTCAATTCTTTGGTTATCATTGATATTGTATCCTAACTTCAACATTCCATTATAGTTATCCATTTTGGCCGGACTGTAGGTAGGACTTAAATTGACTCCGTCCGCATCTTTCATATAGCCTGTTCTTTCGTAGGCTAATGAAGCAACATAATCCAAATTCTTAGTAATTTTTCCAGACAACAGCTGGCTCGCTCTAAAGCCTAAAGTTTCTCCGTAAGGTTGCCCGGTAATGCCAATCTGCGAGATACCTGAAATCTTTTTATCGGACTGGCTTCTTCTTGTGATATAATTGATAATCCCTCCATCGGCACCATTCCCGTAAATGGAGGAAGCACCTTTAATCACTTCAATTCTTTCGATAACAGAAGGATCAATCACCCTTAAATCTCTTGCTCCGTTTCTTAATGGGGTAGATTGTGGAATCCCATCAATAAGAACTAAAACCTGACGTCCTCTAAGGGTTTGTCCAGTGTTGGAAGTTTGTCCCGAACTTGTCGCTAAACTCGGAACCGTATATTGTAAAATGCTTGTAATATCGGAGTTAACAGTCAATTGCGATTGAATTTGTTTTTCACCCACAATGGTAACAGAACTCGGAACTTCTTTGATATTTTCTTTTTTTCTGGAAGCCGTTAATACTACTTCCTCTACATCTTGAGTCTGAAGACTGTCTTTAATTTGAGCATAAGTAACCACTGTTCCCAGACAGGCTACCGATAAAAGAGCTTTTTTCATTATATTTTTCTATCCTTTTTTCTTTTCCCCCACCATACCATGAAACCGGTTACAGGTAATGAAGTGCAGGTCAATCCGGCAATGAACCAAATGATTTTACCCAATAACCCGAAATAAGATCCTGTGTGAAGATCATAGTTAGCATTGGCATATTTTTCAGCATTGTTTAATTGCTGATGAGGTTTATTAGCTAATAATTTCCCGGAATACTTATCAAAAATCAGTTGATTCCTCTCACTGAATCTTTCTTCTTTCTGATAAACTGTCACGGGAATATTTTTTAATTCTTTTCCTTTTTTATTCTTTCCGTTCAATGGAATTCTGAAACTGGATGATTTTAAATACAGTTTACCTGTCCGTTGAGCTGTAAGATCAAAAACCAAATTGTTTTTTGCTGAAAGTGAATCCGGAGATTTGATTTCCTTTTCTTTAGGTAAGTCTATTGATCTGGATAATGCAAAATTGAAGGCATTTTTTATCCAAGGATAAACAAAATAGATCCCTGAAAGACTTAAAAATAATGCTATAAATGAAACATAAAATCCCAAAACATTGTGAAGGTCATAGTTTTTTCGCTTCCAGGTCTTCACGTTTTTCCAATTGAACCAGAAGCGCCCTTTTCTTGCTTTTTTATTTTTAGGCCACCATAGAATAATTCCGGTGATGAGCATGAAGATGAAAATCACAACTGGGATTCCCACCACATATTTTCCCCATTCGGAATTAAGAAGTAGGCTCCAGTGAATAGATTTTAAAATAGGGAAGAGATCATATTTTTCATTATAAATTCCCAGAATTTCTCCTGTGTATTGATTGACATATACCAGTTTATTAATCTTCACTTCATCAAAATAATTCCAGGCTTTTTTATCTTTTTCATAATAAAGAAACTCGTAAGATTTATTTTTATCCAAAGGAATTTCAACAGAACTTATCGGGTATTTTTCATTGATCTCCAAAGTTACTTTTTCCTTGAGAACCTCAATGGATAAAGGATTTTCTTTAACAGTTTCTTTTTTTACATAGATAGCATCTTTGCGTAAAACATTCTGTATTTCATCTTTAAAAACATATAAGGTCCCCGTTAATGAAACGATGAATATGATGAAGCCAATGGATAAACCAAACCACAAATGCAGTTTGGCCGACCATTTTTTAATGAAAGAAGGTTTCTTTTTATAGTGATGTTTCTTCCTCATGATAAAAAGTTAGCCTTCAACGGCTAACTTTCTTTTTATAATATTAAAATTTGTATCCTAATGATAATCTCCAGTTTCTTGGAGCATCTGCCTGATAATAGTAATAAGCACCGTAAGGAGAGCCAGAGTATAAATATCTGTTGAACACATTAAACACATTCAAGCCCACTCTGAATTTAGTATTCTCCCAGGAAAGACCGGCATCAAACTTCACATAGTCATCCATATCAATCTGTGCACTCGTACTTGCCCATGCCCATGTGCTTCTGTCAGCAAGATAAGTTCCTCCGAAACTTAAGCCCACTCCTTCTAAAGGTCCATTGATGAAGGTATAATTCAACCATCCGTTTGCCGTATGTTTTGCGTACCCTGGAACTCTCATTCCTACCGGATTGTTGGTCGGATCGTTAGATTCAGTAACTTTATTTTCTGTGAATGCATAATTAAAGATGGCGTTAAATCCTTTGGTAATTTCCCCCTTTAAGTCAAATTCCACTCCTTGTACTCTTGTTTTTCCAAGTACAATTGAAAATTGTTCATTAGCGGTATTTGTGGGATCAGCTGTTGTTGCATTTCTCTTCAGGATATTATAAACCGATAATGTTGTATTCCATTTTCCACCAAACCAATCTCTTTTTACCCCAACTTCTAAATTGTTTCCGGTAATTGGTTTTGCGATCTCACCATTTCTGAAAATAGCTGCTTGAGGAACGAATGCTTGGTCATATAAACCATACACTGAAGTGTTGGCATCAATAGAATAGCTGATTCCTAAACGAGGTGTGATTTTTTCTGCTTCAGCTTCGGAGCCATAAGAATTCTCTTTAACTGTAGTATAACGTGCTGCAAGGGTAACTCTTAAAGCATCATCAAAGAACCCCAGCTCATCCTGGACATATAAGCCGGTATAGTTTTGTTCAATTGTCCCGTAAGGAGTAGCTCTCTGTACCAAAGGAGTACTTCCGTCAAAAGTAGGATAACCATTACTTGGCGGAGTATAGGTGGTAGAGTGAATGTTAAAAGGATTAGCCGCAGTATCTAAAGCTCCTCCCTGATTCCAGTCTGCCAAATATTTTTTTGAACCAAGATCTAATCCTGTTAATATTTTATGTGATACAGCGCCTGTTTTAGCGTATCCGTTTAGGAACACCTGCCCGAATTTCATCACATTGCTTGCTTCCCAGAAATAAAGCGCTCTGATCATGTTTCCGTCCGGTGTAAATGAACTTGGCCAGATATCACTCCCCAAAGTATATTCATTGATATAGCTTAATTGAAATGTTAATTTCCAGTTTTCGTTGAATTTATGCTGTAAGTTTACATTTACTGTATGATTATCTACATTGGTTGGAGCAATGCCCGGATCAGAAATAGTGTAATCTACTGGTTTTGTTCCGTATCCGTCAAAGCTGAATACATAAGCTGAACCTACTTCAGACATTCTTGCTTTCTGGTAGATGTATTCTGTAGTTAAAGTAGTTTTGTCGGAAAGGTTAACTCTTAATGATGGATTAATGATATATCTGTCATTAAATTCATACTTTCTGAAGCTTTTTTTGTTTTGAGCCATTAAGTTTAACCTGAAGAAAACTTTATCAGTAATTTTTGTATCAATGTCAGCTTCTCCTCTGTACATATTGAAGCTTCCTAATGTCACTCTCGCTGTTCCATTGAAAGATTGTCCTGTTGGTTTTTTAGTAACGATATTATAGATACCACTTGGTTCTCCGTTGGACATTAAGAAACCTGAAGGGCCTTTGATGAATTCAATATGATCTACATAGCTCATATCTTCACTTAGTGGTCCCCAGTTGGAAGTTACATTAACTCCATTCATGAATGCTGCTGCTCTGGAACCTCTCATGTTCACTCTGGTGTACATATCTCCCCAGTGTTCCAATCTTTGTGCCCCTGCAACATTCCTAAGAACGCCATCACTTAAAGTTGTCACCTGCTGATCTTCCAAGGCTCTGTTAGTAATGATTGAAATGTTTTGTGGAATTTTAATTAGCTCTTCATCCAAGCGAAGAGAAGAAGATCCTTCTTTCTCTACATACTTCTTATAATATTTTCCGTTTACAACTACTTCTTCAATATCATTGGATTGGATAGTATCCCTTTCTTGCGAGAAAACCACGATAGAACCTAACAGAGAGGCACAGATCAGTACATTTTTCATGAAACTTTTTTTTGCAAATATATTGTTTTTAATTATTCTAAATAAATTATATGATTGATATTTATCATATAATTATTATACGGTAAATAATAAAAAGCCCGCTTCAACGAAGTTGAAGCGGGCAATATTTCATAATTATTGTTTCTTATGCAGGAATTTCTCCTTTATACAAGAAAGAAATAATTTCTTTATTTAATTTGTCGATCATCTCACTGAATAAGTGGAAAGATTCTTGTTTATAGATAACAAGCGGATCTTTCTGCTCGTATACTGCACCTTGTGAAGATCTTCTCAAATCATCCATTTCACGCAGGTGAAGCTTCCAGTTCTCATCAATAATTGCTAAAGTGATATTCTTTTCGAAATCGTTGATCAAACTTTCACAATGTGTTTCGTAAGCTTCTTTCAAATCTGTAACGATGGTCATGGTCTTATGTCCGTCTGTGAAAGGAACCTGGATCATTTTAAACATTGAACCTTGGTTCTGATAAACATTCTCAATAATAGGGAATGATTTTTCTTTTAAAAGGTTCAGTTTCATTTGATAATCTTCTTGAGCCGCTTTGAAAAGAATGTTGGTAAGATCCTGAATGTTCTTATTTTTGAAATCACTTTCGGAAACTGGAGATTCCATAGTGAAATTCTTGATGATATCGAATTCAAAATCTTTAAAGTTTCCTGAAGCTTTCCCTTTTGCTACAATAGAGTTGGCAACATCGAAAATCATATTCGTGATGTCATATTTCAAATGATCTCCGAATAAGGCATTCTTTCTTCTCTTATAAATAACGTCACGTTGCTTATTCATTACATCATCATATTCAAGAAGTCTCTTTCTGATTCCGAAGTTGTTTTCTTCTACTTTCTTCTGTGCTCTTTCAATAGACTTGGTGATCATGGAGTGCTGAATAACTTCTCCTTCTTTATGACCCATTCTGTCCATCATTTTCGCGATTCTTTCAGAACCGAATAAACGCATCAGATTATCTTCCAAAGAAACATAGAACTGAGAACTTCCCGGGTCTCCCTGACGTCCCGCTCTACCTCTAAGCTGTCTGTCAACACGTCTTGAATCGTGCCTTTCAGTACCGATGATCGCTAAACCACCTGCTTCTTTCACTTCTTTGGAAAGCTTAATATCCGTACCACGACCCGCCATGTTGGTTGCAATCGTTACCACTCCAGGCTGTCCTGCTCCTGCAACGATTTCAGCTTCCTTCTTGTGAAGTTTTGCGTTCAATACCTGATGTGGAATTTTTCTTAATTGAAGCGCTTTTGATAATAATTGAGAAATTTCAACAGAAGTAGTACCTACAAGAACAGGTCTTCCTACTGAGGTTAATTTTTCAATTTCTTCAATTACGGCATTATATTTTTCTCGGTTAGTTTTGTAAACTAAATCCTGTCTGTCATGTCTTAAAATAGGACGGTTCGTTGGAATTACTACCACATCTAATTTGTAGATCTCCCAAAGTTCTCCTGCTTCAGTTTCAGCAGTACCCGTCATTCCCGCAAGTTTATTGTACATACGGAAATAGTTCTGAAGGGTAATGGTGGCAAATGTTTGAGTTGCTGCCTCAATTTTTACATTTTCCTTAGCTTCAATAGCCTGGTGAAGACCGTCAGAGTAACGACGTCCTTCCATGATACGCCCTGTTTGCTCATCTACGATTTTTACTTCACCGTCAATAACTACATATTCATCATCCTTTTCGAATAGAGTATAAGCCTTTAATAATTGGCTCATGGTATGAACACGTTCGGATTTTTCAGCAAAGTCAGAGAAAAGTCTCTCCTTAGCCTCAAATTCCTCTTCCTTGGATAAATTTTTAGCTTCCAGCTCAGCGATTTCAGTTCCTATATCCTGAAGAACAAAGAAATTTGGATCTTCATTCCCCTGAGACATATAGTCGATTCCTTTGTCTGTAAGATCAACCTGATTGTTTTTCTCATCAATCACGAAATACAGATCCTTATCTACGATCGGCATATCACGGTTGTTATCCTGCATGTATTGAGCTTCTGTTTTTTGAAGCAACGCTCTGTTTCCGCTTTCAGACAAGAATTTGATCAATTGTCTGTTTTTTGGAAGACCTCTGTAAGCCTGAAGCAATTTGAATCCACCTTCTTTTGTATTTCCGGCAGCAATCAGTTTCTTAGCTTCATTAAAGATCGTAGAAACAGTTCTTTTCTGAACTTCAACAATTCTGTCGATAGAAGGCTTAAGAACATCAAATTCCTGTCTGTCTCCCTGAGGAACAGGTCCGGAAATAATTAACGGTGTTCTTGCATCATCTACCAATACGGAGTCTACCTCGTCCACAATAGCAAAGTTTAATTCTCTTTGTACCAGTTCCGAAGGTGAAGTTACCATGTTGTCTCTCAGGTAATCGAAACCGAATTCATTATTCGTTCCATAAGTGATGTCTGAGTTATATGCTTTTCTTCTTCCGTCTGAGTTCGGTTGGTGATTGTCGATACAATCAATTGACATGCCGTGGAATTGGTAAAGAGGTCCCATCCAGGCAGAGTCCCTTTTTGCTAAGTAGTCATTCACGGTTACGACGTGAACACCTCTTCCAGGAAGGGCATTTAAGAAAATAGGCAATGTTCCTACCAATGTTTTACCTTCCCCGGTTGCCATCTCGGCAATTTTACCGCTGTGAAGAATAACCCCACCGATAAACTGAACATCATAATGTACCATGTCCCAAACAACAGGAGTTCCTGCTGCATCCCATGAGTTTTTCCAAACAGCTGTGTCTCCCTGGATTTCAACGAAATCTTTAGTTGCTGCCAATTCTTTGTCCCAATCAGTGGCTTTTACACGGATTTCTCCGTTTTCAGCCCATCTTCTTGCTGTTTCTTTCACCAAGGCAAAAGCTTCAGGAAGGGTTTGGCTAAGAACTTTTTCTTCGATTTCGTATGATTCTTTCTTCAGAGATTCAATCTTTGAGAAAAGAGCTTCTTTTTCATCAACGTTGGTTGAGTTTTTGATCTGCTCTTTTATCTGTTCTATCTGCGCTGTTATTTTGCTGGTGGCTGATTTTATGTTTTCTTTAAATTCAGCGGTTTTCTCTCTCAAACCATCATCAGACAATTGCTGAATAGCGGGCTCAACAGCTTTGATTTTTGTTACAACTTTTTTTACTTCTTTCAGGTCCTGCGCTTTCTTGTCTCCCAAAAACCCTTTAAGAACTTTGTTTAAAAAACTCATAAAATTTTGATTTAAGCCCAAAACTTCAGTTCTGAGCGTTTTTAATTATTACACTTAATGTGTGATGATATATCTAAAAAGCTCTAAGCATATTGCCTAAAGCTTTTAGCAGTTTTTAATATTCGTCCTCGTTCCAAAGGAAATCTTCATCCGTTGGATAGTCACTCCAGACTTCTTCAATGGATTCATAAATTTCTCCTTCGTCTTCGATTGCCTGAAGGTTTTCTACAACTTCCATAGGTGCACCAGTTCTGATTGCATAATCAATAAGCTCTGCTTTTGTCATTGGCCAAGGTGCGTCACTTAAGTATGAAGCTAATTCTAATGTCCAGTACATAATTTTCTAATTTTTTGCAAAAGTATAAAAATAGGTTATAAAATAAACTTTTTTATGCTTGATTTTCAATTCTTTTTATTAATTTTTGTTGATAATGTGCTACAGTCAGCCTTACCAACTGTGCCAGCACATTCACGATGTCATTTTCTCAAAAACCATTCCACAAATTTTTTTATGCCATTTTGGAAGTGGGTGTCTGGATGGTAGCCAATTAAAGTCTTCGCTTTTGTAATGTCAGCGTTGGTTTTCTGCACATCTCCGGGCTGCATCGGCAATACTTTTTTTGTGGCCGTTTTGTCAAGAGTACTTTCAATAGTAGAAAGCATTTCGGATAAATTGATCACTTCACTTTCGCCAAGATTGATGATCTCATAAATGTTGGAATTGTTCTCTAAATAGATAATAGATTTGGTAATCCCATCAATAATATCATCAATATAAGTATAATCTCTTGCCGTAGTTCCATCCCCGTAGAAAGGGACTTCCTGATTTTCAGCAATAAGCTTTGTGAACTTGTGAATCGCCAGATCAGGTCTTTGCCTTGGCCCGTAGACAGTGAAAAATCTAAGCTGGATCATATCAATATTATATAATTGATGATAAACATGGCCCAGAATTTCTCCACACTTTTTTGTTGCCGCATAAGGGGAAATAGGATTGTCTACATTATCGGTTTCAGCAAAAGGAATCTTTTCGTTGTTTCCATAAACACTTGATGATGAGGCACAAATGAATTTCTTAATGCCATGCTCTTTGCATAATTCCCAAAGATTCATGGTTCCGCGGATATTCACCTCTTCATATTCCAAAGGCCTTTCAATAGAAGGACGGACTCCTGCAAGAGCCGCCAAATGAATCACCATATCGATTTGATGAGCTTTGAAGATTTTTTCAAGCCCGTTTTTATCCCGGATATCTTGGTAGTAAAGGGTATAATTGTTAGATTTTGAAAGAAAAATAAGCTTTTCAATGTCCGTTTCCTTATCTGAAAATTCAAAATCGGTAGACTTTCTGACAGATTCTAAGGTATTTTTAATTTTTATATCATAATTATAAAAATTATCAAAGTTGTCAATGTTTATGACAGAATGTCCATTTTTCAATAGCTGTTCTACCAAATGAGAACCAATAAAACCGCTTCCTCCTGTTACAAGATAAACCATCTGTGATTTTTTATAGCGCAAAAATATAAAATTTACTTATTGAAAATATAATCATTAAATTTACTTAAAAAAGTAAATAGACATGCAATTTGAAGGGCAAATTTTAAAAATGACCAGTTATGATGATCAGCCGATCCAATATTACCTTAATCTTTCCGGTGATCTGATCCATATGAACGAGCTATTTGGAAAAGAATTGACTATAAAACATATCGGGTTTCAATGTGTAAACTGTGGGGAAAATAAGCCCATTTACAGAATGGGTTTCTGCAAAAACTGCTTTTTTGAAAGCCCTTATGCAAGTGATACTATTATTCGTCCCGAGCTTTCTACAGCTCATCTGGGTGTTGCTGAGCGTGATTTGGAAATTGAAAAAGAAATACAGCTGCAGCCTCATACCGTTTATTTAGCTTATACAGGAGAAGTAAAAGTTGGAGTAACCCGAAATACACAGATCCCGACAAGATGGATTGATCAGGGAGCTACTTTTGCTTTGCCGATTGCAAGAACGGAGAACCGTTATGAAGCAGGAATGATAGAAGTTGCCCTAAAACAGCATGTTCCGGATAAAACAAGTTGGAAAAAAATGCTTCAGGATGATCTTGAAGATGAAATAGATCTGGCGGATTTCCAACAAAAAGTCAAACAATATTTTCCGGAAGATTTTCAGAGATTCTACAGCGAGGGAGAAAACCTGTGGAAATTCGACTATCCTTTTGAAAAGCCTTCAAAAGTAAATTCTTTTACACTGGACAAAAAACCTGAGTTTACGGGGAGATTAACGGGCATAAAAGGACAATATTTAGGATTTGAAGGTGGCGATTTTATCAATGTGAGAGGACATGAGGGATATGTGATTAGTTTGGATGTAAAAAATTAATCATATATTTAAAATGTAAATCACTAAATCACAAATTATGAAGAAATGGGTGAAAAAGTCATTAATAGGATTGGGAGTTTTGTTAATAATTTTTTTATTGGCCAACTTCGGATTAAATATCTGGCTGAAAACTCAACTTCCGAATTACATAAAAAATAATACAGATTATAAAGTTTCTTACAAAACACTGGACGTTGATCTCGGAACAGGGAATATTGTTTCTACAGGGATCTCGGTAAATAGTAAAAATCCCCAAAATATCAATGTAATTGGTCTTCAGGGAACTATTGATACCTTGAAGATCAGTCGTTTTGGGATATATGATGTTATTTTCAATAAACAGATCAATTCTTCGGATTTATTACTGGCAAGTCCAAATTTAAATGTTATTCTTGCCAGACCTGTTGATCATAAAACCGGAAAAAAAAGAAACCCGGTATTGTTTGAAAATATCAGGATCAACAATGGGATCATTAATATTTTCAGACATACTAAACAAAAATTTCTTTCAGTAGAACAGCTGGATTTATTTGTTGAAAATCTTCAAATGACAGAGGAATCGGTAGAAAATAAATTGCCGGTTGTTTTTGACAAATATGATATCAAAGGAAAAAGATTCTTCTTTCGTCCGGACAATGTATATGCATTGAAAATTGATAAAATTACCACTTCAAATGGACAAATGTCTGTGGAAAATTTCCGTTTGATACCTTTATTGACCTTTGCGCAATTCAAAAGGTTTTATCCTCAAAAGCCAAAATTATTTCAGTTTGATATTCAAAAAATGGATTTTAAAGATGTGGTATTGAAGAAAAACAGAGTTTCTTTGGCAAACGCAGATTTTCAGAATCCCGTGCTATCCGTTTATACAACACATGCAGCTGTGAAAAAATCGGATAAGCCATTTTCATATGAGGTGAATCTGGATGATATACGATTAAATAATGCCACAGTTCAGATCCTAAAGCCGGATGGGAATAAATTATTTTTTGCCAGAAACCTGAATGTCAATGTCAATCAATTGAAGCTTGACAAGGAAACAATGGAGAATGTGATTCCGGTGGGTTATAAAGATTTCCGGTTTTCCGGGAAAGATATTCATTTTTCCAATCATCAGGATATCAATGCGGAAAGCATTGCATTAAATCCGAAAAGCGGAGAAATGAGAAATATTTCCATTATTCCAAATGGAGATGCACAGGGAAAAACATCCATGAATCTTACAGCAGCACAAATTGCTTTTAATATTAATAAATGGGAGTTTCTTGATAAGAAACTGAATCTGGATGTTAAAGATGTTTTGGTAAGTAATGTCAACGGAACCATTAAAGGAGGAACCGTAAAATCAGATAAAAAAGTAAACCTGAATGGTATCCAGTTTCCCATTATCATAAGAAAAGTGACACTGAAAAATTCGAATGTTGTTTATGACAAAGGAGCACAGCCTTTAGCGTTTAATGACCTGAACGCAACCATCAATGATATTGAATTACTGGAAAAGGCGAATAAAACCGGGATGGATCTGAAGATCAAAGATTATTTCCTTACCACAAAAAACTTTGCCTATAAAACAAAGTTCTATCACATGAGTGTCGGGCTTTTAAAGCTAAATAAAAATAAAGTACAGGTCAATAATTTTGCTATGAAACCTCTCGTTTCGAGAGCACAGTTTATCAAAATGATACCTGTAGAAAGAGATTTATATGATCTGACGGCCAATCAGGTAACAGCAGATGGAAGTTGGGATCTCTTTTCTCAGAATAAGTTTATTAATGCGTCCAATGTTACAATCCAGGGAGCAGATGCTGTTATATTCCGAAGTAAAATCCCTAAAGATGACCCGAAAGAGAAGCCTTTATACTCAAGGATGCTCCGCTCCATCAAGTTTCCGGTCACAATTAATATGCTGGATCTTAAGAACTCTAAACTGGTCTATGAAGAAGATACTCCTGAAAGTGCAGGTCCCGGAAAACTGACATTCAGTAATTTCAACATGAATGTCAAAAACCTGAATTCCGCAAAAACCAAAGGAAAACCTACCCGTGTAGATATTAAGATCAATTGTTCCTTCATGAACCTTGCTCCTTTATCCGTAAACTGGAATTTTGACGTAGCGGATCAGAGAGATGTCTTTACTATTTCAGGGAGAACGCTCAATCTTCCCGCTCAGGGAATTAACCCTTTTATCCGTCCATATCTTCATGTAACAGCAACAGGAACCATTCAGGAAATGCTGTTCAATTTCAGGGGTAATCCTGCAGGATTGAACGGAACATTCAACCTTAAGCATAAAGATCTGAAAGTTGCTATTCTTGATAAGAACAATCGTGAAAAGAAAGGAGTACTTACTGCCATTGCCAATCTGGTGGTGCGATCCAATTCAGGAAGACTTCCTGAAGATGTAAAGGTGGAAAATATTCCACGAGATCCCACCAAATCTTTCTTTAATTTATTCTGGAAAGGAATTGAAAGCGGACTCAAAAAGACCCTCATAGGAAAGAATGTCGATAAAACGGAAGAATCTGTGAAAAATACGGTTTCTGCTGTAAAAGATATGAAGCAATCCGTAAAAGAGCTTAAAGAGGAAGTAAAAAACAAGAAAGAATCTGCTCCAAAAGAGGAAAAAAAGAAAAAAGGATTGTTTAAAGGAATATTCAATAAAAAAGAAAAACCCGAAACAGAATAATTTCGGGTTTTAATATCTTAAAAGTTGAACTCATCACTTTCCTGAATAGGAATATCTCGTAAAAAAGTGTCAAAATTCTGTCCGGGATAATTGCTGTCTGCACCATAAGAATCAATGATCATCCCCATATTACCATCAAGATCTTTTACAATATAAAGCACTACATTGTCGTCCGGGTTGCTATCTCCTTCAAAACGGTATGTTTTGAGAACGTTTAGATCCGAAGGAAGATAATTTTTACCGGAGTTTTCAAGCTTCATTTCGCCGGATTCATTCATTCTGAATTCTCGTTTAATTCCTCGTTGCGATAACTTTTCCATTACCTGACTAAGAGTGGTCATTTTTTCTGAACTATTCATTGGATTATTTTTGGCAAAAATACTACAATAATTAAACCATTATGAATGGAATTGCATCAAAGAAAGAAATTATACAATTCTTAAAAAAAGAGGCTAATGTTAACAAAATTTATAATTGCTGAAATTGGAATAGGTATGCTTTTTGCAATAGCCTTATCAATAAATCGAACAAAATATGAAAAAAGAAGTTGGAGTATTACTGGCAGGAGGAGTTGGTCTTTTGGCAGTATTAAGTTTTTTGGGAATTAAAAAAATTTTACATAGAAAAGATAAAAAATATAGTGATAGTTATTCAGATTATCACAGACACTTTGATGGGAAACATTATGATGAGGATTATCATGGCGTTGAATTTTATGCGCTGAAGTAGTAAAAAAATATATTTAATTTATGTTATATCCAACGCTTTTGAAAGGGTTGGATTTTTTTGTGGAAAACTTTAGTGTTAAAACTCATTATTTTCAAATTATTCCATTCTAATTTTACATCAGAAATGCAGAACGAAAATTTCATAAAAGGACAAGGTGCGCAGCGAAACGTGGTCAATCGTTTCGACCGGTATACCTATGAACCAGAAGATGAAGATTTCGAAACGGTAAAAACGTCTTTCACAGAAGTGTTCCCGAAAACCATTGTGAATCAGGTGAAAAGCGAAGATTTGCCGATGGAGTATTCCATGAATCCTTATCAGGGATGTGAGCACGGTTGTTCCTATTGTTTTGCCAGACCCACCCATGAATATTGGGGATATAGTGCCGGAATTGATTTTGAAAGAAAGATCATGGTGAAGAAAAATGCACCGGAACTTTTGGAGAAATTTTTCCAGAAAAGAGGTTATAAACCGGCTCCAATTTTATTGTCCGGAAATACAGATTGCTACCAACCTGCGGAAAGGCAATTTGAGATTACCAGAAAAATACTGCAAGTGTGTCTTGATTACAGACATCCTGTCAATGTCCTGACAAAAAATGCATTAGTTTTAAGGGATCTTGATATTTTACAACCTCTGGCTGAACAGAATCTGGTTTCTGTTTCTTTAAGCATTCCTACCATTAATGAAGAGCTGAGAAGAAAAATGGAACCGAGAACGAGTTCAGCTAAAAATAAATTAAAGGCTGTTGAAATTCTATCAGAGAATAAAATACCTGTGAATGTGATGGTTGCGCCAATCATTCCCGGGCTCAACAGTGATGAGCCACTAGCGATTTTAAAAGCCATTTCAGAAGCCGGAGCACAAAGTTTTGGATATACCTTAGTGAGATTGAATGATACAGTAGAGCCGGTTTTCGTACAGTGGATCGAAACCTTTTTTCCGGATCGTGCGCAGAAGGTATTAAACCTGATCCGTTCCATGAGAGGAGGGAAGCTGGGGGAGAAAAGGTATTTTGACAGGCAAAAAGGAGAAGGAAATATTGCAGAAATGATTCACAATACTTTTAAAATCGGAAGGAAAAAGTATTTTGACGGGAATGAGTTTCCAAAACTTTCTACAACCAACTTTACCGGAGCGAAAGATCAGCAGTTAAGATTGTTTGATTAGAATATTTTCTCACAGATCACATAGATTTTCAGATGTTATTTCTCACTGAAAACCTGTGAAATTGTGTGGGTAATTAAAAAAGAAAACCGTTCCTTTTTGGAACGGTTTTTATAATGTCAGACTACAAATATCAATTTACATAGTGTCATCCGGACAAGTAAACTTATCACTGCATGTTGCACAAATTACAACCCCATTGCAGTAGTACATACAGAAATCTTCTGGAGGTAATGTAAGTCCTGCTCCGGAAATACTTTTTAACTGGCCTTTACTTAGTTTTTTTAAATTTTTCATATTGTTTTAATTTAAAATGTGATACAAAAGTAAAGATATGATTAAAAATTGATATTAATAATACTTTCTTATAATTATTTTTTTATCAATCCGAGCTCTATTAATCTCTCGTGTAAAAATTCTCCGGCAGTTGTATCCGGATATAATTTCGGATTATTTTCATCTATGCAATTTTCCAGTGCGTTAAGAGACATTTCGCTCACCGGATGCATAAAGAAAGGAATAGAATATCTTGAAGTTCCCCATAATTCTCTTGGCGGATTAACCACTCTATGAATCGTAGATTTCAGTTTATTGTTGGTATGTCTTGATAACATATCTCCTACATTGATCATTAATTCATCCGGTTCTGCAATGGCATCAATCCATTCTCCTTTATGATTTTGTACCTGAAGCCCTTTTCCCTGAGCTCCCATTAGAAGGGTAATAAGATTAATGTCGCCATGTGCTGCTGCTCTTACGGCATCATCCGGCTCTTCTGTGATCGGGGGGTAATGGATAGGTCTTAAAATAGAGTTCCCTTCTGCAATTTTATCATCAAAATAGAATTCATCCAAACCAAGGTGTAAAGCTAAAGCTCTTAATACATACTGTCCTGTTTTTTCAAGCATCTGGTAAGCTTCTTTCCCTACTTCGTTGAACTTTGGAAGTTCTTCAACGGTTACATTGTCAGGATACTCTGATTTATATTTTGAATCATCAGACAGATACTGCCCGAAGTGCCAAAATTCTTTTAAGTCTCCTTTTTTGAAGCCTTTTGCTGTTTCTTTACCAAAACCAACATAACCTCTTTGTCCTCCGATTCCGGGAATCTCATACTTTTGCTTCGTTTCCACAGGAAGTTCAAAAAAGTTCTTCACCTCTCCATACAATTCATCTACTAATTTGTCATCAAGAAAATGGCCTTTTAAAGCAACAAAACCAATTTCTTCATAAGCTTTTCCGATTTCATTTACAAATTTCTGTTTGCGTTCCGGGTCACCCGAAAGGAAATCACGCAGGTCTACACTAGGTATTTTGTCCATTTTTAGAAATTTAATGTACTGCTAAAATACATTTTTTAAATTATTTTTGTTAGCAATTACAATAAAATGAAAAATTTTTTCAAAAGCACTCTAGGAACTGTTTTAGCGGTAATTGCGTTTTCATTGTTTTGGTTTTGGGTTAACAAAAGTTACTTTCAATTAGGCTTTTCGCTCTTTTTTGTAGCTCTGTTTTTTGGAATTGAAGAGGCAAGAAAAAAAATATCAAGAAATCCTAAATATATTCATTACCATTTTTTTCCAAAAAAACTTTCGGCACCTCAAAAGAATATAATTCAACAGAACTATTCATTTTATAGAAGACTGAAACCTGATTTTCAAAAAAGCTTTGATAACAGAGTGGCTGTTTTTCTGGAACAATATAAAATTATAGGAAGACAAGGAGTGGAAGTGGATGAGGAAAAGAAAATTCTGATTGCATCTTGTTATATACAATTGACTTTTGGAATGTACACTTATCTCATCGAAAGCTTTAAAACAATTCTACTGTATCCGGACTATTATTTCTCCAATATTACCAAAGATAATCACTTAGGTGAGTTTAATCCCCACCTGAAAATCATTGTGTTTTCATGGAAACATTTTTGGGAAGGAATTAAAGTTGATGACAATAATTATAATCTTGGAATTCACGAGTTCTCACATGCCATTCTTTCTTCTTCAAAAGTGAAAAACTTTCGTTCCCAGACAGTGGCAGAAAATGATTTTGAAACAGGATACAGAAAAATTTTGGATATTCTAAAAGATCGTGAATTCTATACTCAGCTTTACCATTCCGAGTATTTCAGAGAATATGCTTTTACGAATAATAGTGAGTTTATTTCAGTGATTTTGGAACATTTCTTTGAAACTCCGCATGAATTCAGCAGTAAATTCCCTGAGCTGTTTGAAATTGTGAAAGAAATGATTAATTATAGGGAAGAATGGTTTCAAAATTAAGTATTTATAAACTAAATTTGCTGCATGAAAAAATATTCTTCTAAGAGAAGTATTCAGATACTTGCGCATCTCCTTCAACAGTACGGAATTTCAGACGTTGTCATTTCACCGGGATCAAGAAATGCACCTTTAGCGATCCATTTTTCAGAAATAGACAGTTTCAACTGTTACAGTATTGTGGATGAGAGAAGTGCTGCTTTTGTGGGAATGGGAATGGCAATGAGTGAAAAAAAACCAGTAGCGATTACCTGTACAAGTGGTTCTGCAGCAGCAAATTATTATCCAGCTGTCACTGAGGCTTTTTACCAGAATGTACCTCTTTTGATATTAACTGCGGACAGGCCAACAGATTATGTGGATATTTTTGATGGACAAACCATTCGCCAGAATAATCTTTTTCATCAGCATTCTTACGGGGATTTCCAACTCTTAGAAGACAGCAAGGAGAATGCAGAAGACATTAATTTTGATACGATCAAAAAGGCGATCGAGCTTTGTTTTGAAAAGCAAGGACCTGTTCATATCAATATTCCTTTGGAAGAACCTTTGTATGAGCTGGTTTCGGAATTGCCGACTTTCCCAACAGTTGAAAAAACCATAAAACATAAGGAGTATGAAATTCCGTCCAACCTGGTTGCAGACTGGAATACTTCCCAAAGAATTTTACTTTTGGTGGGGACCAAAGATTACAGCCCGGAGTTGGAAAACCAGCTTACACAGCTCGTTAAAAACCATTCGGTGGTTGTTTTAAGTGAGGCTAATTCCAATCTGTATCACGAGAAATTTTTCAAGAATATAGACCGGTATATTTTTAATTTCACAGAAGAGGATTACAAAAAATATGCTCCGGATTTATTAATTACCATCGGACAAAATGTAGTTTCCAAAAAAGTAAAGCAGTTTTTGAGAAGCGCCCGTCCGAAGCAGCATTGGCATCTGGATGAGGTTTGGCAACCAGATACTTATTTTTCTTTAACTGAGAAAATTGAGGTAAAACCGGAAGTATTCTTTTCTAAATTATTGAAATTCATTAGCCTTGAACCTAAACCTTATTTTAATCTTTGGGATGTTCTGAGGGATAAAAAAGACGCAAAACATCTGCAATTCCTGAATATGGTTGAATTCTCGGATTTTTATTTCTTTAATAAAGCTTCACAAACCATACCGGAAAACTATAATATTCATTTCAGCAACAGTTCGGCGATCAGATATGCGCAATTGTTTGATTTTGGCAAAAGAAGAATCTATTGTAACAGAGGAACCAGCGGAATTGACGGTTCTACTTCCACCGCAATGGGATTTGCGATTAAAAACGCCAATCCGACTTTATTGATTACGGGAGATCTGAGCTTCTTTTATGACATCAACGGGTTGTGGAATCAGTATATTCCTCCTTTTGTAAGAATTATCATTTTCAATAACGGAGAAGGAAATATTTTCAAAATTATTCCAGGGCCTGGAAATGCCAATCCGAATACACTGGATGAGTTTATTGCGACAAAGCATCATAAAAATGCAGAGCATCTGGCAAAACACTTTGGTTTTTCCTATATCAAAGTGGAAGATGAGCCTACTTTAGACAGAGTTCTTGATAATTTTTTCAAACCGGATGTGCAACCTAAGATATTGGAAGTGAATACATACGGAAAGAATAGTGCGGATGTCCTGAAAGCTTACTTCAATTTTATGAAGGAAAATTAAAGGTCCAGATATTCTTCATTGCCAGGTAAATTGATGATTCTGTCAATAGGATAAATAAACATATCGTCAAAATCATTCAAAGCATTAATGATCTGAAAATGAGAGAAGTCTTTGATGTTTTGTAGCGTGATCTCCGCTTCTTTGATCTTTTTATGCTTTAAAAGATTCTGTCTCTGAACTCCATTCAAAAGATAAGTTTTCGGAGTGAACCATTCTTTTCCTTTAAGAAATAAAAGATTGGAAAAAGAGGTATCTGTAATATGATTGTTTTTTACAATGATGATCTCTTCGGCTTTGGATTTCATTTTCATTTTATCCAATTCCTTACGGTCTTCAAACTTAAAGGAATAATCGAAACTGTTGTTTTCAACCAGCTGAAAATCTTGTATTTCAGGAATGGCATAAGGAATCATTTGTGTTCTGATCCTTTTATCCAGATCGTAAACGATTCTCAGTTTGAACAGGCCGTCTTCATCATGATCCAGATTTTTGAAAACCTTTCCCAGATCAATAGTTGCTTC
This sequence comes from Chryseobacterium daecheongense, assembly GCF_003729955.1. Classification (GTDB taxonomy): domain Bacteria; phylum Bacteroidota; class Bacteroidia; order Flavobacteriales; family Weeksellaceae; genus Chryseobacterium; species Chryseobacterium daecheongense. Next base: position 759,043 of record NZ_RJTX01000004.1, read on the forward strand.
TTTCCCAAAGTGGGCGAAAGTCTGGTCTATGCGTTTTTGATGAAAATCCAGCAGGAAAATTTCCTGATCTTCTACTTTAATGCTTTCAATGAATTGGTACATAAATTTTATTTTTCATTTCCTGATATTCGTCCTCCAGTTTGCTCATATGGGTAATTCCACCTCCACTTTTGAAATATAACGTATTATTTTCTTTTTCAATAAAACGGATCATGACACAGCTATCGAGATTCTTGCCATCAAACCAGCCACACACACCGGTATAATATCCTCTGTTATACCCTTCCGCCTCCAGTATGATTTCCAACGTTTTTGGTTTTGGGGCTCCTAAAATAGAACCGGCAGGAAGCAGTTTTCTCATAAGGCTTCCGATTTTGCCATCAAACTCAGGTTTTATTTTTCCTGAAATTTCAGAACTCATGGCAAAGAGATCTTTTTGCTGTGTTTTGATGAAATCAATGTGCTGGAACTGATCTACTTTTACTTCATTTGCCACCATGCTGAGATCATTCCTGAGTAAATCTACCACCGTATAATGTTCGGCTTTTTCTTTTTTGTCATTCTTTAAAATTTCCGCTGCATTTTCTAAAGAGGCATCAATAGTGCCTTTCATCGGATAAGTAAAAATTTTTCCGTCAATAATTTTTACAAATGTTTCAGGAGAAAAAAATACAAAAAAATCTTTATAAAATACTTTATACTTGGCCTGAGAATGATAAAAAATTTCTTCCAGCGTTAAATTGGTCTCAATTCTGGTTTTTCTGGTATAATTAACTAGGTAGGAATTTCCCAACCGAATGTTTTTTTGTACCAGGTCAAATCCGGATTTGAAGCTTTCCAGTGTTTCCGGATAGGATTTCCATTCTACTTTTTTACTTAATGCGTGTTTGTTTTTTTGTGATGAAATGCTTTGAAAATCAATTAATAAACCGGATTTTTTAATTTCGTTTTCTTTATAGATTTCTACATTTTCCCCAAGAAAATCAATGATGAAGAAATAAGGAACTTGCTGAAGAGAAAGTTCATCCATTTCTATAAATTTTGTATGATTCATTGAAAACATTCGGCAAAAATAGATATTGATGTTTACTTTTGCACAAAATTTTTTAAATGCAGAATAAATATCCTCAGAAACCGGGAATAGATTTTATATTGAAGCAGGCTTTTTTCTACTGGAATAAAACATTGATTTTTCAACTGATGTTTTCCATCATGTATTTTGGGATTTTCCTTACAGTATTCTTTGTTTTTGCCGGGAAATATGGGATCTGGGAACAAAACCAAGAATTAATTGCGGCCATGAAACAGGGAACTGAGGCCTATATGGAAAAACTGGTACAGATTTCTGCTAATGAAAATACCCAGAAGATGTCATTGGCGATCATGTTGACTACTACTTTTCTTTATCCTCTAAACTTAGGTTTTTTTCAGATTTTCAGGAAAATAGATCTGAATGAAAAATTGGAACTGGGAGATCTTTTAGTAGGATATAACGGGCTTAACTTCTTTAGATATATCGGATATTATGTATTTTGGTTTTTTATCTTTAGGTTTACGGTTCCAACGGTATTCTTAGCTGTTATCTGGGTTTGTGTCACCTTATTTGTTGCTCCCTTGATGTTTTTTATGGATAAGAGAATATTTGAAGCCATATCCTTAAACTTCAAAGCATTGAAAGTCTATTTTATAGAAATATTTGTCTGCGTGTTGGTTGCGTTTTTCTTTAAATATCTTGGATTTGCTTTATTTCTTATCGGAGGATTGTTCACTTTCCCTTTTTGGAATGCAATGATTTATTCTCTTTATAAGTCTATTTTTTCGGAGAAAAATTAAATTTAGGCATAGTTTAATGCTTGTTTTGCCAAAAAAAATTAAATTTGGTATACATTAAAAAATTAAACACCATGTCCGAATTTAACGAATTTGATCAGCAAGGATCTGTTCCTGAAAGAAATACGGGATCAATTCTCTCGCATGCCTTTGAAATGTATAAAGGAGTTTTTCTTTATGCCATTGTTGCCATGATCATCTATATGATAGGAGATTTCTTTATCCAGTCTATTACGGGATTCAACTCCTGGAACAGCTTTAGGGAAATGAAAGATTATGACGGAGACTATTCTCATTTCAGATATTGGAATTCACCGGGAGTAGGATTGTATTATTCTTTATCCAATGTTTTGTGGATCCTTCTTTCTCCTTTGTATGTAGGGTTGATTTATATGGTCAACAAGTATAATACTAAAAATGATATTGAGTTTTCAGATCTGTTCATCGGTTATCGCCAAAATTTTGTGAATATTCTTATTTATAGCCTCATTTCGAGTATTATTCTGGGAATTTCACTTGGGATGTGTGGTTTGCCGTTCATTTTTGTATTTCCGTTTTTCCTTATTGGTTATCCTATTTTGCTTTTTGAAAATGCTTCGGTCATTGATGCAATAAGTAAATCTTTCAATGTCGCCAAAGAAAATTATGGAACTTTTCTCGGAGTTTCTTTTTTAGGCGGGTTGCTCAGTGTTTGCGGCTTTTTAGCCTGCTGCATTGGGATTATTATCACAATGCCTTTTATTATGGCCGTGATGTATTCTGCTTATTGTGCATTTTTAGGAAAACCAAGACAAATAATGTTTCATAAATGATAAATAAAGACAAACAAATAAGCAGCATTGCTATAAAACAAGTATTTCTTCTTGCTATTATTCTGATATTGGCGGGGTTGATCTGTTTTAATCTTGCCCTTTTCATCCCTTCTGTTTTAGGGGCGATCACAATTTATGTAGTTTGCCGGAAGTATAATTTTTATTTGCAGGAAGAAAAAAAATGGAAACCTTGGCTTTCCTCACTTTTGCTCATGCTTGCCAGTTTGATCATTCTGATTCTTCCAATCTATTTTATTGCGGATCTTTTAATTGATAAATTGGGAAACGCACAGGTTTATATGACTAAATTCAATGTATTTCTTGAGAAAATACACTCTTATATTTATTCAAAAACAAGCTTTGATATATTAAGCAAAGAGAATATGGCTAAGCTGAAAGATTCTGTCGGGAAATTTTCAACCACAGCGGTTAGCAGTACATTCAATACTCTTACAGTAATAATTTCCATGTACTTTATTTTATATTTCATGCTTGAAAAACCGAGACTGTTTGAAAGAATCCTTACATCATCTGCACCGTTGAAAAGAGCCAATGTTTCCTTAATAGGAGAAAAGATGAGAAAACTGATCATGGCAAATGCGATCGGGATTCCGGTTGTGGCAATTGGACAGGGAGTTGTGGCTTTGGTTGGATATTTTATTTTCGGAGCACCGAGCCCGGTATTGCTTTTTGCTTTAACGGCTGCTGCGTCTATGATACCTGTAGTTGGGGCTGCCATTGTATATGTCCCTGTCTGTATCTTCATGATTGCAGAGGGTGATACAGGGCACGGACTTGGGCTGGCGGCTTATTGTATTGTTGTAGTAGGACTGACAGATAATTTACTGCGTTTTACCTTGCTGAAGAAATTAGAAGATATTCACCCGTTGAATACAGTTTTCGGAATCATCATGGGGATGAACTTATTCGGATTTATGGGGCTTATTTTCGGGCCTATTCTGATTTCTTTGACCCTTCTTCTTATTCAGGTATACAGAAACGAGTTTTCTGATGATGACACGCCGGATCTCAAACTTCCGGATGACAATGACGAACTGGAACAAAAAATTGATTTAATAGTATAAAATGACAGAAGGAATTAACCCGGATATTTTAAAAGAAATATGCATCGTTACCATGCCATTCGGTAAATATGAAGGAACGATTTTGGCTGATTTGCCGGTAAGTTACCTGGAATGGTTTCACCGTAAAGGAATGCCTAAAGGAAAATTGGGAATGCAGCTTTCCACCATTTATGAAATAAAGCTCAATGGTTTGATGGATCTTCTGATTCCTATTCGGGGAGCCGTAAGCTATGAAAAACCGAAAAATAAAACCTATAAATTTTAATAGTTTCGGCGGCATCGAAGATGCCGCCGAAACTATTTTATAGACATTAACTTTATTCTTTCAATGCCGCGATCTCGTCTCTTAGTTTTGCCGCTTTAATAAAATCAAGATTTTTTGCAGCAGCTTCCATTTCCTTTTGCTTTTGCTCAATCATCTTTTCGATATCTTCTGTGGCATAATTTGCTTTGGCTTCGGCAACCTTTTGAAGGATTTCCTTTTGAGTATATTTTTCATCCGGGAAATCTTTGCTTCTGCCTACAAGGCTTTCAGAGATCTTTTTATTCAACGCTTGAGGAACCAAACCATGCTCTTCATTATATTGCATCTGCTTGGCTCTACGGTATTCGGTTTCGTCTAATGTTGCCTGCATGGATTTTGTGATCTTATCGGCATACATGATCGCTTTTCCGTTGATATTTCTTGCTGCACGTCCAACTGTTTGAATCATTGATCTCCTGCTTCTTAGCATTCCTTCCTTATCAGCATCTAAAATTGCAACCAATGAAACTTCGGGGAGATCGAGACCTTCTCTTAATAAGTTGACCCCAATTAAAACATCGAAAAGACCCAAACGCAGATCCTGCATAATCTGAATACGTTCCAATGTTTCAACATCAGAGTGAATATATCTTGTTCTGATCCCGAATTTCGTGAAATATTTAGTCAGCTCTTCTGCCATTTTTTTTGTTAAAGTAGTCACCAAAACTCTTTCGTCAACATCCGCTCTTTTCTGGATTTCTTCCATCAGATCATCAATTTGATTCAGTGTCGGCCTTACTTCAATAACGGGGTCTAAAAGTCCGGTCGGTCGAATGATCTGCTCAATATAGGCACCACCGGTTTTTTCCAGCTCATAATCAGCAGGAGTTGCAGAAACATAGATTACCTGGTTCTGCATGCTTTCAAACTCATCAAATTTCAATGGTCTGTTGTCCATTGCTGCGGGAAGCCTGAAGCCATATTCAACAAGGGCTTCTTTTCGGCTTCGGTCACCTCCATACATCGCATGAACCTGCGGAACAGTTACATGGCTTTCGTCAATTACCATTAAAAAATCTTTCGGGAAATAATCAATCAGGCAGAATGGTCTTGAGCCAGGTAGTCTTCCGTCCAAATACCTTGAGTAATTTTCAATTCCGGAACAGTAGCCAAGCTCTTTGATCATTTCAAGGTCAAGTTCTGTCCTTTCCTGCAAACGTTTTGCTTCCAGCGGCTTTTCAATAGAATTAAAAAAGTCAACTTGTTTTACCAAATCATCCTGAATAGACCTGATCGCTCCATTCAAAGTTTCTTTTGATGTTACGAAAAGGTTAGCAGGATAAATCTGAATCTGTTCAAAATTGGACATCACATTTCCGGAAACAGGATCAAAACTCTGAATTTTTTCTATTTCGTCCCCAAAAAACTGAATTCTAATAGCATTATCTGCATATGCAGGGAAAACATCAATTACATCTCCTTTTACTCTGAATGTTCCTCTCTGAAACTCGTTTAATGTTCTGGAATATAATGCATTAACTAGCGAGTGTAGAAGTGCGGTTCTTGTGATTTTTTCACCAATTCCGACCGAGATCAGTGATTTATGAAATTCAGTAGGATTTCCAATACCATAAATACAGGAAACAGATGCAACAATCAAAACATCCCTTCTTCCAGAAAGCAAACTGGCAGTTGCGGAAAGACGTAATTTTTCTACTTCCTCATTGATGCTCAGATCTTTTTCAATATAAGTTCCTGTAGTGGCAATATAGGCTTCAGGTTGATAATAGTCGTAATAACTTACAAAATATTCAACTGCATTTTCCGGAAAAAATTCTTTAAATTCCATAAAAAGCTGTGCCGCCAGCGTTTTATTATGTGCTAAAACCAACGTTGGACGTTGAACATTTTGTACAACATTCGCAACGGTAAAAGTTTTACCGGATCCGGTAACTCCTAGTAAGGTTTGATATTTTTCACCGATCTCTATACCTTCTGTAAGCTTTTTAATCGCTTGAGGTTGATCTCCGGTAGGCTGATATTCTGATTGAAGCTTGAAATTCATATCTCAAATTTACAAAATAAAAAAGAGTCCTGAAGAGAACTCTTACCATAAAATATTCTTAAAATCCTATTAAAAATTCCATCTTTTGATGATATTCATTAAAATAATTCGCAATTAAAAAGGAACTTATTTTTTTACATCCTGAATATAGAGTTCCGTTTCGAATCTTTTCAAAGTCTTGTTGTTGGCAATAAAGCTTTGGCTACGGCTAAAACTTACCTGAGGAACCGAAGTTTTGAATATGTGTCCTGTGATGAGATAAAGTGCTTTGGAAAGAGCTGGATCGCTTGGGTTCCCAAACTCTTTGATATTCCCGAAATTGTCATAATTATTGATCGGATATTGAGGAATAAAACCTTTTGTGGGATGAGCACTATTATTTGAATTGAAATAAGCAAACGTTATGGGTTGCATTGCCCAGTTGTGTCCCTTGTTTCTTGCACTGTATGATGTGAAATCCTGTTTGGGCGAATCGAATAAAGTGATGGAGCCAACAAATTTCCCATATGTTTCCGCACCCACTGTAACAACATTGATATAAGGTGATAAGCAATCGATAGTTAATTCGCTGGCAGAAGCTGTTCCACCGGATGTAAGGATATATACACTATTTAAATTAAGACTGTTGATAGTTTGTTCTCCTGTTTGTTGAGCGTTTCCGTTAACTAATGAATATAATTTGACTTTATTTGAAAAACTTTCAGTCTTGTCATATTGGTTATGCTTGTCGTTGAAGTCTGTCCTTACATAAGGGCTTCCGGTAAATTGTCCGGTAATCATCTGTCCTAAGGCAATAGCTGTTTCAACAGATCCTCCTCCGTTATATCGTAAATCCAATACCAAGTCTGTAATCTGGTCCTGTTTCATCTGGGCAAAAGCAGCATTTAATTCATCATTGTAATTGGATTTAAAACCATTATAGACCAAATAACCGACAGTTTTATTATTATGTGAGTAGGTTTTATAAAAAGCTACCGGATTTTCCTCAATAACTGCTGTTGTAATAGAGACTGTTTTGGATATTCCTGATGTTGTTACTCCGCTTCCGGATACGGAAACGTTTTGTGCGATGGATAATGAAAACTGATCATTGAGCAACTGACGGTAATTATTAATAGTCAGGTCCGAACCATTGACGGCAACAATTATCTCCCCTCTGGATAATCCTGCCTGTGAAGCAGGGGAATTGGGAACAACATAATTAATGATTCCTGCCACGTTGTAATTCCCACTGTCTTTATAATACAATGTAAAATCGATTCCTGAGCTTTTTGAAATTCCGTTAAAACCTTGTAGGAGAGCATCTACATCATCTACAATCCAGGAATAGCGATCTTTATTAGGATAATCATACAGTAAACTGTAAAAAAGATTGTCTGGGGATTTACTATTCAGAAAATTTTTATACTCAGAAGTTGAGGAAAATGCCTGATCTGCCAATAAAGGGACATTGGACTTCCAATAATACCAGGAATTGAGCCCTTTCCAAACAAAATCATTGATATCTGTTGTAGTGGCGTCATCATCATCCCGATGGCATGAAAATAATAAAAAAACACTCAAAACCAGGAGGGATATTTTGCGTAAGATTTTCATAGTTTCATATATTTGTTTTATAATTCAAAAATATGAAAGTCAGGAACATAAACAATATTATTGTTTTATCTTTTTTGTGGACTGCAATGTTTACTTCTTGTCAGCATAAGAACAGACTGAAAGATTTTCCTGAAATCAATGATGCAGAATATTCTATTTATCAAAATAAAGAAGAGAGGGGCTATGATGTTTCATTTGTTGTATCAAACGAAAAATATCAGCCTATAGCTGTTGTGATTAATAAAATAGAACAGAAAATTGTTCCTGAGCACAAAAAGGGACTTCATTATCACATAGACGTTAAAGCAGAATCCCGGATTTTAAATAATTTTATGCCTAAAGCCTCGGGAAACCCTAATGGAATATTATTTAAAACCCATTCAGGAGATTATTTTCAAAAAGTAGATTTTAAAGTAAAATAAACTTTTACAAAAAAATAATGTCTCAAATTGAGACTTAAAATGCTTTTACTCAACTTTATGGCATTATTTTTCCATTCATTTTAGCTAACCACTAATCACAAAACTATGAGATTCAGCAATTTTTATATTTCGGCTCTAAGTGTTTTTCTAATTCTGACATCTTGCCAGAAAAATAACGCAAATGCCCAGCAAGTCAGTAAAGACGGAAGTGTGGAGACTCAAAAACCTAATTCCGATTATAAACCGGCCTTTGAAGGGCAGACAAGGATTAAGGCAGTAAAGACGAGTATTCCTTATAATGTGGAAGTATTGAATACGGATTTGGGAAGACCTTGGGGAATTATCAATTTACCGGACGGAAGATTTTTAATAACGGATAAGAGAGGATATATGAATGTGGTCTCAACTGATGGTAAACAGATTTCAAAAATTTCAGGATTTCCAAAAGTAGACTCCAAAGGCCAAGGCGGGATGCTGGATGTAGCTCTTGATCCGGATTTCAAAACAAATAACATTATTTATTTCAGCTTTTCGGAACCTTTTGGTGAAGGAAATTTGACCTCTGTAGCGAAAGGAAAACTATCAGCTGACCTAAAGAATATAACCGATGTAAAAGTTATTTTCCGTGCAGAGCCTTCCTATGACGGGGATAAGCATTACGGAAGCAGACTGGCTTTTGATAAAGATGGTTATTTATTTGTAAGCACAGGAGAAAGATCGGATAAAGTAACCAGGGTATATGCTCAGAAAACAGACAATTATTTAGGAAAGATCCTTAAAATAACAAAAGATGGAAAACCTGCGCCCGGAAACCCTTTCATTGGTAAAGTCGGTTATAAGCCTGAAATTTATGCTTATGGAGTAAGAAACCCGCAAGGAATGGCGATTGATCCTAAAGGAACTCTTTGGGATGTGGAAATGGGACCAAGAGGAGGAGATGAGATCAATCTTATCCAGCCGGGTAAAAACTACGGTTGGGGAGATGTGACCTACGGAATTGAATATTCCGGTGAAAAAGTAGGGCAGGGAATTACACAAAAAGAAGGAACTGAGCAGCCGGTTTATTACTGGGATCCGGTCATTTCACCGAGTGGGGTAACTTTTTATACCGGAAATATAGAGGAATGGAAAGGTAATCTGATGATCGGTTGCTTAAGCGGAGAACATATCGCAAGAATTGTAATGAAAGATAATAAGGTTGTAGGAGAGGAACGTCTTCTTGCAGATCAGAAAGAAAGATTCAGGGATGTTCTGGATGGAATGGACGGTAATTTGTATGCCGTTACCGACAGTGGAAAGTTCTATAAAATTTCAAAAAAATAAAGAAAAAAGCTTCTGAAAATTTCAGAAGCTTTTTAAAAATAATATTAAAATTTGAAATTGAGTCTTGCAAAGGCCTGTCTCCCTGAGAATCCCATTTGCACAGGATCAAAGATTCCTCCCGATTCGGTGTTTCCATCAGAGACATGGCTGGTTTGTAATGTAGGATATCTGTTGAATACATTTTTACTTCCGATCGTCAGATTAAGATTCTTCGAAAATTCATATCCGAAAGAAATATCAGTTGTCACTTTGGGATTGTATATCTGATAATCGTCTGCTCCTCCATAACCAATAAGAGTCACTTTATCAAATCTTACCAGTTGTAGATTTGCATTAAACTTACTGATCTTATAATTTAGATTTAAATTGATCTTTGTTTTAGGAGCAGAAGCCAGGATGAAAGCACGTTCTCTGGGACTTAGATAAATTTCTTCTTTTCCTGCTAATCTTTCAGAAGTATGGACATCGGTGATCTCCATTTCATTATAGTTTCCGGCTAAAGTAGCTGTTAATTTTCCACTTCCCAGATTATCACTATAACTTAAGATGACATCGACACCTTTAGTACGGGTGTCTATTGCATTGGAGAAAAACTGTGCCTGATCAATGTATGGATAGGCATCCTGGACATTCTGAGGTAAATCCGATCTTGAAAAATTACCCGTTAATACAATTCGGTCTTTTACTTTAATATAGTATCCGTCAACAGTTGCTGTAAATTTTCCGGTATTGAATGTGAATCCGGCGCTCCCGTTTAAAGAGGTTTCCTGCTTTAATTCCGGGATCCCTGTATCTTTTGCCAGGCTGCTGTCATTAGATGCTAACTGGATGGTTACCAAATCACCTCCCTGGAAATTGGTAAACTGTAAACTGTAATACTTCTGTGCAAGCGATGGTGCCCTGAACCCGGTAGAAACAGATCCTCTGAAAGCGAATTGAGGCGTAATGGCGTATCTCGTCGCAAATTTCCCATTGATAGTGCTTCCAAAATCATTGTAATTTTCGAATCTTCCGGCTATGCTGATCATCCATTGTTTAGTGATATCAAGCTCCGTATCAATATAGGCGGCAAAATTGTTTCTGCTTTTATTAACCTCTTGTGAATATCCCGGAAAACCTTGTGAACCACCCGGTCTTACATCTCCACTTAAAGGATTGATGACCAAAAGACTTGGGTCGGTATCAGCTGTTACCACATTTCCATTAACATCATACATCGCGTAAGATGCTTCTTCTCCTTTTATAATGTTGAATTTTTCATATCTGAACTCAGAACCGAATGCAATATTCAATCCTTCCAGTACTTTGAACTCTTTTGTGGCATTAAAACCCGTTGTATTCTGTAATAATGAATGCCCTCCTGCGTCAAAACTTCTTGGGGAATTAACTCCTAAAGTAGCATTAATGGTATTCTCAATCTGATAGGTAAAACGGTTGCTTCCGAAAGCATTGTAAAAATCAACATCCCAGTCGGCCACTTTAAATTTCAGGCCGTTGTCAAATGTAAAATCAGTGATGCTTGTATCTTGAATAGGATTAAATCCGTTAGGATATACCTCAGGAACATTTCCATCCGCATCTGCACTTCTTGTCCATGCATAGGCATCCGTATTTCTTTGTGAAAATCCGGGACGGGAATAGAATTTTAAATTATCGGATAAAGGTACTTCAATGTTTCCAAAGAAATAAAAATTCTGGGATTTGGCATCCCCAAAACGTTGTCTTGGAGCTTCATACTTTTCCGGATTGGCATTTCTAATCGCAAAATCTTTATTGACGAATTCTGCCGTGAAATTTCCGAAACCTCCTTTAGAACCTATTTTTGTTCCGTAGTTTCCACTGAAATCAAAGGTAATCCCATCTACTTTCTTATCTGAAACTACATCATTATCACCCGGGCTTTTGAAAAGATTCATTCCATAAAATGCATTTCCTTCAAAACCGTGGTCACGATCATTCAGAACTACGTTAATGACTCCTGCAATAGCATCGGAGCCATATTGTGCAGAAGCTCCGTCACGAAGAACTTCAATTCTCTTAATAGCACCGATAGGAATGGTATTCATATCTGAACCTGTATTTCCTCTTCCTTTTGTTCCGAAAAGATTAATGAGAGAAGATTGATGGTATCTTTTACCGTTCAATAATAACAATGTCTGATCGGGACCAAGTCCTCTTAATGTTGCCGGATCCACGGCATCCGCTCCGTCTGAACCGGATTGTTTATTGGAATTGAATGAAGGCGCTGAAAACTGAAGAAGCTGATTCACTTCAATCTGTCCGGTTGATTGGCTTACCTGCTTGATATCAATTACATCAATAGGTACCGGAGTATTGACGACCGTTCTCTTTTTGTTTCGACTTCCCGTAATAGATACTTCCTCCAATTGAGATTCTTTTGAAATCGTATCTTTTACTTCCTGAGAATACAACATAGAGGCTGTACCCAGAAAAAAGGCGGCAATACATCTGTTTCTCATACTCTTTTTAATCTTTCAGATTATTAATTATATCAAATGTATTAAATTTTGATTGTAAATCGATAAAAAAAATCACACTTCTTTGAGAAGAAATGTGATTTTTGTATGCATTGTATATAAATCAGAAAAATTTCAATAGTTAATTCATCTGATTAGAATTTTTTAAACATAAAGGTCTAAAAACTGTTAATGATTCTATGCAGACCTTCTTTTAGGATCTCGTGAGAGGTTGAAAAACATATTCTCACGTGTCCTTCCGCTCCTTTTCCGAACCATCTTTCCGAGCCCGGAACAATGGCTACTTTTCCTTCTTGCAATACATGCTGTGCAAAAGCATCACTGGATAGCCCGTTTTGTATTTTCGGGAAAATCACAAATGTGGCTTCAGGGTGATTAGGAGCTAAAATCCCTGAGTTATTAAGCATCGCATAAGCAAGATCGCGGTTGTGCTGTAAATGAGTTAAAAAGTCTTTAAACCATGGTTTTGCTTTCTCGATCGCTACACTTGCAGCAATTTGTGATAATGTAGAAACCCCTTCTATTGTGGAATTGAAATTCGATTTTTCAGTAAAATCATCCAAAAGCTCCTGGTCATTGCATAAAACAGCCCCTATTCTCAGTCCTGCAATTCCAAAAGATTTGGAAAATCCGAATACTGTAAAGCTTTTTCTTTTGGCTTCTTCGGAAACAGATGAATAAGTGTTGAATTCAATATTGTCATAAACGATATCACTCCATATCTCATCACTCATTACCCATAGATCATGTGCAGCAGCAATCTCAGAGATTTTCTTCAAAACTTCTTTGGAATAGACTCTCCCTACCGGGTTGTGGGGATTGCAGATGCTGATAAGTTTGGTTTTGGGAGAAATTAAAGAAACCAACATTTCAAAATCAATATCTCCTGTTTTAGAGTCTACGGGGCAAAGTCTGATAGTTCCACCCACTGCATCAACTGTTTTTTTGAAGAGGAAATCCACAGGATCAAAAATAATAGCTTCATCTCCCGGTTGCAAAACGTATTTGGCAATTAAGAACATCCCTTGAGCAGCGCTGTTTACAGCCAATACATTATCGGGAGTAAAACTACCTTTCTTTTCCACATTAAAATGCTTCGCAACACTTTTTTTGAACTCCGGAATACCTGAAAACGGACCGTAACTTAAATATCCGTCTTTGATATACTCTATAATTCCCTTTTCTATTTCTTCGGACATTCTGAAATCCGGGTCTGCAGCTGTAAGAGGAATGATTCCGTCTTCCAGGGTAGCCCATCTTCCGTTGTATGCTTTTCTTTTAAGGGCTTCGAAATTAATATCAGTATTTGTAAACATTTTATTTATAAGAAATTGGTAAAGTATTTTTAGGTTGCTGATCCAATGGCAGCAGGAATTGATCTAGTAAAGTTCTTCCATTTTTAATATGGGTTTCAATTTCGGGTTTTCTTTCGTTTTCATATTTGATGAATGCATCCTGTATATTTTCTTCTTCCATTAAAAGATTAGTCAGGATATATGAATCTTTCAATGCGGAAGTAACACCCTGGCTGGTAAAAGGAATCAAAGGATGTGCAGAGTCACCAATGAAAACAACATTATTATAATGGAAAGGATTCAGTTTTTCAAGCTCATATACTCTCCAGATATGAGCATTTTCATAGCTTGACCCTTCTATAATGGAAGAAACCAATGGATTCCAGTTTCCAAAATGATCCATCATGAATTGTCTGATGCAGTCCGGTGTATAATCTTCATTGATGAAGAAACGGGTAATGTCAAACTGGCAATACCATAATATTTTAGTGGAAGAAAGCTTTAAAACACCGAAAGTCAGGCCGCCATTTTCATGATGAAATTTTAAAAAATTACTTTCGATCTGGCTTGCTAATTCTTCGTTTTCAATAATGTTAACGACTTCATTTTCCAAAACGGCTTTCATGATCTCATCTTCGAAGATATTTCTCCTGATCCTGCTTCGGGAACCGTCTGAGGCTACAATAACATCTGCATCTAAAACAGAACGGTCATCAAACTGTATTTCTGCTTTTCCTTCTGGTGAAAATCCCTGAAGATTTAGCGTTTTTTCATAGGTGATCTTATCTGAAGGAATATTTTTACTTAGAATCTCAATCAAAGAGCTTCTTGAAACCACAAAAACATCTTCCAGATCTTTTTCGGAAAGAATTTCTCCAATATGATTATAATGAATATACTTTTTAAGAAAGCTGCCTCTTTCATAAAGTTCATTGATATCAATAATGTTGGAAAGATATTCAATTCCTTCTTTAGGAAGAATAAAGCCATGTCCTTTCAGATCATCTTTCTTTCTTCTTTCATAGAGGTGATAGTCTATATTGTTCTTTTCCAGATAATTCGCCATGCTGAGTCCGGAAACTCCTGCACCGATTATTGCAACTGTATTCATTTTTAGTGTTTAGAGATTCTTATTTATTTATGGTTATTCAGGATCCAGAGATCTCCGTTTTTTACTTTTTTACGAGTTATTTTATGATCGGTGGTAAGGTTTTGTAAAGCTTCCAGAGCTTTTTCGAAAGAAATATTAGACAGCACTGCAAATTCCTGTGTAGTAAGCGTCGGATAAATGGAAAACAGCTTTTCCCATTCTGTAGAGTAGATGTTTTTCTTTGCCTCAGGATTGATTTTTTTGACTCTGTGCTCAAAGTCAGCGTAAGGTTTTGAACCATACAAAACATCCAACATTTCGTCATCTTTTACGAAGATCAGCGTAGGAAATCCTCTTACTCCTATTTGTCTTCCTAAGTCAAGATCTTTTTTGAATTCCAGTTGAGCGCTAGATTCATAATCCTGTTTCCATTGCTCTACATCCAGCTTTGCCAATGAAGCTGCTTTTTCAAGGTGTTCTATTTTCGTGATGTTCAGTTTATCAAGGAAAACCATTTCACGTATAATTCTCAGGAATGTAACTGCTTTGTTTTTGTCCTGCATTTGCGCGGCTTTAACGGCAATAGAAGGTGGATAAGATGAGTTAAGCGGGTCTTCCAACCATACACCGCCATCTATAGGCATTTTGTAGTATGGGCTTACCTCTTCCCAGTGTATTGCAACATCACTTGGCTTACTGATTCCTCCTGAATTATAAATATCCCAAGAAGGAAGTAATCCTCCCATCCTGTAATCGACATCTACATAATCGCCATATTCAAGTTTCAGTTTTCTCAGTTGAGGTTCTATTCCCCAACAAGAAGAGCAGATTGGGTCTGTATAATATATAATGTGGATTTTATCAGCACTTAGATCTTTTAATTGTTCAGAAGACGTTTCCTGAGCTGGAGTTTCAAGAACTTCGCACACGCCTTTTTCGTAATCGCAATTTAAAAGAGGATTCTTGTTCATTTTATTAGAATTATTGGGGTTGATTAAATTAATAAATAAAGATAAGATTGTAAATAACGTAATATCCAAAGTATGATGATTTTGATTTAACATAATATTTTGAGAATATTAAAAACGCTGAATGTCAGAACGACATAAGAATACAACTACTTATTCAGGAGCTTTGAAAATGTTATCATCCGAGTGGAAACCTGCCACACCTCCACTTACTGCAAATTTCATAGCAGAAGCAGCTGTCATCCCAACCACAGGTTTGATATTTTTTTCTTCAGTAATAATCACCCATCCGGAAATAGCATAAGAATGAGGCAGATAAACTGCTACATAATTATGTTTTTCTACATCGGCCATTTCTTTTTGAGTTAAAAATCCGATCCTCCAGATTTCAGGGTTTTCATTGGTTTTTACCCAAACAGGATCATTAAATTTCTTCTTGTCACCCACAAATGAAGACATTACATCTTTGGTGGGAGTATAGATGTGCTTTACCCCTGGAGTTCTTTCCAGAAGACTGTCCATCGTGTCAAAAAAGAAGCGGCCCACAACAAATTTATTTCCCAAATATCCTAAAAGAGCAGTCATTAAGATAATGGAAACAAAAACGAGTCCCGGAATTTCTTTGGCAACCGAAGGAATGATATTATCAATAGAAGTAACGACGTACCAAATGACAAAAATCGTAAGACCAATAGGGCCAATAATAACCAATCCCTGAAAGAAATTTTTCAGGAAAAAATTGGCAATATTTTCAAAGGTCAGTTTTTTCAAGTGGTTTATCCGTGTATTGTTTGTTTATTTCCATAAGACTGGATAATCTTGGCTTCATATTCCAGCCATTCTTCCCAGCGTTTGTTTACTTTTTCAGGATCTCCAAGCTGCCTTGCAAATCCAATGAAAGTAGTATAATGATTGGCTTCAGAGATCATAAGCTCACGATAAAAAGCTTTCAGTTCTTCATCCTTTATATTTTCGGTAAGAACCTTAAATCTTTCGCAGCTTCTGGCTTCAATCATAGCAGCAAAAAGCATTTTATCTACAATTAAATCTTCTCTGCTTCCCTGAACTATAAATCGGGCAAGCTCATTCACATAATCATCTTTCCTTGCTCTTCCAAATGTATAGCCTCTCTTTTTTATAATTTCATGTACCTGATTGAAATGGTCCAGCTCCTCCTGCGCAATGGCAAGAAGTTCGGTGACAATTTCAGCGTATTCAGGAAGCATGGTAATAAGGCCAATGGCATTAGTAGCTGCTTTCTGTTCACACCAGGCATGATCCGTCAAAATTTCTTCAATGTTTCCTTCTGCAATATTTGCCCACCTTGGATCGGTAGGAAGTTTCAACTTAAACATGTTACAAATTTTCTGTAAATTTAAAATAAATTGTCATAAGTAAGAAGCATTATTGAGATTTGTGATTGGCAACGCTTTTTAAGAATTAATTAAAATCTAGCAAAGAGCTGGTATTTTTTTTGATATTACTATTTTAAGTTAAAAAATTAAACATATGGAAACAATTGCACTTTTAAAAAATAAGGGTAATAAACTAATAGTTTATTTATTGACAGTTTTCTTCTCCGCTATGGCATTTGCTCAAGAAAAAGTGGGGGAAGCGCAAACCAGTGAAAATTCAACATCTACAAAAACAACAACGACAACAGAATGGTATGCCGATCCCGTTTATCTTATCGCAGGTGCGGCTATTCTTATTATCATTGTCGCTTTTTTAACGAGAGCCAGGAATAAAGAATAAAAAAGACTGCTTTAAGAAGCAGTCTTTTTTCGTAAGAATTCTAAAATTTTCCATCCTGAATGATCTATTTTCTTAAGGCCTTCAGCAATGAAGAATGCTAAAATTACATTGACGATATAGATGAAGATCATTAATATCCACCAAAGCATTTTCCCCTGAAGAGGAACAACTATGAAGTAAACCAATGAAGAGCTGATTCCCTGTGCAAAATAGAAAAAGATGGCATTTTTTCCGATGTGTGTAATGAAGCTTTCTTTAGAGATCTTTAATCTGTTGTATAAAACAAATAAGGTCACCAGAGAAAAGAGTGTCCATATTATATAAGGAATCTTTGGTGGGAATTTATTTCTATTGATTTTATAAAAAATATCATTTCCATAATACCAGAACATCCAGATCAATGTTGCAGCAACTAGCCCATAGAGGATAGGGATCATTTTTGTCGGGATTTTCTTACCCCGCATTTTGTTAGCAATTAAAAAGACTCCCAAATAAAAAGCAACATAACCAACCTGCCCCGTTGGATAATACCAGGGAAATACATTGAATATTAAAGTCAGCAGAATACAAACAGCTATAAACCAATTAATGTGCTTTGGAAAAAATCTTAAAATCAAGACCCCGAAAACCGTCAGGATAAAATATACTTTTAAATACCAGAAGCTGCCCATCACTACAGGGAAAGTATCTGCATTGGTATATTGATGGAGATACCAATTGCCAAGATTTTGCCATTGAGGTTCTGTGGAAATGCTTGTGGTGGAATACTTGGATCCAAAGGTTGAGTAGAAATTCTGTAGCCACTCTAATGAGAAAAAATTCAATCCAAATACCTTAAAAAAGTAATCTGCAAAAAATAGAAAAGTTACAAAGATCATATAAGTGATCTGTAATTTTAATAACCGGTAAAATGTTTTTTCGATATTAGCTCCTGATGTGATTCCACTCAATGCATAAAATAAAGCCACATCAAAAACCAAAGAAAAAACTCTTACTTCTGCCGGAATATAAAATTGCCCCGACCAGAAAGCCGTATGGATGAATATAATGGATAAGGTTGCTAATCCCTTAGCAAAGTCTATGTAGAGATCTCTGTTCATTAGTAAGTATGATGATCAAAAGTAAATAAAGTTTACGAATAATAGAATAAAAAAGAGGCAAGACAAATGCTTACCTCTTTTTGAAAATATGTTAATAATGAATGTTTATAAATTTTTAAACTCTTCTGCAGAGATTTCTCCGGTTTGAATTTTTCTTAATTCATCCATATATTGGCTCATATAAGCATCAATCTCTGGATTTCTTGTGTTTTTACCCATTTTATAAGTTCCGTTCAGAACTCCTTGGTAGTAATAGAAGAAATTATAATCAAAATCAGAAGCGGAAAGGCTGTATTGCCCTAAAAGGAAGCCTAAACGAACGGCGGACCTTCTTTGAGCCGGAGTTCCGTGATGTCCAGGGTCCGTTGTATAATAATCTCCGATACTTTGTGCAAACTCATATGCAGCTGCAATTTCGGAGAAATTGGTTTTGTTGTATCCGGCAGGTCTTCTCAGATAATAGCCGGCAAAACCATCTGCTTCAAGTTCATTAGGTCTTGCAGTAGATTCACTTACAGACGGGAGGTTGAAAATGTATTGCAACTGATGACCATATTCGTGAGCTAAGATCATTGCATTCACGATATCTCCACCTTTGGATTTTGCATCATAATAGATAGCGTACCCGTAATAAATTTTCCCTGTGGAGTAAGAAATGGCATTGTAAGTAGACCCCGGATTGTTAGGATCATCAACAAAACGTAATGTAGGATTGCTTCTTCCCCAAAGACTGGCGATTTTTGTCATTTGCCCGGTCATGAAATTGGTGTCTGTTGTAGTTTTCAATGACGTCTTTAAAACAGAGGATGAGGTCCAGTATTGATCTACATAAGCGCAGATTTTTTCAAGATCTCCTGGTTGTTCAATTTTGGCGGTTTCCGTTTGTGATTCTGGTAAGACAGTGTCTTCCATTTGGTCGTCGTTACATGCTGTAAGTGAGAATACAGCCATAGCCCCTGCTAATAAGCAGAATTTAAAGTTGTTTTTCATATAATATTGGTTTGGTGAAAACGAAGTTATAAAATTATCTGCTATGTATGAGTACTTTAGGGTGAAAAATTATTCAAAACATAGTGAATTTTTTATTTATGAAAAAAGATGGGGTTGATTGTTAGTTAATTAGAAAATTATTATTATATTTGCACCTCGAAATAACTAAAAATTTATAAACAATGTTTGCAATTGTAGAAATAGCAGGGCTTCAATACAAAGTTGAGCAAGACCAGAAGTTGTTTGTAAACCGTTTAAAAGGAGAGAAAGGAGATTCAGTTTCTTTTGATAAAGTTCTTCTTACTGTAAACGGTACAATCACTGTAGGCGCCCCGGCTGTAAACGGTATCACTGTTAATGCTGAAATCTTAGATCACGTAAAAGCTGATAAAGTAATCGTTTTCAAAAAGAAAAGAAGAAAAGGTTACAAAGTGAAAAATGGTCACAGACAATCTTTAACTCAGATTCAAATCACTGGTATTACAGGTTTTGAAGGAGCTCCAAAGAAAGCTGCTAAAAAAGAAACAGCAAAAGCAGAAGCTAAAACAGAAGTTCTTTCAGACAGCGCAACAGTTAACTTCGGTGAAGATCACGAATTGAACTATCACCTGAAGAAACACGGATTGTCTCAGTCTAAAGAAAACAGAGAAACTTTAATTACTTTAGGTAAAGCAGTTAAAGTTGAATTAGAAAAGACTGTTCTTACTCACGAAGAAGTGGATGCTGCTATCGTAAAGAACATCGATACTTTTAAAGCTCTTAATAAATAAATAATCCAATAATAAAATGGCACACAAGAAAGGAGTTGGTAGTTCCAAAAACGGTAGAGAATCTCACTCTAAAAGATTAGGTGTGAAGATTTTCGGAGGACAAGAAGCTATTGCTGGAAATATTATTGTTAGACAAAGAGGTACTCAACACCACCCAGGTTTAAACGTTGGGATCGGTAAAGACCACACTTTGTTTGCGTTAGTAGACGGTAAAGTAGTTTTCAGAAAAAAAGCAAACAACAGATCTTTCGTATCTGTAGAACCAAACGCATAATCAGCGTTTCATAAAAATTAAAAAGCTTCAACATTTGTTGAAGCTTTTTTTATTGAAAAAAATCACAAATATTCATTACGAAGTGAAATATTTTTTATATTTGTTTTACATCAAATAAATTGCGGAAGCCCAAAAGCATATAGAGTAGGCGCAAATTAAAACAAAGTATTATGAAAAATCTAAAAAAACTAAACAAAAAAGAATTGAAGTCAATCGGTGGAGCGGGTTCTTGTCCTCCATTAGCAAGCTGGTGTGCAGACTGGTGTACCTGGACCGAATGGCAGAAACAACATTGCCTAAATGCAGTTATAGATACTCCGTGTAACTGCTAATCATAACTTAACTATTCATTGAAAAAACAAACAGTAGAAATTTGTTTTTAGATTGGGCCTCAACGCATGTTGAGGCTTGATTGTTATATGTATAGAATACTATTTATAAAAGTTATTCGTTTATATGATACTGATGTGTGGATTGGCCTGCGGAAAGCCGTTCAGGGTTATATTTTCCACAAATAGTCTCCATTGCGGAGATGGTAACAATATTTAAATGGTAAATAAAAAGCGCTTCTTTAATAAAGAGCGCTCTTTTCTTTTTCTTAAAATCCAAACTGGAAACCGGCTTTGATCCCAAATTTGGAAATGTCCGGCCTGTCTAAATAATTTCCACGCCAGTTAAAATCTACTCTGAAAATTCTAAGATTTCCAAAACCTATATTTTCGATTCCAAAACCATATTCGTAGTAAATATGCTCACTTGGGGCGGAATATTTAAATCCTTCTACATTGATTGCCTTTGATGCATCACTAAGTGCTCCATAGGCTCCTCTGATAAAAGCTACTTCTCTCAACTTCAATTTTTTGATCAAAGGGATAAAAGAAAGGATTTTCCCGTTGAAATGATGCTCTAAGTGTAAGGTGGTATAAGTATCGGCTACAAATTCATAATAATTCAGCTGAGCAAAAGTATTGGCCGCTAAACTATAAGACTGATTTCCCGGAATTACATTCTGTAATGCCAAAGGAACTGTATTAAAGTTCTTACCTGCTTCAAAATTGATTAAAGTTTTACCCCAGCTTCCTATCAAAACTGGTTTATAGAACATAAACTGTAATTTATTGTAGTTAAAGTCAGCATTGAATAAACCTTCGATTCCTCTTGTATACTTTAAAACGATGGTAGGAGCTAAAGTACCATGTTCATATCTGTCAATACCTGTTTGAGAAAATTTTGCTCCGGGTCTTGCAATCAAACTTATAGTAATGTGAGAGTCATTCACTGTTTTTCTTAAATCACCATTTCTATAATACATCAGGTTAAATCCTGCAGGATTAGCTGATTTAATACTTTGCATTGTTCCGTCTACTCTGACCTGGAAGTTTTTCCAAGGCTCAATAGCCGCAAAAACATTGGTTTGATTTACGGAGCTTAATGAAGCGTTTTCTCCTCTTGCAAACACTGTAGACGACGCAAATGAACGGGCCATAATCCCGTCATCATTGGTAAGCTGTACTCCTAACTGCATAACGTCTCTTCTCGTTCCTGCACCGATCATGAATCTGTTTACTCTGTTGAACATATATCTTGCTTCAGCTCCGTATTTAAACTGCTGATCTTTGAATCCATAGGCCGTATAAAATTGAATTCTCCAGGGGTCGTTACGAGTGAAATACGTTCTTGCTCCAAATCTTATCCTGTCTCCTTCTACTTCATTTACTCCATATATGGAAAAAATAGGGCCAAGGTCTATACCTTTTGTAATATTATAATATCCTGAACCAAGCGTTTCATACAGCTTTACTATTCTGTTGAATTTAGGGGTTTGCTGAAGCTTGTCTAACATATCATAAACTCCCTGCTCGGTTTTGGAGAGTGAATCAGGTCTTGCTTTTAACCAGTAAGCATCATCTTTTTCCACGAACTTGTCATCATATTCTTCTTCTTTCCTGGTGAATACAGAAGCTTCAATGGGTTTATTGAACTCGTATTCTGAATAATCAACTGTTCTTTTGGCAACAATGCTTTTTGAGGTCTTCTTTTTAGAGAAAGGAGTCATTTCGATCTCGGTAATGAACTTTTTCGGTAAGAATGTATTCTCATCAGGATTGTCATATTCAAGTTCGGTAGAAATGCCATTGATAAAATTGATATTGATCTTCTGGGTAGATTTTAGAGTAGCACCTAAAACAGCATAATTATCCGTATCTATATATAAGTATCCCTGAAAAGCGAGAACCTCCGTTCTTTTAGGCTGATATCTTATTTTATAAGCGTTTTCTCCACGTACGGATATTGTATCAAGCAAATTGTAATCATATGTGCTAAAACCATCTGATCCTACAGGGCTGGGAAATCCAATATCGAAATAATTTAAGGTGTTATCATAAATATTGATATCACGATACAGGTTTTTAGCAGTTAGCGTAACGATTTGGTTATCTTGAAATCCTGAAGTTTTTTGTGCAACTAAAAGTTTTTTGGTCTTTTTTCCCGGTTTATTTTCACCATAATTTTCATAAATGGCTTCATTCAGGAAAATAGGAAGTGCCATTTTACCTCTTGCGGTAGAATCGGCATAATCAAATATGAAATCCAATTTATTGAAGATTTTCTTCTTCATAAAAGCGCTATCCAGATTATTGGCGTCAAACTGGATTTTCTCATATTCTTTATAAGTATAGGTATCGAATTTATCTAAGCCATTGTTCCTTTTTCTTTTCCAGACTTCCTGCATAATAGCATAAGCCGGGTTTTCCTTTTTGTTTTTGTATTTTGGCCGTTCATTGTGGATCACAACTTCATCAATGCTGCTTACTTTTGCTTGTGAAAGTTGTACGATCAAATTATTGGCATTTTCAGGGGTGATATCTACACTTTCCAAAGTGTAGTTTTTTCTCACAAATTTTAATTTGTAGATAATGGAATCAGACTGGACACTAAAGTTTCCGGAAGTTGTTGTTGCATACGGCTTATTACTGTCGTTGATAAAAATATCTACACCGCTAATTTCTTTATTGGTCCTGTCGTCAACAATTTTTCCGGCTGCTGTATTTTGAGCCTGGATAAAACCAGAAAGAACTATTAAAAAAAGTAAATAGTAGTATTTAGAGTTATTATTTAACATCATTTGTTTCTTCAAGCATTTAGCATAAACAAAAAGTGTGCACTTATTTAAAAAAATAATAAAAATTTAATGTCTTTATTATCGGAATATAAAACTGCAAATGTAATGAATTAACGTGATGTATTTTATTATAGTATAAATCAAATGTTTAATCTGAAAAATAGGAGGTGTATTTAACAAAAAAAAGACTTACAAAATTGTAAGTCTTTTAGCTCCTCCTGCTGGGCTCGAACCAGCGACCCTCTGATTAACAGTCAGATGCTCTAACCAACTGAGCTAAGGAGGAATTTTCCTTTCTTTGAAGTGCTGCAAATATAGAACGAAAAATATATATCAAGCAAGTTTTTATAATCAAATTATAGCAAAAAATCATGGTGAGAATGAAATAAACAAAAAAAGACTTACAAAATTTGTAAGTCTTTTTGGGCTCCTCCTGCTGGGCTCGAACCAGCGACCCTCTGATTAACAGTCAGATGCTCTAACCAACTGAGCTAAGGAGGAATGTCCTTTGTTTTAAGTGGTGCAAATATAGGACGAATATTTATATCGGGCAAATTTTTTATTCAAAAAATTGAAAAAAAATTACAAATTTCCTGTGATGGATTTTACGATATCATTTCCAAAAATCAGTAACATCAAGCCTAACAGGAAGATAACCCCAATCATCTGAGCATTTTCCAATACTTTCTGCGGAACAGGTTTTCCTGTAATCATTTCCCACAGGGTAAATAATACGTGTCCACCATCTAATCCAGGAATAGGAATAAGGTTTAGGAATGCTAACCAAACTGAGAACATTGCTGTGAAACCCCAGAATGCAGTCCAGTTGATAGAAACACTACCATCTTTTGCTTTGTCTACCGGCATATTTTTCACGATTGCAATGGGGCCACCTACTTTTTTATATCCCTGAACTTTTTTATTGAAGATCAGTTTAAATTGCTTTACCTGATAAGTTAAGCTTTCAATACTTCTTGTAAGGCCTCTGCCAATAGACTGTCCTAACGTAAAATGCTGTGTTTTTGCGTATTTTTCCAATTGTTTATAGGAAGCAATACCAATAGCTCCTTCCTTTGAAACAGGAATCGTTAAAGGTAAGATATTTCCATTTCTTGAAACTTCTACTGCAAGGTTTTTCCCACCGTTTTTCTCAACCAGGCTACGGAATTCATCATAATAATTGATTTTCTGGCCATTCACGGAAATCACTTTATCTCCTACTTTTAAACCAGCTGCAAGAGTTGTAGGGTTGAAAATAGAATCAATTACCGGTGCATATCTCGGAGTAAGGAAAGCTTTAGGGTTTTCATCTTTGAAGGCCAATGCTTTTCCGTCATCATTCGTATCGAAGGTAACTTCTTTTCCATCTCTTAATACAGTAACCTGATCACTCAAAAGAATATCCAATGACAATTTATCTAGGCTATTCTGAACTTTTCCGTCTACTTTCAATATCTTATCACCATCCTGGAATCCCATTGCTTTGGCAATATTGGTATAATGCATAGGAGCATCTACTTTTGTGGTATCAAATGAAGTTTCGCCATTAAAATAAGAAAGACATCCGAAAATTAACCAGGCTAAAAAGAAATTAACGGTAACTCCACCAAGCATAATGATCAATCTCTGCCAAGCTGGTTTGGATCTGAATTCCCAAGGTTCAGCAGGCTTTTTCAATTGTTCGGTGTCCATGCTTTCGTCTACCATTCCGGCGATTTTCACATAACCACCCAAGGGAAGCCAGCCTATACCATATTTTGTCTGTTCAGGATGTTTTCTCCAGTCGTTGTCTGGTAATTTGGATATATCAATAGCAACCTCTTTCTTTTCGCCATTCACTTCAATGGTTTCTGTGTCCGGAAGGTTTTTAGAGAAAAATTTGTATTCCCATTTACCATTGATTTTTTTCATAGAAAATAATGAAAACCATGGATCGAAAAATAGGAAGAACTTCTCAGCTCTTGTCTTAAACCATTTGGCTGGTAAAAAATGTCCAAGCTCGTGAAGAATTACTAAGATTGAGATACTTAATATAAATTGAAAGATCTTGATTGCTAATTCCATTAATATGTTTAGATTTTAATTTGCAAAGGTAACAATTATCAAAACTATGCCAAATAAAAAAGCCTCCCGAAACGAGAAGCTTTGTCATATTTATGAATATTCCTTATAAATTGAATGAAACACCAAGGCTGCCGTTGTTTCCTACTTCAGCAAAAACCCCTACTTTGTCATTAAAGAAATAACGGGCTCCAATATGTGCACCTATTCCGAAGTCTTTTCCAAGAACCCCTAAGTCAACCCCCGGGTAAATATCCCATTTTTCCGGCAACTGTAATGCTTCCTGAAGATGGAAATTCAATCTCCCGAAAACGAAAACACGGTTGTCTTTATCATTATCCTTATAGCCGTCAAAATAAGCATTCAATCCGGCTCCGATTGATAAAAGCTTGTTCAGCCCATAATCATAAGTTCCCGTAACACCGGTTCCATATCCCCATGCATTGAGACCCAGCTGTATTTTCTGATCTCCTTTTCCTGTCCATGCCTGTGCATTGGCAGCAGTTCCTAGGCCAACTACCATCAACATAAAAACTAATTTCTTCATAAATTTTACATTTTTATTGTTACTATCCGAAAATAATGAGAAGCAAAAATGAAACCGAAATCAATTAAAAACCTTATTTTTATAGAAGATTTTGAATAAGGTTTATGAAAATTACAGGGCTTAATTTAGATATTATCTGGAAAAATAAAACAGAGAACTTTCAGCAGATTGAAAAGCAACTGGAAAACCAGGATGCGGATATTTTTTTATTACCTGAAATGTTTTCCACAGGATTTTGTATGGACGCCTCTGAAATTTCGGATAGAAATCAGGAATCCCTGGAATTTTTGAAAAAGATATCCAAGGACAAAAATGCTGCTTTTTGCGGAAGTGCTCCGGTTGAACAAGATGGGAAATTCTACAACAGAATGTATTTTGTCCAGCCTGATGGAGAAACTGACTATTATAATAAGAGACACTTGTTTTCCTTTTCAGGGGAAGATAAAGTCTATACTCCAGGAAAAGAGAGAGTAATTGTAAGTTACAAAGGAGTTAGATTCTTGTTGCAGGTTTGTTATGATTTGCGGTTTCCGGTGTTTGCAAGAAATAATGATGATTATGATGCTATTTTATATGTTGCCAATTGGCCTCAGAAAAGAGTAGGAGCCTGGGAGTATCTGTTAAAAGCCCGAGCTATTGAAAACCTATCTTTTGTTTTTGGTCTGAACAGAATAGGGACTGATGGGAACGATCTTTTCTATCAGGAAAGCTCACATTGTTTTTTTGCGGATGGAACAGAAATCTCTCAAAAAAATGGAAACTTGATTACTGCTGAATTGAATTTGAATGAATTAAAAGATTTCAGAAATCATTTCCAGTTTTTAAACGACAGGGATCATTTTTCTATAGAACTATAATTAAAAAGCCTGTGAATTTCACAGGCTTTATTTTATGCATATTGCTTTAAAAGCTCAGTTAATGTGTTAACATCATGTACACCGCTTTCTTTCCATAGCAATTCTCCATTTTTAAAAATAGCTAAGGTAGGAACCCCACGAACTCCATATTGTGCAGCTAAAGCTGGATATTGGTCCACATCCACTTTAATGATCCTTGCGCCTTCGCCAACGTTTTCTTTTACGGTATTTAGCACTGAAGACTGAACCTTGCATGGTTGACACCAGGTCGCGAAAAAATCTATTAAAACAGGTCTGTCGGAATTAATGATCTCTTGAAATTTTTGTGACATAGCTAATGGTTTTTATTTGTTTTCTTCCTGAATGGCTTTTACGTTCTTCCAGGTTGTTCCGTCATAAACTTCCACTCCGTTTTTCTTTAAAATTTCTAAAGCCTCGTCCGCTTGCATTCCTTTATTACAGAAAACAACCACTTTTTTACCTTTAAGATTTTCAATATTATTTTGAATCTCTGCCAAAGGAATATTGATAGCATTTTTTGCGGTTCCTTCAGCATATTGTTCAGGGATCCTTACATCTACCAATGTTACATCAGAGCTATTTACAATTTCCCTGATATTGGCTGTAGGGATTTCCGCTGTTCTTACTGTTTTGCAAGCAGTCAATACAAAAGCTGAAGCAAGAATGAATCTGAAAATTTTACTTTTCATTCTACAATGTTTTAGACTGGCAAACGAAATCTGTTGTAGGAAATTTCTCCGTCTTTTTGATCCCGTTGAAACCACCTTCTATTTCAGTAAAATTTCTGATTCCATGTGAGTTAAGGATGCTTGCGGCAATCATGCTTCTGTATCCTCCTGCGCAATGTAAAAAGAAATGTTCTGAATCATCAATGGAGCTGATCCAGTCACTGATAGTATCCAAAGGCTTATTGTAGGCATTGTCAATATGCTCTGCAGAGTATTCTGTAAGTTTTCTTACATCCACGACTTTTGCATTTTTGGTAAATTGTTCAGCAAATTCAGCGGGTGAAATTCTTTTGATTTCATCAATTTCCTTGTCTGCGTTTTTCCAAGCTTCAAATCCGCCTTTTAAATATCCTAACACATGATCAAACCCAACACGGCTTAATCTTGTGATCACTTCCTCCTCTGTTCCTTCGTCAGAAACCAATAATATAGGATGCTTCACATCTACGATCAAAGTTCCCACCCAAGGGGCAAAATCACCTTTCAATCCTATATTGACAGAGTTTGGAATAAATCCTTTATGGAATTCTGCGGCATTTCTGGTGTCCAGAATCAAAGCTCCGGTTTCCTCCGCATACGCTTCAAAATCTTCTACAGGAATAGGAGTTAAACCTTTATCCATTACTACATCAAGACTTTCGTAGCCTCCTTTGTTCATGGCTACATTCATTCCGAAATATTTGGGTGGAGCAGTAAGCCCATCCAGAACTTCCTTGATGAAAGATTCTCTATCCGGCTGATTAAGAGCATAATTGGTTCTTTTCTGATTTCCCAAAATATCTACGGTCTCCTTTTGCATATTTTTTCCGCAGGCAGAACCAGCCCCGTGAGCCGGATAAACTGTGATGCTATCATCTAAAGGCATGATTTTATTTTGAAGACTATCATATAAAATACCAGCCAGATCTTCTTGCGTTAAATTGGTTGCTTTTTGAGCCAGATCCGGTCTTCCGACATCTCCTAAGAATAGGGTGTCTCCTGTAAAAATTGCTGTTTCAACACCATTTTCATCAATCAAAAGATAAGTTGTGCTCTCCATGGTGTGGCCAGGAGTATGCAGCACCTTTATTTTTACCTTTCCAATACTGAAAATCTGTTCATCTTCAGCAATGATAGCTTCAAATTGAGGCTGTGCAGTAGGACCATATACAATAGGAGCTCCTGTCTTTTTGCTTAAATCCAAGTGTCCCGAAACAAAATCAGCGTGAAAATGTGTTTCAAAAATATATTTTAAAGTTACATTGTCCTTTTCAAGACGATCCAGATAAGGTTTTATTTCTCTTAAAGGATCTATAATGGCAGCTTCATTTTCTGATACAATATAATAGGCGCCCTGAGCCAGACAACCTGTATATATTTGTTCAACTTTCATTGGCTCTGTTTTAAAAATTTTAGATAAAGATACAAAGTATTACATGAAATGTAAATTAAATGTTAAATCTCATTGATAGTTTCTGTCAATAGTAAGTGGTTTTAGATGTAAAACAAGGGGTGTAAAATGCTTATTATCAGCATGAAAATGAAAATGTGTAATCGCACTAGATTAGTAGACTGTTTTTTGTCATATACACAAGAAATACTATTGCTGAATACATTTGATTTGTACAAAGAGCTGTAGAAAACTTATTCCAGGGATTTTATAGGAGTAAGATTTGAGGTTATATTAATAACAGAACCTGCCCAATATTCTTACATTAATGTGTCAATATTTTATAAAAAATTTTATATTTATAGGTTAAAAAAATCAAATGGCAGACAAAGCACAATTTATTGAAGAACTAAACGCAAGATACACTCCGAAAGGAGAACATATTATATTGGGAAAAGGAATGCTGAATGGAGAAGTTGTTCCTGAGGTAAACGTTACGATTCCCTTGAAGACAATTAACCGACATGGACTTATAGCAGGAGCTACAGGGACAGGAAAAACCAAGACATTACAGGTTTTTGCCGAGCAGCTTTCCCATGCTGGAATTCCATCACTTGTTTTGGATATTAAAGGAGATTTTTCCGGCATTGCAGAAGCGGGAGAGAAGAATTCCATTATCGAGGAAAGATACGCAAAAACGCAACTGCCCTATAATCCACAGGCTTTTCCGGTGGAATTGATGAGTATTTCCGGAGGAAAAGGGGTGAAATTAAGAGCTACGGTTACGGAATTTGGACCTGTCTTATTAAGTAAAATACTGGAACTGAATGATACTCAGCAAAGTATCATGTCTATCGTTTTCAAATATTGCGATGATAAAGGACTGCCATTGATTGATCTTAATGATCTGAAGAAAGTTTTGCAGTATGTAACAGATAATCCTCAGGGAAAAGCTGAGCTTTCTGCTAATTATGGTTCCATTGCACCGGCTTCATTAGGGGCTATTTTAAGATCCATTGTGGCGTTAGAGCAGCAAGGGGCAGCAGGATTCTTTGGAGAATTAAGCTTTGATGTTCAGGATTTACTTCAAACAAGGGACGGAAAAGGAGTAGTGAATATTTTAAGGGTTGCGGATATTCAAAATAAGCCGCAGCTTTTCTCAACTTTCATGCTTTCACTTTTTGCTGAAATTTATATGACCTTTCCTGAAGAAGGGGATAGCGGAAAGCCCAAACTGGTATTGTTTGTTGATGAAGCTCACCTGATTTTTGATGAATCATCCAAAGCGCTCCTTTCGCAGATTGAAACGATGGTGAAGCTGATTCGTTCCAAAGGGGTGGGAATTTATTTTATCACTCAAATTCCGGGTGATGTCCCTGAAAATGTGCTTTCCCAACTAGGATTAAAAATTCAGCATGCCTTAAGAGGATTTACGGCAAAAGATAAAAAGGAGATTTCAAAAGCGGTGGAAAATTATCCTACTACAGAGTTTTATGATGCTTCCTCTTTAATTCAGAATCTGGGAATCGGAGAAGCATTTGTAACGGCTTTAGATGAAAAAGGGATTCCAACACCTTTGGTGCACACCTATCTGATCTCTCCTGAATCAAGAATGGATGTGCTTAATGATAGCGAAGTTTCGGAACTGACGAGCAAATCTGCATTGGTTGCTAAATATGATCAGGCAGTAGACAGTGAGTCTGCCTATGAAATGTTGGCCAATAGAATGGAACAGGCTGTTCAGAATTCTGCACCAACACAAAAAACAAAACCAGTTAAGGAAGAACCCGGAATGTTTGAGCAGGTATTGCAAAGCAAAGCCGGCAGAACATTTACCAATACATTAATGAGAGAGGGAGCTAAAGCCATTTTAGGAATGTTCGGCTTGGGCGGAAGAAGGAGATAAAAACTACTAAAAAAACTTAATAACCATGAAAAAACTATCATCTTTCTATTTTATTGGTCTGGCTACACTGAATTTAGTGATGGACAGTATTAACGGGCATTTTAGTTTTTTTGATATTATTTTTGTTATTTTAGCAATATTGCCTTTGCTCATCAATAAAAAATGGATTTACCAGGTTTTTGGCGGAAGCATTTCTTTGATCTGTTTATATATTCTCTTGGCGGTTTTTCTGTCTCAGGCAAGGCAATATCAGCAGGGGCATCCGGATCTGCTTTGGACATATGGCATGGGTTATGTACTTAGCTTGATAACCTTATTTTTTGGACTTTTGATGACGGGTATTATTAAGATTAATCAAAAAAAATTAGTTGTATAACAGATAATTAGATGTATTCAATAATAGATATAGAAAGTAATGGTGCAGGTTATAGAAAAGAATGCATTATAGATATTGCTATTTACAGGTATGATGGTCAAAAAATTGTTGATCAGTTTATTTCCCTGGTGAATCCTGAAAGCGATATTACACCTTTTGTGCAGAAATTAACCAGTATTACTCCAAAAATGGTTAAAACTGCTCCTAAATTCCACGAAATTGCTCGTAGGGTTATTGAAATTACTGAAAACACTACATTGGTAGGACATAATATTGATTTCGATTATAGAATGCTGCGCCAGTCATTCAAAAGGCTTGGTTATGATTTCAAAATCAATACATTAGATACCATTCCTTTGGCACAGAAGCTTATTCCGGATGAAGTAAGTTATTCCTTAGGGAAACTTGTTAAGTCTTTGGGAATTCCTTTAACCAACCATCACAGAGCCGAAGGAGATGCAAGAGCAACGTTAGAACTTTTCAAGCTTTTGATTTCAAAAGATACGGAGAACGAGATCATTCAAAAGCAACATGAGGAAACCAATGCTAAAACCTACATCAATAAAATCAAAGAGCTGACTCAGGATCTTCCTAATGAAAAAGGCTTTGTCTATTTTCAGGATGTAGCCGGGAAAATTGTGTTTAGTGATCATGTTCAGGACATTAATAAATTCTCTAAAAAAGTTTTCAATTCCAAGTCTAAGAAATGGGAAGAAATTCAAAAAAATACGGAACAGATCAATTTTGAGCTTACGGGGACAGATATTATTGCTAAACTGATTCTGAATTCTAAAAATATAAAGAAAAGAGAAACTCTTCCTTTCGGGCTTTACTTCAGAAACAATAAATATATTGTTGAAAAAAATAAGCTGAACAAAGCTGAAAAGCCAATTTTAAAATTCAGATCTTTTACTCAAGGCTCCAAGGCCATCCAGTTTATCAATACTCAGGAAGCCTTCAAAGAAATTGATTCTTTTAGGAAAAAGATAGATTTTAAGAAAAGAAATGAGCTTTGGCTTGGACAGGGACGAAAACTGGGTGAGAAGCTATTTTTAATTGTAGAAAACGGAAAAGTAAATTCTTATGGTTTTTATGAGCTTTTTACGCAAATTCAGACATTAAGTAAGCTTTCCAAGTTAAAGATTGATCTCCCGCTATCTTCGACTGATTTGAATAATGAATTACAGCTGGCTTTGCTTCGTGGTGATTTTGAAACATTACCATTGCCAAAATAATCTTTTTTTATCATAAAAAACAGAAAATAATCTCAAACTTATGCTATGGGATTCTTCAATTATGCCGAATTGCTTTGTGGTACTGTATTTGGTGATTTTGACTGATGCGCTTTAATTGGAGATTGTTTAAATATACAGAATATTATGCTTTTTATACGTAATATAAAGTATATTATCCTGTAAAAATTAAATAATAAGAATAATCTTCTATGTAATTGGTTTTAAATTATAAACAATTTCTCACTACCTTTGCAGTTTCTTATTAACAAAAAAGAAGTTTACTTATTAATTATGAATTCAAAAGATTTGCTACAGATTGCCAATGAGTTTGGCACACCGGTGTATGTTTACGACACTGAATCTATTAAAACTCAATACGAGAAACTTACATCTTCTTTTTTAAAGCACACAAAGTTCTTTTATGCTGCAAAGGCATTAACCAACATAAACATTTTGAAATATGTCAAGAGCCTGGGTGCATCTTTGGATTGTGTATCAATTAATGAAGTTAAACTTGGCTTAAAGGCTGGATTTCCAAAAGAAAAAATATTATTTACTCCAAATTGTGTTGATTTGGCTGAAATAGAAGAAGCTATACAGCATGGAGTGCACATCAATATTGATAACATTTCTATTCTTGAACAGTTTGGAAACAAATACGGAAATACCTATCCGATTTTTGTAAGAATCAATCCACATATTTTTGCGGGAGGAAACTATAAAATATCTACAGGACACATAGACAGTAAATTTGGGATCTCCATTCACCAGCTTCGTCATATTGAAAGAGTGATGAAAACCACTAATTTAAATGTGGAAGGTCTTCATATGCATACAGGAAGTGAAATTAAAGATCCGGAAGTTTTTATTCAGGCACTAGATATTATGCTGGAGCTTTCTGAACATTTCCCTAATCTGAAGTATCTTGATATGGGAAGTGGTTTCAAAATTCCGTATCAGGATAGCGAAATGGAAACAGACGTAAAGACTTTAGGGAAGAAAGTGGAAAAAGTTCTTTCGGAATTTGCCAAAACAAATGGTAGAAAGTTTGAACTTTGGTTTGAACCTGGAAAATTCTTGGTAGGTAAAAGTGGTTATCTTTTGGTGAAAGCTAATGTAATCAAACAAACTACGGCAACCGTTTTTGTGGGAGTTAACTCAGGGTTTAACCATTTGATCCGTCCAATGTTCTACGATTCTTATCACGTTATTGAAAACCTATCTAATCCAAAAGGAGCGGAAAGAATTTATACTGTGGTAGGAAATATTTGTGAAACAGATACTTTTGCATGGGACAGAAAGCTGAACGAGGTAAGAGAAGGAGATATTCTGGCTTTCCATAATGCCGGAGCGTATGGTTTTGAAATGAGCTCCAACTTTAATTCAAGGCTGAAGCCGGCAGAAGTTTTATTCCTGGATGGTAAGGCTCATTTGATCCGCAAAAGAGATGAATTCGAAGACCTGTTGAGAAATCAGATCGAAGTATTGTAGTTTCTGTCTTAAGAATCTACTTTAACATAACAATCATAGAAAACTTCACACATTGGCGTGAAGTTTTCTTTTTGTAAATTGTAATTTTGCAGTATAATCACAAATAATAATTTTATGAAAGCAATAACATTATTTATAGGACTTTTCATGGCAAACTTTTCATTTGCCCAGGATCTTGAAGACAGAGATGATTCTTTTATCACGGAAAATAATAAGAATCTTTTAAAAATAGATATTAAAGAGCCTTTCATGCAGGTTGCTATAAAAAATTGTAATGATTTTAAACCGGCAAGTTTTGAAGGCGGGGCTGCAGCTTATAAAGAGATTCTTAAGAAATATATGTATACCTATTTGAATTCAGACTTCTATACATTAAACGGAGAGTTTACTTTTACGCTTACTATTGATGCTACCGGTAAAGTAATAGACGTGACAGGGGATCCTAAAGTTCTGAACAGTGAAATTTTCTTTGATGATATGCAGTATGTGGTAAGAAGAATTAAGAAAAACTGGTCTCCTGCCGTATGCAACGGACAACCTGTAAAATCTGAAATGAAACTTAAAATGAATTTCTCTTCGCTTTCTGCAGATATGTAAGCTTTAAAATAATCATATGGTGAAAAAAATAGTTTTATTAATTTGCTTTACTTTACTTAAGACACTTCAGGCACAACAGCAAGAGGTTTTGGAAAGATACCCTTATGGACAAAGCCCTTATGAAGGAGGTACTGATGCATTAATACTTGAGATGATCCAAGTCATTAAAAAAAACGAGTTTTCTCCATGCCCTAGTACTGAGAAATATTTGCTTCCTATTTTGGTTAATGCAGATGCGTCCATTAATTTTGTTAAGGACCCGGATACAGTAAGTGTTTTCAAGAATAAATGTGCTTTTGAATTCAGTAGAAAACTCATTCCATATCTTAAAAAGTGGAAACCTGCAAGTGAAAATGGTAAGCCTGTTGGTGCTATTGCAGAAATACAAATTGAGCCCTTTTATCTTTATTACTCTAAGGAGAATCCAAAGTTGAATGAATATAAAAAACCAAAATTTAAAAGTGGGATGAAGGTTTTTGGTAGTCATGTAAAGAATATCATTGAAAAGAATCTTAACGCTAATGAAGATAAAAAGCTATATCTTTCTTTCGTTGTGAATGAAAAAGGTGTAGCTGAGAATTTTCAAATTGAGGGAAACTATACGGCTGCAGAAAAAGGAAATATGGCCAACGAATTAAAAAAAATAAAAGGAGAATGGGAACCTGCTACTTTTAATGGAATACCTATGAAATTCAAATTTTATAATGAATTTAACCAGGAATTCAGTTTTGACTATGAGAGGGTTAAATATGAAAATGCGGGATGGTAACGAATATAAATTGTATGTGGGATAAAAATATTTCCATTAGTCTCCTTTCAGATTGCCTTTAAGTTTTAACTTCGATTAACCTGCCATTCTGTCACAATATTTTGTATCTTTGCAAACTAAACTAATTTTGAATCAGCATCATATCTGATTCTAAGAATCTAAGACTTATAAAAGTGCAGGAAAAATATATAGACGAAACAAAACAGGGAGAAGCTTTTGCTATTGCAGAAAAGGAAGGGAATTCTAAGAAATTATTCTTGGAAAGCTATGGTTGTCAGATGAACTTCTCTGATTCCGAGATTGTTGCTTCCATTCTTAATGAGCAAGGCTATAATACTACACTAAAAGCAGAAGAAGCAGACCTTATTCTTTTAAATACATGCTCTATTCGTGAAAAAGCGGAGCAAACCGTCAGAATGCGTCTTTCTCAGTTCAAGAATCTTAAAAAAGAAAAACCGAATATGACGGTTGGTGTTCTCGGGTGTATGGCTGAGAGGCTGAAAACCAAATTCTTAGAAGAAGAACAATTGGTAGACTTGGTTGTAGGGCCTGATGCATACAGAGATTTGCCTAACCTTTTAAAAGAAACTGAAGACGGAAGAGATGCCATCAATGTTATTCTTTCCAAGGAAGAAACGTACGCTGATATTAATCCGGTTCGTTTAGGAGGAAATGGCGTAACTGCTTTTGTTACTATTACAAGAGGTTGTGATAATATGTGTACATTTTGTGTAGTACCATTTACAAGAGGAAGAGAAAGAAGCCGTGATCCGCACTCTATTATTGAGGAATGTAAAGATCTTTGGAACAACGGATATAAAGAAATTACTTTGTTAGGACAAAATGTAGACTCTTATCTTTGGTATGGAGGAGGTCCTAAAAAAGATTTCGTAAAAGCTTCTGAAATGCAGAAAGCTACAGCTGTAAACTTTGCACAATTACTTGATCTTGTTGCTAAAGCGGTGCCTGAAATGAGAATCAGATTCTCTACATCCAATCCTCAGGATATGAGCCTG
Source organism: Chryseobacterium daecheongense (assembly GCF_003729955.1). GTDB lineage: Bacteria > Bacteroidota > Bacteroidia > Flavobacteriales > Weeksellaceae > Chryseobacterium > Chryseobacterium daecheongense. Next base: position 795,257 of record NZ_RJTX01000004.1, read on the forward strand.
GATGTATTCAGGATGATTGCCAAACATGATAACATCTGTAAATATGTTCACCTGCCTGTACAGAGTGGAAGTGACCATATGTTGCAGTTGATGAACAGGCAGCACACCCGTCAGGAATACCTGGATTTAGTGAGAGAAGCGAAGGCTATTGTTCCGGATATTGCCTTTTCACAAGATATGATCGTTGGTTTCTGCAATGAAACAGAGCAGGATCATCAGGATACATTAAGCTTAATGAGAGAAGTAGAATATGATTATGGTTATATGTTCGCTTATTCAGAAAGACCGGGAACACCGGCTCACAAGAAATTGGAAGACAATATTCCGGCAGATATTAAGCAGAGACGTTTAGCGGAAGTCATTGCTTTGCAGGGTGAGCTTTCCAGAAGACGTATGGCATCTTATGTAGGAAGAGTACATCAGATATTGATTGAAGGTACCTCCAAAAAGAATGAAAACCAATGGAAAGGAAGAAATTCTCAAAATGCTGTTTGCGTATTTGATAAACTTGAAGGGCAGAAAATTGGTGACATTGTGGACGTTTTTGTTTTTGATAACACACAAGGCACACTTTTAGGGGAAACAGTAGAAAATAAATAAGCCCTTTCAGGAACTTTAAATAACAGATTATTATCAACACCTTATAATTAGACTCAGACAATGGAAAAATTTCAAAAATATTGCCTCAGTGTTTTATTGGTGATAATTTGTGGAAATATTTCGGCACAGATCATTAATGGCTCTATTGAACCTAATGAATATAAAAAGCTGTGCGAAATATATACTCAGCTTTTAAATTCTCAATATTCTGAGGCTACGCACAAAGCGTGTGTTACAAAAAAGACGAAGTTTTATCATTCCATACACCATAAACAAAATGTAATTGGTGTTATTGGAAAAACCGTATCTGCAAAAGAATACGGGAAAAATGACAATAATGCCGTTTTTTGCTTTGTAAGAGAAAGGCATACTATCGTTCTGGGAAATTTTGAGAACAATTACCAAAATGCTGCTACAGGAACATTATATTTTAAAACTAAAGTTTCAAAAATCAGAAACAAGGATTATTTGGATTTATTAGGTTAATTAAAGAAATTCATTCAAATTTTTAAAAAATTAATCAAAATTCTACAAAAATCAGATAAAAGTAGAATTAAAGTAAAACCATAATCTAGCATTTACTTATGAGCAACGAGTTACAAAATATAAAAAACCGTTTCGGAATCATCGGGAATTTTCCGGCTTTAAACCGTGCGCTGGAAAAAGCAATCCAGGTTGCCCCCACAGATATTTCTGTATTAGTTATAGGAGAAAGTGGAGTGGGGAAAGAATTTATCCCAAAAATCATCCACTCAGAATCCAGAAGAAAACATCAACCCTACATTGTGGTCAACTGTGGCGCAATTCCGGAAGGAACCATCGATTCCGAATTGTTCGGACATGAGAAAGGAGCTTTTACGGGAGCTACAGCTACAAGAAAAGGGTATTTTGAAGTAGCGGATGGAGGAACGATCTTTCTTGATGAGGTAGGAGAACTGCCTTTGCAGACACAGGTACGTCTTCTAAGAGTTCTGGAAAGTGGAGAATTCATGAAAGTAGGTTCTTCTCAGGTGCAGAAAACCAATGTAAGAATTGTAGCAGCTACCAATGTAAACATGATGAAGGCGATTCATGATGGAAGATTCCGTGAGGATTTATTCTACCGCCTGAATACCGTACAAATTGATATGCCGCCTTTAAGAGACAGAAAAGGAGACATTCATCTGCTATTTAGAAAATTTGCCATCGATTTTGCTGAAAAATATAGAATGCCAGAGTTGGAGCTTGATCCAAGTGCGGTTCATTATATTGAAAATTATACTTTCCCAGGGAATGTCCGTCAGCTGAGAAACCTTGTGGAGCAAATGACTGTTGTGGAAAGAAACAGAAATGTTACTGTAGAAAAACTTGCGGAATATATCCCGATGGAAACCCATCTTCCGATGGTGGTCAATACTCCAAATACACCTAAACAAAACGACTTCGCAAGTGAGAGAGAAATTATGTATAAAATCCTCTTTGATATGCGAAGCGATATTAATGATTTAAAATCCTTAACTTCGGAACTGATAAAGAATAGAGGAGCAGGAGATTTAAGCAATCATGAGAAAAGTTTGATCAACAGGATTTATACTCCTGAATCTCAACAAGCTGTAAACCCGAATTCCTTATTATATTTTGAGAATAATAATGGACCGGTTCAGACACCAACCATTATTTCCAATCCTGATGACAGCTATGAAGATGTAGAAGATATTGAAGTGGAAGAACATCAGCCTGAATCCTTATCGCTTCAGAATAATGAAAAAGATTTGATTATCAAGGCGTTGGAAAAGCATAAAGGACGCAGGAATAAAGCTGCCGATGAATTGGGAATCTCACAAAGAACATTATATAGAAAAATTAAACAATATAACCTGGAAGAATAATTTACATGAAAATGACAGCAAGACCCATTAATTTTAAATTCAATGAGTACCTGAACAAAGGATATGAACTATTAAAAAAAGACTTTGGAAACTTCGTCTTGGCTTTTATTTTTTGCATGGTCCTATCGATCATTCCATTTTGTGGAATTATGGCCGTAGGAAATTTTTATAAATATTGCAGAAAAGTGAATAAAGGAGAACAAGCGAATCCTTCGGATATTTTTAATTTCGATGACTTTGCAGCGTACATCATTTTTCAGTTGATTATTATTGGGATTGTATTTTCTATTTATATTCCTATGTTTTTTGTATTTCCTTTTATGGGACATGGAGAAGAGCCTTCACCGGTTTTAGGAGTATTCTTTATATTTTATATATTTTTAATCATTATCGTTATAATTTTTCTTTCCTTGAAAGCATTTTATATTCCTGCTTTGATCTCCCTCGGAGGAGTGAAAGATATCAAAACAGCATGGAATATGTCTAAAATAATGACTAAAGACAATCTGTTATCCATCCTTCTATTCAGTATTGTAATAAGCTTTCTTTCTCAAATAGGAATATTGCTTTGCGGAATTGGGATATTGATTACAATGCCCTATTTCTACACAACTCATTATTTTGCTTTTGAAGATGCGATGCAGCAGATTGAATATGACGAGATCAAAGAAATCGGACAGAAAAATGAATATTAAAAACAAGAATATCTCTATAAAACAGCCTTTATTAGTTGGGCTTTTGCTTCTTTGCCTGAGTGTTTTACATTCGTGCTACAGTTTTACCGGATCGTCTCTGACCGATGAAAAAACAGTGCAGATTAATGAATTTCCGAATAATGCAGCTTACGTAAATCCAGCGTTATCACAGCAGTTTTCAACAGATATTCAAAATAGGTTTCTGCAAAGAACAACATTGAAAGGAACCAAAGAAAACCCGGATATTCTGATCGAAGGAGAGATCACGGATTATTCCATATCCCCTACGACCATTAGCTCCAATACCCAAACTACCAATACGGGGGGAGTTATCCAGGAATCACAGAATAAACTTACGATTACCGTAAAAGTACATTATGAAAATAAACTTCATCCGGATGTGAGTTTCGATAGAACCTATTCTGATGAAGCCGTATTCAACAGCAATTTATCCCAAAGTGACATTGAAGCTTCTCAGGTGAAAATTGTGACAGATAGAATCATTAATAAAATATTTAACGATATTGTAGCGAATTGGTAACATGAATCCAAGAGTTTTAGAATTATTAAAAAACCCGAAAAACATTCAGTCAGAGGACTTAGGACTTCTGAAAGAAGAGATCAGTTCCTTTCCCTATATTCAAAATATAAGAGCGCTTCATTTATATGGAGTTCATCTTTACGACAGAGAGAATTATCAGAAAGAGCTTTCCATTACAGCAGCTTATACCACAGATAAAAAAATCCTGTATCAATTGATCAACGGTAAAGTGCAGCAGCAACCAAAGCCTGAAATCGTTGAAGAAAGAAAAGAAGATATTGCTGAACCTGTTCAGGAAGTGGAGGCTCTTCATTCAGAGGAAATCCTTATTGAAGATAAAAAGCCTTCAGAGAAAAACCAGTTTGAAGAAGCAGCCAGTTTATTGGCAAAACCACAGCCTGAAATTAAGCATGTCTATGTGAATGGAGAAAGAAACAGAATTTTATTCGAAGGAGAAGAAAACTTTCTTGAAGATGATAATCTGGAGACCATTGACCTGGAATCCACATTAGAATCCGGAGTTATTGTTACCCAAAAACAGGAAAAAACAGAGGAAATAAGTCAACCGGAACCAGTAGAAGAAAGTATTTCAGAAGAACAAGAAGAAATAAAAGAAGAAGAACAGATTGATACATTCACTCCCGAAACCATTATTGAAGAAGAAAAGATTTCTTCAATGAAGGAACAACGGGAAATTGAGGATGAGGCAGCATTAAGTTTCCATGAAACAGAATCATTCCTGCAGGAAGTTTCAGTTCAATCTAATACGGTAGAAATAAATAATCAAAAGGAAGAAGTAAATCAAATCGAAGGGGTTGCAGAGTTTACTCCGGAAAAGATCATCCACGAAGAAGAAATCACTTCCGAGGAAGAAATAAAATCAGTTCGTGACAATGAAGAATTAAGTTTCCACGGATTAGAATCATTCCTGCCGGAAGTTACGATCCAGTCTAATCCTTCGGCAGAAATACCAAAGCAGGATACACCTCGATCTACCATCAACAAACATGAAGAAGAAATGAGACGTTTGATCGAAGAGGTAGAGAAAAAAATGAAGGCCAAAAAAGAAACTTCTTCTGAGAAAGAAGTAGCTGAGCCGGAAATCCAAAGTCATGATATCAATTTTGCGGAAACCCAAAGTTTCGAGGTTGTTTCCGAACAGAAAGATGAAATAAAGGCTGAAGTAAAAGAGCCACAGCCAACTGAAACTGAAATAAAACCCGAAGTTTCTCAAAATGAAAAACCTGCTGTTGAAGAATCTCAACCTGCAACTGAAGTTAAAGAAGAAACTAAGACGGCGTGGAAGCCAATGAGTTTTGAATCCAATGTGCCGGACTCTTTGATCAATAAACCTAAACCCATTGAAGTTGCCGAACAGAAAACAGAAGCTGTTATTGAATCTCCAAAAGTAGAGAAAGGGTTACCTTCCTTAGAGAATTTGCCGGAATTGGTAGAAGATCATTCTGAAAAGTTCGAAAAGAATACAGAAGAGCTTAAAGAAGACAAAGAAGCTCCAAAAATAACTACAGAAGAGAAAAAACAGGAAGAAGCTCCGGTAATGAATGTTTCCTTCTTCAGCTCCAACTGGGCAATCAATGAGCCTCAAAAAGAGAAGAAAGAAGAAGAAATTAAAGAGATACCTGCGCAGGAAACTAAAGTTTCTGATGTTGATGACAGTAACGTTCCCGGATTTATCAATACATGGCAAAACTGGTTGAAGATCGATAGGTCGGAGGAAGTAGAAAAATCAAAAGTTGAAAGTAAAATTAAAGTTATTGATTCTTTCATTGAGAACAACCCGAAAATTACCCAGTTAAAAGAAGAAAGCAGCTTTGTAGTTAAGGAAAAAGGAGATGATATTTCCCACCTAATGACGGAAACGTTAGCAAAATTGTATTTCGAGCAGAAGCTATACACGAAAGCAATCAATGCTTTCCAGATATTGGCCAACAAACATCCTGAAAAGAAAGATTATTTTGAAGGTAAAATTCAGGAAATAAAAGATATTCGCGGTAAAAATTAATGATGTTATTCAGACGAAGGAAATTTAAATATTATAAATAAAATTCCGGCCATTTATGGCCGGAATTTTTATGTATGATCAATAACATCTTTATTATTCCTCAGTTTCCGCCATGCTTTCCGTCCTACTACAAGAACAAGAATAACCAGTATAATGGCGCAAATTGCTGCAATTACCGGAGCAGCCATTGCTAAAACAGACATAATTCCTGCACCCGCTGTTTCTGTAGTCGCTACTACGGAATTTCCAAGTCCACCAGTAGTGGCAGTAGAAGCAGCCCTGGTTCCAGCAAATCCTGAACTGATCGCCGCCGCAGTTCCTCCCCCTGCAATTAAAGCCAATGCCCATTGAGGAAACGTTCCAAGATCAGCAAACTGACTGGCAAACAGAACCGAGCCGGCAACGGTAGCCATCGGAACCGAAAGGGTATCCAGCAAATGATCGATGTAAGGAATGTAATAGGCTAAAATCTCCACAATTGTTGCAATTCCTGTAGTAATAAGCGTAGGAAGCCCGGAAAGCCATTGAAAATGTTCATTCATCGGGATCCAGCCCATGTAGGAAGCTAAACTAACGGCAAACATCGGGAGAAATACCCTGAAGCCGGATGCAGCAGCCAAACCGATGCCAATAAAGGCACTGATTACGTAAGGCAAATAGGGAACATTATCTAACATTTTAATTTTCAGTGTTTGTTTTCCCTAAAGTTACAAAAAGTATGCAAAGATTTAAATAAATCTATGCAATCAATGAAATAAAGATTAAGACTTTTTCTGAGCTTGGCAAAGTTTTATAAACTGAGCTTCCACATCCTGGAATTTCTGTGGCATTTCGGGAGAAACCCAGAACAGCATTGCTAAAGTTTTTCCGCCAAAAGCATCCTTAAATATGTCTTTATGCATCCGGTAGCATTCTCTCAGAAGCCTTTTGATACGATTCCTGTGAACAGCTCTCTTAAAATACCTCTTGGAAACAGAAACTCCGAATTGGGTGCTTTCAACAGGATGATTAGGTTTATCCTTAAGAATAATGATTCTCAGATTTCCACAGGTTCTCCATTTACCTTTTTCAAAAAGTAAAGTGATTGCACTGTTTTTTTTGAGTTTTTCCTCTCTGGGATATTTGAAATTCTGCATTATTCTTTTTTCACTAAGTAATTAATCACCTCCGCCGCTGCATACAAACCGAAAATAGCAGGAATGAAGCTGATGGTTCCGTAGAACGATTTTTTGAAGTTGCTTCCGTCAGTCATTTTCAGACTTTCTTCATTCTGAATCTCATTAGAGAATACACATCGGAAACCTTTATGGATTTTTTCTTTTTTAAGTCTCTTTCTCACTTGTTTGGCAAGAAAACAGTTGTGGGTTTTGCTGATATCTCTCACCATTACTTTGCTCGGATCGGTTTTCCCGCCTGCTCCCATCGAACTGATGATTTTGATTTTTCTTTTCCTCGCAGCTTTAATAAGACATAATTTAGGGGTAACGCTGTCAATACAGTCCAGTACATAATCAAACTTTCCGGAATCCAGCACTTCATCCATTCTTTCAGGATTTAAGAATTCATTGATCTTGATAAGGTTGAGTTCAGGATTGATATCTAAAAGTCTTTCAGCAACCACTTCCACTTTATGCTTTCCGACAGTAGAATGTAATGCAGGCAATTGTCTGTTGATATTGGTAATATCTACCGTATCACCATCTACAATGGTCATATTTCCGACACCGGCTCTTGCCAGAAACTCCGCAGCAAAAGAACCGACACCACCTAAGCCAATCACAAGTATGTTAGCGTTGCTTAATTTCCTGATCCCACCTTCCTTAATAAGAAGTTCTGTTCTTTCCAGCCAGTATTTATCCATTTTTTATCGTCTCTAAATTTTCTATAATCTGCTCATTAAGCTTCTCCAGCGAAATTCCTTTGATATCCGAAACTTTTTGATACAACTCTCCGAGGTTAAAATCATCATTGTCAGTTTCTAAAAATATCTTATCTAAAGGAACCGTTTTCAAAGTTTCTTGCAAAGATAAATTATACAAAACCGCTTTTCCAAAACTCAGATAAAAATTATTTTTCAGCAGATCATCCGCTATACTCTGTTTTTTATTAAAACCATGAATGATCATCGCGTGTTTCGCTTTCTTTCTGAACGAAATCACCTCATAAAACTTTCTTACACAATGGATGATCAATGGCTTTCCGAATTCATTAGAAATATTGATCTGTTTTAGAAAGACATCTTCTTGAATGGATGGATCTACCGGAACAAAAGAATCCAGACCACATTCTCCAATCGCAAAACAATTTTCTGAAATATGTGACTGTAGCCACTGAAGTTGACTTTCAATGGAATCAACAAGGATATCCTTCGGATGAATTCCGATAGAGTAGAAATGATTCGGTAGAATTTCTCCCGGGTTCACATTATAGATACCCGTGGATACATTTTTTTTATGATGGTGAAAATCAAAAAAATCCATGATCAAAAATACTCATTATTTGGAATTAAGGTAAAATCCTTAAACAAACGTTTATAATTTTGTTAAAAATTTCTTAACTTTACTCAAACTGCACTTCATGAGAAAAAAATTTACAGAAAAACAAATTCATATTTTAGACATTGCCGAAGAGCTTATTGCGATGAAAGGCTATGAAGGAACCTCCGTCCGGGATATCTGTTCCAAAGCCAATATCAATGTCGCCATGATCTCCTATTACTTTGGTTCCAAAGAAAAAATGATGTCTTATCTCTATCAGTACAGAGTATTGAAAACCAGGGAGAATTTTTCGGAATTTGCCGATACCATTAAAGACGGCAAGCCGGAAATGCAAATGAAAGAAATCATTAAATACATTGTTTCCCAGTTATTTAAATATAATTACTTCCACGGTTTTGTTACCCAGGAATTACGCCATACAGAAAATCTAAAAGATGAATTGCTGGATTTTTACCAGCTTTTTGTGAAGAAGCTGGATGACGTTATCAAAAAAGGGGTAGCTTCCGGGGTTTTTACTTTCACTCCAAAGCCGGAAGATATTCTTACCACAATTATAGGCTCAACACTTTTCGTGATCCGCAATAAAAATTTCTATGAATTATATGTTCCCAGCAAAAATGATGAAACATATACCAAAGAAGCGGAAAAAAAGGTAAGAATGAACCTCTTGCTCAGTGTTTTTGCCATTTTGGGATACGCAGCAGACTAAAATTACGTTAAATATTCATAAAAAGAAATGTATTGGCAAAAAAGTTATATTTTTGCAAATTAGTAGATCGGAAAAATCCGGAAACTGTTGAATTTTTTATGAAAAAATATATTTTAGGTCTTTTAGCAGCAGTTGTGGTTGCTTCATGTGTGAGTCAGCAGGATAAAGCCATGAAAAGTGCGGACAAAAACTACATCTTGAAAGTTGCTAATGAAAACTTTGCTAAAAAGAAATGGAAAAATGCCCTGGCTCTTTACGACAGGCTTCCAAACCTTGTAGCAGGAACAGATGATGCTCCAAATGTGGTTTTCAACTCTGCATATGCCAACTATTACGATAAGAACTATAAACTAGCAGGACACCAGTTCAAAAACTTCGCAGTAAGCTTTCCTCAGGACAGCAGGAAAGAAGAAGCGGCATATATGTCTGCTTTATGCTATTATGAAGGATCTATGGACTACAACCTGGACCAGTCTAGTACAGAATTAGCAATAAATGAACTGCAGGACTTCCTGAATAATTATCCGAATTCTGAAAGATCTAAAAATATAAGCCAGCTTATTGATGAATTGTCTTATAAACTAGAGTTTAAAGCATACGAAAATGCAAGACAGTATTTCAAAATGGGGGATTATAAAGCAGCGAATGTAGCTTTGGATAATGTATTGGAAGATTTTCCAAGTACCAAGCTTCGTCCGAAGATCTATGATTATATCTTAAAATCACGTTATCAGTTAGCTCTGAACTCTGTATATGACCTGAAAGAAGAACGTATAGAAAGTGCTTTGGCATTTACCAGACAGGTAGAAAAAGAACTTCCGAATACAGAATATGCTAAAACAGCTCTGGATTTAAGAGGTAAGTTAGAGAAAGAGAAAAAAGATTTCGCTGTTGTAAAGAAACAAACAGAAGCAAGAATCGCAACTTTAACAGCTAAGCAGAAAAAAGAAGCGGATAAATTAGCCGAGAAAAATAAAACCGAGCAACAAATGAAAGATCAGGTGGATGCAGAAAAGAAGGCAATGCAGATCCAAAGGGATAGTGCAGCACTTCAAACCCCTCCTCCGGCTGCGACTTTCAAAATTCAAAGATAATTCGTAAATTTGCCATCTTAAAATAAAATAAATTTCTCAAAATGAGCGTAAAAGATACAAAAGCAGAAGTAAATACAATTACTTACGATAGAGATAAGATTGAAGAAAAAGTAGGTTCAATCTATGAGGCTATTGTTATCATGGGAAAGAGAGCAGAACAGATCAATGCAGAAATTCGTACGGAATTACATAATAAATTAGATGAATTTGCAGTGCACAATTCTACATTGGAAGAAGTTTTTGAAAACAGAGAGCAGATTGAAATCTCTAAGCACTATGAAAAACTTCCAAAGCCAACTTCAATCGCAATTGAAGAATGGATGAATGAAGATATCTATTTCAGAAAAACAGAAGACAGAAAATAATTTTTTCTGTACTACAATAAACGAAGGTCGTAAAGGAATAAGTTCTTTTATGACCTTTGCTGTTTCTGAACCTGAGAAAAAATAAGTAATTTAGTATTCTAAAATTAAAACTACATGGGTGTTTCCGGAAAAAAGATCCTTATTGCCGTTTCTGGAGGAATTGCTGCATATAAAATTCATTTTCTGATCAGGGATTTTATAAAGAAAGGAGCCGAAGTTCAGGTGATTATGACTCCTGATGCGGAACATTTCGTTACCAAGCTCAGTATATCTACACTGTCTAAAAAACCTGTCTACACAGACTTTTACAGTGATAATGGCACATGGAACAGCCATGTGGAAATGGCTTTGTGGGCAGATGTAATGATTGTGGCTCCCTGTACAGCCAATACATTAGCTAAAATGGTACATGGAATGTGTGATAATCTGGTGATTGCCACTTACATGTCTGCCAAATGTCCTGTTTTTATTGCTCCGGCAATGGATTTGGATATGTATCAGCATCCGTCTACCAAACAAAATCTTGAATTGGCGGAAGATTACGGGCACTTCATCATTCCCGCAGAAAACGGGGAATTGGCAAGTGGTTTAATTGGGCAAGGGAGAATGGCGGAGCCGGAAACTATTGCTAAAGCAGTAGAAGATTTTTTTAATTCAGGAAGTACAAATAAAAGTCTTGAAGGAAAAACTGTTTTAATTACAGCTGGGCCCACTTATGAAGCCATTGATCCCGTAAGGTTTATTGGGAATCATTCCTCTGGGAAAATGGGCTTTTCTCTGGCGGAAGAAGCGTCCAAAAGAGGAGCGAAAGTTATTTTGATTTCCGGGCCAAGCTCTCAGGTGATCAATGATCAAAATGTAGAACTTCACAGAGTGACTTCTGCAAAAGAAATGTTGGTAAAAGTATTTGAGTTCTATGAAAATGCAGATATTGCTATTGCCAGTGCTGCCGTCGCAGATTATGCACCGAAAGAAGTAGCCAAAGAAAAAATTAAAAAGAATGATGACAGCTTAACTATTGAATTGGTTAAAAACCCCGATATCCTTAAAACGATGGGAGAGAAAAAATCTCACCAATTTTTGGTAGGATTTGCCTTGGAAACCCAGAATGAAGAAGAAAATGCCAAAGGAAAACTGGAAAAGAAAAACCTGGATATGATTGTTCTGAATTCTCTCCGCGATGAAGGAGCCGGCTTTAAAAACGATACCAATAAAATAAAAATATTTACTAAGACGGAAAAAAAGGAGTTTGACCTGAAATCTAAGGATGATGTGGCGAAGGATATCCTCAATTTTGTTGAAAGTCAGCTTTTAAAATAGATAAAGTGTTCAATTAATCACTTCATCAGCCAAATGCCTACTAGCAGTGGTGCTTTTGTCATACAATTCCAAGGGCCAATAAAACCGAAAAAATTAATAACATCACTCCAACGATTAGCTGTAAGGTCTTTATTGTAATCTTTTTAAGAAGTCTGTTTCCTAATACCGCTCCTGCAAATGCAGAAAGGGTCGCTGAAATTAAAAGCGTGTAATCTATTTTATCGCCCACTTTTAAGATATCAGCCGAATAGACAGTTAGTCTTGAAATATCAATAAGAACAGCAATAACAACACCAGTTGCAATAAATGCCTCCTTTGTCAAATTAGCTCTTATCAAGAATGCGGTTCTTAAAGCTCCCTGATTTCCTGACAGCCCACCAAAAAAGCCACTCAACAAACCACCTAATGGGATGTATTTTTCGTCAAAGTCGAGTTTGACTAATTTCGGGACAATATCAAACAGAGAAAAGATAAATAGTAATATTGCAATAATCAGCTTTACTGGAGTTATGTAAAATATTTTGTCTGAGATTGCATAAGTATAAAGAGGTGAGATGTTTACAATAAAAGTTAAAACATAAGCACCTAAAAATGCAGAAAGAATTGCAGGAAATCCAAACTTTAAAATAATTTGTCGGTTGGCGTTTTTACCAATTAAGGTCAGTTTAAAAATATTGTTGAGAAAATGTACTACTGCTGTCAATGCGATGGCGAGATCAATAGGAAAGAAGATGGCAAATACCGGAACTAATAAAGTTCCAAGTCCGAAACCTGAAAAAAATGTCAGTCCGGAACCGAGTAAGGCAAAAAGGCATATTATTATGTATTCAGTCATTTCTGTAACGTCTTAGCAATTACTTGCTATAAACTCCAAATTTAGCAATAATGTTGATATGGAGAGCATCCACCTTCATTACGTCAAATCCTTGTAGTGGCAGGTCCTTTAAATTTACTATAATACTTTTTGCTTTTAATTTAGTTCTGGTTTAGATTAATTCTGAATTTCTATCGTATACTAAGAATAATTTTAATAAATTTCCGTTCTCAATTTTTACTAACAGAATGAAAAAGATCATAAGCTTATTTTTACTGCTTTTCTTATATAACATCAGCTTTTCCCAAGAAATCTTGGCCACAGTGCAGGTGAATGCTCAGCAATTGGGAGGAAGTAACCAGCAGGCTTACAAAGCGTTGGAGAAAAGTCTTAGAGACTTTATCAACAATACAAGCTGGACCGGGAAAAAACTACAGAATTTCGAAAAAGTAAAGTCAAACTTTGCTATCGTCATTTCAGAAAGAGACGGAAATAGGTTTAAAGGAAGCATTGTAGTTCAGGCGGTCCGTCCGGTATACAATACTACCTATGAATCTCCGCTTCTAAATCTTCAGGACACCAAATTCGGATTTGAATACGTGGAAAATGAAAATCTGATCTTCAATGAAAGACAATTTTCAGGGAAAAACTTAATTGATGTCATCAGTTTTTATGTTTATCTGATATTAGGATATGATGCAGACAGTTTCCAGTCTATGGCGGGATCACAATGGTTTTCCAAAGCACAGCAGATCGCCCAGAATGCTCAGAACAGAGGATATGAAGGATGGGGGCAGATCAATGAGCCAAGAAGCCGTGCTATATTGATCGGAGAAATTCTAAACCCTAATTTAAGTCAGCTTCGTTCTACTATTTATACATACCACAGAGCAGGATTGGATAATTTATTCAACCAGGATCAGACTGCGGCTAAAAAGATCATTTTCAATGCCCTAATGCAGCTGAAAATGTATGAAAATTCCTTCCAGCAGAATTATTTCTTCAATCTTTTCATGGATAATAAAAGTGATGAGATCTTCAATATCTTCAATACAGGAAATAATGGCGGAATTGTACTCAATGACCTGAAGCAGCTTATGATTATGTTTTCCCCTAAGAATACTGAATCCAAATGGAATAAGTGGAAATAACAAAAGCTTCATTTCCTTCTATTGAATTCTGAATTCTAAAGTTCTATATTTGCAGTACCTAACGTAATCTGCTACTGATTCATGCTTTCGAGAATTTACATTAAAAATTTTGCCCTGATTGATACACTGGAAGTATCATTACACAACGGTTTACAGGTCATAACCGGTGAAACGGGAGCAGGTAAATCCATTATTTTAGGTGCTTTACGACTTATTTTAGGCGAAAGAGCGGATGTGAAATCTATTTCCATTGCTGAAGAGAAAAGTATTGTGGAAACGGAATTTGCACTCAATAACCAGTTCAAAAAATTCTTTATTGAGAATGACCTGGATTATGAGCATCAGACGATTATCCGCAGAGAAATCCTTCCTTCAGGGAAATCCAGAGCTTTTATCAATGATGTTCCGGTAACATTGGATGTATTAAAAGAGCTTTCATCCCAGCTTATTGACATCCATTCCCAATTTGAAACTTCTAATCTTTTTACTTCCGAATATCAGTTTAAAATTATTGACGGGCTTTCAGGCAATAAAAAAATCATAGAAGACTATCAGTATGAGTTTTCTGAATTTCAAAGCCTCAAAACACAGCTTAAAAGATTACAAACCCAGCTTTCTGAAAATACCAAGGAAAGTGATTATAAACAATTCTTATTAAATGAGCTGGAAGAATTGAAATTGGATGATGTAGATTATGAGGATTTGCAAAATCAGCTTTCTATTCAGGAAAATGCGGAAATGATTTCCGAGAACCTTGGTCAGATTTTATCCCGTTTCCATCAGGAAGAAATCGGGATCCTGTCATTTTTTAATGAAGCGAAAAATAAACTTTCTAAAATTTCCGAAGTTTCGTCCGGTTTTTCTGAACTGGATGAGAGAATGGAAACTTCTTTTGTAGAGTTGAAAGATATTATTGCCGAGCTTGAAAACGAATCGGAAAAAATTGAAATCAATCCGGAAACTTTAGCTGTATTATCCGATCTCAACAATAAAATCAATGCCTTGTTTCTGAAACATAATGTTTCAGACCTTAGTGAACTGAAAGAAATCAGAGACCAGTTAGCAGGAGAACAAAAAGGGGCTTCCGAGCTTGAAGGCTTAATAAATGAAATCGAAGAGAATATTGCTAAAAAAGATAAAAATCTTCAGGCTTTAGCCGAAAAATTATCCAAAAACAGGAAAAAAAGCATTCCGGATTTCATTAAAAAAGCAGAAGGACTTCTTAAAAAACTAGGTCTTGAAAAAGCCAGAGTAGATATTGATTTACAACCTGTCACAGAATTCAATTCATTTGGGAAAGAAAACATTCAGCTTTTATTCCAGGCGAATTCCGGGTTTCCGTTAAAACCTATTCAAACCGCTATTTCGGGTGGAGAAAGATCGAGAGTAATGTTGGCGGTGAAAAAAATCATTGCGGAAAATGATGAGCTTCCAACACTTATTTTAGATGAGATTGATACCGGAGTTTCCGGAAAAGTAGCAGAAGAGATCGGAAATCTGATGCGTGAAATGTCTGCCGATATGCAGCTTATCGTGATTTCTCACTTAGCTCAGGTTGCAGCAAAAGGAAATAATAACTATAAAGTGGTAAAACAGGATATTTCCGGGAAAACGCAATCTACCATCATTCCTCTAAGTGAAGAAGAAAAACTCAACGAAATTGCCCAATTGCTTTCCGGAAGTAAGATTACAGAAGCTGCTTTGGCACAGGCGAAAGAATTAATTGGATAAAAACTGTAACATATTTTGCATTACATTTACTAATGTAAAAAAGTAAACTATGTTTTTTAAGTTCCTCAGATTAGAAATAAAAAGTTTTTTTCGTGGTTCTTCAGTAGGAATTAATCTTGCCATGAAAATTCTCCGGTTTATGGGGATTTTTTATTTCATTGCATGTTTAGTGGCTGGAGCATTCGGGGCCTTTTATTACGTGCAGGAAGAAATGCACACAGACCCTTTGAAAATTGTTTCCAGGTTTTTAATCATTGCATGGGTTCTGGATCTTGTCTTTAAATACCTTTGGCAGGAAATGCCTACTCAGAATATTAAGCCTTTTCTGACGCTGAATGTTTCCAAAAAAACATTGGTCAATTATATGCTGGTCAAAACATTCTTATCGGCTTTCAGCTGGCTGAATTCTTTCTTTTTGATCACTTTCGCAGGCATTTGTTTATTCAATGGCTATGGAGTGTTAGGAACCTTTACATGGCTGGTAGGAGCTTCGTTACTCTTTTATCTCAACAATTTTATTAATATCCTTTTTAACGACAAAGAAACCATTGCCATTGTAGTGGGAAGTATTTTTACGGTATTGGGAATTCTTACCTATTATAATATTATTCCGTTATTATCATACTCGGAAAAATTCTTTTATAACTTTTATGAGAGACCTTATTTTGCGGTGCTATCCATCATACTGTTTTTAGGATTGTGGAGAATATGTTTCAGGCATGTGTACCAGGAATTTTATCTTGATCAGGGGCTTGAAGCTAAGAAAACCGTAGGTAAAACAGAGAATATAGCTTTTTTAAATAAATATGGTGTATTGGGAAGCTTTATTAATAACGACGTTAAAATGCTGAGAAGGAATAAGGTTACCAAAGGTGTTTTACTGGGAAGCTTTCTGTTCATTTTTTACGGATTGCTGATTTTTACGTCTCCTATATATAAAACGTCTTATATGATGATGTTCATGGGATTGTTTGTTACCGGAGGTTTTCAGTTTATGTTCGGGCAAAGGGTTCCGTCTTTCGATAGTTCGTATTACCCTTTGATGATGACGCTGAATGTTCCCTACAAGGAATATTTGAAAGCAAAATGGTGGTTGATGAATATCATAACTGCCGTATCCATTGTTGTGGCTTTGTTTTATGTATATTTCGGATGGGAATTGTATGTTACTTTTTTTGCGGCCGGGCTTTATAATATAGGAGTGAATTCACAGTTTACCCTTTGGTCCGGAGCTTTCAATAAAACCCAGATCGATCTGAATTCCAAAGAAAAAAGAATAGGACAGAAAAACAGTTTCAGCATGAAAGCACTTTTGTTATTAATTCCTAAAATGCTATTGCCGATGGCTGTTTTCGGGATAACAAAATATTTCTTCGGAATGACTGGAGGAGTGGTAAGTATCGCTATTTTAGGCTTGATCGGATTCTTATTCCGGGAAAAAATCTTTGATATTATCGTAAAACAATATAAAGCAGAGAAGTACAGTACTTTAGATGCATTCAAATCTAATAAATAATACAATGATCACTATAAATAATCTATCCAAAACTTACGGAACGGCTACTGTTCTTAATATTGAACACCTTGAAATTCCAAACGGAGAAACTTTCGGGCTGGTTGGGAATAATGGCGCTGGAAAAACAACCCTTTTCAGTCTAATGCTTGATCTTATCCAGGCAACCACGGGGTCAGTAAGCATAGACGGAATAAAAGTCAGTGAATCGGAAGCATGGAAAAGTAAAGTTTCTGCCTTTGTAGATGATACTTTCCTGATCGGGTATCTCACTCCGGAAGAATATTTTTATTTCATCGGAGAGCTGAGAGGCCAAAACAAAGCAACAGTGGATGAATTTCTGAAACAGTTTCATGATCTGTTCAATGGAGAAATATTAAACTCCGGAAAATATGTTCGTGATTTATCAAAAGGAAACCAGAAAAAAGTAGGGATTGTTGGGGCAATCATTGGAAACCCTGAAATTATTATCCTGGATGAGCCATTTGCCAATCTCGACCCTTCCACACAAATCAAACTGAAAAACCTGATTAAAGAATTATCTAAACAGGATGGAGTTACATTCCTGATTTCCAGTCACGATTTATCCCATACGACGGAAGTTTGTAACAGAATTGTCGTAGTGAATAAAGGACTGCTGGTAAAAGACATCCAAACCAATCCGGAAACATTACGTGAACTTGAACAGTATTTTGCAGATCAGGTTTCTGTTTCTGCGGTTTAGGTAAACACCCAATAAAATCCCCGGAATTTTTCCGGGGATTTTTCTAACATTTAATCTATAATTACTAAAATCATTATTTCAAGCTTCCCACCATATTTTCAGGCTTTACCCATTCATCAAACTGTTCAGCCGTCAATAACCCAAGATTAATGGCCTCTTCTTTTAAGGTAGTTCCGTTTTTATGAGCTGTTTTGGCGATTTTTGCCGCGTTTTCATAGCCGATATGGGTATTCAAAGCAGTTACAAGCATTAAAGACTTATCTACCAATTCTTTGATTCTTTCATGATTAGGTTCAATTCCAACAGCACAATGATCATTGAACGAAATGCAGGCATCAGCAATTAACTGTGCAGATTGTAAAAAATTATAGGCCATTACAGGCTTAAAAACATTCAGTTCATAATTCCCCTGAGTTCCTGCAAAAGAAATGGTAGTATCATTACCTAACACCTGTGCACAAACCATAGTCATAGCTTCATTTTGAGTTGGATTTACCTTTCCTGGCATAATCGATGATCCCGGTTCGTTCTCCGGAATATAAATTTCCCCGATTCCGGAACGAGGTCCTGAAGCCAGTAATCTGATATCCTGTGCAATTTTGAACAGTGAAACAGCCAATTGCTTAAGAGCTCCATGAGATTCAACAATAGCGTCATGTGCCGCCAAAGCTTCAAACTTGTTTTCAGCTGTGATGAAGGGAAGATTAGTGAATTTGGCTATATATTCAGCTACTTTCAAGTCATAGCCTTTTGGAGTATTCAAGCCAGTTCCTACTGCCGTTCCTCCTAATGCAAGCTCTGAAAGATGAGGTAGTGTATTTTTTAGAGCTCTCAATCCGAACTCCAATTGAGCTACATAACCAGAAAATTCTTGTCCTAATGTTAAAGGAGTCGCGTCCATTAAGTGTGTTCTGCCGATTTTTACGATGTCCTTAAATGCATTAGCTTTTTCTGCTAAAGTATTTTTTAATTTTTCAACAGCAGGAATCGTTACTTCTACTACCTTTTTATAAGCAGCGATGTGCATGGCCGTCGGATAGGTATCGTTGGAAGATTGAGACTTATTTACATCATCATTCGGGTGAACTTCAGACTGTTCTCCTAAAACGCCACCATTATTCACATGTGCTTTGTTAGAAATAACTTCATTCACATTCATATTCGACTGTGTTCCTGATCCTGTTTGCCAAATCACTAATGGAAATTGATCGTTCAATTTACCTTCAAGGATTTCGTCACATACTTTGGCAATCATATCTCTTTTTTCAGCAGGAAGAACACCTAAATCAGTATTGGTATAAGCCGCCGCTTTTTTTAAAAACGCAAATGCTTCGATGATTTCGTGCGGCATAGAGCCTTCCGGACCAATCTTGAAATTGTTTCTTGAGCGTTCCGTTTGTGCACCCCAGAACTTATCAGCAGGAACCTGCACCTCTCCCATGGTGTCTTTTTCTATTCTGTAATTCATTGTGATTGAAATTTTTATAAAGTTACTCATAACATGAAAACCTTGCAATTTATAATCATTATAAATATCAATGTAAGTCACTGATTTTACTCATGTTTTTTTATGTATGTTTTATTTTTGCACCAATAAAAAATTGAAATGGAATTTAGATATCAGGATCCGTATCCGATTCAGAAAGATGATACGGTGTATAAGAAACTTACATCAGATTACGTAAAAGTTGAGAAACTGGGAGACAGGGAAATTTTAACTGTAGATCCGAAAGGTCTTGAGCTATTGGCCGAAGAAGCTATGGCAGACGTTTCTTTTATGCTTCGTTCTTCTCACCTGGAAAGCCTTAGAAGAATTATTGATGATCCTGAAGCTACAGATAATGACAGATTCGTTGCCTATAATTTGTTACAGAATGCTGCAGTGGCTGCAGAAGGCGCTTTACCTTCTTGTCAGGATACGGGAACAGCTATTGTAATGGGAAAAAAAGGAGAGAATGTATATACAGGAGTTGATGATGGAGAGTATTTAAGCAAAGGAATCTATAATACCTATCAAAAAAGAAACTTAAGATATTCTCAGGTAGTTCCCTTAACGATGTTTGATGAAAAAAACTCAGGATCAAACCTTCCTGCGCAAATCGATATTTATGCTAAAAAAGGGGATTATTACGAGTTTTTATTTTTGACAAAAGGAGGAGGTTCTGCCAATAAAACATTCCTTTACCAAAAGACGAAATCTTTATTGAACGAAAAATCCCTTGAAGAATTTATCAAAGAAAAGATTTCAGATTTAGGGACGGCGGCTTGCCCGCCGTACCACTTAGCACTGGTTATTGGGGGAACTTCTGCTGAAGCCAATTTGGCGGCGGTGAAAAAAGCGTCTGCTAAATATTATGATCATCTTCCTACTGAAGGAAATGAAGCAGGACAAGCCTTCAGAGATTTGGAATGGGAAGCTAAAGTGCAGAAAATTTGCCAGGAAAGTGCTATTGGAGCGCAGTTCGGAGGTAAATATCTTACTCATGACGTAAGAGTGATCAGACTCCCTCGTCACGCGGCTTCTTGCCCTGTCGGAATGGGAGTTTCCTGTTCTGCAGACAGAAATATCAAAGGTAAAATTACAAAAGAAGGAATTTTCCTTGAGCAGTTGGAACAAAACCCCAAAAGATTTTTACCGGATACTCCGCCGCACCTGGAAGAAGCCGTTGAGATTGATTTGAACAAACCAATGCCTGAAATTCTGGCGGAGCTTTCCAAATATCCAATCAAAACAAGATTAAAGCTAAATGGAACTTTAATTGTTGCCAGAGATATTGCCCACGCAAAAATCAAAGAAATTCTTGACAGTGGAAAACCAATGCCGGAATATTTCAAAAACCATCCGATTTATTACGCCGGACCTGCTAAAACTCCGGAAGGAATGGCTTCAGGAAGTTTTGGGCCTACAACTGCGGGAAGAATGGATGTATATGTAGATGAATTCCAAAGCCATGGCGGAAGTATGATCATGTTGGCAAAAGGAAACAGAAGCAAAGATGTGACGAATGCATGCAACAAATACGGAGGATTCTATTTAGGATCTATTGGTGGGCCTGCTGCTATTTTGGCAAAAGATAATATCGTATCCGTAGATGTGGTAGACTTCCCTGAGTTAGGAATGGAAGCCGTAAGAAAAATTGAAGTGAAGGACTTCCCTGCATTTATCATCACCGATGATAAAGGAAACGATTTCTTTGCAGATCTTGCTCACTAATTAGTTTAAAATCAAAATAAATTAAAAAATAGGGCTTCTATCTTTTGTGTGAAAAGGAAAAAAGTTCTATTTTTGCCTAAAATCTTTAAGAAAAATGATGTTATCAGCATTTTGGCCGTTTTATCAGTTCATTTGGACGATATTTTTCTTCACCATGTTCTTAGTGGGATTCTGGTGTATCTTTATGTTCTTCGGATTAGTAATCCCTATGTGGTTAACTGAAGGTTTGAAAGAATATTTTGGAAAAGTAAAACCTTTCGATCCTGAACAGATCAGAAGAAAAAACATTTATGAGCAGGAAGGTGTAGAAGTGATCTACAATGAACCTAAAGGAAATGGTCCTTTCTTACACGATAGTCACGGACATCATCATTAATTGATTGTCATTGCTTTTTCACCTGAATTCTGAAAAAGTAATATCAAAGCAAAACAACATATATCAACCACTTACTTTTGTAAGTGGTTTTTTGTTTTCTTTCTTTTTTGAAGAAGAGAGAGGAATAGGTGTCTTTAATCTTTGTGTAAAAGTTTATTTTTTTTACTCAGAATCAATTATTTTCAAAAAATAAATTACATTCGTATTAAAATATTAAAAAAACAAACTTTTATGAAGAAATTTTATTCTGGTATACTGCTGTTTGTAATGGCTCTCGTTTTCGGGCAGATCAGCTATACCATTACACCAAATCCATTCAATGAAACGAATCAGATCACATTAAGTGTTCCCGGAAACCAGATTGATGAATCTGCATGGGGTGTCACAGGGAATGCTATTTATATATGGTCATGGTCATTGGATACCAATTTTAACAACAGTCAGGATTGCCCTACCAATGGAAGCTGGAACAATTCTAATGAAGCCAATAGACTGGCTTACAATGCAGGAACAGACACTTATTCTCTAACTTTTACTCCTACTACTTTTTTTAACAGAACAGGAATCGGCAGATTTGGATTTTTGTTGAAAGATAAAACAGGAGCACATCAAACCGCAGATCATTTCGTGAATGTGGGAATGTTGAGTTTAAATTTAACAAATCCTTTAGCAAACAGTGTAACATCTGTACCGGCAGGAAATTCCATCAATATCACTGCGACCACCAATGTTAATGCAACATTCCAGCTGAAAGCAAACGGAGTGGTTGTGAATTCAACTTCCACGCCCTCTACCTCATATGCCTACAGTTTTCTTGCTGATGACGCATCTATGGAGCTTATTGCTACGGATGCTTCAACATCTATTACCAAAAATGCGACATTCATTTTGAATAAAGCCAGAAATGTGGTTTCTGAAGCAATTCCTGCATGGATAAAACAAGGAATTAATTATCATCCTACAGACAATACAAAAGTAGGGTTGGCTTTGTATGCTCCGTATAAAAACTTTGTTCATGTGATCGGAAGCTTCAACAACTGGACAGTGAATGACACCTACCTGATGAAAAGGGATACCGCCAATCCGGATCTATACTGGATTGAACTGAGCGGACTTACTGCGGCACAATTATATACTTTTCAGTATAAGACAAATGATCTGAGAAAAGTGGCAGATCCTTTTTCTCCGCAGATTTTATCCTCTTATGATGATCAATGGATATCTGCTTCTACATATCCTGGTTTACCGGCATTTCCTGCAGGACAGGGATTTGAGGTTTCTATGTTTAAAACGGCACAAACCCCATACAATTGGCAAGTGACTAACTTCCAAAGACCAAACAAAGAAAATCTGGTAGTTTACGAATTGCTACTGAGAGATTTTACACAGGAAAAAAACTGGCAGTCTTTAATTAACAAGATTTCATATTTAAAGAACCTTAACATCAATGCAATAGAGCTTCTTCCGATTATGGAATTCGAAGGCAATCTTTCCTGGGGGTATAATACTTCTTTCCACTATGCACTGGATAAAGCTTACGGAACTCCGGAAAAATTCAAAGAATTTGTAGATCTGTGCCATCAGAATGGAATTGCCGTTATTTTAGATATTGCATTCAATCACGCTACAGGAAGATCACCGTTGGTAAGATTGTGGAATATTGATCCGGACGGAGACGGCTATGGAGATGTAGCAGCCAATAACCCTTACTTTAATCAGGTTCCGAAGCATTCCTATAATGTTTTCAATGACTTCAACCATACCAGTGCGGCAACCAAATATTATGTTGAAAGGTCTTTACAGCAATGGTTAACAGAATATCATATTGATGGATTCCGTTGGGATCTAACAAAAGGATTTACTCAAAATTGTTCAGCCAATGATGAAACGTGTACCAATGCTTATCAGCAGGATAGAGTGGATATTATGAAATATTATGCAGACAGACAATGGGCAATTGATCCTAATTCCTATATGATTTTTGAACATTTGGGAACAGATGCAGAAGAACAGCAGTGGGCCAATTACAGAATTGCGGAAGGAAAAGGCGTAATGCTTTGGAATAAACAGACCGATCCTTACAATCAAAATACAATGGGGTATAAAGATAACAGCAATTATGATAGAATGGATCATGAGCTTCACGGCTTCACTAATATGCATGCTGTAGGATATGGAGAAAGCCACGATGAAGAAAGATTGATGTATAAAAATCTTGCTTATGGTGCCGTAAGCGGAGCATATGACGTTAAAAACTTAAATACGGCATTGGAAAGAATGAAAACTTTCGGAGCTACTTTCTTCACGATTCCAGGTCCTAAAATGATCTGGCAATTTGGAGAACTGGGATATGAATTCAGCATCAACAGGTGTGCGGACGGTTCCATCAACAATGGATGCAGAACAGATGAAAAACCAGTGGCTTTCACTTTAGGGTATGATACGAATGTCAATAGAAAAGCGGTTTATGATACATGGGCAAAAATTATCAATATCAGAAATGCTAACCAGGTATTTAAATCCAAAACATACAGTGTAGAATCTAACAATCTTACCAATGATCCGGATGGACTGATCACAAGAATATATGTATATGATCCGGCAGCTGCAGGAATTAAAAATGTAGTGGTTCTAGCCAATTATAATACCGTGGCAAAAGATGTTGTTCCTTATTTCCCATACACAGGGCAATGGCAGAACCTAATGGATAATACTATATTAAGTGTAGCATCCACAACAGCTCCTATTACACTTCAGCCGGGAGAATTCAGGATTTTTGGAAACTATACGGGGGCATTATCTACAATAGATCAAAATGCTGCCCATAAATTATCTCTTCAGATAGCAGACAACCCTGTGAAAAATGGATTGATAAAATTAATTTATCATAAGGCTAAGAATGGAGAAATTACCATTTATGATGTAAGCGGCAAGAAAATGGATTCATTTAAATTGAAGGATGAGGATGGAATTTACGAATTGAAAGCCCATTATCCGGCAGGAACTTATCTGGTACATTTAAAATCCGAAACAGGAATGGCTATCCAGAAAATGATTGTTCAATAGCTAATTAACCTTTTAATAAAAGAAAGGGAGATGATGGAGAAATCGTCTCTCTTTTATTTTGAAATGATGAATTACAGAAGACTTTCTCCATCAGAAAATGATAAGAGTTTTAAATTGAATTAATAATTCTTATCTTTGCACCCACAAAAATTCTACAATGTCTAAGTCATTAATTCCAAAATTAGAAGCTATAAAACAAAGATATAATGAGGTGGCAGACCTTATTATACAGCCTGATGTGATTTCAGATCAAAAAAGATATTCTTCTTTGAATAAAGAGTATAGTGATTTGGGGAAAATTGTTAGAGTATATGATCAGTACAAAGGAGCTTTGGATACCATTGCAGAATCTGATGAAATCATTGCTGACGGTTCAGACAGAGATTTAGTAGACCTTGCCAAAATGGAAAAACTTGAAGCTCAGGATAAAATCCCGGGACTTGAAGAAGAATTGAAAGTATTACTGATCCCGAAAGACCCCGCAGATGACAAGAACGTAATCGTGGAATTACGTGCTGGAACAGGAGGGGATGAAGCAGCAATCTTTGTAGAAGATATTTACAGAATGTACAGCATGTATTTCAAAGCAAAAGGATGGAGACATGAAGTAACTGATTCTAATGAAGCGGCAAAAGGCTACAAAGAATTGATCATGAAAGTAGAAGGTGAAGGCGTATATGGAATTATGAAATTCGAATCCGGAGTTCACCGTGTACAGCGTGTCCCTGAAACGGAATCGCAAGGAAGAGTTCATACTTCCGCCATTACAGTAGCGGTTCTACCCGAAGCTGAAGAAGTGGATGTAGAGATCAACCCGGCGGATATCGAAATGCAGACTTCGCGTTCAGGAGGAGCAGGAGGTCAGAATGTAAACAAAGTTGAAACAAAAGTTCAGCTTACACATAAGCCTTCAGGTATTGTAGTGGTTTGTCAGCAGGCCCGTTCCCAGTTAGCGAACCGTGAATTGGCAATGGAAATGCTTCGTGCCAAATTATACGATATCAAATTACAGGAAGTTCAGGGAGACATTGCAGCCCAAAGAAAAACAATGGTTTCTACAGGAGACCGTTCTGCAAAGATCAAAACATACAACTATCCTCAGGGAAGGGTGACCGATCACAGGATCAACAAATCCATGTATAATCTCGACGCTTATATGAATGGAGATATTTCTGAAATGATAGACGCGGTAATCATGGCGGAAAATGCAGAGAAGATGAAAGGAGAGGAGGAAAGCTTATAAAAAATATCTAAGGCTCTTGTTCATCAAGGGCCTTTTTTAATAACATCAACATTAAAATCTTAAATATATATTATGAAAAATTTTAAAATCATTCTGGTTCTCTTGCTGGCAATGACAGGACAGCAACTTATGGCACAGACAGAAGTGAAAAAGCCTGCTGAAGTATTTGAATTGTTCTTTGCCACTTTCTTAAAAAATGATGAGTCGGCACAACGCACACTCAATGAATATTTAAAACCAACCGTAGAAGGAGGAGATGCTTATCAGGCCAATTTTAAGGAAACATCAGAAGATATGATTAAAACAACTACCGAAAATTTCCTGGCGGTTTTTCCCGCTTCCACTGCTTCAGCCTGCAAAAAAGAAGCAGAAGATTACTTCAGAGCAATATTCGGAAACTTTAGAAATGGAAGCCTGAAGATAAAAAATGTGAAAATCGTTCCCAATGAATATGTTGAAGGGCAAAAAATAGCTGAAATAACTTATACGGTAAGCTTTAAAGTACCATCGAAATTAGATGCAGGACCTAAAGGAGATCCTGGAAAAGTTAAAGCGGAAGAACTTAAAAAATATTTGACTCAGGTAGTTCAAGGTTTTAAAAATGCAGATAAAATTGTGACTACCGATCAAGAGTTCAGCTTATATCAACTCGAAGAAAATAATAAGATCTATTATTGGAATGGAAGCCCGGATGAGATTGTCACTAATTTGTCGGACTTCTATTTCGACAGTTTTGGTTCAAAAGAATAATTGAAATCAACCTAAAAAAGTTCCAGTAATCGGAACTTTTTTTATTTCACTACTTTATGTATTTTTGAGAAAATGATTAATATGAATATCAAACCTGTTTTATTAACTGCCGGAGTTTTGTTTTCGGCATCTTTCTATTCACAAAAAATGATGAGTTATCCTAAAGCATTAAAAGGAAGTCAGACAGATAAGTATTTCGGAACTGCAGTAGCAGACCCTTTCAGAGATTTGGAAAATGATTCGGAGGCAACCAAAAAATGGGTAGATGAAGAAGTGGCATATAGCCAGAATTACCTTTCTAAAATCCCTTTCAGAGAACAAATCAAAAATCAGTTGCGCGATATCTGGAATTATGAAAAAATTTCAGCGCCATTCAAAGAGGGGGGCTATACCTATTATTACAAAAACGATGGGTTACAGGCTCAGTCTGTTTTATACAGAACCAACAACAAAACGAAAGCAACAGAAGTATTTCTTGATCCCAATAAATTTTCGGAAAAAGGAACAACTTCTCTTTCCAATCTGTCATTCAATAAAAAAGGAAACCTTGCGGCTTACTCCATCTCTGAAGGTGGAAGCGATTGGAATAAAATCATTATTATTGATGCTATTACCAAAAAACAGATCGATGAAACCTTGCTGGATGTAAAGTTCAGCGGAATTTCATGGCAGGGAGATGAAGGGTTCTATTATTCAAGCTATGATAAACCAAAAGAAGGAACCGTGCTTTCCGGAATGACGGATAAGCATAAAGTATACTTCCATAAATTAGGGACCAAGCAATCTGAAGACAAATTGATTTTCGGAGGAGAAAAAACACCTCGCAGATATATTGGTGCATCAGTTTCTGAAGATCAGAGATACCTTATTATTTCAGCAGCCAATGCAACTAACGGGAATGAATTATATATTAAAGATTTAAAAAATGGAGGGGACTTTGTTCAGATTAATAAAGGGTTTGACATCAATGCCAGTATTGTAGATACGCAAGGAGATGATCTCTTCATTTTTACTGATAAGGACGCTCCGAATATGCGTCTGGTGAAAACTAGCATTAAAAATCCTTCTCCCGAAACATGGAAAGACGTAATTCCGCAAACAGAAAACGTATTGGGAATTTCTTCAGGAGGTGGTTATTTCTTTGCAACATATATGATTGATGCTATAGATAAGGTAAAACAATTTGACAAGACAGGAAAATTGATCAGAGAAATTTCTCTTCCCGGAAAAGGAAGTATTGGAGGTTTTGGAGGAAAAGAAGAAGAAAAAGAATTATATTTTTCTTTCAGCAATTATATCATGCCAAGAACAATATATAAATTCAACGCAGATTCTGGAAAATCAGAGGTATACCAAAAACCAAAAGTGAATTTCAACCCGGATGAATACGTTTCGGAGCAGGTATTTTATACTTCAAAAGACGGAACAAAGGTTCCTATGATGATCAATTATAAAAAAGGAACAAAGCTTGACGGTAAAAATCCGACAATCCTTTATGGTTATGGAGGTTTCAATGTTAGTTTACAGCCTGGATTTTCAGTGGTAAATGCAATCTGGATGAAAAATGGCGGTATCTATGCCGTTCCAAACCTCCGCGGAGGAGGAGAATATGGAAAAAAATGGTATGATGCAGGAACTAAATTTCAGAAGAAAAATGTTTTTGATGATTTTATTGCGGCAGGAGAATATTTACAGAATAAAGGATATACATCCAAAGACTTTATGGCAATATCAGGAGGTTCGAATGGAGGATTACTTGTAGGAGCCACAATGACCATACGTCCGGATTTGGCAAAAGTGGCACTTCCTGCAGTTGGAGTTTTAGACATGTTGAGATATAATAAATTTACCGCAGGAGCAGGATGGGCATATGATTATGGAACGGCAGAAGATAATAAGGAAATGTTTGAATATCTGAAATCATATTCTCCCTTACACAATGTGAAAAAAGGAACATGTTATCCGTCCACAATGATCACTACAAGTGATCATGATGACAGAGTAGTTCCTGCACATTCATTTAAATTTGGCGCAGAATTGCAGGAGAAACAAAGTTGTGATAACCCAATTTTACTGAGAATAGAAAAAGATGCAGGCCATGGAGCAGGAAGATCAACAGAACAAATCCTTAGTGAAAGTTCAGATGGACTTTCCTTCGCCCTTTACGAAATGGGAATTAAAAAATTAGAAAAATAACTAAGCTGGATCGCAAAAAAGCGACAAAGCAAATGTTTAACTTAATGATAAAGGCGATTTTGCAATGTTGCAATTTCGCCTTTTTGCTTCAAAAATTGACGCAAAAATATTAATGCAAAAATCCGTAATTTTAGCACTGTAATAAATCCGAAAGAATGAGAAGGGAAATCCAGAACAAAACTCCTCAATTTAGCATAGCCAAACACACTACAGAGATCTATCCATTTGAAAAGGATGGTTTACAGTTAAAATCGTCTTATACTGCCGAAGATATTAAAGACAAATCTTTAACGGAAACCTCACCGGGAATAGCACCTTATTTAAGAGGCCCCTATTCCACCATGTATGTTCAAAAGCCTTGGACGATCCGTCAGTATGCAGGTTTTTCCACAGCAGAAGAATCCAATGCATTCTATAGAAGAAACTTAGCAGCAGGACAGAAAGGACTTTCTGTAGCATTCGACTTGGCAACACACAGAGGCTACGATTCAGATCACGCAAGAGTAGTAGGAGACGTTGGAAAAGCGGGAGTAGCAATTGATTCCGTAGAAGATATGAAGATCCTTTTCAACGAAATTCCTTTGGATCAGATTTCCGTTTCCATGACAATGAACGGTGCCGTTTTGCCCATCCTTTCTTTCTACATTGTAGCTGCAGAAGAGCAGGGAGTAAAGCAGGAATTACTTTCGGGAACTATCCAAAACGATATTTTGAAAGAATTCATGGTAAGAAATACATACATTTATCCACCTGCACCTTCCATGAAAATTATTGCCGATATTTTTGAATATACCTCTCAAAATATCCCTAAATTCAACTCAATTTCTATCTCAGGATACCATATGCAGGAAGCCGGAGCGACTCCCGTACTGGAAATGGCTTACACTTTGGCAGATGGCCTTGAATACGTAAGAACAGGGATAAAAGCAGGAATGAATGTGGATGATTTTGCGCCAAGACTATCATTTTTCTGGGCAATCGGGATGAATCACTTCATGGAAATTGCTAAAATGCGTGCAGCAAGATACATCTGGGCGAACCTTTTAAAGCAATTCAATCCTCAGAATCCAAAATCTCTGGCTTTAAGAACACATTCTCAGACTTCAGGATGGTCTTTAACAGAGCAGGAACCTTTCAATAATATCACCAGAACAGCAATTGAAGCCTTATCTTCTGCTTTGGGGGGAACACAATCCCTGCATACCAATGCGCTAGATGAAGCGATTGCACTTCCGACAGATTATTCTGCAAAAATTGCAAGAAATACGCAGATCATTTTACAGCAGGAAAGTGGGATTTGTGATGTGGTGGATCCAATGGGAGGAAGCCATTTAATTGAAAGCCTTACCCAACAGATGATTGAAGAAGCGATGAAATACATTGATGAGGTAGAACAGGAAGGTGGAATGACCAAAGCCATTGAAGCCGGAATTCCTAAAATGAGAATCGAAGAAGCTGCTGCAAGAAAACAGGCCAAAATTGATAGCGGTGAAGAATTCATTATTGGAGTGAATTCATTCAAATCATCATTAAAACAAGACGAAATTGAGATCTTAGATATTGATAATACCGAAGTTCGTAGAAAGCAGATCGAAAGATTAAATACCATAAAAGCAGAAAGAAATGCCGAAGCGGTTGAACAGATCTTGAACGAAATCCGTGAAAGTGCAAAAACAGGAAAAGGTAATCTTCTGGCATTATGCATTGAAGCGGCTCGAAGAAGAGTGACTTTGGGAGAAATGAGCGATGCTATGGAAGAAAGCTTCGGAAGATATAAAGCCAACATTAAAACAATTTCTGGAGTATACGCCATGAATGCCGGTAAAAACGAATATTTTGAAAAAGCCCTTCAGTTAACTCAAAAATTTGAGGAAGAAGAAGGACGTCGCCCAAGACTTATGGTTGCCAAAATGGGACAGGATGGTCACGACAGAGGTGCGAAAGTAGTTGCCACCGCATTTGCCGATATGGGATTTGACGTTGATGTGGCTCCATTGTTCCAGACTCCTGAAGAAGTAGCAAAACAAGCTGTAGAAAATGATATCCACATTTTAGGAGTTTCCTCTTTAGCAGCAGGACATAAAACTTTAGTTCCACAGGTAGTAGAAGAATTGAAAAAGCTTGGCGCAGATGATATTACCATTGTTGTGGGAGGGGTAATTCCTCAGCAGGACTATGAATTCCTTTATGCTAACGGAGCCGATTTCATCTTTGGCCCGGGAACCAATCTGCCAAAATGTGCAGTGGATATTTTAGAAAAATTTTTAAGTTAATTAACATTTATAAAGTATAAGCTGTATGATTTTTGCATTATTTGTTGAAAAATTTCATTATGGCTTATACAGTAATTTCAGTATTTCCTGCTACTGTAGATACAGAGGAAATTAAAAGAGACTTAGCAAGTAACGGCTTTGATAAGGCAAATATTATAGTTTCAAAATCAAAGCTGGAAGACGGATCACCGGATGGTCATTACGAAGATGACGTGAAGACGAGAAATTTTTGGGATTTCATCTTTGCCCATGATACAGAAATGTTAGAAGCCTACAAAAAAGAAAGCGTAGGAAAAAACAATATCATAGTGTATGCGGATACTGCTGATGATGCGCAAAGAGCAAAAACAATTCTTGATAAAAACGGAGCTATAGAAGTATACCGAAAACAATCCGAATCTAAAGCACCGGAAGGGATGTCTGAGGAAGTGTACAACGGAATCATTGCCAAAGCAAGGCACGACCTATATTTCTTGGGTTCCGAAAGAGTATATACATCCGGAAGTAAAGGAATGGATGAACCTATGGACAGTCAGGGATCAGAAGACTGATCTCAAAGCATATAGAAAAGTAGAAGAAAAGCCTGAATATTTTGTTCAGGCTTTTTATTTTGCAAATAAAAAATTTTGAGTTTCAGAAAAATTAATATATTTGCACCAGAAAATAAAGTTTAACCATTTAAAAAACAACGAAGCAAATGTTCAGATTTAATCAGAATTCTACAGTTGGATTACCGCTTATGGTGGTAAGGCTTCGTGGTATGGTACATTCTTAGAATAACAGTATAATGAAATATCAAACCCCGGAGTCATAGAGATTTCGGGTTTTTTATTGCGCAATATTTCAAACTTAGTTTCCCGAAATCCTTTTAATATTCAATTAATTTGTCATTCTGACGTCTTCTTAAGTATTTCAAAATGACAATGATTATTTTCAACTAATATTTTAGTTGAATTGATATTGATGTGTCTTTTAGAGATATGAAATTAACTTCTAAACGCTCACATCTGATTTTTTAAAACAAAAACAATGGGAAATTTAAAACTAAAAGGAAAAGATATATTAAAATTAGGCTATCCAAACAACCAAAGTGTAAACATCGCTTTGGAAGTAATGAAAAGAAATTTTGCAACGAAGAATATCCATTATGTGAAATCTCTTTTAAAAGAAATATTGATTAATCCGGAGGGTTTTGAGAAAGACTTAACCTTCGGACAGATTGCAGAAGCATTGCTATCCTCAAAGAAAACAGAAAAAAGAATGTTGAATACTCAACGAGCCTCTTTTCAGATTTTCGGGAACAATATTTCAGAAGAAGCAAAGAATCAGTTGTATACTGCTTTAAAATTGCCGGTGTCTGTTCAGGGGGCTTTAATGCCCGATGCACACAGCGGTTACGGACTTCCAATCGGGGGAGTTCTCGCAGTGGAAAATGCGGTAATTCCTTATGGGGTAGGAATGGATATAGGCTGCAGAATGAGCCTTAGTATTTTGGATACGCCAATTTCATATCTGGACGGTGCTAAAGATAAATATGAAAAAGCACTGGCTGAACATACCAAATTCGGGATGTATGAAACGCATAAATCTCATGGGGAACATGAAATTTTCGATAGAGATACGTTTGATATGATTCCGATTTTGAGAAGATTGAAAGGAAAAGCTGTTAAACAAATGGGAACTTCCGGTGGCGGAAACCATTTTGTGGAATTCGGAGAAGTGGAAATCACTGAAGAAGACGAACAAATAGGATTGCCACAAGGCAAATATTTAGGAATTCTTTCACACAGCGGTTCGCGAGGATTGGGAGCAGAGATAGCCCAATATTATTCACGGGTTGCGGTAGAACAATGTCCGTTGCCTAAGGAAGCACAACAATTTGCTTGGCTGGATTTGAATACCCATCTCGGATTAGAATACTGGACGGCAATGAATTTAGCAGGAGATTATGCTTCAGCCTGTCATGACGATATTCACAGAAGACTGGTAAGAGCAGTTGGCGGAAGAGTCAAAGCAAGAATCGAGAATCATCACAATTTCGCATGGAAAGAGATCCATAACGGAAAAGAGGTGATCGTTCACAGGAAAGGGGCAACTCCGGCCAATGAAAATGAATTGGGAATGATTCCCGGATCCATGACGGCAAAAGGATTTATTGTCCGCGGAAAAGGAAATTCAGAATCGTTGAATTCTGCCTCACACGGCGCAGGACGAGCTCATTCAAGAGGAGAATGCAGAAGTCTGTTCACTCAAAATGACATCAAAAAAGAATTAAAATTAAAAAATGTCATTTTGATGGGGGGCAATGCAGAAGAAGCTCCGATGGCATACAAAGACATCAATGAAGTCATGAATGCACAAAGTGAATTAGTAGATATCCTCGGAACCTTTCAGCCAAGAATTGTAAGAATGGATAAATAATAATATCCGTTATGTCATTCTGAATGAAGCAGAGTGTAATGAAGAATCTCAAAGATTTCGCCCTTCACTTGCTTCGTTCGAAATGGTCAAGTACGAACAACTAAAATTAAAGAAATGGGAGCACCACATAATATAAAAAGATACGGTGAAGTCTGGCCGGAATTCAGAATCAGGCACGGACTTGAAATTTTAGAAAAATTAAAACATAGAATCATTTTATCTGGCGGCTGGGCGTGGCATTTTATGTCTGAAGCAGGACATACCGAATATAAGCATGCCCACGATCATAAAGATATTGATGTTTTTGTAGAAAAAGAAAATGTAGCTGAAGTTGTCATTATTCTTCAGCAGGAAGGTTTTCAAAAAGTTTGGACACGCTATGATCACTTGCCGAGCGAAGAAAACTTCCGCAGGTATGAGAAAACGGTGGAAATTGAAAATGGAAAATCTCACAGGATTACTATAGATTTTTTTGAAAGAAACGATTTAGAAACTGTGGAATCCAATGGATTTACTGTGGTAAAACCTGAAGTTCTACTTTCATTCTACAGAAATATTCATTCCAATGATAAATGTTGGGCAGTAATGGCTGCCAAAGATTTATTGGAAAAGGGAATTGATCCGGTTGGCCACCCCAGATTAAGTGAAATGCCAAAATAAAATGGAAAAATTAATACAGATTACCTCAGGAAGAGGACCTTTGGAATGTCAATGGGTAGTTGCCAAAATTCTGAAGGTCTTTCTTGAGGAAATAAAAGATAATCATATAGAGTACGAAATCATTCATCGTGAAAATGGTGATGAAAACCTGACATTGAAATCCGTGAGCCTGCTTTTAAAAGGAGAAAAGTTATCTCAATTTTTGAAAAGCTGGTTGGGAAGTATCTGTTGGGTCGGAAAAAGTACATTCCGGAAATTGCATAAAAGAAGCAATTGGTTTATCGGGATTTTTGAAATGGAAGGATTGGAGAAGATTCATTTTAATGAAAAAGATATCCAGTTTCAAACAACGAGAAGCCAGGGAAGTGGCGGACAGAATGTGAATAAAGTAAACACTGCTGTTCGGGCTACCCATATTCCGACGGGACAAAGTGTTTTCGTACAGGATTCCCGCTCACAGTTGGAGAACAAAAAGCTTTCCGTTATCCGGTTAAAGGAAAAAGTAATGGGATTACATATTCAACAACTGGAAAAAAGAATGCAGGAAACCTGGAACAACCATTTGCAGGTGCAGAGGGGAAACCCGGTCCGTACATTTTCCGGAACAGATTTTAAAAAGAATTACAAGGACAAATCTTTCAAAAAGCAAAGAAATGCTCTGAAAAATGAATTAAAAAACTACAACAATGACCTTAACTAAAAATAAATACTACTTTGAAGCTTTAGATAATTATCCATACAGCCTTCCTGATTGTTTGGAAGCGTTAAACTATGCGTTGTCTTATGATCCGGAAGATGCAGACAGCCTTTGTCTGATGGGAAGAATCTACAGTGAAATGCTGAATGACTTTGAAAAAGCCAAACTCTATTTTGAAGAGGCTATGCAATGTGACATGACGAATTTAAATGTACCTCAATATTATATTAAATGTCTATTGGATAACGAAGACTTGAGAGAAGCCGAAAAGTTAATTGAATACTCATTGAAAATAAAAGGAATAGATAAATCAATAATATGGCTTTACAGATCTTTACTTTCCGAGAAAAGAGGAAGCTTTTCTAATGCATTGAAATTTTTGAACGAGGCAGAAAAATATTGCTTCACAATATATAGTCTGGATTTAGTAAGAGATCGTAAAAAATTTATCAAGTCAAAAATGCCGAAGAAAAAACAAAATAAAACCGAGAAGGAGACGAAATAAGTCTCCTTTTTTGTAGATTTAAGTTATGAAACACATTATTTTTTTATTCCTGCTTATAGTAGTCTCTTGTAAGAAAAGTGAAAATAGAAAAGAAAAGGTGATTCCTAAAGATGGAACTTTAGATCTGAAATATGAGGTTTTAAACCAATTGATTAGTGAAACAGAATCCGAAGAAAAATTTACAGACTCATATGTTTATAACATTTCCTTGATGCCCATTTCTTTAGAAATACCAATAAATACATCTGAACTGCCTCCACCTCCACCCGGATTTGGTATCAGATTGAATTATGATTCAATATTTATAAGTAAGGATTCTGCTTATTATCGGAATGAAATGCAGATATTTAAGAACTTCAAATTTGATAAAAATAAAATAAGTAAGAACCTGCAATTCACTACGGATGAAGAACTTTTTAAATTGAGCCAAAATAGGAAAAGTGATTTTTGGACAGAATTTCATAAAAAATATGGGATTAAATGTATGCAAAGCTTTTCAGTGCCTTTTTTCAATAAAGATAAAACAAAGTGTGTTGTTCAACATTCATTTTCCTGTGGATATTTAAACGGAAGAGGATACACAGCTATTTATAAAAAAGTAGATGGAAAATGGATAGAAGTGAGAACATTTGATCATTGGATAAGTTAAGTATGAAGATCAATTTTACTATAAAACAACTCCAATTAAAAGAAACATTCTCTATTGCTTACGGAAACTATGATAAAAGAGAGGCACTGCTCATAGAGTTATGTCATCAAGGCTCTAAAGGATACGGAGAATGTGTAGCCATTGATTATTATCAGATCAATCTGCAAACCTTTGTTTCGACATTAAAAGAAATTCAATCCCGGATTGAAACTCATTCGATCATTCATCCCAAGGATTTTTTTCAATTTCTTTCAAGTTTGAATTTGCATCCCTTTTTACTGTCCGCTTTAGATTGTGCGTATTGGGATCTTTTTGGAAAACTTGAAAACAAAAGTTTTATTGAGTTGAATAATATTCCCCACAAAAATCTGGTGGAAAGTTCCATTACCATTTCTGTTGATGAAATTGATAAACAAATCAGAAAAATTGAAAACAGTCAATGGAACAAGTTCAAAGTAAAATGCAAAGGACTGAATGAAAATGATGTAGAAAAACTTCTGCAATTGAACAGAAATATAGCCTTGGATTCCAATGCAAGCTTTACAGATGAAGACTGTATTTGGTTGCAGGAAAATATAAAAGTCCAACAATTCTCTTATCTGGAACAGCCAAGGCCGATCGATCAGTACGAGGTTTTAAAAAAAGAAGGGTTTGCCAATTGGATGGCGGATGAAGATTGCCAGAATATAGAATCTTTGGATGAACTTATTCCTTACTATAAAAGCATTAATATAAAACTGATGAAATGCGGAGGTTTAACTCCGGCTTTGGAAATGATCCGGAAAGGAAAAGAATTAGGATACAAAATAATGATTGGCTGTATGACGGAATCCTCTGTCGGAATTTCTGCAGGATGTGTATTGACAGGACTTGTGGACTATTCAGATCTTGACGGGGCCAACCTTATCTCCAATGATTAT
The DNA here is from genome assembly GCF_003729955.1 of Chryseobacterium daecheongense. Lineage (GTDB taxonomy): Bacteria > Bacteroidota > Bacteroidia > Flavobacteriales > Weeksellaceae > Chryseobacterium > Chryseobacterium daecheongense. The sequence goes on from NZ_RJTX01000004.1 coordinate 831,873, forward strand.
GCAACCGGAAATTTTGTGGAGAACGGGAAAATAATATTGTCCGGAAAATCAGGATTAGGAATAGAGTTAAAATAAAAATCGGTTGTCTCATCTTTGAAACAACCGATTTTTATATTTTACTCGCAAGGATCATAACAGTCTAATGGAAATGCTGGAGCACTTAGACACGCAGCTTCCCCCATTGTCATATATAAGCACCACTCCTCACAATTCGAGGCAGGTCTTACCAATGTACATCCTCCCGAACCTTTAATTGATTTCAATTGTTTTTTTGTTAATTTTTTTAAATTTTTCATAAATATTTATTTTTGGTTGTCTTATTTTTTATATGTTTTAGACTTCTGTAGTTTTTACATTGAAAGATATAAAATTTCTTATTACAAAACTATGATATGATTCTATTTCTTATTTACAGAAATCAGATAGTCGTAAACCATTTGATGCTGGTCGTCACTCAATTTGGCCTTTGGAGCCATTCTGCTTAAGGTTTTTATCCACCCTTGGTCGTCATGCTTTGCCGGATCCGGTAATTTGTGGCATCTGTTGCACGAATTCTCAAAAATGGTTTTTCCCTGAGCTAGCTGTTCGGATGAGGTGTATTTCGGTCCGGTCACCGCTACACTTTTGGGTCCGCAGGATACCATAAAAACGGAACCTAGGATCATCCCTGAAATCAATTTTTTCATACTATTATTTTTTGGAAATGATTTATTTCTTCACAGAAACAATATAATCATAAACCCACTGATGCTGCTCGTCGGTAAGCTTCGCTTTCGGAGCCATTGAGTTCATAATTCCTACCCATTGTACAGAATTGTGAGAGGTTGGATCTGGCAATTTGTGACATCTACCGCACGAATTTTCAAAAATAGTTTTTCCTTGGGCAATTTGCTCAGCAGTAGAAGTGGCAGGTCCCGTAGCAGCAGTTGGAGTTGTAGTTTTTGGAGTACAAGAAGCTAGTAAAATAGCAGTAAATGTTGCTACAGCGAATATTTTTTTCATGTGAGTTAAAAATTTGAATAATAACAAATGTAATGAATTCCCCTTCCTGTTGATATAAACGCAGATAGTTTTAATTTAGAAGAAATAAAAGTAAGGGCAAGTGAATTGTCAATAGTGGAGTCATTTTATTTGCGGGGTTTTCTTTATTAAAAATTCACTATTTATCACTGACAATTCAAGATTCGCCGTTCACATTCTCACATTTAATTATTATTTTTGAATCAATGAAATTTTCTACAGAAGAGCTTATACAGGGAATACGATCAGGAAACAAACGCCTGACTGCAAAAGCTATTACCCTGGTTGAAAGTAAAAAGGCGGAACACAGAGAACAGGCGGAAGAATTATTAAAAAAAATAATGCCGTTTACCGGAAATTCCATACGAGTGGGAGTGACGGGAGTTCCTGGTGCCGGAAAATCAACCTTTATAGAAAATTTCGGACGATTGGCCATTTCCAATGGCAAAAAAGTAGCTGTACTGGCTATTGATCCAAGTTCTGCCGTAAACAAAGGAAGTATTTTGGGTGATAAAACCAGGATGGAAGAGCTGGCAAAGGAAGAAAATGCATTTATACGTCCTTCCCCTAGTTCAGGCTTTTTAGGCGGTGTTGCCAATACAACTTTTGAAACCATGATGATCTGTGAGGCCGCGGGTTATGATTATATTTTAATTGAAACTGTCGGTGTAGGCCAATCAGAAGTTTTAGTGGCAGACATCACAGATATATTCTTATTCCTTAAAATTATCGGCGGTGGGGATGAACTTCAGGGGATTAAACGTGGAATTATGGAAATGGTGGATGTTATTTTCATCAATAAAGTGGATCAGGATAACCTTCAGAAAGCTAAAAGCACCCGTCTCGAATTGAAAAGAGCCCTTGATTTTATTCCGCCCAAAGAAAAAGACTGGAAAGTACCGGTTCTGTTAGGTTCTGCTTTACACAATGAAGGATTAGGAGATGTGTATGATAAAATTGATGAATTTATCAGCTTGAAAAAGAAAACAGGCCGTTTTGAAACGGTTAGAACTCAACAATCCGAAAAAAGATTCGATTATTGGGTGCAGGAGTATGTTCTGGCTATGATGAAAAGGGACAATTCTATGGAAGAAGCCTATGTTCAGCACAAAAAAAATGCTTCGGCAATGGTTTCTAACCCCAGTACCGAAGCAAAATTATTTGTAGAAAAATTTCTTTCTAAAGATTCAGATTAAGGCTTAGCTTCCTCATTTTTTCCAATATATCCATCATAAGATATAGGCTGTCTGTCATTACTTCTTATCGAAGTAAGTGCTTTCCCGTTCTTGAAAATTTCAATGATGATTTCATCAACGGTCCTCACATCATTAGGCTTGATTTTTACTATCCATTTTCCTTTTTTACCCTGAGATTTATTAATGGTAAAGTCTTTGGACGTAAATCTGTAGCTGTTGTCATTATTATTATATGATGGAGTGAAAGACCTTCCGAAATAAGGTAAAACCACGTCTAAAGTATTATTTTTTAACTCAATAGTGTAGTTGCTTCCAGTTAAATCCAACATTCTGGTAGAAGTGGAATTGGGCATAGAGTTCATGACGTTAATCACATCATAATTCGTAGGATTAGCCCTTGTTGCATAGAATGTGAATTTCTGTGAATTCACCAATGCATCTACTGTTTTCGAATCTGTTGTGTTTTGAGCAGAACAGCTTTGAAAGAAAAAAAAGATACCAAAAACAAATAGAAGTGAAATATACTTTTTCATGACCTTAATAATTATTAAATTTAAATAGCAAAATGTATGCAAATCTCCTCTTGGAAATTTTTTGGAATAAAAATTGTTAAAGTTGAATTATTAACACTCTAAACTATGAAAATAATACATCTATTAGGAATAGGAGCAATTGCAATGTCAGTTGCAGCTTGTACCACCAACCCGATTACGGGAAGGTCTTCTTTGCAGTTAGCCAATAATTCGGAAATCATGACAATGTCTGCTCAGGAATATAAATCAACTTTGGCCAAAGGTAAGGTAATTACCGGGACAGCAGATGCAAAAAGAGTGGTAAGTGTAGGAAACAGAATAAAAAGTGCTGCTGAAAGATATTATCAAAGTATAGGAAGGTCAGCCGATTTAGCCAGCTATAAATGGGAATTTAATCTTTTACAAAGCAGCGAACTGAATGCTTGGTGTATGCCGGGAGGAAAAGTAGCCGTCTATACAGGGATTTTACCTGTAACAAAAGATGATAACGGACTTGCTGTAGTAATGGGACATGAAGTATCGCATGCATTGGCAGGGCACGGGAACGAAAGAATTTCTCAGGCTATGGTAGCTCAATATGGAGGAGCTATTTTAGGAAGTACTATCTCTAATGCACAATGGGCAAACATTTTCCAACAGGTATATCCGGTAGGTTCACAAGTAGCATTGCTGAAATATGGAAGAAACCAGGAGTCTGAAGCGGATGAAATGGGATTATATTTAATGTCAATGGCAGGTTATGATCCTAGAGCGGCGATCCCATTCTGGAACAGAATGGAAGCAGCTTCTCAGGGAAGTAGCAGACCACCGCAGTTTTTATCTACCCACCCAAATCCGGAAACCAGAATTTCAGATATTCAGAAAGATTTACCAAAGGCCTTAGAATACTATAAAGCAGCCGGAGGAAAAATATAGGTATTAGAATTTTTTAATCTTGATAAAGCCTTATTAAATTTTCCCTACATTTGATAAGGCTTTTTAATTATTAAACACAACATTATGAAGAGTTTATCAATTACCGGACTTATTCTTTTAGCTGTATCAGCATTGCTTTTTTACCTGACTACCGATTTTGCCGTAGAGCAGATTAAACTTTCTCATATCATGGGAATTATGGCAGGAGTGGGTATTGGCCTTATTATTGGCGGAATGGTGGGGTATGTAAGTAAGGGAAGTGCCATCAAAGAAGAGCAGAAGAGAAAAGAATTCAAACAACTGCAAAAAGACAAAGAAGAATTAGAAAAACAGGCTGCTGAAATCGCAAGACGTCAGGCAGAGCTGGAAGCACAAAATAAAAATCCTCAAATTTAAATTTGAGGATTTTTTGATAGTTGTTGTTATTTTCAATTATTGAATTGATTAGAATTTATATCCAATACCTACCATAAATAAGTTAGGGCGGTTATCATATCTGATCTCTTCGCCGGATACTCTGTTGATAAAGTTTCTTTCATCCTTGCTGAAAGCACCTTCGTATCTTGCATTGATGATCAGTTTCTGGATTTCAAGCTGTGCCCCGAACTGATACCCTACCGTGAAGTTATCTCTTGCATTTTCTTTGAAGTCATTAAATGTATCCTCTTTGCTTAAGTTATAACTTGCCACCGGACCTGCAAAAACACCTAGTGTATTTCCTAAAAGATTATACCCTAAAAGCACAGGTAAATCAATACGGTTGCTTTTGATATCAAATGTTGTATTGGCTGCCGTGTATTCATTTTTAAAAGTAGTGTAATATAATTCCGGCATTACATAGAATGAAGTCGGAAGGCCTACTTTTAAGGAAAGACCTACATTGAAACCTACGTTGTTTTTTCCTTCATTATTTGCTGCATCCACCACTGTCCCTTTAATGTTTTCCCAAGAAGGAGAACCTGTAGGGAAAATCAAATTGGCCTTACCGGCAAGAGAAATTTGTGCAGAAGCAAATACGGAAAAACTTATTAATGCTATACTAAGAATCTTTTTCATTGTCGTCTAGTTTTGTGATTGTATTATCAATAGTTTTATTATTTTCTAGTAAATATTCTCTTAACTCCTTAAACAACTCTGATGAATAAACGAAGTCGATGAGGTTTTTATTGCCTGCAGTGATCAGAATATCCTTATTACCTTCCCATTCTTTAATTCCTAATCTCAGGTAAACAATCTTTTCTCCGATTGTCATCACGGAATTCATATCATGGGTATTTATAATGGTTGTAGTATTATATTCTTTAGTAATTTCCAACAACAGATCATCAATAACATTGGATGTATAAGGATCTAATCCGGAGTTCGGTTCGTCGCAGAACAAATACTTCGGATTGTTTACAATCGCTCTTGCAATGGCCACACGCTTTTGCATCCCTCCTGAAATTTCAGACGGGAATTTTTTATTGGCTTTATCCAGATGCACTCTGCCGATTACTTCAAAAACCCTTCTTTTCTTTTCTCTGAAAGTAAGGTTGGTGAACATATCCAATGGAAACATGATGTTTTCTTCTACAGTTAAAGAATCAAACAAAGCACTTCCCTGGAATACCGTTCCAATTTCGGAACGAAGATGTTGCTTTTGTTCTCTGGACATCGTATTGATATCTTTTCCATCAAAAAGGATTTCTCCGGATGATGGCTGATAAACATTCAATAAGCTTTTCAGGAAAACCGTTTTTCCTGAACCACTCTGTCCTATAATCAGGTTTACTTTTCCTTTATCAAACGTGGTTGAAATCCCTTTAAGTACTTCAACTTCATCAAAACTCTTTTTAAGATTTTTTACCTCAATCATTAGCTTAATATTAATTGGGTTAAAAGTAATTCAGAAAGGATGATAAATACCATGGTCCAAACTACCGCCTGTGTACTTGCTCTACCTACTTCCAGTGAACCTCCTTTCACATTGTATCCGAAATAAGACGGTACAGTGGCAATAATAAAAGCAAAAACAATGGTTTTAGTAAATGCATAATAAATGAAAAGATTAGGCATATACATCTGAATCCCGATGACATAATCATTATCTGTCCAGTTTCCTGTTAAAACTCCGGCGATATATCCACCACCTATCCCAAATACGATACTGATGGCAATAAGAAGAGGATTAAAAAGAACACAAGCTATTATTTTAGGAAATATCAAAAAGTTTGGTGAGTTCACTCCCATGATATCTAATGCATCAATTTGCTCGGAAACTCTCATCGTACCAATACTTGATGCAATATATGAACCCACTTTTCCTGCCAAAATCAAGCTTATAATTGTAGGTGAAAATTCCAGAACCAATACAGCTTTTGTTGCATATCCTACAAAAGAAGTAGGAATAGGGAATGATGAAGCATCAAAATTGTTGAACATCTGGATCGCAACTACTGCTCCTACGAATATGGAGGTAAAGATTACCAATCCAAATGAATTGACTCCCAGGTCGTTGATCTCTCTCATGAACAGCTTCCAGAATACTCTCATTTTCTGAGGTTTCTGAAGGGATTTCCCTAAAAGAATAATATATTCTCCTACAGCTGTGAAAAACTTTTTTAACATGCTGCTAAATTAACCTTTTTTATTTAATTAAGTGTCAAAGTGAAGGTAAGGTTGAGGTTGAAATTAATGTTAAAATATAAAGCGATGTTCTTCATCTTAGCCTTTTATTTTGCATTTTTATCACCTCCTATGACTAATAAAACGGTTTTCAAAATAATAACCATATCAAGTACAAAACTCCAGTTTCGTACATAAAATGAATCTGCCAGAACTCGTTTATTCATTTCCACTTCCACATCTCCGAAGTCACCCCTCAATCCATTTACCTGAGCCAGACCTGTAATTCCGGGGTTTACCATACTTCTTAAACTATATCTTCCGATTTTAGGCTTATAATAATTATCTACAGAAAGCATATGAGGTCTTGGGCCTACCACAGACATTTCTCCTCTCAAAACATTAATGAATTGTGGCATTTCATCAAGGCTGGTTTTTCTTAAGAATTTTCCTATTTTGGTAATCCTGGAATCGTTCTCCTGTGTTGTTTTGGTGGAAGATTCCTCGTTTACAACCATAGTTCTGAACTTAATGCAGGTGAAAACCTCTTCATGAAATCCATATCTTTTTTGCAAAAAGAATACAGGTCCTTTAGTTGTGATTTTTATAAGGATAGCAATGATCGGAAACAGCCAGGAACAAATACAGGTTAATATCAGAACCGAGAAAATAATATCAAATGTTCGCTTTACTAAATAGTTAGCAAAATAATCTAAAGGATATCTTGCCTGATTTAAAACCGGTTGTGTTTGAATGTAAGCCAAATCGTAAAGGAAAAAATCACTCTGGGTAATACTCGGGATCAGCGAAACGTGGACTTTGCTGGCTTCAGCTCTTTTGAAAATCTCATTTTCAATATTTTCGCTTAATGAATTTTCTGTGGATAAGAATAAGGTGTGAATTTCATTCTCTTTCCAGAATTCAACAAGTTTATCAGGATTTATATCAGGATGAGTATAATTAAAAATTCTATACCCATAGTCAGTTCTCTCACTGAATATATTCCTTAAAATCTCAGTGGAGCTGTTTTTGCCCAGAAACATCACATTTCTGTAGTTGATCCCAAGACTTCTTAAATATTTGATTCCAAAGAATATAATGGATTTTATAATAAAAATAAAGAAGAACAGGTAAAAAGACAGCCAATAAATATCTGAATTGAAAAAAACGTTATAGCTTACCTTTCCTATCAATAATACCCCAATGATAAATAAGATGAAATGAATTAAAAGACGTTCAAGAAATAAAGTATACGTTAGGTTTCTCGGAATATTATAGATTTTTGTTCTACCGCTTAAAAGCATCCAGAATAAAAACAATAATATAAGAGAAAATATGTTCTGATACCACGTTTCCTGATCGTATTTTAAATCTTCATTCCTGCTGATAAAGAAAAAAATAAAGATAGATGCAATAACCACGAGGTCAAGCAAAATGATAATCGATTTTAAATATCTAGAATATCGAATTCTTTGCATCTAATACTATTAAAACAATACCGAAAGCTAAAATACGTATTTTTATGGGATGTTCAGATATTTATGGGTTTGCACTGATGCTTGCCATTCCGGGTGAGCTAAAATAAAATCCGTGATCTTAGGATACATTTCGTCGCGTTTGCTCCATTCGCTCTGAAGATAAAGCTTACAGCTATCCGAAACTTTAGCAGCCTGTTCCTCAGCAAATGTGAAGTCATGATTGTTGAAAATGATGACTTTCAGTTCATTGGCTTTTGCATAGATCTCTTCCTTAGGAAGCCCTGTTTTTTTAGGAGAAAGGGTAATCCAGTCTAGTTGGCCGCTCATCGGATAAGCTCCAGAAGTTTCAATATGAATGGTACAACCTAATTCTTTCAATTTAGAGGTAAGGATATCCAGATTCCACATCAAAGGTTCACCACCGGTTAAAACAATAGTTTTACAGTGTTTTGCAGCAATCTCAGCAATTTCTTCCGTATTCATTAACGGGTGTAAATCCGGATTCCAGCTTTCCTTTACATCACACCAGTGACATCCGACGTCACAGCCTCCCAAGCGGATAAAATAGGCTGCTTTTCCGGTATGTGCTCCTTCTCCCTGTAAAGTATAAAAATGCTCCATTACCGGGAGCATTTTACCTTCTTTTAATAAAATATCTTCTTCTTTGTTCATTTTACAATTAGTCGTTATAGACCGAAGTTTTGTAAGCAATGATGGTGTTTTTCATCAACATGGCTCTCGTCATAGGTCCGACTCCTCCAGGAACGGGGGTGATCCAGCTTGCTTTTGCAGCACAGCTGTCAAAATCCACATCACCTGCAAGGTGATATCCTTTTGGAGAATCGTCATCCACTCTTGTAATACCCACGTCAATTACTACAGCTCCTTCCTTGATCATATCTCCTTTTAAGAAATGAGGATCTCCTAAAGCGGTAATAACGATGTCTGCTTTTTTAGTATACTCTTCAATATCTTTAGTGTAAGAGTGGGTAAGGGTAACAGTAGAGTTTCCCGGGAAATCTTTTCTTCCCATTAAAATACTCATAGGTCTTCCTACAATCTTACTTCTTCCAATGATGACACAATCTTTACCTTTAGTTTCAATATTATATCTTTCTAATAATGTTAAAATTCCGAAGGGAGTTGCAGGTAAGAAAGTATCCATTTCTAATGCCATTTTCCCAAAATTTTCAGGGTGGAACCCATCTACGTCTTTTCTTGGATCAATAGCATTGATGATTTTCTCCTGATCGATCTGATCCGGTAATGGCAACTGAACGATAAATCCGTCAACTGCTTTTGATTTATTTAATTCATCGATCTTTTCCAATAATTCAGATTCAGAAACCGTACTTGGGAATTTGATTAAGCTGGATTGAAAGCCAACCTCCTCACAGTCTTTCACTTTAGAGTTTACGTACGCTTTACTTGCTCCGTTGTTCCCAACAAGGATAGCCACCAAATGGGGTGCTCTTCTTTTTCCTTCAAGGATTTTTTCAACTTCAGTTTTGATTTCTGCTTTTATTTCTTTGGATACTTTAAGTCCGTCAAGAATTTCTGCCATTTTACTTTTATTAGATATTGAGTTCAAATTTACTTATTTCCTTTATAATAGTTGATCAGTCCATTGGTAGAACTGTCATGAGAGGTAATGGGATCATTATTTTCCAGCTCCGGTAAGATCTTATTGGCTAAAACCTTTCCTAATTCAACACCAAACTGATCAAAACTGAAGATATTCCAGATCACTCCCTGAACGAAAATTTTATGCTCATACATAGCAATTAACTGTCCTAAAGAAAAAGGAGTTAATTCTTTGAACATAAATGAATTAGTAGGGGTGTTTCCATGGAATACCTTGAAATTTAATAGCCTGTCTATTTCCTCATCAGACTTTCCAGAATTTCTTAATTCTTCCTCTACTTCTTCTTCTGTCTTTCCAAAAGCAAGTGCTTCGGTCTGAGCAAAAAAGTTGGCTAACAGTTTTTCCTGATGATCGGAAATTTCATTACAACTTTTCACGTAAGCGATAAAATCTGCAGGAATCAATTCTGTACCTTGGTGAATCAATTGATAGAAAGCATGTTGTCCATTGGTTCCCGGCTCTCCCCAAATAATTGGTCCTGTTTCATATTCCACAAATTCCCCGTTTCGGTCAACACATTTCCCATTACTTTCCATATCGCCCTGTTGAAGATATGCTGCAAATCTGTCCAAATACTGTGAGTAAGGCAGGATAGCATAGCTTGTTGCCGCATAGAAATTACGATACCAGATTCCCAGAAGCCCCATTAAAACAGGAACGTTTTCAGAAAAATCCGCTGTTTGGAAATGTTGATCGGTATCAAAAGCTCCTTTTAAAAGCTGTTCAAAGTTATCATAACCTACTGCGAGAACAATACTTAATCCGATGGCACTCCAAAGAGAGTATCGTCCGCCTACCCAATCCCAGAATTCAAAAATGTTTTCCTCTGCAATCCCAAACTTTTTAACTTCTTGAATATTAGTAGATAAAGCGACGAAGTGTTTGGCTACGTCTTCCTGTTTTCCAGCTTTTAAGAACCAATCCTTTGCAGAATTCGCATTTGTCATTGTTTCCTGTGTAGTAAACGTTTTAGAAGCAATGATGAATAAAGTAGTTTCCGGATTAAGATTTTTAACCACTTCTGCAATGTGGTTTCCATCTACATTGGAAACAAAGTGAACATTCAATCTTGTTTTAAAATGCTTTAAAGCTGAAACCACCATTACAGGTCCCAAATCAGAACCTCCGATTCCAATATTCACTACATCGGTGATCTCTTTTCCGCTGAAGCCTTTATGCGCTCCTGAAATGATACTTTCAGAAAAAGCTTTCATGTGATCAAGGACTCTTCTGATCTGAGGCTTGATATTTTCACCATCAACTATAATTTCCTTATCTGAAAAATCTCTCAAAGCTGTATGAAGCACAGCTCTTCCTTCCGTTTCATTGATTTTGTCGCCAGAAAACATTTTAGAAATTGCATCTTTTAACTGGCATTCTTCAGCAAGATTCAACAAAAGTTCTTTCGTTCTGGAATCCATTAAGTTCTTGGAATAATCAAAAAGAAAATTGTTTCTTTTGATGGAAAATTCTTCAAAACGGTTCGGATTATATTGAAAAAGACTTCTTAAATCAAAATCGTTACCGGCAAAATGTTCGTCAAGTGCTTTCCAGCTGTTGGTCTGTATAGGATTTATTTTTGATAGCATAGTAAATTCACATTTTAAGATTCAAGGTTGAAATCAAATATTTCTAATAGAATCTTGAAATTAAGATGCAAATTTACGGAAAAATAAAACCCTAGTGAAATTACAGCGTTGAAGTTTATTGTTAAATTTTTTGGAAATAAATTGGGGTTTTGTTCAAGTAAAAATGAGCGTAATATTCTTTAGGTCTGTCTGCTTTGAATTTTTCGAAATTATTAAAAGGAGAATGGCAATGTGGACAACAGAAGGAATTGTAATATGTAAAGGTTCCGTCAAATGTTTTCGGAAGCTGGCTTTCTACCTCGCCAAGAATGTTTTCATCAATATTTTCCTGGAGCTGAGTGGGCATGTTTTCAATATCTCCATAAGTAACCATAAGCGTCTCCATGCTATTTGATGAATAGAAATATTGGGTGTCAGAAAATCCTGCATGATAAAAATCTACGGAGAAACTTTTCTCACAGACATCACAAATACAGATTAGCCTTATATCGCCTGAAGAAATATAACCGCTGAAATGAAGCCCTCTGGCAAACATTCCTCTTCCGAAAAGTGCTTCGTTTTTTTCATTTTTATTGGAAAGATAAAAAGGCTGAAATCTTATATATTCTTTTTTCTCCTGATCTTTATTTTTATAAACAGCTCCTTCAATTTGCACTGAAAAATCCGGATGAACTCTGACTTCGCAGTCAAAAATCTGATTATTGAGATCCGGGTTTGAATCTTTAGGTTCAATCTTATAGGTCCGCAGGTATTTCCCATTTTCATAGATCTTTATTTCAGGGATTGCTCCTTCTAGAAGAACTTCCTTTGTATCGGTGGCGCCTACGCCTGCATAAAGAGGATGGTTTTTGATGTGGATTTCATTTCTCCGGAATTCAATTCTTTGATGATCTCCTTTTAGAAATTCCTGTTGTGCTTCATTGAGAGTTTTAAAACTTTCATTCTTGGCTTGTATACTATTCAAATCAGGGTTTTGGTGGTCCGTCCTCCCTGTTTGGGCCCAAAGAAAGATCAGCAGACCGAATACAAGCAAAATTCCAATGAAGAAAATGGTTCCCATAATGTAAGAGTGTTTATACAAAATTAGCTTTTTAACGAAAAACCTCCGAAAAAAAATCGGAGGCTCGTAAAATTTAAAATTATGAGGATAACCGAACGGTTAGGATAGCATAATCTCTTATTCAGAAAGAGTTTGAGGTTTTCTTTTTACAGGCTTTTTTTTTCTTAAAAAATATATGACTGTTCCAAGAATTAATAGAAGAGGCCAAATTGTAATTAGTCCTACAGCAATCTTTTGAATTAAATAAAACCCTTCTACAAAAGCATTTTTGGCATCGTAGATAAAATTGAACTGATATTTATTGTCAATGTTATTCGTATTGGTAATTGCAATTTCAGCAATACGAAGTTTAGGTTCTTTGATGTAGATATCAATGGTGCTGTATTTCAAATTATCCGTCACATCCATATTGGCGAGCTGTTGCAAATTCTCTTCCGACATATTTTCATCTCCCATTTTCACCTTGTCCTTATTGGTTTTCAGCTGAGAAATATTTTCACCTGTTTTTTTGATTCTTTTGCCTTCCAGTTCAGCATATTTAATACCTGATGTTACGTCTTCAGCATTAATAACTCTTGAATTCAAAAACAGCTTTTTATCATTGATCAAAGTGAGAAGCTCTCCCAATCTTTCCGTAGGAACACGTACCTGCATGGTGTTTTCTGTCTGGTATTTCTTTACCAGCATTGCATTTTCATTCGAAGTATTGTAAGTGTCTTCCGAAATAACATTACTGTGTAATTCACTATGAGTAACAAATCCACCCAAATCCTGAACCGACTTTTCAATGGAAATGGTGGCTTCATATACATCTTTCACTTCCATGTTTACATCTGCCGTTTTAATGAACTGTTTATCTTTTACTTTCATGGTGGCAGCAGAAGAAACGCTGTCTGAAACCATAGCTGAAGCAGAATCTGCGGTAGCGGCTATTTCATAATCGCTTGCCGTTGCTTCTCCCTTTTTACATGAATATACTCCTAGAAGTAATAATGATGCTAATGATAATTTGATGTAAGTCGTTTTCATATTGTTGATTTTTATTGTTTTCTTATTTCAAAGTTCAGCCTGAATCTTTTGTAATGTTTGAAAATCACGGGTAAAAAAATTGTAAACTCAATGCGTTGGTTAATTGTTTGTAAATCAGTATTTTGTAAAATAAACGATTGTGCTAATGCTTAATTTCGGATTGATTTTTGCATGCTTTTACAAAATAAAATCACAACAATAACTATGTCTAGTCCTTTTTCTAAAATCAGAAACGCAATAGAATTATTCAGATCAATAGATTTTGATCAGTTAAGTGCCATCTCTCAAAAAGTGGATCTTCCAAAACTGATGCAAAACTTTTCAAAATTAGATGATAAGCAGCTGAGCGGATTAATGAAAATGCTTGATCCGAATAAGCCAAAAAAAGAACTTCCGCCCATTGACGGAGATTTCTACGATATCTATCATACGTTGACGCCGGAACAAAGAGAAATTCAGCTGAAAGTAAGAGCTTTTATGGAAAAAGAAGTTAAACCTTTAGTCAACCATTATTGGCTGAGAGACGAATTTCCTTTTGAGCTGATTCCGAAATTTCAGAAACTTGATATTTGCGGAGTCACCTATGAAGGATATGGCTGTCCCGGAATGCCGTTTTTAATGGAAGGTGTTATTGCTATGGAAATGGCGCGAATTGATGCTTCTATTGCCACTTTCTTCGGAGTGCAGTCCGGATTGGCAATGGGGTCCATTTATATTTGTGGTTCTGAAGAACAAAAACAGAAATGGCTGCCTCAAATGCAGAAGTTTGAAAAAATTGGCGCTTTTGGATTAACGGAGCCTGAAGTGGGTTCCGGAGCGGCAGGCGGATTAACGGTAACCTGTAAAAAAACTACGGCAGGCTGGATATTAAATGGTCAGAAAAAATGGATTGGAAATGCCACTTTTGCAGATTTGGTCATCATTTGGGCAAGAGATCTGGATGATGGTGAAGTGAAAGGATTTATTGTAGAAAAAGATAATCCTGGATATTCCGTAGAGAAGATTAAAGGAAAAATGGCCTTAAGGATTGTTCAAAACGGATTGATCACGCTGAAAGACTGCCTGATCACAGAAGAAAACAGGCTTCAAAATGCCAACTCATTCAAAGATACAGGAAAAGTCCTAAGAATGACAAGAGCCGGAGTTGCCTGGATGGCAACGGGATGTGCAAGAGGAGCCTATGAAAGTGCATTGGATTATACCAGAAAGAGAGAACAATTCGGAAAGCCGATTGCCTCTTTTCAAATGATTCAGGGACATCTGGTAGAAATGTTGTCTAATCTTACAGCGATGCAGACAATGGTATTCCGGTTATCTGAAATGCAGGATGAAGGAATTCTTAAAGATGAACATGCTTCTTTAGCCAAAGTATTTTGTACGCTGAGAACAAGAGATATTGTTTCCAGAGCCCGTGAAGTGATGGGCGGAAACGGAATTCTTCTGGAATATGATGTGGCAAGATTTGTTGCCGATGCAGAAGCCATTTATTCTTATGAAGGAACAAAAGAGATCAATTCACTGATTGTAGGAAGATCTATTACAGGTTTTAGTGCATTCGTATAATTAAAAGTGAATGGTCAATAGTCAATTAACTTCGTTGTCAATTTAGAATTCACTTGCGTAGCAAAATTCACAATTGACCATTCACCATTCACCCAAAAATATTAGCTCACTAAAGCTTTATATTTTTCTTTATTATCAATAATGATCCAAAGGTTGATCAGGAACATAATCCCGGCGATACTCATCCCCATTGGAGATTTATCCATAGTGAAAACGTGAACAACGATCCCTACCATTACAGGTAAAATCACAATGGCACCTAAAGCTCTTGTTTTAGGAAAAATGAATAATAAACCGCCAATTACTTCTACAATGCCTACTAACGGCATCAACCAACTGATTTCTCCAAAGGCAGCAAAAAGCTTCATTTGTTCGGGAGTTGGCTTCTCCATAGGCATATAATTAAAGAATTTATTTAATCCGGCATTAATGAACATAAGCCCGAAAAGTAAGCATAAAATGAATTTTACTATTTTCATGATTGTTGGATTTTTTATCAAATTTAAATAAAAATTACATTGATACTCTCTGTTTAGAGAATTTTTTATTATTTCTTGCCTTATACTTTATATATTTGTTAAACCAAACAAATTAAACAATAGTATTATGTTGAAAAAACTTCAAAAATTAAATCGCGAAGAATTAAAGAAAATTAACGGGGGAACAGGCATCGAGCCTTGTGATATAGCTCCAGAAGGTTGCCCTTGTAAAGTTCCTCCTGGGCATCCGTGCCTTGGCGGCGGAGGAGATCCGGGAGGAGGTGGTACATTGGGATATTGCCCGAATGACGGAGCCTATATTCCTTGCGATCAGCTTTGCTCTGACGGCAGACAACCACTTTGCCCTTTATAAAAAATAAAACCCTCCAATCGGAGGGCTTTTTTAATCCTTTTCTTGCAAGGTAATATTTTTAGAGATCTTATAGCTCTTTTTCTTTTTATGAGGCTTTTCTTCTTCACCCAATAATTTTCCCCAAGGTTTCAGATCTTCTACCCTTTCAAATATGATTTTGATAATGGCAATAGCGGGAATACAAAGAAACATTCCTGCAATTCCCCAAAGATGTTCTCCGATCACAATGCCGATGAAAGAAAATAAAGCATTGATTTTCACTTTTGAACCCACCACAAATGGAAGTACAATATTACCATCAACAATATGAACACCGATGTATCCGATAGCTACATAAATGCAGGTTGCCGGAGTACTGGTTGCAAAAGCGATGAAACAGGCTATTAAAAGGGAGATAAGAATTCCCAAATAAGGAATTACATTGAGCAGGCCTGTTAATATTCCCAAAAGAACAGCATACTTCACTCCCAAAATAGAAAGTACGATAGTGGTAAGTACAGATACGATTATCACCTGTAAACAAAGCCCGATGATGTATTTCTTCGTCATCACCCTTACTTCATTCACTACTTCCTGTACACTGGATTTATGCTTTTCATTGAAAACAGAAACGATGAAGTTTTTCAGGATTCTTCTGTAGTTCAAAATAAAAATAAAAAACAGAATAAAGAACACGATGAAACCTATTCCCGTGGAAAAAACCCCGAAAGTAAAGCCCAGGATGACCCCCGAAGAAGATAGAAGCTTATTTAAACCCTGATCCAGATAATCCAGCTGTTCATCTATTTTTACATGGAAAGTTTTTGATACCCATTTCTGCAAGCTTTCAAATACCGAATCGAATTGTGCCCTCAGATGAGGGAGGTCCTTACTGAAACTGGAAAGCTGGGATCCAAAGAAATAAACAAGCCCGGTTAAAATGACCAGCATGATCATTACAGAAGCCATAGTGGAGACCGACCTTGGAAACTTTAGCTTTCTTTCCATAAAAGTGGCTACCGGTAAAAATAACATTGCCATTAAAAATGCCAGAAAGAAAGGTGATAGAATGCTTTGCCCCAAAGCCAGAAGATATCCGATGCCAATGATGGAAACAATAACAAGAGTAAGTTTCAGTAAAAAAGGAATCCTAAAAAAGTTCATATTATAATTATTCAGTATAAAAATAATAAAAAGCCGTTAATTGAAAGATTTTATCTTGTTCATATTTTCAATTAATTCTTGAATAGTAAATAAAAATAAATTCGTCCCCAATTGAGACGAATTTATAATATTGAGAAGTTAATATGTAAGTTTTTATTTTTCAAGAGCGATGTCAATCACTTCTTCCATTCTGTTTACATAATGGACTTTCAGATTTTTTAAATAATCTTTTTTAATTTCTTCCACATCTTTCCGGTTGGCTGCGCAAAGAATAACATCTTTAATTCCGGCTCTTGTTGCTGCCAGTAATTTTTCTTTAATTCCACCCACAGGAAGAACTTTGCCTCTTAACGTAATTTCTCCTGTCATAGCAAGATGAGGTTTTACCTTTTTGTTTTTAAAAGAGGAAACCATGGAAGTTAACATTGCAATCCCTGCCGAAGGACCATCTTTAGGAGTTGCTCCTTCAGGAACGTGTACGTGGATGTTTTTCTTTTCTAAATCTTCCTGATCAATTCCCAGCTCATTATGTTTCGCTTTAATATACTCTAGGGCAATTGTGGCAGATTCTTTCATTACAGTTCCCAGATTACCTGTCATTGTAAGAGATCCTTTACCATTGCTTAAAATACTTTCAATGAATAAAATATCTCCACCTACACTGGTCCAGGCCAAGCCTGTAACGACTCCCGGAACTCCGGTAATTTCAGATAAACTTTTTGGTCTGGGAACCCCTAAAATCTCATCTACTTTTTCAATAGAGATTTTATGATCATATTCTTTTAATAAAGCTGTTTGTAGAGCTACCCAACGAGCGATAGCGGCAATTCTTTTTTCTAGGGATCGTACTCCGCTTTCAGAAGTGTGTGCCTCAATAATATGTTTAAGTTCAGCATTTCCTAATTTAAATGATTTGGAATCCAAGCCATTTTCTTCCTGCTGCTTTTTGATCAAATGTCTTTTGGCAATCTCTATCTTTTCTTCCAATGTATATCCTGCAATCTGGATGATCTCTGTTCTATCCAAAAGAGGAGTCTGTATTGTGGAAAGAGAGTTGGCTGTGGCAATGAACATTACTTTAGACAAATCATAACCCATTTCTAAGAAATTGTCATAGAAAGATTTATTTTGTTCAGGATCAAGAACTTCCAAAAGTGCGGAGCTCGGATCTCCGTGAAGACCTTGCCCGATTTTATCAATCTCATCCAAAACAATAACCGGGTTAGAAGTACCGGATTTTTTAATGGACTGAAGAATTCTTCCCGCCATTGCTCCGATATATGTTTTTCTATGTCCGCGGATCTCACTTTCATCATGAAGACCTCCTAAAGACAGTCTTACATATTTTCTGCCCAAGGCATCGGCAATTGATTTTCCTAAAGAGGTTTTACCCACTCCTGGAGGACCAACGAGCAATAGAATAGGAGATTTCATGTTGTTTTTTAATTTTAAAACAGCCATGTGCTCCAAGATCCTTTTTTTAATGTCTTCAAGCCCGAAATGTGCTTTTTCTAAAACTTTTTCAGCCTTGGCAATATCAAAAACATCTTTAGTATAAGTTTCCCAAGGAAGATCAGTGAAGAAATCAAGGTAATTTCTCTGAACATTGTAATCCGGTGAATTCGGATTCTGGCGCTGAAGCCTGCTGATCTCTTTCTGGAAATGTTCTTCTACCTCATTGCTCCATTTTTTAGTTCTTGCCTTTTTGATAAGATCTTCAACATCGCTTTCTGGCCCACCACCCAATTCCTCCTGGATCGTTCTGATCTGCTGGTTAAGGAAATATTCTCTCTGTTGCTTATCCAGGTCTTTGGATGTTTTCTGATGAATCTGATTTCTCAACTCCAGTTTTCTGAAATCTTCATGCATCATTTCATAACATTTATTCGCTCTTTCAACCAGGCTCTTCTCTTCAAGCAACTTCTGTTTGTCTACAGGAGAGAAGTTAGCATTGGTACAGATGAAATTTAATAAATCGTCATTATTATTGATGTTCTTAATCGCAAAATTAGCTGCATTAGGAATATTAGGATCAAGCTCAATGATCTTTAAAGCCAGGTCTTTGATGTTCTCAAGCAAAGCTTCGTATTCTTCCTTATCTTTCGGTTTGGAATCTTTTAATTTTGAAATTTCAGCCTTGAAATAAGGTTGTGTCTCTATATATTTCTTAACCTTGAACCTGTAGAACCCTTTGGTAATTGCAGTGATATTTCCCTCCGGAAGCTTAATGATTTTTATGATCTTAGCTAACGTTCCGATCTGGAAAAGATCCTTTTCGGCAGGTTGTTCCAAGTCGGAGTTTTTCTGGCTTATTATTCCGATAAGATCTCCATTTTTCTGAGCTTCTTCAAGAAGCTGTATGGATGTTTTTCTTCCTGCGGTAATAGGAATCACCACATTAGGGAACATAACCATATTTCTTACAGGAAGTATAGGGAATATTTTCTGTTCGGAATTTTTATCAGTCTCGGTAAGGTCGGAAAGATTGATCTCCTCGGCCACAATATCGAATCCATCACTGATTATTTCTTCTAAACTCATATCTTCAAATTCTGTCATAGTCAGTTGAATGACAAATTGTCATTACAGTTTTAAATCGTTAAAGTGATATTTTGATAATATGCCGGAAGAATACCGGCCATACTATATCATTCTAAATGGCACAATACTTATGCCATTTGTCTTTTAGTGAAAAATCTGGTCAAAATTTCCTTTTTTATATAAGTTTGAGTTTAAAAAGATTAAAAAAAGCATATACGCTTCTGTAATTTCTTAAAAATGTGTATTTTCGCAAACTGATAAAAAACTATAATTTATAAAATGGCAATTTTAGGACAGATTAGGAACAGACCTTGGCTTTTGATGGGAGTAATTGCGTTGGCACTTTTAGCCTTCTTGGTGAATCCTGATAGTATTGATAAGGTTTTTGGAAAAAATCCTGATGTTTTAGGAAAAGTGAATGGTGAAAAAATTACCCGTGAAGAGTATAATGATCAGCTATTCGTACTTCAACAGCAGGCAGAGCAGCAAGGTCAGCCAAAGAGCGGTCTTGAGGAGCAAGCTTGGCAATTGTTGGTGCAATCTAAGCTTATCAAACAACAATTCGAGAAGATGGGGTTTGAAATGACGGAAGATTACTTCTGGAATCAGATCCAGTACGATCAGTTGTTCGCTCAAAACCAACAATTCTTTGATGAAAAAGGTAATTTTAAGACCCAAGAGCTTAAAAAACAGATCGAAGAATTAAAAAATGCTAGTCCTGAGGGTTACAACCAGTGGTTGAAATCTAAAAAAGCGATCGAATACAGATTGATGGCAAGACAAGTGTTTGCTAATCTTTCTGCCGGAATCACTACAGGTAAGAAAGAAGCTGAAGAATTGATGAAACAGAGAGATCAGCTTGCTGATATCGACTTTGTGAAAATCGATTACGCAGCTTACCTTCAAAAAACTAAAATCAATGTTTCTACTGAGGACCTTGCTAATTATATTAAGCAGCATCCTGTGATGTTCAAAACTGAGCCAAGCAGAAATATCGGAATCGTATATTTCCCTTCTCAGGCAAGTGCGGCGGATGAAGCGGCAACTCAGAAGGAAATTACAAAATTATTCTCAGGAGGTACTGACGCCAGTGGAGGGAAAGAAAACTTCCAGAATACAACCAATGACTCTATGTTCATCATGGCTAATTCTGATATGCCTTTCAGCGATCAGTATGTAAAGCCTAATCAATTGCCTCAGACTATTCAAGGTCAGATTGCAACTGCTGCAATCGGTCAGACCTTTGGTCCTTATAAAGAACAGAACGTGTATGTGGTATCTAAACTTTTGGATAAAAAGACATCGGATTCTACATTATCAAGACATATCCTTATTGCATTCAAAGGAAGTCCTGCCGGACAAGGCGTTACAAGATCTAAAGAATCGGCTAAAAAGTTAGCAGATTCTATCGGAGCTATTGTAAAAGCTGATCCTGCTAAATTTACAGACTTCATTAAGCTTTCCAATGACCCTAATTCTGCGGCTCAGGGAGGTAGCTTAGGATGGACTACACCGGAAACACCTTTCGTTCCTGAATTTTTAACGTATTTAGCGAACAATCCTAAAGGAGCAACTGGTGTTGTGGAAACACAATTCGGTTATCACATCATCAATATTCAGGATAAAAAGCCTGGAGCAATGGGATATAAAGTAGCTAACCTTGTAAAAGTAATTAAGCCTTCTGAAGCTACAGAAGCTGATACTGATAAAAAAGCAAGAAGATTTATTCAGCAGGTTCAAGGAAAATCTTTCAACGATTTCGTGAATATTGCCAAAAAATCTAATTACCAGTTCTCCAACCCTAAAGCAGCTAAAAGATTTGATGGTCAGCTACAAGGTTTAGGAACAGATAAAGATTCTGAAATCCTTGCATGGGCTTTCGATAAGAAAAGATCTAAAGGAGATACGGAATTCTTTACGGTAGAGGGAACAGGAGATAAAATTGTAGTGTATCTGAACGGAAAACAGGAAAAAGGACTTGCTGATCCTGAATCTGTAAGAGACCAGATCGAAGTGATTGTGAAAAATAAATTGGCTGCAAAACAAATCTCTGATAAAATTGCTGCAGCAAAAGCTTCTAACTTAGATCAAATTGCTAAAATGTTTGCGACAACAAAACAATCTGCTCAGGTGAATCTTTTAAATCCGTCAGTAGGAGGATCTATGGAGCCTAAAGTAGCAGGAGCTGCATTTGGAGTTGCAAAAGGTAAAATTTCTAATCCAGTAGAAGGCGGAACAGGAGTGTATGTACTGATCAAAAAGAATGAGACGATGAACAAACAACCTGGAGATCTAAAACAGCTTACAGAATCTATTACGCAGAGAAATGCCGGAATGTTCGGACAGGCGTGGATGAAGAGCTTACAGGATAATGCAGATATCGAAGATTACAGAATCGAGATCTGGAGTAAGCTTGGAGCACAGCAACAATAAGAATTCAATTTTATTTATATAAAGCGGCAAAGTTTTTGCCGCTTTTTTTGTATTTAACGCAGAGCAATAAAGAAAAACATTAATTTAAATGTCTTATATTTGCTCATTAGAAAAAATTTAGCAAGTGAAGTTCAGTAAAGAATTAAAAGCTGGTGTGATCGCACTTTTAGCTATTGTAGGCTTTGTGTTATTATTTCAATTTATGAAAGGCAGAAGTCTTTTTACTACCGATAATATATTTTACGCAAAATATGATAATGTAGAAGGGTTAGCTCAATCTTCTCCCGTTTCGATCAATGGTTTAAAAGTGGGTCAGGTGGATAAGATTATTCCTCAAACTACAAAAGATGGAAAAATTCATTTTATTGTAAAAGTTACTATTGACAATAACTTTGAGTTTTCAAAGAATTCTACCCTTGAAATTTTCGAACCGGGATTAATGTCAGGAAAAGAAATGAGAGTAAATCTTATGTATGGTGGTCCTACTGCGAAAGATGGAGACACCTTACAAGGAGCTTTTAAATTATCCATGATGAATAACTTATCTTCTCAGGTAGGTCCGGTTAAAGATCAGCTACAGGTTGTTCTTCACCGTGTAGATTCTTTAATGACGAATGCCAATCAGCTTGTAGATGCTCAGAACAGAGCAGAGATCAAAGCGTTATTGGCTAATCTTAATAAAACAGTTGGTGCCTTACAAACAACTGCTGCTAGTGTAAATTCGCTGGTAGGACACAATGATCCTAAACTTCAAAAAGTATTGGATGATGCAAGCTTAACGATGCAAAGCGGTAAAGTTACATTGGATAAATATGGAAACCTGGCAGAAAGCATTGATACTCAAAAATTAAATGCTACCATTGCCAATTTAGATGCCACTGTTGGAAAATTGAATCAGGTGATCGTGGGAATAGACAACGGACAAGGAAGCTTAGGTAAACTCATGAAAGACGAACAGCTTTACAATAACCTGAATTCTGCTTCCAATAATCTGAACTCATTAATTGAAGACATGAAAGCCAATCCGAAAAGATATATCAACTTCTCCGTTTTTGGCAAGAACAATAAAGACTAATAACTCATAGACCTTATGCAGTACATCGATAACATAATTTTCCTGATTTTATTAGTTGCAGGTTTTGGACTGTTTGCGAAAAGCTTACAGAAGATCTATCGAAACATCAGATTAGGAAGAGAGATCAACCGTAATGATAGAAAACCCGAACGCTGGGAAACCATGGCAAGAGTAGCGATGGGACAGAGCAAAATGGTGAAGCGTCCTGTTGCAGGGATTTTACACCTTTTTGTATATGTAGGTTTTATTATCATTAATATAGAGCTTATAGAGATCATTGTTGATGGATTATTCGGAACACACCGCTTTTTGGCAACGATCTTAGGACATGGGTTTTATAATGCTTTTACGGCAACACTGGAAATCCTAGCTCTTTTAGTAGTGATTGGTGTTGTTGTATTCTTTATCCGAAGAAATTTTTATGGAGTTAAAAGATTAACCATGAAAGAGCTTTTCGGATGGCCCAAACAAGATGCGAACTGGATCCTGATCATTGAGTTTGCTTTAATGGTGGCTTTCTTTACAATGAATACTTCTGATTGGGTACTGCAACAGAAAGGTTTACTTCCTGAACATGGAAACTTCCCGATCAGTTCCACTATTTTGGCTCCGATCTTCAACAACTTTGGAGACAGCTTCTTGTTCTTTACGGAAAGAGCAGCCTGGTGGTTCCACTTTGTAGGGATTTTATTCTTCATGAATTATCTGTATTATTCAAAACATTTACATATTATCCTGGCATTCCCAAGCACTTGGTATGCTAATCTGGATAAGAAAGGAAAATTCAATAATCTGGAATCTGTTACCAAGGAGATCAAATTGATGATGGATCCTAACGCAGATCCTTATGCTGCACCGGCAGAAGGAGCAGAAACAGATGTTCCTTCAAAATTTGGAGCAGAAGATGTATTTGATTTGAATCAGGTTCAATTATTAAATGCTTATTCTTGTACGGAATGTGGTAGATGTACATCTGTATGTCCAGCCAATATTACGGGGAAAAAGCTTTCACCAAGACTAATCCTTATGAAAACCAGAGACCGTCTGGAAGAAGTAGGAAGAAATATCGATAAAAACGGAAAGTTTGTAGATGACGGTAAAAAGTTGTTGAACGACTATATTACCAAAGAAGAGCTTTGGGCTTGTACTACATGTAACGCATGTACTGAGGCTTGTCCTGTTTTGCTTGACCCGCTTTCCATCATTTTTGAAATGAGAAGATTCCTGGTCATGGAACAATCGGCGGCTCCACAGGAACTGAATCTGATGATGACCAATGTGGAGAACAATGCGGCTCCTTGGCAATATAATCAGGCCGATCGTTTGAATTGGGCGAATGATTAAATAATGCTCAAAAGATGAAAAAACTATTCTTACTTTTCATATTAATTTCCGGCTTTCTGGTGGCACAATCTGCTGATCAGAAAAAAATTCTTGACGACTCCCGGTCTATGATGGAGTTAATGGAAAAAAAGGATTATAACGGAATACTCAACCTTACGCATCCGGCTATTTTTGAAAAGGTTGGAAGAGAAACAATGCTTGAAGGATTCAAGGCCATGTTTGAAGGTAATGAAGAGTTCAAAATAGAACTCGGAAAAATTGATCAAAATGCATTCAAAGCTTCTGAGGTTTTCTCCGGAAAGGATAAAGTAAAGTATGCATTCGTGACTTATCCAATGAACATGAAAATGACTTTTCTAAAGGAAAAGTTTGATGATGAAAAGAAGACAATGATGATCGGTATGATGAAAGTTCAAGGAATGAAAGCGAAGTTTGTGGACGATCATACGATAGAAATGAGTAAAGAAAGCATGTCTGTGGCTATTAATGATAAATCTACAGGGAATGTCTGGAAATATGTGAATTACGATGAAACCAATCCATTGTATGCATCAGTAATACCGGTGGAAGTGATGAAGAAGGCTAAAGAATACTATGCGGATTTTTTAATTAAACAAAAAGAAAATGCAAATTAAAACAATGGCAGAATATGCTGCCGAAGGAAAATCACCGGAAGTTTTGTTTTGGGTAGGTTGTGCCGGAAGTTTCGATGACCGCGCCAAGAAAATCACCAAAGCATTTTGCAAAATATTAAATAAAATAGGAGTAGAGTTTGCAGTGCTGGGACAGGAAGAAAGCTGTACCGGGGATCCTGCAAAACGTGCCGGAAATGAGTTCGTTTTCCAGATGATGGCATTAACGAATATTGAAGTTCTGAATGCCTATGAGGTAAAAAGAATCGTAACCGCTTGTCCGCACTGTTTCAACACTCTGAAAAATGAATATCCAAGCCTTGGTGGAAATTACGAAGTAATGCACCATACCCAATTCCTGAAAAAACTAATGGAAGAGGGAAGGCTAAAAATTGAAGGTGGCGCTTTCAAAGGAAAGAAAATCACTTTCCACGATCCTTGCTATTTGGGAAGAGCCAATGATGAGTATGAAGCACCAAGGATGCTTTTGGAAAAGCTAGATGCAGAATTAGTGGAGATGAAACGTTGCAGAACCAACGGACTTTGCTGTGGAGCAGGAGGAGCACAGATGTTCAAAGAGCCGGAAAAAGGAAATAAAGACATCAATATCGAAAGAACAGAAGAAGCTTTATCTTTTGAGCCTAAAGTGATCGCTACAGGATGCCCTTTCTGTAATACGATGATGACAGATGGAGTGAAACACTTTAATAAGAATGCTGAAGTTGCGGTAAAAGACATCGTAGAACTTCTTGCAGAAGCGGAAGATTTATAAGCTTTGTCAAATAAAATAATAAAAAACTCAGGACGACATCCTGAGTTTTTTTAGTTTTATCAGAACTCGATTTTATTTACTAATTTTGTACTTTAATTTATTGAAAATGAAAATTGAAGAATCAAACGTCGTTGAAACAAACGATTATAGAGTCATTATATATCCTGCTTCAAGACCTTTTACAACCAAAGAAGCAAAGACTATTACAGAAAAATTATTTGATTTTCTGGCAACATGGGCAGCCCACGGTAAACCACTTTCTTCATCCTTCAAAATTGAAAAAAATCAGTTTATAGTGATCTGTGTAGATGAAGAAAAAGAAATGGCTTCAGGATGTAGTATTGACACTTTAGGGAAAGTGATGAGAGAGATTGATGAGGAATATCAATTGGGATTGTTCGACAGAATGAAAGCCAGCTATGTGGAGAATGGTGAGGTAAAAACTTTGAAACTTCAGGAGTTTAAATCCAAACTGAGAAGCGGAGAATTATCAAAAGACATAGAAGTTTTTGATTTCTCTAAAAATACCTACCTGGATTTCTTAAGTCATTTCCTTTTGCCTTTGGACAAAAGTTGGGCGGCTTCTATATAAATTTGAATACATTATAATAAATGGAAAGTGGAAATATTTCCACTTTTTTGTTTTAAAGTATATTTGCATAGAACTAATAACTGATGTCTAAAATTCTTTTTCTAACGACTTCACATAACTATAATGATGACAGGATCTTCTATCATCAGGCAAAAGAACTGAAAAGCCACGGATACGAAGTGAAAATATGCAGCCTTTATACAGATTTTCAAGGCAGCATTGATGGGATTGAAGTAGAAGCTTATGGAATTTTAGATCATAGTATTAACGAAAAGCAGAAAAAACTTCAGGAAGTATGTGACCGTTTTCAGCCGGATTGTATGATCTGCTCTGAACCTTTGGCGGTAGTGGCTGCAAAAAATATTAAAAAAGAGAAAAAGATCAGCATTATCTATGATATTACCGAATGGTATCCTTCCATGAGAATGGTGGAAAAATATCCTTCTTATTTAAAACTTCTGCATGCCGTTAAATTCTTTCTGATTCAATTGTATGCAGGGTATCTCAGCACTCATTTCATTTTTGGGGAGAACACGAAAAAATTTCCTTTAGCATATATTTTTCCGTTCAAAAAAAGTATTCTTTTGCCCTATTTTCCTGATGACCGTTATATTCATACCCACATCAAGAAATTAGAGCCCGGAAAAATTACGCTATGCTATACAGGGCAAATGTCTGAAGAAAAAGGCATCGGGAACTTTTTTAAAGCAATAGATCAGCTGCGTAAAAAACGTCCGAATCTGGAGATTGATATTTTGCTTATAGGAGGAACAAGAAAAGAAAAAGACCAAATCTATTTTGATAATCAATTGGCTATGTATAATTGGAGCAATATCAGGATCGAAAAGCCAGCTTCATTTGAAACATTTACACAAACCTACGCTTCTGCTGATATTTGTTTTGATTTAAGGGAGCATAATTATGAAAATGATCATTGCCTTCCGATTAAGATATTTTATTATGCAGCTTCCGGTAAGCCCGTCATTTATACCAATCTGAAAGCAACAAGACAACACGTAGAAGTATCAAAATTTGGATTTCTGGTTAATCCGGAAGATTCAGGAGCAATAGCTGATATTATTTTAAATTATATTGATCATCCTGAAAGGTACGATGAGCATGCTTATAATGCCCGAATGGAATATGAGAAGAAATATAACTGGAACATGATCCGGGATATATTTGTGGACTTTGTCAAAAAAGCACTGCACTAGATGAAAAATACTGTTTTTAAGACTTTCATTTCCCGATTTTTGATACTGATATTGAACTTCGGACTTGTAATTTACTCTACCAATATGTGGGGGAGTGAAGGAAAGGGAGTCATATCAATAGTCATTGCGGATTTGACGATCATTGGGTTTTTCAGTAATATATTTGTAGGAAGCAGTGTGACGTATTTTGCTTCAAAATATAAAACCGAGCAAATCCTTTTGTATGCTTATGGATGGTCTGTTTTGATCGGGTTTTTTATTCCTGTTATTTTTAGTTTAGTCCGGCATGTGGAATATCTGAATTATCTGATTTTCCTGTCTGTTTTTTCTTCCCTTTTGGCCGCTAATATCAATCTGTTTGTGGGAAAACAGAATATCCGGATGTTTAATGTGTTTACGATCTTACAACAACTTGTACATATTGTTTTTATTGTAGGCATTGTTTACTTAATAGGGATGACCTCTGTATCAGCATATTTTCTTGCGCAAATAGGATGTTACTCTTTATTATTTATAGTAAGCTCATTTCTGTTGCTGCGGAACTGTAAAATGTCAAATATTTCATTTTCTACCCCCATCAGAAACAAGATGTTCGATTATGGCTGGAAAATTCAGCTCAGTTCTTTTTTACAGTTTTTGAATAACAGGTTGTCTTTCTATTTTCTGGAATATTTCAAAGGAATTGTAAGTGTAGGTATATTTTCAATAGGAGTAGCCTTTTCTGAGGCGATCTGGACGGTCAGCAGAAGCTTATCAATTGTTCTGTATGCAGATCTGGTTAACAATGAAAATCAGAACGCGGCCCTTGAAAAAACAAAAATTTCCCTGAAAATAAGTTTTTTCACTACGTTGTTTTTTATTGCGGGAATTTTGCTGTTACCGGCCCGGTTTTATGTATTTGTTTTCGGAAAAGACTTTCATCAGACGAAGCAGATCATTTTGTTTTTATCACCCGGAATTCTAGCGATTGCCGTCAGCAATATCATCGGGTATTACTTTGCAGGGATTAATAAACTCAGAATTTTGAACGCCAAATCCCTGATTGGAGTTGTCTTTACCATCATTTCTTCTTTTTACATCATTCCGCGATGGGGAATTACCGGAGCCTGTATGGTAACCTCTATATCGTATTGCTTATCATCAGCACTGCTGTTCTGG
Source organism: Chryseobacterium daecheongense (assembly GCF_003729955.1). Classification (GTDB taxonomy): domain Bacteria; phylum Bacteroidota; class Bacteroidia; order Flavobacteriales; family Weeksellaceae; genus Chryseobacterium; species Chryseobacterium daecheongense. The sequence goes on from NZ_RJTX01000004.1 coordinate 860,261, forward strand.
AAATTTTATCAGATCACGGAATTTCATATTCAAGATTTTTTTATTTCCAAAAGCGAATTTCAAATACTGCTCGATAAATTATTGAAGAATGGAACGAAGTAAATGATTGATAACTCATCCAGATTGGTTAATCTATTGATAAATGGTTCCGGGAAATTAAAATAAGTTTTATCTTTGCTGATAATGAGGAACATCGTATTTGGAATATTAGTCATATTTTTCGCCCTGCTGAGCTGTAGAAGTGGTGATGAGGATTCTTTACAGCAAATAGATCAGATCTTGAATCTTTATATCAAAAACAGTGCAGGACAGGATCTTCTGAGCAATAAAACTCCTGGTTATTTTTTTGCATTCCCCATGAATGATACCAATGGGAATACCAATTCGGCACCGGTAAATGCGTCTCTTAAAATGAGGGCAGACTCTACTTATTATATTGAGTACATTGCCGGAGCAAAAAGACTGACACTGGATTCCATAAGTCCGGAGGACAGGACTTATCATTCCGTCATTGCATTGGCCTTAAGAAGAACGGTAAATAACGTCACAGATACCATTAACGATACATTGGAAATTCAATACCACTGGACTCCTTCCGCATTTCAGGTCTCGAAAGTGTACTACAATCACGAGCTGAAATTTACCAAAGAACCGGGTTTACCCAATGTAGTGACTATCGTAAAATAATTTTTTAAATTTGCACAACTGTCAGAATCAAAATCATAAGATGACTGACAATCTAATAACTAACATCTAAATAAAATGTTACAAGTCAATTTTTTACGCGATAACAAAGAGCGCGTTTTAGAAGGTCTGAAAAAAAGACAATTCAAAAATCTTGAGTTGGTAGATGAAGCTATTGCTACTGACGACGAAAGAAAAAAAATTCAGTTTGAATTAGATTCACAACTTTCCGAAATCAATAAAATTTCCAAAGAAATTGGGCTTTTAATGAAAGAAGGAAAAAAAGAAGAAGCAGAATCGGCAAAATCTAAAACAGCACAATACAAAGAATCGAGTAAAGAATTACAGTCCCAATTAGACGTAAAAGAAAAGGCTTTATTGGATATTTTATACCAAATCCCGAATGTTCCGAGTGAGTTAGTAAAAAGCGGTGCATCTGCTGATGATAATGAAATTATTTATCAGTCTCACGATGTAACTGGTTTAGGAGAAGGCGCTATTCCTCACTGGGAGCTTGCTAAAAAATATAACCTTATTGATTTTGAACTGGGAGTAAAAATTGCGGGAGCAGGATTTCCCGTTTATTTTGGTAAAGGAGCGAGATTGCAGAGAGCTTTGGTTCAGTATTTTTTAGATAAAAATGTGGATAAAGGATATACGGAAGTTAATCCGCCTCATGTTGTGAATGAAGCATCAGGTTACGGAACGGGACAATTGCCGGATAAAGAAGGGCAAATGTATTATATCGGAGCAGATGATCTGTATCTGATCCCAACAGCGGAAGTTCCTGTCACGAATTTATATCGTGATGTTTTATTTGATGAAAAAGACCTTCCGGTAAAAAATACGGCTTTCTCTCAATGCTACAGAAGAGAAGCGGGAAGCTACGGAGCTCACGTAAGAGGATTGAACCGTCTTCACCAGTTTGAAAAGGTTGAGATTGTGAGAGTGGAGAAACCTGAAAATTCTTATGCTGTTTTAGAGGAAATGGTAGAGCATGTAAAAGAGATCTTAACGGACCTTGAATTGCCTTTCAGAATACTAAGGCTGTGTGGTGGAGATATGGGCTTTGCATCGGCGATGACGTATGATTTCGAAGTATGGAGTGCTGCTCAGGAAAAATGGCTGGAAGTAAGCTCTGTTTCTAACTTTGAAACTTTCCAGGCGAACCGTTTGAAATGCCGTTACAAAACGGAAGGAAAGTCTCAGCTAGTTCATACCTTAAATGGTTCAGCAATGGCGCTTCCTAGAATTATGGCAGCTCTTCTCGAAAACAACCAGACTGCAGAAGGGATCAAGCTTCCTAAGAAAGTTGCAGAATATGCAAGATTTGATCTGATTAATTAAGATTTATCATCTTCTTATATAAATAATAAACCACCGAATCTCGGTGGTTTGTTTTATTCTGTTACAATAACTATTTTCTTATCGGAATTCTTAAGGGACTTTTTATCTTTAGCATCACCAAATAAGGCATCTAAATCATAATTAATCCTTACGGAATAATCATCTACTTTGGAAACCCAGTCATGCTTTCCGGAAATAGATTTGATCTTATTTTCAAATTTCAATGTAGTTCCTACGCTTTTGTACATCATTTTCATCATACTTCCTGCCTGTTCTGCTGAAATTTCACCATCTCCCATATCTTTTCCGGACATGATCTCTTTCAATCCATCCAAACTGAACTGGTCTGTATTGATTACTAATGTTTTTCCATCCCAGGAATTCAATGCCATCTGATCGATAGGTAACTTTTCCTCTTTGGAAAAATTAGTAAGACCATCATAGTCAGCTTTTGTAAAGTGATCCATTTTTAAAGAAAAACCGGTTATCTCCTTACCTTCGGCATTAGATTTCATAAAAATTTTCTTCATGATCTTAATAGAATCCGGATCTTCGGTTTTTAATTTGCCTTCTTTTTTCTCCATCTCATAAAGGCTGGTCCATGTTCTTGGAAGTTTTTCCAGTTCGGCTAATTCTTTTTGGTCATTTTTAGCTGAGTCGGGAACCATAGACTTCATCATTTGCATGGCATCCTTCATATCAAGATCCATCACCGTTGTAGAGGCGGAGTCTTTATGATAAGTAATTTCAGAGTTCACTGAACAGGATTGTAATGCGAAAAGACATATGGCAAGAAAGAATAATAAGTTTTTTTTCATACTATTAGTTTTTAAAATTTAATGACAATTGGTTGAATGCTCATGCTTACTGTGATCTCCTTCTAAATGACATGAGCCTTGATTATCCTTAGAAATCGTCATGGCTTCAGCTCTTGGAGAAATATAGGGAATTCCAAGTTCCAATCCTCTCACAATAAATAATCCGCCTAAAATAATCATAATAACAGGAATAACTTTTAAAACTTTAATTCTAAAAGCCTGATTCATGAGGTTTCCAACTAAAACTACAGCAAACATAAACGGAAGTGTTCCCAATCCGAATAAAGCCATATATAAAGCTCCCTGCCATATTCCTCCGCTGGCCAAGCTGGCTGTTAATGCCATATAAACCATTCCACACGGAAGAAACCCATTAAGGATACCCGTCGTAAATCTTGAACGGTAATCAGCCTTTTGGAGAAGCTTTCCTAAATTAGATTTTACAGAAAATAGGAATTTAGAAAAGAAAGGAATTTTTGAAGCAAAATCTTTCCCTCCGAATGAAAACAAAGCCATTACAATTAGTAAAATACCAACTGCAATAGTTAAATACTTTTGAAAGCCTGCCATTTCAAAACCTTCTCCAATGATTCCCAGTATGGCTCCAAGCAAAGCATAGGTAAATATTCTTCCGAACTGGTAAGTAAGATTCTGAAGATAATAATTGGCTGCCTGCTTCTTCGTTAATCCCATCGACAAAGCAATAGGACCGCACATCCCGATACAATGAAATCCGGATGCAAAGCCTAAACCGATTGCCGATATGACAAGTGCTATTTCCATATCACATCATAATCCATTCTGTAGTCTGTTTTATCCTTCGTCCACATCAATCTCAATGTATAGTTTCCTGTTTTTAAAACCTGTGTAGGAATCAGGAAAGATTGTGCGGCGTCAAGTTGTACAGATTTTTTTATGTCTAAATTCTGGTCGTCGGTTCTGTTGAGTACAAATTTCACCGTGGTATTGGAATTATTATAGTCTTTAGGAAATGTTATTTTAATTCCTTCAGCAGTCTGATGATATGCAGGTTTTTCCTGCAATTGATCTGCTCTTTTCTTCGCATCTATTACATCCTGGTATTGTAGTTCTTCTTCATAGTAATTATCCGTTACCATTTCAGAATTCTTCTGCCCATTAGGGAAAAGAAATAACATGGATAAAATAAATATTATGAATGCAAATAATGCAATAACAACACCGTGTCCCCAACTAAAGTTTTTCATCTTTAAAAATTAAAATTGTAATTTAAATGGTCCTTCAAAATAGGTCTGGTAAGAATCGATCAGTTTACCTTTTGTGTCATAAACTCCAATGGTGATATTTTGTTTGGAAAGCTTCATTTCGCTTTCAGGGAAACTAATATTGACCGTTCCTTTTGAAATTTTATCTCTTTCTACCGGAATTTTGCTTGAGGCACTGTAAATAACTTCACCATGTGCAGGCTCCAGTACCTTTATGGTTACAATCTTTTTCTCGTTTGTTTTATTTAGGAAAGTATAGTTATAGGTATTGGTAATTTTACCATCCCTTACAAAGAAGGTACTTCCTGCAGGTTTAATGAACTTAGCCTCCATTTCTCCACGGTTGTAAAGAAGGTAGCCCAGGAATCCCACCAGTAGAACGAGAAATAGGGCAAAGCCTTTCATTCTTCCTGTAAACTTAAACCCGGTTTGGTTTTCTATCTCATTTTCAGAAGCATATCGAATAAGGCCTTTTGGAAGCCCCACTTTTTCCATCACTTCATCACATGCATCAATACATGCCGTACAGTTTACACATTCTAATTGCTGCCCGTCTCTGATGTCAATTCCGGTAGGACATACCACAACGCATTGATGACAATCAATACAATCTCCTTTTCCTGCTGCTTTTCTGTCTTCTCCTTTTCTCCATTTAGCTCTGTTTTCACCGCGCTTGAAATCATAAAATACGTTGATGGTATCTTTATCGATCAATACACCCTGTAATCTTCCGTATGGGCACACCAATGTACAAACCTGTTCTCTGAACCATGCAAACACAAAGTAAAAGGCAGCCGTAAGAAGGACCATTACGATAAAATTAGTAGGATGGGCAAAAGGGCCTTCTGAAATAATTCTTAATACTTCCTCATAGCCCACAATATACATAAACATAAAATGGGTTATGATAAGAGAAATAATGATGTAAATGCTCCATTTCAGTCCTCTTTTCCAGATCTTCTCACTGTTCCATTCCTGTCTGTCCAGCTTCATCTGCTTATTTCTGTCTCCTTCGATAGCATATTCTATTTTACGGAAGATCATTTCTAGGAAAATTGTCTGAGGACATATCCATCCGCAGAAAATTCTACCGAAAGCAATCGTAAATACAATAATGAATATCAAAGAGGCAATAGCGCCTAATGTAAGGATGAAAAAATCTTGAGGATAGAATGGCTGTCCGAAAATGAAGAACTCTCTATCAATAACATTAAATAGGAGTAATGGATTCCCATTGATTTTGATGAACGGTACTGCAAAATAAATAAGTAATAAAATATAGCTTACAACATTTCTATAGTTGGTATATTTACCTTTAGGCTTTCTTGGAAAAACCCATTTTCTTTTTCCGGATTGCTCCATTGTCCCTATAGAATCTCTGTAAGTTTCAGGGTCCAGAACCTGTCCCTGTCCGCCGCGTACTTCTATTTCTTCTATGTCTGACATATTGTATAGATTTAAAAAAAGAAAAACATAATTCGTTACTATTTTTTCTCTAATAACAAATTATGTTTTTTCATATGTTTTCTAATTTCTTTTTAAAATTATTCTTTTTCCCAATGTGCTTCTGTTCCCTGAGGAGCAGCTCCACCCTGAGCAGGTGTTACCGGAGGTTGTTCCTGATTGATGTGATATACATATGCTGCAATCTTTTCAATCTCTGCACCGGAAACTTCTCCGTTTTTACCGAATGGTCTCATCGCAGGATTGGTAGGCGAACCATTCCAGTCCATATGGAAAACGTTTTTGAATAATGTTTTCTCAGGCTGGTTGATCCAATAGTTATCCGTTAAGTTCGGACCAATACCACCACTACCATCTTCTTTGTGACAAGACGCACAGTTTGTTTTAAATAATTCTTTACCTTCTGCAATATTATCTGCTGAATATTTAGCTGTTTCAATAGTTACAGGAGGCTGAGACTTTTGAAACTCTTCAATACTTGCAATTTGCTCTTTATATTCTTTTTCGTATTCACTGATCGGGTGTGCAAAATCTGTGAAAGAGAAAGCCGCTACATATACAATACAAAAAGCAGTCCCAAACCAGAATAATCCTACCCACCACTTTGGTAATTGGTTATCCAGCTCCATGATCCCGTCGAAACCATGGTCAATAAGGATATCTTTTTCTTCAGCTGCAGATTGTTTTTTGAAGGCTGCATTATATAATCTCTTGAAGTAAGGAACTTTCTTTTCTGCTAAGTAAGCTGCCTTTTCTTCAGGGCTTAGTTTTTTGAATTTATTATTCTCAATTAAATCTCCAATTGCACTGTGGATGTAAGCTAAAATGCTGCCTATTACAATAGTTCCCCAGAAATAAGGTGAAGATAAAAACGAATAGCTTTGAACAAACAAATAATAAAAAACTATTAAAAGTCCAGTTATTATTAAAATGTTTACAAAAACCGGTGTTCTTTGTTTCATAATAAAGTTTAATTTTTAAAGTCAGATTCATCTGCGTCATCCTCAAGAGGAGCTTCTTCTTCTTCCTTGTAATATTTTTTAGGCCTGCTAAAAACATATATTACTAAGGCTACAAAGAACAGCATAAAGAATATCAGAGCCAATGTCTGGTAAAAGCCAGCATTTTCGGTATTGGATAATATATCTTTAAAATTCTGAGGAATCATTATTGAACCTTTTAATATGTTTAGTTATTACTTGCTGTTTTTATCTCAGTTGTTTTAATATCAGTTCCCAATCTTTGTAAATAAGAGATAAGAGCTACGATTTCTTTTTTCTCCAATTCACCTTTAGGTCTCTTAGCATACGCGTCTTTTAAGTCAGTAGCTTCAGAGAAGATATCTCTTACAATCTTTGCCGCCTGGTTATCTGCCCATTTGTTTGCAGAATCTATTTCAGCTTTAGTATATGGTACTTCAAAGGCATTTTTCATTAATACCATTTTGTCAACCATTTTAGATCTGTCTAAGTTATTAGCAATTAACCAAGGGTAACGAGGCATAATAGAACCTGCGGAAGTAGATCTTGGGTTATACATGTGCTTGTAATGCCAAGAACTTGGGTTTTTACCTCCTTCTCTATGTAAATCCGGTCCTGTTCTCTTAGATCCCCATAAGAATGGTCTGTCATACACGAACTCTCCAGCTTTTGAATATTGTCCATTTTTACCGTTGAATCTTACGATCTCATCTCTGAATGGTCTTACCATTTGAGAGTGACAAGCGTTACAGCCTTCGCGGATATAAATATCTCTACCTTCTAATTCCAGTGGAGAATATGGTTTTACTGCTGAAATGGTAGGAACACTCTTCTTAAGAGACAGTGTAGGAATGATTTCCACTGAACTACCAATTGAGATGGTTAAGAAAGATAATATCCCTAATAAAACCGGTGTTCTTTCTAACCAAAGGTGAGTTCCTTCTCCTTCTTTTCTGTTTTTGCTGATATTAGCTAAAGCAGGTGCTTCTGCAGGAACTTCTTTCTGGAACGAACCCGCTCTTACTGTTTTATAAAGGTTAACCACCATTAAGATAGCTCCTGAAAGGTAGAATGCTCCACCTAAGAATCTCATTTTAAAGTAAGGAATAATAGCGGTTACCGTATCTAACCAGTTTTTCCATACTAATGTTCCATCCGGGTTGAACTGTTTCCACATTAACCCCTGAGTGAACCCTGAAATATACATTGGTACTGCATAGAAAATAATTCCTAATGTTCCTAACCAGAAATGCCAGTTAGCTAATTTTACAGACCAAAGTTTAGTTCTCCACAAGATTGGGATCAAATAATAGATCACCCCGAATGCCATGAAACCATTCCATCCAAGAGCACCTAAGTGTACGTGACCAATTACCCAGTCTGTAAAGTGACCAATTTTGTTGATGTTTTTAGTAGCTAAAAGTGGTCCTTCAAATGTTGCCATACCATAACAGGTTACTGCAACCACGAAGAATTTAAGAATAGGATTTTCTCTCACTTTATCCCAAGCTCCTCTTAATGTAAGAAGACCATTTAGCATTCCTCCCCAAGACGGTGCAATAAGCATGATAGAGAAACCTGTTCCCACAGCCTGTGCCCATGCTGGAAGTGCTGTATACTGAAGGTGGTGAGGACCAGCCCAGATATATACGAAAATTAATGACCAGAAGTGAATAATGGATAACTTATAAGAGAAAACCGGTCTGTCAGCAGCTTTTGGTAAGAAATAATACATCAAACCAAGAACCGGAGTTGTCAAGATAAATGCTACAGCATTGTGACCATACCACCATTGTACAATAGCATCCTTCACTCCTGCATACGCTGAGTATGATTTCCATCCGGTGAATGATAATGGAACTTCTAAGTTGTTAAAGATGTGAAGCATTGCTACCGCGATCCAGGTACCAATAAAGAACCAGATTGCTACGTAAAGGTGTCTCACTCTTCTTTTCGCAATAGTTAGGAACATATTCGCTCCGAATACGATCCATGAGAATGCGATCAAAATATCAATTGGCCATTCGTGTTCTGCGTATTCTTTAGAGGTATTGATCCCCATAAAGAATGTAATATAGGCAGCAATGATCATGATCTGCCATGTCCAGAAATGTATCCATGATAAAGTATCACTGTACATTCTTGTTTTCAATAGTCTCTGTAATGAGTAATAGACTCCTACGAATACACTGTTACATACGAATGCAAAAATTACAGTCGTTGTATGCAGCATTCTGATTCTTCCGAATCCAAACGCTCCTTGTGTATTGATCAAGCCTTGTATATTGCCGGAGGCTAAGCTTTTAATGGTTGTATCATCCGTTCCAAAGAAAAACTCAGGAAGCTCCGGATAGAAAAGCATTAATGCTGCTGTAAGCCCGAATAAAAACCCTATGATCCCGAAAGCTACGGTCGCATAAAGGAATGCCCGAACAATACTGTTGTCATAACTAAACTTTTGTGTTTCCATATCAACTATTCACTTTTTTCTTCAATTTTTTTATTGTCTCCTTTTTCTTGCAGGTCTGTTTCTTTGTTGCCAACTTTTTCTTCTTCTTTTTCCTTGATTTCATCAGAATCAAAAAGAATCCTTACAGCTGGAGATTCATCGTCTTCAAACTGTCCTTTTCTGGCGTTGACTATAAATACGACCAAGAAAATCGCAGCCAAAGAAACGCTGCATAAGATCATTAAATATAGAATATCCATTGGACAACAAAATTAACCAATTTTCGGGGTTCAAATTTAGTGAAAAATAATGACTTTCATCACGAAATACGGATTTCAGCTAATTTAAAATCAGTCTAAATAAGCGGGTTTCAGGCTTGTTTCTTGAAATATTTTCTACCCAAAATCCAAGTTGAAAGTGTAGTGAATGTAACCACCGTAATAGAACTTATTGGCATGATGATCGCGGCAAAAAGAGGATGCATGTGTCCTGTGACTGCGTAACTTAAACCAACGATATTGTACAAAAAGCTAATTATGAATGTCATTTTCACAATGGTAATAGAACCTTTGCAAACGTTTAGATAATTATCAAGAGTTACCACTTTATCTCCATTCATAATAACATCTGAGGATGGTGTAAATGTATTGGTGTCATCAGAAATAGCAATTCCAACGTTGCTTTGTTTCAAAGCTCCTGCATCATTTAAGCCGTCTCCTAACATGGCCACTTTCCAATTCTTATCCTGAAGATTTTTAATGTAATTCAACTTGTCTTCCGGGCTTTGGTTAAAGGCCATTTCCTCATAGTTTGGAATCAATTCTTTTAATTGGTTTTCTTCAGAGGAATTATCTCCACTCAGGATAAAAATCTTATAGTTGGTGAGTCGTTGGAAAAGATTTTTAAGGTTTCCTCGATATTCGTTTTTGAATATAAATTTTCCTAAAAACTCATCGTTTTTGCTGATGTAAACTGCTGTTTCAAGATTTTTGGACTCCTGATTGTTATAACGGGCAGAACCTATTTTATACATATTCCCCCTTACATAGGCATGATATCCTTTTCCTGAAATTTCTTCAAAATTCTCCACCGGAAAATAATCATCCTGGATGTCCAAAAATTCATATAAAGATTTGGAAAGAGGGTGGTTGGAGTTCTTTAATAAAGTTTTGATGTTGGCTAAATCAAATTCCTGAATTTCAGAGCCTTCGTAGGTGATACTTGATTTCTTTCTATGGGTGATGGTTCCTGTTTTGTCAAAAACAATAGTGTCAAGCTTTGCAATCTTTTCAATGGTTAAAGTATCCTTTACATAGAATTTATTTCTACCTAAAATCCTCATAATGTGTCCAAATGTGAATGGCGCTGAAAGAGCCAATGCACAAGGGCAGGCAATAATTAAGATGGCGGAAATAACCTGGAACATTTTCTCCAGATCGATAAAAGACCAGTAAATTCCGGCAATCAATGCAATGCCTAAAATAATGAATGTAAAATACTTACTGATATTATTGGTGAGAGTGTCGAGTCCGGTTTCATGTTTTTTGAAAGCTTCCTTATTCCAAAGCTGGGTTAAGTAACTTTGATCAACATTCTTGATTACTTCAAGCTCTAATGAGGAGCCGATCTGTTTTCCTCCTGCAAAAATCTTATCTCCCGGTTGTTTACTGATGCTTACGCTTTCTCCGGTAATGAAACTGTTATCTATATTCCCTTCACCATTAATCAAAACAGCATCCACAGGAATGATTTCCTGATTTCTTACCAGTATCCTGTCTCCAACTTTGATCTCGGAAAGTAAAATGTTTTCTTGCTTTCCTTCGAAGTCAACTTTTGTAACGGCGATAGGATAGAAGGATTTATAGTCGCGATCATAGGAAAGCGCATTGTAAGTTCTTTTCTGAAAGATTTTACCTAAAAGCATGAAGAATAAAAGGCCGCACAATGTGTCAAAATATCCGGGACCGTAATCTGTTGCGATCTCATAAATACTTCTTCCGTAGAGAACCAGAATTCCTAAAACGATTGGAACATCGATGTTGACTATTTTGTTTTTTAAACCGTACCACGCGGATTTATAATAGTCTGATGCGGAATAGAATACAACAGGAGTGGCCAATAAAAACATTAATATTCTGAAAAGTCCTTTGTAGTGGTCCATCCAGTAATCTTCGCCTCCAATATATTCGGGAAAAGCAAGGAACATCCCGTTACCGAAAGCAAACCCTGCAATGGCAAATTTTACCAAGAGAGATTTGTCAAGGTGATCAACGTTTTTTTCCGCGGTTTCTAAACTGATGACGGGTTTGTACCCTAGATTTGTTAGGAATTTAGCTAATTCACTTAATTTCAAATTATTATGATTGAAAGAAATCTGTAGGGTCTTTCTGGTGAAATTAACTTGCGAATACTTGATGTCCTTATTCAGGGTATGAAGGCTTTCTAATAACCAAATACATGAAGAACAATGGATTACAGGGATTTTGAAAGTGACAAGGCTGGTTCCTCCCTCGGAGAAATCAGTTACCTTTTCGAAAATCTCGGGAGTGTCCAGGTAATCGAATTGAGAAGAGTTTTCATCGCTCGGACGAATTCCTGCCTTTTTATTTAATTCGTAGAAATTACTTAAATTATTGGTATTCAGAATTTCATAGACAGATTTACAGCCGTTGCAGCAAAAAGTCTTTTCATCAAAAAGAATCCTTTCCTTTTCTATACCTTGTCCGCAATGATAACAGTTCTCGCTCACCTTCATAAAATATTGACTTACAAAATTATAACAATTTTTTTTGTTTATCGAGTTAAAATGTTCTATTTTTGTGATAAATGTCATGTAAAATGCCTCAGGAAAAACAGTTAGCGATTGAAGAAAGATTTGCCAGAGTTTTTAATGATAAATCATTTAAAGAAAGACTTTCCAGCGCAGATTTCGAAAAATATATTAATGCCAAAAAAAGATTGAGTTTTCAAAAACACGATACTATTTTCGAGGACGGCGAGATTCCGAAAGGAGTGTTTGTTTTGGAAAAAGGAGCGGCAAAATTATCGAAGTCAGGGGCTTTTGGAAAAGACCAGATTTTAAGATTTATTAAAGAAGGCGATATTATCGGATACCGATCTTTGCTTTGTGGGGAAAATTTCCAGGCGAAAGCTGAAGCTATGACAGACATTGAATGTGTTTTTCTTCCTTCGGAGATTTTTATGCATCTTTTAGAAGTTGATCCTCAGCTTTCTTTTGTGATGCTTCAGAAAATCGCTTATGAGTTAGGAGAATCATCAAATACCATTACTTTCCTTGCACAAAAAACAGTAAGAGAAAGATTGGCAGAAATCTTATTACTTCTGGAACAGAAACTGGGAGTGGATCCGGAAGGATTCATCAAAATTTCTTTAACACGGGAAGAAATTGCCAATATCATAGGAACGGCTACAGAAAGTGCCATTCGATTGATTTCCGAATTCAAACAAGATCACCTCATCGAGGTGGATGGCAGAAACATCAAAATCTTGAATCACGACAAACTAATGAAACTAGGACACGTAGTTTTATAATCCATACAAAATTCAAGTCGGCGAAAGCCGACTTTTTAACTTTTAAACATACAATAATTATGTCTGTTCATTCTGAAATTAAAAAAGTTACTACCGAAACCTTACGAAAAATGAAATTCGATAAGGAAAAGATAACCATGCTTACTGCTTATGATTTTACTACCGCCAAAATGGTAGACGCAGGAGGAATTGATGCCGTACTGATAGGAGATTCTGCTGCGAATGTAATGGCGGGATTTGAAACTACGTTGCCAATTACTTTAGACCAGATGATCTACCATGCGCAGAGTGTGGTTAGAGGAATAGACAGAGCTTTGGTGGTGGCAGATTTACCTTTCGGAACTTATCAGAGTAATCCAGAAAAAGCATTGGAATCTGCAGTAAGAATGATGAAGGAAGGAGGAGCTCATGCCGTTAAAATTGAAGGAGGTAAAGAGATTTCAAAATCAATCAAGAAAATCATTAATGCCGGAATTCCGGTGATGGGACATTTAGGATTAACGCCACAATCCATCTATAAATTCGGGACCTATAAAGTAAGGGCAAAAGAAGAGGCGGAAGCTGAAAAACTGATCAGCGATGCAAAACTTTTGGAAGAACTAGGATGTTTTTCTGTGGTGTTGGAAAAAATTCCTGCTGATCTGGCAAAGAAAGTGTCTGAAAGTATTTCTATCCCTACTATCGGAATCGGAGCAGGGCCTCATTGTGACGGGCAGGTTCTGGTGTATCATGATATGGTAGGAATGAATAAAGATTTTACCCCAAAGTTCTTAAGAAGATATCTTGATCTTTATACTGAAATTACAGGAGCAGTTGCCCAATATGTAAAAGATGTGAAAAGTGTTGATTTTCCAAATGAAAACGAAAGCTATTAATTCATGAGAAATCAACAGACAGCACAAGGGGTTATTTCTATTATCGCTTTAGTTTGCCTTGCAGCCGGATGGTTTAATTTATTTTCTCCTGAAATCAATGATCTGCTCTCCCGCAAGGTATTCTATGTTTTAATTGGAATCAGTTTTTTCTTGCAAGCCCCTTTTCTTACTAATAAAAATTTTGTGTACGCGATGTATGGTGCGGCAGCTATTTGTGTTCTTGGAGCTTTTATTCCAGCAGATTCGAAATTATCTGTACTTAAAACAATAGGTCTTTTAGCGGGAATTATTCTTTCTTTATCCAACAGGCCTAAACAAATCTGATCAAATGGAAGAACAGATTGTATATGAAGATAACCACCTTTTGGTGATCAATAAAAAAGTAGGGCAACTTGTTCAGGGAGATAAGACCGGAGATGAATCTTTGCTGGAATCGATCAAGAATTTTATAAAAATAAGAGATAATAAACCAGGGAATGTATTTCTTGGATTGGTTCATCGTATTGATCGTCCTACATCCGGCCTTGTTATTTATGCTAAAACTTCCAAAGCGCTTTCCCGTCTTACGCAGATGGTGAAAAACAGGGAAATCAAAAAAACATACTGGGCAGTTGTTGCTAAAGAGATGATCCCTCAAACCCAACGGCTCATTCATTATTTGAAGAAAAACGAAAAAAATAATAAGGCAATTGTCTTTCCCAAAGCTACTGATGGGGCAAAAGAAGCCATTTTAACATATACGGTAATTAAAAGCCTTGATAATTACCTGCTTCTTGAAATTGATCTTGAAACGGGAAGGCATCACCAGATCCGTGCGCAACTTTCTAAAATAGGAGTGCCTATAAAAGGAGATTTAAAATACGGATCACCCCGGTCTAATCCGGATGGTGGAATTCATCTTCATGCAAGAAAACTTGAATTTATTCATCCTGTAACCAAAGAAAAAATAGAAATTGTGGCTTCTGTTCCACAAGATGATGCCATTTGGAAAGCGTGTGAATAGAAAATTTCTTTTAAAAATAGTAAGTGACTGTAAAAGAGTAGCATTATGCTACTCTTTTTTTTAAATGAATAGTATGGTAACATGAGAATTTAAAATAAACTTATGAGTGTTTTTTGATTTAGTAAATTTATACGGATAAGTTATTTTTGTTTGTTAATTTTTCAATTAATTGCATTTAATAGTGATGATTTTTTGTGAAAATGTGGTATGTGTTGATATTTTAAAAATTTCATATATTGTGCTTTTAAATTTATCCTTATGAAACAACTTTACAATTTAAATGTTTTTAAAAATTTCAGAAAACGGAATTTAAAAACACTAGCCCTTTGTTCTCTCTTATTATCTGGCTCATACTCATTGGTAAATGCACAGGCAAAAGCTTACGCGTTTGCTCAGTCTACGGGTACTTTTACAACAATTACGGGGGGAACTGTTTTAGGAACGGCCACAGCCAACTCAGGAACGGCCAGTTTATATCAGGTAACACCTTATGATGTGACATTACCTTTTAATTTTAATTATAATGGTAAGATCTACTCAAGTATTAAAGTCTCGTCTAATGGCTACATTACTTTTGGAACAACTGCTCCAAGTATATCAAATTCTACTCCTATATCATCAACGGAGGCTTATGAAGGAACTGTTTCTGTTTTTGGTAAAAGTTTAAACACGTTTGCTAATTTAGGTGGAATTACCGGTGATATCAGAACAGATGTTGTAGGAACCGCTCCTAATAGAGAGATGGTCATTCAATGGACGAATTTTAGACCTGCATACAGTACTTCTTCTACATCTGCCTATGCATTTTCTTTTCAAATCAGATTGAAAGAAACAACTAATGTAATCGATATGATTTACAATAGTGGAGCCTTTGCTATAGGTTCTACGAGTGTTTCCGGAACTGTTCAGATCGGGCTTCGTGGTGCTTCAAGCGCTGATTACAATAATCGTTTAAATGCAAGCACATTAGCATTTACCAGCTCTACTCCCGGGACAGCTAACACAAGCACACAGTATACAAGTACTACCTCTACATCTACAGCAGGAATGCCTCCGGCAGGATTTACTTATACATGGACTCCTCCTACTTGTTTTGCTCCAACTTTAACGACGGGTTCATCTACTCCAAATTCTGTTACAGTTAACTGGGCTGCTCCAACACCAACGCCCGCAAGTTATGATGTGTATTATAATACAACCAATATTGCCCCAACAGGTACTACAACTCCAACACAAAATAATATTACAGGGACATCAGCAACAATTAATTCATTATCAAACACTACTACATATTATGTTTGGGTAAGATCTAATTGTGGATCTGGAAATTACAGTGAGTGGTCTGCTTTACCAATATCTGTTACCACGCTTTGTCAACCACCTAATATACTTTCAACAACAGGAGCAACAATTTGTCCTGGAGCAACAGCAACTTTACATGCTACGGCTGATGCAGGGGCAACTGTAAAATGGTATGATGCTGCAACAAACGGTAACTTAGTAGGAACAGGGAACTCGTTTACTACACCTGTATTGAGTTCAACAACCAACTATTATGTTTCTGCTTCAAATTCAGGAACAGCGAATGTAGGTAAAGCAGGAATAGAGTCTAATGCAAGTGGTACAGGTGGAGGAGTTACTTCATATCTTGAATTTACCGCATTATCAGATTTCACTTTGAAAACTGTAGATCTATATCCATATTCGGCTACGGCAGGTACAGCAGGTACAGTGACCATTGAATTACGTACTGCTACAGGGACACCAATTACCTCCACGACTGTAAATGTTACAGGGTATAATACAACAGCCGCATCAGCACCACAGACTGTTACACTCAACTTCCCTATTACAGGGGGAGCAAGTTATCGTTTAGGTGTAGCCGCTTGGACGGGGGTTACCAATATGTTTAGAGATGGAAGCAACCTAGCTTATCCTTATTCATTACCTGGTTATGTAAATATTACGGGAACCAACTTATCAACAACTTATTATTATTTCTTTTATAATTGGCAAATATCAACCAATTGCGAATCTTCACGTCAGCAGGTAACAGCAACCGTTGATGCCGCAACTTGTTTAGGAACTTCTGAAACGGGTGCTAAAGAAAACGTAAAAGTTCATCCAAACCCATTCTCGGAAATCATCAATATCAGTAAGCCTGAATTGGTAAGATCAGCTAAAATAATAGATCTTTCAGGGAAATTAATCAAAACGATTGATCAGCCTCAGTCCATACTAAGATTACAAGATCTTTCAGCGGGCCTTTATATTCTGATGTTGGATATGAAAGATGGAACTCAGCAATCTGTCAAGATTATCAAGAAATAGAAATAACATAAAATATCTTTAATAAAAAAGCGGTGTTCATTCACCGCTTTTTTGTTTTCTGAAATATGAAATTTTGTGTATTCTGAAAAAATACCTAACTTCGTCCCATACTTTAGGGGTGTCTGTTGACCAACAGGCTGAGACTTTACCCTTTGAACCTGATCTGGATCATACCAGCGTAGGGAAAAGTGAGATGACTTTTGCTGTACATTCTATTGTACAATAATAGCCATTCCTAAAGTGTACAAATAAATTTAGGAATGGAACTTACAATCAACCACACCCGAAAAACTTTTAATGAACTTCCCGAAACCCTGGAAGCATTAATGACTATTGAAGCACCCGGAAAGAAAAAAGGGATCGCAGTAGCTCTTAACAATCGTATTGTTCCCCAATCAGATTGGGCAGCAACATTTCTCAAAGATCAAGATTCTATTTTAATCATTACGGCCACTCAAGGCGGCTAATCTTCATACCCATAATAATACCAATACTCATGGCTCATTCAATTACATGTTCGCCATTTCCGAACTCAAAAAAAATTTACGTTGAAGGAAATATACATCCCATCAATGTTGCAATGCGTGAAATACAACTCAGTCCTACCAGACTTACCAATGGGGGATTAGAGCATAATCCACCTGTTACTGTATATGATACATCGGGACCGTATACTGATGAAAACGCAGAAATCGACATTTTAAAAGGTCTTCCAAGGATCAGAGAACAGTGGATCCTGGATAGAAAAGATGTTGAGGTTTTAGACGGAATTTCTTCAGAATATGGAAAAGCTCGCTTGGCAGATCCCAAACTTGATGAATTACGTTTTTCATATGACCATAAACCCAAAGTAGCAGCTGAAGGAAAAGAAATTACCCAACTTTATTATGCGAAACAAGGAATCATTACTCCCGAAATGGAATATGTAGCGATCAGGGAAAACCAGCGTATAGAGCAGCTTGATTCCGTTTCGAAGGATATGGCATTTCAGCATGAAGGAAACAGCTTTGGAGCCAATACACCGAAAGATACAATTACTCCGGAATTTGTCAGAGAAGAGATTGCAGCGGGAAGAGCAATCATCCCGAATAATATTAATCATCCTGAAAGTGAACCTATGATCATCGGGAGAAACTTTTTAGTGAAGATTAACGCGAATATCGGAAATAGTGCTGTTTCATCGAGTATAGATGAAGAAGTGGAAAAAGCGGTTTGGGCGTGTCGTTGGGGTGCAGATACCATCATGGATCTGTCAACAGGAAAAAATATCCATGAAACAAGAGAATGGATCATCAGAAACAGTCCGGTTCCTATCGGGACAGTTCCCATTTATCAGGCATTAGAAAAAGTAAAAGGTGTTCCTGAAGATCTTACCTGGGAAATCTTTAAAGATACCTTGATCGAACAGGCAGAGCAGGGAGTTTCTTACTTCACTATTCATGCAGGAGTTTTATTGAGATACATTCATCTGACAGCGAATAGAGTGACGGGAATTGTTTCCAGAGGAGGCTCTATTATGGCCAAATGGTGTCTTTATCATCACAAAGAAAACTTTTTATATACCCATTTTGAAGAGATATGTGAGATTATGAAAAAATATGATGTTGCTTTTTCTCTGGGAGACGGCCTTCGTCCGGGTTCTATTGCAGATGCAAATGATGCGGCACAGTTTGCAGAATTGGAAACATTAGGAGAGCTGACAAAAATTGCCTGGAAACATAATGTGCAAGTAATGATCGAAGGTCCCGGTCACGTTCCGATGCACATGATCAAAGAAAATATGGATAAGCAGTTGAAAGAATGTCATGAAGCCCCTTTTTATACTTTAGGACCGTTGACGACGGATATTGCTCCGGGATACGATCATATTACTTCCGGAATTGGTGCAGCCATGATCGGTTGGTTCGGATGCGCAATGCTTTGTTATGTAACTCCGAAAGAACATTTGGGACTCCCTAATAAAAAAGATGTGAAAGACGGGGTGATCACTTATAAACTTGCCGCCCACGCTGCAGATTTGGCAAAAGGACATCCGGGAGCACAGTATAGAGATAATGCCTTAAGCAAGGCCAGATTTGAATTCAGATGGGAAGATCAGTTCAACCTTTCATTAGATCCGGATACCGCAAGAGCTTATCATGATGAAACTCTTCCTGCAGAAGGAGCCAAGATCGCTCATTTCTGTTCAATGTGCGGACCAAAATTCTGTTCTATGAAGATCACTCAGGAAATCCGTGAATCTGCTGAAAAGGGAATGCTGGATAAATCACAGGAATTTATTGAAAAAGGAAAAGAAATTTATATATGATCATTGTAATCACTCCTGAATCAATCATTTCCAATGAAACTGAAATTATTAATCAGCTGTTTCAGGAAGGATTGGATCTGCTTCATGTCAGAAAACCTTTTATCAGCAATGAAAAAATGAAAAATTTTCTTGATCGGATAGACTCACCATACCATGCTCAAGTAGTATTGCATAGTCATTATGATTTGGGAGAAGAGTATGCTATTTCCAGATTTCATATCAGGGAAAAAGAGAGAAAGAATGGATGGGCTGTTCAATTCAAAAATCAAACTCTTTCAACCTCCGTTCATGATATTAATGCATACAACAGATTGGAAAAAGAATGGGAATATTCATTCATAAGCCCGGTCTTTCCAAGCATTTCCAAAAGAGGATATGGAGAAAATACAACGGTCTTAGAGGATATTAAACATCGGGATAATCCGAATGTGAAATTAGTTGCTTTAGGAGGAATCGATGAAAATAATATTCATGAGGCCTTTGATAGTGGAGTAGACGGAGTAGCTGTATTGGGTGCAATATGGGAAAGTAATCAACCTTTACAAGTTTTCAGAAGATGCATACAGAACGCCCTTTCGTAATGAGTATTGCTGGATATGATCCCAGTGGTGGAGCTGGTTTATTGGCGGATATCAAAACCATGGAACAGCTGAAAGTAATGGGTTTGGGGATCTGCACAGCAATGACTTTACAGACGGAATCTCAATGTTTGAGTTTGGAATGGCAGCCTTTAGGGGAAATATTGAAATCTATTGTTGTCTTGATGAAAGAGTATCCCATCCAGACAGTAAAAATAGGAGTAGTTAAAGATGCGATGATGCTTATTGAAATCCTAAAAACGATCAAATCGAACAAATCAAACATTAAAATCATTTGGGATCCTGTTTTGAAAAGTACATCTGAGTTTGCATTCTTTGACTTAAACTCACTTTCTCTTTTGAAGAATATTTTGCATCAGATTGATTTAATCACACCCAATTATCATGAATACAATATTTTAAAAGGAAATGAGCTGTTGGATCAACAGCAGTGTTCCGTTCTCATTAAGGGAGGGCATAGAGATGATCAATTAGGTGTTGATATTTTAAAAGAAAATGGAAATGAAATTTCATTGGAGCCTGGTGAGGGAAATTTTGAATACTTTCCAAAACATGGTTCCGGTTGCGTTCTTTCTTCTGCTATTGCGAGTTGGCTGGCTCGAGGAAAAGACCTGGAAACGGCCTGTAAAAAAGGAAAAAACTACATCGAACAATTTTTAAAAAGCAGCCCTTCTTTATTAGGGTTTCATTCAACTTAACAATGGAAACATTACAATACATATCACAAGGAAATACAAAGCAGGAACAGGAGATCAATATCCGGAAAATATTAGATCATGGGGCGAAATGGGTTCAGGTTCGTTGGAAAAATGCTCCTGAAAATGAATTGATCGAGCTCTGTGAAACTTCAAAACAGCTTTGTTCAGAATATAAAGCTGTTTGCATCATTAACGATCATGCTCAATTAGCTAAGGATATTGATGCAGATGGAGTTCATTTGGGTTTAAAAGATCTGTCCACTGAAAAAGCAAGGCACATTTTAGGAAGCGATAAAATTATTGGTGGAACGGCAAACACCATGTCGGATGTGCTTCAAAGAATGAATGAACCATGTGATTATATAGGTTTGGGACCATTGAGGTTTACGTCAACCAAAGAAAATTTAAGTCCGGTTTTAGGATTTGAAGGGTATCAGAAGATCATTGAAAGTTTGAAAGAAAAGTCACAGGAAATTCCTAAAATCTTTGCGATCGGCGGAGTTACTTTACATGATATAGAATTATTACAGCAAATCGGAATTTATGGAGTAGCTGTTTCAGGAGAATTGACCATTCAACCTTCCATCATTAAAGAATTTAAAAAAGTATTGAAATGAAAAGCCAACAATTAGTAATAGCCGATAGAGTATTTGAATCAAGATTGTTTTTAGGAACAGGAAAGTTTGGAAATCTTATGGAAATGACGGAATCCATCCTAGCCTCAGAAACCAATATGGTAACCATGGCTTTGAAAAGAATAGATTCCGGAGCTTCCGAAGATGATTTATTGACCGCTTTAAAACCTACCAAAACGCATCTTTTACCTAATACTTCAGGAGCCAGAACTGCAAAAGAAGCGGTTTTAGCGGCACAGTTAGCCAGAGAAGCCCTGGAAACCAATTGGGTGAAACTTGAAATACATCCGGATCCTAAATATTTATTGCCCGATCCCATAGAAACATTGTATGCAACGGAGGAACTGGCCAAATTAGGATTTGTGGTCATGCCTTATATCCATGCGGATCCGGTTTTATGTAAACGTCTTGAAGATGCGGGAACAGCTGTAGTAATGCCTTTAGGAGCGCCAATCGGGACTAATAAGGGATTACGGACTTTGGATTTTCTGGAGATCATCATCAGTCAGAGCAATGTTCCGGTGGTCGTAGATGCGGGAATTGGCGCCCCTTCCGACGCTTCAAAAGCAATGGAAATGGGAGCAGATGCTGTTTTGGTGAATACGGCCATTGCAGTGGCAAAAAATCCGGTAAATATGGCTTGGGCTTTTAAAGAAGGCGTTATTGCAGGAAGAAGAGCCTTTGAATCAGGATTAGGAGCTATTGCTGATCATGCGGAAGCATCAAGCCCGCTGACCTCTTTCTTATTTGATTAATCTGATTTGCTATGAAGAGTTTTAAAGACATTTTTGAACGCTATCATTGGGAAGAAGTAAAGCAAAAGCTTGAAAAAATAACCTTATCTGATGTAGAACACAGCCTGTCAAAAAAGAATAAAACAATAGATGATTTTTTGAATCTGATTTCACCGGTTGCCGCTCAAAAGTTAGAATTAATGGCGAATATGGCACGTTCTATCACACAAAAACGTTTTGGAAAGACCATTCAGCTGTATGCACCATTATATCTCAGTAATGAATGCCAGAATATTTGTACCTATTGTGGTTTCAGTTTAGATAATAAGATCAAACGTAAAACACTTACTGACACAGAATTGATGATTGAAGCAAGTGTGTTAAAAGCAATGGGTGTTAATCATGTTTTGCTGGTAAGCGGAGAAGCCAATAAAATGGTGGGAATTTCCTATTTTCTGAATGCAGTCCGTTTATTGAAGCCTCATTTTGCGAATATTTCCATTGAAGTTCAGCCACTGTCTGAAGATGAATATTCCCAACTTCACAAAGAAGGAGTACATTCTGTTCTGGTGTATCAGGAAACCTATCATGAGGAAGTCTATAAAGAATACCACCCGAAAGGAAAAAAATCAAACTTCCAATTTCGCTTGGAAACTCCTGACAGAATTGGTAAAGCCGGGATTCATAAAATGGGCTTGGGAGTCTTATTGGGTCTGGAAGATTGGCGTGTTGACAGCTTTTTTAATGCTTTACATATTGATTATTTGCAAAAACAGTATTGGAAAAGCAGATTTTCTGTTTCATTTCCAAGGCTCAGACCTGCGGAAGGAATTATTGAACCCAATTTCATCATGGAAGATAAAGATTTGCTGCAATTGATCTGTGCCTACAGAATTTGGAATGAAGATCTGGAAATTTCGATTTCTACAAGAGAGAATGAAAAATTCAGAGACCATATTATTTCATTGGGAGCAACAGCCATGAGTGCAGCATCTAAAACTAATCCTGGAGGATATGCGGTAGATCAGGAATCATTAGAACAGTTTGAAACCAGTGATGAAAGAAGTATGGAGGAAATAAGAAATGTCATTAAAAAATCCGGCTATGATCCGGTAATGAAAGACTGGGATTCGGTTTACAGTGGGTTTTAATTTAAATAGAACAAGATGAAAAGTGAAGATGTCTTTTCCCGGTATAGCAGACAGATATTCATTGATGAGATAGGCCTGGAAGGGCAAAGAAAAATAATGAATGCAAAAGTTCTTGTAGTGGGAGCTGGTGGATTGGGAAGTCCTGTTATTCAGTATTTAACAGCAGCGGGAGTAGGAACTTTGGGTGTCGCAGATTTTGATGAGGTGGAACTGCATAACCTGAACAGGCAAATCATTCACCATGAAAATACTGTAGGGATATCTAAAGTGAAAAGTGCAGAACAATTTGTGAGTAAACTCAATCATCATATCAATTTTATTGGAATTGATGAAAAGATTAGTGCTTCCAATGCGGAGAAGACTCTCGCTCAATTTGATATCATTGTTGATGGATCAGACAATTTTACAACCAGATATTTAATCAATGATACTTGTGTGCAATTAAATAAGCCTTTGGTGTACGGAAGCATTTTAGGATTTTCGGGGCAGGTTGCCGTATTTAATTATAAAGGAAGCAAAAATTTAAGAGACCTCTTTCCTGAACCTCCTTTTGATGAAGACCTTCCTGATTGTGACAGCTTAGGTGTTTTGGGAGCTTTGCCGGGAATTGTAGGAAGTATGATGGCGAATTTAATCTTGAAAATAATAACAGAGCTTCCTTTGCAGGGTAATCAAATTACCTTGATTGATACTTTACACTGGAGATTCCAGACGATTGACTTCTGATGTAATCACCAAGAATTGTTGACGGAGAGGTATAAACAAAAAAACGGACCGATGTCCGTTTTTATATAAATTGATTCAAAATTATTGACCTTGCTGCATCACTCCGCCATTTTCTTCCTTCTTTGTACTGTTTAAGATATTTGGATCCTCTTTGGCCAGCTTATTTTTAGTTGGGATTTTATAGTTGATAGATAAACCAAAGTTTCTCGTATCGTATTTATTGCTCATAAATACGCTTTCTCCTGTTGGAGGATTAGAACGGACCTGCATTTTCTGACCGTTGAAAATATCATTCGCAAAAACAGAAAGTGTCAGACGGTTATCCATGAACTTCTTCGTCAGCGTAAGATCGAAAGAATTATTAAATGGTTTCTCTGCTGTAAAGTAGAAATATCCTGCTTTTGGAGTCAGGTAACTATAATTTGCCGTCAGTTTGATATCTTTTGGTAAAATCAATTGGGTCATGATGTTGAAAATCCAAAAACCTTTATTGTTCAGGTTATCAATGTCATGCTTCTGATATCCTGCATAGATATACATGAAGTTGATCTTGTCAGGATTGAAATTGAACTTCATCACTTCACTCAAAGGTTTAGTGAAAAGCATAAAAGGAACAGGAAGCCCCACATTGAAATTATGAATTCTCATATTCGAAATGTTGATCTGCTCATTAGTAAGATTTTTACCATTCTTTCTGATGATCTGCGCCACCTGGTTTTTGGCAGAGCTTACATTATATCCGATAAAAGCATAATCAAAGGCGGAAATTTTTATTTCATAATTATCAAAAATAGTAGGCTGTAGATTAGGATTACCGGTTACCTGCGTGTTTGGTCCTGCAAAAATCACGTTATTCGGGTTTAGAGCAGAAATACTTGGCAGGTTGATTTTTTTATTATAATTGGCAGCCACGTATACTTGATTCATCAGGTTATACTGGACACTTGCATTCGGGAATAACTTGAATCGGTTGAAAGGCCTCAAATCACCCTCAACAACTGCTCCTGACTTTATCACTCTTGTTACCCCGGAGATATCATAATTTTCTGCACGGGAACCCAAAATGAAATCAAATTTTTTCAATTTTGCCTGGAATTCCAGATAAGTGGAAGCCGTTTGTCTTTGGTACTCTAAGTTAGTTAGACCTTTACTCTCCGTATCCAGATCCTGTCTTTCATATAGACCTCCCAAGCTTACTTTTCCGCCATCCAGAATATTGATAGGTTGAGAATAATCCACTTTGAAATTGGCAATGCTCATATCCGTCTTGTTATCCAAAAGCCCCTTGGTTCCGGGAATGAAATATTTCTGATTATTATCTGTGAAAATACCTTTTTGGAAGAAATTATCCTGTATGAATTTACTGTCAGATTTGGTATACCCAAACTGAAAATCCAGTTTTTGAGACTTATCTGTAAATCTTTTCTGATAAGTTACTACCGCTTCCTGCCTTAAATTGTTCGTATGAGCGGCATCCGAAGCTTCAAATATAGTTTCTCTGAAAGTATCCGGTGCTACGGGAATATCAGCAAGTCCGTTACTCGCAGTATAGTTGTCATTGTTGTTGTGATAAATATCGTAGTTTACTAATAATCGGTCCTGCCCAAGATCGAAAGTCAGTCCGGATTTTGCAAAGTATCCTCTTCCGATTCTGTCTGTGTTACTATTCAATAATACGTCCTGTAGCGTTCTCAGATTACTTTCACGGTAATTCTGCCCGATATTCAATTGCCATCCGAAAATTTTATTTCTGGCATTCAAATTTAGGGAGTTCGAAGTTCTGCTTCGGAATTTATCATAGTTCGTAAATGAATAGTTCCCGGAATAGGTTGCTGTTAAATATTTATTGGCATTTTTATTGGTGATGATATTCATGATCGCTCCGCCTGAGGTAGCAGGAAATTCAGCACCCGGCTGTGTGATTACTTCAATCCTGTCTACCGAATTGGCAGGCATTCCTTCCAGGAAAGAATTCAATTCATTGGAAGTAATGTTGAGAGGTCTTCCGTTCAAGAATACATCCAATACTTTTCCCTGATACATCATTCCTGCGATATCTGTAGAAATAAGTCCGGGTAACTTTTTAATCCCTTCTAAAACATTCCCGTTATTCAGTTGAGGCTGTTCAGAAAAATCGAAGATCGTACGATCTGCTTTTTGCTCAACGGCTTTTTTAGTTTTGGTGATGGTGACACCCTCAATTTGTTTTTCTTTTACTTGGTTATCAGGTTTCTCCTGTGCATAGATCGCTACAGAGCCCAAAAAGGATAAAGCAATAATTGTTTTTTTCATAATGTTTTTCAAACTTCTATTGGGTTAGACGTTGAAAAAGAATTTTTGTTACAAACAATTGTACTGTATTATTTTAATGAATTGAATTCCACATAATCAAATTCGGGAGATGAGGAAAATAACTGCCTTAAAACCGAAGCATGGCCATTTCCCACAACAACTAAAATTCTGTCTTCTGAAGTATGCGGAATATTCTGAATATTTCTGAACATTCTCAGATTCCTGTTGTACCAATATAGAGCCAGCATATCTGCACCATCGTGTTCTCTTAATTTAAAATCTCCGCTTAAATAGGCTCCATATTCATATTGATGGTATTCTTTGCTGTTCATAAATTGGAAAAGCTCCAACAACGATTTAAATTTCTTAGGTTCTGAACTTTTAAAGAATGCATTGTATTCTTTTGAAATAGGATCATCACTTAAAAAATCATAGTCTTGGCTTAAATTTTTGAAATATAATGAATCTTTCTTCCCGAATCTTTCTTGCAAATCATCCAAAACCGATTCTGCATCAATACTGTACAATTCATTTAAGTTTAATTCTTTCGCTGTACGCATCGCAATTTGGTATCGTTCATCCCTTTTATTCATGTGCTTACCTTCCTTATATTCATTTAATTTCTGATTGGCATTCCAGCTTGGAAAGGCTTCAATTGCAATTTTTGTGGGCTTAAATTTTTTGATGTAATTAATAAGCTCGGTCACTTCCTGTGAAGTTTTGGGTGACAAAACATCGACCTGATCACTTTTTTTGGTTTTATGAGCATCAAGATTGGGATAATCAAAATGAAATGACCCGACAACTAAAACTTTTGTCTTAGCATTTGTAAAATATTCTGATGGCTTTTTCTGAGCTAACGTATACGTTGATAGGCAAAGCAGAAATGTATATAATAATGTTTTCATGAGATTGATTTTGCCAAAAATATCATTACTATTAACAGTGTAAAACATCAATTCGGTCAAATGAATCTGAAACGGCATGAAAAAAATTTCATCGGAAAAAATGTATAGTTTGTCGAAAAAACAGGTCGAAATTTCGTGGAAAATCTATTTTTGTTGTATGAAAATTAATAAACTCCTTTATCTGCATATTTTCTTTTGGGCAATTTATATAACGGGTACTGTTCTTGTTCCTTATTTTGTTTTTCACACGAAGAATACGATCTTCAATATTACCTTTTTTATCACGAGTATTATTTGTTTTTATATCAATTATTTTATTGTGGTTCCGAAGTTCTTTGATGTAGATAAGCTTTATAAATCCTTTTTCGCTTTTTTCCTTAGTGTAACTGCATTTGTAATGGTAAGATATTTTGCAGAAGAAATGTTTTTGCCTCAGTTTTTCGGGATCAGGAATTATGAAAAGGGAATAAGTTTCGGATTTTACTTCTTTGATAATATTTTTTACAGCAGCACAACAATCTTCATCAGCACGACTTTTTGGTTTTTTAAATATTCCATCATGGCAGAAGAGGAAAAAACAAAGCTGATTGAAGCTAAAAAAAGTGCAGAATTACAGGCTTTAAAGATGCAAATCAATCCACATTTTATTTTCAATTCCTTAAATAATATTTATTCATTGGTTTATCAGAAGTCAGATCAGGCTTTACCCGCGCTTGAAGAATTGAGCCGGCTATTAAGATACAGTACAAAAGATCTTGGCGAAGATACTATTACTCTAGATAAAGAAATCGGCTATATTGATAGTTTGACGGCTTTGGAAAAATTGAGGATCAAAAATCCGGAATTATTAATCATTGAAAAAAATATTAATTACCCGAAATTAAATATTTCTCCGATGATTTTAGTTCCATTTGTTGAAAATGCTTTTAAGCACGGCAATTTTCGGGATAAAGGATTTAAAATGAAAATTTCGGATGAAAATCAAATTCTGCATTTTTATCTTTTAAACCACAAAAAAGAAAGAATGAAGGATATGGTTTCCGGGATTGGAATTGAAAATGTGAGAAAAAGACTGGCAATTTTGTATTCTAAAAAGTATGAGCTAGACATACAAGATTCGGAAACAGAATTTATTGTAGATTTAAAGATTAATTTACGAGATGAATAAGATTAAATGCATTATTGTAGATGATGAACCTTTGGCGATATCGCTTCTTGAAAACTATATTCAAAGAATTCCTTTTTTTGAGCTGGTTTTTTCTACAGAAAATCCTATTCTGGCTCTGGAGTATATTCAGGGCAATAATTCAGACCTGGTCTTTCTGGATATCCAGATGCCGGAGCTTACCGGAATTAATTTTATGAAGATTGTCGGCGAAAAACAAAAATATATTTTAACAACCGCTTACTCGGAATATGCTCTGGAGGGGTATGAACATAATATTATTGATTACCTGCTGAAACCAGTTTCTTTTGAAAGGTTTCAAAAAAGTGCTCTAAAAGCCAGGGAGCGCTTTTCTGGTACGGATAAGGTGGAATCCTATATTTTTGTTAAATCCTCAGGATTGCAACATCGTATAAATTTTAACGATATTCTTTATATTGAAAGCATTAAAGATTATATTAATATTCGGACGGTTCATGAAGAATATATAGTTTTAGATACTCTTAAATCGATGGAAAACCAGCTTCCTAAACATTTTGTAAGAATCCATAAATCATTTATCATTAATCTAGATAAAATTAAAAGCATCGGGGCGAAAAAAGTTGATTTGATTTCTGAACATGAAATCCCTGTAGGGGATAGCTATAGAGCAAATATTTTGAACAGACTGAAATAAAAAGCGACTTCTATTTGAAGCCGCCTTTATATTAATCGATCTAACAATTAATCTTAATTTTTTTCTTGTAGTTTAATTAAGTTCAGTGCAGAACCAGCCTTGAACCATTCAATTTGCTGAGCATTATAAGTATGGTTGGCTATAATGATGTCTTTAGTTCCGTCAGCATGTACAAACTCTAATGTCAGTTGTTTTCCCGGAGCAAACTGATCCAAATCTAAGAAGTTTACGGTATCATCTTCTAAAATTTTATCATAATCAGACTCATTAGCAAACGTTAATGCAAGCATACCTTGCTTTTTAAGGTTCGTTTCATGGATTCTCGCAAATGATTTCACCAACACAGCTTTCACTCCAAGGTGTCTTGGTTCCATCGCAGCGTGCTCTCTTGAAGAACCTTCTCCATAGTTTTGGTCACCCACAACAATAGAAGGAACTCCGGATGCTTTGTAAGCTCTTTGTACTGCAGGAACCTCCCCATATTCACCAGTAAGTAAATTTTTCACTTTATTGGTTTCCATGTTGTAAGCATTGACAGCTCCGATCAGCATGTTGTTAGAAATATTATCAAGGTGCCCTCTGTATTTCAACCAAGGTCCAGCCATGGAAATGTGGTCGGTAGTACATTTTCCGAAAGCTTTAATTAAAACTTTAGCTCCCTCGATGTTTTTACCATCCCAAGCAGGGAATTCTTCCAATAGCTGAAGTCTGTCTGAAGTAGGACTTACATTAACAACCACTGAAGAACCATCCTCAGATGGAGCCTGATATCCGTTATCTCCAACATCAAATCCTTTAGCAGGCAATTCAGAACCTTTTGGCTCATTAAGTTTTACCTGTTCACCAGCTTCGTTGGTTAAAGTATCTGTAATCGGGTTAAAGTCTAATCTTCCGGAGATTGCAACTGCAGCTACCATTTCAGGAGAAGCTACAAATGCGTGCGTATTTGGGTTTCCGTCTGCTCTTTTTGCGAAGTTTCTGTTGAAAGAGTGAATGATTGAGTTTTTCTCTCCTTTTTCAGCTCCTTCTCTGTCCCATTGTCCAATACAAGGTCCACAAGCATTAGTAAAGATTCTCGCATTCTCAAATTTTCTGAAAGAATCTAAGAACCCGTCTCTCTCTGCCGTAAATTTCACTTGTTCAGATCCCGGGTTGATTCCTAAGATCGCTTTTGGTTTCACTCCTTTTGCTACAGCATCTTCAACGATGGAAGCAGCTCTTGACAAATCTTCATAAGAAGAGTTGGTACAAGATCCGATCAAAGCCCATTCAACTTCTAAAGGCCATCCGTTAGCTTCAGCTTTCGCTCTGAATTCAGAAACAGGTGTTGCTAAATCCGGTGTGAAAGGTCCATTCAAGTGTGGAGCTAATTCAGAAAGGTTAATTTCAATTAACTGGTCAAAGTATTGTTCAGGGTTAGCATATACTTCAGCATCACCCGTTAAATGTTCAGCAATTTTGTCAGCAGCGTCTACTACATCTTGTCTTCCGGTTGCCGCTAAATATCTTCTCATGGAATCATCATATCCGAAAGTTGACGTTGTTGCACCTACTTCAGCACCCATGTTGCAGATGGTTCCTTTACCTGTTGCTGAAAGAGATTCTGCACCTTCACCGAAATATTCGATGATGCACCCTGTCCCTCCTTTTACCGTAAGGATCCCTGCCACTTTCAGGATAACGTCTTTTGCAGAAGTCCAGCCATTCATTTTACCGGTTAATTTCACTCCGATAAGCTTAGGCATTTTAAGTTCCCACGCCATTCCAGCCATTACATCTACTGCATCAGCTCCTCCTACACCAATAGCTACCATTCCTAATCCACCAGCATTTACTGTGTGAGAGTCTGTACCGATCATCATACCTCCAGGAAAAGCATAGTTTTCTAATACTACCTGGTGAATGATTCCTGCTCCTGGTTTCCAGAAACCGATTCCATATTTATCACAAACAGAACTCAAGAAGTTGAATACCTCAGAGTTTTTGTTGATGCCTTCTTGTAAATCTTTATCAGCACCTACTTTTGCCTGGATCAGGTGGTCCGCATGGGCCGTTGAAGGAACCGCCACTTTAGATTTTCCTGCCTGCATGAATTGCAAAAGCGCCATCTGTGCGGTAGCATCCTGCATAGCGACTCTGTCTGGTGCGAAGTCTACATAAGAGTTTCCTCTTTCATATGCTTGTGTAGCATTTCCTTCCCAAAGGTGGGTGTAAAGGATTTTTTCTGAAAGGGTAAGAGGTTTTCCCACGATTTGTCTTGCCGCAGCAATTCTTTCTGGATAGCGCTCGTACACTTTTTTGATCATATCAATATCAAAAGTCATATCTCTTAGAATTAATGTTTTTTAATTTTATAGGATTAAGAAGCTGAGGTATTTTTATTAGTGACCCACCTGAACCAGCTCCTTAATTGGGGGAGCAAATTTAGTAAGGTCAATACCTTCAACTGCTGCTTTATATTCATCAATATTAGGAATTCTTCCAATAATAGCAGATAGTACAACAACCGGAGTTGAAGCCAATAAAGATTCTCCTTTTTTACGTTCGGAATCTTCAACCACTCTTCCCTGGAAAAGACGGGTTGAAGTTGCTAATACCGTATCTCCTTTAGCTGCTTTTTCCTGGTTACCCATACAAAGGTTACATCCAGGACGTTCAAGATACATTACATTTTTGTATTCAACACGAGCTTCGCCTTTAGGAGCATTATCATCAAATTCAAAGCCAGAATATTTTTCCAGCAATTCCCAATCTCCTTCCGCTTTTAATTCATCGATGATATTATAGGTTGGTGCAGCTACTACAAGTGGAGCATTGAATTCTACCTTACCTTGTTGTTTTTCAAGGTTTCTTAGCATTTGAGAAACGATCTTTAAATCTCCTTTGTGAACCATACATGATCCTACAAAACCAAGATCTACTTTTTTCTCACCTTTATAATAAGAAAGATCTCTGATGGTATCGTGAGTGTATCTCTTAGAAACATCTTCGTTATTTACATCTGGGTCAGCGATCATTGGTTCAACAATCACATCAAGGTCAACCACTACTTCAGCATAATATTTAGCGTTCGCATCCGGAGTTAAAGCTGGTTTTTCACCAGATCTGATTTCCGCGATCCTCTTATTTGCTTTATCGATGAGCCCTTGAAGAACCTGGTTTTTGTTATCCATACCTTTGTCGATCATGATCTGGATTCTGCCTTTCGCAATTTCCAATGATTCAATCAAAGTGTCATCCTGGGAAATACAGATAGAAGCTTTAGCTTTCATTTCTGCGGTCCAGTCTGTAAACGTAAATGCCTGGTCAGCAGGAAGTGTTCCGATGTGAACCTCTATAATTCTACCCTGGAATACATTTTCTCCCCCAAATTGCTTCAGCATCTGCGCCTGAGTTGCATGAACAACATCACGGAAGTCCATGTGCTCTTTCATATCTCCTTTAAATGTTACTTTTACAGATTCAGGGATTGGCATAGAAGCTTCTCCTGTAGCTAAAGCAAGGGCTACAGTTCCGGAGTCAGCTCCGAAAGCCACTCCCTTAGACATTCTTGTATGAGAATCACCACCAATGATGATCGCCCATTCGTCTACAGTAATATCGTTAAGAACTTTGTGGATTACGTCTGTCATAGAGTGGTATTCACCTTTTGGGTCACGAGCTGTGATCAGACCGAAATCGTTCATGAATTTCATCAATTTCGGAATATTTGCCTGGGCTTTTTTATCCCATACTGATGCAGTATGACAACCTGATTGGTAAGCACCGTCTACAATTGGAGAAATTACTGTTGCCGCCATTGATTCCAATTCCTGAGCCGTCATTAGACCTGTGGTGTCCTGAGAACCAACGATGTTCACCTGTACACGAACATCAGAACCGGCATGTAATACTTTTCCCGGAGTTGTTCCAACTGCATTTCTGTTGAAGATTTTTTCAACGGCAGTCAGACCTTGCCCTTCATGAGAAATTTCTTTTGACGGAGCAAAAACAGCTGGAGCTTCAATGCCTAAAACTTGGGCCGCGAATGTTTGTAATTTTTTACCAAAGACGATGGCATAAGAGCCACCTGCTTTGATGAATTCCATCTTTTGTGGAGTAAAGGATTTCGTAAGGTCGATCAATTCTTTATCTCCGTTATATAATTTTTTCTTTTTTGTATTAATGGTAAGAACAGTTCCTGTAGCTACTGAATAAGCTTCTTCAAGAACGGGTTCTCCGTTTTCGTTAAGAACAGCGTTTCCATTTTCGTCCACTTTCTTTACCCAGTTTTTAAGATCGATACCGATACCTCCGGTAACGTCAACTGTAGTAAGAAAAATTGGAGAAATACCGTTCGTTCCTCCAACAATCGGAGCAATATTTACGAATGGCACATAAGGGCTTGCTTGTTTCCCCGTCCAAAGTGCAACGTTGTTTACTCCTGACATACGAGAGGAACCAACACCCATTGTTCCTTTTTCGGCAATAAGCATTACGCTTGTATCAGGATGTTTTGCCTGTAAAGCTTTAATTTCTTCCTGAGCCTGAGGTGTGATCATACATTTACCATGCAATTCCCGATCCGATCTAGAGTGGGCCTGATTTCCGGGAGAAAGTAAATCAGTTGAAATATCCCCTTCCCCTGCGATGAATGTAACCACTTTGATTTCTTCGGCAACTTCAGGAAGTTTTGTGAAGAATTCAGCTTTTGCATAGCTTTCAAGAATTTCTTTTGCGATTTCGTTTCCGCTATGGAATGCTTCCTTCAGACGGTTGGTATCTGCATCATAAAGGAAAACCTGTGTTTTAAGAACTTCGGCAGCCTGTTTAGCAATGGCTGCATCATCACCTAAAGCCAAATCCAATAATACTTCGATGGATTTACCTCCTTTCATGTGAGATAATA
Organism: Chryseobacterium daecheongense; assembly: GCF_003729955.1. Taxonomy (GTDB): domain Bacteria; phylum Bacteroidota; class Bacteroidia; order Flavobacteriales; family Weeksellaceae; genus Chryseobacterium; species Chryseobacterium daecheongense. The sequence continues at coordinate 893,788 of NZ_RJTX01000004.1, forward strand.
ATTCAAAAGCAAAAACAGGCGATATTTCTTCTACTATGGATTCACCAAGAATAATTTCTTTTAAAAACTGAGCTTTCACACCGGCAGCACTTGTGGTACCAGGTAAAGTGTTATAGATAAAAAATTTAAGAGAATCAGCTCTGTGCTCATTACCTGAATCTTTAATTTGCGCAATAATTTCGCTTAATAATTCAGCACCATCAATCGGCTTTGGATGAAGCCCCTGGTTTTTTCTTTCTTCAATCTCTTTGATGTAATCCTTATAAATGTTCATAATAATAGAAATCTTTTCAATTTTAAGTAGAGTATAAGACTGTTGTTAGTAGTATTAAAGTCAGTATATCCTACACTTTTTTAATGCGAGATAATATTCTGTTCCAAGTGATTATAAATGGGCTTTTCGAAATTATCAACCAATCAAAAATGATCCCAAAATTACGAAATTTTACTATTTTATAAAGATGAAATTATTTAGATTCTTTATAAATATGATTTTTATATTTTCTATTTTGGTCGTATTTTTGTAACCAAATGATGAATATGAAAAAGACGTTTGGTTTTTTATTGACTTTACTATCAATTTTAATTTTTTCACAGGCAAAATCTGTGAAGAAATTACCTGTAAAAACTACTCCTAAAACTGCTGTTAAGAAAGCTTCAGCACCTAAGCCAAATCCGGATCTGGTACGCATCAATGAAGAGGTTCCCGTTTTAATTCCACAAAAGAAAGACGATCAGTTCGGATACATCAATCAGAAAGGAAAATTCATTATTCAACCCCAATATCATATTGCTGTTTTTTTTGCAGAAGATTGTAATCTTTTAAACTCTCCCAATGAAAAAATAAGAAAGTTTGGAACCAAAGAATATGCAACTGTAGAAAAAGATATGATCTCTTACAGGATCAATCAGGCAGGAAAAAGAGTTTATCAGTATAAAAATTCCGATCTGGGAAAATGTAAAAGCGAATATAAACAACAACAATATCAGGCTTATATTTTAAACGGATTTTATGGGATCATTGAGCCTGCAAAATTTGTTAATGCTGCTGATTACAGAGACTATCAGATCTATCCTCAATATCAATATTTACACATTATGGAAGGTGATGATGTTTCTAATCCGATGATTGTAGCTTCTCATAATGACAAGTTTGGAGTCATTGATGTCAATAATAAAGTGATTATTCCTTTTGAGTATTCCAATATTAAGAGAAACTTCAGCTGGAAACTGGGTAAAATGTTTGAAGTAACAAAAGACGGTAAGAATTATTATTACATTGATTCTAAGAATAAGGCATATTAAAAATGCATGTTTCTCGAGACTCAATTTTTTTTTCGTAATTTTGCGGCTGAAATAAAGGGGTGCTGTAACAGGCTGAGATGATACCCAATGAACCTGAACGGGTAATGCTGTTTAGGGAAATTAAAGTAAGTAATAGGTAATGAGCAATGAGTAATCAAAATATTACTTATTACCAATCACTAATTACTCATCATAATCACCCCTTTTATTCATTAAATTTTAAAATTTATAGAATGAAAGGATTATTTTTTTTAGGGCTTACCGCAAGCTCTTTGGCTTTTGCCCAAAATACAGATTCCTTGAAGGTTAAGGAAATAGAAGCCATTAATTTTACCAAAAGACTTCCTGTAGCTAAAGAGATCATCAATGTTCAAAGAGATGTAGACCGCAGAAATCTTGGCCAGGACTTACCCATACTTCTGAAAAACCAAACTTCCATTATTTCCACATCCGATGCGGGAAACGGAATTGGATATACAGGTTTTAGAATCCGTGGTGTAGGTGGAAGCGGAATCAATGTCATGATGAACGGTGTTCCATACAACGATTCTGAAAGTCAGGGGACCTTTTTTGTGAATGTGCCGGATTTAACGAGCTCTGCTTCTCAAATTCTTATTCAAAGAGGGGTAGGAACTTCTAACAACGGGGTATCAGCATTCGGAGCAAGTATCAATGTAATTTCTAAGGAGCCGGAAGAAAAGTTTTATTTTAAAACTGACGACAGTTACGGATCATTCAATACCTATAAATATTCTGCTGAGGTAGGCTCAGGAAAATTCTGGAAAAACCGTCTTTCTGTGATGGGAAGATACACGCATATTCATTCTGACGGATATATAGACAGGGCTTCTTCTGATCTTCATTCTTATAATTTCACGGCATTGTTCGAAGAAGGAAAAACAAAACTTCGTTTGATGGCCTTTGGAGGAAAAGAAAAAACGTATCAGGCTTGGAATGGGATTGACAGAGAAAGATGGGAAACAGACCCGAAGTTCAATATTTCCGGGGCTATTTATGATGCCAATTGGGAAAATATCGTTGGGTTTTATGATAATGAAACGGATAATTATAGACAAAATCATTATCAGCTATTTTGGGAGCAGGGGATCAGTGAAAAATGGAATTTAGAAACTACTTTACATTATACCAAAGGAAAAGGATATTATGAAAACTATAAACAGGGAGATCCTTTTTCAAGATATAATTTACCTAATGTAATTGAGGGCGGACAAACAATAGAATATTCAGATTTCATCAGAAAAAAATGGCTGAATAATGATTTCTACGGATTGGTTTCCACGCTTTACGGAAAGTTTGATAATCTGGATCTTAATTTCGGAGTCGTTGCCAATCAATATTACGGAAGGCATTTCGGAAATGTAACGGGCGTTTTTTATCCGCAGATAGATGAGCATGAATATTACAGAAACCGTTCTGTGAAAAATGAAGCAGCCGGATTTGCAAAGGCTTTGATCCGGGTGAATAAATTTGAATTCTTCGGAGATTTACAGCTTAGGCATATCGATTATGATACGAAGATTATTACTCAGGGTGATTATGAAGGAGCTGATTTAGATAAAAATTGGCTGTTCTTCAATCCAAAAGCGGGAATTAATTATAATATAGGAAAAGGAAAGGTGTTTCTTTCTTATGCCCATGCTCATCGTGAACCGAACAGAGACGATTTGTTTGCCAATAATGACACTGAAGCGGAAAAACTTCACGACTTTGAAGCAGGCGTTGAAAAACAGTTCGGAATTTTCTCTTTAACCGCCAATTTGTATTATATGTATTATGTGAATCAGTTGGTTTTAACGGGGGAACTTAATAATGTAGGAGCATTTATCAGAGCCAATTCAGGGAAAAGCTATAGGAGAGGTATTGAAATTGGTACAATGGCTAAACTTTCAAAACAGTGGGAGGTTTCAGGTAATGTAACGGTAAGCCAAAACAGAAACCTGGATTTTAAAATCGAAGATGAAACGGGCGTGAAAGATCTGGGAAATACACAAACTTCTTTCTCACCGGATGTGATAGCGAATCTGGGGTTGAAGTTTAATCCTAATAAAAACTTCCAGTTTGCATTGATGAATCAGTATGTAGGGAAACAATATTTGGATAATACGGAGAATAAGGATCTTCAATTGAAAGATTATTTCCTTACGGATTTTAATGCACAATATCAATTCAAAATTGCGAATAATGATATCGCTTTAAAATTATTGGTCAATAACCTGTTCAATAAGAAGTACGTGAATAATGGAGCAGTTTGGGATGGTTCTCCTTATTATTTTTCACAGGCAGGAACCAATTTTATGTTTGGGATCAGCTGGAAAATCCAATAACCATATAACAGATATTTTATATTTCAAATAGTAAAATAGAAGTTAGATTAAATTTTTATCAAAGACTGTTTCGGCAGTCTTTTTTCATGTCAATAATCTCCTGAAAAGTCATGAAAAAGTTATAAATTTGCTGCCAAATGAATATTTCGGCTTACATTCTTGAATATCTGAAACAATTTGGTACTGTTACAGTTCCGGGTTTTGGTGTATTTCATCTGGAAAATTCCAAAGCAATCATCAATGCTGAGAACGGAAGTATACTTCCACCATCCAGTCAAATTGCATTTATCTCCGATTATGAAGTACAATCTGATGAGCTGGCCTCATTTGTAAGTGCTCAGAAACAGACATCCATGGAGTCTGTGAAAAATGAATTATTGATTCAAACCGATTTCTGGAAAAAAAGACTTCAGGCGGATCAGCTTTTGGAAATTCAGAATCTGGGGACCATTTACATAGAAGACGGGGACACCCACTTCAAAGGAAACAGATTGCAGACTGATCATCCGGATTATTACGGATTGGAAGAAATCAGGATTTCGGACATCAATACTACCGGAACTGCCGGTAAACAGAAGAATACTGAAGGAGATTATACATTTAATAAATCTATTCTGTGGACTTTTCTTTTCATTATTCCTGCTTTGGGACTTGGTTATCTGGCCTACACACAACAGGAACTTCTTTTCGGAAAAAAATCTTTTGATTCTATTTCCGTACAGACCAAAACACACAGAATCGTAAAAGATACAGTAAAAATTAAAAAAGATTCTGCACAGATGAAAATGCTTGACTCTTTGAAAAAAGATTCAGCAATGGTATCTGTCGCAAAAAAAGGTGTCGGAAAACAGACGTCTAAAAACACTAAGATTAATAAATGGCAAAAGTAAAAACAGCGTCAGAATCTCTGACCATCATGACCAATATTGTACTTCCTAACGAAACGAACTCACTAAGAAACCTTTTCGGAGGTGAACTGTTAGCAAAAATGGACAGATGTGCTTCCATTTCTGCTGCAAGACACTGTGAAAGAAGAGTGGTAACAGCTTCTGTGAATCACGTTTCTTTTAACCACCCGATTCCTGAAGGCGGAGTTGTGGTTCTGGAATCAAAAGTGTCAAGAGCTTTTTCAACTTCTATGGAGGTTTATGTAGATGTTTGGTTGGATGACCCGATCAATCAGAAGAAAGTTCATACTAATGAGGGGATCTATACTTTTGTTGCAGTAGATGAATTCAACCGCCCTATTCCGATCCCGGAAATGGTCCCAGAAACGGATGAAGAAAAAGCCAGATTTGATGCTGCTTTCCGTAGAAAAGAGCTTTCATTGATTCTTTCCGGAAGAATGAAGCCTCTGGAATCTGTAGAGCTTAAAAAGCTTTTCCAGGAACCCAGCTAATCCAAATTACAAGTTTAGACAACTTGTGAATAGTCTTTGCTGAGTGTTAACGCCTTTACAAACTTAAAAACAACCAGTTTATCACGAATCTTTGCGGACTTTGCGTTTAAAGTAAAAAATGAAAATTCTTCTTTTAGATAAAAACCATCCTCTTATTACAGAACAGCTTTTAGCCAAAAACTTCGTTCTGGAAGAGGATTTTACTTCTTCCTATGATGAGGTTTGTCATATCATTGAAAATTATGACGGAATCATCATCAGAAGCCGTATTCCTTTGGATAGAAATTTCCTTGAAAAAGGCAAAAATTTGAAATTTATTGCCAGAGTGGGAGCTGGAATGGAGAATATTGATGTAGAAGCCGCTCAACAATTAGGTATTCAATTGATCAATTCGCCGGAGGGAAACAGGGATTCTGTAGCAGAGCATGTCGTAGGAATGCTGTTGATCCTTATGAATCGTCTTTTTATCGCCTCTCAGGAAGTGAAAAATGGAATCTGGAAGCGTGAAGAGAACAGAGGGGATGAATTACTAGGAAAAACAGTAGGGCTTATCGGATATGGAAATATGGGAAAAGCCACGGCAAAGAGGTTTTCCGGATTCGGTTGTAAGGTGATTTTTCATGATATACTACCCAATCTTTCTGATGAATTCGCAACCCAGGTGACTTTGGAAGAGTTAAAAGGCACAGCAGACATTATAAGTCTGCATATACCTCTTACAGCCGAAACTCACTACCTGATCGATGAAAAATTCATTTCTGAAATGAAAAATAACTTCTATTTCATCAATACGGCAAGAGGAAAGAATGTTGAAACTAAATATTTAGTTGAAGGGTTGAAGTCTGGCAAAGTAAAAGGAGCATGTCTTGATGTTTTAGAATATGAAAAATCTTCATTTGAACATTTGGAAACGGAAAATGATGATTTGAAATTCCTTTTAGAATCAGAAAAAGTAATTGTAACGCCTCATATTGCAGGATGGACACATCAAAGTAAAGAAAAACTGGCACAGGTGATTGTAGACAAAATTGTAGCGTCTTATTGCTAAGAAAAGTAAAATCGCAAAATCGCGAAAAAGCTTAATTACAAACACCGCAACTATACTTTATTATTGATTTTACTCTTTCACACTTTTACGATTTTGCAATTCAGCGATTTTGCCATGTAGCCTTTTCACGAATTTACCTTCCATCTTTTATGTTAAATAATTCATAATGTCATAGGAACTCTTTACTATTTATTTTGAGTTTTATTAAATTGCTGCTCATTTTTTTGAACTCATGAAGAAGCTTAATCTTGCACTGGTTATAACCGTAATTGTATTCCTTTTTTCCTGTAAAAATAAATCTGAATCTCATGAATCCGTAGCTGCAACTACTGAACTTCCTAATTTTGGAAATGTAGAACTGGATAAAGTATTTACAAAGGCAGATAACAATCTGTCCAATAAAGATTCTATTGTCCGTTTTATCGATAAATATTATAAAACCGTTTGGGAAGGAAGTGATCTGAGCGGTGGCATATTAGTGGCAAAAGGAGATGAAATTCTCTATGAAAATTACAGAGGCTTCGGTAGGGATGGAAACCAGATGCCGATTGGAAAGACCACACCATTACATGTAGCTTCAGTTTCCAAAACATTAACGGCAATGGCTATGATGAAATTGGTAGAAGCAGGGAAGATCAAATTATCGGATAACCTTTCAAAATATTTCCCGGGATTTCCTTATCCGAATGTTACTGTACAAACCTTGCTGGATCAAAGAAGCGGACTTCCAAAATATGAGTATTTTATTACCAAGATTCAACCAGCTCCGGCGGAACTTTCAAAACCGTATCTGACGAATCAGGATATTCTGAATATGATCATCCAATACAAGCCTGAATTAGCCAGAGATACGGATACCGGTTTTATGTACTGTAATACCAATTTTGCCTTGTTGGCTTTGTTGATAGAAAAAGTAACTCAAACACCTTTCCCTCAGGCAATGAAAGAAATGGTCTTTACGCCATTAAAAATGAATGATAGCTATATCTTCCAGGAAAAAGATATTCCTACAGCAGCACAATCTTTTTATTATGGTGGGAACAGATTGTATCCTTTAGACAGACTGGATCTTATTTATGGGGATAAAAATGTATATACAACTCCAAGAGATCTGTATAATTTTTCCAAAGCGATGTTTTCCAATAATTTCCTGAAGCCAGAACTTATGAAAATGGTTTTCACTCCTTACAGTAATGAAAAAGCCGGAATGAATAATTACGGATTAGGATTCAGAATGAAGATCTTTGATAACGGAGAGAAGCTTACCTATCATAATGGTTGGTGGCACGGAACCAATGCGGTTTTTGCCCATTTGCTGAAATCGAAAGTAACGATTGTTGCTATCGGGAATAAATACTCCAACAGAGTGTATACTGCACTTGCTCTATCCGGACTTTTTGAGGATTTTCCTGTACAGAAAGACAAGCTTCACAGCATCATGAATGATAATCAGGATTCTCTGAAAAGCGGACACGAAGTTTTTGGAGAATAATGTTTACTTTTGCTCAAACATCTTCATGAAAAAACTTTTTCTATTATTCATCATCGGTTTTCTTGTACAGTCGTGTGCAAGGGTAGGGTCGCCTGTAGGAGGTCCTAAAGATTCTTTGGCTCCTAAGTTTTTAAGCTCTAATATTGATACTACGAGAGTAAATGTCCCAAGAGACATCAAAGAACTGCGCCTTGACTTTGATGAATATATTACCTTGAAGGATATCAATAAAAATCTGAATATTTCTCCACCCATCAAGAAGATGAAGCGTATTCTCCCTTCCAATATTGCCAATAAATATATTCTGATCCAATGGGAAGATACTTTACAGGCCAATACTACGTATAACTTTAATTTTGGAAACGCGATTGCAGATAATAATGAAGCCAATATTCTGCGTTATTTCAACTTTGCTTTTTCAACGGGAGAAAAATTAGACGATCTATACATCAGCGGGGAAATCAAAGACGCACTTGCCATCAAAAAACAGACTACAAACACTGATAATAAACTTGTCGTAGGATTATATCAGGCTAAAGATACCATCAATTATAAAGAGAAACCTTACTATATTACAAAAGTTGACGACGACGGATATTATGAGCTTAATTATTTGTCAAAAGGCAGATATAAGATCTTGGCTTTTGAAGATGAAAACGGGAATTCTATGTATGATCCCGGAAAAGAGAAAATAGGTTTTCAGAAGGAGATCGTAGATTTGGAGAAATCTATTTCTGGATTGAATTTAAAGGTGTATCCGTCTAAGAAGCCCGTGAAATATTTGGAAATGAAAGAATCTCCGGGCGGAATTACGATGACTTTTGAAGGCAAGCCTGAAAACGTAAAAGTAGTCTCGCTGAATGATAAGCTTAAAGATATTAAAGTAACGCATCGTCCAAAATCGGATACTGTGAATATTTGGTTTGATGCGGTAAAAAGTGATGTGGGGCAAACCGCAACTGAGAATTTGAAATTTGGATACAATGCGGATCAAAAGAAAGATACTCTTTATAATGCATCTTTGTTTTATAAGTACAATGCAAAGAACGCAATGGATATCGTCAACAATGAAGTAGGCGCATTAGCTCCGAAATCTGATTTCAAGATTACCTCCACCTATATTATTGATAAAATAAATACAGAAAAATGGGTGCTTAAAAGTGATAGCTTAACTACTCAGCCATTTACAGCAAAAATCTCCGAAACCAATCCGTATCAGATTCTGGTACAGTCTGACTTTGTTTCAGGAAAGAAATACCAGCTCATCGTTCCTAAAGAGACCGTTTCTTCATTCTACGCTAAAAATTCCGTTTCAAAACGATTTGATTTTGAATTCGATAAAGTGGAGAATTATGGAAGCTTAGCTTTTAATTTCAAAAATCCACCTGCTACAAGTTATTGGATTCAATTATTGGATTCCTCAGAGAAAGTTCAGTATCAGAAATATATAAAAGGAGAGAGTGTTAAATTCAATATCATCAAGCCTGGAGAATATATCGTAAGAATCCTGGTAGATAATAATGATAACAAGTATTGGGATGAAGCTGATTTTGCCAATGAAACGTTTGCGGAAGATTCGTACGTGTTCTATAAAATAGCTATTGTAAGACCATTATGGGATTCCGTAGAGGATTGGGATCTAAAAGATACCAGAACTCTGGAAAGCCCTAAAAATACAGTCCCAAACAATAGCAATACTCAACCTGCTAGAACGCAGGATAGACAGGTTCCGGCTTTAAATAATGCCAATAAGAATGGAACTCTTTTAACACCGGTGAAATAACAGAATGAAAAAATTCAGGCAAATTGTATTTTGGTGTTTGGTAGGCTTTGCGATCATCCAGTTTATTCCTGTTGACAGGACAAATAAACCGGTAAATCATAAGATCAACTTTGTAGATTCCAAAAAAACACCGGAAAAGATTACACAATTGCTTAAAGGAGCATGCTACGATTGTCATTCGGATGAAACCATTTATCCGAAATATGCTTATATCGCCCCCGTTTCGTGGTCTGTGAAAAGCCATATCAATGAAGGTAGAGAGCATCTTAATTTCTCTGTCTGGGAAAGCTACAATAAGGATTTAAAAACGAATATGCTGACGAAATCCGTTCAGACCTTACGGAATAAAACAATGCCGATGCCGGGTTATATAGTGTATCATAAAGAAGCTAATCTATCCGAAGCAGAAAGAACATTGCTTATCAATTATTTCCAGGATATTCTGAAATCTAAAGATTATTAATCTTAAAATATAACCCACAGATTTCACAATTTACACAGTGTATGTTCATAAACATCTGTGCTCGTCTGTGAAATGTGTGGGAATATGATTATAAATCCTTCAAATACTGCTCAAAAAACTTCTTTTGGGAATCAAAGGCTATATCATCCAGATTTAACTCTTTTAAGGGAATCCAGACAGCCTGTGAGATCTCAGAAAGATCAATATTTACTTCAAACTTTTCCGCTACGTTATATTCATAAAAAAGGTCAATCGTATTATAATCGATCTCTTTATATTCATAAACGTTGGGTAAGCTTGTTAAGTATTTTAAATTTGAAATATCAATATCCAGCTGCAACTCTTCAAAAAGTTCCCTTTTACAGGTTTCCTCTGCACTTTCTTTCGGATCAACAAATCCTCCGGCTAGATCCAGTTTTCCTTTTTTAGGGTCTCTGTTTCTTCTTGTAAGGTATACTTCGTCACCACATCGTATGACAACAGCAACGGCACCAGCAACATTATTATAAAGGGTAAAATTACAATTGGGACAGCTCCATTTCTTTTCGCCGTCCCAATGTAAAGATTCTTTGCCGCAGCTAGGGCAATATTTCAATAATTTCATTGAGTAATATTAATATTTCTCGGATGATAACTCAAAATTACATCCCGAAGTTCTTCTGTCTTCAAATGAGTATAAATTTCTGTGGTTGTTATACTCGAATGTCCAAGCATTTCCTGGATATATCGAAGATCTGCTCCATTTTGCAACAAATGGGTAGCAAATGAATGTCTGAATGTATGGGGAGAGATTTTTTTACTAACACCAGCTTTATCTGTAAGTTCTTTGATGATAAGAAATACGATTACTCTGGACATGGAAGTCCCTCTGCTGTTCAGAAACAAAGTGTCTTCATATTTCTTGTTGATTTTATTCTTAGAACGTACATCGTCAATATAGCTTTTCAGGAGCTCAGCAGTATAGTCCGCCAGAGGAACAAAGCGGGTTTTATTCCCTTTTCCGTTCACCTTAATGTAATTTTCCTGAAAATTGATGTTTGAAATTTTTAGTTCAATAAGTTCCGAAACACGAAGCCCGCATCCGTATAAAACCTCAATAATGCATTGATTTCTTTTTCCCAGATCGGAATTTACCTCGATAGCACCGATAATTTTGTTGATATCGGGGAGGCTTAAAGTATCCGGAAGATATAATCCTAATTTAGGGCCTTCAAGCAATGCTGCCGGATTATCTTCACGGTATTCGTCTTCCAGTAAGAATTTGAAAAACGCTTTTATGGATGAAATCCATCTTGCTTGTGATCTTTCACTGAACTTTTGTTTGGAGAGATTGAAAATATACTCCTGTAAGTTCTCATACTCAATACTATCTGGACCGACATTTGCCAGATCTTCTTCTGCGTATTCTTTTAATTTTTTAATGTCTCGTACATACGCGTCGAGAGTGTTTTCTGAAAAATTTCTTTCAAATCGAAGAAAGATTTCAAAATCCTTAATTTTTTCATCCCAAGTCATTGTGTGCTTATTTTTTTAATTCATTGTCCGAAATTTGCTCTATTTCAATATGATGGTTCCTTAAAAATGATATCCCGTCATCGTCCGAATATTCATTAATGTACACTAGCCGGGTAATTCCCGCCTGTAAAATCAGTTTACTGCATTCCTTGCAGGGTGAAAGCGTTAAATATAACGTAGCTCCCTTTGCAGACTGGGTTGAAGCAGCCAGTTTTAATATGGCGTTAGCTTCAGCATGCAGTACATACCAGTGTGTTTTCCCCTCTTCATCCTCGCAGCAGTTTTCAAATCCTGAAGGAGTACCATTGTAACCATCTGAAATAATCATCCTATCTTTTACGATAAGAGCCCCTACCTGCTTTCGTTTACAGTAGGAGAGTTTTGCCCATTCCTGAGCCATTTTTAGATAAGCTTTATCAAACTTATTCATACCGCAGCATTGTTTTTTTTCGAAATAATTTTGTATTAAGGTTTAGAAGTTCGGCTTTCTTTTTTCCATAAAAGCGGTCACTCCTTCTTTTTTATCATCCAATTCAAAAAGCTCCCCGAAATACTGGATTTCTGTATCGAAGCCTTTATCAGTGTCTGATAAATTGACGGCATGTATTGCCTTGGATATTGCCATCGGTGAATTGTGGGCAATAATCTTTGCTAATTCTTTTGTTTGGATTAATAAATCTGTGATAGGATATACTTCATTCACCAATCCGATCTCTTTGGCTCTTTGAGCGGGGATCATTTTGGCTGAGAAGATCATTTCGTTGGCAAGACCCTTTCCGATAAGCTTTGGTAATCTTTGAGTTCCTCCATACCCGGGAATCAATCCTAAGGTAACTTCCGGAAGTCCTAATTTAGCATTTTCCGATGCGTATCTGATGTGGCATGCCATAGCAAGCTCCAGTCCTCCGCCTAATGCAAAACCGTTTACGGCTGCAATCACAGGCTTAGACATATTTTCAATTTTATTAAATAGTATATTTTGTCCGTTTCTGGCCAATTCTTCAGCTTTCTCCTGTCCAAAATCACTAAACTCTTTAATATCTGCTCCGGCAACAAATGACTTCTCACCGCTTCCTGTAATGATAATCACTCTACATCCTGTATCAGAGTTCAATTCATCCAGCGCCGAGCTTATTTCCTGAATGGTTTTTGCATTCAATGCGTTTAAACTTTCAGGTCTGTTTATGGTAATGATAGATATTTTATCTTCCTTTTCTAATAATATATTTTGGTAACCCATTTTCAACTTTAAAATACAATCGACCGCAAATTATAAATTTTTTGTAAAAAAAAGGAAAAAATATTGATTTTTTTTCCTTTTAGTGTGATTATTTATTTGATATGATTACTTAGAATGATTCATCATATTCGCATCAATATTGATATTTAGTTGCAAAGCTACTTTCATGCCAAGCTCAATATTGGCTCGGAAAAAATGGCATAATTGTCGGTTGATGATCTCATTTTTCTTTGGACCGTCTATTCCTTTCATACTTTCAACAATATTGTGAACAAGATGTTCCCTATCCTCAGCATTCATCGCTTTAGTATATAGTAAACCTGGCTGGGTGTAGTGGTCATCATCATTTTCGTTTCTGTTGTAATGAGCTACGTGATAGCTATCCAGCTCATATTCAAAATCTTTATAAGCAGAATCCGGTCTGATGTTGTCGAAACTATTCGGATAATAATTAGGCTGGTCACCATAATCTTTGGAATCTGCCATAAATCCGTCTCTTTGATAATTATTAACAGCAAAAGGACATCTGTTGACTTCCAGCTGATGAGCATTTACTCCCACTCTGTATCTGTGTGCATCCGGATAAGAGAATAACCTTCCCTGAAGCATTTTATCCGGGGAAAAACTTATACCATTGATTAAATTGCTTGGAGAGAAAGTAGATTGCTCTACGTGTGCAAAATAATTCACAGGAATTTCATTCAGTTCCATTTCACCAACTTCAATCAATGGGAAGTCGCTTTGGAACCATACCTTGGTAATATCAAAAGGATTCCATCTGAATTCTTTAGCCTGTTCTTCCGTCATCACCTGAATGTACATCGTCCATTTCGGGAAATCTCCATTCTCTATAGCATTGCAAAGATCTTCCTGGGCAAAATCGGGATTTTCCCCTGCCATTTTTATGGCTTCCTCGTTCGTGAAATTTTTGATACCCTGTTTGGTTTTCAGATGGAACTTTACCCACACTCTCTCATTATCAGCATTGATCATGGAAAAAGTATGAGATCCGAATCCGTGCATATGTCTGTATCCGTGAGGTGTTCCTCTGTCAGACATCAGAATTAAAACCTGGTGAAGAGATTCAGGATTCAAGCTCCAGAAATCCCACATCATGGTGGCACTTTTTAAGTTGGTTTTTGGTACTCTTTTCTGAGTATGAATAAAATCCGGGAATTTTTTAGCATCCTTAATAAAGAAAACCGGGGTATTGTTTCCTACCAGATCCCAATTTCCGTCTTCCGTATAGAATTTCAGAGCGAAACCTCTAGGGTCTCTTGCCGTATCTGCGCTTCCTTTTTCTCCACCTACCGTTGAAAAACGGGCAAACATTCTGCAAGAGTTCCCAATATTGGAAAACAATTTGGCTTTCGTATATTTTGTAATATCATGAGTTACGGTGAACTTACCATAAGCCCCGCTGCCTTTTGCATGTACAATTCTTTCCGGGATTCTCTCTCTTACAAAATGGGCCAGATTTTCCTGAAGGATAAAATCTTGTAAAAGCACTGGTCCTCTGGGTCCTACCGTCTGGGAATCCTGATGTTCATAATAAGGAGCTCCGTTGCTTGCTGTTAATTTTTTAGAATCCATATAGTTATGATTTGAATAATAATTCTGCCTTTTCAAAGGTAGTTCTTAAACGTAATAAATATCAAATTTACTTGAATTTTTAATTGCTAATAGCAAAAACGTTATATCTTTGTAATAGATAATATTAATCAGATGAACATTCAGCAATTGGAGTATCTTATCGCTGTCGATAAGTATAAACATTTTGGAAAAGCCGCGCAGGCGTGCTTTATTACTCAGCCTACTTTAAGTGCAATGATACAAAAATTTGAAGATGAACTGGATGTGAAGGTTTTCGACAGGACAACCCACCCTATCCGTACTACGGATGTGGGGTTACAGATCATTGATCAGGCGAAGGTAATTATAGAATCTGTCAATGAGCTGAAAAACAAAGCAAACCTTTTGAACAATATTCTGGGAGGCACTATTAATATAGGAATCATCCCTACAGTTTCATCTTTCATTTTACCTACTGAGATTTTTAAATTTTTGGAAGAAAATCCCAAAATTCAGATGAATGTGAAGGAGATGACAACTGATAATATCATCAAAGCTTTAAAAGCAGGCGAGCTGGATGCGGGAATCATTTCCACACCTTACGACAGTGCTGATGAATTTTATCAGGATTTCCTGTTCAATGAAGAGTTAATGATTTATAGTTCAGATACAGAAGCCAATAAAAAGAATTCATACATTATTCCAGAGGAGCTGAATGTGGAGAAAGTGTGGCTTCTTGAGGAAGGTAACTGCTTAAGGAATCAGTTTGAGAATATTTGTCATTTAAAAGAAAATACACTGAAACCAAAGAATTTGGATTTCCTTGCTTCCAACATCCAGACTTTAGTACATATGGTAGATAAAGTGGGCGGGATCAGTATTTTGCCTGAATTGGCACTAAGCCAGCTTTCTGAGGAGCAGAAGAACAACGTTTTCAGGTTTAAAAAGCCATTCCCTTACAGAGAAATCAGCATTATTTATTATAAACCTACTTTCAAGCAAAAGATTATTGATGAATTGGCGAATTCCATCAAGGCTTCTTTAAAAGAAAAGCTGAATTATAATCAAAGTCCGAAGGAATTTGTAAGCATAAAGCCACAATAGTTTATATCTCATAAAATGATATAAATCATTAATTTAAAGAAAATTATAAATAGCGGATAAAAATTTGAGTATTAAAAAAATAGTGCTTAAATTTGCCAACGTTTATTAAACGAGGAAAAATTTGACCTGATTGCAACCTCTATAAAAAAATGCTAAAACAGTATTCTTTTTTGAGCTTTCTAGGCAATTATTTCATATTTTTCTTCACTCAATTTTTAATTAAAAAAACAAAAGAATAATATGTCTTATTTATTTACATCTGAATCCGTTTCAGAAGGACATCCGGATAAAATTGCCGATCAGATCTCCGATGCATTAATCGATCACTTCTTAGCATACGATAAAAATTCAAAAGTAGCTTGTGAAACTCTTGTTACAACAGGACAGGTAGTTTTGGCAGGAGAAGTGAAATCTGATGCTTATCTAGATGTACAGACTATTGCCAGAGAAGTGATCAACGGAATCGGGTATACCAAAGGAGAATATATGTTCAATGGAGATTCTTGCGGAGTGATTTCTGCTATTCATGAACAGTCTCCGGATATCAACCAAGGTGTTGACAGAACTGTAGTGGATGAATCTTTTGAAAGCAAAGCCAATGCTCAGGGAGCGGGTGACCAGGGAATGATGTTCGGGTATGCAACTAATGAAACGGCGAACTATATGCCATTAGCTTTAGACTTGGCACATACTATTCTTAAAGAGCTTTCTGCGATCAGAAGAGAAAATAAAGAGATTACTTACCTTCGTCCGGATGCAAAAAGTCAGGTTACGATTGAGTATTCTGATGACCACAAACCCATTAGAATTGATTCTATCGTAGTTTCTACTCAACACGATGATTTTGGTACGGAAGAAGAGATGTTGAATAAAATCCGCGAAGACATTAAAAATATTTTGATTCCAAGAGTGGTTGCCCAGCAAACGGAGGAAATCAAAGCATTATTTAATGATCAGATCAAGTATCATATTAATCCTACAGGGAAATTCGTAATCGGAGGTCCTCACGGAGATACGGGTCTTACAGGAAGAAAGATCATTGTTGATACCTATGGTGGTAAAGGAGCTCACGGAGGTGGTGCGTTCTCAGGAAAAGATCCTTCCAAAGTAGACAGAAGTGCAGCGTATGCAACAAGACACATTGCTAAAAACTTAGTAGCAGCGGGAGTTGCTGATGAAGTTTTAGTACAGGTTTCTTACGCCATCGGTGTTGCTGAACCTTGTGGTTTATACATTAATACCTACGGAACATCAAAAGTAGATCTTCATGATGGAGAGATTGCTAAGAAGGTTTCAACTATTTTCGATTTGAGACCATATGCTATTGAGCAGAACCTTAAATTAAGAAATCCTATTTACCAAGAAACGGCTTCTTACGGACACATGGGTAAAGAGCATTATGTAGGTAATAAAACTTTCAATAAAGGTCAAAAGAATGAACTTACATTAGAAGGTCTTGAATTCTTTACTTGGGAAAAACTTGACAAAGTAGACGAAATTAAAGCCGCTTTCGGAATTTAATTTCCCGCTTTTGATAATATAATGACTGCTTTATCCAACAGATAAGGCAGTTTTTTTTATTTTTACACTTAAATAAATAATATGATGCTGAAATTTCGTTTGGCAATGGCCGCTTTGCTTGTATTTTTCTTAGGGAGTGTATCAAAAGCTCAGTATACAATGCATAAAATGATCAATGTAGGATATGTGTACCAAAACCAGAGTTTCGGTGAAGTAGGAGGTAAATTGCTTTTTTTGAAGGATGACGATGTAATTTACAGACTAGGAGGTTCTGCTTTAATGGGATCTGCTCACTCAAAGTTTGCCATTATGCCGAAATTGCAGGCGGATGTGCTTCTTAATTTTGAAAAAAATGTAGATTTTTACCATTCCTATTATTTTTTGGTTGGAGCGGAAGGAACCAATAAATACATCGCTCCTAAGGTCGGAGTTACACTTTTTGGGATCTTAGATCTTACAGGAGGGTATGCTTTTCCTATCGGAGATGCGGAATTAAATGGTAAACAATTGAAAGGATTAAATATTAATTTCACATTAAATATCCCTACTGTATTCATTCATGACATGTTTAAATGATTTCTTTTAATTATTTTTTGGAAAATATTAATAATAGGTTAACAGTTATTAAAATTTTATTATATTTACATCCATAAAAATTGTACCCGCCTATTGATTAGACTTTACTCTAAAGAATTATTTTGTATTTACAATAAGAGCCAGATAAAATATCTGGAAGATAAATTGTCTACAAATATTTTATTGAGAAGAAAGTTATGAAATCAAAATCGGATAGCCTACTAATTTCCCTTTACCAGAAAGGAGACGAAGAAGCATTATCAACGCTTATTCATCGTCATCAGAGAGAGCTGTTTACATTCATTTTTTACAAAATTAATGATGAAGACCTTGCTAATGATGTTTTTCAGGATACTTTTATGAAAATCATCATCATGCTGAAAGAAGGACGTTACAACGAAGAAGGAAAATTCATCCTTTGGGCCAAAAGAATCGCTCACAACCTCATTATCGATCATTTCAGATTAAAATCGAAAAACATTAAAGTTTCAGAGACTACCTTTGAAACGGATGAGTATTCTATTTTTGATTTGATCAGAGAGCCTTCTGAAAACATTGAAGACCAGCTGGTCACCAACCAGATTCAGGAAGACCTACTCAGAATGCTGCAATTTTTGCCGGAAAATCAACAGGAAGTGATTAAACTTAGATTTTTTGACGGCTTAAGCTTCAAAGAGATTGCGGATCATACCAATATGAGTATCAACACAACCTTGGGAAGAGTGCGATATGCACTCATTAACCTGAGAAAAATCATGGATGAGAATAATATTATACTAACAAGATAATAATTCTTAATATTTCTCGTTTTAAGGAAAAACATTCACTCGCCTATGAGAAAAAATGATTCCCTAAAAGAGAAAACTTTGAAACCAAAAAAACAAACAATTGATTTTTTGCTTAACTTTTCAAAGAACCTGGAAGTTGTTAAGTCCAAGAATAAGAATTATCCGATTTCCAAAAATTAAAATTATTAATTTTGTGCTGTATGAAAATTCAGCACATTTTTTTTGACCTGGACAATACGCTTTGGGATCATCGCAAGAACGCCTATCTTACTATCAAAGACCTTTTTGAGAAACAGGAAATCACCTTACAATATGCTATTGATTTTGAGGAGTTTCATGCTGTTTATCATGAGATTAATGAATCACTGTGGGAAAAGATCAGAGATGGAATTATTGGTAAGGAATATTTGAGAAAGCATCGTTTTTATGATACATTCAAACATTTTGGTGTTGATAATGAAGAGCTTTCTATGTATTTTGAAGAACATTTCCTGGATAAAATATTGAATCATAATCAATTGGTGGAGGGAGCAGAAGCTCTTCTAGAGTATCTGAAATCAAAAGGATATACTTTACATGTAATTTCAAACGGCTTCCAGGAAGTAACGGAAAGAAAGTGCCTTCTATCCGGAATTGCCAAGTATTTTAATACCATCACAAGTGCAGATTCCGTGGGTGTAAGAAAACCTAATTCTGCTATTTTTGAATATTCTTTGGGGCTTTCCCAAGCAAAAAAAGAAGAAAGTATTTTAATTGGGGATGACTGGATTGCAGATGTAGTAGGAGCGCAAAACTTTGGAATGGACGTTATTTTCTTTGATGCTTTGGATGAAAATAGGGAAGAAGATGGGTTGAAGACGGTCAAGCTACTATTACAAATAAAAGATTATTTATAATAGTTTCGGCGGCACCTTTGGTGCCGCCGAAACTTTATTTATACAAGAACATGATGAATTAAATTCCTAAACTTGTTCTTACTCTTTTAATGGTTTCCAAAGCAATTACTCTCGTTTTTTCTGCCCCTTCCTGAAGTTTAGCCTCCAATTCGTCAAGATTGTTCATATAGTAGGAGAACAATTCCCTTTCTTTGGCAAAACGGGTTAAGATCAGGTTTAAAAGTTCTGTTTTCGCATGACCGTAACCGAAGTTTCCTGCTAAATATTTCGCTCTTAATTCTTCTGTTTGTTCAGGAGTGGCAATCAATTGATAAATGGCAAATACTTTATCGGTTTCAGGATCTTTAGGCTCTTCAAGACTTTTAGAATCTGTTTCAATGCTCATTACCTGTTTTTTCAGTTCTTTTTCAGGCAAGAAAATATTAATGATGTTTCCCCTGGATTTAGACATTTTCTGTCCGTCAATTCCCGGAACATATTTCGTGTTTTCCTGGAGCTCAGATTGTGGAAGTACAAAAACTTCTCCCATCTGATTATTGAATCTTGAAGCTACATCACGGGCAATTTCCAAATGCTGGAGCTGATCTTTCCCTACAGGTACGATTTCTGCGTCATACAACAAAATATCGGCAGCCATCAAAATAGGATAGGTAAATAACCCTGCGTTCACATCCTGTAATCGGTCTGCTTTATCTTTGAAAGAATGAGCAAGCGTTAATCTTTGGTAAGGAAAAAAACATGATAAATGCCAAGATAGTTCACAGGTTTCAGGGATATCGCTTTGTCTGTAAAAATAGGTTTTTTCCGTATCCAGCCCACAAGCAAGCCAAGCCGCAGCGATCTCGTAGGTGTTTTGTTTTAGCTCTTCCGCATTTTTAATCTGTGTAAGCGAATGAAGGTTCGCAATAAATAAAAATGACTCATTTCCTTCCTGCTTCGATAGTTCGATGGCAGGAATAATAGCACCTAATAAATTCCCAAGGTGCGGTGTTCCGGTGGCTTGAATGCCGGTAAGAATTCTTGACATTTGTTTTTTATTTATAAAAATTAATGAATTGCAAATTTAATAGGTTTCTTTGTGATCTGCTTAATCTGCCGGGAAATTTTACT
Source organism: Chryseobacterium daecheongense (assembly GCF_003729955.1). Classification (GTDB taxonomy): domain Bacteria; phylum Bacteroidota; class Bacteroidia; order Flavobacteriales; family Weeksellaceae; genus Chryseobacterium; species Chryseobacterium daecheongense. The sequence continues at coordinate 913,945 of NZ_RJTX01000004.1, forward strand.
AAGGAATCAAAATTTTATCTCCACCGAATTTCGGTTCAACTCCGAAAAGCAAATCCCAATATGCCTTTGCCTTGGCTATATATTCACGCATATTGGTTTTTAATCCTGCATACTTGTTAACATCCGGTGCATTATATCCATAGGCTTCCATTCCATTTTTCTGGGCTAAAAAGACAGCTCTCTCATTATGGAACTTTTGGGAAATAATCACCAGCTTTTTCTGCCCGAAGATCTCTTTTGCCCTCACCACGGAATCCAGAGTTCTGAAACCTGCGAAATCCATAAAAATCTTATCCTGTGGAATCCCATACTTCATGAGTGTCAATTGCATATCCTCAGGTTCATTATAATCTTTTCTGCTGTTGTCTCCACTTACAATAATGTATTGGATTTTTCCGCTTTTATAAAGATCTATAGTAGCCTGAATTCTGTTATAGAAATAGGCATTGGGCATTCCATTGCTTAATGTTTTGCTGGTTCCGAGAAGTAATGCTGTCTTCGTTTCGGGAACTTTGGAAATATCATAGAATATAAAAGCATCACTTTGCTTTTTAATGCTGTAGTTCGCAAAAGCAATAAAAATAATTCCTGCAACCATAAGAAGCAGGAAAATTTTAAAAGTATTTTTAATGAATCTTTTCATTTTTAAAACTCAAGGCCGTTGGGAAATGCCTTTTTCCTGAAAATTAATAATAAAACCGCTCCAATAGTAATGGCTGAATCCGCAACGTTGAAAATATATTTGAAAAATTCAATATGTTTTCCTCCGATTAGCGGAACATTTTCAGGAACGTTCCAGTCTACTAACGGGAAGTGGAGCATATCTACCACACAACCTTTCATAAAGGTAGAATAGCCTTCACCAAAAGGGACGAATTTAGAAACTCCGCCATAGCCGATCCATCGATCGATGCTTGGATCATAGACTGTTCCGCTGTCGAAAATCAAACCATAGAACATTCCGTCAATAAGGTTTCCGATAGCTCCTGCAAAAATCATAGCCATTGGAATCAAAAGATAATTGGATTCCCCTCTTTGCAGCCATTTTCTGAAAAGGTAGATCATTCCTCCGATTAATAATACTCTTACAATCACCAGGAAATATTTACCAATGACTCCTCCGAAATGAAGCCCGTAAGCCATTCCCGGATTTTCTACAAAAGTAAGCTTGAAGCCCGGTAAGACAGAAATACTGTCGTCAAGGTTGAAGTGTGTTTTAATATAAATTTTTGAAGCCTGGTCAATTAATAATATAAGGAATGTTACGGCTAAGATCTTTTTCAAGGTTTCTAAATTTTATCTTTCTTTAATTTATTTTTTGGACAATTCATCAAGCCTTTTCCTGTCTTTTGCAGAAAGGTCATTAATGCCGTTTTTGCCCATTTTTCCTAAAAGGCGGTCGATTTCTTTTTCTCGTTCCCGTCTTTCAGAGTTAAACTGATCATCTATGGTGTAGTTCTTCTGTTTGTCCGGAAAGAATCTGTTTTTGATCCACTCCCTGTTGAAAAACCAAAGAACCACTATAAGAATAATCCCTAAAATGATATATTCGCTCATGGGTATACATTAAAAATTAGGTTTATAAAGTATTTGTGAAATACAATATAAACCCAAATTTATTGTTGCAAACCGATGGTTATTTCTGCATGTTTTTCGCTTCGATACTTAACGTAGCGTGCGGAACTGCCAAAAGCCTTTCTTTAGGAATCAGCTTCCCTGTTACTCTGCAAACACCGTAGGTTTTGTTTTCAATTCTTATCAGCGCATTTTTAAGATCACGAATGAATTTTTCCTGTCTTCCTGCCAAGATTGCATTTTGTTCTTTGCTAAGGGTTTCTGCCCCTTCCTCGAATGCTTTGAAAGTAGGGGATGTGTCATCCGTTCCGTTGTTCTGGTCATTGATAAAACTTTCGTTGATCAGTGCCAAATCTTTCTCAGCTTTTGCAATCTTTTCGTGAATGATTTTCTTAAATTCCTGTAAATCAGCATCGCTATATCTTACTCTTTCGTCTTGCATGTTCTTTTCTCTTTTTTAATAAAATTATGAAATGGAATTTGAAATACAATAACTATATGTTAATTTTTTTCAATATTTACCTTAAAATTAACGGTATCTATTTCGATTTCGTTAAAATTAAGAAGTGAAGATACAACTTCTATTTTATTTGACAAGACTTCGGACGAAATATATTCTTCATTTTTCCTGATATCTTCAAGAAATGGAGAATTCTCTTCAAGAGAGATTTTAATTCTGTCGGTCAGATCGAAATCTTTGTCTTTTCTTAAATTTTGAATTCTGTTGATGAATTCTCTTGCAATACCTTCAGATTTTAATTCCTCTGTTAACGTCAAATCTAATGCCACAGTTGTTTTTCCATCAGAAGTTACCGTCCATCCCGGGATATCTTTCGTAGAGATTTCCACGTCATCAAGCGTGATTTCATAGCCCTGGATGTCGATTTTTCCTTCTTTTTCAAGAGCGGTGATCTGTTCTGCGGAAAAATTAGCAATTTCATTTCCAACCACTTTCATGTCTTTTCCTAATTTAGGTCCAAGAGCTTTGAAATTAGGTTTAATTTGTTTTACAATTAAATGAGATGCTTCTTCAGCATTGATCAATTGTAACTCTTTCACATTCACCTCCTGCTTGATCAATTCCGCCACTGCTAAGATTTGCTTTTCCGTTTTAGAATCCAATACAGGAACCAATACTTTCTGTAATGGTTGACGTACTTTTACGTTCTCTTTCTTTCTCAAAGAGAAAACCATACTGGTGATATTCTGTGCTAAATGAGTCTTTTCCACCAAATCCTGATCGATTAAGCTTTCATCAGCAACAGGGAAATCCGTTAAGTGTACAGATTCATACGTTTCTTTTCCTGTAACTTTATTTAAATCCTGATACAGCTGATCCATAAAAAATGGAGCAATGGGTGCCGATAATTTGGCTACCACTTCAAGACAGGTATATAGAGTCTGGTAAGCAGAGATTTTATCTTCCGTATAATCTCCTTTCCAGAAGCGTCTTCTGCATAATCTTACATACCAGTTACTTAAATTGTCGTTCACGAAAGTACTGATTGCTCTTGCTACTCTTGTTGGCTCATAATCTTCATAGAATGCTTTTACTTCTTTAATTAAAAGATTAAGCTCGGAAAGAATCCATCTGTCGATTTCAGGACGGTTTTCCACTTCTTTTTCCGAATAATTGAATCCGTCAACATTCGCATATAAAGCAAAAAATGAATAGGTATTGTAAAGCGTTCCGAAGAACTTTCTTCTTACTTCATCTATTCCTTCGATATCAAACTTCAGGTTCTCCCAAGGATTGGCATTGGAAATCATGTACCAACGTGTAGCATCCGGACCGTATACAGAAAGTGTTTCGAACGGATCTACTGCATTGCCTAAACGTTTTGACATTTTCTGTCCGTTTTTATCCAAAACAAGCCCGTTACTCATTACGTTTTTATAAGCAACAGAATCAAAAACAGCAGTAGCGATCGCATGAAGTGTATAGAACCAACCACGGGTCTGATCAACACCTTCTGCAATGAAATCTGCAGGAAATGCTTTGTGGCTGTCGATCATTTCCTTATTTTCGAAAGGATAATGCAGCTGTGCATACGGCATAGAACCTGAATCGAACCAAACGTCGATCAAATCACTTTCACGTTTCATGGATTTTCCTGATTCTGAAACTAAAACTATTTTATCCACTACATTTTTGTGTAGGTCAACTAAAGAATAGTTTTCTTCAGACATATTTCCGATCTCAAAACCTTTGAACGGATTTTCAGTCATGAATCCTTTTTCAACCGATTTTTCGATTTCATTATATAATTCCTCTACAGAGCCGATGATTTTTTCTTCTTTCAGATCATCTGTTCTCCAGATTGGTAATGGGATTCCCCAATATCTTGAACGGGACAAGTTCCAGTCGTTCACATTTTCCAGCCAGTTGGCAAAACGTCCTTCTCCGGTAGCTTTTGGCTTCCAGTTGATTTCTGTGTTCAGATCAACTAACCTGTCTTTCACAGCAGTCATTTTCACAAACCATGAATCCAAAGGATAATATAATACAGGTTTGTCAGTTCTCCAGCAATGTGGATAGCTGTGAACGTATTTCTCTACTTTAAAGGCTTTGTTTTCTGTTTTTAATAAGATAGCCAATTCTACATCCCATGATTTTTCAGGGGCAGCTCCATCATCATAATATTCGTTCTTGATATATTTTCCTGAGAATACTTCCGGCACATTATTTCCGACAAGGAATTTACCCTGTAAATCTACCAATGGAACAAGATTGTCATTCTCATCTTTTACCAACATTGGCGGAATTCCGGCTTCTTTCGCTACTCTTGCATCATCCGCACCAAAAGTAGGAGCGATGTGAACGATACCTGTACCGTCTTCCGTTGTTACAAAATCTCCTAAAATTACTCTGAATGCTTTTTCAGGAGTTTCATCCGGAGTGAACCAAGGGATTAATTGTTCATACTGGGTTCCTGCAAGTTTCTCTCCTGTGAATTCTTTTAAAACTTTATAAGGAATTGTTTTGCTTTCTGCAGTATAGTTTGCAAAATCCTCATCTGTTCCTTGCACATATTTCTTACCAAAGTTCTTTTCTAAAAGGACTCTCGCTAAAACAACTGTTACAGGTTCAAATGTATATTGATTGAACGTTTTAACTACATAATATTCAATATCTCTTCCTACCGCAAGAGCTGTGTTTGAAGGCAAAGTCCATGGAGTTGTTGTCCAAGCCAGGATGTTTACATCACCATCTACCTCATTGAATAGTTCAGAAGATTCTTTCTTTACTTTAAATTGAGCCACGATCGTAGTATCTGAAACATCACGATATGTTCCAGGCTGATTCAATTCGTGAGAAGAAAGCCCTGTTCCTGCTTTTGGAGAATAAGGCTGGATGGTGTAGCCTTTGTACAATAAGTTTTTATCATACAATTGTTTCAGCAACCACCAAACGGTCTCCATATATTTTGACTTATAGGTGATATATGGATCATCAAGGTCTACCCAATATCCGATTTTCTCCGTAAGGTCATTCCAAACATCGGTATAACGCATTACCGCTTCACGGCAAGCCTTGTTATAGTCTTCAATAGAGATTTTTTTGCCAATATCTTCCTTCGTTATTCCAAGTTCTTTTTCTACACCAAGTTCCACAGGAAGCCCATGTGTATCCCAACCCGCCTTACGGAAAACCTGCTTTCCGTTCTGTGTCTGGAAACGACAGAAAATATCCTTTAACGCTCTGGCCATAACGTGGTGAATTCCGGGCATACCGTTTGCAGAAGGTGGTCCTTCATAAAATACAAACTCGGGATTACCTTCACGAATTTCAACACTTTTGCTGAATGTTTTATTGTGTTTCCAGAATTCCGATACATTCTCGGCTATGTCGATAAGGTTGAGGTTTTTATATTCTTTAAATTGGCTCATTGTAAATATCTCAATTCGATGATTAATTAAGTTTGCAAATTTAGTGAATTTTGTCGGTTTATAATATATGTTTTATTTAGGTTCTATCTATTAAAAACTTCAATTCCAGAATGGTAATGTGAAATAAAAAATAAAATTTTGACTGACGGGGAGAATACGTTTTTATTTCTCTAACAGATTGGGCAGATGACGCAGATTTTAAACGCAATCATCTGTGAAAATTTGTGGAATCCGTGAGTGAAAGAATAAAAGAAATATATTTAAGAATTAATACATTTGTTACTTTAAAATCAAAACCATTGGAATTTTATCCGGCTATTGAAAAATCGACTATTCAGGAAATTAAAAAGTTTCAGGAAGAAAAGCTTCAAGAACTGCTGATCTATCTTGAAAGAAATTCTCCTTTCTATCAACGACTATTTAAAGAAAACAATATCAGTATTAGTGATATTCAATCGTTGGAAGACCTACAGAAAATTCCGACTACTACAAAAAATGACCTTCAACAATACAATCATGATTTTTTCTGTATTCCCTACGATAAAATTGTAGATTACAGTACAACTTCCGGGACATTAGGTGACCCTGTTACATTTGGTTTATCGGATAATGATCTTGAGAGGCTGGCTTACAATGAAGCGATCTCATTTGCCTGTGCGGGAATTCAAAAAGGAGATGTCGTTCAAATGATCACTACTATTGACAAGAGGTTCATGGCAGGACTTGCTTATTTTTTAGGATTAAGAAAAATGGGCGCAAGCGTGGTCAGAATGGGACCCGGAATTCCGGAATTACAATGGGACTCTATATTTAGATATGAACCCAAATATCTGATCACTGTTCCGTCTTTTTTACTGAAAATGATCGATTATGCTGAAAAAAACGGACTGGATTATAAAAACTCCAGTGTTTACGGAGCTGTTTGTATTGGAGAAAGCATCAAAAATCAGGACTTCACGGATAATATTCTCTCTCAGAAGATCAAGGAAAAGTGGGATATTAAACTTTTTTCTACCTATGCTTCCACAGAGATGAGTACGGCATTTACGGAATGTGAGTTCCAGATTGGAGGTCATCATCACCCGGAGCTGATTATCACGGAGATTCTAAATGACGATGGGAACCCGGTAAAAGAGGGTGAAAGTGGAGAATTAACCATTACTACTTTGGGCGTTGAGGCTATTCCTTTATTGAGATTTAAAACTGGGGATATAGTAAAAGCCCATTATGAACCTTGTGCATGTGGAAGAAATACCATGAGGTTAGGACCCGTAATCGGGCGAAAACAGCAGATGATCAAATACAAAGGGACTACCTTGTATCCACCTGCAATGAATGATATTCTTAATGACTTTACTTCTATTTCCTGTTATCAGATCGTGATTCAGTCCAATGAAATAGGATTGGATGAGATTGTCATTAAGGTGAGTACAGAAAGGGAAGATGAAAATTTTGTCAATGAGGTAAGGGATCATTTCCGGGCAAAACTAAGAGTAAGTCCGAAAATTGAATTGATGGAGTTTGATGTTTTATCTAAAGATGTTTACCATCCGAACAATAGGAAGCCAATTACTTTTATTGATTTAAGATAAATTCAAAATGAAAAAAGCTTTATTATTTATTTTGCTGGCTATTTCGGCAAATCTGATGTCTCAAAGAGTGAAAGTTATTTCTGGAGATTACAATTTTTTAAAAGGAGAAAAATTTATAAAAGTTGTCTTTAAATTTGAGGGAGTTACTTTTGAGAAAAAGAAACTGAGTGAAGAAGAATTTGTTGCCAAAAGAATGATGGAAATAGAAAAGAATAAAGGCAAAGAAGAAGCGGAAAAATGGAAAGCAGATTGGGAATACTCAAAAGAGAAAACTTTTCAGGATAAGTTTTTAGCTTCGTGGAATAAAAATACAGAGATAGAAGCATCTACAAAATTTGAGAAAACAAGATATACTTTAATTGTTGAACCCACATGGATTTCTCAAGGTATTTTTGGAGGAATAGGAAGTATTCCTGCTGAAATGAACTCCAAAATGACTTTTGTGGAAACTGAAAACCCGAGCAACATTTTAATGCTGGTTGAAGGAATAAAAGCTACCGGAGATAATGTAATAGGAATTCCTAATAATAATGACCGAATTTCTGAATGCTATGCAAAAACATCAAAAATGCTCGCCTTGAAAGTGAATCATTATGTGAATAAGCAATAAAAGTTTCGGCGGCCAAAGGCCGCCGAAACTTTTATTGCTTTTGTTCTTTTTCCATTTTAATCAGATTCGCAAGATTTTTAATTACGGTATCATGTTTCTTTACAAAAGGATTGTCCTTGTTCCATACATACCCTGCTAAAACAGCACATATTTTCCTTTTTACATCTTCATTTTCAGGCCTGTGAAAGAATAATTCCTGAAGATTTCCTGTATACCATTCTTTTACATAAGTGGTGAAAACATCTACGCCGTATAATATATAATCGGTATATTCTTTTTGCCAGTCAATGGTTTCACCATTCAATTGTCTTAATGCCAGTTTTGCAGCAAGCATACCCGATTCTGTAGCAAATGCCATTCCTGAAGAAAATACAGGATCCAGAAATTCAGACGCATTTCCGGTTAGGGCAAATCCGTCTCCGAATAATTTTTTTACAGAACAAGAATAATCTTTCAAATGTCTAGGTTCAAAAAGGAAATCTACATCTCCGAAACGCTTTACATAATAATCAGAAAGTGAAATAGCCTTTTTTAAAGCTTCTATAGTATCTCCGTTTTCAGAAAGTTTTTCAATATAATCGGTAGGTCCAACAATTCCAACACTTGTATTGCCATTGGAAAAAGGGATTACCCAAAGCCATACTTCAGTTTCAATAATGTCAAAAGAAATTAAAGTTCCCTCAACACCTTCTTCGCGGTTAATGTCTTCTACATGCGCAAAAATAGCGGAGTGTGGAGAAAGTTTTGAAGGTTTTTCCAGATCAAGCAAACGAGGTAAAACCCTACCGTAACCACTGGAATCGATCACAAATTTGGCGTGGATTTCCTTAGCTTTTCCATCTTTATTAATTACTGTAGTGATAGAATCTGTACCATTAAACTTAATACCCGTAACCTCGGTTTCAAATTCAAGATCAATGCCTTTATTAATAACCTCCTGAGCCAGAGTATTATCAAAATCTGCTCTTGGAACCTGCCAGGTCCAGTCCCAGCCTTCCCCGAACTTATCACTGAAATCAAAGATGCAGACTTCATCACCGCGAAGGAAACGGGCCCCCAATTTCTTTTCAAAGCCCATGGCATCCAAAGCAGGAAAAAGCCCGGCTTCATCAAAATGGTCCATGACTCTTGGAATCAAGCTTTCGCCAACAACCAATCTTGGGAATTTTGTCTTCTCTACAACCTTTACGTTGACGTTGTTCTTCTTTAAGTATGAAGAAGATACACATCCGGAAGGTCCTGCCCCAATTACGAGAACGTCAACAAACTCTTTGTCCATCTTTGATTTTTTATTTTAATAATAACTTCTATCTTTGCCGCAAAATTAATGACAATTAATTAATATTTTATAAAATTATCTATTATTACTTTTAATTGATGAAAATAAATAACTTTTTAGAACTGAAGGATTTTCAAAAGATTATCGTTGAAAATGAAAAAATAGAACTGGATGATGCACTTTTAGCCAGAATAGAGGCTAGTTTTCAGTTTTTGAAAGAATTTTCGAAGAATAAAGTAATATATGGTGTGAACACCGGCTTCGGACCGATGGCCCAGTTTAAGATTAATGATGAGGATAAGCACCAGTTACAATATAACCTTATCAGAAGTCATTCTTCGGGGATTGGAAATCCATTGCCTGCGGAAGAAGTGAAAGCTTGTATGTTGGCAAGGTTGAACACCTTGTCTCTTGGAAATTCGGGAGTACATCAATCTGTTGTTAATTTACTTAAAGAATTAATTAACAGGGACGTTACACCATTGATTTTTGAACATGGAGGAGTAGGTGCAAGTGGAGACTTGGTACAATTAGCTCATCTGGCATTGGTACTGATTGGTGAAGGAGAGGTTTTCTATAAAGGGGAAAGAAAATCAACAAAAGAAGTTTTTGCAATAGAAGGTTTGGAGCCTATACAAGTGGAAATCCGTGAAGGCCTTGCTTTGATGAACGGAACTTCTGTGATGTCCGGAATAGGAATTGTAAATGCTTACAAAGCCAATCAGTTAACGGATATTTCTATCCAGCTTTCCTGTGCGATCAATGAAATTGTTCAGGCGTATGATGACCATTTGTCAGAAGCCTTGAATGGAACCAAAAGACATTACGGTCAGCAGAAAGTGGCTGAAAGGATGCGTGCTCATTTGGCAGACAGCAAGCTGATCAGAAAAAGAGAAGATCACTTATATACCCATTTTGAAGAACAGGAAAAGGTATTTAAAGATAAAGTTCAGGAGTATTATTCATTAAGATGCGTACCACAAATCTTGGGACCTGTTCTGGATACCTTGGAATACACGGAGAAAGTTCTTGAAAATGAGATCAATTCAGCCAATGATAACCCAATTATCAATGTTGAGGACCAGCATGTGTATCATGGAGGTAATTTTCATGGAGATTATATCTCTCTGGAAATGGATAAACTGAAGTTGGTAGTCACAAAACTGACGATGCTAGCTGAAAGACAATTGAATTACCTTTTAAATTCGAAAATTAACGAAATTTTGCCTCCTTTTGTAAATTTAGGTAAATTAGGGTTTAATTTTGGAATGCAGGGAGTACAGTTTACGGCGACGTCCACCACTGCCGAAAGCCAGATGTTATCCAATTCCATGTATGTTCACAGTATCCCGAACAATAATGACAATCAGGATATTGTAAGTATGGGGACCAATGCAGCAGTAATTTGCCGAAAAGTGATCGAAAATGCATTTGAGGTATTAACCATTGAGGCAATAACGATTGTTCAGGCTATTGAATATCTGGGCTATCAGGATAAAGTATCTTCATCCACCAAGAAATTGTATGATGAGATAAGAAAAATTATCCCTGCTTTTTCCGATGATATGGTGATGTATCCGTATCTGGAAAAAGTAAAAAAATATCTAAAGACAATGTAATTAAAGCACTTAATAAGTTGTCAATATTAAAATAGAAATAAAACTAAACACTAATACATGAAATGTGCAATGGTAACGGGAGGCTCCAGGGGAATAGGAAGAGCCATCTGTATAAAACTGGCGGAAGAAAAAAACTACCACCTATTGATCAACTACACTTCCAACGAAGCGGCAGCTAATGAAACATTGGCAAAAGTTACGGAACTGGGAGCAACAGGAGAGATCCTGAAATTTGATGTAGGAAATGCAGAAGAAACTCAGAGCGTTTTATCAGAATGGCAGGAGAGAAATCCTGATGCAATTGTTGAAGTGATCGTGAATAACGCCGGAATTACAAGAGACGGATTATTCATGTGGATGAAAAATGAAGATTGGAACAGTGTGATCAATACAAGCTTGAATGGTTTTTTCAACGTAACGAATTTCTTTATCCAGAAACTGTTACGCAATAAATACGGGAGAATCATCAACATGGTTTCTGTTTCAGGAGTAAAAGGAACTGCCGGACAAACCAACTATTCAGCAGCAAAAGGTGCTTTGGTAGGAGCTACGAAAGCTTTGGCTCAGGAAGTAGCCAAGAGAAATATTACCGTAAATGCGGTTGCTCCAGGGTTTATCAGAACAGATATGACACAGGAGTTTAATGAAGACGAGCTTAAAGCCATGATTCCTGCCAACCGATTTGGAGAAGCGGAAGAAGTGGCGGATCTGGTAGCGTTTTTAGCATCGAAAAAAGCTTCATATATTACAGGCGAAGTGATTAATATTAACGGAGGAATTTACTCATAAAATAAGGTGGCAGATAATGGGTAACAGTAAACAGCTGCAACCTACAACCTGCAACCTAAAACCTTTAATTTTAAATGGAAAATAGGGTTGTAATTACCGGAATGGGAATTTATTCCTGCATCGGGACTTCCTTGGAGGAGGTCAGAGAATCCCTGTATCAAGGAAAATCCGGTATTGTTTTAGTAGAAGAAAGAAAAGAGTTCGGGTTCAGATCAGGCCTTACAGGCGTTGTTCCGAAGCCGGATTTAAAAAATCTGCTTAATAGAAGACAACGTGTAAGTATGGGAGAGGAAAGTGAATACGCTTATCTTGCTACCATGGATGCCTTAAAACAAGCGGGTCTGGATGAAGATTATTTTGAGAATCATGAAGTTGGAATTTTATACGGAAACGATAGCGTTTCTCAGGCAGTGATAGAATCCATAGATATTGCCAGAGAAAAGAAAGATACTACATTAATGGGTTCCGGAGCCATTTTCAAATCCATGAACTCTACGGTGACCATGAATCTTTCCACCATATTTAAGCTGAGAGGGATCAATTTAACCATCAGTGCAGCTTGTGCAAGCGGATCTCATTCACTCGGATTGGCTTACATGATGATTAAAAATGGTTTTCAGGATATGATCGTATGTGGTGGAGCTCAGGAAACCAATAAATATTCAATGGCCAGCTTTGACGGATTAGGTGTTTTCTCCGTGAGAGAAGACGAGCCTTCCAAAGCTTCAAGACCATTCGATTCAGCAAGGGATGGGCTAATTCCAAGTGGTGGAGCCGCGACTTTAATTGTGGAAAGCTTAGAATCTGCCCAAAGAAGAGGAGTTCCTATCTTGGCTGAAATCGTAGGATATGGCTTCTCATCGAATGGAGGGCATATTTCCACACCCAATGTTGACGGGCCAGCTTTAGCCATGGACAGAGCCTTGAAACAATCAGGGTTAACCGCAAATGATATTGATTATATTAATGCCCATGCAACTTCTACTCCAATTGGAGATGCTAATGAAGCAAGAGCCATTTATGAGATTTTCGGAAGCAAAGTTCCGGTGAGTTCTACTAAATCCATGACGGGCCATGAATGTTGGATGGCAGGGGCAAGTGAAGTGATCTATTCTATTCTGATGATGCAAAATGATTTCATTGCTCCGAATATCAATCTGGAAAATCCTGACGATGAGGCGAAAAAGATAAATTTAGTCTCTGAAACGAAAAATCAAAAAATTGACGTATTTTTGTCAAATTCTTTCGGATTTGGGGGAACCAATTCCGCATTAATTGTTAAAAAATTTGATTAAAAACATGGAAAGGGAAAAAATTGTTGCCATTGTTAATGATTTTCTGGTAAATGAATTTGAGGTAGACGGTGACGAAATCAGCAATGAAGCAAACCTTAAAAATACACTGGGCCTGGACAGCCTGGATTATATTGATATGGTAGTGGTAATAGAATCTAATTTTGGAGTGAAATTGGGAGAAGCTGACTTTAAAAAGATGGTTACTTTTGATGATTTCTATACTACGATTGAACATAAAATCGCTGAAAAAAACGCTTAATTATTGATTAGAACTTTACTCAATTGAATGTAACAATATGCCAATCTGATATGCAATAATGATTTTAATTGGTAAATTGCTACACTGATACATTGCTATTTTAAAAATGAACAAATGGAAAGGTAAGTCTAAAGGAACCATATTAGGATATAAAATATTCGTCTGGTGCATTAGAAATATAGGGGTCCGAAGTTCATATATTGTTCTCTATTTTGTTGCAGCTTATTATTTTCTTTTTCTGAAAAAAAGCAATCAATACATCTTTTACTATTTCCGTAAAAGGCTGAATTACAGCTTCTGGAAATCCAAACTCTCCATATTCAAAAGTTATTTTATTTTCGGAAAAGTGTTAATTGATAAAACGGCAATTTCTGTGGGTCTACGAGATCGTTTCACATATGAATTTGATGGGGTTGAAAATCTGAAAAATCTTTTAAACGAAAAAAAAGGCGGAGTTCTCATCAGTGCCCATATCGGGAATTTTGAAATTGCAGAACATTTTTTTGCGGATATCGACTTTGATTGCCAGATCAATTTGGTGACGACAGACCAAGAAGTTACCGTTATTAAAGAATATCTTGAAAGTGTAGCGGTTAAAAAAAGCAATATCAAATTCATTTATGTGAAAGAGGATATGTCGCATATCTTTGATATTAATCAGGCACTTTCGAATAATGAATTGATCTGTTTTACCGGTGATCGCTATTTCGAAGGTTCAAAATATCTTGGAGCAGAGCTATTGGGGAAAAGTGCTAAATTTCCTGCAGGTCCGTTCTTAATTGCTTCCAGACTGGGAGTTCCCGTAGTGTATGTATATGTAATGAAAGAAAATAATCTTCATTATCACTTATTTGCAAGAGTTGCTCAAAACATTAAAAAGCGTGATGCACAAGGACTTTTAAATTCCTATGTTCAGAATCTGGAGTTCATGCTTAAAAAATATCCTACTCAATGGTTCAATTATTTCGATTTTTGGGACGATATTGATTAATTTTTCTAATTTTAAGTCCGAAAACTAATAATAAAATAAACTCAAACGGTTAAGAACATTAGAAACTAAGATGATTACTTTATAATTTTCTTACTCTAATCTCTTAATTAAAAAAACACACCTTTTCTCCATTGAAAAAAGAATATGACATACTTGTAATCGGAAGCGGATTGGGGGGACTTGTTTCGGCTCTTATTCTGGCCAAAGAAGGCTTGAAAGTCTGTGTTTTGGAGAAAAACAATCAGTACGGAGGAAATTTACAGACCTTTTCAAGAGATAAACTGATCTTTGATACCGGAGTTCATTATTTAGGTGGTCTTTCTCAAGGGCAAAACCTGAATCAATATTTTTCTTACCTGGAAATCATGGACGAGCTGGAACTTCAGAAAATGGATGAAGACGGCTATGACAAAATCACTTTTGAGGATGACCCTGTTGAATATCCGCATGCTCAAGGGTATAAAAACTTCGTTAAGCAATTATCTGAATTTTTTCCTCATGAAAAAGAAAACTTAGAAAGCTATTGTGAGGAAATTCAATACGTTTGCAGCCAGTTTCCGAGGTATAACGTTATAGGAAAGGAAAATTATAATGAAGAAATTCTCCACCTGAATACCAAAAGGTTTATAGAATCAATTACCTCCGATAAAAAACTGCAGTCTGTTCTATTGGGCTCCAATTTCCTGTATGCGGGAGATTCTGAAAATGTTCCCTTTTATGTTCATGCACTTACCGTGAATTCCTATATTCAAAGTGCTTATAAATGTGTAAAAGGAGGAAGCCAGATCTCCAAACTGCTGATCCGGAAATTACGTCAGTACGGAGCTGATGTTCACAAACATGCCGAAGTTTCCGAAATGGTTTTCACCAATGATGTCTTGACTTCCGTAAAAACAAAATCGGGTAAGGAATATTACGCCAAAAAATTTATTTCCAATATTGAAATCCGTTCTATCATTCAACTGATTGGAGAAGAAAGGTTGAAAAAATCTTTCCTCAACAGAGTATTAAGCTGGGAACCCGTTCCGTCATGTTTCAGTGTGTATTTGGTGTTGAAACCTCATACTATTCCGAATTTCAATTACAATATCTTTCACTATTCTTCCGAAGAATCTGTATGGAATGCTTATCGTTACGATAAAAAAAAATGGCCGGAAACCTATATGCTTTCTTCCACACCTTCAAAGCACTACCCTGAATTTGCGGAAAGTTTGACTGCTATTTCTTATATGGATTTTGATGAGGTAAAAGCTTGGGAAAATACTATAAATACAGTAGCTAATCAACATGAGAGAGGAAAACAGTATGAACAATTCAAGCAGGAAAAAACAGAAAGAATGATTGATGCGTTGGAGAAGAAGATTCCGGACTTAAGATCATCGATAAAAGCAGTGTATACTTCCTCACCCTTATCTTACCGTGATTATATCGGAAGCTTTAAAGGAAATATGTACGGATATGTGAAAAGCTCAGAAAACCCACTGAAAACAATGGTTTCCCCACGAACGAAAATTGATAATATTTTCCTGACCGGGCAATCTGTTAATATGCATGGGATTTTAGGAGTAACCATCGGGGCGTTTAATACCTGCGCTGAAATTTTAGGAAAAGACCTGATTGATGAACGTCTCACCCAAATGATCAAACAAAGTGAGAAATAGTATTGTCATTCTGAGCGGAACGAAGTGGAGCGAAGAATCTCCAAAAGATAACTCCTTTAGTAGAAATAGGTACTCCTTAGTTTTACTTCTCACCCTTATCCTCACTTCCTGTGGTGTTTCAAAATCCATTCACCATCTTCCTGATATAAAGCGATACTCATTAGAAGTTCCGAAAATCAACAAGATTAATGATTCTACGTTCAGCTATAATCAAAATTATTTAACCAAGAATAAACAGCAGCTTTGGGAATTGTATATCAAGGGCAATCCGCTACAATTGGGTTATAACAATGGAGCTTTGACACAAGATCTCATGCGGCAACAGGAAGAGATCTTCTTTTCTAAAGTAGAAGGTTTTGTCCCGTCAAAATTTAAACAAAAATTGCTGAGAGGTTTTCTAAAATGGTATAACCGGAAAATGTATCTCAATGTAAGAGAAGATTACCAGGCTGAATTATACGGATTGTCCCAGTATTCATCGGAGAAATATGATTTTATTGCCCCTAAATATTTAAGAAGTTTGTATTTGCACGGCGCTCATGATATCGGACACGCTTTACAGGATTTGGCTATGGTGGGCTGTACTTCATTAGCTGTATGGAATGAAAATACGGAAGATGGAGATCTATTGATCGGAAGAAATTTCGATTTTTATGTCGGAGATGATTTTGCTAAAAATAAACTGGTTGAATTTGTAGAACCGGAGCAGGGAATCCCTTATATGTCCATAAGCTGGCCGGGAATGATCGGGGTCGTTTCCGGAATGAATAAAGAAGGTATTACCGTTACCATCAATGCCGGAAAATCAAAGATTCCATTAACGGCTAAAACACCAATTTCTTTAGTTACGAGGGAAATTTTACAATACGCTAAAAATATTGATGAAGCGATTGCCATTGCCAAAAAGAGGAAAGTTTTTGTTTCCGAGTCTATTCTGGTAGGAAGTGCGAATGATAAAAATGCGGTGATTATTGAAGTTTCTCCAAAGAATTTCGGAGTGTATAAAGTTCAGAATTCGAGCCGAGTATTTTGTACCAATCATTTCCAGTCTGAAGCTTATAAAAATGATAAAAGAAACCAGAAACATATTGTAGAAAGCCATTCCGAGTATCGCTATGAAAAACTTCAGGAGCTTTTGCAGGAAAACAAAAAACTGAATCCGGAGAAAATGGCGGCGATTTTAAGAAATAAATCAGGCTTAAAAGGAGAAAAAATAGGCTATGGAAATGAAAAAGCGATCAACCAGCTTTTAGCTCACCATGCGGTCATATTTTCACCACAGAAAAAACTGGTTTGGGTTTCCTCAAATCCCTATCAGCTCGGAGAATTTGTCTGCTATGATCTGAATGAGATTTTCTCAGGTAAAAGACTGAAAAGAGGCGAATTTGCAGCGTCACAATTCAATATTGCCAAAGATCCGTTTGCAGATTCTGAAGAATTTGTGAAGTATGAACAATACAAAATGATGAACACTGAAATGACTCATGCTATTGATAATAATGATCACATAGCTCTTACAGATGATTTCATCTCGTACTATCAATCCCTAAATCCTGATTTTTGGGTCGTGTATTATCAGACAGGAAAATACTATTATCAGTTAAAAGATTATCAAAAAGCAAAGGCCGAGTTTGAGAAAGCGTTAACGAAAGAAATTACAACACTTCCGGATAAAGAAAATGTTGAAAAGTATTTGAGGAAGACCGTGAAAAGACTGAAGTAGAAAAATATTTATGGTATTTGACAGCTATTCTCATCACAATGAATCGGAATAATCCTTCTCTTAAGTGCCAATTCTGAATATATAAATTGTCCTATCGTAGATATTTTCAATAGGTAAAGAAAAGGGATAAAGATCCAGCAAATAGGCAATTTCTTAAGAATGAGGTAAATAGATATAAAACCGTAGTGCCATTTTCCGTTATAGGAGGCCATTTGTTTCAAAGCCATTTTTCTGTCAAGCGATGGAAATTCATCGGTATAAAGAATATCTCTTAAGGGTTTTTCTTCAATACACGAAAACCAGTCAAGCTTTTTTACAATTTGTACAAACCTTGTACAGTTCGGACACCAGTTATCATAAAAAATCAGCATATCAATTGCAGGTTGCGGTTAATTCTATAGGATCTTCAAAAAACTTCATCGCGTCCCATTCTTTTTTATTAAAAGCATCTTTTACTTCACGGCTGTTGACGTCCTTTCCGTTGATCACATAAGTCGTTTTCTCCGTATTCAGGTTTTCAAGAACCATTGATGGCTGTTTTCGGTAACTATCCCAAAATTTCTCCCATTGTTTAGGAGATAGATTAGCGGCTTTGGAAGAGCCGAAATTACGGTGTTCAATATCATTACTTTCTTTTGTGATGGATTTTATTTCAAAAGAATAATTTTTCTCAGAATCCTGGATCTTAAGAATAAGTCCTGGAAGTCCGGAGAATTTATAAGGGCCGTCCATAATAGGAATCTCATTCGTGAACCAGGCGGTCCAATTTCTTCCTCCAAATTCACAGACAGCTTTTTGAGCTTTATATCCTAAAATGGTTTCTTTATCATTTGATTGTATTTTCCATTTTATAGGACAGCTATAGGTCACTGAAAACAGTTTAACGTAAGCCTTTTCTTCTACTGTTATTGTTTTATCCGCAGGATTTTTAATGATCAAAGGCCGAAATAAAGATTTTTTTTCATCAGACGGCAGCCGTAAAGGCCCCTGCCGGTTATTTTTAGCATAATCATTGATTACTTTTGTTTTTAAAGAATCCAGCCTGAAATTTTCATAAGACTCAAAAAAGGAAGGTTGATTATTCTCTCTCGTAATCAAAGCACAAAGCTCACTATTGTGTTCCGGGCTTTTTTTGTTTGATTTCCATTGAAAATCGTAAATCATTTTGTATGATTGTGCATAGGAACTAGTAAAGGCTACTAGCAGAAGGATGAGAATGAGAGGAAATGGTTTTATTTTCATGATAATAGTTAAAATAATATGATGTGAGGTTCCATACGATCATTATAGAAGAGAAAAAGAAGAGATTAAAGCTCAGAACAATGCCAAGATGCATTGAAACGGTAAGCAGAAGCCAAATCTTCCTCGTCTTATTTATATTAATAAAGATAGGATAAAAAAGTTCTATGATGATCACTCCCCATCCTAATATCATATAAAAAATGGGATTTTGTATATGATTTCCAATTTCTATAAAGCTGTAAAGGTTAGGGAGATGTACCGCTTTCCAAACGGATTCTCCGTTCCACCAATTGAATCCCAATATCTTATCCAGTCCTGAGAAAAAGTAAGCGAGGCACAAATGGATCTGTATTAATCTTTTGCACAATGTTAATGATTGCTTGCTTTCTGAAAATGTCGGAAATAATTTTTTCTGAAGAGAAAAATAAGAGCTTGAAGGAAAAATAACAATATAAAATAAAGACATACTGGTGAAAAAATCGGCGCCGTAGAAAAAAAGACTGCCGGATTTTATAAATGAAATTTGCAGAATGATAAGGATGATGGCGCTCAATCTGCTGAAAAATCCTGAGATAATCATTAAGCAAAGGAAAATATAGGAAAATTTAAAAAGTAAGATAGATTGATAATCATCTAAAAAATTATTGAAAAATGATAAGATACTTTCCACTGTCAATACATTATAAGTACCGTAAATAGTATGTAATTCTAAAGGAATGATGCTGTTTTGCGTATAAAGCAGGTCAAAATCCTTCCAAAAGGACAAAAAATGGATGAGTATGATAACTCCTATGGAAATTCTGAAAAATACAATGAAATCAGGGGTGAATGATTTTGAAAATATGCTGTTGGTTATAGTTTTCATTTTATTTCATCAATTTTTATTAAATGTTCTTTTTTGGTATTGAGTTCACCCAACTTGGGATATTCATATAAGTACACTGTGGTGGTAAACTTGGAATTATATTTCTTTTCAAACATTTTATTAATTCTTTTAAGGATAATTTTATTGGCAGCCATTTTATCCTCATTTTTTTTATTTCCAAAATTGTTAAAGAACACGTCGTTTGCACCCATGAACCTTGTTTTTCCTTCACTGGTCTGTAAAAGATCAGACGAGTTATAAACCTTATCCGAATTTTCACTGAAAATAATAAAGTTGCTGGAAACATTCGGTGCAAAAAAACCATATCCGGTATCAAAACCTGTATAGGTGAAAAATGAATTTCTATACACAGAGCTTTCATTGATTTTTTCTGCGAGCTCAGGTTGTTGATATTCATAGAATTCGCAAAAGCTGGAAACCGTTGTTATTATCCCTGTAATAAATACTTTAAGGATAACGATCGAAAATATGGCAATTTCTATTGTTCTGGGCTTGTGAGTCATGATTACGCTTGTTTTAATGCTATATCATAAAAACAGACAGGATGACAACATTGTTGTACATCCCGTCTTTAAGTGAAAAATTATTGATACTTTGCAATAATTTGTTTGATTTGAGCTACTGTTTGAGCATTGTCCGGGAAATCTCTGTACTTTGTTGTACACTCATTGCTCATAGCCTGATAATCACAAACTGACCAACCTACCATATGCTGAGCTAAGAAATCTAGATCAGCAGGTTTTACTGCTTGTGTATTAGTAAGAGTAACTCTTTGTCCTTCTATTTTGAAGATAGGATCTGCTTTTTTGCTGTTAGAGTTTGTGAAAGACATTAGGGAAATTGCTAAAATTCCAGCTGATGCAAAAAGAATTTTTTTCATGGTTTTAAAATTTTGAAATTAATTTTTGGTTGTTACACATTTATTAAGATTCATCTTTACTGTATTGCGCACTACAAATCGGATGAATGATAATCACTTTTTTTGTTTCCATTGCTGCCCATCCTTTACAGGTGGATCAGTAGGGGTGATGTTTTGGTCTATGGTATCATTTTTAGAAGCCTCGGCATTATTTTTATCAGCCTGCACTACCTCTTCTATGGTTGATTCGGTTATGCTGTCCTCTTGCCTGCAGGAATGCAAGGCTAAAATAAAGACCATTATGATAATGGTTATAGGTAGATAGTTTTTCATGGTTTTATGATTTAAGTTGTTGTGGTAGAGCTTGTTTCCGAATTGGAAGTTAGAACAAGAAAACCGGGATGAAAAACCATATTTGTCGCTATTGGGAAATTAGGACGTTCTAATTTGCGAATTAAGACGGGTAAAATTTTTTTTAATCTCCCATGAATATTGAGATAATAAAAATTATTCTACAAAGAGTGATATTTTAATGTTTTTCTTTATTTTTATATAAAAACTAATACCATTTTATGATTGCCAAAAGAACTACATTTTTGTTGTTTCTTTTAATATTTTTCAATTTTTTGTACTCTCAGCAGAGAAAAGCTAAAAGTTTTGAAGATATTAGAAAGGAATATGAACAGTATGAAGAGAATGACATTAATGCTTTTCAATACGTTGATCAGTATATTAGTAAAGCAAAAAAAGAAAAGAACTATTCTAAGCTTGTGCAGGGCTATAAAGACGGGGTCTTTTATTCTTCCTCCAATGAAAACAAATTAGCCTACGCAGATAGTACAATAGGGGCTGCTAACTTATCAGAAGATAATGAATTGATAAGTATGGCCTATCTGGGAAAGGGAATTGTTTATTATTTTAATTACAAAAGGTATCAATTGGCTCTCAATGAATATCTCCAGGCATATCAATATTCTAAAACCATAAAAGATGAATATCTCAAACACAAGATTATCTACCATTTAGGAGTAGTAAAAAGCTATCTGGGATATTATGAGGATGCCCTCATTCATTTTAAAGAATGTGCAGATTACTTTTCTTCCGAGATTAGAGAAAAAAAGCTGCATCCGAATATGGTTTTTAATAATAAGAAAGGCTATTTCAATAGCCTGCATCAAATGGTGGAGTGTTATTTGGATCTCAATGATTATAGAAAATCAGATTCTTTGATCGATATCGGATTAAAAAATACGGTGGGAATCAAGGATTTTAGCCAGGAAGAGAGCTATTTTCTCAAATGCAAAGGGATATCCTGTTATTATAAGAAAGAATATAAAAATGCGATACGATTTTTAAATCAATCACTTCCCCGAATGCTTAAGAACAATAATTTTGCCTGGGCTTCCGTCAATTATTTTTATATAGGAAAAAGTTATCAAGGATTGGAAAATGAAGAAATGGCTATCGGAAACTTTAAAAAAGTGGACTCCATCTTTCAAAAATATCACTTCATTCATCCTGAAATAAGGAAAAACTATGAAGCGTTGGTTAGCTATTATAAAAAGCAGCGGGATGTAGGTCAGGAATTGTATTATACCAAACAGCTTTTAAAAGCAGACAGTATTATTACGCAGGATTTCAGTTATTTATCATCAAAAATCCATAAAGAATATGACACTGGGGTACTCTATGATGAGAAAAAGAAATTGGAGAGGCAAACCTTGTGGAGTACTAATATTATATACGGACTCATTGCATTAATGATTGTATTAATGATACTCCTGATCATAAAATACAGCAGAGAGAGAAATATTCATAGAAAATATATCCTCCTGGAAGAAAAGATCAGGAAAAACCAAATGGACAATAGAGGCGCCATTACTGAAGGCGAATTCCAGTTTCCAAAAGAAAGGAAATCTAAAATTGATGATGATAAAGTTCAGAATATCCTTGAAAAACTGGAACAATTTGAAGAAAAGAAACAGTTTAATCAAAAGGGGCTTACCCTTACGAAACTGGCTCTGAAGCTGGGAACCAATGCCAATTACCTTTCACAGGTAATTAATGAATATAAAGGATCGAATTTCAATAAATATCTTGGAGAGCTCAGGATCAATTACATCACCCAGCAGATTTATAATAACAAAACCTATCTTAATTATACCATTGAAAGTTATGCTGAAGAATGTGGGATTGCATCAAGACAGAATTTTTCCGATCTGTTCTACGAGATCAATGGAGTACGCCCAAAAGATTTTATTAAGAATAGAAAACGTGAGCTGGATAATTAATTATTCTCCGGATTTAATTTATGCAAAAGCAGGTAGGTAGCAATCCCTGAAAGTGTAGCCATAGTGGTAGCCAGAATCGCACTGCCGATCACATATTGGAGCAAATTATTCTTGACAAGATCGAAATTCAGCTCCTGAGTCAGAATATTACTGTCTCCGTGAACGAACGGTGCTCCTAGAAATAAGGAAGCAGCAATGACAAATGGGATAAACGGAGGCAGGCTGATATTTGATGCCACAAAAGCCAATACCTTGTTCAATTTAAAAAGAACCGCTAATGAAATAACCAATAAGGTATGAAGCCCCCAAAACGGAGATAAGCCGATAAAAATACCCAACGCAACGGAAAATGCTTTGGTACGGTTGCTTCCGTCACTTTCCAGCACATCTTCCTTTATGAATTTTTTAAAGCTTTTTTTTTTGAAATTATTCACGAAATTTCTCGGAATAATGTAAAATAAAGTGATAATAACTAGAATAGTATTCAAAATACTGATCCTCGTAAAATCTTTGAAAGGCCTGAAATGAGAAACCCTTTCCGCCGGATCATATAATACCTTCACCGGAACATTTTTCACGGGGACATGTCTCCATGCCGTTCTCACAATGATTTCGATCTCAAATTCAAACTTTGGGGTGAAATACTTCTTCGGAATTTTATGTAAAGGATATAAACGGTATCCGGATTGTGTATCTTCCAGCTTTATCCCGGTTTCAAACCAAAACCAGAAGTTGGAAAACCTGTTTCCGAAACTGCTTTTTTTAGGAATTCCGTCTTGAGACATATTCCGGTTTCCTATTAGCAGAACATCTTCTTTTTCCTGTAGCAAAGCTTCCACAAAAACAGGAATATCATCCGGATAATGTTGTCCATCGGAATCGATAGTGATCGCATAATCAAAGCCTGATTTTTTGGCTTTTCTGAATCCTGTTTTAAGTCCGTTTCCTTTTCCTTTGTTCTCAGGTAAAGAAATAGTCGTAATCTGTGGATAAGTACTCAGAATTTGTGCAGTAGAATCTGTAGAACCATCGTTAATCACAATGATATTTTCGGTATAATCCAGAACACCGTCTATTACTCTTTTCAGAGTTTTTTCATTGTTGTAAGTAGGTATTAAAACACATATTTTCTTTTCAGAAATGGCGTTTCGTACTTCAGGGATGGTCATTGTTTTATTTTAATAAAGCTCTGTCTGCAGGAGTAAATGTTTTAGATTGTGAAGCAAATCTTTTAATATAATTTTTCAGACCTGCATTCTGCTTACTATAATTGTTGATCAAAAAGGTTTTGTCATCTTTTAAGCTTCCGCGGTATCCTACAATTTTAGGAAGATTTTCCTGAACACTTAATCGGATCAGCCGTAATTCCGCATTATTCGGATTACTTTTGATAACATTTTCAAGGGTTGTAGCCCCGGATTTGATGAATGATTTTCTCTTATTCTTTTCCGTAGTGATCCTGGCTTCCATGATCTTGGCAGCTGCTTTATATCCTGTAGTGATCACATCCGAGGAAGACTGCTTTTCCGCAAGATTGATAAAACTTTGCGTATTGGCATTGGACTGGCTTGCTTTAGCATAGCTATTTCTTAATGCTTCTATATCTGCGGATTGGAAAAACAGCAGTAATCCGGCAAATAAAGATAAGAGAAGTTTCATAATGTCTATTTATTATAGTTTACTGACATTTTTAATGCAATAGTCTCGCCAAAAGACGTTGTATTTTTTACTTTAATTTCCCCTTCACTTTCGGTAATATCCAGCTGAAGCTTTAGTTCAGGCGTCTCAACCGGGTTAATAATCGCCATGAATTTTACATTCGAAGCAGATTTTAAGAATAATTTTGAACCGGTGAACTCTTCTGTAAGCTCTTTTACGATCTGCATCATACAAACTCCCGGAGTCACAGGATTTCCAGGAAAATGTCCTTTGAAAATATCATGATCTTTATTCAGTATGATATTCGCAGTGATGCTTCCGTTCTCTGCCTTTTCATGGGATTGTAATGTATAAAAATCTGTAAGGATACTTTTCATCAGTTATTCGGTTTCTGTTATTTGAACAAGTTTAATATTGATCTTAAAATCTTTATGCTGAAGATGGATACTATCCGCGAAGATATGTTTTTTTGCCTCAAAAGTAAAATCGATTTTTTCCTTATTGTTTTTCGTGTAAATGATGGTATTTAGCAAACCGTTTTCTTTGTTGAAGAACAGATAATATGTCTTTTTATCTTCTTTTGAAAGGTAAATATTGGACTGGGTATTTTCAAAGGTTTCATTTACCGGATATTGCCTTTTCAAAAGTTGCTGGAAATCATTTCTCAGGAAATTGATGATGATCTTTTTATCCAGATCGGGAATTACGTAATTAACCTTGAAATCAACATCTGAAATCTCAAAATCGATCAGTTTGTTTCCGAAATCAGAAGTCAAAGCAACACGGTGAGTCGTTTCATTCAGTTTTTTGATGATCAGAATGCCGCTTACGTGATTTTTATAAATATCGATCTGACATTTATAGACATAATCTTCCGGGGAAGAAAAGTACAGGTTTTCAACTGTTTTTTCAGAACCGGAAACAGGCTTTGCATCAGTAAGCTCAAATGTTTTGCACGAAATCAGCATCAGCAAAACACCGCTATAAAGAAAATTCTGAAGCAGCGATCGGCGCATTGATCTTGGTGTTTTTGAAAACAATATTCGTAGTATCTCCCGAAGCTTCCAGCATATTTACCTGCGAAACTGTAGATTGATTTTTAGGAAAATACAATTCTATTTGCTTAATGTATTTTAATAATTGAGAAGATTTCGGAGTGAATTTGGCAATGTTGAAATTTCCATTCTTAAAATACGTTACCGTAAATTCAGGATCATTAAACATCTTTCCGTTGGAACTTCCTACAATTAACTTATTGATCTTCTCAAAAGTTTTGCTTTTGGCATCCACTGAAGATTTTTTTCCCTGGTCATTGATGAAAATTTTATTGTCTTTAAAAACAATGCTGTATTGATAAGGCTTTGTATATTTCCAGCTTAACATATTCGGGGATTTTAAAGACATTTTGCCATACGTCACAATATTTTTATCCAAAAAATCCATCTTTTTGGTTTGGGTAAAATCACTCTGCAATGTTTTGATCTGTTGTGTGCCAGAAGAAACCTGGGTGACAAATGCTTTAGCTTCCGTTCCTGTCATTGCCGTATTTTGACCCAAAAACAGGCTTGAAATCAATAAAAATGCTCCAAAAGCAATATTTTTAACCATTATTCTTTGATTTTATCATTGAATCCACCGTAAAAGTGGAATATTTTTTCTCCTTCAAAAATAGCAATAAATTGACCAAAACATGATACGTCTTCTCTGATGTGTCATGTAGGAGAATAATACTGCCTTTTCTTAAACCTTTGGTAACTCTAGTATAAATTTTCTTTTCGTTATCAGTAATCGTATCTAAAGAACGCACATTCCAGCCGATACTTTTTTTGTGGGTTCTTTTGATGGCTTTGGCAATATTAGGATTGGTAACTCCGAAAGGAGGACGATATAAATCTGTTTTGATATTTCCGGTTTTAGCCATTACCTCATCACATTTTTCAATCTCTTCAATCATTTTTGAAGTAGACAGGAATCCCGTTGAATTAGAATGGGTTAAGGTATGATTTCCAACAGTATGACCTTCTGCGATGATCCTTTGAAAAGTTTCAGGATATTTTTCAATCTGTTTTCCAATACAGAAGAAAGTGGCTTTTATATTATTTTCTTTTAAAATATCTAAAAACTTCGGCGTGAATTCTGTAGGACCATCATCAAAAGTAAGGGCAACTTCTTTAATCCTTGTCCTTTTATGAGTAATACTATTGACAAAGTAGCCCAGTTGAATCTCGAAAGAACCCCAAACAACTACAGCAGAAAAAGCCAGAAAACACAACAAATACACCCAAAAACTTCCCTGAAACGCATAAATAAATACGTTACAGAAAAGATAAAACAGGATGAATGGATAATGCTTCATGTTTTGGAATGTTTACGGCTCTCTAATAATTTAAATATTATAATTGAAA
Source organism: Chryseobacterium daecheongense (assembly GCF_003729955.1). Taxonomy (GTDB): domain Bacteria; phylum Bacteroidota; class Bacteroidia; order Flavobacteriales; family Weeksellaceae; genus Chryseobacterium; species Chryseobacterium daecheongense. The sequence continues at coordinate 940,571 of NZ_RJTX01000004.1, forward strand.
TCCTTTCATCAGAATACAAACGTGATTCACTCACGGCTTAACGATTTCACGGTTTTGCTTTCTCACCAATCAAGCTCTTTCCAATAACATTAAGCTATGATCATTTCCCGATAAGTGATTATAAAGAAGAACATTTTTAATGCCATCTTTCTTTATTGAATTGATCATCATCACTTCCGGAATTTGCTGATCCTTTAAAATATGACAAGCCATAAATGTTGAAAAACCACTTGCCGTATTGAATTCACCACTCAAATGTTTATAATATAACAAAGCTGAAGTAGAAAATAGATCCATGGCTTTGGTATAATAAACATCGGATTTTGCATCTCCGCTGAAACCAAGGATCACGGCATCAATATCATTACCTGTAAGATTATTTTTAGCTAAAAAATTTCCAATAAAGTTTTGAGTTTCATCCAGCTTTAATTTATTAGTGATCAGGATGTCTTTAAGCTGAGCATAAGAATTTTCCTTTTTTTCCTTGCCTAAAACAAAGAAACTTGAACCTTCTCCCCAAATAACACCATCTGTTGTTGAGCTTAGATAATCAAAAGGTAGGTTTTCCGATTTTTTAATCGTGTTATTCAATTGATAGAGTTCCATTGTTCTGTCAGTCTGCTCATCTGTAGAGCCTACAAGAACATTTTCTGCCTCTCCGTCATTGATCTGAAGTTTTGCATCAAGAAATGAAAACTCCAGAGATGAAGAAGTATTTACGTATGTGAAATTATACGCATGACACTGCAGACCTAAAGCAATTTGCCCCGCAACCGTATTATGGGTGGATTGAATAAAAAAAGTGGGTGTTAAGAACTCTTCCTGATTATCAATCACATTTTTCAAAAATTTTTCGGAATCCTGGGAACACCCCATTCCTGTTCCCACAATAATGGCATCAGGTTGCTCAATTCCTGCTTCTTTCAAAGCATAATGAGAAGCTACGGAACTCATCTTTACCGTTTTAGACATTCTTCTGATCATTGCAGCAGGAATGAAATCTTTGTAATTGGGTTCAATAGCTTTGATCACCTGAGTAGAATTTTCAGGAGTAAGATGTTGAAAGAAATTTTCATTTAAAGTATCCTGAACTGAAATGCAGGAAGCACTGTTGATGTATACTGCACTCATGATTTAGAGAAAATTAAAGTTGAACAATTTCCACCAAACCCGAATGAATTGGAAAGCACATGATTGATGCTTTTCTCTTTCAATTCCGTTACAGGAACCAAATCAAACTCTTCCATCTTTGTTTTGAAATTCAAGTTCGGGAAAATGAGATTGTGTTGCATCGTCAAAATGGAAAAAACGGCTTCAATTCCGGCAGCAGCGGCTAAAGTATGTCCTGTAAATGCTTTTGTAGAACTGAATTCAGGGACATTATTCTCCCCAAAAATCCTGATCATCGCAATTCCTTCCGATAAATCATTATTAGGAGTTGCTGTTCCGTGAACATTAATATAATCAATATCTTCTTTTTGAAGCCCGGAAACTTTTAAAGCCTGCTGCATCGCTAGGTAAGCGCCTTGTCCATTCTCTGAAGAAGCTGTTTGATGATGGGCATCATTAGCATTTCCATAACCTGAAAGGTAGGCCAGGACTTTTTTGTTTTCCTTTTTCACCACTTCGTCAGATTCAAGCACTAAAAATGCAGCCGCTTCTCCTAAATTCAACCCCTTCCTGTTATTATCAAAAGGAGTATTATAAGAATCAGTAAGGATCATCAAGGTATTGAATCCATTCAAAGTAAATTTGGAAAGAGAATCTGTTCCGCCAACAATCACTCTGTCTAAAACTCCATTTTTAATAAGCTTTGCACCCATCATAATGGCATTGGCAGCAGATGAGCAGGCGGTACTGATGGTAGAAACCATTCCTTTCAGTCCTAAGTAATCTGCAATGGTCAGTGAGGAGTTTCCGGCGTCATGGGCATCAATGTATTTTTGTTTTTCGGGGAAATTTTCGTAAGAGTAGAAGTATTTTTCAGTGATATCCATTCCGCCTACACTGGTAGAAGAGATCAACCCCGTTTTGTATTGGTTGATATCTGAAATTCCCGCACTTTTTACAGCTTCTTGGGCGGCAATCATTCCCAATAAAGAAGTTCTTGTTACATTGTTGTCTTCAGGAAGTTGAAGCTTCTGTACCAGCTCTTCATTAGATAATTTTATCTCACCTGTTTTTATCGCTCCGACGTGGCGTGTTTCAAACAATTCAATATCTGAAATCCCATGCTTGCCGGATTGAAGTGATATAAGATTTTCCTCCACATTGTTTCCAATGGAAGAAATGATGCCCATTCCCGTTATGGCAATTTGATGACCCATGGTTTATATATAATGCAGCAATGTATCAATCTGGCAATTCGTAAACTGATACATTGTTACACCGTTACATTAATTATTTTGTTCTGTTTTCTTCGATGAATTTGGCCATAGTATCAATAGACTGGAAGATTTCTTTTCCTTTTTTAGGATCGGCCAATTTAATTCCATAATCTTTATCAAGAAGCACGATCAATTCCAAAGCATCAATAGAATCCAATCCTAATCCACCTCCGAATAACGGATCAGAATCTTTGATCTCCTCCACGGAAACGTCTTCAAGATTTAATACTTCGATAATTTTGTGCTTCAATTCTATTTTTAAGTTTTCCATAATTTAATTTGTAAAATGTCATTCTGAGTGGAGTCGAAGAATCCGGCCAAAATAACCAATGATTTTTATAAGGTTAACAAATATACGAAAGCTTTATAACTTTCCTGATAGAGTTCCACCCAGCCGCATAATACTTTCTCTGCCTTGCCTGCCTGCAAAATCTGGTGGGAATATTCATTTAAAAAATTTTCATCAAAATCCTCCAAAACAAAAAAAGCATTCTCTGTCTGCATCTGATGTTTGATACTGATCTCACCTACACAGATATTGGGTAGAGTATACACAAAAACAGCTGGACTCGGAAAATAATTTTCCTGAGAATTAATGCTTTCCTGATACTTATAATCGGTATCCAAACTGGATGATTTGTTCGCAAAAACCAATGCCGTTCTGCTGTTATCTTTGTCTTTCAAAAGAGTTTCGGCAGCTAGGAAAGCCAATTTGCTCAGGTTATCCATTTTATGAAACTTCGGATAGCTGATCTCTAAACTTTTATAAGCTTCTTTGGCAAATTCTGAGAAGGTTGTGCCCTGGTTTTCAAAAATAACATTTCCATTAACGGTTATTGTTGAATGTTCTATGGTGCAAGTGTCTGTTTTCTTCATCATTTTTCCGATTAACATTTTTCTAAAACAATGGCAGCATTACACCCACCAAATCCTGATGCGGTCTTCAAAATATAATTGATCTCCGCAGGTTGGTTTTCTTTAATGATATGTAAAGATTGGGAAGTTCCCGGTTCTTCAAAATTCTTGGAGGGAATTAAGGTATTGTGTAAAGCACTTTCCATAGAAATAATACTTTCGAGCAACCCCGATGCTCCTAAACAATGTCCGTAAAAGCCTTTCATGCTATTTAAGGGAACATGTTGCAATTCCATTCTGTTGAAAGCAATGGCTTCCATTTCGTCGTTATATAAAGTAGCTGTTCCATGTGCAGATATGAAATCAATCTGTTCCGCTAAAACTTTTGCTTCTGTCATTGCATTTCTGATACTCGCATACAATCCGTCTCCTGTTCGGGAAGGCCCTGAAATGTGATTGGCATCATTGATGGCAGAGTCTCCTAAGACTTTAAACCTAAACTTTTCGTTTTCGGTAGGCGCAGAGGTTACATAAGCCGCCGCCGTTGCTTCGCCAATGTTAATTCCGTCTCTGCTTTTATCGTATGGTTTGCAAGGCGTAGTTCCAATAGCCTGGAAAGAATTGAAACCTGAGATCACAAATTCTGAAATCTCATCTCCGGCAACTACAAATGCGTCTTTATATTTTCCAGCCTGGATCATATTCTTGGCAACAGCAATCGCCATTACTCCGGAAACACAGGCGTTGGAAACCACAATAGGTTTTGTGGTAAATCCAAAGAAATCAGCAATCTTTTGTGCTAGGTTAGAAAGATAAACATCTTCGGGTAAAGCAGATTGATTTTTCAGTAAACTGATGTTTCCTTTGGTTGTAGATAGAATAAAGGCCGTTTCGTCTGTGATGTTATGCTTTTCTATCAAAGGCTTTAAACACAACAGGAACATTTTTTCTAATCGGGTAAAATCCTGATCGCTGAAATTTTTGTTGGACTCTTCTTCCAGTTCTTCAGAATTAATCATGGAGGCATAAAACGCCTCCTGATTTTCCATGATCTTATGTAAAGCGACTCCGGATTGACCTCGTAACAAAGCCTCCCAATTGGAAGCAACGTTCATTCCTAAAGGAGTTACGCAATTATAGTCTGTAATATAAATTTCCTTCCTCATGATAATCCCATTTTATCTTTCCAGTTCTGAAAAAATTCAGGGTTGTACAAGCATAAATTTCCTTCCGAGTCTAAGAATACCTGAATAGTCTCTCCACTACAAACCAGCTTATCTTCCTGATTGAAAAGCTCATATCTGTAAATAAGCTTTGCGGAATTAGAGTTTACGAAAGTGGTTACAATCCTGAAAGTTTCCCCATATTTTAAAGGGAGAAAATGTTCGCAGGTACTTTTTACAATAGGTGTTACATAGCCTGCTTTCTGAATATCAAGATAGGTCAATCCGTGCTGTCTTCCGAAAGCTTCTCTTCCATCCTCGAAGTATACAATATAATGCCCGTGCCAGACAATTCCTAATGGGTCTGTCTCATTGAAGCGTACTCTTACTTCCTCCGTACATCGCAATATGTTTTCTTTAGACTGCATTCTTCTTTCTTTCGTAAAAAATAGAAATAGTTACCATGGCAAGGTAAAACAAAAATAATAAAGCTAATTCTTTTGCAATATTTCCGATCCCGCTGTTTCTTAAAATAATGTCATAGTAAGCATTTAATCCCCAATTCATGGGAGAGAATTTAGCTATATGCTGCATAAACTCAGGCATCAGGAAAACAGGAACCCAAATTCCCCCGACAGCAGCCAAAACCACTACTGAAGTGGCACCAAAAGGGGCAGACTGTTCCTGAGTATCGGCAATAGTTCCCAGTAAAACTCCGAAACCTATCGCAGCCAATCCTGCAAACAGTGTTACAGTGAGCAACTGGAACATTTTTCCTGAAACATCAAATGCAGGCAGATCCATATAAGGAAAAAGGTAAATTCCTACGGCAACCATCAACAAAAACTGGATGATGCATATAATAAGGTAGGTAAAGGTTTTTCCTAAAATATGAATGAAATACGGAGTAGGGCTTACTCTGACTCTTACACTGGTTCCCTGGCTTTTTTCCTTCACTAAATTGATGGAAAGCGGAACAACAATGAAGAAGATGGCAAATAATGTCCATGCAGGAACGTTGTGCTGAACGGAATTCGGAAGGATTTCTGCATCCCCTTTTTTAGGTGTGATCTCCTTAAAACTGATCAGGTTTTTATTTTCTTCAAGATTTTCAGTAGTTCCGAGCTGATCCTGAAAAGCCTTATAAATTTTTTTATTCTCAATTTCAAAAACCATTTTATTGACAGAATTCATCACTGAGTTCTTGAAACCTGCATTGGTCGCAGGATCAAAATATAAATGAATGTCTTTGGCTTTTGAAGCCGCTTTTGGAGCAGCTGCAGAATCGGTTTCCAATCCGAATGAGCTTACTATTTTCTCTACTTTGGCTTCTATATTGGAATTCAGGTCTTTTGTGAGGTTTTCCGGAATAACGATCGCCATTTGATATTCTCCTGAAAAAACTGCATTTTGAGCTGATTTTTCATTGAAGTTGGTCAATAACTGGAAGGTTTTACTGTTTTCCAGCTCTTTTTTGATGTTTTTTGAAACTTCGGATTTATCATTATCAATAAAAATAATCGGGATTTTTGATCCTTCAAGATTTTTAAAGGTAGAGTCCTGGATTAACGTAATGGTTACGATCAAAAGCAAAGGCATTACGAAAATGATGACAATTCCGCCAATATCTCTTTTCAGCAAAAGAATTTCCTTGATAAAGCTTCTCCACAATTTATACAACATCTCTCAATTCTTTTCCGGTTAATGATATGAATACATCTTCAAGGTTTTCTGCATTGGCAATTTGGGCCACAAGTTCTTCAGGGGTTCCAACCGCATGGATTTTCCCTTTGTCAATAATTGCAATTTTAGTACAGAATTCTTCCGCTTCCGAAAGGTGATGGGAAGTGTAAATGATGCATGTTCCGTTATTATTCAGTTCTTTTAAATAATCAATGATCACTTTTTTGGATTGCACATCAACTCCAACAGTGGGCTCATCCAAGAAGAGAACCTTCGGATTGTGAAGTGTTCCTGCAATGAGGTTGCAACGGCGCTTCATTCCTCCTGAAAACTGATCCACTTTTTTATCTGCAAACTTCGATAATCCCATGATTTCTAAAGACTCATCAATGGTTTTATGCAGGTTTTTATGTTGTAAGCCATATAAACTTCCGAAAAACATAAGATTTTCTTTTGCCGTAAGAGTGGGGTAAAGAGCATATTCCTGTGGGACAATGCCGATGATCTGCTTTATTTTGGAGCTGTGTTTCTGAGGAGATAATCCATTGATCTTAAACTGCCCCGAAGTAGGTTTGATCAACCCCGAAAGCATCGAAATCAATGTGGTTTTCCCTGCTCCGTTAGGCCCAAGAATTCCGTAGATCTCATTTTTGTCAATGTTCAAAGAAATATCGTTTACAGAAAACTCATCTGAATTTTTGTATTTCTTGTATAAATTTTTGATCTCAATAATATTCTCAGCCATTTCAGATCGCTTTTCTCAATTTTTTATAGAAGGCTTCTTCCAGATCAGCAATATGAAGCATAGATTTTGAAAGCTGGTTGTAAATATCACTTTTTGAATTTCTATTCTTATAAACCCTTGCAATATCTATGGCAAAATCTCTCCAAAGGTCACCGATCATGGTAATCTCTTTTGAAAGTTCCTTCAATTGTTCATTCTTAAGAATTTCAGCGGCCTCCTGTAAAAATGCACCATAAATAAATCTGAATCCACCACCTCCGGTTCCGATTTCCTCCTGCATTCTGATCAGCTGTCCTAAATAATGATTGGTTACTTTGGTACCTTTTTTTTCGGCCCATTTCGGGATGCTTTTTGCGACCCATCTCATGGCTTTTACTCCGATAAGAGGAACGGGAGCCAGCATGTTTTTGCAGGTATCCTTAATTCCTTGTTTGATAGCTTCTTCTAAATTTACCGATTCGGGAACATAAATTGGATAGTACATATGCCCTTTTGGAGGGAGGGCACCTTTAGCATACCTTACTTTTTCCAGCTCTTCTTCAGAAAGAGAAGTTACGTAATCCATTACCGGATCACTAATGAGAAATTTTCCATTTTCTTTTCCGTACACCACAAGATTATGGGCATTGAAATGAAATTTATATTCTTCAGGAAAGTAAGTAAGGTTAAAAACACCTACCTGTAATCCTGTCGGGATATTATTTTCCAGGTTTTTTTCTAAAGCTGTCTGTGCTTCTTTGGGATTGGAGAATTTTTGTCTTTTGATCTTAATTCCCAATCTTTTGGCTGCTTTACTGAAAATAGCACCCGGCATAGGTCGGTAGCTGAAACCCGGAGCAAAATTCACTTTTAAAAAGGGTAGATATACAAAGAATAATCCGGAACCGATCCCGAAGATCATAGGTTCACTTAGTTTTAGTCCTTTATATAATAATAAGTTGGAGGCAACACCATTTTCGCAATGCGCGGTCTGGTGATGTTCAAAATTCAATTTCATTTTTTTCCGTCAAAATTTTTTAATTCATCCACTGAAATGCCAAAAGCATTGGCATATTTTTTCAGTACATTTTCACTTAGTGTTTTAAATACTTTTGGTTTTGTATGTCTTTTGACACGCCACTGCCACATTCCTACATAGGCGGCAAGTACACTTAAGTCCATTTTATTCAGCTCCATAAAGTAAATAACAGGACTTACTTTATTATTGGCAACATTTTCCCTGGCTTCTTCAATTCTTTCCTGAATAAGCTCCATTGATTCTTCCAAAGCTGCTTTTTTAGCTTCCCAACCAATGCTGTTTGCCGTAGTATAGTTATCATTTTCATCAGTCACATACAACACTTCGGTCATATTTGCTGATTTCAGATTACTTTCGTCTTGAGGAAGGTCCTGTTTTTTCATCTAAAAAAGATATTAATATAGACTTCAGATTTTTAATGATTGTTTAATCAGTTGGCTAAAATAGTGAAAATACATTATATGTTTATCATATTAAATCTGGCTAAAGTTTTTCTGGGAAATATGGATTATATGTTGCTAATTTTCAGATATTTTAGGTTGAAAGTGTAAAAATGTTTCACTTTTTATCTTCCTGTGTAACAACTGGATCATTTAATAAGACTAATGTTCTTTAAAGAAATTTGGTTAAACAATATTACTATGAAGAAATTTTTTATTTCTGTATCATTATTCTGTATGATCAGTGCGATGGCACAGAAATTTGATACTCAAAAGGTTACAGATAACCAAGGGTATACTTATGAAACCGTGAAAAATGATAAGTCCGGTGTAAGAGTATACACCTTAAAGAACGGATTGAAGGTATACCTTGCCAAAAACGATGATGCTCCAAGAATTCAGACGTATATTCCGGTAAGAACAGGATCTAATAATGACCCAAGTGACAATACGGGTTTGGCGCATTACCTGGAGCATATGGTTTTCAAAGGAACTTCTCATTTGGGAACTCAGGATTGGGCAAAAGAGAAGGTTTTACTTCAGCAGATCTCTGATCTTTATGAGCAGCACAAAGCTGAAAAAGATCCTGCCAAGAAAAAAGAGCTTTACAAAAAGATAGATGAAGTTTCTCAGGAAGCATCCAAATATGCTATTGCAAACGAATATGATAAGGCGATCTCTTCATTAGGAGCTACAGGTACTAACGCGCATACTTCACTGGACGAAACAGTTTACAAGAATAATATTCCGTCCAATGAATTGGAAAAATGGCTAAAAGTTGAGAAGGAACGTTTTTCCGAATTGGTTTTGCGTCTTTTCCATACGGAACTTGAAGCGGTTTACGAAGAATACAACAGAGCTCAGGATAATGACGGGCGCTTAGTGAATTACGCGCTAATGGAAGCTCTTTTCCCAAAACATCCGAACGGGCAACAAACAACCATCGGAACTTCGGAACATTTGAAAAGCCCTTCAATGGTGGCTATTCATAAATATTTTGATACATATTATGTTCCTAACAATATGGCAGTAGTTTTAGTTGGGGATCTTGATTATGATAAAACCATCAAATTGGTTGACCAATATTTCGGAAGCTTCAAATACAAAGAATTGCCAATGAAAAAAATGGTAACGGAGGCTCCAATGACCAGTATCGTGACCAGAACTGTGAAAAGCCCTACAACGCCAAGAATGACTATAGCCTGGAGAACAGATTCTTACGGAACACAAGAGGCAAGATTGGCAGATATGATTGCAGATATATTAAGCAATAGAGGAGATGCGGGATTAATTGACCTTAATATCAATCAAAAGCAAAAAACGTTAGGAGCAGGAGCATATGAATCTCCATTCAAAATGTATGGATATTTCGGACTTGTGGTTACTCCAAAAGAGGGGCAAAGCTTTGATGAGGCTAAAAAATTATTATTAGATCAGCTGGAGCTGGTAAAGAAAGGCCAATTCCCAGATTGGATGCTGAAAGCGATCATCAATGACAAAAAAGTTCAGAGAATGAAAAGCTGGGAAACAGCAGACGGTTTGGCAACGAATCTATATGATGTTTATATCAACGAAAGAACTTGGGAACAAGAGCTTGATGAGATCAATCAATATGAAAAAATCACCAAAGCAGATATCGTAAAATTTGCCAATGAATTTTTCAAAGATAATTATGTGGTAGTGTATAAGGAAAAAGGAGTGAATGATAAGCTTGTTCGTGTAGAAAACCCGGGAATTACCCCGATTAAGCTGAACAGAGAAGCGCAGTCTCCTTTCCTGAAGGATATCTTAGCAACAAAAGCAACAGAAATTAAACCTGAATTTATTGATTATAAAGAAGCGATCCAGACCTCTCAGATCAAGGACAAGAAAATAAGCTTTGTGAAGAATAAATACAACGATATTGCTCAGGTAAATTATATTTTCCCTTTCGGAACAGATAATGATAAGGAATTGTCTCTTGCTGTTTCTGTACTGGAATATCTTGGAACAGATAAATATACACCGGAGCAGTTGAAAGAGGAGTTCTATAAATTAGGAATTTCAAACAGTTTCAGAACCTCCAATGATCAAACGGTTATCACATTGAGCGGACTTGAAAGCAATATGCAGAAAGGTGTTGAGTTGATGAACCACTGGCTGACTAATGTAAAAGCGGATAAAGCCATCTATGATCAGACTGTAAAAGCTATTTTGGAATCCAGAGCTGTTGCTAAAAAAGATAAGAACAGAATCATGGCTGCTCTTAACAATTATGCAAAGTATGGGAAAGATTCCAGAATGACGGATATTATTTCTAAAGAGCGTCTTCAAAGTATTGATGTGAATGAGCTGATGAAAAAAGTAAAAACCATCAATCAGTATCCATACGAAGTTTTCCTTTACGGACAAGAACAGAAAACTCTTGAAAAGGCAGTGAAGCCGTATATTGTCAATACAAGTCTTCAACCTGCGAAAGCTAAGGAATATCCTGAGCCTGCAACAGAAGGAAAAGTATATTTCACCAACTATGACATGGTTCAGATGGAAATGTCTAAAGTGGCAAAAGGAAATACCGTAAACCTTGGAAACTTTGGGAAAGCTAATGTTTTCAATGAATACTTCGGACGCGGATTGTCTTCTATTGTTTTCCAGGAAATCAGAGAGAGTAAATCTTTAGCATATTCTGCTTATGTTTCTTATGCCAATGCTTCGGAAAAGAATCACCCGAATTATGTAACAAATTATATCGGAACGCAGGCAAACAAGCTTCCTTTGGCAGTGAATGCAATGAATGATCTGATGGTACAATTACCACAAATCCCTGCACAATTTGAAAATGCAAGAGGTTCTGCTTTGAAACAGATTGCATCTAACAGAATCAACAGAACAAATATTTTCTTTAACCAGTTAGCACTTAAAAAATTGGGGGTTGATTATGATATCAGAAAAGATATTTATGCTGAAATTCAAGGATTGACGTTGCCACAGCTTACGAACTTCTATAATACAGAAGTGAAGCCTGTACAATATAATACATCCATTATCGGGAAAAGAGAAAACCTGAATATGGAATCCATCAATAAAATGGGAGAATTTAAAGAGGTAAGCCTTGAAGAGATCTTCGGATACTAAATTATATTGAAATCAAAAGGAGGGAGTGAGGTGTAATGCCTCACTTTTTTTATTGAATAGTGTGGATTTAAAAATAAAAAAAGCTGTACGAAAGTACAGCTTTGATATAGAGTGTTTAGTCTTTTATGATTTTACTTCCTGAATAAACAGGTTGATTTCTGCCCTAATCAACAATTCATCATTATGAAAAGTCTCACAGAAAATGTGACAGATGTTTTCATATTGCGAGATCAGTGACGCTTTTGAAATGATTTTATCTCCTACTTTCGGTAAAGAAAAGATCTCTATCTTTTTAATATTGGTAATAAAACCAATCACTTTTGTATCAGCATTCGGATTTTCAAAGAAACTTTGCCCGAGAATGGAAGAGCAGGTTTGAGCCATATTTTCGATCAATCCTGATTCTGCAAATTCATTGTTATGGACAAAAATATTGTCTTCAGTAATCATAAAGGAAGTCATCACATTTTCCTTGGTGAGTTCCAGGATATAATCCACCATCAGCATCGGTTCACGATGAGGGAGATAGTTATGTATATTGATGATATTGTCTTCCTTAATTTCCATTACAGCTATTTTACAACAGTTTTCATTTGAGATTGAGCAATCATTACACCATTTAATTTGGTGATGATATTCACTAATGTAACACCCATGATTTCACTCAGAATCTCGACCTCCGAGGTTAAATGATCTCCCACTTTAGGCAATGCCACCGCTTCAAAAGATTTAATCGCTCCAATATAACCGGTAGGAGCTTCTTTTCCTAACAAATAAAATTTATATCCGGTGTGTAAAGCTACACTTTGAGCCTGATGCTCAATTAATCCTGAAGCCTGAAAAATCCCGTCCTGAATAAAAATATTCTCTTCTTTGATCTTAAATCCGGAGACGAGGTGACTCTCGGAATATTCCGAAAGCTCATTCACCATCACAAAAGGAGACCTTTGCGGAATTAAGCTTTCCACAAATTGCTGGTCAGATGTCGGTAATCTGTTTTCCATTAGCAAACCGTTAATAAAGCGCAAGAATAGGCAAATCTTCCACTTTCAGGTACACAAAGCAATACTTTTTCTCCCTTTTTCAATGTTCCGGAATTCATCAGTTCTTCCAACGCAATGAAAATAGAACCAGCTCCGATGTTCCCGACTTCAGAAAGGTTATAATACCATTTTTCCCAAGGAAAATCCATTCCTTTCTTAGCAAATTCTTCTTTCAATCCTTCTTTGAAATATCCTGAAGAGATGTGTGCCAGAACGTGATCAATTTTTTCAGGATCTAATTGATGTTTGTCAAAAGATGCTCTTAAACTTTCTGCCCCTTTTACTAAAATATACTGGTCTAATAATTTTGTATCCTGCTTCAATGCAAAGATGGATTGCTTCAGCCATTCATCCGAAGGATAATCCGCCCAGGATTGAAGGCTTCCGTCTTCCTGCTTCTCACAACCTGAATACATACATGCTTCGATTTCATGAGCATAAGAATAGAAATCAATGAATTCTACTTTTAAGGAAATGCTGTTTTCTCTTGGTTTATTTTCCAGTAAGAAAGCCCCAGCTCCGTCAGAAAGCATCCATCTCAGGAATTCTCTCTTAAAAGCAATGATTGGTCTTTCTTCCAGTAATTTTAAATTTTCGGCTTCATGGTTGAATTTATCTGCAGTCATCCAAGCAGAAAACCTTTCGGAACCTACGCAGACTGCATTTTGTTTCACTCCTGCTTTTACAGAAAGGAAAGCATAATTGAAGGCATTCATCCCGGAATTACAAAGCCCGGTAGAAGTATTGATCTCAATAGATTTTCCTAAATTCAGTTCTCCGTGAACCATAGATGCATGAGATGGCTGGATCTGATCTGCAGAAGTGGTTCCACAGGAAAGTAACTGCATATCCTCTTTCTTGAAGTTCTCATCGAAAAGTCCTTCCACTGCTTTTGCCGTAATCTGGGCATTCGTGTGTGTGGGCTTTCCGTTTTTATCCAATGCGTAATATCTGGTTCTTATTTTGTTGTTTCTTAAAATTAAAGCTCTTGCTTTAGATGGAGTGTCGTTTACTAAGCCAAGATACGTTTCCATGTCATCATTAGAAACCGGTTCATTGGGTAAGTATGTTGAAGCTTTTGTTATAAATACGTCGTTCATCTTTATTTTAAATTTATTCCTTGTAAATACTCTCTTTCTTTTCTTCTTTTAGCCCAGAATAATGGGCCCAGCAATATATGAAAAATCAAAACAATAGGTGATATGATCCAGATTGCTGCCATCAAATATACCTTAAAGAATTTTACCAGTAAGGGGCGCTTTTCTTTTTTCTTGATGATGAGATTGGACCATACGGTGAAGATTTTGTTTCCAACCTTTTCCACTCTCACCAGAAAAGGGCGGATTTCAACGGCTCCGTTTTTTACCAGGTCGGATTGAAGATTTTGAAGATCACCATTTTCAAAATGTTTTTTAATGATTTCACCATATTTTCCGGCTCCGGCAATTTCTTCATTAGAAACTCCTGCTGCGGGTAACATCCCGGATTTTTCTTTTTGCCCTGTCGTCAGCCAACGTAAGATCGTTAATACGCTGGTATAGTTATCATGTCGGTCTACCAGTGCAATGTTTCCTACAAGTTGGGCTTTCAGGTCTCTTAAATATACTTTTAATTTTTCCTGGGAAAGCATCCACATATTTCGGGTTCCGGAAACGGTAACTACAGGAGTATCCTTTAAAAGGTTTTCCGCATAGCCGCTTTTCAGGAACGAAATGATAGGGATGGAAGGCGTCAGATACCAAACCTGATATCCGAAAATGATCAGATCATATTTCCTGTTTAATACTTCAGGTGATGGCGGATGGATTTCGCTTGGGATCTGTAGGTAAGATTCCGGGAAAGTGTTGAAAAAAACGTCACTTGGCCACGGAAAAGGAAAATCTTTCTTGAGTTGAATATTATAGTAAGTAACCTCGTATTCTTCCTTTTTATCTTCAAAAGGTTTTGCTACATTTTTCACAATATCCTCCAGCTGGCCGGTTTGTGAATAATATATAACAAGTATGTTTTTTTTCATTAATATTTTTTAGCGTTTACAAAAATATACTTTTCAGATGTATTTAGTGTTTTTTGAAAATTTTTATTGCTCCGGTGTCCAATTTCTTCTGAAATACAGGGTTTTCAAAGCCTGGCTCTTTTACATTCAGGAAAATAATGGTTTCCGGTAATGTTGAAAGAGTATTGATTTTAAAACGACTATCCGAAATCAAAAGCACATCAATATTCTTATTGATCTCTGAAATATCATTAATATAACTCAATTTTCTTCTTTTTACCAGGTAATTTTGTTCTGCTACATCTCTTTTCTCTTCATTGCTTATCCGGCTGAATATTCTTCGGCCTGCCTGATACAACAAAAGTAAAACGTCTTTCTGTCCAAAATCATCCGAAATATGCAGAATAGTGCTGTCTTTCGGAATATGTTTATTCAATTCAAAATAAGCTGTTTTATTGGTATTAAAATCTTCTTTTACTTCATGTACAACTTCATTCTCTTTATACAAATAGCTTAAGAATAGTTTCTTTTTAAAATAATTTTCATCTTCGATCTCATTCCTCAATTGGGCAAATTGCTCTCTGAAATAAGCATTGATCTTCTTTGTCCTTTCAGAATAGCTCTTTCCAAAACTCACATCATCTTTTCTGATCCTGTCTCCTACCTTTACTGTAATGCTCCCATCATAAATAATAAAGTCACCTTTTGGCAACACTTCAGAATTCCCATGAATATAAAGAGGTAAAATATCCAGGCCAAACTGTTCAGCCAGATAAAAAGCTCCTTTATGGAATCTCTTGATGTCATTGGTATAAGAACGCTCCGCTTCAGGAAAAACGACCAAAGAATATCCCTGATCCACTTTTTCCTTTAATTTTTCCATCCCGTTTTCTATTCCCTGAGAAACCGGATAAAAACCTAAGGCTCTTACCATTTTACCGAAAATAGGGGATTGATAGACCCAGTCATTCACCAGATATACAATTTTATGAGTAGTCATGGCAATGGCTAAAGTATCTAAAAAAGAAGTGTGATTCGCAATGATAACTGCAGGCTTGCTGAAATCCTCATTACTGTTTTTAATCACTCTTTTCTTTACAAATGGATTCGAAAATAAGACAGAAGTTAAAAACTTAGCCATTATTAATTTAATGAAATCTAAAGTTTTCCCTTTTGAATTCTTTACAAAGAAGCTTCCAAACACGGAAAAGAACACTCCTCCCAATCCATAATATAAAAAGGAAAGAATAGAATGTAAAAATAGTCTGAAAGTGATAGGTGAAAGTCCTTTTTTAGCTCTGTTGATAATCAGGAACCTGAACCAGAACGGGTATAATGTTGAGGTAATGATGATCACTGAGAACATTCCTATTAAAGCAACCAGCGCTAATGAATGCAATGCGGGATGTTTGGCAAAGATCAGCGAGCCAATGGAAAGGATGGTAGTGAAAACAGCCAGAATAATGGAAATCCTGTAGGTTGGAAGTTCATTTTTTCCTGTTGTATGCTCTTTCTGCATGGCTTTCGTAAGGAAAATACTGAAATCGTCCCCAACTCCGAATACCAATGTACAGACTACCGTACTGAAAATATTAAGTTCTAATCCTAAAAAATATAAAATTCCTGCGGTAACGATTCCGGTTAAAACAATTGGGAACATCGTAAGGACTGTCAGTTCAAAATTCCTGAAGAACACAATGATCGTGAGAATGATTGCGAGTAGGGAATAGTTGATCAGCGTATTGAAGTCCCTCTTCAGTAAACCTAAAAAGTTTTCATTCATTTGCTGACGGTCGATGGCTAAAGCATCGTGTTTCTTTTCGATATCTTTAATGAAGGCATCCCTTTTCTTCTCATCTACCTTTACCACATTGGAAACAGTGTAAAATCCGTTCTCGCTGCTTAAGAATTCCGAGACCTGTAACGCTTTTATCTTTTCATAATCTTGTAAGCTTAAAGTAGAATACTCTTTACTTAAAACTTCATTGAATTGGGAAAAAGCGGAACTGTTGAATCCAAATTGAATTCCGTTGCTTACCAATTCTGAGATGGTGTGGTCTTTTTTATTCTCCCAGAATTTCTCCCAGATTTCTATCTTTTTTTGTTGGTCCTGTTTAGATAAAACAACATTTCCTAAGGAATTATAACTTAAAATTTTTCCTTCCTGTTTTTCTTTTTCCAGAAAATGACTCAATTGAGAGTTTCTGGACAATGCTTCTTCTTCGGAATTCCCATAAGAAATTGTATAGATGGATTTGGAAGTGATGTCTGAAAGCTTTTCCAGCTTAGCTTCACTGATTTTTAATTCTTTGGGAATGTAATTGAGATCACCAATATCTTCATTGAACCCCACATGTCTGAAGCCAAATAGACAGGCAATGATCACCAAAGAGCATCCAATGATCAAAGGTTTGTTTTTTTCGTAAGGATAAGCCCCGATGGTATCAATGAAATTGGTATTCTCTTTCTTTTCGTTTTTCTTTGGATGATAAAGCTGAGGAACAATAATTAAAGCTGAAACAGAAGATAAAATCACCGTAATGGCAGCAAAGAGTCCCAGGTCTTTTAGTGCTTCGGAACGCACGAAAACCAGGCATAAGAATGAAACGGCTGTTGTCGCGCTACTTAATATGATTGGTTGTGTGATCTCTTTATAAAGCTCCTCTATATTATTGTTGTGCTTGTAATGGGTAAGAATGTGAAGGGCATAATCTATGGTTATCCCGATAAGAATGGCTCCAACACTTAATGATATAGCTGAAATTTTATCCTTAATAAAGTATAAGACCAATAATGCAAGTAAAACAGAAAATACCGTAGGAAGAAAAACAATGACTGGAGTGAAAAAATTCCTGAAATAATACATCAGCAAAATGAAAAGTACTGTCATGGAAATCAAAACAGTATTCTGAATATCTTTTTTAATTTGCTTGGCATTGGCTACAGCAATCACCGGTGAACCGAAATAGCTAAGTTCTGTTTTTCCCTTGAATTGTTTATTGATGTTGTCTTTGATCTCATTCAGCTGATCTACAAAAGCCTCGTTATTCTTGGTATCGTTGCTTTTGTTTTTAGGTTCAATGAAAAGAAGAAGATGTTTACCATCTTTGGTGACAATGTAGTTATCTTCCAGTTTGAAATCTTTACTAATGTTTAAGGCATTAAGCTTTTTAATCCCTAAAAAAGTGATTCCCAACGGATCTTTTTTAATGAAATCCTTGGTCACCAAACTCGTAGGGGAAACCAGTGAAACATAATTGTTTTCCACCTGTTTGGCGATGCTGTCTTTCTGAAGCTTTTTTTCAATTTCCTTATAATCACTTTCATCCAGGAATAAAGGAAGATTTTGATTCACAAAATCAAAAGTCTCCGAGATCTCCTCATCATTTACTTTTCCCTGAACAGAACCCACATATTGTTGTAGAGGCTCTAATTTCTGTAAAAAAGTATCGGCGGTTTCAGAAAGCTGGAAACTGTCTTCATTGGATTTGTTTTCAATAATGACAATGATCTTATCTGAAAAATTCAGCTGTTTAAGAACTTTAGCGGTAAGATCGGATTTTTCATTTTTAGGAATGATCTGATTGATATCTTCTTCAAAATTGATTTTCGAAGCAAAATAACCGCATAACAAGGCAATACCCAATGCAAAACATACAGATAAAATTCTGTTTTTAGAAATCAAATGATATAAATAAATAAAAAAACGATGCATTGCATTACGAAATCAGGTTTGCAAATTTAATTTTTTAAGTATTAGTTCAAAAGTTTTACCAACAAGTTTTCACTGAAAATCAATAAAATATTTCTAGTTGAAATGAAAAAAACTTATACTTTTGCAGAAGTTCCCCTGATTTAAAATATATTTAAACAAAATTTCACAAAAAATGATGCTGTTTTGATATGTTAAAAACAATTGATGAAAAAATAAACGGATTTTTATTTATAATAATTTTCCCTCTGCTGCTTTTCTTTATGTCCTATTACGGATTTGAATCAGCATATGTAATATGGATAAAATCCGCTGAAAAGGCTCCTGATTTCATGTTTGAATCCGTGTATGCGTATAGAGTGATTCCGAACTATCTCAGTGTGCATGTAACAGAATTAATGACCTATATTATAGATCATTATATTCCATTTGCTAAAACTTTCCTTTTGAAAAACGGGACCGTTTTTTATCACAGTACTTTTCTGATCAATGCTTTCTTCTTTATTTTATCTTCTATTATTTTAGACAAAATTTTTAAGCTGAAGCCTGTTGAAATCATTCAAAATATTCATATTCGAAGAATGCTTCATTTGCTGGCAGTATTTTTTATTGTGATATTGCAGTATGTTCCCACCAACTGTGATCTGATTGCCATTTTCTTTTATTTATCGGGGGTTTATTTCACTCTTAAATATCTGGATGACAGGAAACCTACTGATCTGATGTTATTAAGCATCATCATCATTATCTCAACATTTGCCAGAGAAACAGCCTGCCTGAATATTGCTTTTTTTGCAGCCGTTTTTTTTGATTTTAAGACTTATAAAAAAAGAGACTATGCAGTTATCAAGGAAATGTTATTACTGGTTATAGCGTTTGTCTTGCCGTATATGGGACTTAAGCTGGCAATTCGTCAGGATGCATCCTTTTTTGAAGGTGTTTATTTCATTAAAAATTTTACAAGCCCATATAATATAGCCGGATTATTATTCGGAATAATTGCATTGTATTTTGGCTACAACTTATGTAATGAAGAAGGAAAAGTAATAGTGAAAAAATATCTGTTTTTCTCACTTCCCTATCTTATTATGATTACTTTAGTGGGGCTTTTTTGGGAGGCAAGGTTATTTTTGCCTTTAATCCTTACAGGAATAGTGCTTGCTTCACAGAAATTTAAAAATGTTCATCTATTATAAATGAGTTTACTACATCCATATTATATAATCGCATTGGTTTTCATGCTCGTTATGAGTTTTCAGGAGGTGTACCGGGGAAGAGTGGAAAAACGCTGGTTGTATTTTTTAGGAATTTATCTTGTGATCCTTGCCGGGCTTCGAAATGATGTAGGACCGGATTATGGAAGTTACAAAGGGATTTATATTTATTCAGATACAAAAGAATATGTAACGATCTTTCTGAAAGCCCTCCGTATGGAAGGAAATCAGCCTATGGAAGTGGAGTGGCTGTTTGTGCTGATCAACAAAATATTGCTCAATGTTTTCAATGCACCTTTCTTTGTTCTGACTCTTGTCATAGCAATGCTTGCCATTTTCTTTAAGATAGAATACATTGAAGACAATACGTTCTATCCCTTTACATTCATGGCTTTTATGTTTATTCCCGGATTTTTTGTCGGGGAGAGCGGACAGATCAGACAGAATCTGGGATCTTTTGTCGTCTATTTTGCAATAAGGTTTATCAAAGAAAGAAAGTTGTTCTATTATCTTTTGTGTATTTATCTGGCAGGTGGAATTCATAACGTGTGCTATCTTTTCCTGCCCATGTATTGGGTAGCGCGTATTCCATTGAATAAAGTGATGATGCTTATTCTGATCATAACTTCTGTATTTTTATCCCCGTTTGAGGTCTACAGGGCGTTTGGAGAGTTTTTGAATAATGTAGCCGCAGATAACACGCTTACTCTGGGATTTAACGGATATATAGATGAAACGGTACAGAGGCTGAATGGTGGCATTGGAATTCCGGAGGCGATGATGGCTATTCTAACCTTTTTCCTCTTTGCTTTTGATACGAAAATGAAAGAGAAATTCCCTTATTACGAATACCACAGGAATTATGCTGTTATAGGAATATGCCTTTATTTTATTTTTAGGAACAATCCTATCTTTTCATCCCGATTGGCAGGAGCATTTATTGGGTTTGCCTATATTCTTATTCCTAATACGATGTATGTAGTGTCTGAAAATGCTAAGAAAATGATCCACACGTTTATTATAGCTTTGGTGGTGTTTAATTTTGTTGTATTTGCAAGCTTTAATAATATTAAGGCCGGAAGATTTACGATAGATCTTTACAAAAACTACCTCCTTCCTTAAATCTGAAATCCACGTTATTTTACTTATAAAGCAGTACCCTTGGTGCTGCTTTTTTGTTGAATCAACAGAAAATTGGTATTGGTTTTTCTTTAAAAAAAATAAATTATTTATAAATATTTAATAATAATACATACTTTTGCGGCGGATGAACATATGCTGTATTTTCATTAGTAAGCAAATACTTTTGATATATCTATAAAATAACTTGTTTATTTTAGATTAATTTATAAAATAAATAATTGTTTAATGATAGGGGCTTAGATATTGTACTTTTGATAACAGCACAAACTTAAGGATATGAATAATTTAGCTAAAAACCTAACGGCAATTTTTTGCCTTGCATCGGTATGGGCCTATTCTACAGGCAATGCAGCCATCAACGATGCTTCTTCAGTATGTAAACAACCTCCTGATCTTTATCGGAAACCTTCTGACACTTTAATTACAGCTTCAGCATCCGGTAAGGCCATAGCTCAGGATTGGACAAAAGCTCCCAACAGCTACATTTTTGATCCTGCTCAAAATAATGAAGGATTGTATATTCCCGTAAGAAAAGCTTATGCTATGTGGGAACAGGATAAATACCTCAAAGGCAGCGGAATTCCTGTAGGAAAAGTTACAGCAGAAGTATTGTGGGAAGATGTTCATGGTTTGATAAAATCCGGACAAGGATATTCTTTGGAAATGGTGGATTCCGGGCCTAGTGCCAAAATAAAAGTACCAGTTAATAAATCTAAAAAAGGAAATGCGGTTATTGTTCTAAGAGTAAATGATGAAATCTTCTGGAGTTGGCACGTTTGGGTAACAGATGATCCTTCCAATGGATCTACATATAAAAGTTTCACTAATCTTAAAAGAGAAAAAAGTGATGGTACTCTTGAACCGATTCCGGATACAGACTGGGGATGGATGGACAGAAATTTGGGAGCCATAAGCAGCTCTATTACTGCATCTGACTGGAACCGTAACTCTGGGTTGCTATATCAATGGGGCAGAAAAGACCCTATTCCACCTTTGGTTTGGAGGGGGAATGATTTTTATGAGGTTTCCGGTTCTATTGGAAGAGTGAGACACAGAGGTGCGGTAAATAATGTTAATGCTGTCAAGATTGATGATCTCAGACGATTTGTTTTATTATCAAATGCTAATGTAACCAATAATATAAGGCTGTCGGTGAAAAACCCTCTAAGTCTCATTTATGTCAATAAAGATGATAATTCTGGACCGGCTTACTATAGCAATAATGCCAATTTGCCGGTAAACTGGTTTGGAACATTTGCCGGTTTAGCACCGAACCAGCTTAGCGAACTCAATTTATGGTCAGATAATTCAAAAGGATTGGTTGCAGCCAATTATAATGATGACAATAATGCCAATCCTTATAGAGATAAGTCTTCCTTTGATCCTTGTCCCAACGGATGGAGGATTCCTTCTGTATTGGTTGCCAATCTTGCCTCAGCAAGTTATGTGGATGATGTGAGAATTGATTTTTCTCCTTTTGGCGTAAGAACCAATACATCTAAAAATGTTTTTGAATCCAATAATTATCATATTATAAAACCAACGGATACTTCAACACCAACTTTCATGAAAGGGTTTAAGATCTACCCTAATTTTGGATTTGATTTATCTAATGTAAATGGATTTAATATGGGGATTTTTCCGGGAACAGGACAGATTCTTCTGAATTTCCATAACGGGCAATATACGGATCAGCATCAGACGGCTTTATGGACGGCAACTATGGCGAGACATTTTGATGCAACTCCGGCTGTTGGAGCAAGAGCATTATCACTGATTCCGGATAAAGGGCAAACCGATGTTCCTGATGCAGGATTCCCGGATGTAAAGGGGAGATACTGGTATTCTCCTTTATCTTCTGGACCAACTTCTAATGCAGCGGGATGCAGATGTATAAAAGACCCTTTATATGTAATAGATAACTATAATTTTCCTACAGAATATTTAGCTCCGGCGAGCGAATACAAAGAAGGAATTGATCATCCCAATACTTATCAGATTGTTAAAAATACAGTGATTTCTACTGTTGAAATTCCTGTAAGCAAAGCATTTTCTGTTCAAAGTGAACTTTTGAACAATAAGATGATCCTTAATTCATCAAGCTTTAGTAATTTAAAAGCTAATGTTCTTTGGTCTACCAATACAGAACTGATCAATAAAGTGACCATGGTTAATCCTTCTCCGGGAACATTAGATAATATTGTAAATACTAAAATACTGGTTGAAATAAAACCTAATCAGAGTGGGAATGCTGTAATTACGCTTCATAATGAAAATACTACTAATCCTGTTTATTGGAGCTGGCATATTTGGGTAACAGATACTCCGGTGGGATCTAATATGTATACCACAGAGCTTCCAAACACTTCTGTTACCAATTATGTAAACTATGTGAACAAAGCAGATAATGTGTTCCAGACAGAGTTCATGGACAGAAATTTAGGAGCGACGGATGCTTTCCCGGTAGTGGTAAATCCGTTTACACCTACTACGGCTGAACTTGCTAAGATCAGAGCTGCAACCGGATTACATTACCAATGGGGCAGAAAGGATCCGCTTCCTGTCTTCCAGTTTGCGGATAACAGGGCCTCTTATAATATTTTCTTAGGTAATGTGACGGCGAGTGGATCTGTAACGTATTCTACTTTACTAGCATCTGCGTATAATAATATGTCAGGAAATTATATTGTTCCTTACAATACCTATGCAGGTACAGCTAATGTGCAGGCTTCAGATAAAGTTTCAGAAAAAGTGGCTAAAGTGATTGCTTATTCTGTAGGTAATCCATTAGTATATATGATTCCGAGTACATTTGCACCCTATAACAGCACCGTCCCAAATTATACCAATGGTTCAGACTGGTTATCTCCTGAACCTAATCTTGCTCCGGACCGATGGGGAAGAGGTGGAGAAAAGTCACCTTTCGATCCGTGTCCTGCGGGATGGAGGATTCCGGATCTGACAGGCGTTGCTATTGTATCCAATAAAGATTTCGGATTAACTCCTTTTTATAAAAAGGATAAGAATGTGGCGACCTCTTATAGTATTATTAATGATTATTTAGGTATCCGTGTCAGAAATCCGAGTACCACTTCTACCATAGGATATACCTTCAACGATGCCTCTTATAAAATAGGGAATTATCCGAATTCCGGTTCCAGAGGCTTCAGAAGTGTAACGGGGAATCAGACTGCACAGGGAACGTTCAATTTCATTAATTTTCAGTATCCCGGAATATGGACAGCCGCATTGAATTCGAATTATATAGGAAGACCTATTAATGTTTTGTTTGATGCCGCTTCGTCAGCTAACCGTATCATCGCATTCCATGATAATAACGATCCTTATTTCGGAATGAGCTGCCGTTGCGTTAAGATAAAATATGACGCTAATGGAAACGAAGAAGGGGTAGTTCCAAAACTGCAGATAACTTCACTTCCGGCAACTAAAGCTGCGGCTCCTTTAAGCAAAACAGAAATTGGGGATAAGATAAAGGCAAATAAAATCACGGTTTATCCAAATCCTGTCAAAAATGTATTGTATATTAATGCTTCAGTTGAAAAAGGATATTACTATCAGATTTATAATATGTCCGGCCAGCTTGTAAAATCAGGGAAGTTTGAAAACAAACAGACTGATCTTTCAGCATTGGTTACAGGAACTTATTTAATGAGAATTAACAATGAAGAAACGGTAGTTAAAATCATAAAAGAATAACAGGAGTTTCATACTATTTGTGTAAAAGAAACATAAAAGTAGTGTTCAGAAACGTGTAAATTCATATTTTTGAAATTCAAAATGATGAATATATAACATGAACTGGAACAGCTTTTATGTTTCTTTTCATTTTTTAATGTTAAAAACACACGTATGAAGTTCCAAAAAGTCGAACAATACTTCAATAGTAAGATTCTTATTTATTTGCTTATTGTTGCTACGGCTGTCTATACTCTTGTCTTTACTTACATCTATAATTTTAAGGATGATGGCTATATTCTTGCTGACTGGCTGATCAATTACCAGGACGGAGGCTTTAAAAGAAGAGGGCTTTCGGGAAGTTTCTTTTTTCTGTTGCAGGATATCACGGGGATTGGGCTCAATTACTTGGTGTATTTTTGTCAGTTTTCTATCATTTTATTATTCTTTTGGTATTACACCAAACTTATACGTTATAAGGTTACTACCCTATTATATTTATCACTATTACTTTCTTCTATCGGTTTTATAGGACTTTTAAATACGGTTACCTATGTCGGAAAGAAAGAATTTATTGTTTTTCTGTTGTTCACATGGTTTGTTTATCTTTTGGATAAAGATAGGCTTTCAAAATATAAAGAATACATCTTTTGTATTTTACTATGTATCAGTATCTTGTTGCATGAGGTTGCCCTGTTTTATGTCCCCTATTTTGCAATTGCACTGTATGTAAAAACAGGAAAGCTTGAGATTAAAAGATATCTTAAATATTTTCTTGCAACGGGTATTCCGGCTGTTTTGATTATTCTTTTCGGGAAAAATGTAAACGAGGGAATGTCGCTCCAACTTTTGAATCAAAGAGGAGTACACCCCACTTACGGAATTTTTTACTGGGATATTGATGAAAGGCAATATATTAGAGAACATATCAAAGAATACAGGCTGTATTTCATAAGCTTAGCAATTAGCGTGTTTCACATAGGGTATTATTTAAAATATCTAAACAGCCGAAAGTTATTATCTATTTTATTGGGAGGTGCATTTTTATTCTCATTGCCGCTGTTTTATCTGGCTATCGATTGGGGCAGATGGATGTATATCCACATGATGCTTATGATTGTGCTTTTTGCTCTGTTATTGCGGAAGAGAGACTCATTATTTGCGTATGAGCCTATTATGATCAACAAGAAATTTTATATTACATTATTCATTATTATATTATCGTTAATCTACAGGGTTGAAATGTCGGGAAGCGGATTTACATTCGAAGGAATCCTATATAGAATCTTCATTGCCCCTTTAGAATTGTTAAATAAAATGTGATTAAAAAAATCTATCTGATAAAAAAACTTTACTTTTGCAAAAATTTTTTAGAATGTCGAAAAATTTAGTAATCGTAGAGTCTCCGGCAAAAGCAAAAACTATTCAGAAATATTTAGGAAAAGATTTCGAAGTGAAATCCAGTTTCGGGCATATCCGGGATTTACCTAAAAAAGGAATGGGGATTGACTTGGCCACTTTCAATCCTGATTATGAAGTTTCGGCAGATAAAAAGAAATTGGTAACCGAACTGAAAGCCGCCGTGAAAAAAGCTGATGTGGTTTGGCTGGCTTCCGATGAAGACCGTGAAGGAGAAGCTATTGCTTGGCATTTAGCAGATGAATTGAAGTTAAAACCGGAAAACAGAAGAAGAATCGTCTTCCATGAAATTACCAAAAATGCTATTCTAAAGGCCATTGATAACCCAAGGGATATAGACCAAAATCTTGTTAATGCTCAACAAGCAAGAAGAGTACTGGACAGGATCGTTGGTTTTGAAATGTCTCCGGTTCTTTGGAAAAAAGTAAAGCCGGGATTATCTGCGGGAAGAGTGCAATCTGTTGCCGTAAGACTAATTGTTGAAAGAGAAAAAGAGATCCGTGAATTTGTTCCGAAAGCGAGCTTTAAGGTAGACGGGATCTTCCTGAATAAGAATGAACAGGAAATTGCTGCAAAGCTGAAAAAAGATTTCGAGAAAGAAGAGCAGGCGGAACGATTTCTTGAATTAGCTAAAACAACAGAATTTAAAGTTCTGAATGTAGAAACAAAACCCGGAACACGTTCGGCTTCTGCGCCTTTTACCACCTCTACACTTCAACAAGAGGCATCTTCAAGGCTTGGATATAATGTAACCACCACGATGCGTCTGGCGCAAACATTATATGAGGAAGGGCACATTACCTATATGAGAACAGACTCCGTAAATCTTTCCCAGGAAGCAATTGAAGGAGCAAAAAAACAAATTCAATCAGAATATGGGGCAGAATATTCTGCACCAAGAAATTATACCACCAAATCCGCTTCAGCACAGGAAGCTCACGAAGCGATTCGTCCAACAGACTTTTCAGTAAAAAGTATTGGAGATAACCAGTTGAACAGATTGTATCAATTGATTTACAGAAGAACACTGGCTTCTCAGATGGCGAATGCTAAAATTGAAAAAACGGTTATTGAGATCGGAAATCCAAGTTTGCCACAACAATTTGAAGCACAGGGTGAAGTAATCATTTTCGATGGTTTCTTAAAAGCTTACGGAATTGTTAAAACGGAAGAAGATGATGAAGAAAACAATGAGAAATTATTACCGAAAGTAGCAGTTGGCGAAGTTTTAAACTATAAAACCATCATTGCAGCAGAGAAATTCACGAGGCCGAGTGCAAGGTATACGGAAGCGGGATTGGTAAGAAAGCTTGAAGAGCTGGGAATTGGCCGTCCTTCTACTTATGCACCGACTATTCAGACTATTCAGAACCGTGAGTATGTGGATAAGCGTGAGATAGAACCACAAACCCGTGAGGTTCTCAAAATGTCTTTGGCAAAAGGCACAATCAAAAAAGCCATTCTTGAAGAAAAATTCGGAGGCGATAAAAATAAATTTGTACCAACAGATATAGGAGAAGTCGTAAATGACTTCCTTACCGATAATTTTAAAGAAATCCTGGATTATGGTTTCACGGCAAGAGTAGAAGAAGGTTTCGATGAGATTGCCAACGGAGAACAGAAGTGGAAAGAGATGATGACGGATTTCTACTCTAAATTCCATCCGAGAATTGAAGATGTAGAAGAAAATGCAGACCGCGCAACAGGAGATAGATTATTAGGAATTGATCCTAAAACGGGCAAAAATGTTCACGCGAGAATTGGAAGATTCGGGGCAATGATTCAGATCGGAGAGACGGATGATGAGGAAAAACCTGTTTTTGCTTCGTTAATGGCGGGACAGAATATTGCAACGATCACATTGGAAGAGGCTTTAGAGCTTTTCAAGCTTCCTTTTGATCTGAATGATTTTGAAGGACAACCCGTTTCTGTAGGAGTAGGAAGATTCGGGCCTTATGTAAAATGGGGAGAAACATTCATCAGCATTCCGAAAGGAGAAGATCCTTTATCCGTAAATCAACAACGTGCGGAAGAAATCATCAATGAAAAGAAAAAAGCAGACGCTCCGATTGCTACTTTTAAAGGTGAGCCTGTGACGAAAGGCACTGGAAGATTCGGACCATTCATCAAATACAAAGATATTTTCGTGAACGTTCCGAAAAAATATAATTTCGAAAACCTTTCACAAAGTGACATCAATGAACTGATCGAGGCTAAACTTGAAAAAGAAGCCAACAGGTATATCCAACAGTGGGAGAAAGAAAAAATCTCCATTGAAAACGGAAGATGGGGACCTTTCATCAAATTCGGAAAAGGCATGTTCAAAATTCCGAAGAAAAGTGACGATACGAAATATGCAGCGGAAGAATTGAAAGAAGTTTCTTTGGATGAGGTGAAAAAGTGGATCACGGATCAGGATAAAAATGCATTTGCTGAGAAAAAGAAACCGGCAGCGAAGAAAACAACAGCTAAGAAAGCACCTGCTAAAAAAGCTGCAACTAAAAAGAAATAGTACTTTACGATACAATAAAAAAGCCATTAACATAACCTGTTAATGGCTTTTTTATGAATTATGGGATGATAAGAAGATTGATTTTGATGAGGTTTTTGTATGTTTGCGGAAAATGTTTTGAATGGTAAGGATTTTTTGTTTCGTATTACTTGTTACAGGAATTTATGCCTTTGGTCAGGAAGAAGTTACTTATCCGGAACCCAAAGAGGGTTTTAAAAGAGTGGATATAAAGCTCCCTAACATTAAAAATGAAGTCGATTATAAAGTAGAAGTCAACTTTAGCATGATGCATGAGATGTTGGATTGTGAAAAAGGAAGCTTTACGTTGCCGGATTTTGAGACACGTTATCTTAAGCCTCCCCATGCATATCCTTATTATGTGATCGATGAGAATAATTACGAGGTTGTGGTCGGGCGGAGCGGAACGTGCAGTTCCAAAAAAGTGCAGAAAAAGATATATAGCTCTAACCCTATCTTCATAGAGTACAATAGTATTTTTACCTACAGATATTATGTTCCTAAAAATATAAATGTAGAATACAGGATTTGGAAAGCAGAACCCCATTTCACAGAAGTAAAATAGCAAATAATCACATTTTAAATTTTCAAATTAAAGAATATGGATTTTGAAGATTTTATCATTTCACCAAGAAATTTTAAAACTGAAAACTGGCAGATCGGAAACAGGATCACGAAGGAAATAAAAGAAGACAGCATTGTCCTTCTTTTTGTTTCAGATTACAGAGGCGCGAATGGTGAGGCCGAAGTTCAGGATTTTACGGCGGTGAGAAAAGAATTTTACAGACTTTCGCAGCTGGATTTTGAAATTCCCATAGTGGATTTGGGCGACCTGGTTTCCGGGAAAAGTATTCAGGATACCCATTATATTTTACAGGAAGTATTGTCTGCATGTCATTACAACAGGGCGATCCCAATTATTATTGGCGGATCCAATGATTTTGCTTTTTCATTATTCTCTGCATTAAACTTTCATCAGAAGAATATTAATTATACTCAGATCAGCAATATCATTTCCTTAAAACAAGGAGAAGAAATTAATGAACATACTTTTTTAAGTAAAATTTTTGGAGCTAAGAATTTTTCCATCAAAAATTACCATCATTTAGGATATCAAAAACATTTGAATGAAGTTGATTCTGTAAAACTAATCAAAGAGGTGGAGTTTGATATCATCCGTTTAGCAGAAATGATGAACTCTACGGAAAAAACGGAGCCGTTCTTTAGAAAAGCGGATCTTGTGACAGTAAACTGCGATGCGATTGAAAGTTTCAGCGATGCCTTTTCCATGAATCCACAAGTCAATGGATTAAACAGAAGAGAGATCTGTGCCTATATGAAAGAGATCGGTTTAAGTGAAAATCTTAAGTCAGTAGGTATTTTCAATTATAATATTTATTCTGAGAATCAGTTGAATCATCAGCTTTTAGCACAAATGATCTGGTATCTGATCGAAGGAATCAATATCCAGAAGTCACATCCAAAAGAAAGGCATTATGAAGTGTTTTATGTTTTGATTGATGACAGGCAATATGCTTTCAAACGTGATACTTTCAGCAATTTATGGTATTTCGGAGATGATGAGAATATAGAAAACTGCATTCCCTGCTCAAGAAAAGACTTCGATGAAGCCAAAAAAGGATGGCTAAGCGCAAGACTGACGAAAATATAATGTATGATAAACGTTCCCTCAAAAGTTTCCATCATTGTTCCTGTTTATAATGTCGAAAATTATTTGGCCAAATGCCTCGATTCTTTAGTCAATCAAACCCTGCAGGAAATAGAAATCCTGGTTATCAATGATGGAAGTAAAGATAGCTCCGGGCATATCATTCAGGAATATGCTCAACAATATCCCGATAAGATAAAAGCCTTTCAAAAGGAAAACGGAGGATTAAGTGATGCCCGTAATTTTGGAATTGACAGGGCGACCGGAGATTATATCGGCTTTGTAGACAGTGATGACTACGTTACGGAAACCATGTTCGAAGAAATGGTGAACCTGGCGGAAAAACACCAGTCGAAAATGGTGATCTGCAATATTCAAAAGGTGGATGAATATGGAAATGTGACTCAAAAACTCACCCAGATTCCCAATTTGCCGGAAAGAATTGATCTTGAAAAGCATTTTTCGGTATTTTCGGATATCAGTTATTTTGCCTGCAATAAATTATTTAAGAAAGAACTCTTCGCAGATAAAAGGTTTAAAAAGGGAATTCATTTTGAAGACATCCAGTTAGTCCCTCAACTTTTACTGGAATGTACTACCATCGCACAGACACAGAATTTCCATTACCAATATCTGGAGCGCAGCGATTCCATTACAAAGACGCATACCAAAAAAGGGTTGGATATGTTAAAAGCAGTGGAAGATGTGGAAGAAGTTTTTAAAAAATCCGTATACTCAGAGAAATTACAGGAACTTAAAAATTTTCAGATTTTTGAAGGAGTATACTCTTTTTTAGCCTATTTAGCCTTTGTAAAAGAAGAAGAACATTTCTACGAAATGGCAGTTCGGCTTAATAATTTTATAACACAAAGAGGTATAAAAATTAAAGATATCTTAAACTATAATCGTTTTGATAGGAATTATCTTTTATCTTTGCCTTTGAAAAAAAAGATTTTTTATCTGCTGTATTTTGCAGGACAAAAGAAGCTGATAAGAAAATTAATGTAAAACACAAATGTAAGGTACTATTGTTTCGATTGGGTTTTTTATAAATTCATGGTGTATCTTTTTTACCGGAACAAGCAAGTACTCGAATAAAAAAATGAAGAATTTTGAATTGTTCTTAACTCAGAGTGGAATCCCTATTTTTTATGTGAAAATAGGCCTGGGTTTTATATTTTCTTTTCTAATTACTTTCTTTTCCATTCCTACCATTGTTAAGATCTCCAGAAGAAAAAACCTTATGGATGAGCCGGGTATAAGAAGTTCCCATCTTAGAAAAATCCCTAATCTCGGTGGAATTGCTATTTTTTATTCCATAGGAATTTGCGCTTCTATTTTCGCGTATGAACTTTTTGATCTTTACAAATTTTTATTTGCCTCTTTAGTCATTCTCCTGTACATTGGAGTGATGGATGATATTGTGGTGATGAGGGCTTATAAAAAGCTGGTGGCGCAAATCATGGTATCATCACTTGTGGTAATAGGGTCAGACATAAGGATAAGAAGCTTATTCGGAATATTTGGAGTGTATGAGCTGAATTATTGGATAAGTATATTATTTAGTATTGTTACTTTTATTATCCTGATCAATGCATTCAATCTTATTGATGGAATTGATGGTCTTGCTGGTGGATATTCCGTCATATGCAGCGCTCTTTTTGGGATAAGCTATTATCGTTTAGGAGAATATAATTATCCTTTGGTTGTTTTATCAGTGATTATCATCGGAGCAGTTTTGGCGTTTCTGTACTATAATTTATCACATTATAGGACCAATAAAATATTTATGGGAGATACAGGTTCTATGTTATTAGGGTTTTTGCTTGCATTTACCTCTGTTTGCTTTATAGATATCTTTATAGATAAAGCTTTGCCTAATGTACCGAGGTATCACCTGCAATCTGCCCCTGCAGTGGCTGTTGCGATTTTAATATTACCTATTGTTGATACACTGAATGTCATTATCGTGAGAATCATTAATAAAAGATCTCCTTTTGATGCTGATAAAAACCATATTCATCATAAATTGCTGAAGCTTGATCTTACACACAGAAGATCCAGTTTTTATATTATAGTGTATTACCTTTTTATTGTAACCGTTGCTTATTATTTAAGGCATATAAATGTAAATCTATTATTAATAATTATTCTTGCATTAGGATTTTTAGGAGCTTATCTTCCGGATTTCATTTATCGTTTAAGAAATAATAACAATTAACCATTTAAATTTTTATTTTTGTAAATAACATTGAAATATGATGAAGAGCTATAAGTATTTATTTTTTTTACTACCCTTGTTCATTACATCGTGCATCACCACCAAAGATGTAAGATATATGCAGCCTAATGAAAGTCTCGTAATCAATGAAGAAGGATTGGTTCCCTACAATATTCCGATTTATAGAATTACCAAAAATGATATTCTAAATCTTAATATCGTTACCACTCCCAAAGGAGATGCTGCTCAGTTCTATTCTTCCTTGAATACATCTGGAAGTACAATAACACCAACCACAAATAATCCTGCTACAAATGTTGCTACAAGCACCAGTGGTGGCGGAAACATCAATTTCTATTTTAACGGATTGAAAGTTGATTCCAATGGTGATATCAATATTTTCGGAATTGGCTATGTGAAGGCAGAAGGAAGAACCATTGAAGAAGTCACTAAAGAGATTCAGGAAAAAGTAAATGAAAATTTCCAGGAAGGAAAATCAGAAGTAAGACTGAATACGGATGGAATTACCTATTATATATTAGGAGATGTTGAAACAACCGGAATGACCGGCGAAAAAGTGGCTCATAAAAATACACTTACTGTTACAGAAGCTTTGGCTATTAATGGTGGGTTAAACAGAACTATTGATAGAAAAAATATTGTAATCCACAGAAAATTGCCGGAAGGAATCAAAATTGCAAAAATAGATCTTACCCGTGAAGATGTAATGAATTCACCGTACTACTATGTGCAAAACGGGGATGAAATCTATCTGAATACAAGAGCGAAAAGCTTAAACGGATTTGGAAAAGATCCAATTCAGACTTTAACTACAGGAGTTTCTGTAATTACTACGGCTCTGTCTATTTATTTACTCCTAAAAAATCTTTAGTCATGATTCCAGAAAGAGAAACTGCTGCGGAGAAAAATAATTCTCAGAAAGATAAATATGGAGCCTTTGCATTATTTGATGTAGAGCACTTTTTAAGGAGAATACTTAAAAACTGGTATTGGTTTGCTTTTATGCTGCTCATAGGATATGCCATTTCTTGGGTTTATAGTAAATATTATGCCCAGAACATCTATGCTTCCAACCTTTCTTTAAGTGTTTCCAATAATACGGCAAGCTACTTTACGCCCAATCAATCCATTAATTTCATCTGGACTCAGGGAGGAAATCAGGATGGGATCTATTTAAAGAAAATGCTTCTTTCAAGATCACATAATGAGTTTTTGGTGAAAGAACTGGACCTTTTTGTTAACTATTCAACAAAAGGGGCTATCAAATCTACCTATCTGGATAAGGATGATTCTCCTGTTTTTCTTCAGATAGATAAAAAACATCTCCAACAGATTGATTACCCTATCACCTTAATTCCTAAGGGGAATAATTCCTATGAAGTGGTACTTCCTAAAGAAGGACAAAGTACTAATTTATATAGCTATGAAAGCGAAGGATTTCAATCCATAAACCCGTATGGTAGACCGGAAAATAAAATTATAAAAGTTAATGAGTGGTATACAACTCCTAATCTAAGGTTTAAGCTGGTACAAAATACTGTGCCTGCTAAAATTAAGCTTGATAATATTATTGTTAAACTTACTTCTGTAAACCAATCTGTTAATGATATTGTTTCTACCATAGGAGTTGAGTTCGATAAAGAAATAAACACCATTATGATTATTACTAAAAAAGGATATAATCTTAATGGAACTGTAAACTTTTTGAATAAATCGGTTGCCGAATTACAGAAAAAAAGATTAGCGGACAAAAATATTGTCAATAAAAATACAGATGCTTATCTGCAAGGAAGCATTAATGATATCAGAAAGAAACTTGATTCTAGTGCTTCGGTTTTAAATTTCCTGAAAACTTCGGAAAAGTTATATGATATTAAGGATAGAGATGAAAAGTCCTTGAATAAAATCAAAGAACTTGAAGCTAAAAAAGCAGATTTAATGAGCAAAATCAACTCATTAAATACAATAAGAAACACTCTTCAGACCCAGAACTTTGATAAAATGATCAGCACTAATGCTGCAGGATTTGAAGACGGACTTTTCTCAGCATCAGTTTCCGAATTGAAAGCCCTATACCTTAAGAGAAGAGAAATGGCTCAGATTTATACACCAAATTCTGAACCCATGAGAGAAATCAATAGGCTGATCAATGATGCGAAACTGGCTTCTTCCAATTCCTTAAGGAATTACTACACCGGGTATTATGAGCAGATCAATAGATTAAACCAAGATATTTCCAGTGCTAATACTGATCTGGAGTCATATCCTGAGAAAGAAAGAAGATATCTGGATGCAGAGAGAGGATACAATATGATAGAGGCTACTTATAACAGCCTTCTTGCCAGACAGAATGATGCTCAAATGAAAGTGGCTACCAATCAGTCAGACATTACTGTGATTGACCCGGCTAAAAACTTAGGACAGCTTCCAATAGGGCCTAATGTAAAAGGAACGAAAGCGGCTATTGTAGGAGGACTTTTATTATTACCATTATTATTTATACTTATTGGAGAAGTATTGGACAATAAAATAAGAAATATTAAAGAATTGTTGGGTGCTACAAGAATTCCATTATTAGGAGTTATTGGAAATAATAATAATGACAATATGCTTACGGTGCTGGAACATCCGAAATCTTCCGTTTCCGAGGCCTTTAGAGGAATCAGAGCGAATGTGAGGTTTTTATCCAATGAAAACGGGAAAAGCAAAATCATTCTGGTTACCTCTTCTATTGGTGGGGAAGGAAAAACATATGTTTCAATTAACCTGGCGTCTGTTTTAGGGTTAAGTGATAAGAAGACCATCTTATTGGGAATGGATTTAAGAAAACCAAAAATCTTTGGTGACTTTAAAATTGATAATAAATATGGGATTTCCAATTATTTAACAGGGGAAGTTTCTATTGATCAGATTATCAATAAAACAAGGATCCCAAATCTTGATGTTGCCACTTCAGGACCAATTCCTCCTAACCCTTCTGAACTTTTGATGAGTGAACGAAATATAAACTTCATTCAGGAATTGAAAGACAAATACGATTTTATTATTATAGATTCACCACCTGTAGGGCTAGTTGCGGATTCATATGAGCTGATGAAATATTCTGATGCTAATTTATATGTAGTTCGTCACGAGTATACAGAGAAATATATGCTTAAAATGATTACAGAGAAATATCATAATAATGAAATTGAGCATTTAGGACTTGTATATAATGATTATAATGTGAAGCAGGGATATGGTTATGGATACGGCTATGGTTATGGCTATGGTTACGGTTACGGATATTTTGATGAAGATAAAAACTATAAGGAACCTCTTTTAATCAGAATAAGAAATAAAGTGCAGGCAATATTTAATAAAAAATAAATATTTTTAAACCCTCATTTAATGAGGGTTTTTGTATACGAGATATGTTGTAAGTTATTAGAAAAAGAATAATTTTGTCACTTTGTCGTTTACTTTATAACAAATTATTATTTTTTGTTTATTTTTAACTAAACATTAAGAATATCATTAATATAAAAATGTTTTATATTTGCAAAAATTAAATTTTAAAATAACCATAAATCCATGTTCTTTTATGAATAAAAAATTATTGTTTAGCTTCCTTGCCATATTGGGGACAATGGCAGGTGTTAAAGCACAAAGAAATGAATTGGGAGTTCGTCTAGGTATGAGTAACCTAGTGGCTGATATAGGGCGAACCAATTATATTTTACAAAAGCCATTGGATTTAGATAGAATGTCGGAATGGGGATTTCCTTTTTATGGAGGGGTATTATATAGATTTAATTTTAATCCTTATCAGACGGTTAGATTAGACCTTGGATACAACCAGGTTCAGTTTAATGATAAAGTAGCAAAAGAAGAATACAGAAAAAACAGAAACTCATACGGGAAAAATAACGTATATGAGGCAAGTTTAATGTTTGAATATAACTTCTTCCCTGTAAATAATGAGCAAGTAAGTATGGCGAGTCCATATATCTTCGCGGGGGTTGGGGCTTTAATGTTTGATGCTCCGAAAGCTACTCTAGTTAATGATTTTAGAAGAGATGCAGACGGTGTGGCACAGGCTCCGCTAAATGAGCTTGATTTCACTACAACGCCGGTATACTCTACAGGTACCAAGACAGTAATGCAGATTCCTTTTGGAGTAGGTTTAAAATATAAGTTTAATTATAATTGGGGAATATTTGCTGAAGCTACCTTCAGATATACATTAACGGACCAGTTGGATCATAGTAAGATCCTTTCCAAAGATGTGAAGTCCACTTATAATGCAGATATTTTGGATCCGTCTACTGGAGGGTCATTGCTTCAGTCCGGAAATTATTATATTGTTTCCAAAGAAAGAGAAAATGCATTCCTAGGAGAAAGAAATGTTGGAGACTTTAGATCGAAAGATTGGATGAATACCTTTAGTTTAGGGCTTACTTATTCTTTCGGAAGACCTCCATGCTATTGTGATTAATGAATATGTCGTTGATTAAAGATAAAATAAATTCTGAGAATTTACCGAAACATGTAGCCATCATCATGGATGGCAACGGAAGATGGGCGAAATCTCGTGGCGAAGAAAGAACTTTTGGTCACAAAAATGCTATTAATGCCGTGAGAAATGCCATTAATGCTTGCAATGAGATCCATATACCATATTTAACTCTCTATACATTTTCCTCGGAAAATTGGAACCGTCCTAAAGATGAAGTAGATACGTTAATGAATCTGCTGGCGGAAACCTTATTGCTTGAAGCAGAAGAAATCTTCAGCAAAGGTTTAAGAATGCATGTGATCGGAAACTTAGAAAAAATACCACCGTTGGTAAAAGAACAGTTGCTTCGTGTGGTAGAACTTACCAAAGAAAATACAAAAGGGAATTTAGTACTGGCCATTAGCTATGGCTCTCAAAATGAAATACTGAATGCCGTTAAAAATATAAGCACAGATGTAAAGGAAGGAAAGGTAAATGTAGAGGATATTAATGAAAAATTATTCGAAAACTATCTTTACACAAAAGATTTTCCTCCAGTAGATTTACTTATCAGAACCAGCGGTGAAATAAGGATAAGTAATTTCCTTCTTTGGCAGATCGCTTATGCAGAACTGCAATTTTTAAATGTTCTATGGCCGGATTTTTCAAAAGACATCTTCTTTCAATGTATTGTAGATTATCAAAACAAAGAAAGGAGATTCGGTATGACCGGAGAACAAATAAAAATCCAGTAAAATTTTAAAGAAAAGAAAGACTACGATAAAATGAAGTTTAGACTATTACCCATCATTATGTTTGCTGCCTCTGCACATTTTTATGGACAGGTAACTCCACAGGATAGCACAAAAGTGAATAATCCTGTATATGCGGAAAATCAAACAGGCACATACACTCTTAAGGATATTGTTGTAGATGGGGTTAAAAAATACACGCCAGCTCAAATATTAAGATTTACAGGACTATCTAAAGGTGAAAAC
Organism: Chryseobacterium daecheongense; assembly: GCF_003729955.1. Taxonomy (GTDB): domain Bacteria; phylum Bacteroidota; class Bacteroidia; order Flavobacteriales; family Weeksellaceae; genus Chryseobacterium; species Chryseobacterium daecheongense. The sequence continues at coordinate 978,115 of NZ_RJTX01000004.1, forward strand.
GTGGATATTCCCGGACAAAAAATCAGTAATGCCATCAAAAAACTTTGGGATACTCAATCTTTTTCTGAAGTTGAAGTGTATGTACAAAGTATAGAGGGTGAAACAGTAGTTTTACGATTCTATTTACAGGATTTAAAAGAGCTTGGAGAAGTAAAATTTGAAGGAAAAGGAATTGGTAAATCTAAAAATGAAAAATTGGCAAAGGATAATAACCTGAAGCCAGGTACCAAGATTACTCAAAATTTAATTTCAAGCCTTAAAACAAATATTCCTAAAGACTACATTAAAAAAGGATTTGCCGATACCAAAATTACCATTCAGGATAAGGTAAATGCAAACGACCCTTCACTTGTTGACTGGACGATCAATGTAGACAAAGGAAAACGAGTGAAAATCGACCACATTGAGTTTGAAGGAAATACCAAAATTACAGATGCCAAGCTTAGAAAAAAAGGATTCAAAGAAACTAAGCAAAAGAGATTCGGTATCGGAGGTATCCTAAAATCTTCCAAATTCATTGAAGAAAAATATCAGGAAGATAAACAAAATCTGATTAGTTATTATAACTCTTTAGGATATAGAGACGCAGCTATCGTTTCGGATTCCGTATGGAGAAATAAGAATAACAATTACGAGATCAATGTAAAGCTGAACGAAGGTAAACAATATTATATCGGTGACATTACATTCACGGGTAATACTGTATATTCCACAGAATATTTACAAAGACTTTTAGGATACAAGAAAGGCGACATCTACGATGCTGTTGGATTTAATAAGAAAGTAGGGGAAGACGGAGGTAAAGAAGATGATTCTGATATCAAATCCGTATATATGAATAACGGTTACCTTTTCTCTAACGTAACTCCAGTGGAAAAATCTGTTTCCGGAGATGCTGTTAATCTTGAAATCCGTATCAATGAAGGAGAAAAAGCAACATGGAACAGAGTAACATGGGAAGGTAATACTACTACTCATGACCACGTTATCCTTCGTGCTTTGAGAACAAAACCAGGAAGCTTATTTGCGAAAAGTGATATCAAAAGAACATATTTCGATTTAGCAGGGATGTCTTTCTTTGATCCACAGCAGATTGGTCAGGATATTAATCCTAATCAACAGGATAATACTGTAGACATTAACTGGAAATTAGTGGAAAAAGGATCTTCACAAGTTCAGTTACAAGCCGGATATGGGGGGAATAGCTTCATAGGAACGTTAGGATTAACGTTTAATAACTTCTCGTTAAAGAATTTCCTTAAATTTAAAGACTTCAAGCCAGTTCCGCAAGGAGACGGACAAACATTGTCTATCCAGGCGCAGGCAGGACAATATTTCCAAAACTACGGGATATCTTTCGTAGAGCCATGGTTGTTCGGAACAAGACAAACTTCACTTTCAGTAAGTTTGAACAACTCCAGAGTTAAATATTCGGATGTTAGTGGAAATGCACAGAAATTAAATATCTTCTCAGCTTCAGTAGGCCTGAACAGACTCTTGAAATGGCCGGATGATTATTTCTCATTATATACCGGAATTCAGTTCCAGAAATATAACTTTAAAAACTATCCATTCGAATTCGGTGATACCACAGAATATTACGGAAATGCCAATAACTTCAGTTTGAATATCGGACTAAGCAGAAACTCTGCCGGAATCGACCCGATTTTCCCTACTGTAGGTTCAAACATAGAACTTTCAGCGAAACTTACGCCTCCTTACTCATTGTTTAGCAATAAAGATTACTCAACAATGTCTCCAACGGAAAAGTATAAGTGGATGGAGTTCTATAAAATCAAGTTCAAAGCAGATGTTTATAATGAAATCGTTGGAAAATTGGTATTGAGATCTTCTGCTGAAATGGGCTTTATGGATGGATATAACAGAGAATTGGGAGCTCCGCCTTTCGAGAGATTCTATGTAGGGGGAACCGGACTTTTCGGAGGTAGATATGATGGTAGAGAATTAATTCCGTTGAGAGGATATGAAAATGCTTCTACATATGGAGGAACCGTTGATGATATCACTCAAAAAGGAGGAGGTACGATTTATAACAGATTTACGTTAGAATTAAGATACCCGATTTCATTGAACCAGACAGCTAAAATTTATGCTTTAACATTTGCAGAAGGAGGTAACGTTTGGAATTCATGGAGTAATTATAACCCTTTCCAGTTAAAGAGATCAGTCGGAGTCGGAGTAAGAGTGTATATGGGAGCATTTGGTCTGATTGGATTTGACTTTGCATATGGATTCGATAAAACAGTACTTGGAACCGATCCTTCAGGATGGAAGACCCACTTCTTAATGAACCAATCATTATAATGATATGAAGAATTTTAAAATCATTTTCACATTTGTATTATTTTTGCTTTTTGGAATAAGCAGCGCTCAAAAAATTGGGGTTGTGGATACCGAATATATTTTGGATAAACTTCCTCAATATAAGGAGGCAGAAGCAAGATTGAATGCTCAGATCGATACTTGGCAATCTGAACTTCAGAACCTTCAGTCTGAGTATGAAAAGAAAAGATCAGCTTTTGAAAGTGAAAAAGTTCTATTGATAGGAGACCAATTGAAGCTGAGAGAAAAGGAAGTAATGGACTTGGAAAAAAATATTAAGACCACTACCAGTTTACGTTTTGGTGCCAATGGAGAGATTACTAAATTAAGAACCAATCTGGTAGAACCTTTCCAGGATCAGATTTGGGGAGCGGTAAAGACAATGTCTGAAAAAAATGGGTTGGGCATAGTTCTTGATAAAAGCAATAACATTAATGTTATTTTCCTTCAAAAAAGATATGACTATACAGATAAAGTGTTAGATATCTTATTAAAAGGATCATCAACATCAGATAAAAAAGAAAAAACTAATAGCAAAAGTAAAAAGTAATTAACTTTTACTGAATTTTAAGATCTAAAAACAAATTAAATTATTTATTTACCAATTATGAAAAAATTAAGTGTATTATTTGCAGCAGTAATGATGGTTGTATCTGTAGGTATGGCAAAAGCTCAAAAAATTGCTACTTTAGATGTTATAGGTGTTCTTAATGCAATGCCTGAAAAGAAAAAAGCAGATGCTGACTTAAAAACTTTCTTAGATACTAAGCAGGCTGAAATTAAAAAGAAAGCAGATGCTGGACAAGCTAAATTAAAGCAATATACTGAAGAAGCTCCTAAGAAAACGGCTGACGAAAACAAAGCTAGAGAAGCTGAATTAGCTAAATTACAAGAGGAAATCCAGCAAATGCAGGACAAAGCTCAGAAAGATTTCGTTGCAAAACAAGATGCAGCTTATGAGCCGATCGAGAAAAAATTGAACGATGCTGTAACCAAAGTAGCTAAAGCTAATAGCTATGATTACATCATGGATGCTAATTCTTCTGCATTTGTGTTCAAATCAGGCCCTGATGCTACAGCAGCTGTGAAAAAAGAATTGAATATCCAATAATTTTTGGAAATTAACAAAGATTTATACATCTGGCCGTCTCTTTTAGAGGCGGTTTTTTTATTTTTGCCGTATGGAAAAAGAAGTATCGACCACGGTAAGAGTACGGTTTAGCGATTGTGATCCCATTGGACATCTGAATAATGTAAAATATCTGGACTATATGTTCAATGCCAGAGAAGATCATGTGGAAACATTCTATGGTTTTACCTATGAAGAATATACAAAACAGACAGGTTGCACATGGATTGCAATACAAAACGAAATTGCATATCTGAAAGAAGTAAGATACAATACCCAAGTAGTCATAAGCAGCAAAACCATCGATATACAGGATAGAACTGCCAAAGTAGAAATCTTAATGAAGAGTTTAGATGAGAAAACCATACACGCAGTATTATGGGTTACGGTAATCTATTTCAATGTTAAAACAAGAAAATCTGAGATCCATCCGGAGAATATCAAAGAAACTTTTCATAAGTTTTATGTTGATCTGGAACAGAAAGAATTTCAGGCAAGAGTTAAATTTTTAAGATCTCAAAACGCTAAAAATTCATGAAAAAAATACTAATAATAGGAAGCAACGGGCAATTAGGAAATTGTATCAGAAAAATAGCTCCCGATTTTGAAAATAGATATGAGTTTATTTTCACTGATTCTCAAACATTGGATATCACAGATGAAGACCAGGTCAATGATTTCTTTTATGATAATAAACCGGATTTTTGTATCAATGCTTCAGCCTATACAGCGGTGGATTTTGCAGAAAAGGAAAAAGAAAAAGCTTTTGCTGTCAATGCTGAAGGAGTTGAATTTCTTGCTAAAGCCTGCGCAGAATATAAAACGGTATTGATCCATATTTCTACAGACTATGTTTTTGACGGTGAAACAAACCTTTGCTATGCCGAAGATGATTTTACAAACCCGATTGGTGTTTACGGAGAATCTAAAAGAACGGGAGAAGAGCTTGCTCTGGAAGCTAATCCCCACACTATTATTCTTAGAACATCATGGCTATATTCAGAATTTAATAAGAACTTCGTAAAAACAATGCTTAACCTGTTCTCACAAAAAGATGAACTGGGAATTGTGGCAGATCAATACGGGCAGCCAACCAATGCCAATGATTTAGCAGAAGCCATTATGAATATCATTGAAGCTCCTCAAAAAATATTTGGAATCTTCCATTTCTCCAATTACCCGGAAACCACTTGGTTTAACTTTGCTGAGAAAATCGCTGAATTTTCAAAATCTTCGGTTAAATTGAATGCTTTAACCACAGAACAATATCCAACTCCGGCAAAAAGGCCAAAAAGAAGTACGATGTGCTTGGACAAAATAGAAGAAGTCTATAAAATTGAGCCTAAGTATTGGGAAACCAGCCTCGAAGAATGCATTAATATCCTTACTAAATAATGAAGAACATAGGAATTGTCATATTAGTTTTTTGTATTCAGCTTTTCAGCGCTCAGAATGTCTATTTAACAAAAGTTGAAAAGACCAATGACAACACAGATAAATTTCTGTATAAGATTAGTAATGAAATTAAAGAGGCACAATATCTAGGCGAGGTTGAAGTCCAGGGATTCTCAAAAGATGATGCATTAACCTTTTCATTAATATATAGAAAAGCAAAAGAAATTGGTGCAAATACATTTTCATTAAAACCTTTTGAGAATATTGATGGCTCTTCACAGGCATTCAACCCATCAAACTATAAAATAAGTTTATATTATTTGCCAAAAGAAAAATTAGAATCCCAGTCTGGACATTTATATCTGTTTGCTTCATCAGATAAAGATCAAAAAATAAGCATCAACAGAAAAGATTATACTTTATCTCCAAGATCATATATGATAATAAATACTGTACCTGGAGAACTGTACACCATTTCAACGAAAAAACTTTTAGGTTCTGCCATCAAGATCCAACCGAAAAGTGGTGAATCTAATCAGTATTTTCAGATATCATCTATGAAAATTAAATCAGACCAATCTGGAGTAGGTGGTTTAAATTTAAAGTCCGGAGATATTATAGGATTAGAGAAATCCTTCGCTGAATTTCTAAGTATAATATATAAGATTCAAGCGGATTTTTAGACATTTTTTATATTCTCTGAAATATTTATTAAAAACTTTAAACATTAGTTTAAAGTTTTTGTTTTGTGTATCAGTAGATTACCAATAAATATTACGAA
>NZ_RJTX01000002.1 GCF_003729955.1 Chryseobacterium daecheongense
ATGTATGAGGTTTTTTTGTGCCTTTTCTTTTCTCATAAACATTGATAAAGGAAAAAGGAGAATAAATAAAAAAGCCTCACATTTTGGGAGGCTTTCTTATTTATTATAGATAATTGTTCAGATCAGACCTGAATAACACCTAAATTAAATTTTTCTGTAATAGGAGCATGATTGGCAGCTTCAATTCCCATGGAAATCCATTTTCGAGTATCTACAGGATTAATGATAGCATCCGTCCAGAGTCTTGCAGCTGCATATGTTGCTTCTGTTTGCTTTTGATATCTTTTAGAGATGGTATCCAGAATTTCATTATGCTCTTCTTCAGAAATTTCTTTTCCTTGTTTTTTCAAGGTAGATTCTTGGATCTGAGCTAAAACTTTAGCTGCTTGTGCACCACCCATTACAGCTAAATCTGCCCATGGCCATGCTACAATTAATCTAGGATCGTATGCTTTTCCGCACATTGCATAATTTCCAGCGCCATAAGAGTTTCCTGTAATGATCGTAAACTTAGGAACTACAGAATTAGAAACAGCATTCACCATTTTAGCCCCATCTTTGATAATACCTCCATGCTCTGATTTTGAACCTACCATGAAGCCTGTAACATCCTGTAAAAAGATCAAAGGGATTTTTCTCTGGTTGCAATTGGCAATAAATCTGGTAGCCTTATCCGCTGAATCAGAATAGATAACTCCTCCAAATTGCATTTCTCCTTTCCCGCTTTTTACCAGTTTTCTTTGGTTAGCAACAATTCCTACCGACCAACCATCTATTCTTGCCGTAGCACAAACGATACTTTTTCCGTAATCTGACTTATATTCTTCGTATTCAGAATTATCAACTAAACATTTGATAATTTCATAGGTGTCATACTGTTCAGCTCTTGAAACCGGCATAATTCCAAAAATGTTATCCGGATTCTCTTTTGGAGGGAAACTTTCAATTCTGTCGAAACCTGCTTTTTCAGTACTACCAACAGATTTCATAATATTTTTTATTCTATCTAAAGCATCTTTGTCATCTTTAGCTTTATAATCTGTAACCCCGGAAATAGAGCAGTGTGTTGTTGCCCCTCCTAGAGTTTCGTTATCAATACTCTCTCCAATTGCGGCTTTTACCAGGTAACTTCCTGCTAAGAAAATTGATCCGGTTTTATCTACGATCATAGCTTCATCACTCATAATAGGCAAATATGCTCCACCTGCGACACAACTTCCCATTACAGCAGAAATCTGGATGATTCCCATGGAGCTCATTTTAGCATTGTTTCTGAATATTCTTCCGAAATGTTCTTTATCTGGAAATATTTCATCCTGCATAGGAAGATAAACACCAGCAGAGTCTACTAAATAAATAATAGGCAATCTGTTTTCCATAGCAATTTCCTGTGCTCTCAGGTTTTTCTTCCCAGTAATCGGGAACCAAGCTCCAGCTTTTACCGAAGCATCATTAGCTACTACAATACATTGTCTTCCTGAAACATATCCCATCACCACAACAACACCTCCACTCGGGCAGCCTCCATGTTCTTCATACATTTCAAAGCCGGCAAATGCTCCAATTTCTATGGAATCAGAATCTTTGTCGAGAAGATATTCAATTCTTTCTCTTGCTGTCATTTTTCCTTCTTCACGGAGCTTTTGAAGTCTTTTTTCTCCGCCTCCTTTTTTAATATCAGCAAGTAAACGATTAATTTCTGATAATTTTAATCTGTTTTGATCTTCCCGTTTGTTGAATTCAATGTCCATACAATTTCAATTTTTTACGCCTAAAGATACTATTTTTATAAGGAATTTGAATCGAATTAAAACGATTGTTTAAATTATTGGTTCTCAGAAAATTGTGAAATTTTTAACAAAAAAATATTTTTAAATAATTGATATTTTTTCTAACTTTACATCAGAGTAATAGGGATCATATTCTCTATATAAATACTCTAAGTTCCTAGTTTATTTTTTTAATAGTTTATTATTTGAAGGCCCTGAAAGTTGAACAAACTTTCAGGGTTTTTTTGTTAACCTTATTCTTTGTAGTACCTTATCAGGGCAATAGAATTATATATTTTTTTGTAGGTATTGTAAAACCTATTTGTAAATTTGCGTCTTAGAATTCAAAGAGTTAGAAGTATGCATAAATTAGCACTTTTCAGGTTGCATTTGATTGTTTTTTTGTGGGGGTTTACTGCAATTTTAGGAAAGCTGATTCATGCCAATGCACAGATTCTTGTATTCTACAGAATGCTGTTTGCTGCTATTTTCTTATTTGTATTTATAAGGATTTATAAAAAAGAAAGCATTAAGGTTTCTAAAAAGATATTTTTCCAATTGGCTGCCATTGGCGTTGCTATGGCTCTTCACTGGTTCTGCTTTTTTTACTCTATTAAAGTTTCGAATGTTTCTATTGCATTAAGTTGTCTATCATTATCCACACTCTTTGCCTCAATATTGGAACCCGTTATTTTTAAACGGAAAATAGACGTTTCGGAAGTAATTATGGGAATTGTGATCGTGGCCTGCATTCTATTGATCTTTAAAACAGAATTTCAATATAAAGAAGGTATTTTGTACGGAATTTTATGTGCCATATTTGGAACTATTTTTTCGGTTTTTAATGGGAAGATGTTTGGAAAAACGAGTTCAGGAAATATTATTTTTTATGAAATTTTCTCCGGATGGTTCATTTTGTTGATATTTTATTTATGTACTGGACAAATTTTTCAAATAAATGAAATAAATTACCGAGATTTGGCGTTAATATGCTTGTTAGCGAGTGTTTTCACAGCTTTTCCGATGCTGGAATCAGTGAAATTGATGAAATATATTTCGCCTTTTACCTTAATTTTAACAGTTAATTTAGAACCAGTTTACGGAATTATACTAGCTTTTTTTATCTTTGGGGAATCAGAACATATGAGCCCTATATTTTATATAGCTTCAGGAGTGATGATACTGGCGATTATTGCCAACGGATTAATAAAAGCTAAAAAACAAAGAACCTTAAATTAAGCATCAACTCTATGATGAAAAAATATTTTTTACTTGTATTTTCTCTTTTGTTTGGATTTTCACAATCTCAAATCATCAGAAAATATTCCAATGAATTTTTAAATATCGGAGCCGGAGCCAGAGGCCTGGGGATGGGAGGTGCAGTTATTTCCAATCAGGATGATGTTTATTCCCCCATGTGGAATCCCGCAGGATTAATGGCTATTGAAAAAGACTGGCAAGGAGCGGCAATGCACGCTGAATATTTTGAATCCATAGCAAAATATGATTATCTGGCTTATGCAAAAGTACTGGAAACAGGTGTTTTTGGAGTTTCGGTAGTGAGATTAGGAGTTGATAATATTTTAAATACCACTCAAATGATCGATTCTGAAGGGAATATTGATTATGATAAGATCACCAAATTCTCTCAATCAGATTATGCTGCCATACTTTCTTATGCTTTCAATCCAGGAGGAAATCCCAAATTAGATGTTGGGGTGAATGCTAAGATAGTTTACAGGAATGTAGGGAAGTTTGCAAGTGGTTATGGTTTTGGTTTTGATGTGGGAGCTATTTATAAAGGAGATAATGGATGGAAGTTTGGAGGAATGCTTCGTGATGCAACAACAACGGTTAATTTCTGGAGTATTAATCAGGATGAACTATCTACTGTTGTCAATGGAGAAGAATTCAATCCAGCTCCAAAAGATAAGATGGAGCTTACTATGCCGAAGCTTAATGTAGGAGCAAGCAAACTGTTTGAAATAAACAGCAGTGTATATGTTCTTCCCGAAGCGGGATTAAATATAGATTTTGCCAAGACTGCAGCACTTATTTCAACTGATTTTGCAAGTATAACCCCTTATGCCGGAGCTGAACTCGGGTATCAGAAAATGATTTTTGTGAGATTAGGGGTAAATAGATTCCAATCCATTACCGATATTGAAGATTTAAAGAGAAAAGTTTCTTTTCAGCCAAGTGCAGGGATCGGGATCAGATATAGAGGGCTTACTTTAGATTATGCAATTACTAACTCAGGAATAGGGGGATCTAATTTTTATTCTAATTTCTTCTCTCTTAAGTTGGATATGGGAATGTTTAGAAATGATTAGCCTATATTTGTATAAAGATTTAATATTGTATAAATGAAAAGGATATCAATCATTATATCAACTTTTTGTCTGACGATGATATATGGGCAAAAAGTCTCCGATTACACGTATGTTTCTGTTCCTGAAAAATTTACAAGCTTTAAGGATGATTATGGTTTGGAAGCATTTTTGAAAAAATCGTTGAAAGGGAAAAAATATGTTATTATTCCTGGAGATAAACGCGATTGGCCTTCTGAAGTAAAAGATAACCCTTGTTCTGTAATCAGTGCAGATGTTCTTAATGACAGTGGCTTATTAAGAAATAAAGTTTTACTGCAGTTTAAGGATTGTAATGATAAGGTTATTCTTTCTGCTAAAGGAAGTTCTAATATCAAAGAATTTGTTGCAGGATATAATGAGGCTCTGCAACAGTCTTTAATAGCAGTTCCGGCATCAAATCCTATTGATATGCGTAACGTAACAGCTCAACCAACAACTGTGAATGAAGTTAAGGAAGTTGTTGCTTCTACTCCTGTTTCAACTGTAAGCTCAACATCTGCTGCACCAGCTTCTCCTGCTGAGAAAAAAGCTGAAAGATATAGCAATGGTAAACTTGATCTGCAAAAAATACAGATAGATCAAACTCAGTTTATTCTTGCAGACTCCAATAGCTCTGTACCTTTTGCCACTTTTAAAGCTACCGCAAAGAAAGATGTTTTCAGGGTAAAACTAGCCAATGGAGAATCTACGATCGGGTATTTTGAGGGAAAAAATATTATTATCGAGCTTCCTCAGGCCAACGGAGAATACTCTAAAGAGGTTTTTTCCGGAAAATAAATTTGAAATATTAAAAGACAATAAAAAAAGCTCTCGACAGAGAGCTTTTTTTATTGTCTTTTTCTTAATTGTTGAAAAAATCATAAATTATTTTGGCCTTGCTTTTTCCCAGAATTTCTTCTAATGTTTCCAAACTGGACTCTTTGATTCTTTTTACGGATTTCAATTTAGATAAAAGCAACTCAATGGTCTTTCCTCCAACTCCCGGAATTTCTTCCAGCTCAGATTTTATGGTAGAATTTTTTCTTCTGGTTCTGTGATGCTTCACTCCAAAGCGATGGGCTTCATCCCTGACTCTTTGAAGGATCTTTAATGTTTCGGATTTTTTATCAAGATATAATGGAATAGAGTCTTCAGGGAAGTAAATTTCTTCCAATCTTTTCGCAATGCCAATGACCGTGATTTTGCCGTACAATCCCAATAATTTCAAGCTTTTGACTGCGGAAGATAGTTGACCTTTCCCACCATCAATCAGAATGAGTTGCGGAAGATCTTCTCCCTCATCCAGCATCCTTTTATAACGGCGATAAATGACTTCTTCCATTGTGGCAAAATCATTAGGACCATCTACCGTTTTAGGGTGGAAAATTCTGTAATCAGCTTTACTTGCTTTTCCGTCTTTAAAAACCACACACGCAGAAACAGGATTGGTTCCTTGAATGTTAGAATTGTCAAAACCTTCAATATGTCTTGGCTCAACAGGCATTCTCAATAATTTTTGCATTTCTGCCATAATCCTGTTGGTATGTCTTTCCGGATCAACTATCTGTACCTGTTTCAACTTTTCAAGACGGTATTCTTTCGCATTTTTTTCGGAAAGTTCAACGATCCGTTTTTTGTCACCAACTTTAGGGACAATAAGTTTCACGTTGGGAATTTCTACTGATAAATGAAACGGAAGCAAAACTTCTTTGGAATCAGAGCTGAATTTCTGACGGATTTCAATTAAGGCTTCTTCCATAATATCCTCATCAGATTCTTCCAGGATCTTTTTTATTTCCGTAGTGAAGCTCTGAATGATATTACCATTCCGGATTTTAAAGAAATTCACATATGCTGCTGTTTCATCACTGGTCATTCCGAAAACGTCTACATCATCGATATTTGGATTAACAACAGTGTTTTTCGCCTGGTAATCTTCAAGAATATCTAGCCTTTCCTTGACGATCTGTGCATCTTCAAACTGAAGATTGGAAGCATATTTCATCATCTGATTCATCAGATACTCTTTCGCTTTTCGGAAATCTCCTTTGATAATTCCACGGATCGCATCTATCTTCTCATCATACTCTTCCTTACTTTCCAGGCCTTCACAAGGTCCGGCGCAGTTTTTAATATGAAATTCCAGGCAGACTTTATATTTTCCTTCCTCAATTTTATTAGGAGCAAGATTTAAATTACAGGTTCTGAGCTTATAAATATGCTTGATTGTATCGAGCAAGATCTTTGCAGGACGAACTTTAGCATAAGGCCCGTAATATTCGGAACCGTCCTTGATTACATTTCTGGTAAGGAATATTCTCGGAAACTCTTCATTTTTGATACAAATCCAGGGATACGTCTTATCATCTTTCAGCATCACGTTATAAAAAGGTTGATGTTCCTTGATCAGATTATTTTCCAATAAAAGAGCATCATATTCACTGTTGACAATGGTAGTTTCCAATCGTTGGATTTTTCCTACCATTATTTTGATCCTGTATCCGGAAAGATTTTTATTGAAATAAGAAAGAACCCTTTTCTTCAGGTTTTTGGCTTTTCCAACGTATAATAGCTGGTCATTTTTATCATAATATCGATATACACCAGGTTCGGAAGGTAAAGTTTTGAGCTGTAGTTCTAAAGAAGGATTCATATAACAAAATTACGGAATCCTTCTCTGATTTAAAAGAATAAAAAAAGCTGTAGAAAATCCTACAGCTTTAATTTTATATAATGAAATTTATCCGTTGCTCATCTCGGTATACTCACTAACCAGAAAACTGAAATAATCCCATTTAACAGAATTTTTAGGATATTTTTTTACAAATTCCGCGTTGTCTCCAAAAAGGAAATCATAGTTATCTTCAAAATCATCTTTATGAAGCCACATAATTTTATCTCCTTTTTTCACATAATAAGATTTGATCACCCCACCTCCTAATTGTGGAGAACCCATTACAGAAAATCCTCCTGTTTCTTTGGCAAAAGGATCATAATATACAGAAATAACATCACTGAATTCAGGATTGATCAGCTGCATCAAAAACTCCTTATCCTCTTTTTTATTCTTTAAAGAAACCGTTTGATTGATAAAATGAATGCGGTCATTAGTCGTATTCTTCGTCAGTTTTTTAGTACCAAAGTTTCTGATGTTCCCCATATATTTAGCCACTTTGGCTATTTTCTCCACATTGCTTGGGAATACATACATTTCACTTACCTCATCTGCATTGAAAGTTACAGGTTTTTTAGTGATACTGTCTTTAATGGAAATGGCATAGATCTGTCCCTTTTTAGTATCGATATCGTTGCAAAATCCTTTGTGAGTAGATCCGTCTTTTAAAATGATCGTTGATGTTTTCTTTGGAGAGGGAGTGGTAAAACCTTCATTAAACAGATAAGTTTCCATTTTTTTGATGTCCTCTTTAGAATACTTTACCTTATCCTGTGCAAAAGATAATGCACCAGTAAAGCAGAATACAAGAAGTAAAGCTTTAAGTTTCATAGTTTATTAATTTTTTTCATTAGAGCGGTAAAAATAATAAATTAAATTACTTCTTTCAGAAAAATAAATTCAACCCTGAAATTTAGTTTTTACAATTATTGTTAAATGCGTAATTTTAAGCAAAATTTTAGCAATGATATATGGTATAGATGTTTTCAGTTTTCATGATGTGCTGGAAATCTGTAAAAATCCGGGGAAAGCAAAACTCAACAAAGCTGCAAAAGATCAGATCTTAAAATCTCAAAAGAATGTAAAGAAAATAGTGGAATCCGACCAGTGTGTATATGGAATTAATACAGGATTCGGGCCACTTTGTGATACTAAAATCTCTGCTGACGAAACTGCTCAGCTACAATATAACCTGATCATCTCACATGCTGTAGGAGTGGGAAAACCAATTGATAAAGAGCTTTCAAAAATCATGATGATTGCTAAAGTTCATGCATTATCAAAAGGATTTTCAGGAGTTTCTTTGGATGTGATCGAAAGAATGATCCTGATGCTTGAAAAAGATATTATTCCTGTAGTTCCGGAACAAGGCTCTGTAGGAGCTTCAGGAGATTTGGCTCCTTTGGCACATTTGGTATTACCTCTTTTAGGATTAGGACAGGTTTGGGAGGGTGATCAAGTAGCAGATACCGCAAAGGTGCTAAAGAAAAATAAATTAGAACCTCTTACTTTAGGACCCAAAGAAGGACTGGGATTGATCAATGGAACTCAATTTATTTTGGCACATGCAATTAAAGGACTAGAGAAATTCGAATACTTACTGGACCTGGCAGATATGACGGCTGCAATGAGTCTTGAAGCTTACAGAGGTTCTGCAAGTCCGTTTAAAAAAGAACTTCATGAAATCCGACCTTTCGAGGGAAGTAAAAAAGTGGCGGCAAGAATGCTTAAATTTTTAAAGAATTCGGAAAACATGAAAGCTCATGAAGACTGTGAAAGAGTTCAGGATCCCTATTCTATGAGATGTGTTCCGCAGGTTCATGGTGCAAGCAGAAATGCTTTTGAACACCTTAAAAGTATGGCAGAAACGGAACTGAATTCTGTAACAGATAATCCAATCGTTCTAAGTGCAGAAGAATCTATTTCCGGAGGAAATTTCCATGGGCAGTTGATGGCTTTACCGCTAGATTATGCAACATTGGCTGCTGCTGAATTAGGAAATATTTCAGACAGAAGAAGTTATTTACTACTGGAAGGAAAATATGGACTGCCGAGATTATTAACGGAAAGCTCAGGATTGAACTCAGGATTTATGATTCCGCAATACACTTCCGCAGCATTGGTAACGGAAAATAAAACATTATGTTTTCCGGCTTCAGCGGACTCTATTCCTACAAGTTTGGGACAGGAGGACCATGTTTCCATGGGAAGTATTTCAGGAAGAAAATTCAATCAGGTACTTGGAAATTTAGTGAATATTTTATCCGTTGAATTAATGTTTGCTGCGCAAGGACTTGAGTTCAGAAGACCTGCTAAATGTTCAAAAATTATTGAAGAGAATTTTGCAATTCTACGTTCTAAAGTGGCTAAGCTGGAAGATGACAGACTGATCGGAAAAGATATGCTTGCGATAGCAGAACTAATTAATGAGAGAAAGTTTATAGTTAACTAATAGATATAATGAAAAAGCTTCCAATGGAAGCTTTTTATATTTAAAACAAGAAACAATGATCTTAAAAAGAATAGATTCCTCGGATGCTGATTTTCAAAATCTGGTAAAACTGTTAGATGCAGATCTTGCTGTTCGGGATGGTGATGATCATGCTTTTTATCATCAGTTCAACACCATTGATGCCTTGAAAAATTGTGTTGTAGCTTACCTGGATGGTGAAGCTGTGGCATGTGGTGCTTTTAAGCCATTTAATGAAGATAGCGTGGAGATCAAAAGAATGTATACCAATCCTCAGAAAAGAAACCTGGGATTGGCTTCCAGGATTCTGCATGAACTGGAAGTTTGGGCGAAAGAATCAGGGTATAGAAAATGTGTGCTAGAAACCGGCATAAAGCAGCCCGAAGCCATTGCTCTTTATGAGAAAAACGGATATAGCAACATTCCCAATTATGGTCAGTATGTAGGAGTTGAAAACAGTGTTTGCTTTGAGAAGGTATTGTAATTAATATTATTTTCAACATAATAAATATAAAGATGATTTGACTTTTAACGATCTGTTATTCAATGTAAAGTGATATCTTGGTGGTACCAATCAAAAATATTATTTTATATGAAAAGAAATGTATTCTACCTTCTTATGGTATTTTTTATCATGGGCTCATGTTCCAGGGATGAAATCCAGAACGAATCACCCGAAATTGGAGTCACACAAAAAGATCCATTGACAGAAAAGCAGATCAACGCTGAAATTAATCAATCCCTTAAAACCAAAGGTTCCTTTGCATGGAGCCAGTCCTCTGATCATCTTCTCTGGAGTGCTGTTTTCCGGGGTAATAAAGTGGCTTCTATCGGTTTTGGAACCTCCCAGAATGATTTTGACAGAAGTCTTTCGTCTGACAATGAAATTATTCAGAATGAAGTTTTGGATGTGATCAAAAAGCACGAAGGAAAGCAGGACAGGGTTTTATTAAGCTCCGATCAGTATCTTAACCAGATAGATGTGATCATTGAAAAACAGGAAACAATAGTGGCTTTACGTCGCATGAAAAACATTCGTTACGTAGAACCTGCAGATTACCGTTACTTTGATATTGAAAATAATCTGAATGGAAGTATTGCAAAATCCAGTGGAAGCTCAGGATGCGGATTTGAATCCATAGCACTGAATTCAGCAGATTATACTACCGTTGCTCCTAATGCAAAAGCACCCTGGTCATTCTCTAAGCATAATATTACAAGTGCATGGAGCTACAGCACTGGAGCAGGAGTTACTATAGGTTTGGTAGATACAGGAGTTTCTTCAGAACAAAGCTTATTGGGAAGCAGTTTTAACAATGGCTCTTCATCAGGAAGAACGATCAGTAAAAATGGAGTATATGTTGATTCTGTTTGGCCATGGAGTACAGGCTACGATGGTTCTGCAGATAAATGTGGTCACGGGACAAAAATGGCTTCCGCAATGGCTGCGCCAAGAAATAATCTCGGCCAACCGGTAGGAGTGGCTTATAATGCGAATCTCATTACCTATAGAGCGGCTTCTAATGTAGTTTTGGATGGCTATCATGAACAGAACGGAGTGAAAATAGCGTTTACGGAATTGGCCAATAATTCGAATGTGAAAATTATTTCTATGTCGATGGGGCATATCTTTTCCGTTGGGAAAATTGAGGATGCTGTAAAGTATGCATATTCTAAAGGAAAACTTATTTTCTGCGCAGGCGGAACATCTACCAGCTTTACCAATTTTGTTGGCGTTATTTTCCCTGCGTGGATGCCTGAAACACAGGCGGTGACAGGAGTAAAAGAAAATACTTCCAATCAGAAATGTGATGTATGCCATTCCGGAGCTGAAATTGATTTTACCTATCAGATGGAAAGAGCTTCAGGAAGCTCAATTCCGGTGTTGAGTTATTATAATGCCCAAACCGATTATGTAGGAGGTTCATCTGTAGCAACTGCATCTACAGCAGGAATCGCAGCATTGGTATGGGCGAAAAACCCATCTTGGAACAGAGAGCAGGTGCTGAATAAAATGAGGCAGTCTGCTACTTATTATCCAACTCCCAATTCAGATTATGGCTATGGAAATATTAATGTTTTGCAGGCGGTTCAATAAGATTTAATTAAATACTAATGTATAATAAAAAGTAATGCTATCCGCGGATAGCATTACTTTTTTATGTACAAATATAAAGGGATTCGTTAATTAAGTATTTCTACTAATGAAGAAAAATGAGTAGATGTACTCTAACATATTCGTTATAGGTAGAGTAGCTTTGTTATGTAATTACAATCGTAAGATTGATCATTAAATAAAAATCATGGAGACCAGAAACCATTATAAAACGGGGCGAAATCCGAAAAGCCACATGAGTAGGAACTAAATACAAAATATAATCATGTCAACACAAGAATTAGTAGTAGGAGGCTGGACAAAGTATCATGCACTTACACCGGAAGATCAAAAAGTATTCAACGAAGCAATGAATGGATTTGTAGGGGTAAAGTATACTCCTGAACAGGTATCTACACAATTGGTAAACGGAACTAACTACCGTTACAGATGTATAGCGTCAATGCCACCTGCAGATGTGGTTTGGGAAGCCATTGTGGAAATTTATAAACCAATTAATGGGCAGCCACATGTTGTTTCTATTCACAGAATTTAATCAACATTTTACTTATAAAAAACCGGAAGATGCCATCTTCCGGTTTTTTATTATCCTATTCTCACACTCGTCATACTCAGAGAGCCGCCTATCAGCTCATCATTAAAAAGTGTCAGATTTTCTGATTGGTCTTTTAAACCTAATGTATAGATCAAAGGCAAATAATGATCAGGAGTAGGAACTGCATATTGCAAAAATGTTCCCTGTTTTTGATAATCAATGATATGCTGGAAATCTCCGTCAAGAAGCCAGTTGTTGGTTTTTTCGCGGGCTTCAATGGCCCAATCCCAGCCGGCACCTACCGTGTTGATGTTTTTCCAGTCTATCAATCTTAAATTGTGTACAATATTTCCGCTTCCTATGATCAGAATACCTTTTTCGCGAAGCGAATTCAATCTTTTCGCTAAATCAAAATGATATTGCGGTGGTTGAGTATAATCAATGCTGAGTTGAATCACAGGAATATCTGAGTTCGGATACATATGCTTGATTACTGACCAGGCGCCGTGATCCAATCCCCAACTATGATCTTCTTCCACTACAACAGGGGCCAAAAGTTCAACTGTTTCTGTGGCAAGCTTCGGATCTCCAGGAGCCGGATATTGAACATCAAATAATGCTTTTGGAAAACCGTAAAAATCATGAATGGTTTTCGGCATATCCATAGCTGTCACAAAAGTTCCCGATGTATACCAGTGCGCAGAAATGCACAGAATAGCATTAGGTTTCGGAATCTCCTGTGCCGCTTTTCTGAATCCTTGGACAAACTGGTTTTCTTCAATAGCATTCATAGGCGAACCATGCCCAAGAAATAAAACCGGCATCCGTTGCGTATTCTTAAATTGAGTGCTGATGTTTTGTAAGTCGTTGAGGTTCATAACGAAATTGATGTAAAAAATAAAAGGTCCAAGGCTTATAGAAATCCCCGAACCTTTTACTATGAATGTTAAAGAACTATGCTTGTTTTACGAACTGTAATTCCCCTGCAACTTTTACCTCATCACTCACCATTACACCTCCTGCTTCAAGAGCCGCATTCCAATTCAATCCGAAATCTTTTCTGTTGATCTTTCCTTCAAAAGAGAATCCTGCTTTTGTATTTCCCCAAGGGTCCTTGTTGATTCCTCCGAAATCTACGTCCAATGTGACAGGATGAGTAATTCCATTGATGGTAAGATTTCCGGTAATCGTATCATTTAAAGTTTGAGATTCAAAAGTAATGGTCGGGTGAGCTTCAGCGTTGAAGAACTCAGCAGATTTTAAATGATTGTCTCTGTCCGTATTATTGGTGAAAACAGAATCCGTTTGAATAGTTGCTGTTGTTTTAGCATTTTTGAAAGAATCATCTTCAGCCTCAATTTCTGCATTAAAATTTCTGAAACTTCCTTTTACGTTAGAAATCATCATGTGTTTTACTTTGAATGTGATTTCACTATGCGTAGGATCTAAATTCCATTTTGTTGCCATTGTATTTTATTTTTTATTGTTATTGATGATGCAAATGTACATTACAAAACAGCCATAAAACATTGATTTAGGATAAGAAATGAATCTTTAATCCAATATTCAGTTTTATTTATGATGTTATCTTCAGATAAATAAACAATACCCTTCAGCAAATTTCATCAGTAAGTTAAGAATTATTCTCATTTATAAATGTTTTATTTTAACATTTTCTTAACGGATGGTTTTTATTTCTTATTTTTGATGGATTCAATTTTATGCAATGAAATTATATAGACTTTCTTTATTAATGCTGGTTTTGGGTGGATCGGTTGTTGCCCAGACTCAAAAATTTACGATGGCAGAAGCAGTAAATGGGTTAAGAAGTAATCTGGCAGTGAAGAATATTTCTCAATTTTCATGGACCGGAGATGGAAAATCCTATATCCAGGCTGTAAAAGGAGGATATCTGACTACTGATCTTAAGACCGGAAAACGGGATACTTTGGTATCTCTTACGCAGCTGAACAAACATTTTACAGACAAAAAACTAAAGGCAGTACCGCAAATTAAATTCATCAACGGTTCTCAGGGATATTTCAATGCTAATGACCAGATGGTTTGGGTAGAAAAATCCGGAAACGACTGGAAAATTAAGAATGCGGTTTCAGTAGAAAGTGAAGCAGCTAATGTGAAAGTATTCGGAGATAATGAGACATTTGCTTATACGGTAAAGAATAATCTATATGTAAACAGAAACGGAAAGGCGATTGCAGTAACGAATGATTCAGACGAGAATATTATCAGTGGACAATCTGTTCACAGAAATGAATTCGGAATCGATGGCGGAATTTTTCCTGCCCCCAATTCCGAAAGCGTAGCTTTTTACAGAATGGATCAGACTATGGTGGCAGATTATCCGATAATCGACTGGTCTGTAACTCCGGCAGTGAATCATAATATAAAATATCCGATGGTGGGCCAGACTTCTCATGAAGTTACCCTTGGTGTTTTCAATATTAAAAATCAATCTACTACATTTTTAAAGATTGAAGGTGAAAAAGATCAGTATTTAACGGCAATTACCTGGAGCCCTGATTCCAAATATATTTTTGTAGGTGTTTTAAACAGAGGGCAGAATCATTTAAAAATGAATCAGTATGATGCAGCTACCGGAAATTTCATTAAAACAATCTTTGAAGAAACCGATAGCAAATATGTAGAGCCACAGCATCCGTTGGTGTTTTTCCCGAATTCCAATACAGATTTTATCTGGCAAAGTCAAAGAACAGGATATAATCATTTATTCCATTATAGCCTTGATAAAGGATTGATCTCTCAAATTACCAAAGGAGACTGGCTGGTTACCGATATTTTAGGGTTTAATGAAAAAAAGAAGGAAATTTATTTTGCTTCTACTAAGGAAACTCCATTGGAAAGACATTTGTATAAAATCAACTGGGCAAATTTCAAGATGCAGAGATTAGATAATGCAGACGGAATGCATACCGGAATTTTAAGTACAGATGGAAATTATCTGTATGATGTGTACAGTAATGCAGATACACCGAGAATTGCCAATATTATCAACACCAATACTTTTAAGACAAGTAACATTCTTACGGCTGAAAATCCGTTAAAAAAATACCAGAGACCGGAGATCAAGAGTGTAAGCCTGAAAGCTGATGACGGAACTCTATTGTATGGAAAAATCATTCTTCCAACAGACTTTGACCCTAACAAAAAATACCCGGTTATTGTATACCTCTATAATGGACCGCACTTGCAATTAGTGACCAATACTTTCCCTGCTTCGGGTAATCTTTGGTACGAATATATGGCTCAGAACGGATATATCATCTTTACGATGGATGGGAGAGGTTCTTCCAACCGTGGTTTAAAATTTGAGCAGGCTGTTTTCAGAAATCTGGGGACTACTGAAATGAATGATCAGATGAAAGGAGTAGATTATTTAAAATCTTTACCTTACGTAGATGCGGAAAGAATGGGAATTCATGGATGGAGCTTCGGAGGATTTATGACGACAAGTTTCATGCTTCGTCATCCGGAAGTTTTTAAAGTAGGAGTTGCAGGAGGACCTGTTATTGACTGGAAAATGTACGAGATCATGTACGGCGAAAGATATATGGATACACCACAGGAGAATCCGCAAGGATATGCAACGGCTAATCTTTTGGACAAAGTTCAGAATCTGAAAGGAAAGTTGCTGATGATTCACGGAGCACAGGATGATGTGGTGGTTTGGCAGCATTCGGTGAAGTTCCTGAAATCAGCTGTGGACAATGGAATCCAGTTAGATTACTTTGTGTATCCGGGTCACCCACATAATGTGATTGGAAAAGACAGAGTGCATTTGATGCAGAAAGTCACAGATTATTTTGATCAATATCTGAAGAAATAACAAGAATCCAGCCTGAAAGGCTGGATTTCTTATTTAAACAATAAGACAGTTCTTATCATTCATCAATGTATTTGAAATTGAGTTCTTGTAATTTTGTGTATCTAAAATCAGAAATATGGAATTAGGAATAGGAATGTTTGGCGATTTGGCTTTCGACCAGACTACAGGAAAATATAGAGATGCAGGAGTAAAGATTCGTGAGATTCTTGAACAAGTTAAATTGATGGATGAGGTTGGGCTGGATGTATTTGCGATGGGAGAGCATCACCGTCCGGATTATGCTGTTTCATCTCCTGAAATAGTATTGGCCGCTGCAGCCAGTATCACGAAGAATATAAAATTAGCAAGCGGTGTAACAGTTTTAAGCTCATCGGAGCCGGTAAAAGTATATGAGGACTTTTCAACTTTGGATTTGATTTCCGATGGAAGAGCCGAAATATTTGTGGGAAGGGGAAGCTTTATAGAATCATTTCCATTATATGGATATTCTTTGAATGATTACGAACAGCTTTTTGATGAGAAATTAGAGTTACTGTTAAAAATAAATTCAGAGGAAAATGTTTCTTGGTCCGGGAAGCTTCGTGCTCCCATGCAGAATCAAACGGTATATCCAAGAGCTAAAAATGATGGCAAACTCGTGATCTGGAGAGCTGTTGGAGGAACGCCTCAGTCAGTTCTAAATGCAGCACAATTGGGAATGCCTTTAGTTGTGGCGATCATTGGAGGAATGCCAATCCAGTTCAGGAATTTGATTGAATTTTATAAGCAGGAATACAAAAAGGCGGGACATGATGTCGCGAACATGCAGATTGCCATTCATTCACACACTTTTGTGAGCAATGATCAGAATATAATTGATGGATATTTCCATACCTATAAATCCCGAATGGACAGAATTGGGGCTTCCAGAGGCTGGGCTCCTTATACCAAAATGCAGTATGACGGAGGAAGAAGTAAAGAGGGCGCATTGTTTATCGGAAGTCCTGCTGAGGTAGCTGATAAAATAGCCTATATGAAAGAAATCTTTGGAATTACAAGATTTATAGGACATATGGATGTTGGCGATCCTGCCCATGACATTATGATGAAATCGATTGAATTGTTTGGAAAAGACGTATTACCGGTTATTAAACCTTTATAAATCAAAGCTCCGTTGAATTTTCAATGGAGTTTTTTTGTAATAAGTTCGCAAATTATTTTTAATGAAGTGCGAAGTTATCTATAGAAGTAATTAAGCATTCTTAAATAAAAAGCAAATAGTATCCAGGATTCTGTTACAAAATACCGCAATATAGTTACAGTAATAATCTCTTAGATTCCGACTTTCGTAATTCAATTTTAACATATAAAAAATGAAAAAAGTATTGATTACGGGAGCCAATAAAGGAATTGGTTTTGAAATGGCAAGACAGCTGGCCGAAAAAGGATATTATGTTTTTATGGGCAGCCGAGATCTGCAAAACGGATTAGGTGCTGTAAGGAGACTGAAAGAAGAAGGTTATGAGAATGTTAAAGCCATACAACTGGATGTAACCGATCAGGAATCTGTGAATGCTGCGCGTATTGAAATCGGCCGTTCAACGGCTTCTTTGGATATTTTAATTAATAATGCAGGAATAAACGGAATAGAATTTAATGGCAATACCCCTATCATGCATTCTGCGATAAGGACGGGTGTTGATAAATTTAAAGAAGTCTATGAAGTAAATGTTTTTGGAGTCATCAGGACCACTCAGGCATTTTTTGATTTATTGCAACAATCATTAGAGCCTCGCATTACAAATGTGAGTTCAAGTCAAGGTTCGCTTACGCTGCATAGTGATCCAACTTACAAATATTATAAGGCAAAAGGAGCGGTATATCAGTCCTCAAAATCAGCCCTGAATATGTATACCGTCGCTCTGGCATTTGAGCTGCGCGATACAAACTTTAAAGTAAATGCCGTCAGTCCGCCATCCACTGCTACAGATTTTAATCATCATTTGGGTACAAGCAGCGTAGAAGTAGGTGCGGAACATATTCTCCGTTATACGCTTATCGATAATGACGGACCTACAGGCAAGTTTTTCTGTGTAGACAATAATCCTGAAACAGGTGAAATTCCATGGTAACAAACAAAGAGAATTTACTAAATTTATCCAATGAAACAGGATCCTGGAATTCCTTACCATTATAACTCTTTGATAGATTTGCATCGGATGCTCGGGCTGCCTAAGCCTTCGCATCCTTTGATAAGTCTGATTAATAATGTTCATAATCATTTGAAGGTGAGTGATTTGCCTGATCATCATACTTCTGTTTTTTATAAAATATCATTGAAGCAGAATTTAAAAGGAAAATTAAAATACGGTCAGCAATATTATGACTTTGACGACGGCGGGTTGTTTTTTGTTTCACCTAACCAAGTAACTTCCAACAGTGATAATAATGATGATCATTCGGGATATACATTGATTATTCATCCTGATTTTTTACTGACCTATCCTCTTGCGTCAACAATCAAGCGTTATGGTTTTTTTTCTTATTCCGCGAATGAAGCGCTGCATCTGTCTGCCAAGGAGAAAGAAACTATTATTAGTATTTTTAAAAATATAGATGATGAGCTGAAAGAGCGGTTGGACGACTTTAGTCAGGACGTCATCATTTCACAAATTGAATCATTACTGAATTACAGTAACCGTTTCTACAAGCGACAGTTTCTGACAAGGAAAACCGTTAATACCCATTTATTACAAAAGATGGAAGCTATTCTTGATGATTATTTCAATGACGAAAAATCCTTAGTTAATGGCATTCCGACTGTTCAATATATGGCAGATGAGTTGCATCTTTCGCCAAGTTATTTAAGTGATATGCTCCGCAGTTTAACCGGGCAAAACGCCCAACAGCATATACAAATCAGACTTATAGAAAAAGCAAAAGAAAAACTCTCTACAACAGATTTATCTGTCAGCCAAATCGCATATGAACTTGGTTTTGAACATCTACAGTCCTTCACCAGGTTGTTTAAAAGCAAAACCAACCAGACTCCCTTGGAATTCAGACAGTCATTCAGTTAGATAATCAACAATGAACCAATTTACTTTGAGTAGCATCAATAAAATGCCATATATTGAAAAGTGTTGATATTTCAACTTATATCATTACTTTTACAAAATCATGCAACAACCCTCTAAAGATCCATTACACGGTAAAAGACTGGATGCCATTCTCGAAGAGTTGGTAGAATATTATAATGGATTTGAGAAACTGGGTGAAAAGATCAACATTCGGTGTTTTACGGATAATCCAAGTATCAGTTCTTCGTTGAAATTTCTCCGGAAAACACCATGGGCAAGAGCCAAGGTGGAAAGCTTGTATCTCTTTGTGCTGAGAGAGAAAAAGCGAAATGAAACAAAGCGTGGAAATTGAAGATAAAAGTTATCTGATTTCTTTATTTAATATATCGCGTTGCCAATCATTTCAAAACAGTATATTTGTACGTTAATCGTGAAAAGCATCACGAAAAAAAGAAAAGATATGACAATTGAAAAAAATCATGTTGTAGCGGTACGCTACATTCTTCATACGATCGAAGAAGACGGAAGTAAGATTCTTGTAGAAGAAACAACAGCCGAAAATCCACTTACCTTTTTATATGGTGTGGGAATGATGATTCCAAAATTTGAACAAAATATCCTTGGCTTAAAAGCTGGTGATAAAGCTGACTTTGTCATCCAGCCGGAAGAAGCTTACGGTGAAAAGCACCCTGATTCTATTGTGCAATTGCCGATTGATATGTTTAAAGAATCAGGAACGCCACCTGTAGGTGCTATTTTACCATTAACAGATAATCAAGGAAATAATTTCCAGGCATTTGTGGTAGAAATTACCCCTGAAGCTGTGGTAGCAGATCTTAGCCACCCGATGGCAGGGAAAGTTTTAGATTTCCAGGTGGAAATTTTAAATACACGTCCAGCAACAGAAGAAGAACTGGCACATGGCCACGCTCATGGAATTGACGGAACTGATGCCCACTAAAAATAAAAAAACGTCTGATTTTTCAGACGTTTTTTTATGTTAAAAACTCTCCACTTACATAAAACCAACGGTTTTGGATCATTTTGAATGTTGACAATTCATGATGAATCTGTTTCTGACCGTCTTTATCTGTATAAAAAGCTTTAAACTCTACTTTGGTGGGGGAAGGCTTATTGATAATTTCAAGTCTTGTCCACGTATTGATTTCTCCCCATTCCTGTAAATCTTTTTTATGGTGAAATTTTCTTTTGCTTGGAAGAGTGGTTTCCATCAGATATTCTCCATTGGGAATAGCAAAAGCGGAAAATCTTGAGCGCATTAAGGCTTCAGCTGTAGAAGTATGCTTTTCTCCGGTGTGATAAGGTTTGCAGCATTCTTCGTATGATTTTCCTGAGCAACAAGGACAATTCATTCTATAGTTTTAAATGTTCACCACAAAAGTCTCAAAAAAAATTGAATTGATATATACTCTGAAAAAAAGAAGCACTCTGTATAGAATGCTTCTTGTAAATATTATTTGATAAATCCTCTGCTTCTTAATAAAGGTTTGATATCCGGATCGTGCCCCGTAAAATCTCTGAATGCCTGATTCAGATCTACTGAATTTCCTACCGAAAGAATATATTTTCTGAAACGGTCACCATTTTCTCTTGTCAGGCCGCCATTACTCTTAATCCATTCCCACGCATCATTATCCAATGTTTCAGACCATAAATAGGCGTAATATCCTGCTGAGTAACCTCCACCCCAAATGTGGGCAAAATAAGGAGTATGATATCTTGGCGGAACAGTTGCTAATGTAAATCCATGATTGGTTAAGGATTGCTTTTCAAAATCTAAAACAGGAATTAGCTGATTTTCATTTGTAACAGTGTGCCAATCCATATCCAAAGCCGCTGCGGAAACCAATTCCGTAGTCATATACCCTTGATTGAACGTAGCTGCTTTTTTAATTTTGTCAACCAATGTTTGTGGAATAGGCTGCTTAGTTTCATAATGAACAGCATAATTTTTTAAAATAACCGGATCTAAAGCCCAATGTTCATTAATCTGGGATGGGAATTCTACGAAATCTCTCGGAACATTGGTTCCTGAAAGAGAAGGATATTTCTGGCTTGCAAACATACCATGGATAGAATGCCCAAATTCATGGAACATTGTGGAAACATCATCATAGCTGATCAGTGAAGGTTTTCCCGGAGCAGGCTTCTGATAATTGAAACAGTTGACAATAACAGGCTTAGTTCCCAATAAGTAGGACTGCTCCACGAAATTACTCATCCATGCGCCTCCGTTTTTAGAATCTCTGGTATAAAAATCGAGATAATAAATGGCGATGGACTTTCCGTCATGATCGAAAACTTCGTAAGCTACTACATCCGGATGATAAACAGGTAAATCCGTTCTTTTCTTGAAAGTAATTCCATAGAACTTTTCAGCTGCGTAGAAGACTCCTTTTTCTAAAACGGTAGTCACTTCAAAATAAGGCTTGATCTGGTTTTCGTCAAGATCATATTTTGCTTTTCTTACCTGTTCTGCATAGAAATTCCAGTCCCAAGGTTCTACTTTAAAACCACCTTTCTGCTGATCGATCAGATCCTGAATATCTTTAGCCTCTCTTCTTGCCGTTTCTACAGCAGGAGTCGCGATCTGGTTCATTAACTTTATTGCTGCTTCAGGAGTTTTAGCCATCTGGTCCTGAAGTTTCCATTCAGCAAAGTTTTTCTTACCCAGGATCTGGGCTTTTTTTAATCTGAGCTTAGCCAGCTTTTCAATGGTTTCTCGGGTATCATTACCATCACTTTTTTCAGCTCTTAACCACGAAGCCTTGAACAGTTTTTCTCTTGAAGCCCTGTTTTTAAGGTTTTGTAATAAAGGTTGCTGGGTAGTATTTTGTAATGCAAGAAGATATTTTCCGGGTTGTCCAGCATTTTTAGCGTCTGTTGCTGCCGCTGCAATTTCATCAGCAGAAAGTCCATCCAGTTCTTTTACATCCGAGAAGAATACTCCGCCTTGCTTTCTTGCTTCCAGCAATTTATTGGAGTACTGTGTAGATAGAGAAGCCAGTTCCTGGTTGATCTGCTTCAGCTTTTCTTTATCGGCTGCCGACAGATTGGCACCAGCGATTTCAAAGTTCTGTTTGTAAAACTGTAAAAGTCTTTTGCTTTCAGAGTCCAAACCGTTTTCTTTAATGGATTGTATTCTGCGATAAAGATTTTCATTCAAATACATTTTATCCGAATGTGCTGCAAAGATCGGCGCATATTCTTCATCTAATGCCTGCAATGTAGGATTAGTATTGGCGCTGGTTAGGTTAGAAAAAACAATAACGGCTCTTTTAAATACTTCACCGCTTTTTTCCAATGCAACGATCGTGTTTTCGAAAGTTGGAGCCTCAGGATTATTAGCGATTTTTAGAATTTCTGCATCGTGCTGCTTCAATCCGAAATCAAAAGCAGGTTTGAAATGCTCATCTTTGATTTTATCAAACTCCGGAGCCTCATACTGAAGCTTGCTTTTTTTCATAAAAGGATTGGATGACAAAGAAGAATCGGGTACAGGAATTTCCTGTTGAGTATCATTTTTTTTCATTGTAGTACATGAGTAATTGAATGCCAAAGCGGAAATTAACAATACTGATGAAATGTTTTTCATAAATTATTTGTTATTAAGCCATAAAGATATTAAAAACTAAATTGATATGGGGCTTGTTGTTTTCATTCAAGGCCAAAGTGTAATTAATCCGGATCCAAGATAGAGACAGGGTATCCAAACAATGGTTAGCGGAAATGATTTTGGAGTATTATTGTATTTAATGTGAGATTAAAAACAGAATTAAGAATTTTAATGTAATATTTTTTATAAATTAGTTGTTATAAAGTAATAAGCATAACTTAATTAAAAGCAGTAAACATGAAACCAACAAGTCTTCTTATCATTTCAGCCAGTATATTATTAGCTTCTTGTAATGAAAAACATGAAAGAAGAGAAAACAACAATAATTGGGTAGATACAGTAACCAATAAAGATCATGGTCCAACGAAACAAAGAGAGTTTAGTGGTGATTTTGATGAAATTGAAGTTTCACAGGCTATTGAAGCTGAAATTATAAAAGCTGATAAAGAAAAAGTGGTCATTTCCGCCCCGTCTAATATTATTGATGATATCCTGGTAGACAATGACGGTGGAAAACTGCATATTCATTATAAATCGGGAATAAGAGTGATGAATAATTACAAAGTCACTGCCAAAATATACACTAAAGATTTCTCAAAACTGATTGCCAATTCTGCCGCAAGTATTGCTGTGAAAGATAAATTCACTCAGGAAAAAACAGATATTGAAGTTTCCAGCGCAGCAAGGATCTCCGGAGATCTGGAAGCCAATGATTTTGATATTTCCGTAGACAGCAGCGGAAATTTTGAAGGGAAAATATGGGCAGTGGATTTGGATGTAGATGGTTCTTCGGCAGCAAGTATTTCGATGTCCGGAAAGGCTAAAAATGCAGAAATAAGTTCTTCTTCCGCAAGTAGTGTTTCTGCCAAGGAAGTAGTTGTAGAGAATCTGAGAGCGGAGGCTTCAAGCGGAGCAAGTGTTCAGATAAGTGCTGCCTCAAAAATAGATGCTGAAGCTTCATCGAGTGGAAGTGTTAATGTATATAAAAGAGGAAACGTTACTTCTGTTACCAAAAATGAAAGCAGCGGTGGAAGCGTAACTATTGAATAAATTAAAGAGGTTCCTCATCTTCTTCATCTGCGGCTGAGGAACCTTCCCAATTTTTATTTTCAAAATTAAGATTATCGTAAGCCAATAATTCCTCCTCACGCTGGAGGATTTCTTTTGTGGTAAACAACAGGATTTCATCGTCGTTATCTTTAGTTTTGGCCAATTTTCTAATGGAAGCCTTATCTATGGCCATAAATCTCTGTCCAAGCCGTCTTGCCGCATATTTCCGCATTCCTGTCTCATGCAGAACGTCAACTGCCATGTCAACTGCAGTTCCCAAAGTTTCCCGGTACACATTATTGATCCCATTGTTGAGGTGACCATACGCATCAATCCTATTTTTTGCCCTCACGAAGATTTTTACATTTGGGTAGTGTTCACGAACCAGATCCGCAATAAATTTATTATCGTCCGGATCATCCAGGCAGAGTACCAAAATTTCAGCATCTTCAATTCCTGCTGCTCTTAAAATAGGAATTCTGGTGGCATCACCATAATATACTTTAAAGCCATAGCTTCTCAATAGTTTTACCCGATCAGAATCTCTATCCAAAACAGTGGCAGAAACTTTATTGGCTCTTAAGAGACGTCCGACCGTACTTCCAAAATGCCCGAAACCCACAATGATAATTTTCTTTTGACTGACAGTGCTATCCAGAATATTAAAATCATGTTCTTCGTCCGGAATATCCTTAATAAATCTTGGAGTAAGAATTTTGTCATTAATGATCAGCAGGAAAGGGGTGATGCACATGGTAATGGCTGTTACTGCCATCATCTGCGCATTCAATTCTGGGCTTAAAAGATAAAGATTGGAAGCGTAATTAATGAGCACAAAGGCAAATTCTCCTACTTGCGAAAGAGCAAATGCATAAAATAAGCTTTGTGGAGTATCAATCCGGAAAAACTTTCCAATCGCAAATAAAACGATGAATTTTATCAGTAAAACAGCAAAAACGGTAGTGAAAATAAATACCGGATCTTTCTGAATGACATTGAAATTCATAGTGGAACCAACACTTACAAAAAATACCGCTAATAATAAGCCTTTAAAAGGATCAATCTGAGCTTCCAGTTCATGCCGGAATTCACTGTTAGCCAACATTACTCCGGCCAGGAATGCTCCTAAAGCCGGGGATAATCCGATCACGGTCATTAATTCTGATACTCCGATCACTAAAAAAAGGGAAGAGGCCGTTAATAATTCGGTCATCCCTGATTTTGAAACATATCTTAAAAACGGGACAAAAACGTAACGCCCCAGTAAAATTAAAAGTACAACTCCCAGAATTACCGTTAAGGCCTGCAACCATTCGGGAAGAGTCTGGATCAGCACCTGTATTTCGTTATCGTGATGTCTTGCTTTATAATTGGCGACAATAGGTAAGATAGCAAGAATCGGGATTACTGCAATATCCTGAAATAGTAGAGTGGAAAAAGAGGCTTCACCGGCTGTTGTTTTCAGATAATTTTTTTCCTGCAATGTCTGTAAAACAATAGCTGTAGAAGATAATGCGAAACACATGGCAACGGCAACAGCTTTATCAAGCCTCCATCCGGCTGTTATAAAAACAAGGAAAAGCAATGCAATGGTAAAAAGCATTTGAGTAAGCCCAAGCCCCACAATCTTTTTCCGCATTTCCCAGAACTTTCGGGGCTCCAGCTCTAACCCGACCAGGAATAAAAGCATGATCACTCCAAATTCACTGGCATGCATAATATCGTTAACATCTTTTCCGGTAAGCCTGAGAACATAAGGACCTATAATGATTCCTCCTGCAATATAGCCGATAACGGAACTTAGCCCGAATTTCCTTGCCAGCGGAACCATAATGATGGCAACGCCCAGGAAAAGTAATGTATTCATGGCTAAAGTAGACTCCATATTCTATTGGTTCAGGATTTCCATAAATTCCTGCTTATGTTTGATGATTTCTTTTTTGGTAAGCTTATTGGCTTCGTATACTACTTTGACTAGTTTAATATCTGCTTTGAAAACCCGTAAAGAAACAATTAATCCACTGATGAGTTCTTCAATGGTGTATTGATAGGTTCCGGTTTTGCTGAAAGACCTTTCTTTTCCTCCGGTGGTAACCAGAATATAAACTTCTTTTCCTTCTAACGGATTATATTCTCCTTCTTTCAGCCAATCCCTGTCAAAAACCTCATCAATCCATAATCTTAATAAAGGAGGCATCCCGAACCAGATGATGGGGAATTGGAAAATAAAGCGGTCATAATTTTTAAGGCGTTTTCGCTCTCTGAAAGCCGCAATATGAAAGTCAGGGTATTCTTCATACAGATCTCTGAGCGTGTAGTGTTGATGACGAACATAGAAATTGATAAGTTCTACATTCGAATTGGAGTGTTCCAGATAAGGATGTGCAAAAATTACCAACGTCTTTTTCATGAAACCTGTTTTCAGTAAAATTAATGAAATTTTACTGGATAAACTATAGAATATAAGGGTTTATTGATTTTTTAATATTGAAAACGTAAAAAAGTAGATGTATTTTAGATTTATTAATAAAAAAATCGGCCAAAAAAACTGACCGACTCTATTATTTTAATATTTTCTTTACCATCCTCCGGATGCTCCACCGCCGCCAAAACTTCCGCCTCCGCCAAATCCACCGAATCCGCCACCACCACCGGAGCTTCCTCCACCAAATCCACCACCGCCAAAGCTGCCAGGGAATGGGAAGAATCCACCAGGATAATTTCTGCGGCCTCTTCGGGTGATGATCACATCATCATCGTCATTAAATCCGCCGCCTCCGCCGCCACCTTTATTTTTGATGATAATAATCAGAATAATAAAAATAACGAATGCAATGATCATAATGGTTAAAACACCTGATCCATCGCCGGAATCATTACTTTGAGTAACCAGAGGCTTAAACTTACCCTGAACGGTTTCCATAATGGCAGAAGTACCTCGATTGATTCCTTCATACCAAAGGCCCTGTTTAAAATTGGGGGCTACAATATAATCTATGATTTGTCCTGCAACTGAGGCTGTTAGATGCTTTTCCACAGCTCTTCCTTGCTGAATAGCCATTTCTCTGTCTTCTGTAGCAATAAGAAATACCACTCCATTATCAACTCCTTTTTGTCCTATTCCCCATTTTTCACCAAACATAGTCGCTAGAAAATTGATGTCTTCTCCTTTGGTAGATGGAATAATAATGACTTCAATTTCCGTTGAGGTAGAATCCGAAAATTTAATAAGCTTATCATTAAGCTGATCCTTTTCCTGCTGGGTCAATAATCCGGCCTCATCATAGACAGGATAAAGAATCTTCGGTTTTTCAGGAATAGTATATTGTGCTGATACAATACTGTATAAGCAGATCAATAAAAATGAAAATACTATTTTAAGAGAACGTAATTTCATTAGGAAGTTCGTTGTGGTTTTCCCCTTCTACAGGAAAATGTTTTTTAAGTTCGAGACCTGTTTCCAGGATGGCACTTTTCAAAGCCTTGTAATAATTTCCTTTGGAAAATTCTGAGGTGATATAGTCGTGCAAACGATCCCAGTAAGATTGATGCACTTTTTCATGAATTCCGGTATCCCCAATAATGGTAAGATATTTTTGTTCAAAATTCACATGAAAGAGCACAGCATTCCTTTCGGCAGTTTTATTCATACATAGCTTTTTGAAAACTTCAAATGCGGTTTGTGCGTTTTGAGTCTCCGTATTCGAGTCTATATGCACTCGTATTTCGCCTGTAGAATGTTCTTCTGCTGACTGAATAGCTTCCACAAGGGAAGCTATTTGTTGATCTGTTAGAAATTGGTTCATTATTCCGAGAAAACTTCAGGGGCTTTGTTGGCTCCTGCATCAGCTTTGAATAAAGGTTTTTCTTTAAAGTTGGTAAAGTTGGCCAAAATATTATTCGGGAACTGCTTGATGGAAGTATTGTAATCCTTCACAGCATTGTTATAATACACAGTTTCCGTTCTGATACTGTTTTCGATAGCAATGTATTCTCTTTGGAAGTTAATATACTGCTGGTCAGCTTTTAAGTTAGGATATTGTTCCACCACAGCCATCAATCTGCTTAAAGCACCCGTAAGTTCTCCTTGTGCAGCCTGGAATTTAGCCATATCTGCTTCAGTCATATTGGTAGGGTCAATGTTGATGGAAGTTGCTTTAGAACGTGCCTCAACAACTTTTGTCAATGTTTCCTGCTCAAATTTTGAATATGATTTTACCGTTCTTTCCAGGTTCGGGATCAGATTAGCTCTTTTCTGGTATACGGTCTCTACATTAGACCATTTTGCGTTTACCCCTTGTTCTTGGGCTACGAAATTATTATACCCGTTTTTACCCCAGAAAAATATGATGGCAACAATAATAAGAAGAGCGATACCTATAGTTCCTGCGCTCAGACAGCCTTTGTTTCTCATAGTTTATTTTTTTTAAATTTTTGTGCTAACCAAATATACAAATTATGTGCTAATTTTGTGAAAAATTATTTTAATGGTAACAATAGTGGTGGCAATGGGAGAGAAAAATGAAATTGGTTCAAACAATCAGCTTCTCTGGCATCTTCCGAAAGATTTAAAACATTTTAAAGATCTCACTTCGGGACATCCGGTGATCATGGGTAGAAAAACCTATGAAAGTATAGGGAAACCTCTTCCGAATCGTACCAATATTGTTATTTCAAGACAGAAAGACTGGTTTGAAGAAGGCATCCTGATCGTAGGAAGTATTAAAGAGGCCGTGAAATTCGCTAGAAAAATCGATGAAGAAGTGTTTATCATTGGCGGTGGAAACATCTATGAACAGACGATGGATATTACGGATAAGCTGGAAGTCACTTTAGTAAAAGCGGATTTGGAAGCAGATACGTTTTTTCCTGAAATCGATAATAAAATCTGGATGAAGACACAGGAAGTTTGCCATGAGAAGGATGAGAAAAACCCTTATGATTTCTGCTTTCAGACCTATGAAAAAATCAAGAGCGAATAGCTGTTAAAATCTAATATGTAACCTCTAGCTTCTAACCTCTAAATTTTTTATCTTTGCACTTCTAAATTGTAATAATGAACAAGTATATAAAAATTGTAGTTGCGGCACTTCTTATTCTTACCGGAACCTACATGATGTTTTTTACCAGAAACCTGGGTTGGGGAGTTGTAATTTTCCTTCTGGCTGCAATCCCTATTTTTCTTTTCTTCAAAAATGAAAATATCCTTTTGGCATTTTGGCAGCTAAGAAAACAGAATATGGAAAAAGCTTCCAAGTTTTTGAATAATATTACCAATTACCAATCTCAGCTTCATAAATCCCAATATGGTTATTACCACTATCTTCAGGGATTAACTTTAGCTCAGGAGCATCCTACGAAAGTGGAACCTTTGATGAGAAAAGCTTTGGAGTATGGATTGAATATGAAGCACGACAGAGCAATGGCTACTTTAAATCTGGCTGCTGCAGCTATTTCCAAAGGAAGAAAGCAGGAAGGGCAGAAATTACTGGAGGAAGCCAAAAGATTAGACAGTGCTGGAATGATGACAGATCAGATCAAAATGATGAAGGACCAGTTGAAAATGCCTTCCATGCAAAAGCATATGCACAACCCGAATATGAGACAAAGAGGAAAATTCTTCTAAGCCAAATAAAATATAAGCACCTCTGAAAAGGTGCTTTTTTATGTTTTAAAATTAAGATTACATTTCCGAATTATTTTCGTATCCATAGAACTTAGGCATTTGCCAATGGTATTTTACGGCCAATGTTCTTATCGCAACAATCAATAAAATAGTGAATACCTGAACAATGGTATAGGAAAGAGAGGTGAATTTCGTCATCAATAAAAATACAGACCCTCCCACAATACAAGCGGTAGCGTAGATTTCTTTCCTAAAGATCAATGGGATCCTGTTGAGCAGAATATCCCGGATAATTCCTCCAAAACACCCAGTAATGGTTCCTAATGCAATACATATCAAAGGATGGATATCCGCATTAAGCCCTTTCTGAACCCCAATAATGGTAAAAAGGCCAAGCCCGAAGCTGTCAAAAATAAACAGGGTAACCTTAAAGTTTTTTTCCATGGATTTAAAGATCATGGAAAATATACTGGTGATCAGAATAACAGCACAGGTTAACAGATCATGCATCCAGAAAACCGGAATATCTAATAATAAGTCTCTCACAGTTCCGCCACCTACAGAAGTTACGAAGGCAATAATAAGCACTCCAAATGGGTCAAGACGTTTTTGCATCGCTGCAAAACTTCCCGACATCGCAAAGGAAATGGTTCCCAGGACTTCTATGGCAAAATTGAACTGTTCGTGCATATAGTAAAAATGATAAATGATAATTGATGAATGATTTCTTCATAAGCAAATTGTCTACTATTCTATCAATTATCATTTATCGCTTATCAATTAGTTTGATTATTTCTCCACTCTTACCGAATCCGGAACCAATAATTCGTATTCTCCTCCGTGGTTGATGATCTCTCTCACAATACTGCTGCTGATGAAAGATTTTCCTGATGAGGTTAAAAGAAATACGGTTTCCAGTTTTTTATGAGCCAATGTTCTGTTGGTATGAGCGATTGCTTTTTCAAATTCAAAGTCGGCGGGATTTCTTAGTCCGCGAATGATGAATTGTGCGTTTTTCTCAAAACAGTAATCTACCGTTAAACCTTCAAAATAATCTACTTCCACATTAGGAAATTCGGCAACGGAATTTTGAATGAACTCCATTCTTTTTTCCAGAGGGAACATATATTTTTTCTGAGAATTCTGCCCGATGGCGATGATCAGTTTATCAAAAAGCGGAGCAGCTCTTTCGATAATATCGTAATGTCCAAGAGTAATGGGGTCAAATGATCCCGGGAAAACAGCAATTTTCATATCCTAGTTGTTTTCGTTTGATTTTTCATAGAACAGCCTTAGATTCTCCATATTCAGGCTACAGTCGTTATTGAGAACATGATTGGAAGAAAGATTTAATATCAAATCATTTCTACCTATAATTTTTGAATTTTTGTAAAGCTTATCAATCGGATGAAATTTAATTTTGCTTTCAAAATTTCCACTTTCATTTTTCCTGATCACTCCTGAAAACAAGACGATGTTATCCAAGTTGATAATTTCAAAGTAATTAGGAACTTTTACACCATCTATCACTACATCATTTTTTTTAATGTAATTAAAGCATTTTTTTTCATCCAGAAATATAGCATCAGTAGAGAAATTAACTTGCTTTGGTTCAAGGGTGTTTTTGGGAAGATCTAGTTTAAGAGTTTCTATACTTTTCTGAGCGAAGGATAGAGCCGGGATCAGCAATATAATAGCAAATATTCTCTTCATTACTTTTGCTTATTAAATGCTTTTTCCACTTCGTTTCCGCAAAGGTCTGTAATAGAAATCCCGTAATGTCTTGCCTGCTGAGGTAAAATACTTGCAGGGGAGAATCCCGGATTGGTATTCATTTCCAGCATGTAGGGAATGCCGTCCATTAAAATATATTCACTGCGTGAAAATCCGCTCATTCCTAAAGAATCGTAAGCTCTTTTGGCAATTTCTTCTACTCTGATCCTTGTTGCATCATCAATTCTTGCAGGAGTAATTTCTTCCGAAGCTCCTTCATATTTAGCTTCATAATCGAAGAATTCATTAGTAGGAACTATTTCGGTAATTCCCAATACAATTGTTTCGCCTTTAAAATCGATAACACCAACGGAAACTTCCATTCCGTCCAGGAAACTTTCAATTAAAATCTCATCATCTTCTTTGAAAGCAACTTCAGTAGCCGCGATCAATTCTGATTTCTCTTTTACTTTTGTAATCCCCAGAGAAGAACCAGATTGGTTCGGTTTTACAAAAAGAGGAAGGTGCAGCTTTTCCACAATCTCATCTACATTAATGTTTTCCCCTTTTCTCAGGTAAATGCTTTTGGCAGAAGGAATTCCATATTTTGATAATACGGCAAGGGTATCTTTTTTATTGAACGTTAATGCACTTTGATAAAAATCACATCCTGTATAGGTTTGTCCAATAGCATCCCAGTATGCCTGCAGAATGCCGTTTTCTCCCGGTGTTCCGTGAATAATATTGAAGCACACATCAAATTTCAATGTTTCATTGTTCTCCAAGGTCACGGAAAAATCTCCTTTGTTAATGGCATATTTCTTATCATTTTCATCTAAAAAATACCATTCATCTTTAAGGATAACCACTTTATATACATTATATAGATTTCTGTCTAAAGAATCATAGATCAATTGACCGCTTTTCAAGGAAACCACATATTCGTCGGAATAGCCTCCCATGACTACGGCAACACTTTTTTTGTTCATAAGCATATAGTATCAATTAAGGCAAATTTAATGAAATTATGTATTGTAATATGGGAAAATCAGAAATTTTAAAATGAAAAATGAAATGTGTTAAATAAAAATCACATTCTAAAATTATTAATTATATTTGCCGTTATAATTAAAGTATTTTTAAGTATGCTTAAATCACTTTTCAATTGGAAAGTTTTACTGAACTTATTAGTAGCCATAGGGGTTTTCGTGGGGTTGGTCTGGCTTACATTTCGTTGGTTGGAATACCATACCAATCATGGCCAGGAAATACCGGTTCCCAATGTTGTTAACAAATCTGTACATGATGCTATCAAAATATTAGATGATGCGGGACTGGAATATGAAGTAGACAGTTTTAAATATGATCCTAAATACAGACCTTTTCAGGTATTGCAGGTGTATCCTTCACCAGGATCACGTGTAAAAGACGGAAGAGCTATTCAATTAAGAGTAAATCCTAAAACCTGGGCTAAAGTTGCTGTTCCGGATATTATCAATAAATATTCAGGATTAGCTTTCCAGAGATTGGATCAGGTGGGATTAAAAGTAGGAGACACTCTTTTTGAACCAAGCATACAGAAAGATGCGGTTCTGAGAGTTTTATTCAAAGGGAATCCTATTAAGCCGGGATCATTATTGCCAAGATTCTCTACCATTGATGTTGTTATCGGTTCAGGTCCTATGAGAAATATCTCTATTCCAAATGTTGTGGGATTAACTGTGAAAGAAGCAAGAGGCGTAATTGCGAGAAGCATGTTTGAAGTAGGATTGGTAGAACATGAAGATGGAGGTAAAGATGAATCTGATATTATTTATTATCAGGATCCTGCCGCAGGCGATGTCCGGGATCAGGGAATGCAGATGGATCTCTGGGCAAGTAAAAAGACTCCGGCCGAACTGCGTGATAAAATAGAACAGTTGAATTCCGTGTACCGTATGAAAGTCGATACTTCTCTGCCTCCGATACGATATGAAGAGGTTCCTGCTCATCCGACGCCGAATTATGAGCAAGCGCCACCTCCGGTAGTTCCAAAACCGGAACCAGCCAAAACGGAAGCTCCAAAAACAACAACCAGCAATACGAAGCCTGCTGCATCAACTTCTACTGCTGCTAAAACTGATAATAAGCCTAAAACCACTGCCACCGGAACTTCGGGAAGCGGTTCCAATACAGGTAGCAATAATAAAACAACAACTACCACTCAACAAACGGCTCCAAAGCCAAAAGCTAAAAAGGTAGTCGTAGAATAATTTGTATTCATGATAAAAATTATGGGCTTCAACTTTCTAATGTTGGAGCCTTTTGTATAAAAATAAGAGTAATGACAGAAGATAATGAAGATTTTTTAGAGGATGGATTATTAGACCCCAACAATCTAGACATTGATGAGGAAAATAAAGGGCTGTATGAACATCTTAATATTACTGTGGACAGCAAGCAGGAACCATTGAGAATTGATAAATTCTTATTGATATACCGCCAGAATTCCTCCAGAAACAAAATCTCACAGACCTGCAGAGCAGGAAATGTGGTTGTTAATGGCATTCCCGTAAAACAGAACTACAGGGTAAAACCGGGAGATCAGATTTCTGTTTTGT
This sequence comes from Chryseobacterium daecheongense, assembly GCF_003729955.1. Taxonomy (GTDB): domain Bacteria; phylum Bacteroidota; class Bacteroidia; order Flavobacteriales; family Weeksellaceae; genus Chryseobacterium; species Chryseobacterium daecheongense. The sequence continues at coordinate 33,466 of NZ_RJTX01000002.1, forward strand.
TAGCGCATCCTCCAAGAGAAAATGTCATAATTCCACAGGATATTCCTGTCAATATTGTATACGAAGATGATGATCTTGTCGTTATAGATAAAGAAGCCGGAATGGTGGTGCATCCGGGATTTGGGAACTGGGACGGGACATTGGTGAATGCATTGGCGTATCATTTCGAGCAAAACGGGGAAAAATCCGATCTGGACAGAGTAGGGCTTGTTCACCGAATTGACAAGGATACATCGGGACTTCTTGTGGTCGCCAAAAATGAATATGCATTAAGTTTCCTGGCCAAACAATTTTTTGAGAGAACCACGAAAAGATTATACTGGGCTTTTGTGTGGGGAAATATGCAGGAAGATGAAGGAACGATCAGGGGACATATTGGAAGACATCCTAAAAACAGAATGCAAATGTCTGTATACGAAGACGGAAGCCAGGGAAAACATGCGGTTACCCATTATAAGGTGCTGGAAAGGTTTAAATACATGACCTGGGTAGAATGTAAGCTGGAAACGGGAAGGACGCACCAGATCAGGGCTCATTTCAAACACATCGGGCATACTTTGTTTAATGATGAGAGATATGAAGGACATACACCGTTAAGAGGAGTGAATCTGCCAAAATACAAGCAGTTTATAAAGAATGTTTTTGATATTCTGCCCAGACACGCGCTTCATGCCCATACTTTGGGATTTGTGCATCCGACTACGAAGAAAGAATTATATTTTGAGAGCCCAATGCCATCAGATATGGAGGAAGCCGTAAAAAAATGGAGAAAATATTTAGAAAACTAAAAATATATTGAGAATTTTTTTATATTTGTTGAATTGAAATCAAGATTTGTTATGAGAAAACTATATGCTATCGTATGTTTAGCTCTTTTGTCGAATGCATACAAAGCACAAGAATCACTACCATACTATCAGCAATATCTTTTGGATGGTGAGTTCCTGTTCAACCCAGCTCAATACGGAAAAACAGATTACGTACAGCTCAACGCCAACTATCAACAACAATTTTCAAAGTTCAGTGAGTCTCCGAATGTTCAGTCCATAGGGATCAATGCGAACATTTTCGATAGAGTAGGTGCTGGTCTTTCTGTATTCAGAGACAGCAACGGGCCTATTTCTGCGGGAGGGATTACAGCTGGTGCTTCTTATTTCATTCCGTTAAGTAGTGAAGGAGATAGAAAAGATCAGTTCTCTTTCGGTACAAGTGTTAATTTTTACAATATGAATTTTGATTATTCAAAAATTAATACTGAAGACGGATACGATCCTTTATTACAAGGAAATGAAAGTAATATTTTTATGGTATATGCGAACTTCGGTTTAGCAGCAACATATAGAAATATTTTCGGAGGAGTTTCTGTTAATGATATTGCGTTAAGTAACGATGAGTCTATTGTTAACAACTACGAACCATCTCCAATCAAGTTTTTCTTAAATTTAGGATATAACTGGCATTTGGCAGATAATATTGCTTTAACGCCTTCATTGTTAATCAACTTAAATACAAACTCAACAAGAATGGTAGATTACAACTTAATGGCTACCTTCTCTAATGAGATCAATTCATTCTCTGCAGGATTAAGCTACAGATCTGTTCAGAACAGATTTGATAACCAACAGCTTCAGATTGCACCAGTAGTAAAAGTGAAATTCAACAAATTCATGATTGGTGCTACTTACAATATTGGACTTTCTGATATTCAGCAATATGGAGGAGACAGCTTCATGATCGGATTAGGTTATGAGTTTGATAACTTCATTAACCACAGAGGATTTAGATATTAATCCATTTAATTTAAATAAATTTGAGCTCTGAATTTTTTCAGAGCTTTTTTTATGATTTATATTCACATCCCATTCTGTAAACAGAAATGCAGCTACTGTAATTTTCACTTTTCAACGTCTTTACAATTTAAAGATGAAATGTTAGCTGCGATCAAAAAAGAAATCTTTCTAAGAAAGGATGAATTGCAGAATAAAACATTACAGTCCTTGTATTTTGGAGGGGGAACTCCTTCTATCCTTTCAGGGGATGAAATCAAAGCGTTAATTGATGAGGTCTTACAATATTTTGACTTTACAAAAGATATAGAAATTACCTTGGAAGCCAATCCGGATGATTTGAATAATCAATTTTTAAAGGCCCTTTCAAACTCGCCGGTCAATCGTTTATCCATAGGAACCCAGAGTTTTTTTGATGAGGATTTAAAGCTGATGAATCGTGCCCATAATGCTTCAGAAGCAGAAGGATCCATAAAAAGAGCACAGGATTTTGGATTTGAAAATCTAAGTATTGACCTGATCTATGGTTCCCCGAGTTCCGGTTTTGAAACCTGGAAAGAAAACCTGAATAAAACAATTGCCTTGCAGGTCCCACATATTTCTTCCTACGCTTTAACAGTTGAACCTAAAACGGCTTTAAATGATTGGATCCAGAAAGGAAAAGTTTCCAATCCAAGAGAAGAAGAACAGAATAAGGAGTTTTATTATTTATCGGATTTCTTAAAAGATAATGGCTTTGAGCATTATGAAATTTCCAATTTTGCCAAACCGGGCTTTTATTCGAAGCATAATTCCGCTTATTGGAAGTATAAGGAATATTTGGGAATTGGTCCTTCTGCACATTCCTATGACGGCAATGAGATCAGAAGCTGGAATGTGGCCAACAACTCACAGTATATTAAAAAAATAAGCTCCAATCTTTTGGCTAAAGAAACAGAAGTCCTTTCACAGGAAGATCAGTTCAATGAAATGATGATGATCGGCCTGAGAACCATTTGGGGAGTAGATTTGAGTCAATTAAAAAGCAAGTTTTCCGAAAAAATACTTGAACATTTCCAAAAAGAGACTCAGTCTAAAATAGAAGAAGGAATTCTGATGGTGGAAAATGATCATCTGAAAATTCCCGAAAAACATTGGTTTATGGCAGATGGAATTGCTTCGGATTTATTCATTGTATAAGCTATTAATGTATATTTGAATTTTAAAATAAAAACTAACTATGAAAATAAAATTATTGTTGTTTCTTTTTGTAGGGATTCTACACTATGCTCAAAAGCCAATTTTTGCTAAGGCCAAAGTAAATACGGTAAATGTTTATAGAAATTCTGCTGAACTACAAAACTTAGCTGTTTTTTCCCTGCCTGCCGGATCATCGGAAGTGGTAATAACTAATATTTCCGACGAAATCCAAGAAAATTCTATACAGGTTAATGTAAATAATAAGAATGTGACCATACTATCAGTTCAATATACAGATAACTATATTTCTGAATATGATACGGATAAAACAAACCCTCGGATCAAAAAAGTGACGGATAGTATAACTCTTGTAGAAGATATCATAGCAAAATCCAATATAGAATTAGAGGCAAATACGAAAACACTTGAGCTTTTAGACAAAAACCAAACTGTTCTGGTTGGTAGCAGTACTTCGAATGTAGCTCAACTTACACAATTAACGGAATATTACAAAAATAAGAGAATAGAGATAAGCAATATTATATCAGCCATCAACAAAAAGAACAGCGAACTGCAAAAAAAACTTAATCGCTTAAAGAGCAGCCTGAAAATAAACTCCGAAATGGAAGAAGCTTCCTCTGACGGGGTTTTGGTTCTGAAAGTAATGAGCAATACAGCTGTAAATCTAAAAGCAGATATCAGCTATATGGCTGAAAATGCCTCCTGGCAACCTTTCTATGAGATAAGAGGAAGTAAGCTTTCGGAACCTTTGGATATGATTTTTAAAGCTAAGGTGACACAAGATACTGGCTTGGATTGGAAAGGAGTGAAATTATCTTTAATCAACGGAAGATCCACCCGCAATAATACAGCTCCAGTTGTTAAGCCATGGTTTTTAGATTCTTACAAGGAAGAAGATAAGGTTGTTATAGCAAGAGGATATAATGGTAGACATGATACTGTTGCTAAAGAACAACGAATTGAAGAAGTAGTAGTTACTGCGGCTGGATTCAGATATGTAGAAAACCAATTTAATATTAGCTTTGATGTAGATGTTCCTTATGATGTTTTATCGAATGGACAGGATCACTTTATTAATCTTAAACAAGAGAAAGTTCCTGCAACTTATAAGTATTTTACAGCTCCGAAATACAGCAGGGATGCATTCCTTATAGCAAAGATAAATGACTTTAATAAATATAATCTGATCTCAGCACCGGCAAATATTATTTTTGAAAACATGTATATTGGAGAAACCAATATTAATCCGAATCAGACTGCAGATGAATTGAATATTACTTTAGGAGATGATAAAAAAGTCAGCATCAGCAAAGAAGTCATTTATGATAAAGGCAATGTGAAACTATTCTCATCCTATCAGGAAAAAACATTTACTTACGATATTATTGTCCGAAATAATAAAAAAGATGCAATAGATATAGAAATTAAAGATCAGTTTCCTTTAAGCAAAGACGAATCTGTGAAAATAGAATTATTGCAAAGTGAAAAAGCACAGGTTGATCAGGAAAAAGGGTATTTAAGCTGGAATGTAAACATCTCTCCTTCAGAAACAAAGAAATTCAGAGTGAGTTATAAGGTGAGATACCCGAAAGATTATTCAATTAGTAATCTTAATTAATTTACAATACTATTCACTATTTTTGTATAAAATTTCAGTTCATTTGAAAACAAAGAAACAAGATTATTCGCATCTTTCGCCCAAACAGCCTATCGGGATTTTTGACAGTGGAGTTGGAGGTTTAACGGTTGCAAAGGAAATAAAAAGACTTCTTCCGAATGAAGATCTTATTTATTTTGGAGATACGAAACACCTTCCTTACGGGGAGAAATCAAAAGAAGCCATCATTGAATATTCTACCAAGATTACCAATTTCTTGTTGGAGCAGAACTGTAAAGCGATTGTTATTGCCTGTAATACAGCCACTGCCAATGCTTTAAATGAAGTGTTGGAATCCGTTTCATGCAGAGTTCCGGTAATTGATGTGATCAATCCGGTTGCAGAGAAAGTAGCCTATGAAATTCATAATAATGTGGGTGTGATTGCTACAAAAGCAACTGTGAATTCAGGATTGTATAAAAAAAGCATTAGAAAGCATAATAAGTTCATTAAAGTAGATGAGCTGGCTACCCCTTTATTGGTACCTGCCATTGAAGAAGGTTTCAAGAACCATCCCATTACCCACGCGATTATTTACAATTATTTAAGCAATACTAAGCTGAAAAATATTGAAACACTAATTCTGGGTTGTACCCATTACCCATTACTGATCGATGAGATCAAGCAATATTACGGAAACCGTGTCCGTGTTATAGACTCGCCGAATATTGTAGCGAACCATTTGAAGATTATCTTAGATAAATATAATCTCTTGAATGACAATAATCCGAAACCGAATTATCATTTTTATCTTTCAGATCTTACCAAGAATTTTGAGAAAATCTCTAAAAAATTCTTTGGTAAAACCATTGATCTGGAATTAAGAGTATTATAAATAAGAGCGGCTTCGTAAGAAGCCGCTCTTATTTTATGAATGAATTAAGCGTAGATATTACGTTTAAACTTCAAGAATCACCTTTTTAGGTTCCAGTCTTTTCTTTGGATTCAGTTTCGGCTGATTGGCATCACTTTCAGACTTCTCCCCAATTGTCACGGCAAATAAGGTCTCGTATTTCTCATTCTTCAAAATATCATCATATTTATCTGTCTCAATGCCTTCCATTGGAGTAGAATCTATTCCCATATCCGCACATGCGGAAAGCAGGACTCCTAGTGACAGGTAAACCTGATGTCCCAGCCAGGCTTTTATTTCAGTCTCTCCTTTTGGCTTTACCATATTTCTATAGTATGTAACGGCTCCTTCAGGGAGATTTTCCTCAATTTGTTTTTCGAAATCAGCCAGGTTTTTGATGACCTGGAAAACAATCAGATGACTGCTGTCTAAAATTTTTTCTTTATTGAAGTAAGAAGCTTCTGCCAATTGTTCTTTAATTTCCGGAGTATTAACGAAAATAAAATTCCATGGCTGGCTGTTGATGGAAGAAGGACTTAAATTCAAAATTTCTTTAAGTTGTTCTACCTGTTCTGTACTAATGGTTCCGTGAGGATTATACTTTTTAACAGTATATCTCGATTGCATTTTTTCTAAAAAGTTCATAAATTTTATACTATCATTTTTATAGTTGCAAAATTAATGTATGTTTAATAACTTTGCAATAACGGTCTAAAATGATAGTATACAATGTTTATAATTGATGATAAACCCTATCCATGCTGTACAAGTGTAACCATGAGATTCATAGGTGGAAAATGGAAAGCCGTGATATTGATTCACCTGGTGGATGGTGCGAAAAGATATAATGAGTTAAGAAAGCTGATTCCCACGATTACGGAAAGGACATTGAGCCTTCAGTTGAAGCAATTGGAAGAAGATAATATTATTGATAGAAAAGTTTTCACAGAAAAGCCGCCATTAATGGTAGAATATGCCTTAACGGATTTTGGAAAAACGCTTCTTCCGGTTTTAAAAGAAATTGCCAATTGGGGAAATGTAGCGGTGGACAGATCAAAAAAAATCAGGAAAAAAGCTTCCTGATTATTCTATTTCTGTATTTTCTTCCTGATTAGGTTTAAAGAAACTGAAACTTACGTTTCCGTACTTTCGGGTATCGGTAAGATTCGGATGTTGTAGTTTTAGCCTGCTTTGATGTTCCAGGATAAAAACGCCATTTTCTTTCAGGTATTTATTGTTCAATACCAGCGAGATCATTTCATGGTATTTCTTCTCTTCCGTTTCAAAAGGAGCATCTGCAAAGACAATTTCAAAAGACTTTTTGTTTCTGAACTTTTTCAGCCAGTCAAAAACATCCCCTCTCTGAACATTGATCTGTAAGGTCATATCCAGACCAGAAGCTGTAGAATTGATGAAAGCTGTATGCTTAGGATTCAGCTCAACAGAAGTGACGTCCGGACATCCCCTCGAAGCAAACTCCAGGGAAATAGATCCAATCCCCGCGAATAAATCCAGCACGGAAATTGATTGCATATCATACGTATTCTCCAGGATACTGAATAAAGCTTCCTTTGCAAAATCCGTAGTAGGTCTTACATCAAAATTCTTTGGAGCGGCTATCTTTTTGGCTTTCCATTTGCCTGAGATGATTCTGTACATATTGTTTAAGGGTTAAATGGTAGGTAATGGGCAGCAGTTTAGAAAACTAATTCCTATGATCTGCGTTCTCCAACCTAATTTAATATGAAGTTCTTTTTCGGAACGTTATCAAATACAATTTTCAGATTCTTTACGAATTTCTGTAATTCGGAGATAAATGTTTCGTTCTCGGTAGTTTCTCCATAAGCATAGAAATGAGTTTCATTGATTCCAAAACCGATCTTGCTTAAAGTGAACATCACAAAATAAAGAAAATCAACTTCCGAATTCACATCGAGGTTATTGTATAAGATCACTTTTTTCTGATCGATCGCAAAGAACTCGCATTGATTGTGATACAGGTTAATATGAATCTCCTTACCGTTTTTGTTGTGGATGGTATTCAAAAACTTTTCACCTGAAAAATTGAATCTTACGGGAACAGCCAATTCCTTTATTTTCTTGTAGAAACTTTTAGGAAAAGTATAATAAAACTGAACCTTGAATTTCTTATTGACGGAAAGCATCAGCTCTTCATTTTCTTTATCAACAGGGGCATTGAAGGCAATCAGATCATATCCGTTTTCATGTTCAGAAAAACCTTCCGGCATCAGTGTAAAGTGATTGAAAGCCGAAATAACAGAAACTTCATCAAACCTTTGCTTGATTAAAACTTCATCCAGCTTATCCGCAATAAAATTTTCCGGAGTTTCCTCTGTAACGAAATAAGACTTTTCTTCCAGAATGCTTTTGTTTTTAGCGATCTGGTAAATTAATCCGTCTTTGGTAAAAAGTAAATTAAGTACGTTCATATTTCAATTGGTGCAAATTTAGTGAAATTCTACCATTACTGCACCTGATTGATGATGAAGTATTTCCTTATTGTAGAAATCAAGACCGGTTTGGCTTTCCAATGTGTCCCATACCAGTTTTTGAAGAGTGCCATCACCGATTCCGTGAACGATTTCAAGTCTTTTCAGATTATTTCTTCTGCAGAATTCCAGAACTTCCAGTAATTTTTCTTTTTGGATGAAAAGTCGTTCAAAACTGTCATAATCATTGGGATTTTTAACCAGGTTATGAAAATGCAGATCTAAAACCAGATGATTTTTCTGATGCTTTTTGGAAACGATTTTCTTTGCTTCCTGCTTTTTTTCTATTCTTATATTTTCATAGAGATCAGCATTTTTAGGGACAAGCTTTTCTTTAGGGTATTGGTAGGTAAATCCAAATTCATCTTTAAAAACCACAATATTTCCTTTGACGGAAGTTACTGTTCCGCCTAAATCTTCATCCACTACAGAAACTTTGTCACCAATCTTCATGTTTTTTATATTATTCTTCTCATTCTGAACGAAGTGAAGAATCTCCACTTCCTATATTGAATTAAATTGAGTCTATTTTCGGTCCCAGTTCAATAATTTCCAGATCCTTTATTTCCGTATCGTCAATCACGAAACGCATCATCGTTCTTATTTTATGCCATCCCTGTTTTCCGCAAGCTCCGGGATTCAGATGAAGAAGCTTGTTTTTGTCATCATACATGGCTTTCAGGATATGAGAGTGTCCGGAAATAAATAATTTGGGAGCCTTTTCTGTAATTTCTTTCTTGGCTAAAGGAGTATATTTTCCGGGGTAGCCACCAATATGGATCATCAGAACTTCCATATTTTCACAAAAAAACCTGTTAACTTCAGGAAACTCAGAACGGATCTTTGCATTGTCGATATTACCGTAAACTCCTTTTAAAGGCTTGATTTTTTCAAGTTGTTCAATAACATCAATACTTCCGAAATCCCCGCAATGCCACACTTCATCTGCTTGTCTGGCATATTCTAAGATCCTGTCGTCAATATAGGAATGAGAATCGGAAAGAAGTAGAACTTTAGTCATTATCTTAAGGTTCTTTCGGTGATGTTTTCGTCATATTTTTCTTTAAATATAGCTACTCTGTCAGGATTCAGTTCACCGTTCTGATTGATCACTCTTTCTTTTAGCAACCATTTGATCAGTTTTTCCATTCCTTTTCTGGAATTCATAACGTTGAATATCTTGGTAAAATCAGATGATTCCACTTTTACTTTTTCGGTAAGAAAATTCAAAACATAAAAATCATCATCAAAGTAACCTTGCGTTTCATTATCCATATACCTATACAGAAGAATCTCTTCATCATCGGCCATACTAAAGAATGAATATTGCGCAACATTGATTTTTTCTGCTTTTAAGATTTGTTTTCCATCAAGGAGAACTTTGTCGTCCTTAATAACAACGTCTTGGGAATAATAAGAATGAAGTCCGAATAGAAGGACAAATAGAGTTAATATTTTTTTAGTCATTTTTTTAATTTGAATTATAATAGCTTTAAATTTGATAAAATAACCATTGAAAATCTATAAAATTTGAAATTGGTCCAAATATACTGAAATAATAGTTTTAGCAATTTCTTATCTTCGCAAAAACCTTACAATAATGAAGCAGAAACTTTCTCTTTTCCTTTTTCTTTTAGCCATTGGTCTGTTCAATGCACAGGTTGAAGAAAAAAAACTGGATGAACTCATTCAAAACACCTTAAAAGCCTTTGATGTTCCCGGAATGTCCGTAGGAATCATTAAAGATGGTAAATTAATCTATTCCAAAGGCTTTGGAGTACGTTCTTTAACATCAAAACAACCTATGGATGAAAATACATTGGTCGGAATTGCATCCAATTCAAAAGGCTTTACCTGTACCGCTCTGGCTATTTTAGCAGATGAAGGAAAGCTGAACTGGGAAGATAAAGTTTCCAAATATATTCCTGAATTCCAGATGTATGATCCTTATGTTTCCCAAAATGTTACGATCAAAGATTTAGTGACTCACAGAGCAGGATTAGGTCTTGGACAGGGAGATTTAATGTTCTTTCCGGAAGGAGGAAGTTTAACGGTCAATGATATTGTTCACAATGTAAGATATTTGAAACCGGAAAACCCTTTCAGAACCACACTGGATTACAATAACATTATGTTCATTGTAGCGGGGGAGGTGATCCATAGAGTTTCCGGATTAAGCTGGGCGGAATTTATCGAGCAGAGAATCATGAAACCGGTAGGAATGACTTCAAGTTTCGGAAGCTATAACAGAGCGAAAGCCGTAACCAATAAAATTGATGCACATGCTCCGGTAAACGGGAAGGCAATAGCAGTTCCTCACGATTGGAATGAAACAGGTAATGCAGCAGGAGGAATTATGAGTAATATCAAAGATATGACAACCTGGGCAGAATGTTTGCTGAATAATTTCACCACAAAAGACGGTAAGAAATTAGTTTCCGATAAACAAATACAACAGCTTTGGAGTTTGCAGATCCCAAGCGGTGTTGCTGCAAAAAATCCGTATGACACCAGTTTTTACGGGTATGGTTTAGGTTGGTTTTTAAGTGATGTGAAAGGGCATAAGCAAATTCAGCATACAGGAGGTTTAATTGGAACTGTTACCCAGTTTACGTTGATCCCGGATTTGAAATTAGGCATTGTTGTATTAACTAATCAACAGTCGGGAGCTGCGTTCAATACCATTACCAATACGGTGAAAGATTCGTATTTAGGAATAGCAGACAGAAACTGGTTGAAAACCTATGGTGATAGAATATCAAAGATGAATGCAGAATTTGAAAAGCAAAAGAAAGAAGCCTTTGCCAAATCCGATGCATTTAAAAAAGAAAAGAACTTACAGCCTAAAGCGGAACAATTTGCAGGAACATATAATGATATCTGGTTTGGAGATGTGGAGATATCACAACAAGGAAGTGTATATAGAATCGCATGTAAAAATTCGCCACGATTAAAGGGAGAATTGTTGCCTTTTTCCAATAATAGCTTTATTGTAAAATGGGATGACAGAAGTTATGATGCCGATGCCTATATTATTTTCAGTTATGATGAAACCGGAAAAGCCCAGTCGGCAAAAATGAAACCTATTTCTGATGTTACAGACTTCAGTTTTGATTTTGAGGATCTTGATCTGAAAAGAAAATAATCATATATAGAATAGGTTTAGCCTATTTAAAATATAAAAGCTTCAAGATATTTTGAAGCTTTTTATTTTGCAATAAACATGATCGTAATACACACTATATTCAGCAATAAACTTAATGAGATAAGAGAAATAAGTCCGGATTGAAGTTTCACCAGTTTCCATGAATTATAGAAGAATAAAGCAATAGTAATTAAAATCAATGGGATGGTTACCATTTCGGCAACTATATTAATAGCTTGAATTTCATCCATTGAAGTGGAATAATACACCAAAAATAGGATATAAAGCAAACAGATCATGCTTGCGATGAAAATGATCAGATTGGCTTTATTTTTCATAATGGTTAGTTTTAAATCTTCCCTGGCTCATAAAAGAATAAAAGTTTCTTTTTGGCCCCGTCAAATTCAGACCACGAGTTGCAATCTATTTCAAACCCGGCAACTCCACAGGTTGGAAAGTGGAAAATATCATTTGAGATGGAATTGGCAAAATTGGAAATTCCATTATTATGCGAGAAAAATGCTACTGAATTGTGAGAATCATCCAGATCATAAATGACGGAATGAAAATTGTTTTCAGAAGGATTATAAAGTTTCTCATCCGTTCCAATATTGAGCTGGTAAGCCTGATTGAAAATTTTGCAAGTATTTAATGCACGCACAGCGGGACTAGAGACCAGGTAATCTATAGAAATATTGTTGTTTTTCATAAATCTGGACATATTCATGGCTTCCTCCAATCCTTTGTCTGCCAAAGGTCTGTCAAAGTCATCTGTCTCTTCCGGCCAGTCACTCTTTGCATGTCTTACAAGGATGAGTTTCTTCATATTTTCGTTTTTTGGAAGATTAAAATTATAAAAAAAATAATGGAATAAAACATGATTTATAAAAAAAACTACGTTATGAATAAAATCATTAAAATTTATTAAATTTGCAAACTTATGGGACAAATCCTTGCAATAGACTATGGAAAGGCACGTTGTGGTATCGCTGCAACAGATGATATGCAGATTATTGCAAGCGGTTTGGATACGGTGGATACCAAATTGATCATAGAGTTTCTGAAGAAATACTTCAGTGTAAACAAAGTGGAAGCAATAGTGGTGGGACTTCCCACAGATTTGAAAGGAAATATTTCCGAAGTGGAAACTGATATCCTGAAATTCATTGAACAATTTGAAAAAGAATTTCCAGGTATTCCTGTTCACCGCTTTGATGAAAGATTTACATCCAAAATGGCTTCGTTTTTTATCTCCCAAAGTGGGAAAAATAAAAAACAGAGACAGGAAAAAGGATTAATAGATAAAGTAAGTGCAACTATTATATTGCAAAATTTTTTAGAACAAAGAACAAGATGATTTTACCAATAAGAGCCTTTGGAGACCCTGTTTTGAGAAAAGTAGCGAAGGATATAGACAAAGATTATCCCGAACTGCAGGAACTTATCGATAATATGTTCGAGACGATGTATAGTGCCAATGGCATAGGTTTGGCTGCTCCTCAGATCGGACTGGATATTCGACTGTTTGTGGTAGATGTATCTCCTCTGGCAGAAGATGAAGATTATGAGGATATTAAGGATGAATTAGCAGAATTCAAAAAAGTTTTCATCAACGCCAGAATTCTTGAAGAATCCGGTGAAGAATGGAAATTCAATGAAGGATGCCTTTCTATTCCTGATGTAAGAGAAGATGTGAAAAGAAAAAGTACAATCGTGATAGAATATTATGACGAAAATTTTGTGAAGCATACAGAAACTTTTTCCGATATTAGAGCCCGCGTAATTCAACATGAATATGATCATATTGAAGGCATCTTGTTTACTGATCATTTAAGTGCTTTGAAAAAGAAGCTGGTGAAAGGTAAACTGAGCAAAATCTCACAAGGTGATGTAAGCATCAATTACAAAATGAGATTTCCAAAGTAAGTACAACAACAAGAAGTAAAATAATAATACAAGCAAAAGCATAGCTGATTGCTGAAATTTAAAAATAAAATTATGCTGTTAGAAAAAATAATTTCAATTTCTGGAAAGCCAGGACTTTACAAATTAGTTTCTCAATTAAGAAACGGATTTATTATTGAAGATGTTACAACAAAGAAAAAAGTGAGTATCGGAAACTCCAGCCAGGTGAGTTTACTGGATAATATCGCGATGTTTACCTTTGATAAAGAAGTTCCTTTGTTTGAAGTTTTTGAAAATATTGCTAAAAACCACGATTACAAAGAAACGATTTCTCACAAATCTGCTGATGCGGAATTAAAAGAATTCATGACTGCTTCTCTTCCTAACTATGATACGGAAAGAGTATATGCATCAGATATTAAGAAATTGGCTCAATGGTACAATATCCTTCAAAAAGCAGGGTACATTACTCCTGAAAGCTTTGTAAAGGCAGAGCCTGAAACATTAGATCCGGCTCAGGAAGAAGCTGAGGTAACAGAAAAAGCAGCTCCTAAAAAAGCAGCTCCAAAAGCAGAAAAGCCTGCTGCACCAAAAGTAAAGGCAACTTCGGCTGCCAAATCAGCTCCAAAAAGCACACACAGAAAACAAGGGTAATCAATTACCTGAATTAAAAATAAAGCCTTGTTGAGAGTTTTCTTGACAAGGTTTTTCATTTTTTACCCGTAAATTTGTATGACTTTGAATTCCCCATTACCTATGAATACCAAACAGGAAAAACTAGAAGCTTTCGGAAGATTATTAGACATAATGGATGACCTGCGTGAAAAATGTCCGTGGGATCAGAAACAAACCTTACAATCACTTCGCCATTTAACCCTTGAAGAAACGTATGAGCTTTCAGATGCGATTTTGCAGGAAGATTTACAGGAGATCAAAAAAGAGCTGGGTGATGTATTGCTTCATTTGGTTTTCTATGCTAAAATAGGTTCCGAAAAAGAAAGTTTTGATATTGCCGATGTCATCAATTCTTTGAATGAGAAACTGATCTTCAGGCATCCTCATATTTACGGAGATACGGAAGTTAAGGATGAAGAGGAAGTAAAGCAGAATTGGGAAAAATTAAAATTAAAAGAAGGCAACAAATCTATTTTGGGGGGAGTTCCGAAAAGCCTTCCGAGCCTTGTAAAAGCGTATAGAATTCAAGATAAGGTAAAAGGGATAGGATTTGAATTTCATGACGCGGAAGATGCCTGGAAAAAGGTAGATGAGGAAATCAAGGAATTCCATGCGGAAACCGATCTTGATAAAAAAGAGCAGGAATTAGGAGATGTTTTCTTCTCATTGATCAACTATGCAAGAATTTCTGGAATCAACCCGGATTCTGCCTTGGAAAGAACCAATTTGAAATTTATTTCAAGATTTCAAAAAATGGAGAAACTGGCCCAGGAACAGGACCTGAAGTTAGCTGATATGTCTCTGGAAGAAATGGATGTGCTGTGGGAAAAAGCTAAGTTACTTGGATAAAATATGAAGATCAGCAATCCCATTCATCACCGTTTTCAATACCTCATTGAAGTTCAGAAAACAGAAAGGAAATGGCACTTTCCGTTTCTGGCGGCATTGTGTATAGGGAGCTGTCTTTTTATCGGATGGTGCTTGGGAAAGCCTAATTATGGCAGCCTTTCCAGCGTAGGAGCTTTGACGATCTTATACTTTACTTCCGCACCCATTGCCCAGAGGATGATACATCTTGCCGTATGTGCATTGGGAATTGTGTTTTCATTTACAATAAGCCTGTTTTTCAGTTTTAATATTTATCTGGCGGCTTTATCTTTCGGCATCGTTTCATTTTTGGCTCACTCTATTACCTCTTATTTCAGAATACCACCACCCGGAAATTTTTTCTTTATTATGGTTGCGGCCATGGCAAGCACTTTTCAATTTGATCTGGAAATGATTCCCACAAGGGTAGGATTGGTGGCGATGGGGGCTATTTTATCCTGTTCATTGGCATTTTTATACTCTGTGTTTGTCGTAAAAACGGCTATTATAACAGTACCCAGAAGACGGTTTAAGAAAAAGAGATATACCAAAATTATAGAAAGTACCATTATAGGGTTTTTCATGATGCTTACATTGCTGGTAGGACATTTTCTTCAATTTCAAAATACCTATTGGATTTCTATTGCGGCCATTGCTATTATTCAGGGACGCAATTTTGAACATGTACGCCAAAGAAATATGCACAGGATTCTGGGGACCTTTATTGGAATTGGCTTGACATGGCTGATCTTGTTATTCAAACCTGAAAAAATTGTGATGATCCTTATTATTACGATCCTTCAATTCATCATTGAAATGCTGGTGGTAAGAAATTATGGTCTTGCCGTGATCTTCATTACCCCATTAACCATTCTTTTGGTTGAAACAGGGAACGTAATGCATCATGACGTGAAATTATTAATGGAAGCAAGGCTTCTGGATACTATTATTGGCAGTCTGATAGGATTATCTGCCGGATTTTTCCTGCATCATCAGCAGATAATTAATAACTTAGAGAAAAATATCAGATACTCCTATTTTCAGTTTAAAAAATTAAAAAAATAGATATGCTTCGATTTCTTATCATACCCGTATTTCTTTTGTGGAGCTGTAATCCGAAAGCTCAAAACGAACAACCTAAACAAGAGATCCTTAAAGTTGACTTTTCATTGCCCTCAAAACTGAAAGAAGTTTCAGGAATTGCCTTATCTCCAGATAAAAAAACAGCTTGGGCGATCGAAGACCAGGGAAATAAGAACATCATTTACGGGATTGACCAGCAAGGGAAACTCATTACTGAAGCCTTAGTAGAAAATGCGGATAATACAGATTGGGAAGATATTACTGCTGATCCGCAGGGAAATATATATATCGGGGATTTTGGGAATAATGATAATAATAGGCAGGATCTGTCTATTGTGAAAGTTGATCTTAAAGATACAGCCCAGAAAACAACGAAAGCAATCCAAACCACAAAATTCCATTATGAAGGGCAGACTGAATTTCCGCCTAAAAAATCAAACTGGCTGTATGATTGCGAGGCTTTTGTAGAAATGGATGGGAACTTCTATCTTTTCACAAAGAACAGAAGCAAAGGTTTTGACGGTACATTCCTGGTTTTCCAGGTTCCTAATAAAGAGGGTGATTTCGAAGCGAAACTGATCGGAAAGCTGAAGCTGTCTGGAAAATATAGTGATGCAGCCATCACATCTGCTGCGATTAACAGTACAAAAGATAAAATTGTATTGCTAACGCATAAGAATATTCACGTTCTTTCTGGATTTACTCCAAATGATTTTAATGGAGCAAAGATTCAGAAAATATCTTTACAACATAATTCTCAAAAAGAAGCTCTAGTTTTCCTTGATGATAAAACATTGCTGATTGCTGATGAAGCAGATAAAAAGACAGGAGGAAACGTGTATAAGTTTTCTTTCTAGCCTAAGTATACACACTGTTATGCTGATGAATAAAGAATCTCCACAAAGTAAGTGGAGATTCTTTATTCCGTTTCTGAACTTCGTTCGTACCTGGTCTGTATTGAAAATAGAAGAATCCTAAAAAGTCATTCCCACACCTCCGGAAATTCTTCCACCATCTGATCCGTGGAAATAATTCAGCCTTGCAGAAAACATTTCCACAATGCTCATCCAGAATCCACCTCCTACGGATTGGTGCCATTTTTGGGAGTCTTCGTGGTCATTCCATACACGTCCAATATCATAACCCACCAAAATACCCATATTCACCGGGATAATATTGTTCCGCACTCTTCCGAAATTCCAACGGATCTCAGAATTGTTGGTAAAGTAAGATCTTCCGGAGAACCTGTCATTTCTGAAAGCTCTCATTCCATTATTTCCCCCGATACTTGCAGCCTGGTAAAATTCGAAATTATTATTGTTGATCCACATGACATTACTTGAGTTGGCAAAGACGAAGTTTCCTCTTTTATCAATTCTGTGATCAATAGATAATGTTCCGTTTAAGGTTATAAAATTTTTATCAAAATTAGAAAGATTGGTTTTCCAGTCGGCATTCAGGACCAATTCCATTCCTAAAGTAGGAAAAGCATTATTATCCAGATTTTTAAAGCTGAATGTATAATTGGCTCCCCCAAATTGCTGATCATTGAACACTTCAGGATTCACCTCAGGCGAAATATCTACAAAACGGTCTCCTTTTCTCTGTACTTTATTGTTTTCAAATGTAAGCTGGAATTGATGCTGTAGATTCAGCCAGCTTTTTTTAGAAATAGAAGGAGCAAAATTGAATTTTGAAATTCTGGCCCTGTTATATTCTCTTTCCACTTCATCCTCATTATATTCGCTTTCATTGGATAAGCCAAAGAAATTTTCCGCAAAACGTGGAGTAGTGTAGGAAGCATCCAGATTAAAGTCCCATCCGGAAATTGCTTTTTTGAAGATTCCTTTATACACCAGGTTAAAACCACCGGTTGCCGTGTATAAATTAGCTTTCAGGCTGTGTTTTTGAGTGTAAGGATCGCGAATGAAATTATTGACGGTGTAGTTAACCAATGCACCGATAATTACTCCGTCATCCGGATTATAATCAGCGTTAGGATAACCCGCTATAAAATTGTATTTCGGATGCTTGTAATTGTAGGTATTGATATTATAATCATCAGAAATATGTTTTGTTGCAGAATGGGTATTGTAGGTATTTTTCTGAGATTTGAAATCATAGATTTTCACCTTGCTTCCTTTTGCGACATTATATACATCGTGGTTATACCCTCCCACTAATCTGATATTCATCTTAGGTCTTCCATCCCCGGAAACTTCATAAATATCATCATCTTCCAATCCATAGATCCAAAGCTCTTTGGTTTTGTTATCATGATATGTTCTTTCAAATACCAATTCAGGGTTTTCTTTGTTTTTGTCTAGTTGATATTGCTTGACTTCAACAGAATTTCCGGTTTTAGTAATGACAAATTGATCGGGATTTACCGTTCCTGCCAATGGAACTTTTTCTTGTAACACATCATAATATTGAGTCGCATAGGTCTGCAATTTGGTTTTTCTTGCTTTCAATTTCCTTTGAATATCTGCAATGGTTCCGTCTTTCACTTCTTTAGGTAAATTGTTAAAGGCTTCATCAATATCCTGATCAGTTAAATGCTCCTGAATATATTTTGCCTGGGCAATCCATTCTTCCTGAGTAGCACCCTTCAAAAATATAAGATCCAAAGGATAAGGCTCCATATTCAGCCATTTTACGCTTTTAATATCGTCTTTAAAGGTTTTCATGTGACGGATTGCCGGAATGTTCATAATCACTTTAAAAGCGGCTCCGTCATATTTACTGAAAGCCTGATCCCTGTCTCTCGGAATAGGTTTATAAATTACTTTATCATCCACTTTATATTCAGCCCATTTCCATTGATCGGAATGTCTGTCCCAATCACCGATCAGCATATCAAAAACTCTGGCTCTGATGTAAGATTCTCTGTCGACAGAATATTTATTGTTCTTAGTGAAGTTTTTCAGTACATCGTCAGTTGAAACAATATCTTTTGCATTATCCAGCGCCTGCAAGGTTTTAGGGTCGGAAGAAAAACGCTCTTCGATCATATACATTTCATCACCGTAAGTCTGATTATATTCTCCTAAAGCCTGCTGCTTAGGAATGTAATATAATTTCGGATTGCTGTGGACAATTCCCACCTTATCTGCCATATTTCCTACAGAAAATGGAGTGAATGGGTGATTGGTCGTATAAAAGTCCAACAAGAACTTTTCCGGGAAAGTATTATTTAACTCGTTACCAAAAGTACTTTTCTTGAAAGCCATATTATTCAGGAAGCGGACTGCACTTTTCTTAATGCCTCTCATTACAAATTCCTGTCCGTCCTTTGACATTAATCGTAAACTGTTCGATTGGTTTCCGCCTCCTTCTCTAAAAGGAGTATATCCGCCATTTAATTCGGCAATGTTAGCTGTTGGAGCTTCAATAGGAAGTCCATAATATTTTCGGTAGTGTTCCCCCCAAAGCCATCTGTAAAATCCACTTTTCTCGGTTAACTTTTTAGGATAAATAGTGGAAGTAACTGTAGCCGGGAAGGAATTTGGATAATTATTGATGAAAGGCTTCGGCTTTTCGATTACCGTGATATGGGACAGTTTTTGAAACTTGTTATTTTTTGTTGAAAAATATTCTACATCTGCACTTTGGTCATTTCGGATATTCAAAACAGCGAATCCGCTTCCGCCATACGAAAAATCGGTGGTTTCGGCAATCGTCGCAGGATCGGTTTTAGAACCGGCACCACTGATGATCTGTCTGATGTTTCTCTGCTGGTGATACTGTAAATTATGATCATGACCAGAAACAAAGATGACATTTTCTTTATCCTGTACAATGCTTTTTAACCTGTTGGACAAATCTGCATAATGCTGATTATTGATATCTTCAAGACTGGCTCCAGAAGCACTTCTGAAAATATTGATCAGACTGGCTACCACAGGAACAGGTACTTTGCCTTTAAGTGCTGCAAGATGAGATTTGGCTGAAGTAAATCCCGCATGAGTACCACTACTGATCACAGGGTGATGCAGCGCAACAATAATTTTTTTATCCTGGTTTTTATTGATCAGATCTTTAAATTCAACAAAAAGGTCTTCACGGGTTTTGATAGGGCAGTTTTTATTGATTCCCGGATATTGATCCCAGTTGATCAAGGCCCATTCTGTATCAATGACGATAAGTTTGATGTCATCGGCAAGACTTACATCGTCAATTGGGCAAGAATTCTTAGGAAGAAATGCTTTTTTATCATTTAAATAGGCCTTTACGAAATCTTCCTGAGCTTTTAATCCGTCTAAACCGTGATACCAGTCATGATTTCCAGGAATGACTAATGTTTTTCCTTTAAAATTTTGGGTAATGGCCAATTGATTTTCCATCTTTTCTTTAGCCACTGCATATTCTTTATCTGTTTCCTTTGGCATTCCCAAAGGATAAATATTGTCTCCTAAAAATATCAGCATTGAATTTTTATCTGCGGAATCGAGCTTGTTCTTTAAAAAGTTCAGTGTATGCTTTGCCTGAATTTCATCTGCATTTCCTGCATCTCCAATGAGAAAAATTTTAAAGTCTTTTCCCGATTGTGTATCAGAATTTTTAACTTCCTGCAAGTTTTTTCCCTTTTTTACGTTATAGGTAGCACAGGAAACTAAAAGTACTGATAACAATAAGAATCTAAACGAAGCTGCAAACTTTTTTAGATGAGTTATAAAGGATAAATTCATACATTTACATTAACAAAAATTCAGTAATGGATATTCTACACAAAGCTAAAGATTATGTTGAAACCTTATTCAAAGATAAGTTATCTTCTGTATATTTTTATCATAATTTTATCCATACAACGTATACGGTAAATAAAGCCGAGGAAATTTTAAAAAATACAGATGTTTCAGCTGAAGACCAGGAAAAGGTTTTGCTGGCTTTATGGTTTCATGACACAGGCTATATTGAATGTGCTCAGAATCATGAAGAAAGAGGAATCGAGATCTTGAAAGATTTTCTACAAAATGAAAATTACCCGGAAAATTATATCAATGATGTCTCTAATCTGATTTTAGCCACTAAGATTGACCGTGAACCTGGAAATCTTTTAGAAAAAATTGTAAAGGATGCGGATTGCAGCCATTTTGCTAGCCACGATTATAATGATATTTCAGATGCTTTACGAAAAGAATGGGAACTTACGAATGTAAAATGCTATTCCAATGACGAATGGAATGCCGGAAATCTGGATATGCTTAAAAATAAGCACCATTATTATACGGATTACGCCAAAGAAAACTGGGAACCTTTAAAAAAGAAGAATATCAAAAAAATAGAAAAAAAATTGGAGAAAGAGGAAGAGAAGAAAGAGAATTCAGAAAACAAAAAAGATCCGAAATCGGATAGAAGTGTAGATACATTATTCCGGGTTACATTGAACAATCATACGAGATTGAGTGATATTGCAGACAGTAAGGCCAACATTCTGCTTTCGGTGAATGCGATTATCATTTCAGTATGTCTTTCTGTTCTGGTTCCAAAGTTGGATACTCCAAAAAATGCACATCTTATTCTTCCAAGCTTTATTTTGTTATTATCAAGTGTATTAACGATCATTTTTGCGATATTATCTACAAAGCCCAATGTTACCAAAACAAGATTTACGAATCAGGATGTTTCAAATAGAAAAGTAAACCTTTTATTCTTCGGAAATTTTCATCAGATGCTGTTTGATGACTATAACGGTGCGATGAAAGATCTGATTAAAGACCGGGATTATATTTATGAATCCATGGTAAAAGATTTATATTTTTTAGGGAAAGTCCTTGACAGGAAATACAGGCTTTTATCATTAACGTATAAGATTTTTATGGTGGGAATTATTATTTCTGTGCTGTCTTTCGGGTATGCTTTTCTTTCTTTGTAAATAGATAGCAGAAATTAGAAACTAGATAAAAAACTCATTCGCTGAAATGAGTTTTTATTTTATGCTAAAGATACTCGTAGTGCCAAAAGCCCTGTAATACCTTGTAAGTCTTCAACCCGCAGAAATTCTATATCAGATTGAAGGATTCCCTTTTTCTGAAGTTTGGAAATATATTCCAGGTATTCTTTCTGGTTTTCCATTCCGAAATAGACAATGGTGATCTTTCCCGGGCAGGTTATTCTTTCTGAAGAATCTTTGATATGAGCTTTATCCAGTCTCTTTTTAATGATCTCATAATATGAATTGTAAGCTCCATCTATATCAAAACGTTTTTCATCCATGCGGAAACGAATGTCCACCTTTTCGTTGTATACAAAAATGAGAGAAGCAATATCTAACGGAATCGGAAGGTCTTTTTTAAAGCTTTGAAATTCCTGTTCTATAGCACAGATAGTTTTCAATTGCCAATATCTTAATTTATGGACAACTTTTGAGGTGTAATGCAGATCCGGTGAAATATTGGCACCAATGAAGAGGTTATGCTCCACACCATCAGATTTAAATCTTTCATAATAATGAGGAAATATTTCCTGAGCTTTGACCTGGCTTTCATCCAGCATATCTGCCAATTTACGGTTGACCAGGGTTATGGAATCGTCTAGGCTTTTTCTATGAGTATAGAAAAGATCGGTCTGCGCAAAGATCAGTGAAAAATATTCTTTGATTTTGGCTTTTATGTCTTTAGATGATTTTACCTCTAATTTACCTTGTAAATAAGGATGAATTTCCTCTCTCAACAATCTTTGGAAACGTTGTTCTGTGTCAGCTTTGATCTCATTGTTCAGCTCATTTTCGAAAACATCCAGTGCCAGTAGGTATTTTTCAGAATCAGAGTTAATCAAAGAAAAAATATCATGAAGAAAATCAATCTGCTGATTAAGATCTTCCAGCATAAGATTAAAGCGTTTTTCCGAAGAAGAACGGATATCCGAGAACCCAAACAGGGGAGTAAGGTTTTTAAATGAGATCTGCTTTAAAGTATACATCTTTTTAGCCAGGGAAGCATTGAAATATTTCTCAGCTTCATTCCTGAATTTCCAGACTACACTGTCATGGATCGTTGTATATTCCCGTTGTATAATTGCTTCGATCTGGCTGTTCCTTTCAAAAGTAAATCTGGAGAGAGAAAAAATGATGATATCTGAAAAGAATTCCAGCTTTTTCAGCTTCAGGCCGTTAAAACTATTGGCTATGGATGAGGTGAATTCCATGACCGCCAATAATTCATTATCCTTCATAATAGGAATCACCATGAAGCTTTTGATATTATTATCGTTTAAAATATTGAAAGAAGCTAATTTCCTGATGTCTACATTGGAAACAACAATGGGCTTGGAATTATAATTAAAATTTTTAAAAGCTTCCTTTTGGGTTTCTTCATCAAAGGAATTGATCCAGAAATCCAGCAGGTGATTGGTGAAAAAATTATCGTATGTCGGTACTTTTTCCAATTTATTATCCTTGCTGTTGAAGAGCATTAATCCAAAATTCAGTTCAGCAACATCGAAGTAAGACTTGAAAATTTCCTTAAGATTTTCATCCGGAACCAGATTTTCGGGATCAATTTTGATCATGCTCGATTTCAAGTCGGATAAAGCAACCTCCGAAGTACAATCCACCAGGGAAATAATAGTAAAACCGCTTAATACCCATGTTTTGGAAGGGAAGTATTTTTTCCAGAGTTTGATATCATCCAGGTTTTCCAAAAGCATATCTATTATTTCATCGGAAGGTATTTTTGCTTTTTCTGTTGGATATACTTCCGTGAAATCTGAATTTACCGTGATCTTATAATGCTTCATGATCCCCTGTTTATTAGGAATATCATAATAAAGAGGAAGAGACGATTTAATGTCTCTTTTGAAGTAAGCTTGTAAGATCAGGCAGCAGCAGAATACATAGAATTCATCATCATCAATATTTCTGAGCTCAATTTCAAAATCCTTTCCGGCATCTTTAAGAATGTTTTTAAACCGTTCCGTATAATTGAAGGTAATATTGGAAAGCGGAATACTTGCTGCTTTTATTTCATTCAGTGTTAATCCGGTGGGAAACAGGTCGGCTAATAAAAGCTTGATGAGGTCTGCATGCTTTTCGAGTAAAGTGACATCTTGGAAACCATTTTTGAGTTCCTGGAAGTTTTTGGTACTCTCAATAAGAGATTCAGCATAGTTAGCGCGGTATTCAAGGCGGTCATTATAACGGATATGCTCAAGAACATCCAAATATTTTTTGAATGAAATATAAACCTGAAATGGAGCGTCTTTTTTATAAAGATTGGCCAAAGCTGAAATTTAAAGTAAAGTTATAAAAAAAGCACAACTTTGATGTTGTGCTTTTTGTTTTTTATACTGAGATTTTTACAATCCGAATTGTCTCGCAAATAAATCAGGGAAAACGCCTAACAGAATAATGGAAGCAATAACAAAGATCGCTACAATATTATAAGTAAGGGTTACTTTTTCTGATGTCTTGAAAGTTGTTTCTTTGAAGAAGAACATTGCAATGATCAGTCTTAAGTAGTATGCAATAGAAATAGCAGAACCTAAAACTGCGATCAGGACTAAGAATGCTGCTCCGTTCATCGCTTGAGAGAATAGGGCAAATTTACCCATGAATCCAGCTGTTAACGGAACTCCTGCCATAGAAAGCATGGAAATTGCTGCTACTGTTGCCAAAAGGGGCTCAGATTTCGCCAATCCTTTGAATGCTCCGAAAGACGTTTCTCTCTTTAATTTTTCTACCCAGATTAAACACATAAATACACCTACCGTAGATAATGAATATGCGAATAAGTAGAACGCAAGATTATAGGTAGACAAGGCAGTCATTCCGAAGAAAACCAAACCGATATATCCTGCGTGTGATACTGATGAGTATGCCAACATTCTTTTTGCATTAGTCTGTGCAAGACCCATTGCGTTCGCTAAGAATAGAGTAATGATCAGGAATACACCAAGAACATTGATCCAGTCTTGGGTAACTCCTGCAAAACCGATCGTCATTAATCTGAAGAAACCATAGAAACCTGAGATTTTCACCACACTTGCCATGAAGGCAGTAATTAATGATGGAGCTCCATAATATACATCCGGACTCCACATGTGGAATGGTGCTAAAGCTACTTTGAATGCCAATGCACAAAGCATCAGAAGAACTCCTAAAATCAACATAACGTTTTTAGGATTTGCCATTCCGAAATCATGGATTTTATATAAATCAAAACTTCCCACACTTCCATATACGAATGCAATACCGAACAGAAGGAACCCTGTTGCAAATGCACCCATTAAGAAATATTTGATTGAAGCTTCGTTAGATCTTAAATCAGTTTTGTTGGCTCCTGCCATTACATACAACGGAATAGAAAGGATTTCAATACCTAAGAACAGTGTTACCAGATTCTGGAAACCGAAAAGGATAATCCCACCGCAAAGCGCAAACAGCATCAATGCATATAATTCCGATTGGTGGCTTCTGTGGTTGCTGAACGCAAATCCACCCAAAAAGAACAACAATAGGGTCGTTACAATGGATATTTTTGTGAACAGAGCTGTATTTTGACCATAATCATACATGTTTTTGTACTGCTCAAAGAATGAACATTCTGGTAAAAAGCTTACGTATAAGGCGATGATTAATCCCAAAATCCCAATGTATCTTGCGAATTTTCCATGTTCAAAAACTCCTGAAAATAACGCAATAACTGCCGTTAGGAAAACAATAATTAAAACACTCATTTCTTAAAATATCAAATTAACTAACCATTGATTGGTAGATAAACTTCAACGAACTACTCACCATTTCGATTACCGGCTGAGGGAAAATCCCTAAAAGGATCACGAAAACCGCTAAACTTGCCAATACGGAAAATTCTGCTCCGGATAAATCTTTTGCAGTGCTCAATACCACTTCATCTCCTTCACCGAACATTGCTTTTCCATAGAATCTCAATAAATACACCGCACAAAGTATTACCGTAAGACCAGCGATCACAGCTGCCAATCCGTTAAAACTATATACCGATTTCAATAAGATGAATTCTCCGACGAATCCATTCGTCAATGGAACTCCCATTGAACCTAATATAATGATCAGGAATAACACGGCAAACTTAGGGGCCACTTTCGCTAAACCTCCCATTTGTCTGATGTCTCTTGATTTAAATCTTTTATATAAAATATCACAGCAGTAGAATAAACCTACTACATTGATACCATGAGCAAAGGTTTGTACTAAAGCGCCTTCTGCACCTTCAATAGTGAAAGTTCCTCTTAAAGTTACTACTGCTGAAGCGAAGATTCCCGCAACCATCAGTCCAACGTGAGAGAAAGAAGAATACGCAATAATTCTCTTCATATCCGTCTGGATAATGGCAATTAATGCTCCATGAACAATTCCTACAATAGCAAGAATAATCACGATCTGTCCTGAAATTCCGGCAATCGGAATCGGAGTGATCGGCAATAAATAACGTATTACACCATACACTGCCATTTTCAGCATGATCCCTGATAAAAGCATGGACCCCTGAGTAGGAGAGTAAGTATACGTATCCGGCTGCCAAGTATGGAAAGGGAATACTGGTAATTTCACTGCAAACGCAAAGAAAATGAACCAGAATACCACGGTCTGTTGTGTTTCGTTAAGCTGAGCATTGTATAAATCTGTCAAAGCAAATGATGCTGAGTGATTGTACACATAGATCAAACCTGCTAACATGAATAATGATCCAACGAAAGTATACACGAAGAATTTTGTAGTGAATTCCAACCTTTTATTTTCCTGACCCCAAAGTCCTGCTATGAACCAGATCGGAATTAGCGTTACTTCCCAGAAAATGTAGAATAATAATCCGTCTAAGGATGTGAAAACTCCTACCAGTCCGAATTGCATCAGCAAAATCAAACCGTAGAAAGAGTTTCTGTAGTTCACATTTTCGTTAAAGGAAGATAAAATGATGATCGGCGTTAAGATGTTGGTCAATAATAAAAGAAGCATACTCATTCCGTCAATTCCGAAGTGCAGCGTACTTTTAATAAATTGTGACCAAGGATAGGTGATCTCATATTGCAGCTCACTGTCTACCGTAGGACCGAAGTTGAAATCCGATACTGCATAGAAAGTAAGAAGCATCTGTATCAATGCAATTCCTAGCGCCAAATGTTTGCTGGATTTATTATTCCAGGCAAAAACTAATCCCGAACCTACAAGAGGTAAAAGTAATAATGTTAATAGTAAATAAGACATTATTATTGTAATAAAAAGTTAACAATTAATATAATTCCCACTGCTAAAGACATGATAAGAATATAATTCTCTACATTTCCGTTCTGAAGACGCTTCATGGATCTTCCGCTGTCTTCAGCTCCTTCTCCTACGAAGTCTACAAAACGATCAAGAATTCCATTATCAAACATCTTTCCTCCGCGTCCTAATCCTTCAACAGTTTTTACAATCAATGCATTGTAAAGTTCGTCAATATATAGTTTTTTAGCAGAAAGCTTTTCCCATCCGGTATAGTTTTCCTCTGCGAGAGCCATCTTTTTCTTATTCACATACGTGTTTTTAACGATGAACCAAACAGAGAAGAACATAATCACGGTAGCTCCTAAAAGAATCATTTCAGTGTTGAATTCCACTCCTGAAAGGGTAGTTTCCATTTGTTTGAAACTTTCTTCGGTAAGAACCGGCTTCAGCCATTCCATTAATTTAGCATAGTGTCCGTGACCGATAAAGTGAGGAAGGTTGATGAAACCTCCGATTACTGAAAGGATAGCCAATACGATCAAAGGTAATGTCATATTAAGCGGGCTTTCATGCAGGTGATGTTTTTGTTCTTCAGTCCCTCTGAACTCTCCATGGAAAGTCAGATAATACAGTCTGAACATGTATGTTGCCGTAACTGCCGCTAAAATGAATAGAATTACCCAGTAAACAGGGTTTTTAGCAAATGCAGCTACTAAAATTTCATCTTTGGAAATCATCCCTGAAAGTAAAGGGAATCCTGAAATCGCTAATGTTCCGATCAAGAAAGTAGCATGAGTAATTGGAATTACTTTTTTAAGTCCTCCCATAAAACGCATATCCTGCTCGTTGCTCATCGCGTGGATCACAGAACCTGCTCCCAGGAATAATAATGCTTTAAAGAAAGCGTGTGTCATTACGTGGAACATAGCTGTTGTATATGCACCTAAACCTAAAGCAATGAACATAAATCCAAGCTGTGAAACGGTGGAATATGCCAATACTTTTTTGATATCGTTCTGACGAAGCGCATAGAATCCTGCTAATGCCGCCGTAAGGAATCCGATGAATAAAATTCCTCCCTGAACAGTAGGCGCTAAAGTAAATAAGAAGTTAGATCTTACTACTAGATAAATCCCCGCTGTTACCATCGTTGCTGCGTGGATTAATGCTGAAACAGGAGTTGGGCCGGCCATCGCGTCCGGTAACCAAGTATATAAAGGAACCTGAGCGGATTTACCAGTGGCACCGATAAATAAACTCGCCGTAATAAAGATAATTACAGTTCCGTCCAATTCAAATTTTGAAGCATTCTGTGCTACGGAAAGATAGTCTAAAGCATTGGTCTGAGAAGCGATCATGAAGATACCGATCAATAACGCAAGGTCACCGATTCTATTCATGATGAACGCTTTTCTTGCCGCTTTACCATATTCTTCATTCGTATACCAGAATCCGATCAATAGGTAAGAGCAAAGACCTACACCTTCCCATCCGATGAACAGAATAAGGTAGTTGCTTCCCATTACCAAAAGTAACATGGAGAAGATAAACAGGTTCAGGTAAGTGAAAAACTTATAGAAACCTTTATCGTGGCTCATATATCCGATAGAGTACAGGTGGATCAAAGAACCGATCCCTGTAATGATCATGATCATCATCAATGAAAGCTGATCGATCTGGAATCCGAAATTGATCTGAACTCCATTGACTCTAAACCATTCAAAAGCTTTTACGATTACCGGCTGGCTTTCTGAATCGAAATCCATGAAAAGGCTTACAGAGATACAGAAAGAAGCAAAAACTACTAATGTTCCTAAAACCCCAACTACTATTTTTGGAAGATTTTTCCCGAATAAACCGTTAATAAGAAACCCTAAAAGTGGTAAAAGTATTATTGCATACACTAAATTTTCCATTCCTTATCCTCTTAATTTATTAAATATACTTACATCTACAGAACGGGTATTTCTATATAGCATAGCAATAATTGCCAACCCTACTGCTACTTCAGCAGCTGCTACCACCATAATGAAGAAAACTAAAAGTTGTCCGTCTCCATTCCCTTTATACGCTGAAAAAGCAGCTAATAAAAGGTTTACAGAATTAAGCATAAGCTCTACACAACCTAGAATTACAATAGCGTTTTTTCTTAGCAATACTCCTAACACTCCCAGACAGAATAATACTGACGAAAGAATTACGAAATACTCCAAAGGGACGCTTTGTATGAATGTATTTACTTCTCCCATAATTTTATAAATCTTTTTTACCGATTAATACCGCACCTACAATACCTGCCAAAATAAGGATGGATGCAAGTTCAAACGGTAAAACATATTCATTAAACAAAAGTCTTCCCAGATTTTTAGTAAGACCCACTCCTTTGTCTACATTGTCTACCACAATATGGTTCTCTTTAACTCCTCTGAAAACACCTAAAACACCTACTAACAAAAGACCTGCTGTAAAAACTCCAACAAATTTTAAAGTATTGCTCTTCTTACTTTCGTCTTCTTTATTAAGGTTAAGCATCATCAATATGTAAAGGAATAATACCATGATAGCTCCTGCGTACACAATAATCTGAATGATTGCCAAAAATTGGGCATTCAACAGGATGTACATGCCTGCAATGGAGAACATCGTAACAATTAATGACAAAATAGCGTATAAAGGATTTCTTGCAAACACAAAGTACACTGCACTTGCCACTGCTAAAAACGCCACCAAGAAAAATAAAATCTGATCCATTATTTTACCGCATTTTTTTGTTTCTCGGATTGTCTTGTCGTGATGTCAATCCTTTCATTTATTTTTTCTACTAACTTATCTTTTCCATAGATGAAAGAACCTCTGTTGGTTTCCACATCTACCAATCTATCTGTTAAATAGATCGCAGATTTAGGACAAGCTTCTTCACACATCCCACAGAAAATACATCTCAACATGTTAATTTCATATACTGAAGCATATTTTTCTTCTCTGTAAAGATGCTTTTCTTCCTTTGTTCTTTCAGCAGCAGTCATTGTAATAGCTTCTGCAGGACATGCCACAGCACAAAGCCCGCAAGCTGTACATCTTTCTCTTCCTTCTTCGTCTCTTTTAAGAACATGTTGCCCTCTCCAGATCGTGGTTCTTGGTTTTTGAACTTCAGGATAAGAGTAAGTAGGCGGACCTTTTACAATATTTCTTACAGCATGCTTTAAAGTGATCCCCATTCCTTTGAAAATCGCCGGTAAGTAGATTTTCTCAGCAAGGGTCATCTCTTTATTAGAAACAACTTTTGATCTGTTCGTAAGTTTCATTTAATTATAGATGTTAGATGTTAGACATTAGATTTTAGACTAATCTTGTCTGTTATCTTAATTTTTTATATTTCACATTAGAAGATGGGAGGGAGTGTTAATCATTCACTATCACATCAACTTATTTTCATTTTTCTTAGTTTCCGAATGCTAAAATGACAGCCCCGGTAATGATCAGGTTCACTAATGCCATTGGAATTAATGTTTTCCATCCTAAGTGCATTAACTGATCATATCTGAATCTTGGAAGTGTCCATCTGATCCACATAAAGATCAGGATTCCAATAATCGTTTTTGTTAAAAATGCCACGATACTTAAAATTCCCGCCGTATTTTCGCCCCAGTGTTGAGTTACCCATTCAATTCCAGGATAGTTATATCCTCCGAAGAAAAGAACCACCATAAATGCATTGGAAATAAACATGTTCACATATTCTCCGAACATGTACAATCCCAACTTCATTGATGAATATTCTGTTGAGTATCCGGTTACCAGTTCAGATTCACACTCCGGTAAATCGAAAGGGTGTCTGTTGGTTTCTGCTAATGCTGCTACGAAGAAAACAAGGAATGCAATCGGCTGGTATAAAATATTCCAGTTCAGACCATCCACTTCAATAAGTCCCCAAAGTTTTCCTGTAGACTGGCTCTGAGTAATTTCATTTAAATCTAAACTTCCCGTCATCATAATGATAGAAAGTAAAGCTAATCCCATTGCCAATTCATA
Source organism: Chryseobacterium daecheongense (assembly GCF_003729955.1). Lineage (GTDB taxonomy): Bacteria > Bacteroidota > Bacteroidia > Flavobacteriales > Weeksellaceae > Chryseobacterium > Chryseobacterium daecheongense. The sequence continues at coordinate 64,368 of NZ_RJTX01000002.1, forward strand.
AGAGATCATCTGAGAAGAAGCACGGATGGCTCCGATCAATGAATATTTATTGTTGGAAGCCCAACCTCCGATCATAATTCCGTAAACCCCAATAGAAGCCATCCCGATGATATATAATACACCAACGTCAATATTAGCTACCTGAAGGTCAAAAGAAGTACCTCCGATATTTAAACTTTTACCCCAAGGAATTACTGCTCCGGTAATCAATGAAATGAACATTACGAGCGCCGGACCTAATATAAAGAGGAATTTCTCTGCATTGGCCGGAGTAAAGTCTTCTTTGAAGAAAAACTTACCTCCATCGGCAAGCGGTTGTAGTAATGCGAATGGACCAGCTCTGTTCGGCCCGATTCTATCCTGCATAACAGCGGCAACTTTTCTTTCCGCCCAAGTAGAGTAGGCTGCTATCGTTAGTGATAACAGGAAAAGCGCTAATACAAGTATAAGTTTAAATGTTAGTAAATCCATTTTATTTTTATAGATGTTAGATAGTAGAGATTTGAAGATGGAAGCTGGAGGATGGAAGTTTTCTTCGAATTACCAGAGTTTTCATTTTCAAATTAACTAATTATCAATTTTTCAAATTTATTGTTCGTCTTTTTCGCTGATTTCTTTTGCCATCGGATTATCTAATACTCTTAGCTCATCCTTAGGTTTTTCGTAATGGTTCAAAGAAATTACGGAATGTCTGTCGATATGTCTTGGACCTTCAATATTCCAGTCACTCAGGCTTTTTCTTTCGAAACGGCAAGTATCACAAATAAACTCTTCCACTTCTCCCCATTGGTCTTTTCTTGCTGTAACTCTTACGATCTCGTCACCTTTCATCCAAACAACAGCTTTTCCTGAACATTTATCGCATTTACAAGAAGCATTCATTGGATTCGTGAACCAAACTCTACTTGCAAAACGTGCAGTCCTGTCTGTTAATGCTCCTACCGGACAAACATCAATAATATTTCCGATGAAGTCATTATCCAAAGCTTTGTTCAAATAGGTTGAAATTTCAGCATGATCTCCTCTGAAAAGAATTCCGTGCTCTCTTGTATCTGTCAGCTGATTCGCTGTAAGTACACATCTTGCACACAGGATACAACGGTTCATGTTCAATTTGATGTTCGGACCAAGGTCGTCTGCTTCATATGTATTTCTTTCGAACTCAGTTCTTGTATTTTCTACCCCATGCTCATATCCCAAATCCTGAAGATGACATTCTCCAGCTTGGTCACAGATAGGGCAGTCTAGTGGGTGGTTAACCAATAAGAACTCAGTCACCGCTTTTCTTCCTTCCTGAGCTTTTTCAGAAGTAAGGTTTTTTACTTCCATACCATCCATTACATTGGTTCTGCAACTTGCAACCAATTTCGGCATAGGACGGGGATCTGCCTCAGATCCTTTAGAAACTTCCACAAGGCAAGTTCTGCATCTTCCTCCACTGGTTTCCAATTTGCTGTAGTAGCACATTGCAGGAGGTACAGATTTTCCACCAATCTGTCTTGCGGCTTCCAAAATAGAAGTACCCGGCAAAACTTCAGTAGTCTGTCCGTCTATAGTTATTTTGAATTTTTTAACCTCTTCGCTCATATTCTATGCTTTTCGCTTATGCTTATGAAGCAGTAAGCTCTATTTTAATTATGCTTTTTTGTATTAAATGTATATCCGATCCCGAATACCAATTCACCAAAGGTAAAATCCTGGGTTGCTTTGTCAATTTTTACATTTTCCTGAGTGGTTCTCACACTTGGTAAATTGATGTACCCATATTTAAAATCTGCTTTAGCCACAATATGGTTCCATAATACGACATTGATCCCCGTTCTTGCATCCATCCCGAATCCTGCTAAATGGAAATGATCACTTTCCTCTTTCCCCATTAAGGTAGCATCTGTTTTAGGAATTAAAACACCAGCTCCCAAACCGTAAGTCCAGAATATATCAAACTTATTTTTATTAAGGATATGTTTGTATTTCTGAATACCAAGATTAAGATAATTCAATCCATTGGTATGCTCATATTTCAAAAATTTGGTATCGGAAAGATCAATTTTCCCATTATTTACCATAGCTGCATACTTCGGGTCTTTGATATATCCTTCAAACTCTACAGTCTGGTCCTGATCCATCACATATTTCATATGATCTAATCCGAGTGTAATCCCTAAATTATCCTTAATAAAATAAGTAATATTATAGTTTACCTGTGGAATAGACATTTTTAACGGATTGATATAATGATCAATCTCACTGATCGGGGTAGGTCTGTCATGGGCAGAGACATTTTTCAGGGTAAAGTTATAATCCTGACCGTAAAAACGGATGTCCGAATCAGAGTACCAGCCTCTGTTCCATCCCCAAAATACCAATACTGATCCTTTTTTGAACGCTTCTCTCTGAGCTTTCACACTCATAGTCACTGTTAATAAAAACAGCAACAATAATTTATTTTTCAATTGTCTTTATTTGTATTAGGGATTAAACTGTAGGAGCCGGAATAGGATCTGCGTAATGTGCCAATCCATAGTTTTGTGTTAAACATAATTCCGGGTTTTTCACGTGCCATTCAAATTCATCCCTAAAATGACGGATCGCTGCTGCTACAGGCCAAGCTGCCGCATCACCTAACGGGCAAATGGTATTTCCTTCGATTTTTCTCTGGATATCCCAAAGCAGATCAATATCTTCCATTTTCCCTTGTCCGTTTTCTATTTTCTTTAAAATTTTGTACATCCATCCTGTTCCTTCACGGCAAGGCGTACATTGTCCACAACTTTCGTGATTATAAAATCTCGCTAAAGTCATGGTATGCTCTACGATACACTGATCTTCATCTAAAACAATGAATCCTCCTGAACCCATCATGGTTCCGGTAGCAAATCCACCATCAGCCAGAGATTCATAGTTCATGTATCTTGGTTCTCCATTTACGGTCTTTAACAGTAAATTTGCCGGAACGATCGGAACAGAACTTCCTCCGGGAATACAAGCTTTTAGCCTCTTTCCGTTTGGAATACCACCACAATATTCATCAGAGTAGATGAATTCTTCCACAGTGATCGTCATATCGATCTCATAAACTCCAGGTTTATTGATATTTCCACAAGCAGAAATTAATTTTGTACCTGTAGATCTTCCTACTCCGATTTTTGCATATTCAGCTCCTGTCATTTCAATGATCGGAACTACTGCTGCAATAGATTCAACGTTGTTTACTACGGTTGGTCTTTCCCAAAGTCCTTTTACAGCCGGGAATGGTGGTTTTAATCTTGGGTTTCCTCTTTTTCCTTCAAGGGATTCAAGCAATGCGGTTTCTTCTCCGCAGATATAAGCTCCACCTCCTCTTTGAACATAGATTTCACAATCGAAACCGGTTCCTAAAATATTTTTACCTAAGAATCCTGCTGCTTTTGCTTCTTCAATAGCTTCTTCTAAGATATCCGGAATCCATGAGTATTCTCCACGGATATAGATATAAGAAACATTGGAACCTAAACAGTAAGAAGAGATCAGCATTCCTTCGATCAGTATATGAGGAAGGAACTCCATTAAATATCTGTCTTTGAATGTTCCCGGTTCAGATTCGTCAGCATTCACTACCAAGTGTCTTGGAACACCTTCCGGCTTCGCCAAAAAGCTCCATTTCATCCCTGTCGGGAATCCAGCTCCACCACGTCCCCGAAGTCCTGAAGCTTTTACTTCTTCAAGAATTTCATCAGGAGTCATCTTCAAGGCTTTTTCAGCTGCTGTGTAACCTCCCTGTTTGCGGTAAGTTTCAAAGTAGCGGATACCTTCTATATGTGCGTCTTTAAGTAAAAGTTTTTTACTCATTGTATAGTTTAATTAGTCCAAAGCAATTTGTCCCTGTCTGCAAAGATCAAGGATTTCATCTACTTTTTCTATCGTTAAATTTTCGTGATAAAATTTCCCTAACTGCATCATCGGAGCATAACCGCACGCACCAAGGCATTCGGCCGGCTTTAAAGTAAACATACCGTCTTCAGTAGTTTCTCCGTCCTTAATGTTCAGTTTGGTTCTGATGTGATTTAAGATCTTCTCACTTCCACACACCATACATGGTCCTGTTCTACATACTTCTAAAACATATTTCCCCACAGGCTTCATATTGAACATGGTATAGAAAGTTGCTACTTCGTATACTTCAATGGGTTGTATGCTTAACAATCCGGCAACATAGTCCATTACAGGAACATCTAACCAGCCACCGAACTCTTTCTGTGCTAAATGCAGAACGGGAAGCAAAGCTGATTTTTGTCTTCCTTCAGGGTATCTCGCGATAATTTTATGTACCTGTTCTAAACTTTCCGGTTTAAAAGCTATTGTTTCGCTCATTTTATTTATTTGTAAAATGTACAATGTACAGTGTACAATGTACTTCTATATTTAAAAATCTTTATACATTTTACTTTGTACTTTGTACAAAATTATGCGTCTAATTCTCCCGCAATTACATTCAGGCTACACATCGTTACGATTGCGTCTGAAATTACAGAACCTGTAATCATTTCAGGGTATGCCTGATAATAAATGAAACACGGTCTTCTGAAATGAAGCCTGTAAGGACTTCTTCCCCCATCACTCACCAAATAGAATCCTAATTCTCCGTTTCCACCTTCAACAGCATGATAAACTTCTCCTTTTGGAACATCTGTTTCTCCCATTACAATTTTGAAATGGTAGATCAATGCCTCCATTTTCTGATATACATCTGCCTTTTCAGGAAGATAAAAATCAGGAACGTCTGCATGGAATGGTCCTTCAGGAAGGTTTTCGTATGCTTGTTTGATGATTTTAATAGATTCCCAGATTTCCTGCTGACGAACCATGAAACGGTCGTAGGTATCTCCTGAAGTTCCTACAGGGATAATGAAGTCGAAATCCTGATATGAAGAATAAGGTTGTGCAACTCTTACATCATAATCTACTCCTGTTGCACGTAAATTCGGACCTGTGAAACCATAGCTTAGTGCTCTTTCTGCAGAAATGGTTCCCGCTCCAATAGTTCTGTCCATGAAAATTCTGTTTCTTTCTAACAGGTTACAGAATTCCTGGAATCTTGGTGGGAAAGTTTTTAAGAAATCTTTGATCAATTCATGGAATTTTGGAGAAAAATCTCTCTCAAAACCACCAATTCTTCCCATGTTTGTCGTCATTCTCGCTCCACAGATCTGCTCATACATATCGTAGATGCGTTCTCTTTCGATGAACATATAGGTAAGACCGGTAATTGCTCCGGAGTCCATTCCCGTTACACCGTTACAGATCAGGTGATCTCCAATCCTTGCTAATTCCATCAGAATAACACGCATATAATCTACACGCTTAGGAACTTCCACTCCGATCAGTTTTTCTACGGTCATATGCCATCCTAAATTGTTGATAGGTGCAGAACAGTAGTTCATACGGTCGGTAAGAGTAGTGATCTGAGCATAATTTCTCCTTTCGGAAATTTTTTCAAATGCTCTGTGGATATATCCTACGGTTTGTTCAGCGTGAAGGATTCTTTCCCCGTCCATCGTTAAGACGTTCTGGAAAATCCCGTGAGTTGCAGGGTGAGTAGGTCCTAAATTGAGGGTATATAATTGCCCGTCAATCTGTTCCTTACTTTCGTATTGGTTAAGTATATTAGATAATGAGTTATCTTTCATATTGATTATAATTGATAATTGATAGTTGATAATCGATAATCATTTATCTATCATCATTTATCATTATATTTTATTTTTATCTTCCGAACATGCTATCGTCCTTATCGGTTCTTGTACCGTCTTCCAGGCGATATTCCTTCAACATCGGGTGGTATCCAAGATCTTCCATATTTAAGATAGGTCTCAGATCCGGGTGTCCTTTGAATTTAATTCCGTAGAAATCATACGTTTCTCTTTCCATCCAGTTTGCTCCTGCATATAGATCCACAAGAGAATCTACTTCCATATTTTCTCTGGTCATAAAAGCTTTCAGACGGATTCTGAAATTCGTCATCATGTTATGCAAGTGATAAATAACACCGATTTCTTTCTCCGGGAACTCAGGATAATGGATTCCGCAAACATCCGTAAGGAAATTGATCTCCAAAGACGAGTCTTTCAGATAATGAATTACTTTTTTGATGTCTTCTTTTTTTATTTCCACCGTCAGCATACCATAAGGTTCTGAGCTGGAAATTACAGATTCCGGAAATTCTCTTGTGATTGCTTCTAATACAAATTCGTTCGTCATTTCCGTTAGTTGCTTATATTGTAAGAATCTAATAATTTTTGGTATTCAGGCATATCCCTTCTTCTGATGCTTTCGCTTTCTGCAAGAGCCTGAACCTGCATTACTCCTTCAATAATCTGTTCCGGTCTCGGAGGACATCCGGGAACATATACATCAACAGGAATAATTTTATCAATTCCCTGTAATACAGAGTATGTATCAAAAATACCACCGCTGGAAGCACAAGCTCCCACTGCAACTACCCATTTCGGCTCTGCCATTTGGGTATACACTTCTTTTAGGACAGGTCCTAATTTCTTTGATATAGTTCCACAAACCATCAGCATATCTGCTTGTCTTGGTGAGAAAGAGTTTCTTTCCATACCAAATCTTGAAGCATCATACGTAGGGTTCAGGGTAGCCATAAACTCGATACCGCAACAAGAGGTTGCGAATGGCAACGGCCAAAGAGAAAATTTTCTGGCCATCCCGATTACACTGCTCAGTTTTGTTGCGAAAAACCCTTCTCCTTCATATCCTTCGGGAGCAGGTGCATCTGTTCTTATTACTGGTTTTTTATCTGACATCTTAGTAGATTTTAAATTTTAAATTTAGATTCTAAATTATTGTTAATGTTAACTTTAACCTCAAATCATTATCTAAAATTTATACTTTTTTAATTTTAAATTTTTATTTATCCCAATCCAATGCGCCACGCTTCCAAACGTAAAAGAATGCCATGAAGAAAATGGCTACGAAAGTAAGCACTGCAAGGAATCCTTCAAATCCGAATTCTCTGAAGTTCACCGCATATGGGTAAAAAAATACGATTTCAATATCGAATAGTACAAACAATACAGCCGTTAAGAAATACTTGATGGAAAACGGTGTTCTTGCATTTCCCTCTACAGCAACCCCACATTCCCAGCTTTGGTTTTTTACGGAATTACCTTTTTTCTGGCGTGGACCTAAAAAATGTGCTCCAAGCAATGAAACGGCTACAAAAGCAACAGCAACACCTGCTTGTATAAGGATTGGAATATAACTTTCAGGTAAATTCATTTTTGCATTATTATCTCAATTTGCAAATTTAACGAATAAACAAGAAAGCATGAAATTTATCAGATTAAAAGTAAGATGAAAATTAGAAAAATCGGTAATTTAGAATTAATAAAAATTAGCTAGAGATAATTATCTTTTTGGTGTAAGTTTGTCCCTTTTTTGTAGTGACTGTTAATAGATAGTTCCCTTTTAAGACACCAGATACATCGAATCTTTCAATTTGATTCTGGCCGGAGAAATCTTTGATCAGTCTTCCTGAGTTATCAAATAGTTGTATGGCGAGTATTTCACGACGGTCAATATTGGTATCACAGATAATCGTGTTTTTTACAGGATTTAGCACATTGAAGTAGATGCCGGAAGCATCGGTTTCCCGAACGGCTAAAGGAGTTGGAGTGCAGGTGGCTTCAGTAGAAGTCAGATCATAGATTCCTGCTGCACCATTAACTTTATGATTAAAGGTTTTAATAGAAGGTCCTAGTTGATGATTCACCATGTCAAGTTCATACATAGCTGAGTCTGCAAAGAATGTACGGATAACATATACTTTGGAATGAGTCCCGTAATTGACAGAAAAGGCAGCATAAATATTTGAAGATCCCAAATTCATGAACGGGCAGCTTTGGGAAGGATTGGCCAGATTAATTTCAAGAATTCCGGTTAAGGTACACAAGAAAAGCCTTCCTTCATAAAAAAAGAGATCCCCTGCACTAAATTGCCCGGTAGGAAGGTTGCCTAAGTCTGTAAAAGTACCTGTGCTGATATCATATCTATATAGTTTGTTTGGAGATCCGCTTCCGTACAGATATTTTCCGGAATCAGAAATCAATGAGGTGATGGAAGCATTTGTTAAGGTGAAGTCTCCAAGATAATCACAATTCGAGGTAGAGCTGTTTTTTCTATATAGCCTTCCAGTGCTGGTTACATAATAAATATTATTGGAGCCATCAATGGCAATATCTGTATAGGTTTCCGGGTAGGTACCCATGTTAGGCGGACAAAAAGGCTCGTCTATCTCATTTGAATTTGAAACATCAAGCTTAAATACTTTATTTGTATTGTTACCAATAATAGAGTTTACGTAGAATTGCTGTGAACATAATTTTATGGAAATAAAAAAAACTCCCCAGAAAATCTTTTTAGAAAATAAATTCATGGTAATCAGGTTATTAATTTACCATAAAAATATAAAAATATCTTGATAATGGATTAAAAATCTCCTGTAGTTGTTATTGTTTTTTCATTTTTTTTAGTAAACAATAAGCCATATAGGCAATGTAACCAAAAAGTACACTTGTGTACAAAATACTAATTACAGCATCGGTCTTGCCATCTTCTACCTGGAAAAAGAGATGATAAACAATAAATCCTGCGATTAAAATACCAAAAATAATCAGTTGCTTTTTCATGGGTAACTTGCCATTATGTATTGAATTTGTATTTGCTTTCTATTGATCACAGATTAGCACAGGTTTTTGTATTCTATTAATTTGGGAAATCTGTAGATTAAATATTAGAGCTCTAGAGAATAGGTTCTTCTTCTTTTATGATTCACAGGGTTGTAATCCTGCCATAACAGCTGGATACTTTTGTTTTCTTCCAGTTCAGGGTTGGTTTCTAAATATTTTACTCCTTTTTTTCTGAAAATTTTCCAGATTTCTTTGAAAATAATGGAGGTAACTCCTCTTCTTTGATATTCAGGGTGGATACCAATGAGGTAGAAATTGGCCCTGTCATTTTTCTTTCCGGCTTGCAAGAAATGCCACCACCCGAAAGGAAGCAGTTTCCCTTTTGATTTCTGTAATGCTTTGGAGTAAGAAGGCATTGTAATAGCGAATGAAATCAAATTATTGCTGGCATCTACAATACAAACAATAAAGTCTTTATCAATAAGTTTAAAATACTTTTCTTTATAGGTTTTACGCTGCTCGTCTGAAATAGGAGTGTAGGTAGAAAGATGTTTATAGGTTTCATCCAGAAGGTCAAACATCGGGTCAACGTATTGTATAATTTCTTCTTTGGTTGTAAATCTCAAAACTTTCAATTGATATTTTTGAGATATCAACTCATTGAATTTGTGAATTTTATCAGGAAGGGTGTCCGGAAACATGATTTCAAATTCCACCCATTCCTTTTCTTTAGCAAGTCCTAAATTTTCCAGATGTTTTGGGTAATAATCGTGGTTATAGATCCCAATCATAGTGGCCAATTTGTCAAAACCCAATGTCAGCATTCCTGCCTTATCGAGATTGGTAAAGCCCATGGGTCCCTCAATTTTATTGATGTTTTTTTCTTTAGCGTAATCAATGGCTTTTTGAATCAGAGCTTGTGAAACTTCGTGATCATCAATAAAATCAATCCATCCGAATCGTACTTTTCGTATACCCAACTCCTTTTCTTCTTTATGATTAATAATAACGGCAATTCTGCCTGCCAGTTTTTGATCTTTAAAAGCCAGGTATTGTTTTGATTCTGAATATTGCAGAGCCGGATTTTCCGCGGAATTCCAGATGTTGATCTCATCGTTGATGAAAGCGGGAACATAATAAGGATTTCCCTTATAAAGATCCATCGGAAACTTCACAAATTGTTTTAATTCGTCACGTGTTTTTACTTCAATTACTGAAACTTTAGACATAGTTTTCCAGGGGGGAATTAGAGAACAAATATAAATAATAATATGCAATACTTTGGCACAGTTTTTACATCTTAAGATTAAAAGTATTTACATAAAAAATGACAGGTTATTATATTATTATAGGGATTTCAATGTTGGTGAGCTGGTTTGTTTCATCAAGGTTGAAATCTAAATTCGAATATTATTCTAAGGTACATCTACGAAACGGGCTTTCAGGAAAAGAAGTGGCGGAAAAAATGTTGAGAGATAACGGGATTACAGATGTTCAGGTGATTTCGGTTCCCGGACAATTGACCGATCACTATAACCCGGTGGATAAAACCGTAAATTTATCGGAAGGTGTTTATATGCAGAGAAATGCTGCGGCTGCAGCTGTAGCTGCCCATGAATGTGGACATGCCGTGCAACATGCTGTAGGATATTCTATGCTTCAATTACGTTCAAAGCTGGTTCCGATTGTTAATATAAGCTCTAATTTGATGCAGTTCGTTCTTATTGCAGGTATTGGTATTATGGCCGCAACAAGATCTATTGATGATCCAAACGGAAACACAACAGTTCTCGCTATTGGAGTTGCCATGTTTGCGTTTACTACCATTTTTGCTTTTGTAACATTGCCTGTAGAATATGATGCAAGCAACAGAGCGATGAAATGGTTGAAAGATACCGGAACAGTAACTTCAGAAGAGTATGTAGGAGTACAAGACAGTCTGAAATGGGCGGCAAGAACTTATGTGGTAGCTGCCATCGGATCTTTGGCGCAGCTTCTTTACTGGGCATCTTTACTGATGGGTGGAAGAAGAGATTAATTTAATTATTCAAAAGAAATATAGTATCCCGGACAATTTGTCCGGGATGTTTTTTTATTGATTTCAATTGAATTTGATACTTTTGATAAAATATTGTTCTAAAGTTGGTGTATACAGGAAAACTGATATCAGAGAAAAAGCAGGTCAGCTACTTCATCAAAGTGGTTGCTTTTTTTTGGATGATCACCAAAATATGGAGCTATAAAACCTGGATTACAGATAGAATATATCCTGTTATTCCCCCTTTGGATATTGTAAAGAATATTCCAGGTTTTGTACATCTGTTTTTATTTGGATTTTCTCTTCTGGCTTTACTGCTGATTCTATTTAAAGAAAACCGCCTGCTTCTTATTTTATTGTTTCTGTCTGAAATGTTAAGCTGTCTATTAGATACAGTGAGATGGCAGCCGTGGGAATATATGTATTTGTGCATTCTTCTGATAACGATCATCAATTTTCATAAGCCCAAAAACATCATATTGCTGATGCATTTGTTTTTGGTGTCCATCTATATATTTAGTGGTTTGCATAAGCTTAACCGGAGTTTTCTTTCTCTGGCATGGATGAATATGATTCTTATCGATTTCTTTGGCTTATCAATGGATGTTATCCTGAAATACAAATTATTCTTTGTAGGATTATTGATTCCTGTTGTTGAGTTGGTTTTGGCTGTTCTGTTATTACTTTCAAAATCAAAAAGAAAGATCAGTTATGTATTGATGGGCATTCATGTGATTATTTTGATTGTCATTGGGCCTTTTGGATTAGAGCATAATTCCGTGGTTTGGTTCTGGAACTTAGCAATGATAGGTATGTTGTTGGTCATATATATAAAACCGATTGATCCTGTCACCAATAGCTTTTGTACTTCGAACTTCTATTGGTTTGTTCTTTGGTTTATAATGCCTGTTTTCAGTTTTTTTGGACATTGGTACCAATATTTTTCCTTCAATTTGTATTCAGGGAAAGGAGAGCAATTATATATATGTTTTTCAAAAAAAAAGGAGGAACTGAAACCTTATTTTGAGTCTGCAACGAATAATATTTGTCCGGGAAAACGATGTATTAATTTGCAGGATTGGGCCTTAGCGGAAATTAAATCTGCACCGCTTCCCGAAACTGAAATATATAGAAAGATTGGAGTTTATATGAAACAAAAATATCCAAATGACTCAATAAGGATATTATCTTATGATCCTATGACCCAAAAAAGGGTAGAGTTGAAATAATTTTAATCTAAAAATTTACATTCCACAAACTGTATCTGAGTTAAGGATTCAAGGATATTTTCTTTATGTTTGGTTTTTACTTTGGCTATAATAACGGCCCTTTCCTGTGAATCGAAATTAACAATTTTAGCATCAAACTTGGAAAGTAAAGTAAAAATTGTATTCTGCTGATTGAAGTTGAACTGAACTTCAATTTCGGTTTCCAGCTCTTTAGTAATGATCTGCGCTTCTTCTAATGTCATTTTTGCAGATTCTTTGTATGTTTTTACCAATCCGGAAACACCCAGTTTTGTTCCGCCATAATAACGGACTACAATAACCAGAACATTGGTAATGTCATTGGCCAACAGCTGATTGTAAATGGGTAAACCTGCACTCCCGGAAGGTTCTCCGTCATCATTGGCGCGATAATGTTCCCCATTCAGGCCTATTCTGAAAGCATAACAATGGTGAGTAGCTTTCGGATGCTCTGTTCTGATTTTTTCCAAAGCATTTTTCAGTTCTTCTTCATTGCTCACAGGGTAAGCAAATCCTATGAATTTACTGCCTTTTTCTTTTAATAGTGTGTTTTCAATAGGCTTTTCTATAGTTTTATATTCAAACATCATTGATTTCATGCTTTAGTTCTGCAAAAATAATTAAATACAGGGTCATAAAAAAATCCTCAATGATTGAGGATTGTATTGAATTTAAGTTAGTCCGGGCAACCGTTTAATAAAAGTGGGTTGGGATCATAGCAACAGTTTAATGATACACAAACCACCCATCCTGAAGGGCATTCCTGAGAGGAATTCCATGGCGGTGTATTTTGACTTGACCATGAGCATAAGATTTTTGCATTTCGGTCTCCACCATTGATTTTAGATTGCTCCTTTCTTGAAAGTTTTTTTAGATTTTTCATAGTTAATTGGATTTTTGTTGTACAACTTATGAATATAATATTCATAAACCTAAATTAAATATTTTATTTAAATCAATCAATAGGGAATTTAATTTTTATTAATTATTCTTATAAATTTCAATATGATTATCTCTTAAGGTTAAAATTTGATGGTAAAGGTGATTGAACTTAGGAGCTTTCGTTCCGTTTTCAAGTCGTAGACTTTCATTTTTAATGATAATAGCTTCATCCCAAAGATCAGCATTGATAAATTGCTGCAAAGTGAAACCTCCGCCTTCAATAATAACAGACTGTATCTGCTCCTTATATAAAGCATCCATTAATGCCGGTAAAAAGTTTTCTTTTTCAATTTTAATAAAACGGATGTTGTCATGATCTTCTTCCTTCATGCTATTGAAAACAAGCGTTCTGGACTCTTTATTATAGATTTTGAAATCTTCAGGAACTTTTAAATCAAAATCAATTAAAATTCTGATGGGATTGATTCCTTCAACATTTCTCACCGTTAAGCCCGGGTTATCATTAAGTGCTGTTTGGGTTCCTACTAAAATAGCATGTTCATCCGCTCTTAATTGATGTATAAATTGGTTGACAAGATTGTTTGAAACAGGAGTAGGCTTATAATCTTTATCTAAAAAGCCGTCTCCGGATTCTGCCCATTTTAAAATAATGTATGGTCGCTTCTTTTCATGATAAGTGAAAAATCTTTTATTAAGTTCAATGCATTCTTTTTCCAGAATTCCTGAAATTACTTCAATTCCTGCATCCTGGATGATCTTTTTCCCTTTTCCATTCACTTTGTCATGAGAATCCATAGCCCCGATAACTACTTTTTTAAAACCGAGCTCTTTAATTTTTAAAGCACAAGGCGGTGTTTTCCCATAATGAGCACATGGTTCTAAAGAAACATAAATGGTAGATTCCGGAATTAACGATTTATCCTCAACGGAATTGATGGCATTGATCTCTGCATGGTTTTCGCCTGCTTTATGGTGATAGCCTTCTCCGATGATGGTATTTTCATGAACGATCACACTTCCCACTAAAGGATTCGGATAAGTCTGGCCCAATGCTTTTTGAGCTAATTCGATACATCTTTTTATATATAATTCGTCCTGCATAGTAAGAAAAAAGCGAAGACAAATTGCTTTGCTCCGCCTTTTTATATTTTTAATTATTTCTTAATCTCCGCTGATAATGCTGTGAAGATTTTGTTTTAAGGTTTCCAAATGAGCCTTTTTATCATCAATTGTATTGAAAGTATCTCTCAACAGAGGGTTTTCCCTTGATGGGTTGTTGAAGAATGACAAGTTGTTTTCCAGTTTTACGATCTCCGCTTCAAGATCAGAGATTTGGCTCTTGATTTTTCTCGCTTTATCGGTAAGCTGGTTTTCAGATAATCCTTCTTCTTTCAGCTCAAGTTCATTGATTTTGTTGAGTTTCAATTTTTCTCTCAACGTTTTGTTGAATTCGGAGTTAATTGAGATTTTATCTCTAGGCACTTTTCCGATATTGTTCCAAGCTGTTTTTATTGCTTCGATTTTCTCAATGCTGCCATCTTCATTGGTTACTGTTTTCAATTCATCGAGAAGCTCTCTTTTGTGCTTATAATTTTCTTTCCAGTTATCTGTTGATGCATTGCTCTTTTCTCTATAGTTGTTGAAGAAAGCGTTACAAGCATCGCGGAATTCATCCCAGATCTTATTGGTCATGCTTTTAGGAACATGGCCAACTTTTTTCCAGTCGTCCTGAAGCTTTTTAAATAAAGGAACAGCGATATCCCAGTCTTCATTGTTCACATTGTCTTTAGCAGTCTGGATTAGTTTTAATTTTTCTTCCAGATTTGCCTGTTGAGAACCTTTTAAAGATTTATAATAGCTGTTTTTATTGGTATTGAAACCTCTTAAAGTGGTTTTAAAATCATTCCAGTTTTGGTTAGACAGCTTTCTTGGAACACTTCCGGTTTTTAAGAATTCAGAACGAAGATCTTCCACCTTTCTGATGGCATTTTGCCAGTAATTGTGGTTCGGAGTTTCAGAAGGCTCAGACAATTTCTTGATTTCTGCAATGATCTGGTTCTTCTTTTCAAGATTGTTGTTCTGCTCTGTTTCAATAGCCGCAGAAAGTTCGGATTTTCTTTCGTGAATTTTATTGGAGATTTCCTTGAACTCTTCCCAGGTTTTCTCACGGAATTCTTCAGCTACAGGTTCTGCCTCTTCTTTCCAAAGTTTATGAAGATATTGTAATTCATTCAATGCTTTCTGAATGACAGGCTCATTTTCCAATTCTTTAGCACGAGCGATAATGTGCTGTCTTTTTTCAAGATTGTGGCTGTATTCCTGTTCCAGAAATTCCTTGTTTAGATCCAGCATCTGATAAAACTGATTCAGATGGTGGAAATAATTATTATTAAGAATTTTAAACTCGGATTTGGCCACTTGTCCTGCTTTAGACCAGTCTTCTTTGATCTCGCGGATAGATTTGAAAAGATTCGTCCCCGGTTCTGAATTGGTATAAAGATTTTTAAGCCTTTCTATGATACTTTGGCGGTGATCCAGGTTTTTCTTTTGCTCTTCTTCCTGTTTTTTTTGGAAATCGTCGTGCTTTTCCTTGAAAATATTCACCAAAGCTGAAAATCTGGCTTGCAAAGGATGTTCATAGCTGAAATTTTCAGGGGCATTCCCGGCTTCTTCAAATTCATGCTTTTTATCTTCCACTTCATCATGGATGTAATGACTTGCCTTTTCTTTTAAAAGATTGAAAGTTTTGAAATTTTCACCAGCATTAGGAGCATTGATGATTTTTTCCATTTCTTTTAAAGCATCAGATAAAGAAATATCCGTATTCACTTGTTCTTCCATATGTTCGGAATCATCTTCATGCGGATTTTCATCATGAGAAGCGGTGCTTTCCGATGTTTCTTCTTGAGGTACTTCGTTAGAATTTTTCTTTTCTTCGTTTTCAGAAAGATTGTTTTCTGTAATCATAGCAAATCTTTTATGAGTGGGCGTATATCTTGCAGCTAAAAGCCAATTAATGCACTAATTTAGGTTATTTTTTTTGAAAATTCCAAATTTCCCAAGCTTTTTCTGCTTGCTGTTCAAGCATATAGTAACCGTTCACCGTTTTTGCTCCTTTTTCGGATGCATTAATGATGAATTGGGTATAATTGGGGTTGTAAATCAAATCGATTACCAGGTGTTTGTCGGAAAGCCATTCGAAAGGGAATTGCAAACAATCTTCTACATTAGGGAATGTGCCCACAGGAGTACATTGTACGATAAGCGCATGTTGTTGTATGGTTGCCGGATCTAAATTTTCAAAGTTGATTTCCGAATTTCTTGAAACCGTTTGAAATGGAATTCCGTTTTTATCCAGAACATATTGTACTGCTTTTGCTGCGCCACCATTTCCAAGGATCAAAGCAGAGGTGTGATGGGGCTTTTTATGAAGCAGCAATGTTTTTTCAAACCCGAATGCATCGGTATTATATCCTGTTTTTTTACCATTTTGAATAAGAACACAGTTTACAGCGCCTATTTTTTCTGCTTCATCGCTCAGTTCATCCAGATAATCTATTATTTTTTCTTTGTAGGGAATGGTAACATTAAAACCTATCAGCTGAGGATCAGAAAAGAGATTTTCCACTTCATTGATCTCATTTAAATCAAAAATATCATAGGAAAAATCTTTCAGCATTAACTTCTGAAACTTATCTGTGAAAAATTTTTTGGAAAAAGAATAAGAAATATTTCTTCCTATTAAGCCTAATTTTTTATTGGAATCCATAGATCAAAAATAAAAAAAAGACCGAATAAATCGGTCTTTAGAAGTGAATATTTTTTCTATTATTCTACAATAAACTTCGCAGTATTGTTACCTGCTTTAAGAATGTAATTTCCTTTGGTAACGTTTCTGAGCGTAATTTTGTCAGAGTTTTTGAAAGGATTGGCAATTACCTGAATCAACGCTCCGGACATATCATAAATTTCAGCTCTGGAAATTGTAGTAAGACTGCTTCCTTTTACGAATAATTCATTATTCTTTACAGGGTTAGGATAAATGCTGAATCCTGTGATTTTTTGAACTTCATGGGTTCCCAATACGGCATTTGGATTGATAATTCCTAAATTGTCACATGTATTTTGAGGGAAAGAATTCCATTGTGAAAGAGAGAATGTAGTAGAAGGATTGCTTACATTTCTTCTTAATGTAACGTCCGCTGCAAAATTAGCACTTCCCCCGTTAAAGGTTCCCACAATATCAATAAGAACTCCGTTTTTAAATAGCCCGACAGGGTCATTCCCGTTGAAATCTAATGGAGATCCGCCTAACGTTAAATTACTTGTGAAAGTACATGTGAATGCAGCTCCTGAATTGGTAATTACAAAGGCTGATGAAGGCTGGAGAGTTCCTGTTAATGTTACTTCATTTACCCATGCGCCGCTTCCGTTAGATTGTTTTTTAATAGAGTAGTTACTAAGATCAATAGGATCCAGTGTAGCGTTAGTCAATTCAATAGCTTTATTGTTTCCTGAACCTTCCACGTATTCTGAAATATATAGTTCATTGGAAGAACCACCTGAAGGTGGAGTATTAGTGGTAGTGAAATCTAATGGTGCAGAAGTAGGGGAAACATTTCCGGCCGCATCTGTAGCCACCACAGTCACCTGGTAAGTTGTATTTGGATTTAAACCTGAGATATTAATGGAATTGGTACCTGAACTTCCATACAATATACCATTGACGTAAATGTTGTATCCTGTAACAGCTATATTATCAGTTGAAGCGGTCCATGTAATTGTTGCTGTGCTGCCTGTGATATTGGAAGCAGCTAAATTAAGCGGTGTTGTAGGAGGAGTTGTATCAGGAGTTGTATTTACATATCCCCATACCTCATGTACCCATTCCGGGTGATCGATATAAGGATTTCTGTTCCCTTGAAATGCATAAGCGGCATTATTTCTGTCGATTTCCCTTTGAGAAACAGGATCTGCATCATGCCATGCTAAAAGAACGCCCAGTTCCCATTGCGTTAAACTTCTTGTTGTTGTTCCATCCAGCATATTACCACTAGTAAATCCAGGAACCTGATTTTGATATCTTGTTACAAAATAAAAGATCATTCTGGCAATATCTCCTTTAAAGGCATTGATAGGCTCAAAAGCCGTTCCTGAATAACCAGGAGTAGTATTTGGGCCTAATTTGGAACCGTTTTGGGAAGTCCATGTAGGGTTGGTAACAACTCCGTAAGGGTAATCGCTTCGCATTCCATTCACTTTCCCGTCAGTAGGAGGAATAAAATGAATATCATTATGCATCGGATTGGCAGAATTGAAGAGACTTTGCGGAACAGTGTGCTCTCTGTTATAACATACCCCTTCTCCTGAATAACTTCCGCATTGATCTGAAATGATCGTATATTCATAAGGATCTGCCCCATTCGGATTTTCAGAGTACATATCCAATACTTTTCCATTATTTTCGTAATAGTAATCACGATCTGTAGTTTGATATCCTGTCCAGAGTCCATTATAGCCCTGGTCATTGTGACCGGCGGTAATAATTTGACTAAGTTTTGTTTTTAAGGAATAACCTGTTAACCCTGTAGTTCCGTTATAGTAGCCCGCAGGAATCTGTGCAAATGCATTGATCAACGTAAAACACAGTAAAAAAGAGAATAAAATTCGTTTCATTTTAAAAAATTGGGCAGTAAAGGTACGGAAAATTTAAAAAGTAACGTATTAATTTTTAGTAATATACTCTTTGCTGATCTTCGAGAAGAACCATGAAATGGTAAATCCGAATACTGAAGCGGTAAGTGCTACAATAAGATAATTTTTTCCTACTATTTTTACCGGGAATGGTAAGGCTTCATTCGCTCTGAAGAACTCTGTATAAAGCTGGAAATAACATAATGCAGTGCCAAGAATTAATCCCGTAATGATTCCCGAAACGACAATCAGAACGCCGGTGTAAAAATATGTTTTTCTTAGGTGGCTAAGAGGAAAACCTAATGATATTAAAGATCTTGCCTGTTCTTTTTTGTCGAGCTGTAAAATAATGATGGCACCCGCTAAATTAAATGTGGTAATAAAAATAACCAAAGCAAAGATCAGGTAAATGAAAAGTTTTTCCGTATTGATCATTTTCCAGAAAGCTGCATTTTCCTCTTCCTTGGTTTTGATCTCAATAATTTTACCAAAAGACGAAAGTAATTTTGCTTTTACCAGGTCCGTATTTTCCGGATTTTTTAATTTGATGACAATCTGATAGGCTGATTTTTTAGGAAGATCCAACAATTCTTCAGCGAGTTCAATAGGTGAAATGATGTAATTGTTTAATTGATCTTTTCCGGGAAAAACACCGGTTACGAGAATATCTTTCTTGTTATAGATATCTTCTTCTTTGCTGATAATGCCGGTTCCTGGTTTAGGCATGAAAATGGTGGCATAGTTTCCCGAAGAAGCAACGGGTAGAGATAATCTGTTGTCCAGGGAATTCTCCATTAACACTTCATTAGAATATTCAAAGCTTGGGTAGGTTCCATAGAAAACATCCTTATTAATGGGATTTACTTGTACGTAAGCGGAATCCACACCTCTTAAATAGGCAATATCGCCTTTCCCATTATAGCTGATATATACTTTTTCTTCAATAATACGGGAAAAACTGCTTATTTCCGTATTGTTTTTTAAAGCAGTGGTTATTTTATCCAGGTTTTTGATCGTTTTACCGGAGGCGCTTTTTATTGTAAGGTCAGCATGAAGATTGGAAATAAGATCCTTGTTGAGTTCTTCCAGTCCGGAAAAAACAGATATGATCACAAACATTGCAGCTACAGCAACGGTCATTGCACCTACGGCTAACCACGTAATAAACGTAACCGCAGTGCTGCCTTTTTTTGCTAAAAGGTATCGTGATGCTATGTAAAATGCAATATTCTTCAAAATTATAAAACAGGATTGTCGCCTTCGCCTCTTAGTTCTTTTTCAAGCTTTTCAACATCATCAAGAGAAGTGTCCAGATAAAAGTTAAGCTGAGGAATTACACGTACCTGTTTTGCCATTTTCTGGCCGATAAAGTTTCTGTACTGAGGCTTATTTTCCTCAATTTCTTTCATAATGGCGGAACGGAATTCCTGTGGAAATATGCTTAAATAGATTTTGGCAATACCTAAATCGGCAGTTACTTTCACATCAGAAACTGTTACCAAAACACTCTGTTTGCTGTCTGCAGCCTGTTTGCGGAAAAGTTCTGCGAAATCTTCCTGTATAATTTGTGCTACTTTTCTTTGTCTGTTGCTCTCCATAAGTTATGCAAATTTAGTACTTTTGTTTGAATTGATACGCTGAAGTTTCGTTCACTGTATCAAATTTACGATTAAATTATATTATAGTATGAAGTTAGAGCATATCGGTATTGCCGTAAAGTCTTTAGGAGTTTCTGATGAACTTTTTGAAAAACTATTAGGAAAAAAATCTTACAAAAAAGAAAGTGTGGAAAGAGAAGGAGTCGTGACTTCTTTTTACGAAACAGGGGAGAGTAAAGTAGAGCTTTTGGAAGCCAGCAATCCTGAAAGCCCCATTTCAAAATTTATTGAAAAAAAGGGAGAAGGCATTCATCATTTAGCTTTTGGAGTTGAAAATATACTGGAAGAGATTGAAAGGCTGAAAAAAGAAGGTTTTCAGTTTATTTCCGAAGAACCTAAAGAAGGTGCTGATAATAAATTAGTTGTCTTCCTTCATCCGAAATCTACCAATGGAGTACTGGTGGAACTTTGTCAAGAAAAGGGATAAAAAATTTTGTAGTGAAAGAAATTTTGCTATTTTTGCAGTCACAAAATTTACCCAATTTTGAGGCCCTATAACTCAGTTGGTTAGAGTAGCTGACTCATAATCAGCAAGTCCTTGGTTCGAGCCCAAGTGGGGCCACGGTAAATCAAACACCTACAATATAATGTAGGTGTTTTTATTTTTTGCAACATGAAGAGATTTATGAAACTCAACTAATGCTTTTATTTGTTATTCACTTTTTTTACTCCTTCATTGGTTCCTTTAAATGTAAAATAACATCCTAAAACAAATCCTAAATTATACCAATTACCATTATTTTCAACTTCGTAAATAGTAATATTATTCTCAAACAGACTCACTACAAATGTAATGGGTGATATAATACCATGCCATAATCCCTGAATAAACCCGGCATCTGTATTATGCAAACAGTTTTTTAAGTCATGTGTATTAGCAGTACAGCTTCCTAAAATAAATAGGATTGAAAATAAATAAATGATTTTGTTATTCATAATATTTTAGTTTTTGATAAAAATATTAAATTTATTATAATAGCCATTCGAAATTTGGAAAGCTATGTTTTGCAAATCAATTATTTTAAGAATTTTTAAATATATTTAATGGTCCTGATATGAAAAGCTTTATGGAAAATGCAGCTTTTCTCAGCATGGGAAGGGTCATCAAAGAAGCATGTCAAAAGGATATTGTTGTATGGTTATGATGATTTAGGAAGGAAGAATTTTATTTTTTGAATTATGAATCTTGAATTAAACCCTTTGGAGAAAATTGCTCTCCTGTTTTCCAAAAAGTGGAAAGAGCAGTACGGTGATGTATTAGCTGGGGAACACCTTCAGAATATCGAAAGAAATGTTCTGAAATTCAAAAATGGAACTTTAGATTGGGATCTTCCTTATTTTAACGAAGAAATACCAATAAACAGAGATGAGAGCTTTACCACTTTTATCGAGATTCTTGAAAGCTCTGATTCTGATGAAAGCATAATCCGACAACTTGAAAATATTTCTTTTGAACATTGGCTGAATGTCTTGGGACAAAGGATAACTTCAGCAAGTATCCGCAATGAAATGGCGATTCCGCCTCTGAAAAACGTTTTAATAAAAAGTTGTACCCAACTTTTCAATGATGAGATTACTACTGCACAAAGAGCATGGGAAAAGCATGTGGGAAGAATGGATGATCCTTTTTGGGGTGAGGTAAAAGGCAATAATCAGCAGAAACAGGAAAAAGTAATGGAAAGAATCCATTATATCATCGATCACAAAACCTGGTGGAATGTTTTCTTCCACTACAAACATGAATTGGTTTTTGAAATAAGAGAGAAAGAAGGCCACGGAATCCGCTGGAGCCATGGCGGTAAACAACTGATCGGTTTCCTTGAAACATTTATCAATGAATAAATTCTTTAATGCGTAAAAAGATTGCGCAAAAAGATATAAGCTTTGCCAATTAAATTCAAAACAAATGAACACTTACATTGATATTGGCATTAACCTGACCAATAAGCAGTTCTATAATGAACAAGACGAAATAATCAACAGAGCTCTGGATAACGGAGTAGAGCAGATGATCCTTACCGGAACCAGTGTACGCGGAAGCAAAGAATCTGCTGAAATAGCTGAAGAGTATTCTGGAATTCTATATTCAACAGCTGGAATTCACCCTCATGATGCAAAATCTTTCAATGATCAGAGCATCAGTGAGCTTAGAAAATTATTGAAATATGCTCATGTTGTTTCCGTAGGAGAATGCGGACTTGATTTTGACCGTGATTTTTCACCGAAACCAATTCAGGAAAAATGTTACCGTGCCCAACTTGAGCTAGCTATTGAAGTAGATAAGCCACTTTTTCTTCACGAAAGATCTGCCTTTAAAAGATTTAATGAAATTACAGATGAATATACTTCCTCACTTCCCGAAGCTGTGGTACATTGTTTTACCGGAACTTTAGAAGAAGCGAAGGTGTACCTGGATAAAGGATTTTACTTAGGATTTACCGGAGCGATCAGTGATGAAAAAAGATTTAAACATCTGGAAGACGTTATCAGATATGTTCCTCTCGACAGAATGATGATTGAAACCGATGCCCCTTTTATGTTACCTAAAAATATGCCCCGAATTCAAAACAGGCGCAATGAACCCTCATTTTTACCGTATGTTGCCCAAACCATTGCGCACTTAAAGAAAATAAGCATTTCTGAAGTGGCGGACGAAACAACACAGGTCGCAGGAAAATTTTTCAGATTATAAAAAAGAGCTCTACTGATTTAGTAAAGCTCTTTTCTTTATGGTTACATCACGAAAGTGATTTACTTAAATGCTTTTCCATGCAGATTCCAAAGCCAGCTCGATCATAGGTTTCAAAGCCTTCTCTCTGTCGTCAGCAGAAATATTTTCGTGAGTAGGAATAATATCTGATACAGTAAGAATAGTAGCAGCATTTTTTCCTAAATGTTTTGCATTGGCAAACAGACCAAAAGCCTCCATCTCTACAGCTAAACAATTATACTTTGTTGCAATAGCCGGAATATTCGGGTCTTTTCTGTAAAAGATATCGCTGCTGTGAACATTGGAAGTCTTGGCATTGATAGACAATTCCGTTGCTGTTTCATGAATTGTATTAAAAATAGGGCCTTGTGGTGCAATGATCTCATCTTCAATTCCCCATGCAAATTTGGCATACGTACTTTCACTGGCTGCATTTTCTACGATCAGTACATCAAAAAGATTTAAATCTGTAGTATAAGCACCACAGGTTCCGATTCTGATAATAGTTTCTACATCATATTCCGTAAACAATTCATACGAATAAATACCAATACTCGGAAAACCCATTCCACTGGCTCCAACTGTGATCTCTTTGCCTTTATACATCCCGGTATAATAAAACATTCCTCTTGTCTTGTTTACCAGCTTTGCATTTTCTAAAAAATTCTCGGCGATATATTGTGCACGAAGCGGATCTCCCGGCTGCAACACAACTTTAGCAATTTCTCCTTTTTTTGCACTGATGTGAATACTCATAATAATTTTTTAACATAGCAAATATATCAACTTTAAAGGAAAAAATAAGTTGAGAATAGGGTCATAATAAGAACTGAAAAATAAAAAAGTTTATCTTTGCGTCAGAAAATTTATGAAACTACAAAGAGCACATATCAGCACAAATCTATGCAAAAGCCCTTCAATAGAAGGATTGTTTGGGTATGATGAGATGATATGGGATGAGGCGAAATGTGCTTACTTTGAAAATTATTTACTGTAAACCTGTAAAAATTAAATCAAAATATAACAGAGCGCCTCGATTTTCGAGGCGTTTTTTGTGTTTTTAGGGAAGAAATTATTTAGAATGAAAAAAAATAACCATAAAAGTGAAAATTTTTTAATAAGCAATGAAACTTTAATACGATAAAATAGAGTGATAAGCAACCCGATGAGAGACAGTCATTTAGGTGAAAACGGTATCTGCAAAACATTGTGGACAGGAATTCTCTATGTTGAAAATTTAATTTAAATTATTGAAAATCAATATTTTATGATTTAATTTTATTTGTGAGTTTGAAAAAATCCTATTTACTTTGCAACCGAAAATTAAAAACAACAAATTTTCACCTATCAAAAAAATAACTTGATTAAAACAAGAAAAATAAAATGAGACAATTACACAACATATTCAATTCATATTCAAGATTACACGGGCAGGAACCGATGGAGCTTGTATGTATTCTTGATAGTGGATTTGTAGATAAAAGGTGCTTATATACGTAGGTTCTCATGACCTGATACGTCAAAAATAATACAGCACCTCCCGAAAAGAGGTGCTTTTTTTATGGTTTCTCTAGCTTATTTGGTAAAGCGCCGGTTTGTGGCACCGGAGAATAGGGTTCGATTCCCGGAGATACCCCAACTATAATCTCATAGCTCAAATGGTTAGAGCACCGGTCTTTTAAACCGGGGGTTGAAAGTTCAAATCTTTATGGGATTACTATGGTTCCGTGGCTCAATGGGATAGAGTATCGGTTTTCTAAACCGGGGAGTAGAGGTTCGAGTCCTCTCGGGATCACAAAAGGAGAGTAGGCAAATATTGGTTCGTTGCGGCTTACTGCTAATGAGTTCTACAACAGTAGTGAAGGTTCGATTCCTTTGCTCTCCGCAAATAGGTCTATTGAGGTAATGGTTAACCTGCCCGACTGTCTCTTGGGCACTGCGAGTTCGATTCTCGCATAGACCGCAAAGGTTCACGGAACATTTCAATCCGACTGTCTCTCGGAAAGAAATGGAAAACTGAACCTGAAAAACTGGAAAGATAACGGTGGTTGTTTACCCGCCTTGGACGCGGGAGGTCATAGGTTCGAATCCTGTTTTCCAGACAATTGCTCCATTCGTCTAATGGTTTAGGACGCCTGCCTTTCGAGCAGTAAATGAGGGTTCGATTCCCTTATGGAGTACAAAAGATTTCGTAGCTCAAATGGCTAGAGTATCGGTTTCATACGCTGAAGGTTGAAGGTTCGAATCCTTCCGAAATTACAATGATTTTGTAGCTCAATGGTAGAGCAACGGCCTGTTAAGCCGAAGGTTGAAAGTTCGAGTCTTTCCAAAATCGCAAATAACTGAATAGTAATTGTTTCAAAGGAGAAAGTAAAAGTTTGTCAAGCGCAGAAGCTCTTTATGTCAAAAACAAACAGACAAGCTTTTCTTGCTCCAAAATGATGGTTCGCCGAAGTGGAAGAGTCGGGACGGTCTGCAAAACCGTTGCAAAGCTGAGTGGGTTTGAATCCCATAACCATCTCTAGTAACTAAAATGAGATAAGTTCAGAAGAAAAAGTAAAAGTCTGTCGAGCGTAGAAGTTCTTACATCAAACAAAAAATATAGACAGGCTTTAAATTTCTTCGAAATAAATTACCTATTAATGATCACTTATTACTCATTTTAAAAGGAAGTGCGCCGGAGCTGGAGAGCCGGGACAGACTGTAAATCTGTTGCTTTATAGCTGAGTAGGTTCGAATCCTACCACTTCCACATTCAACTGATAATGTAATGGCAGCATGCAGGAAAATATACTCTTGTTGTTCAGGTTCGATTCCTGGTCAGTTGATTTTTTAATAACACAAATAAAAATAAAATAAAAAGGAGACGGGATGGTTTGTCAAGCGCAGAAGATCTTTACAAACATTACTAACAGACCTATTTTTATAGACAGACCTTCTCTAACCTTGATAAATGCAGGAATGGCGAAACCGGTAGACGCACTTGATTTAGGCTCAAGATATTGGGGGTTCGAATCCCTCTTCCTGTACAAAGTTTTCTATACTCACAAAACCGGATCAGTGGTATACAAGGTGTGCAAGCTTGTCTGAAAAACAAGAGAGAACTGTTCAATTCAGTTCTGATCCACGAGAATATGAATGATCATTTATCAATTATTATCCATCATTTATACTGATTCGTAGTGTAATGGCAGCACACAAGACTTTGACTCTTGTAGTTTAGGTTCGAGTCCTAATGAATCAACAGAATTACTCCGATAGTGTAAACAGCACTTCAGACTCTAAAACTGAGGGTACTGGCTCGAATCTAGTTCGGAGTGCAGTAAGAATTAAAAAAAATATAAGCTAAATATAGCTGAAAAACATTTATCAATGATCACTTATGAATTATAGAAATTATAAAACCTAAATATGTAAAATAATGGAAACGCAACAAGAAACATGGCAGAATCTGAATGGAAAAATCTTCCATCAACCTATTACACAGCTGGTAGAAGAAGCCATCATCCGTGAACAAAATAATGGATACCGACTGAAAGTTTGTGTGGGCTCAGATTCCCACGTATATGGTGATGCCATTAATTATGCTACAGCAGTAGTATTTATTCGTGAAGGAAAAGGAGCGTTTACCTTTATTAGAAAACAAAGAGAGATGCATCGTATCAGCATTAAGGAAAGAATGCTCAATGAAGTGAACAAATCTGTAGAAATTGCTTATGCAATCTGTTCTATTCTTGACGCCTATGGCGTGGAAATGGAGGTACACGCGGATATCAATACTGATCCTGAATTCAAATCTAATATTGCATTGAAAGATGCGATGGGATATATTCTGGGAATGGGATATGTATTCAAAGCTAAACCTTATGCCTTCGCAAGCTCCAACTGTGCGGATATGGTAGTTTAATCTTTAATAAATAACAACCTTAAAAATAAAATTATGAGACAAGAAGTATTACAAAGATTCCTTACGAACACAGATGAAACCGGAAGATTCATTGTGAAATCTTCTGTCACAGGAATTACTTATTTCGTGGAGCCACTCTACAAAGGAAAAACGGCTGTTTGGGGAGACCTTAATCCTGCCACAAAACAGTTGGAAGGAAATTACGGAAGTAAAAATACAGGAGCAGTCAAAGAAAGAGACTCTTTATTACAGGAAGAAAACGGATTTGTGAATATCGGTTACTTCAAAGGAAGTCCCTTTGGAGAAATTGACAGACGGGATAAAGAACATGAGGAGAGAATGAATTTGATGTAAAACTAAAGCAATAAATATGACAAAAAAAATGTTGTTTTTAGATGACATAAGGTATCCTGTTGAAGTATATCATTATACGAAACAGGATATTTTTCTTAGAAAAGATTGGAATATTGTCAGGAATTATGAGCAATTTGTTCATTGGATTCTGGAAAAAGGACTTCCGGAAATGGTCTCTTTTGACCATGATCTTTCTGATGTACATAATCTGAAACCGGATTCTCAAGAATACATAGAAAAGACAGGATATGACTGTGCGAAGTGGCTTGTAGAATATTGTCTGGATCATAATATGGATTTGCCAAAATTTCACTGCCATTCAATGAATCCTGTGGGGAAAGAGAATATTCTTTATCTGTTAGAAAACTTTAAAAAATATTGTTAATTAAAACTATCAAACAATTAAAATACAATGAAACCCAATATATTTTTTACGGCGGACCATCATTTCGGGCACGCCAATATTATAAAATTTTCAGAGAGACCATTTGAATCTCTGGAACATATGAATGATGAGCTCATCAAACGATGGAATGAAAGAATAAAGGAAAATGACATTGTTTACCATTTGGGAGATGTCAGTTTGGGCAAACCGGATTTTACTAAAGAAATCCTGGACAGGGTGAATGGTAAAATCCATTTGATAAAAGGCAATCATGAATACTCAGCTCTTCGCATCCCAGATAGATTTGAATGGATAAAAGACTACGCAGAAATTTACATCGAAGATGAAGATGTAAAAATGGGTAAGCAAAAAATTACGCTTTTGCATTATTCCATGCGTACCTGGAACGGCTCTCATAAAGGGACATGGCATTTATATGGTCACTCACATGGTACTTTACCGGATGATGAAATGAGTTTAAGTCTTGACGTGGGAGTAGATTGCCATAATTTTTACCCGGTTTCTTACGAAGAAATAAAAGAATTGATGAAAAAAAAGAAATGGGAACCGCCTTTCGCGCCCAGGAATTAAATTTTTACGATGAAAAGCTCCCTTTATGGGAGTTTTTATTTTTTTATCATATTAGAGCTGAAGTATTGAGTTTGCTCTTTTTTTACTCACCCAATCCTCATACGGCATCACACCCCATTCCGGGTTTCCTTCACCCTCCAGAATGGAAATGAATTCCAGCTGATTTCCATCAGGGTCATTAAAATAAATGGCCAAAGCAGGCATCCATGCAAAAACCATCGGCTTTTCTATACCGTCTTTCAGGAAATTATAAGGCTTTAAGTTTCTCTTTTTCAGAAAGTCTACAGAATATTTTAGAATATCTTCTTTGTCAGCAGAAAAAGCAAAATGCCTTGGCCGCGGATTCTCTTTCTGTTCCCAAAGCCCGAGCATGGCTTCTTTTTCTTTCCCGATCCATAAAAAAGCAATCGGGCGCTTCTCATCCAGATGAGCCAGTTTCAACCCTAATATTTCCGTATAAAACTGTATTGATTTCTCTAAATTACTTACCTCTATATGAGTTTCGTATAATCCTTTAATCATGATCTCCATTTTTATAAAGCAAAGCTAGAAAACAGTCAGTCAAAAATGGAGTAGTACTGATTTCTTTATTAAAAATAAATGATAGAAACTTTTTATCTCTTCTCATCAGCTTTTGTATTCATAATTGTAAAAAAAGCAAACAATTTTTCAATGAAATTTTATCTGCGCAAAAAGACTGCGTAATTCTGTTTTTACTTTGCATCATCAAACTGAAATAATTACGGAAGTTTTAAAAAATAAGCTTCGGTCAAAATATCAAGCAAGCCATGTTGAGTGTTTCTATATAGCACCATTGCAGAAAATTTTGTTGAGAAACATTATATGATTCTGTTCAGCTTGGCTGAAGGTTTCCAGGATTTTCCAAAAAATTCTGCCAACACTATGTGTCGAAGGTTCGAATCCTTCTATTCTTTGCGAATATAGCTCAGGTAGGTTAGAGCAATAGTTTTTTTGCGTGGGTTCGAGTCCCACTCTCACTTTGAATGAGATAGCTCAGTTGGAAGAGCACTACATTACGGTTGTAGGTTAATTTTGAAATAGACTCAAAATCTATTTTTTCGGGAGTTTGGATGTTCTTATTAAAAATGTCCGCCATGGAAAATCGGTCTTTTTTCAGTTGTTAAATCAACATTTTAAAAAGACCAGTAAGAAAAGATAATTTTCAGAAATTACATTCAATTGACGAATTAATGATTGGTGAATAAAGTCCTAAAAAAGAAAATTTTGTGTGAAGCTTGTGAGATGTCTCAATACAAAGACAATGGCTGGAATTGAGAATAGGATAGCAAGATCATATATTATTTAGAGTTTAGGAATAGATTCAAAAATATTATTCTTAAATGAATCAGTTTTGAGAAAAACTTTTACTTCCGTCATTTTTGGAAGAAGAAATTCCGATTTTCCTTTTGTTAGTGTATAACCCTGTAAAATAATAAACGATGTTAAAAAATGTACAAATTAAAGCGTATCAGGTAGGTTTGGTTTATAAAAACCGAAAATTGATGGAAATTTTAGAAGAGGGTAATTATTGGGTTTTAGGAAATAAATCCATAGAGATCCATGAAATGAAAGACCCTTTCAAAACAACGAATGATCTCAATCTTTTGTTGCAAAATGAAAATCTGAGCTCAAAGCTGGAAGTTATTGAAGTGAAAGACGGAGAAATTGTTTTGGTCTATGAAAATGGTATTTTTAAAGAAGTGTTGAATGTAGGACAATATGCTTTCTGGAAAGGAATTTTGAATAAAGAATTCCAAAAAATTGATATGACGAAAGTAGAAATCACCGAAAATATCTCTACAACAATTCTTGAAAATATAAAGTTGAGAAGCTTTACAAGAAAGTTTGTAGTAACTAACCAACATAAAGGTTTATTGCTTATTGATGGTAAGTTGGATAAAGTGCTGGAAGCAGGTACATACTATTTCTGGAATAATGAAACTTCTGTTGAAGTGAGAAGCAATGATATGCGTATGCAGCAAATGGAGATTGCCGGACAGGAGCTTTTGACAAAAGATAAGGCGATGCTTCGTATTAATTTCTATGTGCGTTACCAAGTGGCGGATATTATAAAAGCATTGATGGAGAACAAAGAATATGACAAACAGTTATATATTCTGATGCAGTTGGCTTTACGTGAATTTGTGGGGGCTTTAACATTGGATGAATTACTCCTGAAAAAAGATACTGTGGGTAAAGAAATTCTTGAAAACCTTGGAAACAAAGCCGAAGACTTAGGGTTGAAAGCTGTGGATGCAGGAATCAGAGATGTTATCTTAACAGGAGAAATGAAGGAGATTATGAATCAGGTTCTTATTGCTGAGAAAAAAGCGCAGGCTAACAGTATTATGCGTCGTGAAGAAACAGCTTCTACAAGAAGTTTACTGAATACTGCTAAACTTATGGAAGAAAACGAAGTCCTATGGAAACTGAAAGAAATGGAATACATGGAAAAAATTGCCGATAAAATCGGAGATATTACGGTTTCCGGAAACAGTAATATTGTTTCTCAGTTAAAAGAGATTTTTACAAAATGAAACTAATACCAACACTATAAAGGCAGCCCTTATGAAAATAAGGGTTGTCTTGTTATATCCTAAAAATAAGTCTAGAGCTCTAAAGATAATATGTTAGAGAAATAAAAAAACGGTAAAATTTTTACCGGTTATACACTTTGAATTTCTTCTTCAAACGTTTTTCTCCATTTGGTAATGGTCGTTCTGCTGATTTTATATTTTTTAGACATATAACTTGTAGAAAAGCCATGTTTGTCTTGGTATTGTAAAAGCTTTAGCATGGTTTGCTTATCATACGTTTTAAGTTTTTGATTATTTTGCTGCTTTTCTCTGGATTGTGTAAAAAGTTTGTCATTGAACTTCAGGATATCTTCAGTAGTGTGAAGCTTGCTCAATAATCTTCTGATACTGGGATCCTTTAATTTTTCAGGATGCTCTTTTTTGAGCATATCATGATAAATTTTGTTATAATTGGGGCGCATTAGAGGTTGTCTTATTTATCGTTATTTCTTCTTATTTTCTGTAACCAGCGATGTAAAGTACTTTTAGGTATTAAATATTCCTGTATAATCTCGCTGTGGGTCATTTCGCCGGAAAGTATTTTGTTGATAATGAAATCTTTAATTTCCTGAGTGTAAATATTTTTTCTGAAATAGGGGACTTTCTCAGTTTTTTGAGCCTCATTTTTATTAACTGCTGCTGGTGGAGAATACAAAATGAGATGGGAGCTGTACAGTCTGAAAAAATCATATTCTAATAATTTGCTCCATCTTAAAAGTAAATCCGTGTCGATAGACTTGCTGGTATATACTTTTTCAATAAAATCTTCATCCTTACCAAGAAAATTGCAGATTCTTTCCATGGTAATTTCTTTATCAGTTACCCTTTCTTTGATAAACTGACCTATATGTATATCTTTATATAACATTTAATTGTTAAATATTTTTTTTGAATTGGCATTGAAAACAGGAAGGGGTAATTATAAGAATAGGTGGAAGTCTTTCATATGATGCCTGCAAGTAATTAAATATTTACTTAATAAATTGTATGCGATTTCAGGTAAGCTGCATCAAAACATTATCTCTTCTCATAGTATTCAAATCCTAAGCTTCTTTTCGCCATAGATATGAATAACACTTCCCATTAAAGTTTTCTCATACAATTCCTTTTATAAATTAATTATTGATTTTTTTAAAATTTTCTACATTATTTTGCAATTATAGAAAATAATAAATGCGTTTGTCTTCAAATATAAATAAAATAGAAATCAAACAAAAAAAATAATTAAAAAAATAATGTTAAAAGCTTGAGCTATAAATCTATACAGAGTGAGATAAGAAGGCGATTTTCCACTATTCAAGGATGAAATCAAAAGAATCGAAATGTTAAAGTCATCTTAAAAAATAGTAACAATTGCAGGAATAATTTGAAGTAAATACCTTTGCAGCTCTATGAATACCCATTTATTTGATTTTTCAAAAAAAATAAATTATAAAAACGAATTACTGGCCGGCTTTACGGTAGCTATGACTATGATTCCCGAGTCATTATCGTTTGCAATTCTGGCGGGACTTTCCCCATTAATGGGATTGTATGCGGCCTTTATGATGGGATTGGTTACTGCCATATTGGGGGGGCGTCCCGGAATGGTTTCCGGTGGGGCAGGAGCTACCATTGTTGTTTTGATTGCCCTGATACAAACTCATGGTGTAGAGTATCTTTTGGCAACTGTAATTCTTGCCGGGATCATTCAAATGATGGTTGGAATATGCAAGTTCGGGAAATTTGTACGGTTAATTCCACAGCCGGTAATGTATGGTTTTCTGAATGGTTTGGCGGTAATCATTTTTATGGCACAGATTGAACAGTTTAAAATTACAGACAGTAATGGAGTTTCCCGTTGGATCCAGGGCACAAGTTTATATATAATGGGTGGCTTAACAGCTGTTACAATTGCTATTGTTTATTTTTTTCCAAAAATCACCAAAGCGGTTCCTGCTTCATTAATAGCTATTTTAATTGTCTTTGCCATTGTTTTCGGATTCAATATACAGACTAAGACAGTGGCGGACATAGCTCATATCAGTGGAAATCTTCCCGCTTTTCATATTCCGCAAATTCCATTCTCTTTGGATACACTGAAGATTATTTTTCCTTATGCTTTAGTAATGGCGGGAGTTGGATTAATAGAGTCTTTGTTAACTTTATCTATGGTGGATGAAATTACCGATACCAAAGGGAGTGCTAATAAAGAATCTGTAGCTCAGGGAATTGCCAACATTACCAATGGTTTTTTTGGAGGTATGGGAGGCTGTGCTATGGTGGCGCAAACCCTGGTCAATCTCAATGCAGGTTCAAGGGCAAGGCTATCAGGAATTATTGCTTCCGTTACAATTCTGATCATTATTTTAGTAGGAGCCCCTTTTATCGAAAAAATTCCGATGGCGGCTCTAGTAGGCGTAATGATGATGGTAGCAATCAGTACATTTCAATGGGTTTCCATCCGGATTGTCAATAAAATGCCTAAATCAGATATATTCGTTGGAATAACTGTGGCAGTGATAACAATTATTTTGCATAATCTTGCGTTGGCTGTTTTAGTGGGTGTCATTATTTCAGCATTGGTTTTTGCCTGGGACAATGCTAAAAGAATCAGAGCCAGAAAATATTTGGATGAAACTGGGAAGAGGCATTATGAAATTTATGGGCCTTTATTTTTTGGTTCTGTAACAGCATTTGCAGATAAATTTGATCCTGCGAATGATCCTGATGAAGTTATCATCGATTTTAAAGAAAGCCGGATTGTTGATATGAGCGCGATTGATGCTTTGAATAAGTTATCAAAACGTTATGCCCAACAGAATAAAACCTTGTACTTATTACATCTGAGCGAAGATTGTAGAAAAATGCTGAAAAATGCCGAAGCGGTCATCGAAATAAACATTCAGGAAGATCCTACGTATAAAGTAATGCCTGAGAAATAACGATGCCAATCTAATAGATGAATAACTGCCTCATAAGGTATAATTTGAATCATAAAATATCTTAAAACTAAAGACTAAATTTATACAATCGTTTTTAAAATGATATCTTTGAAAAGAATTGAATATTCGGGAGAAACAGATGATGAATTAATCTTAAAAAAAATCTAAATAACTTAAAGTGGAACAAAGTCAAAGTATCTTAGACCTTCACCCCGGTCTGGTGTGGGGATTTGCTATCACAGTTGTCATTATGTTGCTCCTTGACTTAGGGGTTTTCAATAAAAAAAGCCATGAAGTTTCTTCAAAAGAGGCCACGATCTGGTCTATTGTATGGATCTCATTATCAATGGTTTTTTCAGGTGTTGTGTATTGGGTATTTAATCAGGCGGAAGGCCATGCGCTGGCTGTGGAGAAATTCACCCAATATCAGGCCGCTTACTGGATAGAAAAAGCACTTTCGGTAGATAATCTATTTGTATTTATTCTTGTTTTCGGATTCTTTAAAGTTCCCAAACATCTTCATCACAAAGTATTGTTCTGGGGAATTATCGGGGCTTTGATATTCAGGGCAATATTCATCTTTGCCGGAATAGGGTTGATTAATCTGACCTATCTTCCTGAGATGAATGTATTTGGAGAGCCTGTAAAAATCAATATTGTAATGACGCTTTTCGGATTGTTTCTGGTGTATGCAGGAATCAAATCCTGGGGCGAAGGTAAAGAAGATGATAATGAGGACTTTAGTGATACACCAGGAGCGAAATTGATTAAAAGCTTTTGGAAGGTTTCTGATAATTACGATGGAGATAAGTTTTTTACTATCCAGAACGGAATCAAAATGGCAACACCGCTTTTGGTGGTAGTAGGAGTTATTGAATTTACAGACGTTCTTTTCGCAGTAGATTCTATTCCTGCGATTTTTGCGATTTCAAATGACCCGTTCATCCTTTATACTTCTAATATTTTTGCGATTTTGGGTCTTAGATCATTGTACTTCTTGTTGGCTAACTTTATTCATATGTTTAGCAAGCTTCCGTACGGTTTGGCTATTATTTTATCTTTTATTGGGATTAAAATGTTAATTGCGCCATGGATTCATATTTCTTCACCCGTTTCATTAGGAATTGTGGGAGGTGTGTTATTGATCTCGGTTATCCTCTCCATTATATTCCCCGAAAAAGTTACGGGAGATGAATAATAAAATACAAATAAAAAGGCTTTACAAAATGTAAAGCCTTTTTATTTGTATTTTAAAAGCTTATTGATCTTCAATCGGGTCTGCATTGAGATTTTATAGGTTTCATTACGGAGCTTCTGTATTTTACCGACGGGTTGGAAGAATGGCTTACTTTCAAAAGGATTAAAAGAAAGCATTTCGTTTTCACATAAATTAGGATTAAGTAAGGAATTCTTCTCAATCTTAATTTCTCCTATTTTGATATAAGGCGAGTTTTTCCATTCCACATTCAGCTGATTGATAGGCTGATCTTTTATATTATAACAAATCTGGATGAAAACTTCTGCTCTATAATCATTAGACATAAAATACTTTTTCATAGCTTCTTTCACATCCATATTCTTCTCAAAATTTTTATTTACTGAAATAGGGCGTAGCCTTATCTTGATCATATTTTCGCCTAATCGGTAGACACCTATAGAGAAATAGTCAAAAGATAAAATAAAATCCTTTCTTTTTCTGATGAATTGGAAGATGTTTTTCAGGAAGGATAAGATGAAAAAAGAAGGAGATGCTTTTAAAAGCTGTATAATTAACGGGAACAGACTGCTCCATTTTTTAATGAACAGCCTATTGATAGAAGTGAAAATTTTCAGGAAAGCGCTTACTGAATTAATAGGGAATAACGGGAAATTAACTAAAGGATAATTGGCGATCGTATTGTGATTTTCATCCATAACTTTCACAGAAAAACCGTAAGTCGGAATATCCCTTTTATTCTTCTCAATTTTCAGATGGGCATTGGAAAATCGTATGAGAAGATCAAATTCGTCCTTGTCAAAGAAAGGCTTCAGCTCATCAGGAATATCTTTGTGGATGATAAACTTGCCAGGTGTTACTACATATGTTTTGGCATGGGCGTTTCTGGTGGCATAAGGTACGTCGCTTAAAGAAGATGATTGTTCAACAAAATCGGCGATACTTTTTTTATTGATTTCAAGAAGCTTTTTCTCCTCATCTGTTAATTCATCAAAAGCTTTATTATATTTTAAAGCATGATCTGTCATATATTTTTCAGTTCAATTATAAAGCCAAATATAACTTTTGAATATTAATAGACAGTTAACTGTAGTTTATCGAAATTGTTAACATAACAGGTTTTTTGGTGATACTTTTGAGGTGTAAAACATAATTATGTATGGAGAATACAATTTTACTGAGGTTTGCATTGGCTTTTATCCTGATTATGCACAGTGTACCCTCTATAATGAGTGGGGATATCAATAGCTTCGGAAGAGATTATCTGGATGGTATAGGATTTTCTCCGTTTGGAATTTATATGGCCTGGACAGTAAAATTGATCCATCTTTTTTCTGTAGTTTTTTTATTGATGAACAGATTTTTAAAAATTACAGCTGTTACTAATGTTTTGATTTTCATAGTCGGTATTATATTGATACATGGCAAAGAAGGCTGGTTTGTGGTGGGTGGAGGCAGAAATGGAGTTGAGTTCAGCTTTCTTCTTATTGTTTGTTTTCTGAGTCTTGCCTTCCCAAAAGGCCTTCTTCATTTCAAGAAAAAGAATGTTTTGTAGATGATAACAGGCTGTTAGTAGATTTTTAGGATACAACATTCTGTGAATGAAGAATTTTGCTCCATAATAATTGGAGCATTTTTTTTAGCTTTATTCCATGAACAAAAACAAATTAAAACACCATATCTATTTTTGGGTATTTTGCTTTCTGTTTGAGATCCATGCAGAGTTTGCCTTCCTTTTGGAAGCGCTTAAGCAGTTATCTCTTTCAAAAGCAATAGTGTTTTATTATTCTGCATTATCTGAATTTTGTTTTTTGTTTTCAGAAATTCCCTGTTTTTATCTTGTTCTGGCTGTTGTGGATGGGAAGTATCCTATGGTAAATTCATTATGGAAAAAAATATTGGCAACAGCATTTATTATTGTTTTGGGAAGCATATTCTTCAGAGTGACTTGCCATGATTTTGTTTATCCTATAATTTATGGCATTGAAGAAGATATTTCCAGGTTTTCACCATCCGGTTTTTTTAACGCAGTAATGAATATTGTTTTTACTGGTGCCTTAGGATTTGGGTTTGAAAAATCAAGGCAGCAAATAGAGCTTCAAAAGCATCTGAACGATATTAAGACTGAAAAATACCAGAATGAAATTAAATTCCTAAAAGCCCAGATCAACCCCCATTTTCTTTTCAATACACTTAATAATATTTATGGGCTTTCCTTGAAAAAAGCAGATGAAACGCCGGATATTATTTTAAAACTTTCCAAAATGATGCGGTTTAATATCTATGAGTCCAACCGCAATATACCCATCTCCAAGGATATTGATAACATAAAGGATTTTCTGGATATCCAAAAGTTAAGGCACCGGAATCTTGACCTGAAATTTATGGAAGAAATTGATAATCCTTTCCAGGAGATTTCGCCACTAATTTTATTGCAATTTATTGAAAATGCCTTTAAACACGGTGTTTCAGAAAGTTTGCAGCGTGCTTATATTTATATTGATATAAAGCTAAGAAACGGGATTTTATTATTCTCCGTTGAAAACTCTAAAGAAATTCATATAAATGACACCACCAAAATAGGAATGATCAATATAAAAAGACAGCTGGAGATTTTATATCCGGATCATACACTGAAAATTGATGATTGTGATGAAAAATATTCAGTTGTTTTAAAAATACGTTTTAATCATGGAAACTCAGAAAAAATATAACTGCATTATCATTGAAGATGAACCCATTGCAGCGGAAATTATTGAAAACTATATTTTACAAAATGATGATTTGATAATCATTGGAAAATGTGCAGACGCTGTTCATGCAGCCAATATATTGTCATTCAATAAAGTTGACCTTCTGTTTTTGGATATGAATCTTCCTGTGGTGAAAGGCTTCGAGTTTTTAAAGAAATTAAAAGATCCTCCTTTTACCATTGTCACTACAGCGTATCAGGAATATGCATTGAAGGGCTATGAATTCGATATTGTAGATTATTTAATGAAACCCGTTTCTTATGAACGATTTCAGATTGCTCTTAATAGGTTCAGGCACTTAGCGGAAGCTGAAGAAGCACTCATGGGAGTTGTTAACAGCGAGTATATTTTTCTTAGCATCAGAAAAAAGCAGTATAAAATATATCTTGAGGATATTTATTACATTGAAAGTTTTAGAGAGTATATTACAGTACATACTAAAAAAGAGTCCATCACGGTAAAAATGCCGATCAGCAAAATGGAGAATATGTTAAGTGCTGCCAAATTTATCCGCATCCATAAATCTTATATTGTTTCTTTAAAAAAGATTGAAGGCTTTTCAGCAGGAGAAATAATCATCAATAATAAAAGACTACCTATAGGAAGAACGTATAAAAACACGATAAAGGAAATTAAAATCTGAAGCAGTTTTTCAATATAATTTATTTGAAAACACTTGTTATTTTTAAGCTTATCTTTGTAAAAATTATTGAACAATGGGAGTATCAGATTTATTAGCCAAACGTAAAAAAGAACAGGCCGAGAAAAACCTTAAGGAAGGGAAAGCCTATATGGAAGAATACGGCAAAAGAGAAAGCGTGGTACAATTGCCAAGCGGTTTGCAGTATGAAATCATTACTGAAGGAGACGGCCCGAAACCAGGTCCTAAATCCACTGTAAAATGTCACTATCATGGGACTACCATTGCTGGGAAAATTTTCGATAGTTCAGTAAAAAGAGGCACCCCTGCATCTTTCCCTTTAAACAGGGTGATTGAAGGATGGACGGAAGCTCTTCAATTAATGCCGGTAGGAAGCAAATGGAGACTGATCATTCCACCGCATTTAGCGTATGGGGATCAGCAGATCAGCAAAGAAATAGGGCCTAACAGCACGCTGGTTTTTGAAGTGGAATTATTAGATATTAAATAAGGATTACCTTAAATATAGCTTAAAAATTGACCTGAATTCAGGTCAATTTTTTTATTTGTAGTATATTAGTGTGACCAATTGATAAAGCGATTGCTTTTGTAAATAACGAAATAGGATTGAATGAAAAAGTTGTTTTACTTTGTTGCTATCTTGAGCCTTCTGACTTCATGTGTTTCTAAAAAGAACCAGGCCATCAAACATAATATTCTTACCCTGAGAGACAGTTATTGTAAAGCTCCCTTTAAATATAATTATACCAATAAAATACCTTCTTATAATTCAGATTCTATCTTGGCTGCCAATAAAGAATTAAGAGGTGTGTTTTCCGATCAAAGTATATTGATTTTGAATGCCATGGATAATCTTGATGAAGTTCACCAGATTATCGAGCTTAAAAAAGATTCTTCCATTACCTCTCAGGTAAAAGTATTGCAGCTTAAAGGTAAGATCAACAGCAAAATTACAATAGCGTTAACAGAATTGGATGCTGTTGCGGCAGAATTCGATTGTGAGGGAGAACGTGTGGCACAAATTGGAAATTATGTAGATAACCTTAACGATTCCAGGAATAATAAGCTCATTTTGTATTCAATTGTTGCAGGAGCAGCTGCTTCCATTGCTGGAGGAATTGTGAAAGATAACGGATGGAGCAGTGCCATTGATATCGGAGGAGGAGCATTGGGAGCCGGCTTTGGATTAGCCACATTGAATCCAAAGGGGAAGAAAGTGGAATTTATCCATAAAAGGAACCTTTTGAGAGATATTTGGCGCGAAAAACTTGAATCCCCGAATTTTCCACCATTTATTTGGTATATGTACACTGAAAAAAAGTTCTCCAACAAAGAATCACGTTCCATCATTCAGAGTATGAAAGAAGGATGGCTTCATTACCAGTTTGATGATAATAAGCAGGAAGCAGATCAGTCCGTTATTTTTAGTGACGGAGGGTTTTACAGAGCAGATGATCTTCATAACCGTGCTGCAATGCTTAATCAGATGCAGTCTGCCACAAGAACCATTAATCAGAATATCAATTATTTACTATTAGATCTGGATCGATTGATTTTATAATAAAAAATAAATGTAATAAAATTTGTTACATTTAAAAAATTATTTTACCTTTGCCCTGTAATTACAATGAACAATACAAGATTTGCTACGGCAGTACATATAATGACGCTACTGGAAAAGAGCCCTCAGGAA
The DNA here is from genome assembly GCF_003729955.1 of Chryseobacterium daecheongense. GTDB lineage: Bacteria > Bacteroidota > Bacteroidia > Flavobacteriales > Weeksellaceae > Chryseobacterium > Chryseobacterium daecheongense. The sequence continues at coordinate 104,386 of NZ_RJTX01000002.1, forward strand.
TGGTTAACTTCTGAGTGGATTGCGGGTAGCATTAATATAAATCCGGTAATTGTCCGTAAAGAGATGAGTGTTTTGAGAGAAGCTGGCTTAATTATAAGCAGACAGGGAAAAGAAGGAGGAAGTAGGCTGGCCCGAAACCCAGAGTCGATTAGTATTTCTGAAATTTATGCGGTTGTTAAAAACACAGAAGTTTTAGGAAAGAAAAATCAAAATCCTAACCCTGCATGCAGCGTTGGTAAGGATATTAATGTTCATTTGAATACTTTATTTGAAGAGACTGATAAATTGGTAGTTAGTTTTTTAGGAAACAAGTCTTTGAAAGAATTCAGCGATCAGTTTGAATAAAATTTTTTTAACTATAAATGTAACAAAAATTATTACAATTAAAATAAAAGAATATGAAAAAAGTAGCAGTAATTGGTGCGACAGGATTTGTAGGTTCGCACGTAGTGAAAGAATTGGAAAACAGAGGGTATGAAGTAGAGGCTATTGTAAGAGATGCCTCCAAAGTTGAGCAGAGCGATAAAGTAACCGCTAAAAGCATTGATATCAACAACGTAGAAGAGTTAGCGGAGAGCTTAAAAGGAAATGATGCTGTAATCAGCACTTTCAATGCAGGTTGGACCAATCCTAATCTTTATCATGATTTCCTGACCGGTTCGGAAAACATCGAAAAAGCAGTAGAGCAATCAGGTGTGAAGAGACTTATTGTGGTGGGTGGAGCAGGAAGCCTTTATACACCGGATAATATCCAGATCGTAGATACACCGGATTTCCCTGAGGCTTATAAACCGGGAGCCGCTGCAGCAAGAGACTATTTAAACAAGATTAAAGAGAATAAAACATTGGATTGGACCTTCTTCAGCCCGGCAATAGAGATGAATCAGGCCAACATAGGAACAAGAACAGGAAAATACAGAACTTCTTTGGAAACTCCGGTATTTGATGAAAATGGAAGAAGCATCCTTTCTGTGGAAGATGTAGCTGTTGCCTTAGTAGATGAATTGGAACAAAATAACCACATTCGTGAGCGTTTTACAGCTGCTTATTAATACTATTATATTCATTTAAAATAAACCGCAAAAGACATAAAAGTTGTTTTATCAGAAGATACTTTAGAAGCATGTTAAATCCTGGAAATCTTTGATTCTCCTCTTATGTGAACTTATTGATATCGGTGCTTGGGATTTATATATTACTAAGGTGTTTATCATTTTTTGTATACAGCTTTTGTGACTTTTGTGGTTAAAATCATTATTATAATTCAAAACAAATTTAAATGATGCTTAAAAAGAAATTATTCTCAATATTCTTATTGCTTGGTTTTACAGGTCTCCTGTTCGCGGGTAACTTAAAGATCAAAGTATATAATCCGGGTCCTAAAGCCATTTTTCCAATTACATCAACTATTATTTATGGTGATAAAGACGCCATCCTTGTTGATGCACAATTTCAAAAACAATATGCGGAACAGCTGATTAAAGAAATAAAAGCAACAGGTAAAAATCTGACAACCATTTTCATTTCCCACAGTGATCCGGATTTTTACTTCGGACTGGATGTCATTAAAAAAGCATTTCCCAATGCAAAAATTATTTCAACTGCTCAAACGGCCTACCTGATTTCAGCATTGAAAGACGACAAAATGGTAGTGTGGAAACCGCAGCTTAAGGATGATGCACCTTCAGAAATCATTGTTCCGGAAGCAGTGAATGCAATTCCTGATCTGGAAGGTAATACAATAGAGATCAGACAAAATCCTCAGGATCCTGCGCATAGTTTCCTTTGGATTCCTTCTATAAAAACCATCATAGGCGGAATTTCAGTTTCTACAGATTCTCACCTTTGGATGGCAGATACGCAAAGTGAAAAAGCTATTGATGAATGGATCGGTCAAATTAATGCTATGAAAGCATTGAAACCTGAACAGGTTGTCCCATCACATTTTGCTAAGTCATCACTTTCTCCAGGCTCTCTTGATTTTGTAAAAAACTATCTGGAAAACTATAAAAAAGCAGTCACTGAAAATAAATCTTCTGATGCTGCCATCAAATTCATGATAAGCAAATATCCCGATCTTCCGGGAAAAGATGAATTGGGAATGGGAGTAAAAGTATTTTTCGGAGAGATGAAATGGGATGTGAAATCACCGTATCCAGCCATTGGACATAAAGTGGAGGCTAATTTTAATGGATTGAAATTTATTCTGGACTTTAAGGATAACAAAACAATGACCTTCATAGGAGTGGAAGGAACTTTGAAAGGAGCCACGGATACCGTTCAGTATACAGCCGTAGAAGTTGCTAAAAATATATTTATGGTGTATTGGCACGAGCCTAAGCGAGGAGATAACGTAACCCATGTTCAGGATTATAATAATAACATAGTATACACGAATATTTCCGGAGCAGACGGATCATTCCTACACCTTAAAGGAACTTTGAATATAGTAAAATGAAATAAGGATTAATAAAAAAACTACGGCGGCTGTCAAAGACAGCCGCCGTAGTTTTTTTATGTTATAAATTCATAAACAATTTCGGATTCACCGGAGTATTGTTTTTGTGTACTTCATAATGAAGATGAGGTCCTGTAGAACGTCCGGAATTTCCGGATTTGGCAATTACCTGACCTACTTTTACCTTATCATTGGCCTTTACAATAAGTTGAGACAAATGTCCGTAAAGCGTTGCCAAACCATTTCCATGAGAAACGATCACACAATTTCCATAACCTCCTTTTTGTCCGGAGAAAATAACAGTTCCCGCAGCAGCGGCTCTTACATCAGAACCAAAAGCAACAGCAATATCCAGTCCCTTGTGAAACTGCATTTGGTCAGCTTCAGCAGGAGGATTGTTTCCTTCAGCAGGAGCCTTGGAACCTGAAGCAGTAGCTACTGATTTAGTAGAATTGGATGGAGCAATGGCAACAGAGGTATTATTCGCTTTTGGAGTCACCATTACTTTTACTTCTCTTTTATTCCCATAGCTGTCTGTAAGTTCAACAATTTTTTCAACAGGCTCAGCTTTTACTTCAGGTTTTGATACGGTAGCAGCCGCAGCTGTAGATCCGGTTGAAGGAGATTTTACAGAAGCAAAAACCCTTTTAAACGGAATTGGATTTTTCCTGATGCCGAAATTAGACGAAATGTACCCGTCAGTAGGCATTCCCAAAGGAACCTGCATCAGTTTATTTTGTAAATCCATTAAATATTGGCTGTATCGGTTGGCTTGTTTCGCCAGGTAAACAGAATTTGAAATACTGTCTTTGTTAAGGATCGTCAGCTTTTCATTGGAAATGCTTTTTGATTTCAGGAATGAATTCAGCTGAGCTACGGTCTGATCTACTAAAGTGAGATCTGTTTTCATTTTTAAGTAATCCACACTGTCTCTTTCAGTGTTTATTTTGACAAGGTTTACCTCATACATTTTGTCATCCCTTTCGGAAAACAGTTTGGCGATGAAAATACCTTGCGCAAAAACTACTAGTAAAAGCCCCCCCAGAAGAATGTTTACGTTCTTTTTGCTGCTTAGAAATTTCTTCATATTTCTTCTCTTAGTATTAAATAACGGTTTTTAAGCTTGCAAATTTAATTAAAAATAAGTTTTGTGAGATATTTTTAATAAAAATTGAGATATTTCTGTATTTAACGCCTAATTAACTATTTAATTGTGTTGAAGTGTTAATTTTTTCAAAAATTGGATTTTATCATCCCTTCAAAAGTGCTCCTAAATCATTGTTTTAATATATTTGCAGTTCACATTTCAATTATGGCGAAAAAGAAAACAATTTCAGAATCAGCAAGTCCGAAAAAGAACAAAAAGGAGATTTCCGTAGGGGTTGTAGGAAGCGGAAGCTTTGCAACGGCTATCGTAAAAATGCTTGTTGAAAACTGTAAAGTAGTGCACTGGTGTGTAAGAAGCGAATTTGTGAAAGGAGCCATTGAACTTCGTGGTCATAATCCTACTTATCTTACAGCAGCTACTTTTAACCTTAAATCGCTGAAACTTACAACGGATATCAACGAACTGGTTTCTGCATGTGACATTATAGTGTTGGCAACGCCATCCATTTATCTTTCCGATACATTGGATAAAATGACCTGTGATTATAAAGACAAGATCTTTGTTTCTGCCATTAAAGGGATTATTCCAAAAGTTAATGATGTGGTAGCGCATTATCTGAGAGATGAATTTCAGATTGGTTTCAGAAATCAGGCGGTAATTGCGGGACCATGTCACGCAGAAGAAGTTGCGATGGAAAGATTATCATATCTTACGATTGCTGCAGTAGATGATGAAACCTCTGAGAAACTGGAAAGTATTTTTAACTCAGACTTTATAAAAGTACATTCCAGCAAGGATATTTTAGGGAATGAATACAGTGCGATTCTTAAAAATATTTTCGCCATTGGAGCGGGAATTGCAAGCGGATTGGGTTATGGAGATAACTTTACTGCCGTTTTTGTTTCTAATGCGATTCGTGAAATGGAAACTTTCCTGGAAGCTATTTACGAAGCGCCAAGAGATGTCAATGAAAGTGCTTATTTAGGTGACCTTCTGGTAACAGCCTATTCATTATTCTCAAGAAACAGGAATTTGGGCAACCTTATCGGAAAAGGATATACAGTGAAATCTGCAATCCAATCCATGAACATGGTGGCGGAAGGATATTATGCGGCAGACTCTATTTATAAAACGGCTAAACAGAAAGGTCTTAAGCTTCCGATTATCGAGACAATTTACGGAATCCTTTACGAAGGCAAAAATGCTGAAAAGCAGTTTAAAAAACTGACAACAAAATTGAATTAATAATTCTATCGAAATATGTAAGGACACCAATGAAAAACATTGGTGTTTTTTTATAACTTTTTGAAGAAAAATTAACGTGTTAAAAACGTTAAACACATTTCCATTCTTAAAACTTTTCACGAAATTCGTAATAAAAAATACAGTTTTATGTCACACCCACTTACAAGCAGAACACCAAAACCTGCCTATGATGTTGTACTGATAGGAGGCGGAATTATGAGCACCACTTTAGCCACCTTACTCCACGAATTTGATCCCAATTTGGAAATTGCCATTTTTGAACGGCTGGGAAGGTTTGCTAAGGAAAGTACCGCCGCATGGAACAATGCAGGAACCGGCCATTCCGCTTTTTGTGAATTGAACTATACCCCTGAAAAAGAAGACGGAACCATTGATATTTCCAAAGCAGAAAGTATCGCAGAGCAATTTGAGATTTCCAAACAGTTTTGGGCTTATCTGATCACCAAAGGATATATTCAGGAACCTAAAGACTTTATTAATTCCTGCCCCCACATGAGTTTGGTTTTTGGGGAAAAAGATGCGGAATATCTTAGAAAACGTCACGATAAAATGATGCAGTCTGTCCTGTTCTCAGGAATGGAATTTTCTACGGATCATGAAAAGCTAAAAGAATGGATCCCATTGGTCATGAGCAAAAGAAATAAGTCTGAAACAATGGCCGCTACCAAAATGGATATGGGAACGGACGTCAATTTCGGAACGCTGACCAGAAAAATGGGAAGACATTTGCTTGAAGATTCTAATGTGGAAGTTTTCCTCTATCATGAGGTAAAAGATATTGATCCCCGTGAAGACGGAAAATGGGAAATGAAAGTGAAAGACAGAATTCACAATCATAAACAGGAAGTAGTGGCGGACTTTGTTTTCATTGGTGCCGGTGGATATGCATTACCATTATTAGACAGTTCTGATATTAAAGAAAGTGAAGGATATGGAGGTTTCCCGGTTTCCGGACAATGGCTGGTGACCCACAATCAGGAGCTTGTAGAAAAGCATCATGCGAAAGTGTATACCCAGGCAACGGTAGACGCTCCGCCAATGTCTGTTCCTCACCTGGATTTAAGAATTATTGATGGTAAAAAGGCACTTCTTTTCGGCCCATTTGCAGGATTCTCAACCAAATTTCTGAAAGAAGGAAGCTATCTGGATCTTCCCGAAAGTATCAATACTAAAAATATAAGATCACTCTTCGGAGCTTGGTGGCATAATATTCCTTTAACCAAATACCTGGTTCAGCAGGTAGCGATGAATAAAGCACAGCGTATGCAGCATTTAAGGGAATTCATCAAAGACGCCAAAGAAGAAGACTGGGAATTGAAAGTGGCCGGACAAAGAGTACAGGTCATTAAAAAAGATGAAAAAGAAGGCGGAAAGCTCGAATTCGGAACAGAAGTGGTGGTGAATAAGAAAGGAACAATAGCTTCTCTCTTAGGAGCCTCGCCGGGAGCATCCACAGCAGTATATGCGATGCTGAATGTTATTGAAAAATGTTTCCCGCATAAACTCGAAGGCGAATGGAAAGACAAATTGCTGGAAATGGTTCCTTCTTACGGACAAAAACTGGCAGGAAACCCTGAGCTCACCCAAAAGGTAAGAAATTATACTAAAGAAAAACTGGAATTAGATTATTAAAAAGTAAATTGTGAATCGTCAATGGTGATTGATTGACATTTGAAAAATAATTGACTATTCACAATTGACAATACATCATGTCTGAAACAATTACAAAACCCATCATCGTAAAGGAAATTCTGGAATCTCTTCAAACCAAAGTAGAAGAGGAAAAGCAGGTAATTGTGCATTGTTGTTTTCCTGCTTCACCTTTTCTCGGAAACCTGATCAGGATATGGCATTCCACCTATCTTTTCGATAATCAGTCTGAACACAGAAGTCAGCTGATCCATGCGGAAAACATCTCTATATTTCCATATTGGACGCCCGTTCCTTTTATGCGGGATTTTTGGTTCACATTGATATTTTCAGGACTGCCCAGAGATTGCAAAAGTTTTGACCTGAAAGAAGTAATTCCGGAAGAGGGAGGCTTTTTTGTAGAATCCATCAAAAGAAATTCATCAGATGTTTATAGGGTTAAAATTTCAGAAGCTTACTAATGTATGGAAGCTAGAGAAAAGAAACTGGAACAAATTGTGGATTGGGCAGAGAAAAATCCCGCTATCCGCGTTGTTCTCTTAACCAGTTCTTTGGTCAATCCTTATGCTCCTGTAGATGATTTCAGTGATCTGGATATTGAATTGGTTTTTGAAAATATGAAGGAATATGAGGCGGATAAAAAATGGATTGAGCTTTTCGGGAAACCGATTTCGATGATAGAAGAAGATAAAACTTTTTTCGAAGGCAAACATGCGATGAAGATGGTATTGTATGAAGATCATGTAAAAGTTGACTTTAAACTATACTCGAAATCAGAATTCATAGAGGAAACGCAGCAGGAAATACTGAATGAAGATTGGGATGTCGGCTACAAAGTTTTGATTGATAAAGACAATTTAACTGAAAATCTGAAGCCTCCCACTTATGAATCCATCATGATTCAGAAACCTACGGAACAATGCTTTCAGCAATTGATTAATGATTTCTGGTGGGATACTACCTATGTTGCCAAATGCCTTAAACGCGGTGATCTCTTTTATGCTAAAGTTATGTCTGAAAGTGTGATCAGAACAGAGTATTTTGTTCCCTTGCTGGAGTGGCATATTGCAAGCGGATATAACTGGGAAAAAATTACCACTAATAAACACGGCAGGCTTTTTAAAAAATATCTGCCTCCTGAGCTTTGGGAAAGGATTGAAATGACCTTTTCAGGAAGTAATATTGAAGATAACTGGAACGCTTTATTGGCTTTTGCAGACTTAGTTCACGAAATAGGCACAGAACTTTCGGAAAAAATGAACTACATTTATCCTGCACAAACAGAAAAAGAAGTTAGAAAATACCTTCACAAAGTGAAAAACCTGTAACAATATAAAGCTATAGTGTATGAGAAAATATATAATCCTGTTCCTAGTATGTCCATTGTTTGTTTTTGCTCAAAAAAATTCAAAAGAAATGATGGAAATTAAAAAGTTTCAGGAAGAATTAAATGCAGAATATCTCAACCCTAAAGAAACGCCTTTACGTGGAGATAATCTGACTCATTTTAAAGAACATCCTTTCTTTCCTGTTGACCTGAAATACAGAGTTACTGCCCGAATTTCTAAAACAGAAAATGCAATACCCTTTGAAATTCCCACTTCCTCAGGGAAAACCAAACTCTACATAGAATATGGAAGGGTTAATTTTAAATTGGATGGAAAACCATACTCACTCACTTTATATCAAAGCCTGGATCTCATCAAGCAGGAAAAATATAAAGACTATCTTTTTCTGCCTTTCCGAGATGCTACCAATGGAAAGGAAACATACGGCGGCGGAAAATACATGGATTTGAGAATTCCTAAAAAAGGAAATACAATCATATTGGATTTTAATCAATCCTATCAACCATATTGCGCTTACAATGCCCATGATTACAACTGCCCGATCGTTCCTGAAGAAAATAAACTTCCAATAGAAATTCGTGCTGGAGTCATGTACGAAGATATTTATCATCATTAATTAATATGGTCAGTTTACAATTTTTTCAACCCGAAGATTTTCCTGAGTTGAATTACAAACTGGATGAAACTCAGTCTCAGTTTACCGCAAAGGCAGAAGAAGCATTACAACGGATCAGCGAAAGGCAGGATGATTTGGCGTATCCGGTAACTGTTTTTTATGGAGAAAAAGCAGCAGGTTTTTTCGTACTGGATTTTGGAGATGATAAATTGGATCTCACAGATAATCCTGATTCTGTTTTGGTACGATCTCTTTCCATAAATCCGGATTTGCAGGGAAAAGGAATAGGAAAATCTGCGATGCTGAAAATGGATGACTTCATAAAAGAGAATTTTAAAGATTGTAATGAAATTGTGTTAGCTGTGAATCAGAACAATACTTCTGCATATGAATTGTACCTGAAAACAGGATACTTCTATGATGGAAAAACAAGGATCGGAAGAAGTGGACCACAATATCTTATGTACAAAAAACTTTAAGAAAATTTTAATTCCCGATATTCTGTTTGGCTTGATACTTTCTGTTAACTTTGAGTAACATTCAAATCAAAACTATGGAAATATCACTTCGAAATCAGGTAGCTATCGTTACCGGAGCTTCAAGCGGAATCGGTACCGGAATTGCCAAATCATTGGCTTCATCAGGAGCTACTGTTATTGTAAATCATTCTTCAGAAAGATCTTTGAACGATGCCAAAACAATTGTAAGGGAGATTATAGATGCCGGTGGAAAAGGGATTACTTACCAATGTGATGTTTCTAAAGAAGATCAGGTCGTGAAAATGTTTCAGGATGTGGTAGCAGAATTTGGAACAGTTGATATTTTAATCAATAATGCTGGAATCCAAAAAGATGCAAAATTCACGGAAATGACCCTTGATCAATGGAATGCGGTGATTGGAGTTAATCTTACAGGACAATTTCTTTGTGCAAGGGAAGCGATTAAAGAATTCTTACGACGCGGAATTGATCCTTCACGTTCCGTAGCTTGTGGGAAAATTATCCATGTCAGTTCCGTACACGAAGTGATTCCCTGGGCAGGGCATGCCAATTATGCAGCAAGCAAAGGAGCCATCAGAATGTTGATGCAGACGCTGGCTCAGGAATATGGTGCGGATAAAATTCGTGTTAACTCGATTTGCCCGGGAGCTATTCAGACACCCATCAATACCAATGCCTGGAATACGCAGGAAGCCATGAATTCACTTCTTGCCCTTATTCCATATAACAGGATCGGGCAACCTCAGGATATAGGCAATCTGGCAGTATTCTTAGCCAGTGATGCCTCAGATTATATTACCGGAGCCAGTATTTTCATAGACGGTGGAATGACCACTTTTGAAAGTTTTTCTACCGGAGGATAGAAGGTGAATAGTGAAAAGTGAATCGTCAATTTTTTAAATGTCTATCTATCATTCACAGTTGACCATTCACATCTATTAATTCATAACTCAACAAGCTTATGACTGAAAAGCAAAGAATATCCGATATTTCCTGGAAAAAATGGGGACCTTATGTGAGCAACAGAGAATGGGGACTTGTACGTGAAGATTACAGTGCCAATGGTGACGCGTGGAATTATACCCGTCATGACATGGCGGAAGCCAAAACTTATCGGTGGGGTGAAGAAGGTATTTGTGGGATTTGTGATGATTTGCAGCAGCTCGTTTTTTCAGTGGGCTTTTGGAATAAGAAAGATAAAATGGTGAAAGAACGGTTTTTTGGGCTGACCAACGATCAGGGAAACCATGGAGAAGACGTAAAGGAGTACTTTTATTATCTGGATTCCACACCTACACATTCCTACATGAAAATGCTGTATAAGTATCCTCAAAATGCGTTTCCTTATGATGATCTGTTGAAAATCAATTCAGAAAGAAATAAAAATGAACCGGAGTATGAGTTGATAGACACAGGAATTTTCGATCAGAATGAATATTTTGACATCTTTATTGAATATGCCAAAGAAAGCCAGTCAGACATTCTGGTAAAGCTTACCATAACAAATAAGGCTGAAAAGGAAGCTCCTCTTATTATTTTGCCCACTGTTTGGTTCAGGAATACATGGAATTGGGGATATGATGATTATAAGCCGCAACTATGCTCCGAAGAGGCCAATTGCATTAAAGTAAATCATAAAGACCTGGAAGTAAAAAATGTATATGCCCGACAATCCTTGAAAGTCCTGGTCTGTGATAATGAAACTAATTGTGAAAAACTTTATCAATCGCCCAGTAAATCAAAATATTGCAAAGACGGCATTAATGAATTTGTCGTAAGTGGGAATACTCAGACTATCAACCCTAAAGATATAGGGACTAAAGCTTCATTTTTTATTAATGAAAATTTCAAAGCTAAAGAAACCAAAACCTTTGAACTGAGGATTACAGATAAGGATTTAGCCCGGCCTTTTGAAGGATTTGAAGACATTTTTGCTTTAAGACAAAAAGAATCGGAGGAATTTTATGAGGATCTTCAGGAAGGAATATCTTCAGATGATGAAAAAATGATCCAACGACAGGCTTTTGCAGGAATGCTTTGGAACAAAATGTTCTATCATTACAATGTGGAGAAATGGCTGAAAGGGGATCCCGCAGAAGTGCAGCCTCCAAAATCCCGTGAAAGGATAAGAAATTACGATTGGAAGCATCTCAATAATGAGCATATTATTTCAATGCCCGATAAATGGGAATATCCATGGTATGCAACATGGGATCTTGCTTTTCATGCCATAAGCTTTTCTTTGATTGATCCAGATTTTGCCAAACATCAGCTCAAGCTGTTTCTTTTTGAATGGTACATGCATCCGAATGGGCAACTTCCCGCCTATGAATGGAATCTCAGCGACGTCAACCCACCAGTCCATGCATGGGCAACTTTCCGGGTATTCAAGATTGATGAATATTTAAAGGGAAAACCGGATATCGAGTTCCTGGAAAGTGCATTCCAGAAATTAACGATGAATTTTACCTGGTGGGTGAATAAAAAAGACGACAACGGCAACAATATTTTTGAAGGTGGATTTTTAGGATTGGATAATATCGGGGTTTTTGACAGAAACGCTGTGCTTCCGAATGGTGATCAGCTTGAACAGTCTGATGGAACAAGCTGGATGGCCATGTTTGCCCTGAATATGATGAGAATTGCTCTGGAATTGGCTCAGTACAACAAAGTGTACGAAGAGATGGCAACAAAATTTTTTGAACATTTCCTATCCATTGCTAATTCGTTGGATAATATGGGGGACGAAAATTTCAGCCTTTGGGACGAAGAGGATGAGTTTTTTTACGATGCACTTGCTTCCAATGATTGCAGCCACATGTATTTAAGGTTAAGAACCATCGTAGGCTTAATCCCTATGTTTGCCGTTGAGGTGATTGATGATGAGATGATTGAAAATCTTCCGAATTTTAAAAGCAGAATGCACTGGGTATTGGAAAACAAACCGGAATTGGCAGCTCTTGTTTCTCATTGGGAAGTAAAAGGACAGAACTCAAAGCATCTTCTTTCCCTTTTAAGGGGACATCGTTTAAAAAGATTATTACACAGGATGTTGAATCCTGAGGAATTTTTAAGTGATTATGGTGTCCGTGCTTTATCCAAGGAATATGAGCAGAATCCTTATCATTTGAATTTGAACGGAACAGATTACAGCGTAAAATATACACCTGCGGAAAGCGATAGCGATCTTTTTGGCGGAAACAGCAATTGGCGCGGTCCGGTTTGGTTTCCTATCAATTTTCTAATTATTGAAAGCCTTCAAAGGTTTTTCTTTTATTACAGCCCTGACTTTTTGGTCGAATACCCTACAGGAAGTGGAAATTACTCTAATCTGGATCAGATTGCAGATGCTTTAAGTAAAAGATTATCCAGGATATTTTTGAAGGATGAAAATGGAAACCGCCCTGTAAATGGACAATATCCGAGGTTTCAAACGGATCCGGATTTTAAAGATTATATCCTGTTCTATGAATATTTCCATGGTGATAACGGTCGTGGAGTAGGAGCTTCTCACCAAACCGGATGGACAGGCCTGATCGCTAAAATTTTACAGCCAAGATTTTCCAAAAAGAAAATAGCAGAATCTGAAACCCAAATGCCGGATGAAGCGAAAACGTAAAATCGCAAAATTGTAGAATCGTAAATCGGTAGGAATATAGGTCAATTATGTACAATTTTATATTCTGTCACTCAGAGCGAAATGAAATGAGCGTGGAATCTACCATGTTTTTATCTTTAGAACATTAAGATTCCTATGGAATGACAATACTGAATAAATAGTTTTTAACAGAAACAATTTTGCAAATCAGCAATTTTACGGTTTTGCTTATTCAAAAATCTGCTGAATTACTTCTAAGGACGGTGGGATCTTGAAATCTGTAATATGATAATGATAATATACCAGGAGACTATCCAGAAAATTCTTCCTGATCTTCGGTTGGATCTTTATCTGATAGGGAGATTCTGATAAAAGAATATTTTTCCAGATATAAGAAATTTCTTCTGTAAATAACTGATGGGTTAAGCTATGGGAAAAAGTTCCTGTTTCAGGATCTAAATAATTTCCTTCGTTGATTAAAGGAGCAACACCTTGTATTTTTAAAATTCTGATTAAGAAAATTAAATGAGATTGATAATTGTTTTGCGTTAATTCATCAATAAACTCATCAATACTAAGGAAGATTCCCGGATTTTTATTTTCATGCCTCAGAATCTGATTGAGTAGATCCGAGATGAAAAACACGACTGTATTCGCTTTAATATCCGTATACATATCATTATTCCGCACCAGTTCGAACCTGGAAACGGATTGTATACTGTTTCCTTTAGCGGAATTAATGGAAAAATTAAGCTGGTTCAGAGGCAAAAGCAGAGCCTTCTTTTTATTTTTTTTGGAATAGACTCCTTTCAGAAAATAACTCTGAAAGCCGTCTTCTTCTGTAAAACAATGCAATACCGCATCATTTTCCCCGTATTTTATGTATGAAAGTAAATATCCTTTTTGTGAGTTCATTAATTCACCACAGCTATTTTAGCGGTAGCTTTATCCGATCCGTCTTCATTGGTCATCAATACAAAATAGACTCCTGAAGCTACTCTTGTCCCTCTTTGGTTATTAAGATCCCATTCGTAATATCCACCCCTTGCTACAGCTGAGTGTACAACATTTCCTGCTGCATCAGCAATTCTGATATTCGTTTTTTCCGCAAGACCTTTAATGGTAACTTTACCTTTGAAATTAGAATACACCACAGGATTCGGATAAACAAGAACATTCCCAAAATTAGAGGTTACATCCGCTACATCGCCCTGATAAGTAACAATCCCATCATAAGAGACAAAATATACTTTTCCGGTTTTCCTGTCCACTTTAATATCTGTGATGCTGTTCGTTGGAAGTGGAGAATTCTCTTTAGTAAAATGTTTGATCGTTTGCTGTCCGTCTGAAGACAAATAATAAACACCGCCACCATCTACGGAAACCCATTTATGATCCCCTGCGTCCACTTCTATTTGTAATATCTGTGAGTCCCTGAAAAGCTCCTCACCAATACCGTTTTGCTCAATAACTATGGGGGTCACTTCAGCATCAGGGTCTTTTATAGCTACGGCTGCATTCGATAATATTCTTAAACCGCTGTCGGTTCCGATCCAAGCATCGCCTGCTTTATCAATTGCCACGGATAAGGTACCACTGGAATTTCCTGCAAAACCGTTGGACTGACTTAACGTATATATCACATCATCAGAAACTGTAGGTGTATTTTTATAATCATAAGCAAGAAAATTGCTGGTTCTCGGAAGAGGAACCCAGAACATTTTCTCATAATACAGAGGCTTTTGTACCGCAGTACTAAAATTGGTGTTCTTAATAATAAACTTATCCGCTGCCTTATCATAGGTAGCCATTCCTGCTGTACCGCTTCCTACGAATGAGATTGATGCATATAAATTGTTTTGATCGTCATAAGTAAGCCCTACAGGACGAGAGAAATATATACTAGGAGTCTCTAAATCATAATAATTTACAAAATCGAAATCCTTAGTGGAGGGATTGTATTTCATCTTATGAATACCATGTTCGGGTGAAAAGGTATAATTAGCAAAAAATACTTCAGTATTGTCACTAGGATTGGCTGTTACATCCAATACATTGAAAACTTTGCTGGTATTCACGAAATAAGACGGATAAATCCATTGTACCCCATCGAAGTAATAAAATCCAGGGTTTTTAGCATTAGCTAGTGGAGTATTAAATCTTGACTCTCTTCCCCCACTGGAAACCAAAAGCTGGTTATTATCGTATAAGCTGATTTTATATGAGTAATTGAAATAAGGGCCATCTGGTTTAAAAATGACATTACTTTCATCCTTAATTCCTGATAAAATAGTACCTCCATACACCTTTCCATTAACTGAAGTTGCTGTATTACACTCTTCTCCGAAGCTTACGGTTCCACTTGCTATACCATTTGTATTGAAAGTGTAAACTCTGTTTTGGTCTGTTACAACAATATTGTTTGCATTTACTACAACATCATGAACTTTAGTGAATGTCTGAGATAGTGGAATAGATGTCCCACTATTGTACAGATATGCTGTAGTAAGATTTGAAAATGTAAGAACGGATTCCGAGTCAATATGAGTAAAAGCTCCTGACATTTCTGTAGTCCATGTTGAGAAAACCGGGAAAGTGGTGTTCATGTCATGGCTTTTTAGCCCTGTATTGGTTACAGAGAAAACTTTATTCCCCAGAATGGTAGCTTCATTACTTGCTTCATATACTCCGCCTGTCATAAAGAAGGCCGAATCTCCAAACTCTTTGCTGTTCAAATTGAAAATAGAAACTCCATATCCTACTGATACTACCGCTTTATCGCCGGTAATAGAAATATGATTAATTTTTTTACTTCCATTGTATCCTGTTGCAATAGGAATATCTACAACATAGGTAATTCCCTGTGGTGTAATCACATCCAGTGATCCGTTTTGATAACCGATAAGACCTATTTTGGTTTGCGGATTGTAATCAAATGCTGATATTTTCACCTCATGTAAGCCGTTAGCTTTGGATAGCTTCGTGATCTCACCGGAAGAGATTGTATAAAAAAAGACTCCGTTTTCTGTAGCAGCAACAATTTTTCCATTATCTTCTTTCATAGCTAAGACGTTATTATAAGAGAATAAGTCCGCCCATTTTTTTGAAGAGATCACCTGTGCGTTTACAAATTGCAAAGAGGCTAAAATACCAAGGGAAATGATGGAGAGTTTTTTCATATTATACAGTTATGCTGCTATCTATTGCCTGGTTGTTCCAGGAAATATGTTGTACATTTTTAAGAGAATCAAAATAAAAATCTATTCTACCGAGAAGAAGTCCGGCCCAACCCACCTGGTTCACCAGGACATTTTTACCCTGTCTGTTTTGAAAAGTCTGAGGTTCCGGCAAAAAAGTATGGGTATGTCCGCCTAAAATCAGATCAATGTTTTCTGTTTTGGCGGCTAAGATTTTATCACTTACTTTATTAGGTTCGTCTCTGTAATCATATCCTATGTGGGATAAACAGATGACAAGATCACATTTCTGATCATTCTTTAAAAAATGAGAATAATGCTGTGCAACATCTATCGGATCCGAATAAACCGTTTCCTGATATTGCTTTTTCCCGACAAGTCCGTCCAGTTGGATACCAACTCCGAAAATCCCGACCTTTATTCCGTTTTTATTAAAGATTTTATAGGGTGATGTTTTTCCGTCCAGAATGGTGTTTTTAAAATCATAATTGGAACAGATAAATGGGAATTTGGCATTAGGCAGAACTTTTAAAAACCCGTCCAGGCCATTATCAAAATCATGATTTCCCATAGTGGAAGCATCATACTTCATCATGGACATCAATTTGAATTCAAGCTCGCCCCCGAAAAAATTGAAATACGGGGTTCCCTGAAAAATGTCACCGGAATCCAGCAGTAAAACATTGTTTTCCTGGCTTCTGATCTGCTGAATCAGGCTGGCTCTTCTGGCGAAACCTCCCTGATTAGGATTTTTGGTATAGCTTTCGTCAAAAGGCTCTATCCTGCTATGCTGATCATTGGTGTGCAGTATGGTAAGTTTGTTAGCGGATAGAAGATTATTGACCTTTACATCTTCTGCCATCATCATTCCCGGAGCTAAAGCCATTGCCAAAGTTCCGCCACCTATTGCTTTTAAAAAATGTTTTCTATCCATTACTTCTTACCGATAAAATTTAAACGAACATCCGTATTGGGAATCACCTCCGGATTTTTCTTAAAATAATCAATAAATAAATCCCTCAGTTTTATTCCTGTAGGAATCATTTCTCCTTTAGAGAAGAATTTCATATTATCCCCTCCCAAAGCCAGATAATCAGACGTGGCAATATAGTAATCCTGGTTGGAATTTACCGCTTTTCCGTTGATTAAAGTTTTGGAGAGTTGCCCGTTATTGGTTTCAATATATAAATGGGAAACAGGATTATTCACCTGTGTTTTAGCATAATAATCAAAAAGCCCCTGCAGATCCGTCCCTTTCATTTTTACAATGATCACCTCATTTTCGAAAGGCATTACTTCAAATATACTTTTCAAAAGAATATCTCCTTTTCCGATCGTGGTCCGGATTCCACCGATGTTTATTAAAGCAGCATCCACCTCTTTTTTAAGATTGGTTTCTGCCCATGCATTTGCTCCATCAAAAGTATAGTCTGCTAAAAGATTTCCCAAATTGCTGTTATCACCTTGTTTAGTAAGGTCTACATTGGTGTGGGAGATCTTTTGGTTCATCTCCTTATCCAGTTTTTGCTTGTAAGGTTCAATAACTTTTACAAATTCCTCGTCATTTTTCAGCTCATTATTAATAGAAATATTTTTTTGTGTCTGCACATTAGCAACCTGTAAAGTCGTTTTACAAGCTGTAAGTGAAACCAATGCAATTCCTAGTAATAAGAATTTATTTTTCATAATTTCTTTTAGTATATGCAAATATAATTATATGTATAATAAAACATTAGTATTTATTACAAATTTCTTGGTCTAAATTATTAAATTTGGGGAAAATATTTCAAAAAAATGAGCATACTAAAAGGAGTAGGTGTAGCTTTAGTAACACCCTTTAATGAAGATTTATCCGTTGACTTCGACAGTTTGACGAAACTTGTGGAGTATAATATTGAGAACGGAACCAATTATCTGGTTGTTTTAGGAACTACTGCGGAAGCAGCAACGCTTTCTGATGAAGAAAAGAAACAGGTAGTGGATCATATCATTAAGGTGAATAATAAACGCCTTCCTTTGGTATTGGGAATTGGCGGGAATAATACCCTTGAAGTAAAAAAACAGATCGAAGAAGCTGACCTTTCCGCTTTTGAGGCTGTATTATCTGTATCTCCATATTATAACAAACCTAATCAGGAAGGGCTTTATCAGCATTATAAAGCTTTAGCTTCTACAGGGAAAAATATTATCATTTATAATGTACCTTCAAGAACGGGACAAAATATTGAAGCAGATACTACTTTGCGTTTAGCGAAAGAATTCCCGAATTTATTCCTGATCAAAGAAGCGGCTCCAAATATTCTTCAGTATTTTGACATTTTAAGAAAAAAACCAGAAGGATTCTCATTGGTATCAGGTGATGATGAATACACTTTACCAGTTACTTTAGCCGGAGGTAATGGAGTGATCTCTGTTATCGGACAGGCTTATCCGAAAGAGTTTTCTACCATGGTGCAGTTAGCCTTTGAAGGAAAAGTGAAAGAAGCATATGAAATTCACAATAAATTGGTTGAAATTACCCGATTGATTTTTGCTGAAGGTAATCCTTGTGGAGTCAAAGTAGTTCTGGCTGAAAAAGGAATTATTAAAAACTATCTAAGACTGCCTCTTGTTCCTGCTTCTGAGGGATTATATGCGAAGATAAAGGCAGAAATGGCAACTCTTTAACTTGAATTGTCAATAGTCAATTTTGAATTTAAAAATTGACATTTTACAGACTGAACATAAAAATTGACCATTAACAAAAATATAACAAGGTGAAAGGCATAGCTTTTCACTTTTTTTAATCTGAAAAATTATGAAACTAACAAAAGCAACAGAAAATGATATTCCTCTGATCCAGGAGTTAGCAAGAAGATCATGGGAAAATGCATATGCTGAAATCCTCTCCAATGAACAGATGGAGTACATGTTAGGAACGATGTATTCTTATGACGAAATTTTAAACCATCTTCAGAATCCGGCATATCATTACTACTTAATACTGGATGAAAATGAAGATTCTTTTGAGGGCTTCATCGGATATGAACATGGCTATGAAGAGGGTACTACCAAGCTTCACAGGATCTACCTGGTTCCGGAAAGTAAAGGGAAAGGGTTTGGAAAAGAAGCACTGAAGTTTCTTACGCAAAAAGTCCAGGAACATGGAGACCGCAGAATTATTCTTAATGTCAATAAATATAATTCCGCTCAAAAATTCTATGAATCTCAGGGATATAGAGTGTATGATGAAGGGGTATTTGACATCGGAAATAATTTCGTAATGGACGATTACCTGATGGAGTTTTTAATTCACTAGTAAATGACTTAAAATTCTGTAAAATTTAATTATAATTCTATAACAAGTGATCTGTCTTTTTGGTTCATCTTTGTATCAGAACCAAATCACTTTTAAATAATACATTCATATGCTTGGTTTTAAGCTGTTTCAGCTTTTTATCAGTATATTTTTTTCATCCTTAGTGTTTAAATTCCTGTATTCAATAATGCAGGAGTTTTTTGCGTTTGCATAAATTTCATGAAAATTTTCGGTCTAATTCACTTTTATATGAAATAAAGTGTTATATTTACTGAAACTTTTACACACTATATTAGGATGAAAATGTACGTAAAATTTGATTTCAATGCGCTCTGTAAGAAAGTATTGGATGAAAAACTAAAAGAGCAAGGTATAAAGTACCGGCTGCTGAATTTTGGGGAAGTAGAATTTTATGAATCATTCACCCAAGAACAGCACATGACCTTTAAGAAAAACCTTGAAGATTATGGGATTGAAATTATAGAAAGCCAAAAAACAGCACTGGTACAGAAAATAAAAGATGCTATTGTGGAATTGGTTTTCTCTGATGAGGTAGTTCCTGTGAAAGCCTCCATTTATATTGCGGAAAAATTGAATCACAGCTACGGGTATTTATCTAATTTGTTTTCTGAGGTTACTCACACTTCTATAGAGAATTTTATTATTCTTCAGAAAATTGAGCATGCCAAAGAATTAATCATCAACAATAAGCAAAGCCTCACGGAAATTGCCCACAAGCTGAATTATTCCAGTGTGGCTCATCTAAGCACTCAATTTAAAAATACGACGGGAATCACACCTTCTCAGTTTCAAAAGATCATTGCGAAGAGAAGAAAAGCTCAGAGTATGATCATTAATTCTAAAATGCTCTATGAATAAAGAATATCTTAACGTGATTGTGGCGGATCATGATGAGGGAAACCTGGTATGCTTTAAGGATATATTGAAGGATTTGAAAATTGAGGTTAAAATCCAGATGTTTTGGAGCGGAACGGAATTGATGGGATATCTGAAAAATAAAAATAATATAGTTCCTGAAGTTCTTTTTATGGCTTACAATCTCGCTGAGAAAAATGCTGTGGAATGCTTAGAAGAAATAAAATCGGATGAAAGGTTTAATAATATGGTGAACGTTTTTTATTCGGATCATTTTTCAGACCTTGAAATGGATGAGATCTTTGTAAAAGGAGCCAATGTGTGTCTTAAAAGGCCTGAAGAGTATAAAGCATTTAAAAAAGTGCTTACAGAAGTGATTACGGTCAACTGGCAATATCATACTTCCGGAATGAACAAAGATAACTTTATAATGAAAGTAGGTTAGGGACAAGAAATATTCGGTACATAATATTCACACAAAAGTGAAAATTTTATAACGATTAAACATAATAATATAAAATTTTTTTAGCCCAGTATCATCAATTTTGTAATGCGATACAACAATAAGGAATTGATTGTTGAAAGCAAATAAAGATAAATATTTTGTTTAGATTAAAAAGTAAATATATAAATCACAATGTTAGTTTAAACAAAATGGATTATCAATTTCCAATGATAAAGCGTAGAAGATCTTTAAACAAAACGGTACAATCATGAAAACTCAATAATGGTTAAAGGATAGCATATTCGTTTCATTTTCATTCCTTTAACAAACATCAGTTAGTTTTTATAATAAGCAAGTTGGAAACATAATTCATTTTGTTTTCTTTATATCCTAAGACTGCAGCTAGACACCAATTCAATCCCTATAAGTATTTTCAAACAAGATTTACAAATATGGCTGCAGCTACTAGGATATTCTTCAAGGAAGACTAAAAGTAAATTTCTTCTAAATAACAGTTTTATAAGGGGACCGCGTTAAGATTATTCTTTCCGCGGTTTTTTTATGAGATTTTACTCCACTTATTTTTTCCTTTGTAATATTTGAGGTAAAAGTTTTTAATTACCAGATGGTCTGGTCTTGTCAATAAAGGATCAGCTTCAAGGATCTTTTCCACAGATTTTTTAGTGACTTTGATGATTGTGGAATCTTTTACCAGATCCAGTCTTTTAAAATCCACCACACCACTTTGTTGTGTTCCTAAAATATCCCCAGGGCCGCGAAGCTGCATATCCACTTCAGAAATTTTAAATCCATCATTAGTCTCCGTCATGGTTTTGATGCGGGTTCTGCTCTCAGTAGATAACTTATCGGAAGTCATGAGAATACAGTAGCTTTGTTCAGCGCCTCTTCCTACGCGCCCGCGAAGCTGGTGAAGCTGGGATAATCCGAATCTTTCGGCACTTTCAATAACCATTACAGAAGCATTGGGAACATTTACCCCCACTTCAATAACTGTAGTTGCAACCATAATTTCTGCTTTTCCTGATGCAAAATAATTCATGGCTGCATCTTTTTCATCCGGTTTCATTCTTCCATGCAGCATCGTTACATTATACTCTGAAAACGATTGTAAAATATGATCGAATCCTTCCATTAGATTTTTATAATCCAATGTTTCAGATTCTTCGATCAATGGATATACGAAATAAACCTGTCTGCCTTTCTTGATTTCATCCCGACAAAAATTATACACAAAAACCCTGTCTTTTTCACGTCTGTGAGCAGTAATAATAGGCTTTCTTCCAACCGGCATTTCATCGATTACAGAAACATCCAGATCAGAATAAAAGCTCATTGCCAATGTCCGTGGGATAGGAGTGGCAGTCATCACCAGAATATGTGGCGGAATTTTATTTTTCGCCCAAAGTTTGGCTCTTTGTGCAACTCCGAATCTATGCTGTTCGTCAATAATAGCTAATCCAAGGTTTTTAAACTTAACCTTATCCTCTAAAACGGCATGAGTTCCCACTAAAATGGAAAGGGTTCCATTTTCAAGTTCCTCATGTGTGATTTTTCTCTCGGAAGCTTTGGTGGATCCCGTTAAAAGCCGTACACTCACAGAAGTGTCTTTTAACAGGTCTTTGATTCCGTTATAATGTTGCTGGGCAAGGATCTCTGTCGGAGCCATCATACAGCTCTGAAAACCATTATCTAAGGCAATCAGCATCGTAAGTAGGGCCACCATAGTTTTCCCCGAACCTACATCACCCTGCAAAAGCCTGTTCATCTGGATCGGTTTTTTCATATCCTGACGTATTTCTTTCAAAACTCTTTTTTGGGCATTGGTAAGTTCAAAAGGAAGATGATTTTCATAAAAACTGGTGAAATAATCTCCTACAATGGGAAAAGGATTTCCGAATGACTGCGTTTTATGGTGAAGTTTTTTTAGTCCATATCCCAGTTGGAAGAAAAAAGATTCCTCAAATTTCAATCGGTAGTCTGCTTTCTCAAAAGATTCTATGTTTTTGGGAAAGTGAATATTCAGGTATGTATTTTGTCTGGAAAGAAACTTAAAGGATTTCATCATATAATCAGGCAAGTTTTCCTGAATAAGATTAGGAATTTCCTTGCAGATATTACGCAGAATGGTTTGAAAGAATTTTTGATTTAATCCTCGTTTCGTAAGCTTCTCCGAACTTGGATAAATAGGTTTTAGACGATTATCATTTTCTTTCTTTTCTTCTATCTCTATTTCCGGATGTGGCATCGAAAATTGATTGTTGAAAACATTCACTTTTCCGAAAATATAGATTTCCCGGTTAATGGGAAGCTGTTCTTTCATCCACTTTGAATACTGAAACCAGACTAAATCCATCGTTCCCGTATCATCATTGAATTTGGCGGAAAGTCTTTTGGTTTTTCCTGTTTGGATTTCCTGTACCTGGGTAATCTTTCCTTTAAGCTGAACATCAAGATTGCTTTCTTTCAGCTGTGAGATTTTGTAGACTTTATTCTTGTCCAGATAACGAATAGGGAAGAAATTTAAAAAGTCTTCAACAGTAGAAATTCCCAGCACATTTTTAATGAGCTTGGCTCTCTCCGGACCAATTCCTTTTACATATTCTATGGAAGTTTCTAAAGTCATCGAGCTGTAATAGAAGCTTTTTTATAAGAATAAACAATTCCGAATATTAAACCGATAATCCCGCCAATATAACTAAAGTTATGCATGGATCCTACAGCGATGAAACTTTTAAAATCAATGAGATCATGAGGGATGAACCAATTAGCGAATTCAGATTTTGGTTGATTAGATAACACAAAGTTTCCATATAAAAATCCTATTATTCCTATGATCAATGTGATAAGAATAGTAATGAAAATAGAAAAGACAGACGTTTTGAACATTGCTTTCCAATCTTTGTGTCTTAATCCAAAAATCCCTAAAATAAGTCCCAGGAACAATCCGAACCACCAGGTTGCAGAAAACCCCACGATCGCAACTTTCTCTCTTATGCTGTAATATTCTTCGTTCAGGTTGAACTGGATAAACTTAAATCGGGTATAATATTCAGGTGAAATACTGTAAGTAATCTGATCATGTAAAATACCATAAATGCCTGCAAGCAAAGAAGCGAACCCGGCAATCAGAAAAACCGTTAAAAATTTTTTAAGTATTTCTTTCATAAATAAAAACCCGAATTTCGGGAAAATAAAAAAGACTTCCAAGAAAAATTGAAAGCCTTATTTATCATCTCGGACCTCGAAACCCGATGACCAGCTAATCTTTTATTTTAGATTTAAATTTTTTCTGATAATCTTCCCATTGTTCGCGGGTACGTATTTTTTTGTATAAATCTTTTGACATTAAGTCTAAGTAAGGTTCCAATTCCTTTGCAGATAACTCTCCCTGAAGAATGGTAATAGGGCCTCCGTTTTCATCTAAGAATACTGTACTGGGTACAGCTCCTACATTCATATACTGTGTGAACTCATGCAAAGAGTTTCTGCCTTTTTTATGTTCCGTATTAGGATTGGAAAATATTCTGCCAAAAATCTCAATGTTATTTTTTTCCTCTGCATTGAATTTCACAGGATAATAATTCTCATTTAAAATTTCAGCAATAACGGCATGTCCATACGTTTTTTTATCCATGATCTTACATGGGCCACACCAATCTGCATAAAAATCGATGAGAATCTTTTTTGGATTTTCCTTCTGGGCTTTGAGAGCCTCTTCAATGGTCATCCATTGTATTTGTGCAAAAGTCCACTGAAGCAATAACAGGCAAACTATGCTTAGAATTTTTTTCATAAATTTTGTAATTACAAATAAAAATAAGCATAATTTGCTTACGATTATTTTACATCCTGCATTAATTTTTTCACATACGGTGATATCAAAATTAATACCACACCCGCAATTACTGCATATAATCCTAATTGTTTATAGCCTTCCGTATAAGTAATCAAGGCATCATAGTTGGTGGAACCTTCTTTGGCTGTAGCCATGTTTGCACCAATAATTCCTGCTACATATTGTCCATAGGCAGATGCTAAAAACCACATTCCCATCATCATTCCCTGAAGATTCTTTGTAGAAAGCTTCGTCATAATGGATAACCCAATAGGAGAGAGGCAAAGCTCACCCAAAGTAATAATGAGAAGAGCAATGGTAAAGAAATTCAGTGAAGTGATCCCTTGTGCATTAGCGAAAAGTCTTGTGGCAAATAATACATAATAACCAGCTCCAAGAAAAATGAATCCTAATCCGAATTTAATAAGCGTATTGGGCTCTATTTTTCTTTTATTCAGCCAGATCCAAAGAAGACCGATAAGTGGTGCAAGGAAGATGATAAAGAATGCTCCCCCGGAATTGTTAACTCCGTTTGGGTCTAACCCAAGAAGATCATTATTCAGATTCTTAGCGGCAAAAATGCTCAAAGAACCTCCACTTTGTTCATAAATCCCCCAAAATAAAATAGAGAATATAATGAAAACTAATGCAGCCCAAAGCTTCTTACGCTCGGAAGGTGTTACCTTGGTCATTTCATAAAATAAATAGATCAATGTCAATGGTCCAATGGTCCACATAAAATAATCTGTGTATTCAGTTTTAGCCACCATGGTCATAATAATCGGAATGAAAACAAGAGACAATACATACACTCCATATTCTTTCCATTTGGGCATTGGTGCAGATTTTACTTCAGCTAAAGGATGTCCGGGCTGTAAACCAATAGTTCCTAAACTTCTTTGAGTAAATATGAAATTGACCAAGCTGATTACCATTACAATAGCTGCAAGCCCGAAAGCAATATTCCATTGAAGATCTACAGGAATTAATCCTTTTCCTAATTTCCATGCTCCTAATTCTATATATCCAACCTTACCAATAGAAATACAAGCATATCCGCCTAAAAGCGCACCTAAATTTATTCCTGCATAGAAAAGAGAAAAACCTGCATCGGCTCTTTCATCATTTGGCTTATATAACTGACCAACCATTGATGAAATATTCGGTTTAAAAAAACCTGTTCCTACAACAGTAAAGGCTATTCCTAAAAAGAAAAATTGGTGTGGATCAGCAGCAAGAATCAAGCTTCCGACAATCATCAACAGCCCACCCCAAAACAGAGATTTCCTGAAGCCTAATACTTTGTCTGCAAAAAGCCCTCCTATGAAAGTAAATGCATATACAAAAGCTTGTGTTGCACCATATTGAAGATTAGCTTCTACTTCGTGGAAATTGAGTTGGGAAATCATAAAGAAAACCAACATTCCACGCATTCCATAGAAACAAAAACGTTCCCACATTTCAGAAAAGAAAAGGCTCCAGATCTGTTTTGGATATTTTCCCTTAAAGTTTTGTATTTCTTCTAAAGTTAAATTCATTATAAAAAATTAAGATTAACGAAAATAAAAAAAACCTCCGACTTTGCGGAGGTTTTATCATATTTTGATTGAAATTACTTCACACCATGCATCATTTTCTTCAATATTGGAGAAATTAATGCTAAGATAACAGCAGCAATACCACAAAGTACTACGAATACCATGAAGAATTCAAATAAGTTGTGGATTTCAAATCCTGCAAAAGTAGGATTCTGTGTTGGAAGCTGAGCCTTTTCAAATGCTGCAGCCTGATCAGCTGTTAAGGTTACTTTTTTATCTAAAACATCTTGTAAATTCACTCCAATTTCCTGTGCCTTTTTGAATTTATCACCTGTTGCAGGAATAAGTGCCCCTAAAGAACCTGCTAAAGCATAACCCGCTGCATTGGAAATAAAGAATACACCATACAATAAAGAAGCAAATCTTTTCGGAGCCAATTTACCTACTAATGATAAGCCGATTGGAGACAAGCAAAGCTCACCCATTGTTTGAATGAAATATAAAAGCATTAACCATTTGATCGCTAATAATCCTGAATTCCCAAGATCTTTTACATTGTGCGCGATAATGAAATAACTTAATGCGATTAAGGCTAAACCAATTGCTTGTTTCATTGGAGAAACAGGCTCTTTCCCTTTTGCTCTTAATTTATCCCATAATAAACTGAAAGGAATCGCTAATAATACAACGAAGATCCCGTTGAAAATCTGAACCATTGAAGGAGGCATATCCCATCCGAAAATGTTTCTGTCCGTTTGGTTATCTGCAATAAATGTTAATGAAGATCCTGCCTGTTCGAAAGCGGCCCAGAAGAAAATGATAAAGAACGATACGATATAGATTACCCCGATTCTTTGTCTTTCAACAGCATTTTCTGCAGAGCTCATAATTAAGAAAGCTAAGGAAATACCTGCGGAATAGATGAAAGGATAGATAATTCCTTTGATCAATTGTCCCATTTCCACGGAACTGAATCCGAATTCACCCACCAATATATATCTGAATACGAAAAATAACGCAACAAATATTAATCCGGTGATACCCAAAGATGCTCCTGAAAACTTGGCAGTCTGAGTTTCTCCTTCTTCGAAATCAGCACTTGTATTATGTTTTGGCAATCCACCGATAGGTCTTCCTTCCGGAGTTACCACATATTTATTTTTAAGAATAAAGAACGTTACTGTTCCTATGATCATCGCAATTGAAGCAGCAAGGAACCCCCATTTGAAAGCAAAAATATCTCTTACTCCCGTTGTAGCATCTTTAACATCCCCTAAATAAGGACAAATAAACTGTCCTAAGAATGCTCCGATATTAATCCCCATATAGAAAATGGTGAAAGCAGAGTCTAATTTTGATTTTTCCTGTTTTGGATAAAGACTTCCTACCATGGAAGAAATATTCGGCTTGAAGAAACCATTACCAAAAATGATAACGAACAAAGCCAGCCACATGATAAGTTTAGCACTTCCTATGCTTCCGGAAAAAGTGGAAGCACTGATGAAAAGCAAAAACTGACCGATGGCCATCAATGTTCCTCCGATTAGGATGGCATTTCTGTTTCCGATATATTTATCTGAAATAAAACCTCCTAAAAGGGGAGTCAGATAACATAAAGCTAAAAATCCACCATAGATGATTGCTGCATCCGCTTCTTTTATCAGCAGGGAATTTACCATGAAGAGCGTCAAAAGGGCTCTCATCCCGTAGAAGTTGAAACGCTCCCACATTTCTGTTCCGAAAAGAACCCACAATCCTTTTGGATGTCTGGAATTCTTATTCTCTACAAACTCATCCGGTTTCGGACTTAATGCTTCAGTATTATCCATTTTTATTGTTAATTTTTGTTAAGACTAGCAAATATAGTTTTTTTTGAGTTTTTGACAAGGTTTTAATTTTATTTTAAATAAAAAAGCCATAGAATTATTCTACGGCTTTCTATTTCTTGTTAAAAAAGGTGAAATTAATGCCCTTTTTCCTTCATGATTTTATTTAATCTTTTGAGCATGGAAGCTCCCAATAAGGTAGCAAAGATCAACAATGCGAAATTAACAAGGAAGTAATTCATTTTGTTATCATAGCTGTACCATGTACTTGCCAGAATTCCTGAAAGCTTGTTACCTACAGAGTTGGCAAGGAAGAAGCCTCCCATCATTAATGCGGTGATTCTTGCCGGAGAAAGTTTGGATACGAAGGATAAACCCATTGGCGAAAGGCATAGTTCTCCAACAGTGATAACTCCATAACCTGCAACCAGCCACCAAGGCGAAACTTTTATAGCTCCATTGTCTCCTGCCATCACAGCTAAAACCATCACTAAACAGGAAAGTGCGGAAATAAATAATCCTAAAACAATTTTTGTTGGCGTTAAAGGCTCTTTACCTTTTCTTCTCAGCATTGCCCAGAAACCTACAACAACAGGTGTTAAAGCAATTACCCAGAACGGATTAATAGACTGGAATAACTCCGTGTTGTATAAATAAACTTTCTGTTTCGGATTTTTTTCTAATTGTGCACGCTGTTCAGGGGAAATATTTTTGAAGTAAATATCTTTTCCCATAGTTTTAATGGTTTTTCCATCTTCACCTTTCTGCGATTGATACTGATCATCATATACAGGAACTTCTTTGTCCTCATAGGCTTTTCCGTCAACCATATAAATACCTTCCAAAGGCTTTTCTAAAGCAGCGGGAACGCTTCGATCGGTATAGTAATTGGCCCATCTTGTCAGGGCTGTTCCATTTTGTTTGAAAACTGCCCAGAAAAACATACTAACCAAAAATATGGAAAGTAAGGCTCCAATAGAAGCTTTCTCATCCGGCTTAGCTTTGAAATAAAGAGAAACATAGAAGTAAATGACAGGAATACAGGCGAAGATGAATGCATCGGTATTGTCACTTCCAATAAGATTACCGGGAATAAACCAACCGATTGCTCCGGCGATAATAGCAGGTAAGAAAACTTTCATTAAAATTTCAGAAAGCTTGGTGTCACCTTCCTGTACAGGCTTCATCTGCGCAGCGTGAATGTAATGTTTTCTACCAATGGTAAAAATAATAAGTCCGATCAACATTCCCACTCCGGCCGTGATGAATGCTTCACCCCAACCGAATTTATTACGCATAAATGCCGCAATAATATTACAGATAAATGCCCCGATGTTGATTCCCATATAGAAAATGTTATATCCGGAATCTTTATTGGCTTTGTAAGGTTCTTCAGAATAAAGATTTCCTAATAAGGTAGAAATAGTAGGCTTAAAGAAACCGTTCCCGATAATGATCAATGCCAGGGAAGTATAAAATAAAGGAAGATCTTTGAAAACCCCCATCCCGATATATCCTGCTGCCATCAATATTCCTCCTAAATAAATGGATTTGATGTATCCCAATACTCTGTCCGCCAAAAATCCTCCTATGAAAGGAGTAAGATAAGTAAGAGCAATATAAGTCCCGAAAATATCATCAGCGGTTTTATCAGGAAGTCCAAGACCGCCTTTCAAACCTGTAGGTTCAATAACGTATAAAACAAAGATTCCGAGAATCAGGTAATATCCGAAACGCTCCCACATTTCAGTAAAGAACAGATAAGGCAGGCCTTTAGGATGTTTAGTCTTCATATTTTCAAATTTCAAATTTCCCAAAAATAGGTTTTTAATTTTAATTGATAAAATGAATTACATATTGCTAATATGATTAATGAAATTAATATAAAAATCCCTTTCAAAAATATATTTGAAAGGGATTAGAGTATATAAACAGAGATTTATAAATTTTGTAAAATAAAATCTGTCATTTTCTGATACAATTGTGATCTTGTATTTCCACCATAAATACTGTGGTTTTTATCCGGGTAAGCCATAAATTCAAACTGTTTTTTGTTTTGGATCAAAGCTTCGGAAAATTCCATGGAATTTTGGAAATGTACATTGTCATCCGCTGTTCCGTGAATCATTAAGAATTTACCTTTTAATAATTTGGCGTATTCTGTAGGAGAGTTTTTATCATATCCATCAGCATTTTCCTGTGGGGTTCTCATGAATCTTTCTGTATAAACGGTATCATAATATCTCCAGTTCGTCACTGGTGCCACAGCAATTCCGGCTTTGAAAACATCAGCACCTTTGGTCATAGCCAAACTGGTCATATAACCTCCGTAGCTCCATCCGAACATTCCAATTCTACTTTTATCAATATAAGACTGGTTTCCCAACCATTTTGCTGCAGTAATCTGATCATCGATTTCATATTTTCCTAAATTCATGTAAGTGACTTTCTTGAATTGAGCGCCTTTGTAACCGGTTCCACGACCATCCACACAAGCTACGATATATCCTTTCTGAACCAAATGGTTGAACCATAAAGCATTTCCATTATCCCATGAATTGGCAACCTGCTGAGAACCAGGTCCTGAATATTGGTACATGAACAATGGGTATTTTTTATTCGGATCGAAGTTTTTTGGCTTCATGATCCATGCATTCATCTGATCACCTGCTGAATTTGGAATTGTGATGAACTCTTTTACCACGAAATTATCAGCCTGAAGTTTTTTCAGCTGATCATTGTTATTTTGCAATTCTTTTACCATTTTCCCGTTTCCGTCTTTTAAAACATAAGTAAACGGCCTTGCTGCAGTAGAGGATGTTTCAATGAAATAATTATAGTTTTTGCTGAAATTAGCTGCATTATTACCTTCAGTACTGGAAATCAGCTGGGATTTTCCGTTTTCAATATTAACCTTGGAAATTACTTTGTTGATGCTTCCTTTTTCAGTAGTCTGAACATAGATTTCTTTGGATTTCGGATTGTAACCATAATAATCGGTTACTTCCCAATTTCCTTTTGTCACCTGCTTTTTCAGTTTCCCATCTTTGTCATACCAATATAAATGACGGTGTCCGTCTCTTTCAGAACCCCA
The DNA here is from genome assembly GCF_003729955.1 of Chryseobacterium daecheongense. GTDB lineage: Bacteria > Bacteroidota > Bacteroidia > Flavobacteriales > Weeksellaceae > Chryseobacterium > Chryseobacterium daecheongense. Next base: position 135,061 of record NZ_RJTX01000002.1, read on the forward strand.
AAGGAATGAATCGTCTTCCAAAAATTCAAGAGTTGGCCCGTCCATATCAATCCATTTTTCATCTGTTTCAGTAAATAATTTCTGAACAGCACCTGTTTTCGTATTTACTTTTAAAATGTCTGCTGCGTTCTGGATTCTGTCCGAAGTAATCAAAACAATTTCATCTGCTTTGGCTGTCTGGAATACGTTAGGAATGTAATAGTTTTTGAAAGAGCTTAAATTCAAAGGAATTGTTTTCCCTGAATCCAAACGATATAATTGTGCTGAAACCACAGAGTTTTTTTCTCCTGCTTTAGGATATTTATAGCGCATTTCAGTTGGATAAAGAGACTTTCCGTAGATTGGAATGTAGATTTCCGGAACTTCACTTTCATCTGATTTTACGAAAACAACGGCATCCGAGTTTTTCGTCCATTCATATTGTCTTGCATGCCCGAATTCTTCTTCATACACCCAATCTCCCAATCCATTGATGATAGAATTTTTCTTACCGTCAGTAGTAATCTGTGTGATTTTTCCGGAATTTAAGTCCTGATAAAACAAATTATTATCAGCGATGAAGGCTACTTTGGTGGCATCAGGAGAAAATCTTGGTTCCTGAACAGGCTTTCCATCATTTAAACTGATCACTTTTCCGGATTTTAGGTCTTTTACATCAAATTTGCCTAAAAAGGAATGTCTGTAAATAGGCTGGCTTTCCTTTAACAAAAGGATTTTAGATTCATCATCGGAAAACTCATAACTCTCGAATTGTCCGTCCACAATATTTCCTTCTTTTTGAGAGGTTTTATAAGAATATTTGGCAATTCCGGCCTGTTCTATGACCAAATAATTTTCACCATTTTTCATAGAAGTGATTCCTGCGATACCTTTTCCACGGTAATATCCTGAATATATTTTATCTAAAGTAATTTCCTGCGCCGTTATATTTTGAAAAGCAGCAGCAATAGTAAGTGTTAATAAGATTTTTTTCATTTCAAATTTTAAAGAAATCCAAAGATATAAAAAGATATAAATATTTGAAAAGTAGATCTTGAATTATTGATAATATTATATCAATATATTGTGAATTTTTCAATGAATTTGTTATATTTTATGTTTTTATACATCTTTATTGTGTTTTTGATTTAAATATTTATTGTTAATTTTTTTATTTTTGTGTAAAACCTTCCGGTTGACAATTTGATGGTTAAAATTTATGGGTTTATTTGACAAGTTGAGAAAAACATACATTCTGGTATGCTTATTATTGATCACAATTTTTAATGCTCAAGCTTATACTATTCACGAAATTGATAGTTTGCAAACATCGTATGATACAAAGCTTTATTATGCAGGGGATTATCCGGCAATGCTTTCATTGGCAAAAAAAACGATCAAACGTTCTAAAGAGTTGCATTATATTAAGGGTGAAACAAGGGGATATATAAGTTTGGCCAATATATTCTGTATTTTGAATAGGAATAAGGAAAGTTTTTATTTTTTGGGTCTTGCTGAAAAGAAACTTCAGGAAAGTAGGATAAGTGTTTTAGAAACAAGGTTGAATCTTATTTATGGAAGGAATTATTATGCTTTAGGGCTTTATAAACAAGCTATTGAAAGGTTTAACCGGGCAGGTAAAATTGCTTACTCAATTGATAAAAAGAAGGAGCGTGATCAGAGACTGTACTATGTTTATGACTGGAAGAGAACTACATTCAATAAAATGAATATGCTGGATTCTGCACAGGCTATGGAGAATAAATGTCTCCGAATGCCGGAATTCAATCGTAGTATTTATGTTGCTTTAGCAGAAAAAAATATAAAAAATAAAAAATTAGATTCCGCAGAGTTTTATTTGAAGAAGGCTACAATGCTTTCCAAAAAAGGAGTTCTGGAGGGAAGAGCAGAAATATTACAGGTTTTTGGAATATTTTACAATGAAAAGAATGAAAATGAAAGAGCTTTGGAATATTTTTTTGAGTCTCTGAAAGTTTCTGAAAAACTAAAGCTAAAAAGAAAAAGCTCTGAAACATATAAGATTATTTCCGCAACCTATAGAAAGCTTAATAACATTGAGAAAGAAAATGAATTTCTGATAAAATATTCTGTTCTAAATGATAGCTTAAACCAAGTAGAAAAAAATATCTTGAGTGTTCCTGTAGAAAAATTTCTTAATGAACGAACGGAAAGTGAGAATAAAAGTAAAAGGTACCTTTATTATTTCATTGCAGGAATTATTTTGACTGTAATAATAAGTTCTATTGCTATCTATAGGATTTGTAAGGAAATACAGGAGCGGAAAGACTTATTAATAGATCAAAAGGAACGAGAGACTGAAATTCTGAAAAAAAAATTAAGTACTGTCTATGAAGAAGTGATAGAGCTGGCCAAGAAGAATGATGTTTCTTTTCTCATCCGTTTTAATGAGGCATATCCTGAATTTTCAAAAAAGCTTTTAAGCCGATATCCTGATCTTACTTCTAATGATATCAGATTTTGTGCTCTGCTCAGGCTGGATTTTTCAAATAAGGAGATTGCACAATATGGGAGCATGTCTATTCGCACTGTGGAATCAAAAAAATACAGATTACGGAAAAAGTTAGGGCTTACTTCAGATGTGGATCTCAATAAATGGATGTCTACGCTATAATTCACAATAAATTATTCTATACAATATAATAACCAAGTATATTCCCTACTGCATTACTACTGATTTTTACTGAAAGTGGTTGTAAATCAAACATTATATAAAATGAAGTGAATTTGCAGTGCGGAATGTTATCCTTACTAATTATACATTTGATGTAGCATTTATGTCCAAGTGGGTATTTGACTAATAAATGTGAAGTATAAAACATAAAAGGGATGATGAATTATTTTATTACTAAAAAAATATTCTTTTTTTCAGGGTAAAACAAGAATTTCTATGCCGTGGTATTTTCTAAAGGTTCAGTTTTTTCAAAATGAAATCCAAACTGTAGCAAAAAATGTGAGTATTTTTTACTTTCTGTAACTGAATATAACTTTATCTGGCAATAACATTTTCTGTTTTCGATCTACATAATTACCAATTGCCTGAATTGGGCAGTATCCAATCCTTACTCTATTCGATTTAAAAAAATTACAGGTTTCTTTAATTTCATTCATGGAGTTAATGAAAATAGCTGAAAATTATGATTTTATATTTTAATGTAAAACTATATTGCTTTATTTATTTAGCTTTTATTACACATCTTAACCTTCAGGTTTACTCAGTTTCTAATATCAGTTACCTACCCAAAAGCGTACTACAAAAAGTTGGAGAAAAACATTCTGTACAATATGATATGGATACAATAAAAATGGCTAAAATATCAGGAATTTTCTGGAAGAAGGAGAATGTGGAGGATGAAATCAGCAAACTTTACTGTATTATCGGATGTATAGTTTTTGTGGGAATAATATTATTTATTCTAATACACAATCAGTATACTTCAAAACAAAAACAAAAAGATCTGGTTATCATTGAAAAGGAATTGGAACTAGAATATCTTAAGAAAAAGCTAAACACAGCATTTGAAGAAGTATTACAACTTGCCAAGGATGATGATGTCTCTTTTCTTACCCGATTTAATGAAGTTTATCCTGAGTTTTCAAAAAAGTTATCATTAAAATATCCCGATCTTACTTCTAATGATATTAAATTCTGTGCACTTCTCAAATTAAATTTTTCAAATAAAGAAATAGCTCAATACGGACATTTATCTATTCGTACCGTAGAATCAAAAAAATACAGACTTCGTAAAAAATTAAAGCTTACTTCAGATGTAGATCTTAATAAATGGATGATGAGACAGTAATTTTTATGAACAGGTAAATTTTTTGCCTACTGCATTTATACTGTTGTTTGTGTGTAATTGACTGATATTCAATATTTTTTTTGTTTGAAGTGAAATTGCAGTAATAAACCTTCGATCTACCTCATATAAATTTGATACAAGTTTTATCGGGTATTCTGATTATGAATTCAACAACACGTTCCTCAATTTCTCAGTTGTTTTTCCCGAAATAAATAAGCAGAATTAATTAGATAGAACATTTACAAAAGATTAAAAAAAATTTATAATGAAAAAATTAATTACTCTTTTAGGGACTATTTCCTGCAGTTTTTTTTTCGCTCAAAGTGGTAATGTAGGGATTAATACTGTTTCACCAGGCAGTACACTTACAATAAATGGTTCCATAGCCGGGAAATACCGAAATGTGTCAACTTCTACTACACTTGGGGTCAACGATTTTTATACAGCTTATAATGGGACTGCTGTGGGTACTTTTACGTTGCCGTTAGCAACAGCCGCTGCTCCGGCAGCCGGAAATATTTTAGGGAGAATTTATTATATTAAAAATGTAGGAACCGCTAGTCTTACTATTGCTGCTAATGGATCAGAGCTTATAGACAATCAATCCGGGGCAGGAGTAGCAACTTTGACTATAACTCCGGGTGGTTATGTAATGTTGATCAGTAAGGGAACAACGAGTGGAACAACTTGGGAAGTGGCTCTTTTGATTAATAAAACTACACCCACTATAGCAGCATTAGGGGCTACAGATACGGCAACTTTTTCCGGAGCGGCGCTTACCAATTTTAATAACAGTATTCCACAAATTATTCCTTTTTCAACCGGGGATGTCATTGTAAATCAAGGCGGATCTGCTGTATGGAATGATGCTGGAGATTATTGGCAGATATTGGAATCCGGGGTGTATAAAATTGAGGGGTATGCTTATTTTGCCAGTGGAAATGCAACTTCAGGTACAACCGGATGGGCAGGCATTAACCTAAATATTACCAAAAACGGAACGGCTATTAGCAATATTATTGGAGGTAACAGGGCAAATATCATGGCTGCAATTGCAGATATTGCCAATACACCGATAGCTGTAAATTGTATAGTGCATTTGAATGCCGGGGACAGAGTTTATCTTACCATGAATTGGGGATTCGGAAATAAACCCGCAGGTGATGCCCATATTACAGCACCAGCTTCTTTGTTGGAAAGTAGGAATTTTTCTCTTCAGCAATTATCAACTCCATAGAACTTATTAAATCTTAAATAATACAATTACGATGAAAAAAAACTTAATTTTATTAGGTTATTTCCTTTACAATGGAATGTCTGCTCAGGTAGGTATTAATCAGACAAGCCCATCGGCTACTTTAGATATTGTTTCTAAAGGCAATACTTCGGCAACAAAAGCACTTGAAGTTAATAATTCTTCAAGTACGGAAATGTTTACCATTTTGGATAATGGAAACGTAGGGGTGAACGTTCCTAACCCTACAGCCAAGTTTCATACGAATGGTAGCATTAGGTATGAAAACCTTCCGGTTGTTTCAGGAACTATTAATCCTCTGGCTATAAAAAGCGACGGTACAGTAGGTACATATGTTCCCGAACCTACTAAATATTTGTATATGGAGCTTACATCTGCCACGGCTACATCTTCATTTCCTTTGGCTGATACAAATAATTATACAAATATTCCGCTTACATCAGCTCAGTCGGTAACCAATACCATTGGAGCTGTTTTTGGAACCGATGCTTCTGCAACTTTAGATACGTCAACACTTTCATACTCTAATGTGCGATATATCTCTTTTCCTGAACCTGGTGTTTATAAGATCAATTTAAATTATTATACGGTATGTTCAGGTACTCCTACAGATACAAGTGCAAGTATGCAAGGAGTAGGAACTGTCCTGTTTAAGGCCGCTGCAGGAAGCAGTAGTTATGTAAGACAAGCCGTAGTAAGGTATAATGGCCTGCCCAGGAGAAACGATACTGGCGCAATAGTGGCCAACCAATATAATTTTGCATTACCACATACCGTGTTTCTAATTTTTGAAACAACAACAGCGAATGAAAAAATAGCATTATTTGTTAATTATGGATTTGGAGATACGTTTACTTCTAATGTATGTTCATTCGCAACTCCACCAGGATTACCCAATAAGGTAACCATGAATATTTCTAAATTATAATTACAACTATTATGAAAAAGATAATATTTATAGGTCTTATATTGGCAAGTGCTGAATCTTTTGGGCAATATGGAATAAATACAGCCACTCCATCCGCTACTTTTGATATGGTTTCCAAAGGAAATACTGCTGCTACCAAAGCCTTTGAAATTAATGATTCATCGGGGCAGGAATTATTGAAAATTTCGGATAATGGAAACCTGGGTGTCAATATTGGAAATTCATTACCTACGAATGTGCTGCATGTGAAAGCAGATATTAAACATGAAAACCTTCCTGTTCTATTGCCTCCTTATAGCCCGTTAGGAGTTGATGCTTCTGGAGCGGCGAAAGTACAGATAGCAGGTACAAAATACTTTTATTATAAAAGAACAACCTCTTTTGGAAACTTCACTCTGTCTAATGTGAACACTTATACGAATGTTCCATTTACAAACGGTACGGATGTGAAAGGAAATACAACCGGGTTTGGATTTGGTACCGATGCTTCCGCTACAGTAAACGGACAATCTGTGTCTAATGTAAGTTATCTGACCATTCCCGAGCCGGGTGTATATCTTTTTGAAATGTATCAGACTGCTTACTGTACAGGTAGCCCTACCTCTAGTTCAAATACAGGACAAATAGCGTTGAATACCGTTTTTGCCACAGCCGGAACATCGGGAACAACCTATACTACTAATACTATTTTCAGGGATTATATAGTGGCAAGAAGAAGCGTGGGAGGTGCTGTGAATAGTGCGAGTTATGCATATGCCAATCCACAAAAGTTAATTGTTGCGTATCAGAGCACATCTCAGAATGAAAAGGTGGCGCTATTTATAAATTATGTAGGTGGAGACAGTTATAATACTCAGACATGTCAGATGAATATGCCTAATAATAGTGATAATTACGGATACTTAATTGTAACCAAATTATAATAGAACGATTCTTAAAACAACAAATGAAAAATATTCAGGAATAGATTAGTTGAGTGAATAGTATAAAATTAGTATTTAATATTCGATTATCTAATATTTCTGAATTAGCAAAGGATGGACAGGTACGGCCCAAAGAGAGCGCAGGGCTGTACTTTACGTCTCATTTAATATAACAATACGGCATCCGTAATAACAGGATAGACTGAGAATTTAATTTATTCGAAAATGCAATTTAAAAACATTCATATAGGCTCAGTAATTAATCAAAGAGTTGAGGAATGCAAAATGGAAATGCCCCGTATTTGTAGTTTCTTTAAGCGTAGAGAAGAAGAAATAGAAAAAATGTATCAAGCGGAAAGCTTGGATTCTGAATTGCTTTTGCGTTGGAGTAAGTTGCTTGACTATGATTTTTTTAGAATATACTCTCAGCATTTAATTTTATACTCTCCCCAGACTAAAGGAAAAGACACTCAACTAATGAACATAAATCTTGAAACACCTCATTTCAGGAAAAATATTTATACTAAGGAGTTGATTGATTTTATCCTAGAGCTATTGAAAAAACACGAAAAAACAATAACACAGGTGATCGATGAATATAGAATTCCCAAAAGCACTTTATACAGATGGATAAAAAAATACTGACGACAATTGCCCCGGACTATAAGCGTATTTATAATGATATAATTATCATGAAATACCCCTATAAAAAAAAGAAATGTGAATTTATTCTTGATAAACCACAACTTACCTCTCTGGACATTATAAAACTCAATTCACTGATATTTGAGAATACAGAGATGCAGGTATTTAATCAAAGACATAAATCATACAATTTGCATGTCATTAAGGAAATACTCTTGTATCAAAGAAAAAACAACCTCAACAACACTCAGCTGGCAAGCCATTTTAGGCTAAGCAGAAATACGGTTGCAAAATGGAAAAGGTTATATTCTTCTACAATTGATAGCTGATCTCACAACCAATCTTACTGTTTATTTTCTGTTGTTATTTTGAAAGATTGGCAAAAAAATTGAATATACCATAATGAAATCAAATTAAAATAATAATTATGGAAACGAATGCTTACAACCAGAAACTGAACCGTTACGTGTTGAATGACCAGATTATTTATACAGGTTTCTCCAGCTTTAAAGATGCTGAAGAATGTGCTCAAAAGAAAGGAGGAACTCTTGTGGAAGTGGCTTTTAAGGACGGAAATGATAATCCTCAGATTACTGATGAAGCAGGTCTTATTGAAAAACAGCTTCACTATTATGTAGATGCGGGTGAAGAATACAAATTTATCCATTCATCTGATCCCGGATTCAGAAAATATGCAGATGAACTACAAAAAATAAAGGCAAAACAACGACAGGATAGTCCTGAAGAAAGATATTTTGCCAATTTCGAAATTGAAAATGTAGAAGACCCGATTGTGATTATTAAAAATGATCACTTTGAATCGGTAACTTCAAGAGAGCGTTCCAAATATTTGAAGCACGCTAAAGTCTATGAATTAGGGGTATCCCTGCCAAAATCTTAAAAAAAATATTATCATGAGCAAGACGAAATATTCAGAAAAAGCTCAGGACAAAGTAGGAAAAGTAATGCACGAATTCAAGGAAGGAAAATTGAAATCTTCTTCCGGGAAAAAAGTGACAAGCAGAAAACAGGCTGTAGCCATAGGTATTTCTGAAGCAAGAGAAAAAGGGCTGAAAGTGCCCAAAAAGAAAAAAGATTAATTTAACAATAAGAAGCGGCTGGGAAATTTTCCCAGCCGCTTCTTATTGTTATGCAAAATCGCAGAATCGTTAAATCGTTTGATCCAGTTTTACAGATTCGCATTTTCACGATTTAACGATTTCGCCTTTTTGCCCTATTTATCCCTTATAATTATACAGCACTTTATAATATTCATCCGCCATTCTGTCGCTGTTAAACTGGTCTTTAACATCGTTCATGGCATTATGCTGAATTTTTCTCCATTTATTAGGATTGTCGTAGTAAGTTGGAAGGATCTCATTTTCGAGAAGCTCATATAATTTATTCAAATCATAATTATCCTGCTCGTAGATACTCATATTCAGATAATCCACTTTTGGAACGACAAATGAGTTTTCTCCGGGTTTTGAAAATTCTGGGATCCATCCGTCATCAGTAGAAAGATTTATGGAGCCATTCATGGCAGCGGTCATTCCGGAAGTCCCTGAAGCTTCCCTCGGAACTCTTGGATTGTTTAGCCAAAGATCAGAACCTTGCTTTAATGATTTGCTTAAAGAAAGCTCATAGCCTGTTAAAACCGCCATGTTTTTATGATTCTTACTTTCCTCCACCAGTGTATTGAAAGTGGAAATGGCAGAATAATCCATAGGGTAGGGTTTTCCGGCCCAAATCATCTGCACCGGATATTTCGGATTATTTAATAGTTTATAGAATCTGTCTTTATCGTGTAAGAGGAGATCTGCACGTTTGTATCCGGCAAATCTTCTTGCCCAGACTATGGTGAAAACATTCGGGTTGAATAAATTTCCTGTTTGGTCTGCAACAATTTTGAAAAGTCTCTTTTTTAAATGCTTTTTACGATAATCGAAAACAGTTTCATCATTTTCATCTTTTGCATTATAAAGCGGTTTATCAGACCAGTATTTGAATTCCTGGGCATTCGTAATGGAAGTGATTTCGCAGATTCCCGGATATTTGCTCCACATCGTTCTGGAAACAACACCGTGAAGTTGTGAAACCCCATTGGCGATTCTTGCCATTTTCAAAGCACAAAGAGAGTGATTGAAACGATCATCATCTGCTCCTTCAATGCTTTTGACATCCTCCATACTGAATCCTGAAAAATAAGACATATCATAACATAATCTCAGATTATGCTTTTCATTTCCTGCTTCTTCGGGAGTGTGCGTGGTGAAAACAAGCTTTTCTTTTACCCTGTTAAGATCACCATTGTATTTTTTCAACAAATGAAATGCTGCCGGAAGTCCGTGAGCCTCATTCAAATGATAAATATCTCTTTCGATATTCATTTCATCCAATAATTTGGCTCCTCCTTTTCCTAATAAGATATATTGTGCGAGTTTGGTAGATTCATTGGCATCATACAATTTGTGGCAGATGGTTTTTGAAACGTGATCGTTTTCAGGAACATCTGTTGAAAGGAAAAACATAGGTGCCGTATTGAAGATTTCAGGATCCAGGTACCATACTTTTACCCAAACCGGAGCACTGTGGATTTCAATCTGAAACTTAATTCCCGTATCTTCAAGGAAGCTGTACATTTTTCTCGTCCATACAGGTTGTAATGTCTGATCATGATTTCTTGCCTGGTCATAATAGCCAAATTTCCAAAGAATTCCGATCCCGATAAGGTCTTGTTTTAAATTATAGGCACTTCTCATATGAGAGCCTGCCAAGAACCCCAAACCTCCTGAATATATTTTCAACACCTGCTCAATGGCAAATTCCATTGAAAAATAGGCGACTTTTTTAGAATATTGTGGATGTACGCTGTAAGGTATTTTAAAGTTTTTAAAATCCATAAAACTGTGTTTTTGTATTTGAAGGGGCAAAGGTATTAATTATGAAAATAAACTTTACATTAATTATTTAATAAATTATTTTTAAAACTATCTGTCGAATAGTTTTTTTGCTTACCTTTATGTTGTAAATTTTTGATAATCAAAAACTTCTCACAATGAAAAAGATGTTTTCAGATGAAGATTTAATCAAGAATCTAAGCCTATATTATCTGAATCGACATTTGAAGAAAAAGCCGATAGAGAAGTACCACCGTACCATAGACGAATCTCCGCTTCACGACCGCGAAAAATACAAGAAGAAGTCCGAGATTTTACTGCTTAATTCTTTCATGCATCATTTTCCGGAAGTTACTTTTGAAAATCTCACTTGTGAAAGTCCCGACTTTATCGCTAAATTCAACGACAAGAAAATTGGAATCGAGCTTACCGAAGTGATTAATCATCTGGAAATGAAAAAGGTTGAAAGCTGCTTAAACAAGATTTTCCGTCAGGCTGAAATACTATTAGAACAAGAAGACACTGCGAAATATCGTGGTGTTTATTTTTTAGAATTCCACCCACATATTAAGTTTGATAAGCTGGAGGATCAGCAGGAAATTATTCTTGCGATCTACAAAAGCATTAATAAGAATAAACCGGTGGGTTGTGTAAAAAGCATCCGTAAATCCTTTCACCGGAGAAATGTGTTCATCACCTATGAATACAATATGAACCTGTTTGATGAACTCTGCTCTGAAAAGATCCTGGAATTGATCGAAAAAAAGAATGAAAAATATCCTTATTATGATACTTCTGTAGATGAATGTTGGCTGGTAATTGTCTCTGATATGAATTCCTTGGCTTCACGATATACCTTTATCCAGGATAAAGAACACCTTAAAGAAGTGAAAAGTCCTTTTCATAAAATTTTCCACCTTGAAAATCTTTGCGGGAACATTACGAGCATAAAATAATACTTAAATTTTTACAACGTATTCGAAGTAAAGCGTAGTGAAGAATCTCTAATTAATAACTTCAGGTAAACAAATATAACTTTGTTGATGAGAACTTCATGATGAACGATAAGTGTGAGGAATGGAAATAGAATTTATCAATTCAATCTAAGATTATTACCATTCATTTTCTTTTTACATTTGGGATAAACTCTATAAAAATGAAAGATCTATTTGTCAAGCGTTTCGAATATTATAAATCATTAGGAGACAAAACATTTGATCAGCTTTCCAATGAGCAGATCTTCTGGCAGTACAATGAAGAAAGCAATTCAATAGCCATGATTGTAAAGCATATTGCCGGAAATATGTTATCACGATGGACCAATTTTTTAATGGAAGACGGTGAAAAACCATGGAGAAACCGTGACGAAGAGTTTGTGAATACATTTACCACCAAGCAGGAAGTTCTGGATTATTGGGAAAAAGGCTGGAAATGCCTGTTTGATGCATTGGCACAGATCACGGATGAGAATTTATATGCTACTATTTATATAAGAGGTGAAGCACATTCTATGATTGATGCGGTTTTTCGTCAATTGGCGCATTATCCTTATCACATAGGTCAAATCATTTACATTGCTAAGATGATGAAAAATGATGACTGGAAAACACTTTCTATAGCAAGAAACAATTCCCAGGAATTTAATTCGGAGATGAAAGATAAATTTTCCGGAAGTGAACAAACCTCTAATTCATCGCCGGTTTGCTTTCATAACAGCCCTGAAGTAAGGGATGAATACAAGCAATAGATTCAATCAATTTAGTATTGTTATTAAAATCCTTATCTTTGCACCCAGAAAAAATTTCAGGAAATATCCATGTCAAATCTTCATAAAACTGCTGCATATCATACCCTTGGCTGCAAATTAAATTTTGCGGAAACATCTACTATTGCCCGTCAATTAACAGATGCAGGTTATGATAAGGTAAGTTTTGATGACAGAGCGGATATTTATGTGATCAATACGTGTTCCGTAACTGAAAATGCAGATCGGGAGTGTAAACTTCACGTGAAAAGAGCCATGAAAGCCAATCCGGAAGGTTTGGTGGTGATTGTTGGATGCTATGCTCAATTGAAGCCTGAAGAAATTTCACAGATCGAAGGTGTAGACTTGGTCTTGGGAGCCAAAGAAAAATTCAACATCTTAAGTTATCTTGATGATTTGAAGAAATCTGAAAGTGAAGGTATTGTTCACTCTTGTGAAATTGAAGAAACCGATTTCTTTATCGGAAGCTATTCCATCGGAGACAGAACCAGAGCTTTTCTGAAAGTTCAGGACGGATGCGATTATAAATGTACTTACTGTACCATTCCTTTGGCAAGAGGGATTTCCCGTTCAGATACAATCGAAAATGTATTGAAAAACGCTAAAGAAATTGCAGAAAGAGACATTAAAGAAATTGTTCTTACGGGAGTAAACATCGGAGATTATGGAAAAGGAGAGTTCGGAAATAAAAGACATGAACATACATTCCTGGATCTTATTTCAGAGCTTGATCAGGTAGAAGGGATCGAAAGAATCCGTATTTCTTCTATTGAACCCAATCTTTTGAAAGATGAAAGCATTGAGCTTGTTTCTAAAAGCAAAAGCTTTGTGCCCCATTTTCATATTCCGCTACAATCCGGAAGCGATGATTTATTGAAAAAAATGAAACGTCGTTACCTGACCAAACTGTACAACGACAGAGTCAATAAAATCCGTGAGGTAATGCCTCATGCAGCCATTGGTGTAGATGTGATTGTAGGATTTCCGGGGGAAACAGAAGAAAAATTCATGGAAACCTATCAATTCCTGAATGAACTTCCGATTACCTATTTACACGTTTTTACTTATTCAGAAAGAGAAAATACCGAAGCAGCCGAAATGGATGGAGTAGTTCCTGTAGCTGAAAGAAAAAAACGAAATAAAATGCTAAGAATCCTTTCTGAGAAGAAGAAAATGGCATTTTATCAGACACAGCTTGGAAAAACACTTCCTGTACTTTGGGAGCATGAAAATAAAGACGGAAAAATGTTTGGTTTCACAGAAAACTATGTGAGGGTACAGAAAGATTTTGATCCGGCATCAGTAAATCAGATAGAATTTTTAAATTTAGAAAAAATCCTGCCGGATGGCACGGTTTCTGTGCAGTCTTCTTACGAAAGTTTTTTAGCAAAAGCATAGCTCTTTTGTTAAATTTCCACTACATTTATTTTTAACTTTTAAATACAACATTCATGAGAGATAAGTTTTTATCTTGGGGAATTGTATTGGTGGTTGCTACATGGATTATAGCACTACTGATCAGAGCGCACTATTGGATACCGATTCTGTTATCCGCCATCTATGCATTGGGAGTATATAATACCTACCAAACCAAGCATGCTATTTTAAGGAACTTTCCTGTTTTAGGATATTTCAGGTACTTTTTTGAAGGGATTTCTCCTGAAATGCAGCAGTATTTCATCGAAAGAGAGACAGATGGGAAACCGTTTCCAAGAAACCAGCGTTCTGCAGTATATAGACGCGCCAAAAATTTGGGGGATACCGTTGCTTTTGGAACCCAGTTAGAAGTTAATCATAGAAAATATGAAGGAATCAAGCATTCCATTTATGCAAAATCCCCGGCAGAAGAATTGCCAAGAGTTTGGGTAGGAGGAGAGCAATGTACCCAGCCTTATCATGCTTCCCTGTTCAATATTTCCGCGATGAGTTTTGGATCATTGAGTAACAGAGCTCAGGTTTCATTAAATAAAGGGGCTAAAAAAGGTAATTTTTATCATAATACGGGAGAAGGAGGAATTTCACCGTACCATTTGGAAGGAGGCGGAGATTTATGCTGGCAAATAGGAACCGGATATTTCGGATGCAGGGATGAAGAAGGGAAATTTAATCCAGAGTTATTTGCCAAATATTCCACACTTCCTAATGTGAAAATGGTTGAAATTAAATTATCCCAGGGAGCAAAACCAGGACATGGAGGAGTTTTACCGGGAGTGAAAAATACACCGGAAATTGCTAAAATCCGTCATGTAACCCCTGGAATGACCATTATTTCACCACCATCACATTCTTCTTTCTCTGATGCTGCGGGATTGTTGAGGTTTGTGCAGCAACTTAGAGAGCTTTCAGGAGGGAAACCAGTCGGATTTAAACTATGTATAGGAGATACTAAAGAGTTTGAAGATATCTGTGTACAGATGAATGTATTGAAAATTTATCCGGATTTTATTACCGTAGATGGAGCAGAAGGAGGAACTGGAGCGGCACCACCGGAATTTTCAGATGGAGTGGGAATGCCTTTGGAGCCGGCTTTGATCTTTGTGAACAGAACTCTTAAGAATTATAATCTGAGAGATAAATTAAGAGTAATTGCCAGTGGTAAAGTATTGACGAGCTTAGATATTCTGAGAGCAATCGCAATGGGGGCTGACATGTGCAACAATGCAAGAGGATTTATGTTTGCATTAGGCTGTATCCAGGCTCTAAGATGTAATTCGAATAATTGTCCTACTGGAGTGGCTACTCAGGATAAAATGCTGATCAAAGGGCTTGATGTAACGGATAAAAGTGAAAGAGTTTATCATTTCCATAAAAATACCCTTCATACCTGTAATGAATTAATTGCTGCCGCGGGAAGAAGTTCTTATGAAGAAGTAGACGCAACGATGTTCATGAGAGGTGATGAGTTTGACCATCTTTCGGATCTGTATTTTCCGGATATTTTAGGAAATGTGAGGCAGAGAACTCAGTTTTAGAGATAATAAAAATCCGTTTCAATTTGAAACGGATTTTTATTTTTTTATTAAGGTCTAGCTTCTGTTTTATATACCTGGAAGTTAAAGATAAATGTTCTGTTTCTGAAAGAATATCCTGTATAATTATAATGAGGATCTCTTGCAAAAGCGGCTCTTGATGGAACAAGGATCACTCCTTGTAAGTTATAGTTATCTCCATCTGCTTTATTGAAGGCTTTGTATTTTTGTAATGCTTCACTGAAACCTTCGATCATATAATAACTTTTTTGTTTGGCAGCATCAGTAGTAGCTGCTGTAATTAATGGATCCTGATCAGTAATGTAATAGAATTTAGGGTCTATCAGAGGAGATCCGGTGCCATCAATGGTATTATAAAAGTCCGAATAAGAAATGAAAGTAACGTTTCCATCATTATCGGCAGCAAGAGCGGTCTGAGATCTCATCATGATTCTGGTGATATCTGTAGCTCCGATAGGTGTCCCGGTTACCGGTGGATTGGAAGTCTCCGGCTGAGCATTCGGTCGTATGATGTACACTACCCCCGAAGGTAATGTTAGAGGACTCATTGCTGATAATTTGGTTTCATTGTCATCAGCAGGATCTGTACTGCTGAACGTTTTTATATTTCCTTGAGCATCCAGGTAATGTTCCGTTAGGTATTTCTGGATTGCCTGATCATCATAATTGTTCTGTACTGCAATATCTTCAGGCTCTACATAAGTTTCCACATCATCGTCTTTTTTACAGGCAGAAAAGCATAATGACCCCGCAAGGATATATAAAAATATTTTTTTCATTTCAAAAAACTTTAATTACTTTACAAATAATATAACGACAAAAGTATAAAAAAATATGAGAATAGATAAATTTTTATGGAGCATTCGTTTTTATAAGACGAGAACTATTGCAACTGAGGAAATTAAGAAGAACAGAGTTTCTATTGGAGAGGGCACTGTAAAGTCTTCTAAGGAGGTGAAGGAAGGAGATGTAATAAAGATCCGTAAAAATCAGATAGACTATAAAATCAAAGTGATACAAATTCCGAAAAGTAGAATAGGAGCCAAGTTAGTACCTCTTCATATTAAAGATGTAACGGATAAGGAACAATACGAACTTCTTAAATTGCGTAAAATGTCCCAGGACTATTATAGAAATAGAGGGGAAGGAAGACCTACCAAAAAAGACAGGAGGGATATGGATGAATATGTAGAAAATGATATTGCATCAGACTTTACAGACTGGGACGATTTCTTTGGTGAAAGCAATGATTCTGATAGCGATGATGAATCATAGATATAATTTCTCTATAATTTCATTTACGATATCTTCAGGATCACGGGAATCCGTATTTACACTGAATTGAGCTTTATTATAAAATTCATTTCTTTCAAACAGATGCTTCGCAATGAATTCAGGAAGGTTATCGTCAGAAATATTGGCAATCAAAGGCCTTTTTTCTTTCTGTTTCGAAAGCCTTTCTGTAAGAGAAATAACTGAGGCCTTTAAAAATACACTCTTTGAGTTGAGGTTGATAATTTCCATATTATTATAATACACCGGGGTTCCGCCACCCAGACTTAGAATAATATTTTCCTGTGTGGCGAGAATTTCTTCCAAAGTTTCCCTTTCCAGCTTTCTAAAGTAAATTTCCCCCTTTTTCTCGAATATTTCAGGAATAGTCAGCTTATTTCTTCTGGAAATCTCTCTATCGAGGTCAATTAATTTAAAATTGAGTTTTTCGCTTAAAATTTTGGAAACGTGCGACTTGCCACTTCCCATGTATCCGACTAGTGAAATTATCATGATAAAATTTTAAACAAATTTGCGAAAAAGTTTTGAGAAATTAAAAAAAGTCATATCTTTGCACCACTTAAAACAAGGGACATTACTACAACGTAAATCGCTTGTACAAAGTGGCCGACCTGGTAGCTCAGCTGGTAGAGCAATACACTTTTAATGTATGGGTCCTGGGTTCGAATCCCAGCCAGGTCACAAGCAAAAAGTTCATAAGAAATTATGTTTTTTTTGCCTGCGTGGTGAAATTGGTAGACACGCCATCTTGAGGGGGTGGTTTCCTAAGGATGTGCTGGTTCGAGTCCAGTCGCAGGCACTGCAAAAAAAAATAATAATTAATAGTGAATTATTATAAAATTAATTTTTATATTTATCATTATTAATTGTGGCCGACCTGGTAGCTCAGCTGGTAGAGCAATACACTTTTAATGTATGGGTCCTGGGTTCGAATCCCAGCCAGGTCACGAGTTTACTGAAAAGTAAATTTTTTTCATATTAATATTTTGTGATTTGGTGTTTCAAAGGCTTCCCTAGGAGGCCTTTGATTTTTTATGTGGTTAAAAGAACCATTTATTTGCACAAATAAAAAGCGTCACTTAAAAAGCAACGCCATGTATTTTCAGATTATGCAAACAGACTAAATCTTAGCCTTAAACTAAATCTAATCCAGGTGCATATTATCAATTAACCTCACGCCATCTACCACCACTACGATAAAAGCCCGGTATTGTTTGTCTTTATAGAAGAAATCTGTTTCCTTTAAAGTTGTTTCATCGGCAATCAGGAAGTACTCCAGCTTCATCCCTTGTTGATGGTCAAAAATATCAGTAACTCTGTTTTTAATTTCAGGAATGCTAACCACGCGGAACCAGTCATTCACCTTTTTTAAAGTTTCATAAATAATTTTGGAGGCTTCTCTTCTGTCTTCATGCAATCTCTGGTTTCTGGAACTTAATGCAAGGCCATTCTCAGCTCTGTAAATAGGAACTCCTTTTATTTTTATCGGAAGTTTCTTTTTTTCGACCATTTTTTTAATAATGGCGAGCTGCTGGAAATCTTTTTCTCCAAAATAAGCATTATCAGGCTTTACCTGTCTGAAAAGCTCCTCTACAACGGTTCCTACACCATCAAAATGCCCTGGTCGGGATTTTCCTTCCATCTCATTTTCCAATCCGTCAAAGTCATAATGCTGGCTTACTGTTTTTTCAGGGTAAATGTCCTGAACTTCCGGAATATAAACAGCATCTACCAATCCGGAATTTTTTAGAATTAAAATATCACGGTCTATATTTCGGGGGTATTTTTCCAGATCTTCGGCATTATTGAACTGGGTGGGATTAACAAAAATTGAAGAAACAACAAGGTCATTTTCTTCTTTTGCCGCCTCGTATAGAGATAAGTGGCCGTTGTGCAGGGCTCCCATGGTTGGTGCAAAACCTATTTTCTTCCCCATTTCCTTCTGTCTTTCAATAAAATCCTGAAGAGTCTTTTTATTTTTTAGAACTTCCATAGTTTATTTTAATAGCAATTCAAAAATACTAAAAATATCATATAATAAAGTGCGTTTTTCATAATTTGGAAAAGGGAATTATCGTAAAAAAATGTTAATTAAAATAATGTTGGATGTTTTTTTGTAATTTTGCACATTAAAGCATTTTTACAAAAAATTAGATAGAAGTTTATGCCGAATCAAAAAATACTGTACATTACTACAGAGATGTATCCATATCAGGAAGACACAAATATGGCTGCAGTGGTAAACAAAATGGCACTTAAGATGCACAATGAAGGCAATGATGTAAGAGTTTTTATGCCAAGATTTGGACAAATAAGTGAGAGAAAATTCCAGCTTCATGAGGTAATCCGCCTTTCCGGAATGAATATCATTATCAATGATCTTGATCAGCCCTTAATTATTAAAGTAGCCTCTCTTCCCGGAGAACGACTTCAGGTATACTTTATAGACAATGAAGAATATTTCAAAAGAAAACAATACTATTTTGATGATGAAGGAAATCCTTTCGAAGATAATGATGAAAGAGCAATTTTCTTTGCCAGAGGAGTTATTGAAACCATTAAGAAGCTTAACTGGGTTCCGGATGTTATTCATTTGAACGGATGGATGTCTTCGTTTGTTCCTATTTACCTTAAGACATATTACGAGTCCGATACTTATTTCAAAGATGCCAAAATCGTTCTTTCTTTATATAATGAGAAAGATGTTGCATTAGACAGTAAAATAAGTGAAAAATTACAGTTTGATAATATTTCGGGATTAAAAGCGTTAGATAAACCGAGTATTCAGAGTTTCGTTATCGAGAGCATGAACTATGTAGATGTAGTAGTGAAAGGCGACGAGTTTTTAGGCGGAGATCTGGATCAGGCATTTAATGAAACAACAACTTCGAAATCGGAATATCTGGACGTAGATTCTATAAACCAACTTTATTAAAAACACCTTAATGACTTATACTATTAAAAGAACCTTCGCTATACTTTTTTTGGCGATTTTTGGAAGTGTACTGCTTTATAATTGTGAACCGGACCCGGATTCTTTAGGAGAGCAGTTATTTTTAAACGGAGCGGCAGAAGGTAAAGAAACTTCTTATGATCTGATAGCATATAATATTAATAATAATGATAGTGTTCGAAGTGATGCTTCCAAATTAGGAGTGGCTGTAGTGGGAGCTTTCAAGGAAGGACAGTTTGGTATGCAAAGAGGATCTTATTATACTCAATTGAGATTGTCTACATACAATCCTGATTTTGGAGCCAATGCAGCAGTAGACTCAGTGGTATTGGTAATTAAGCCAACATATGCTACAGATTCTATTACTACAACAACGGATGAAAATTATGTTCATCCTGACGGAAGTATAGCTGCTAAGAAAGTAGTGAATACCTATCCGGTTAATAAATATGGTAAAGCAAAAATAAATGGTGCGGTTCCTCCATTTACAATCAAAGTAAATGAGGTTACAGAATTTTTAAAAGCATCTACAGATATTGCTTATTCCAATACCAATTATGCAGTTGGGCAGGAATTGGGTTCAAAAACATTCAAAGGAAATGTTTCTTCAGTAGTAATTACTAAAGATTCAGATAATTCTTCCATTTTTACTTCCCCTGTAGGTTTCAGAATTCCTTTATCTGCTAGCTTTTTCAAAACGAAAATCATAGATTTCAAAGGAAAACCTGAGCTTAATGATGTATCTAACTTCATCAGACATTTCAAAGGCTTAAAAGTTTCAGTAACGGAAGATGACGGATATTTATTTCAGTTCTCTCCGAACGATATGGAATTGATCATGTATTATAAATATGATAAAACTGAAAATGGTACTGTAACGAGGCCGCAGACAACCTATACGTTTGCGTTAGGAGTAGGAAATGCTCATATTGGTCATTATGAGTATGACAGAACCGGTGCTGCATTCAATTCTTATGTTACGGGAAATACTACAACAGGAGATCTTAAGCTTTATGGACAAGGAATGGGAGGTCCTTCTATTGGAGTTAAGTTCCCTGAAGCAACGATTAATCAATTAAAGCAGTTGTATCAAAATGACAAAGCAGCTATCATAAGCGCTAAGATCAGAATTTATACAGATCCGGATAACTGGAACAATAAGTATGCGAAGCCATCCAATTTTTCTTTTGTACAAAAAGATAAAGATAGTAATGGCAAAGAAACAACCAATTTTACTACGGATTTACTTAATTTAATAACTGCATCAAATTTTGCAATGCTAAGAACATATGATCTGGATAAAAATCCGGCTTATTATGACTTTACGGTTACAAAATCAGTTAAAGATATTGTAGAAGGAGGTACGGATTACACCAATAAATATTTCAAAATTGATATGGGAAGTTTCCTGACTACTACAACAGGCGCATTAGCAGGATACCAATATACATCAAGAAATTTTGCTAGAGACAGAGCTGTTTTTGTAGGTTCTGATCCTAATAATGCGAAAAAGATTCAATTAAAGGTTACTTACGGTAAAAAATAATTTAAAAACACGAATAATATATGTGTGGAATTGTAGGATATACAGGATTTCAAGACGCGTATGATATTGTAATCAACG
Source organism: Chryseobacterium daecheongense (assembly GCF_003729955.1). Taxonomy (GTDB): domain Bacteria; phylum Bacteroidota; class Bacteroidia; order Flavobacteriales; family Weeksellaceae; genus Chryseobacterium; species Chryseobacterium daecheongense. Next base: position 156,158 of record NZ_RJTX01000002.1, read on the forward strand.
GTCTTAGAAGATTAGAATATAGAGGATATGACAGTGCCGGTATTGTTTTAGAAAGCACTAATAATAAATTTGAAGTTGAAAAAACAAAGGGTAAAGTAGACGATCTGGTTAACATCTCTAGCCAGCTTAAAGGTACTGCCAAAATAGGAATGGGGCATACTCGTTGGGCTACTCACGGAGTGCCAAGTGACAGAAACTCTCACCCTCACTTATCCAATAACGGTAAAATAGCACTTGTTCATAATGGTATTATTGAAAATTATGATACCATCAAAACCATGCTTACGGAGAAAGGATTCACTTTCAAATCGGAAACAGATACAGAAGTATTGGTAAACCTTATCCAGTATTTTATGGATATCAATTCTGATACAGACTTCCCAACAGCAGTAAGATATGCTTTGAATGAAGTGTACGGAGCATATGCTATTACAGTGTTGCATGAAGATTATCCGGGAGTTTTGGTAGTAGGAAGATTAGGTTCTCCATTGGCTATCGGAATTGGAGAAAAAGAATACTTCATCGCTTCCGATGCATCTCCTTTTGTAGAATTTACCAAAGAAGCTATTTATCTTGAAGAAGGTCATATGGCAACCATTTCATTGGAAAAAGGAGTAGATATCAGAACCATCAACGATAATTCTAAAATTGAACCGGAAATCCAAGAACTGAAATTAAGCTTGGAGCAGATAGAAAAAGGAGGATATGAGCATTTTATGTTAAAAGAGATCTTCGAACAGCCAAAATCTATCCATGATACGATGAGAGGAAGACTTCTTGTAGATGAAGGAGTGATTAAAATGGCAGGAATCTGGGATCATGTGGAAAGATTTAAAAATGCCAACAGAATTATCATTATTGCTTGTGGAACTTCTTGGCATGCGGGGCTTATCGGAGAATACCTTATTGAAGAATATGCAAGAATCCCTGTTGAAGTAGAATACGCATCAGAATTCAGATACAGAAATCCAATTATTACAGATAAAGATGTGGTGATTGCAATTTCTCAATCAGGAGAAACTGCAGATACAATGGCTGCTTTAAAATTAGCTAAAGAAAAAGGAGCTTTCATCTATGGCATATGTAATGTAGTAGATTCTTCTATTGCAAGAATTACGGATGCGGGATCTTATACTCACGCAGGACCGGAAATTGGGGTGGCTTCTACAAAAGCATTTACAGCCCAATTAACGATTCTTACTCTTATTGCATTTAAATTAGGTAAACATAACGGAAATTTAGGAAATGCTGATTTCATGAGCCTGATTGCAGAATTAGATGCTATTCCTAAGAAAATCGAAGAAGTTTTAAATACGACTCACGAATTGGTTCAGAATATTGCCAAAGATTTCGTAAATGCTACCAATTTCCTTTACTTAGGAAGAGGATACAATTATCCTGCGGCATTGGAGGGTGCATTAAAATTAAAGGAAATCTCTTATATTCATGCAGAAGGGTATCCTGCTGCGGAAATGAAGCATGGACCGATTGCTTTAATTGACGAAAATATGCCGATTGTAATCATTGCTCCTAAAAAAGGACATTATGATAAAATTGTAAGCAATGTTCAGGAAATTAAAGCAAGAAAAGGAAAAGTAATTGCTGTAGTAAATAAAGGAGATCAGCAGGTGAGTGCTATGGCAGATTATGTTATTGAGATTCCTGAAACCTCTGAATGCTTCTCACCTATTGTTGCATCAGTGCCTTTACAGCTGCTTGCTTATTATATTGCAGTGTATAGAGGCGCGAATGTAGACCAGCCTCGAAACCTGGCAAAATCTGTAACCGTGGAATAAAAAAATACTTGTAAATAAAATAAATTTAGATTTCTTTCGTTATTTCAAAAAAAATCTTAAAAGTTTCTTAAAAAAATTATATATTTACGGCTTAATTATAAAAATTAACATGAAAAGGATATTTCTTTTATTATTGTCTGCGTCGGTAGCGTCGGTATCTTGTTCAGGTGGTGGAACTTCTTCCGTTGGGAAGCCAGGAACAAAAGGAGAATTGATACCAAGAGAAAAAACAAAATCATTTGTTGCGGAAAGACCCTATGGTATGGTTGCTATTCCTGCTGGATCATTTATTGCAGGTCTGGCAGATCAGGATCCAACCAGTACTCCTGAGAAGGCTTCATTGAAAACAGTGACTGTTTCTTCTTTCTTCATGGATGAAGCAGAAACTACTAATGCGGAATACAGGGTATTTATCAACTATGTAAGAGATTCTATTGCCAGAACCCTTCTTGCTGAAGCTGCCGGAGAAGGTGGTGAAGGTGGAGGTAAAGGTGCAAGCATAGGAGATTATGCATACCTTGCTCAAAAAGAAGAAAATTTAACACCATATCAGGAATATTTAGAAGGACAAGGAGGCCGTGAAGAAGGCGGATATGATCCTAACAAAAGATTAGATTGGAAAATTCCTTTACATTGGAATACAACCAAATATCCGGACGTAGAATACGCGGAAGTTTTGGAATCTATGTATTTGCCTGCTTCTTCAAGAATCGGGAACGAAAGAATTTTAGATGTTAGTAAGCTAAAATATACCTACAGATGGGGAGATATGGATGCGGCAATTGCTGATAACGAAAGAGGTGTAAACTACCTTAGAAGTGAAAGTATTGCAATCTATCCGGATACAACTGTTTGGGTAAAAGATTTCCACTTTGCTTATAACGAGCCTTTGTTCGAACAATATTTCTGGCACAAAGCCTATAAAGATTATCCAGTTGTTGGTGTAACATGGGATCAGGCTAGAGCTTACTGTAACTTCAGATCTAAATTAAAGTCTGACTATAACGAAAGCTTAAAAAGAAGAAAACAAAGACCATTGCGTTTCCGTCTTCCTACAGAGTTTGAATGGGAATATGCTGCAAGAGGTGGAATGGAAAATGCTACTTACCCTTGGGGAGGTCCATACTTAATGGATGACAGAGGTTGCTACCTGGCAAACTTCAAACCTAAAAGAGGTAACTATATGGAAGATGATAAAAAAGGTACTTATACATATACAGCTCCAGTAAAGAAATTTAAGAAAAATGGATTTGGATTATTTGACATGGCTGGAAACGTTTCTGAATGGACAGCGTCTGATTACAACAACTCTTCATACGGATTCTCATCAACGTTAAACCCTTCTACTAAAGACTTAGCTGATACTAAAAAATCTGTAAGAGGTGGTTCTTGGAAAGACGTAGGCTACATGCTTATGACCGGTGCAAGAGATTGGGAAAGAAAAGATTCAGCGAGAAGTTATATCGGATTTAGAACTGTACAGGACATCCCTGAGGCTGCTGTTAAACCAAAAAGAGTTAGCAGATAATCAACCAAATCAAAAATTATTTTTCAATAACAATTTTATTTAACATTAAAAAAAACTAAATATATGTTTAAGACTAAAGATGCTTGGATGAATTTCTTCTATTCGTTCGGTGCTGCAATTGTAATTCTTGGAGCTTGGCTTAAAATTACTCACATTACCTTGGGACCAATTAATGGTAACATGGCTCTTACGGTAGGGCTTATTACTGAAGCAATTATTTTCATCATTTTCGCTTTTGACCCGCCAAAATCTGAAGAGTCTTATGCTTGGGAAAATGTATATCCTGAACTATTAGATAAACATGCAAACCCAAACCCATTACATTCTAACGTATCTTCTAAAAATAATATCGATCATTTTGCAGAATTAGAAAATTCTCTTTCGGGTAAATTAGATCAAATGCTTAAAGATGCAAAATTAGATGTTCAACTATTTGAAAGCTTAAGAACAGGTATCGATAAGTTTTCTAGCTCAGTTGATCAAATCAATCAAACTGTTGACGTTTCTGCTTCTACTCATAAATATAACGATCAGTTGAACAAAGCTGCTCAACATATGGAAAGCATGAATGCTCTTTATGCAATGCAGATCGAAAACGGTAAGAGACAATCTGAATTTGCTAATAAATATGTAGCAGATATGCAAAAATCTGTTGAGCAATCAGAGAAATTCAATCAAGAGTTACAAGGTTTAACAGCTAATTTGAATAACTTAAACAGAGTTTATGGTGGTATGCTAACTGCAATGAAGTCTTAATTCCAACCCATTTCTAAATTTAACTACTTAATCAAAAACAAAAGAAAAGAGAATGGCACAAGGAAAACAGACTCCACGTCAGAAGATGATCAACCTAATGTATTTGGTGTTCATCGCTATGATGGCCCTAAATATTGATGCGGAAATCATCAGATCATATTATGACTCTACGAGAGCGCTAAATGAAACAAGAACTTTAACCGAGAGAAAAAACGAGAAGATTTTCGAAAAAACCCTTGAAGCAAAAGCGCAGCAAGTACCGGATACTTATGCTAAGCCTTGGGCGGATTATCAGGTTCTTAGAGATAAAATTAACGTTTTAGTTGATCATGCTGAAAAAATTAAGACCCAATTAAAGAAAGAATCTGAATTTAAAGATGGAATTGATGTAAGCGAAAATTTCGCAGCACTTAATAATAATGAGCCAACTACAGATTATTTCTTTAACGAAGGTGATGAAAACTCTCCTTCAAAGAGAGCGAATGAATTGAAATCTAAAATTGATGATGTAAGAAATTACATTAATACCACTTTTGGAAACAATCCACAACTTAAAGATTTAGTTGACAGAGCAAATAAATCTCTTATTGCTGAATATCCTAAGGGTAAATCTCCAAACGATAAAACATGGTTCCAGAATAAATTCTACCACCAGCCGTTAATCGCTGCGATTTCAAACTTAGAGATTATTCAGAATGATGCTAGAAATGTTCAGTCAGATGCATTGGCATTAATGTTACAAGAAAAAGTAGATGCAAGCATTAAATTCAGCAGCTATGAACCAATTGTTTCAGGACCGGTAGATATCCAGGCTGGACAACAGGCTGAAGTTAAAGTTATGTTAGGTACTTATTCTAATAGTGATAAGATCAAAATCAGTGGTGTTAGCAGACAAGAAAACGGAAAAGGTATTATTCCGATTTCTGGAAGTGGTGCAGAAGGGCCTCGTACTTTAAATGGTACCATTACATTAACAGATGCTTCAGGAAAACCACAAAGTTTCCCTTGGACGCATACATATAACGTAATCGCAGGGCCTCAATTAGTAAAACTTCAAAAAGGATTACTATTATCTGCTGATAAGATGAATGTAATGTATAGAGGACTTGAAAACCCTGTTTCAGGATCTATCTTAGGTGCTGATAATGCTAAATTATCTTTATCTGCTCCAGGTGCAGTTGTGAAAAATACAGGTCCAGGAAAATGGAATGTAACACCAACTACGGGTACAACACTTAAGTTGACGTTGTCTGGAACAGATCCTACTGGTAAATCAGTTTCTCAGGTGTTTGAATACAGAATTAAAGGTGTTCCACCACCACAAGGACAAATGAGAGGTCAAAACGTATTAGGTATGCCTGCAACTTCAATCCCGAACCAATCGGTACAAGCAGCAATTCCTGATTTCGACTTCCCGGTTTCGTTCGCTGTTAATCAGTTTATGGTTAAAGTACCTGGTAGAGCAGCATTATTAGTTAAAGGTAATACTTTAGCTGAAGCAGCTGGTCTAATGAAGAATCTAAGAACAGGAGACGTAGTATATATATTTGATATCAAAGCTACTGCTACCGGTTTAGGTAATCAACAGATTAAAAATATAACTCCTATTGTAATCAACGTTCAGTAAGGTTTAATAGTTTAATAATAATATTATGAAAAAATATATAAGCAGTCTTTTAGTATTAGTTTCGGGATTCGTTTTTTCCCAAACTATCCTGAATGCATCTTCTCCGGAAGAATTCAGAAGGATGAGAGATGAAAATAAGCAAAAGGTTGGAGATACTGTTATTGATAAAACGGTTAAGCCTTTAGAATATGGATTTGTTGATGATAAGGACATCTTGAAAAGTATGTTTGTTTGGGAAATTATCGATATGAATGATAAGATCAACCAACCTTTCTACTATGATAATCCGGATGGTCTGCTTTCATCCCCTACAAGATCACTTTATCAATTGTTATTGGATGCTGCCATCAGCGGAAAAATTGCAGAAGTATATGATGACGAAAACTTTGTAACCAAGCTTACTCCTGAAGGAATTCAGAAAAGATTAGAAAGTGTAAGAATCTCTGATGCTGCAATTGATATCCTTAACACAGGAAGACAATTAACAGAGGATGAGAAAAAACAATATACCGATATCTTTAAAACGACAACTGACAAAGTTAAAGTTCTTAAAATTATGGGTATGTGGTTCATCGATAAGAGAGATGGTCAAATGAAATACAGACCACTTGGTATTGCTGCAATGGGACCAGATCCGGCTGTTCAAGGGAGAACAGGACCAAACGGAGAGCCATTGGCAGGAGCAGATGAGCTTATCGACTTATTCTGGATCTATTATCCAACTGCAAGAGAAGTTTTAGCTAACAATTATGTTTTCAACAAAAAGAATTCAGCTGCTGACTTATCTTTTGATGATTTGATCAATGCTAGAAGATTTTCTTCTATTATTTATAAGTCATCAAGCGGTTTAGGAGATGGTACTATTAAAGACTATATTCCAAGAAATGCTGATGAGCAGTTAGAAGAAAGCGACAGAATTAAGGAGCAGATTCTAGAAATGGAAAATGAAATGTGGAATTACTAAATTTCACTTGATATTTATACAAAACCTGAGTATTTTTACTCAGGTTTTTTTTATTATGAGAAAAGTAGACTATATTATTGTTGGGGACGGATATGCGGCATTGTTTTTTGCGCATCAGCTCATTAAGCATGATCAATCTTTCGTTATTTTTTCAGAAGGGAGAAAAAGTGCGTCTCAAGTATCTGCGGGGATTATCAATCCTGTGGTGTTAAAAAAGTTTACCACTTTCTGGAAGGCCCAGGAACAAATAGATTTCCTGAAAATTACTCTTCAGGAAATAGAATCCTACACTCGGAAAAATTATCTGATCCATGCACCGATTCATAGAATTTTCCATGATGATAATGAACAGAAGCTGTGGTTGAAAAAATCAGATAATGAAGATCTTTCAGCATTTTTGAATAAAGAATTCAGGCATTTGGATATTGTTAAGAATGATTTCAATACAGGAAAGGTTGATCAGTCTGCAAGATTGGATGTGAGTAGCTTTTTCAATGATCTATTCAGCTATTTTGAGAATCAGTCTATTCTGATAAAAGAAAAATTTGAATATGCTAAACTTAATCCTTCAGCATCTACATATAAAGACATTGCTTTTCAACATATTATTTTCTGTGAGGGAATGGGTGTGAAAGAAAATCCCTATTTTTCTGAAATTCCGGTGAACCCTAATAAAGGGCATCATATCAAAGTAAAGCTTTCGAAAGATATTCCTGAAAATATAACGATCAAAAAGAAGCATTTTCTGTTTCCTGTCAATCATGATTTGTATTTTTATGGAGGAACTTATGACAGAGAGCAACTGCATCATCACATAGATGATTCTGCAGTAGAACAACTGGTTCGTGGGTTATCAGAATTTTATCCGGATGATTTTGAAATTGGTGAGGTGAATTTCGGTTTCCGACCTACTGTGAAAGACCGAAGACCTATTATAGGAAGACATAATGAACATGAAAACCTATATGTTTTCAATGGATTGGGAGCGCGGGGAATTCTCAATGGATGTTATTTTTCTAAAAGCCTGTATGAATTTATAGAAAACAATATTCCGTTACATGAAGAAATATCCATCAACAGATTTAATAAGTAACTGAAAGATTATGAATGAAAATATATTAGGAATTATAGCTGGGATACTTACTTCGGCTTCAATGGTTCCCCAGCTTGTAAAAGTCTTAAAAGAAAAGAATGTAGAAGATCTTTCCTGGGTCATGCTGTTGGTCCTTATATCGGGAGTTTCTCTATGGGTATGGTACGGAATCATGAAAGAAGAATGGCCTATTATCTTATCCAATGCTTTTTCCGTGCTTCTCAATAGTACACTTTTAGTCTGTTACTTTATATATAAAAAATAAATTGGGGGCTTTTACATGCGTAAAAGCCCCCAATTTAATATATGGAAGGTTATTATTCCTGAAGGGTAAATTTAGCTAAAGGAGCCATTCTGGCCTTATTTAAAGTAAGAGTATTTCCATTCACAGAATAGTTGTCTGCAGCCAATAAAGCTTTTGTGAACAAAAGTTCTGTTTCAAGATCATCACAGGCCATCATGGTAGACATTCCCTGATTGAATTTGATACGCATCATTTCCGGTGTAATCTCAAAGGTCCCTCCAACACCATTACATCCTGCATGTCCGGAGTATCTCATATCCGCCATATTCAATGAAAAATAAGGATTGTTTTTTGGATTATGAAGTGTGATAGGCTTCCCGTTAAGTTCTACAAGTTTCCAGGTTTTCCCCGTAATATCATTAGACGCTTTTCCCGGTTGGGTAGTGCTTTTACACGAAAAAAGTATGATTGCCACAAACAATAGGGCTAAATAACTATATAGTCTTTTCATATCAGAATATTTAATGTGAGTAATTAATAAGAGGCCATTTTAGTGGCGGTTCGGTTTTTCCCATTATTTTTATAATGAAATAAAACCATATCAACATTTTTTTTCAGAAAGGTAATATTACCTCTGATATCGGAATATTGATATTCTGCATTGGAAGCTGTGTACTCTGGTAAGTCTTCATTTTTTTTCAGCTCATAGGTTTTGCCATCCAAATGTACAGTTACCGTATTTTGGGTTTCATTAACAGTAACTTCCATCTGATCTCCGAAGCTGTCTGTAAAAACTTCTTTTGTAATTTTATCTGTTTCCACAGCAGTAGGTTGAATCTCAGTGAGAGATTCGGTTTCTTTCACAGAGTGCTTACACGCTGTTACTGAAAGTACAGCCAGGCTGAAGATAATTATTGAAGATAATTTTTTCATAGTAATAAGTGATTAAGTGTGTCATGAAATAGTATTAATGTTGTATAAATTTACAAATATTTTTAATGTATATATGTTAAATTTAGATAAATTAATTAAAATATCAATATTCCAGGTAGGGAGACTGAATCACTGAAAAACGGTATGCGATTTCACTTTAGTCATTTTTATAAAATGTATTTTTTAAGGGAAACAAGTCTTGAAAAAAAGTTGCTAATATTAAATTTTCCTTTAACCATGCGTCTTCAGCTTATTTAAAGGAAAGTTAAATTTTGTTAATCTATATGCAAATATTCAAATCTAGGTGTAGATTTGCAACTTCAAATGAGAAACACCATAATATATTTTTTGACCAGTTTATTTCTGCTATTTATAGTGGAAAGCAAAATGAATGTCAAAACTCTTCGAAATGATTATAATGGCCATGTTTCTCATAACCTGCCTAAAAAGGCGAATCGTTTGAACCAAACCTATGAAAAGCTTTCAATTCAGCAGGCACCAGATGATGTAGATGCAACATATACATTGGAACTTGCGGAGGATGATTTTCAATTTTCAGATACTTTCCAAAGCATTGTTGTTTTTGCCAGTGTCTTCAGTTTGGTCTATATTTTCGGGCTGCACAATAAAAAGCGCCTGAAATCCTCTATACATGGCTTATTGTTCAATTCTGTCCATGTAAAGAGATTCATTCTGATTCGTTCTATCAGAATTTAAAATACCTTTCCCTTCTTTATTTTCTGCTCAAGAGCTTGAGTAGAAATATCCCGTGTTGTGATATCGTAATATCCACACAATCAATTCTCAATTAACATTAACGATTTATATACTCTAGAATTATGATGAAAGGAGTTGTCTCAAGCATGATGCTTAGTACCCTCTTATTATTTGCCGCTTGTAATGGCAAAAAAGAAGAAAAAGAAGAAGAAACGGTTTATCCGGTTACTTCACCCGTAAAAATGGATACGGTGATCAACAAAGAATATGTAGCACAGATACAATCTGTAAAAAACATTGAAATCCGTGCACAGGAAAAAGGATTTCTTGAAAAGATCTATGTAGACGAAGGACAATATGTCCATGCAGGACAAACATTATTCAGAATTATGCCTCAGTTGTACCAGGCAGAATTGATGAAAGCCAAAGCCGAAGTAGAACAGGCTTCAATAGAATTAAGAAATGCAAGTACATTGGCAAATAACAATGTTGTTTCCAAAAACGAAAAAGCGATGGCCAAAGCTAAGCTTGATGCTGCCAATGCAGAAATGAGATTGGCTCAGATTCACTTGTCATTTACCGATATCAAAGCTCCATTTTCAGGAGTTATCAACAGAATTCCTTTGAAACTAGGAAGTCTTGTGGATGAAGGAGATTTATTGACTTCATTGTCTGACAATACCAATGTGTACAGCTATTTTAATGTTTCAGAACCTGAATATCTGAGCTATCAAACACATGTCAATGACAGAGGAAGCAATCAGGTAACCCTTATCATGGCCAATGGTGAAGACCTACCACAAAAAGGAGAGATCCAGACCATAGAAGGTGAATTTGATAATGAAACAGGAAATATCGCATTCAGAGCCAAGTTTCCAAATCCTGACAAATTGTTAAGAAACGGAGAAACCGGAAAAGTACGAATGACCTTACCGCTTAAAAATGCTTTGATCATTCCACAAAAAGCCACTTATGAAATTCAGGATCAGAAATATGTTTTTGTAATTGACAAAAATGGTGTTGCCAAATCTAAAAATATAAAAGTGGCTTATGAGCTTCCTGACCTTTATGTAGTGGCTTCAGGACTTTCCGAAGGAGATAAGATTCTTCTGGAAGGTGTTCAGAAAGTAAAAGATGATCAGAAAGTAAAAACAAAACCTCAGGATCCGAGAAAAGTTCTTCAATCATTAAGATTAAAAGCAGAGTAGGACTCATTAAATGAAGCAGTATGTTTAAAAAATTCATTCGCAGACCCGTTCTGTCTATCGTAATCTCACTGATTATCGTATTTATGGGAATCTTGTCACTGGTTAAACTACCGGTTACCCAATTCCCGTCCATTTCACCACCCAAAGTAAATATCACCGCAGAATATCCCGGAGCTAATAACGAATTATTGATCAAATCTGTGGTTATTCCACTGGAGAGAGGTCTTAATGGAGTACCGGGAATGAAATACATGACTTCTGATGCCGGAAATGACGGAGAGGCTTCTATTCAGGTAGTTTTTGACCTGGGAACCGATCCCAATGTTGCAGCCGTAAACGTTCAGAACCGTGTATCTTCCGTTGTGAATAAACTTCCGCCGTTGGTAGTCCGTGAAGGGGTAAAAATCACTCGTGAAGAACCCAATATGTTGATGTATATCAACTTGTACAGTGATGATCCCAAAGCCGATCAGAAATTCCTTTTCAACTATGCAGATATCAACGTAATGTCTGAGTTGAGAAGGGTAAGTGGAGTAGGTTTTGCAGATATCCTGGGAACAAGAGAATATGCAATGCGTATCTGGCTTAAACCAGACAGATTAACAGCATACAGCATTTCGGCAGATGAAGTGATGGAAGCATTAAATGCACAGAGTTTGGAAGCTTCCCCGGGTAAAACAGGAGAAAGTTCCGGAAAAAGATCTCAGTCATTTGAATACATCTTAAAATATCCGGGTCGTTTCAATAATGAAAAAGATTACGGAAATATTATCCTTAAAGCAAAATCAGATGGAGAATTCATCAGGTTAAAAGATGTAGCTGATATAGAATTCGGTTCTTCCATGTATGACATCTATTCCACATTGAACGGAAAACCTTCTGCTGCGATCACGGTAAAACAATCGTATGGTTCCAACGCAAGTGATGTTATCAAAAATGTAAAAACCTTGATGGCAGAATTGCAGAAAACTACTTTCCCGAAAGGAATGCATTATGACATTAGTTATGATGTGTCAAGATTCTTGGATGCCTCCATTGAAAAAGTAATTCACACTTTATTTGAAGCTTTTATTTTGGTGGCCATTGTGGTATTCCTATTTTTAGGAGACTGGCGTTCTACATTGATTCCAGCTATTGCAGTTCCCGTTTCATTGATCGGTACTTTCGCTGTGATGTCCGCTTTCGGAATCACTTTAAATATGATCTCGCTCTTTGCTCTTGTAATGGCAATTGGGGTCGTGGTAGATGATGCCATTGTTGTGATTGAAGCGGTTCATGCCAAGATGGAAGAAAAACATCTTTCTCCATTAAAAGCAACAGAAGAGGCGATGCACGAGATCAGTGGAGCGATTATCGCAATTACTTTGGTAATGGCATCCGTATTCATTCCGATCGCATTTATGTCTGGTCCGGTTGGGGTATTCTATCGTCAGTTCTCCATTACCATGGCTTCGGCAATTATCCTTTCCGGAGTAGTTGCATTAACCTTAACTCCGGCGTTATGTGCTTTAATCTTAAAAAATAACCACGGAAAAGCGAAAAAAAGAACTCCTATTACCATTTTCTTAGATAAATTCAACAGCTTATTTACAAAAGGAGCAGGAAAATATGAAGGATTGCTGAATAAAACAGTGAAGAAAAAAACGATCACACTTCCGCTGTTATTAGCTTTCTGTGCATGTACATTCTTTTTAAGCAACTCCCTTCCATCAGGATTTATTCCGGCGGAAGACCAGGGAATGATCTACGCAATTATCCAAACACCGCCAGGTTCAACGTTAGAAAGAACCAATCAGATTGCCAAAGAATTATTAAGAGAGTCTGAAGATATTGATGGAGTACAATCCGTTTCTTCACTGGCAGGTTATGAAATTCTTACAGAAGGTACAGGTTCCAACTCTGGTACTTGTCTGATCAATCTTAAAAGCTGGGAAGATCGTAAAGAATCTGCCGCGGAAATTATTGAAAAACTGGAAGAAAAAGCTAAAAATATTCCGGGTGCCAATATAGAATTTTTCCAGCCTCCATCTATTCCGGGGTATGGTGCAGCAGGTGGTTTTGAACTTCGACTCTTGGATAAAGCAGGAAGTGGAGATTATCATAAGATGGAGCAGGTAAGTAACGATTTCGTAAAGGAATTGAAAAAGCGTCCTGAACTAGGTTCAGCGTTTACTTTCTATTCCGCGAGTTTCCCTCAATATATGTTGAGAGTGGATAATGATCTTGCTGAACAAAAAGGCGTAACCATTGAAAATGCGATGGATAATTTATCAACATTGATAGGTTCGAATTATGAGACGAGTTTCATTCGTTTTGACAGACCGTATAAAGTAATTGTTCAGGCAGGTCCGCAATATCGTGCATTGCCAAGTGATTTATTGAAATTATATGTGAAAAATGATAAAGATCAAATGGTTCCGTATTCAGATTTCATGCATTTGGAAAAGGTTTATGGTTTATCAGAGATCACGAGACACAATATGTATAATTCATCCGAGGTAAGTGGAACTCCTGCACCGGGTTACAGCTCCGGACAGGCTATTGCAGCGATTAAAGAGGTGGCGGATAAAACACTTCCGAGAGGTTTCGGTATTGACTGGGCGGGGATTTCTAAAGATGAAGTAAACCGTGGAAATGAAGCTGTATATATCTTCTTGGTATGTTTAGGTTTCGTTTATCTGATTCTTTCCGCACAGTATGAAAGCTTCATTCTTCCGTTACCGGTAATTCTTTCTTTGCCAACGGGGATTTTCGGAGCATTCTTATGTTTGAAATTATTAGGATTAGAGAACAATATTTATGCTCAGGTTGCCATGGTTATGTTGATCGGGCTTTTAGGGAAAAATGCCGTATTGATTGTTGAATTTGCCGTACAGAAGAAAGCGGAAGAAGGGATTCCTGTGGCACAGGCTGCCATTGAAGGAGCGGCTATCCGTTTCCGTCCGATCTTAATGACTTCATTTGCCTTTATTGCAGGTTTGATTCCGTTGGTAATGGCAACAGGACCGGGGGCGATCGGAAACAGAACCATTGGTACAGCTGCTGCGGGAGGAATGCTGATTGGGACTGTTTTCGGACTGATGATTATTCCGGGACTATACTACATCTTCGGAACGATTGCGGAGAAATCAAGATTGGCAAGATATGAAGAAGAAAATCCTTTAACTGAACAAACTGAACCTTATCAACATGATGGAAAATTTGAAGACTAAAAATATGATCACAGCCATTGCCTTATCACTTGTTTTAGCAAGTTGTAAGGCTCCGATGGCGACAGTTATAAAAGACGAGGTAAAAGAAAATGTACCTCAAAACTTTAATCAGGAAGATCAGGGAGATGCCAGTAATAACAGTGGCACCACTCCGTGGAGACAATTCTTTACGGATCCTAATCTTGTTGCACTGATTGAAACTGCTTTAAAGAACAACCAGGAACTCATGATCACCCTACAGGAGATTGAGATCGCCAAAAGTGGTGTTTTAGCAAAAAAAGGGAAATTAACTCCAACGGTTTCTGCAGGAATTGGAGCAGGAGTAAAAAAAGCAGGACGTTATACGAGTGAAGGAGCGGGTGATGCTACTACAGAAATAGAGCCTGGAAAAGAAATGCCGGATCCGCTTGGAAATTTCGAAGGGGGATTGATGGCCAACTGGGAAATTGATATCTGGAAAAAGCTCAGAACAGAAAAAGAAGCGGCAGTGGCTCACTATCTATCCACAGTTGAAGGGAAAAATTTTGTTCTTTCAAGCTTAATAGAAGAAGTTGCTGACAACTACTATGAATTGCTGGCGTTGGATAACCAGTTGGATATTATTCAACAATACATCAAGTTACAGCAAAAAGCTCTGGAAATTTCAAAAATTCAAAAAGAAGCTGCAGCAGCCACTGAATTGGCAGTAAAAAAGTTTGAAGCGGAGTTAGCCAAATCAAAAGCAACGGAATATACCATCCGTCAGGAGATTACCGAAAAAGAGAATGATATTAATGCGCTTTGCGGTCGTTTTCCACAACCGATTGTGAGAACTAAGGAAAACTTTATGTCAACGATTCCGCAAACAGTTTATACAGGAATTCCATCACAGCTATTGGCCAACCGTCCTGATATCAAACAGGCAGAATTAGAATTAAAAGCAGCAAAATTTGATGTGGAAGCGGCAAGAAAAGAATTCTATCCTTCATTAGAAATTTCTGCTACCTTGGGATTGGAAGCATTTAAGCCTTCATATCTGGTAAAATTACCGGAATCAATGGCAGCGAGTTTGGCTGGGGAATTAGCAGGGCCTTTGATTAACAAAAGTGCAATTAAAGCCAATTTCCAAACTGCAGATGCAAGGCAGATCCAGGCTTTGTATGAGTATGACAAAACGATTCTGAATGCTTATCTGGATGTGGCTAATCTGATGTCAAAAGTTAAAAATATTGATCAGTATTATCAATTGAAATCTCAGGAAACTCATGCATTGGAACAGTCTATTGATATTGCTAATCAGTTGTTCCGAAATTCCAGAGCAGATTATCTGGAGGTTTTATTAAACCAGAGAGATGCATTAGATGCTAAGATGGAACTGATTGAAGCAAAAGAAAAACAACTAAGTACAGTGGTTGATATTTATAAAAGCCTAGGAGGCGGATGGAAATAATTCAGAGGAATTATTAAAGTTAATTGAGGAGCTTGATTCGTGAGAATCAAGCTTTTTTATAATAAGTTTTTATGAATAAGATAAAAAATCCAATAAAAATTCTCGCTATAACTTTCTTATATTTGTCATACCACCACAAAACCCTCTCATGAAAAAACTCCT
The DNA here is from genome assembly GCF_003729955.1 of Chryseobacterium daecheongense. Taxonomy (GTDB): domain Bacteria; phylum Bacteroidota; class Bacteroidia; order Flavobacteriales; family Weeksellaceae; genus Chryseobacterium; species Chryseobacterium daecheongense. The sequence goes on from NZ_RJTX01000002.1 coordinate 171,827, forward strand.
CTTCCTCATCCTCGGTATCCTCCTCATTCTTATCGCTGTTCTCCTTATCAGAACATTCACCTATCCGTTCAAAAAAAATAATTCCGAAACAAAATCAGTTTGGAAAGCAGTCAAAAATGATTCAGCTGTTCAAAGATTTTCAGGTGGTTTAAAAATTCCTACGGTTTCTACAGGTGAGTTGGGAAATTTTGATTATTCCACATTTGAAACTTTTAAAGAATACCTCAGAAAATCGTACCCGTTAGTGTATCAGAATACGGAAAACTATGAGATCAATAAATATGGTTTGGTATTCAGATTGAAAGGAAGCGAACCCAATCTCGAGCCTATTTTGTTTCTTTCTCACATGGATGTTGTTCCTCCGGGAGATGCCGATGTGAAAAATAAAGAAGAAAATGTTTTCAGACCCAATGATCAGCCATTGCCTGCTGTGACAAAAGTAGCAGAGGATTGGGATTTTGGTCCGTTTTCAGGAGCGGTTGCCAATGGAAGAATTTATGGAAGAGGAGCAATCGATATGAAAGGAATGCTTTTCTCTTTGATGGAATCTATGAACAACCTGATCAAAAGTGGATATATTCCGCAACGTGATATATACCTGGCTTTTGGTTTTGATGAAGAAGTTGGCGGGGCCAAAGGAGCAGCACAAATTGCAGTCCATTTCAAAAAGCAAGGATTGAAGTTCGAAGCCGTATATGATGAAGGTGGATTGATTTTAGAGAAGGGAAGTGTAAAAGGAATCGATTCAGATGTGGCGGTCATCGGATGTGCAGAAAAAGGCTTTCTCTCTGCCAGAATCAAAGTGAAAGGTTTGGGTGGACATTCTTCCATGCCTCCGCTGGAAACCGCAATGGGAAAAGCAGCCATCATTATGCAGAGACTGGAGGATGATCAGATGAAGCCGATCATGACACCATTAATTAAACAATTCTTTGATAATGTGGGGGGAACAATGCCTTTTGTCAACAGATTGGCCATTGCCAACCAATGGTTTTTAAAACCTGTTTTACTGTCACAGCTTACCAAGAACAACAGTACAAATGCTTTAGTTCGTACCACCACCGCTTTAACGATGATGAAAGGTAGCGATGGACCTAATGTTCTCTCTCCCGAAGTTGAGTTTATCGTGAATTTCAGATTGCTTCCCGGAAATACGGTAAAAGATGTCAAAGAACACATTGCAAAAGCTACCGAAGGATTTGACGTAGAAGTAGAGGAAATTGATAACACCAAAGAAGCTTCCGCCATTTCATCTACCAAAACAAAAAGTTTTACCATCATTGAAGCCGGAATTAAAGAAATTTATCCTGATGCTATAGCTACGCCTTATCTTACCATCGCCGCAACAGATGCTTATAAATATCAGATCGTGAGCAAAAATATCTACAGATTTATGCCTATTAAGATCAATGATCCCGAAAAACAAAGCATCCACAGTACCAACGAATATCTCAGCATCGAAAATTATATGAAGATGATTCATTATTTTGAATACATCATGAAAAACTATGATCGATAGCATTACTGTATTTCTTTAACTCCAATCTTAGCCTCAATCTCAACATTTAAAATTATTTTTTTAATACGTCAAGTTCTGTCGCATTAGTGAAATAGCTTTGTCTCAATTAAAATACGAAGCTATGGAACTGCCATTTTATTTAAGTTTTACCGAGTTTGAAAATCAATACTATAACAATCTTGAAAGATGGTTTGAACAGTATCATAATACCAGTGAAATTGACTATTTAAAAAGTTTAGCAGAGCTATACAGCCCTTATCTCTATTATAATTTCGCCAACGAGAGATTGCAGGCAGAGGCATCTATCCAGATCAAAGACTGCTTTTTCCCGAATCATGATAAGATCGGGATCTCCTTCTGTACACAATGTGAAAACGGAAAACCAGCCAAAGCCGTTAAAGGCATGAACCATATATTTGAATGGAAAACGATCACCATGATGGAATATGCACAACATATTTTAGATAAGATCAATGGATTCCTTTTGAAAAATGACGAAGTTCTAAACGGGCAGGGAAATATTATGGATTTTGTGAATGATTATGGAATTATTACAGGTAGAGAAGGAGCGGGATATTGTATCAATTATAACCAGCACCAGTCAACCATTCCTTTTCTGAAGGCCTATTTACCCTATTATGGAAGAACGGTTGATATGGCCAAATACCGGGATTTTCTTTTTTCAATTGTCCAGATCGCAGAATGCATTGATCAGAAATTGAAATCTGTACAGGCATTTGAGCATACTATTTATAATAAGCTTAAGTCTGAAGCGAAATTCAAGGTACAGATGAATCGGCAGTTTTTAACGATATGTAATTAAATTGCTTTATTCTTACATTCAGTTAGTTATATTATATTGTTTCAAAAATTGCCTGTCAATGCTGACGGGCAGTTTTTATTAGCTAATGAGAAATAGTTTTGTGTTAAGCTTACTTTACAACCTAAAGACCTTTTGCTTTAAGTTGTAAAAACAAAAAAGTCTTAAACATTAATGTTCAAGACTTTATCTTTTGCAGAGAGGAAGGGATTCGAACCCTCGATACAGTTACCCGTATACTACCTTTCCAGGGTAGCTCCTTCAACCACTCGGACACCTCTCTAATTGAGATTGCAAAAATAGAGTATTTTCTCGAAATAGCAAATTATTTGCGCAATTACTCAGAAATTTCTCCACAAAGACTTCTGGAAAAATTCTCTGCAAAGGTTCCTTCATAATTAGGATTGTCTATTAAATGCATTGCTTTGGTAATCGCACTTTCCGCTGTTATATCTTTTCCGCTGATCGCTCCGATTTTAGAAAAAATATTACTGTTTTCATACTTTCCGAATGAAATTCCTCCTGAAATACACTGGCTTACCACTACGATTTCTGTTCCGTTATTTCGGATTTCCTGAAGGATTTCCTGTGTTTTTTCACTGCTGAAAATTGTTCCCGAACCAAAAACCTGCAAGATCAGGACTTTCATTCTTGGAATTTCCTTAAAATGGCTTAAATGCATTCCCGGGAAAATCCTCCAGAATAAAACATCTTGAGAAATATGTTCATCCACGGAGAATTCTACATCACCAGCATCAGATCGGTAAAGATTTTCCTTTATAATATTCAGATGCACTCCGGATTGCCCCAGAATAGGATAATTGGGACTTGCATATGCATCGAAATACTCCGCAGAATATTTTAAAGTTCTGTTTCCTCTTAAAAGTTTATATTCAAAATAAATAGCCACTTCCTGTATGACTGCTTCATCATTTTCATATAAACTTGCGTAATAAAGGCTCGTCAGAAGATTTTCCTTAGCATCGGTTCTTAAATCTCCGATAGGCAATTGAGATCCCGTTAAGATCACAGGCTTTTTCAAACCTTTCAGCATAAAGCTTAAAGCAGAAGCAGTATAAGACATGGTATCCGTTCCGTGAAGGATTAAAAAGCCATCATATTTTTCATAATTTTTATGAATGTAGTTGGCGATAATTTTCCATTCTTCCGGTCCCATATCTGAAGAGTCCAGCGGTTTGGCAAAAGGATGTACAAAAACCTCACATTCCATGAGCTTCATCTCAGGCATTTTTTCAAAAATATTTCCGAAATCAAAGGCACGCAGGCTGCCGGTTTCATAATCTTTTTCCATACCGATGGTTCCACCGGTATAAATGAGCAGGACTTTTCGTTTCATGTACTTTTTATTAAAGAATTTGAGCCTGTGTCAGGTTCGTAACCTCAAAATTACGTTAATTTGCAAAGACTTGAAAATGAATGAAACGTTTATGGCAAAATTTATGAGAATAAAGACAATTATCATGAACGTTACATCTGACTGCTGAAAATATATATACTATCAGATGAAAGAATTAGCACAAACTTTTGACTATTTAAAACAATTCTTAACTGAAGAAAGACTGGGGAAGATAGAGCATTTTTCTCAGGAAAGTTCAGATTTTGTACTTCCCGTCATGGAAGATGTCTATCAGTTTAGAAATGCGGCTGCCATTGTAAGATCTGTGGAAGCTTGCGGATTTCATAAAGTAATCGCTATGGAAGAAGAAAATGTTTTCAATCCCAATCTTACCGTAACCAAAGGGGCTGAAACATGGGTGGAAGTGGAAAAAATGCCTAAAAATATAGACTCTCTGCGAACCATTAAAAATAGAGGATATAAAATTCTAGCTGTTTCGCCTGAAAAAAATGCCGTAATGCTTCCTGATTATCAAATCACAGAACCTATCGCCTTAGTCTTTGGGACTGAACTGGAAGGGGTTTCGGATGAAGTGATTGAATTTGCAGATGAAACGTTGGCGATTCCCATGTATGGATTTACAAAAAGTTTTAATGTTTCCGTAGCAGCAGGGATCTGTATGTATGAACTTAAACAAAAGCTGCTTCATTCCGGGATTGATTATAAACTTGATCAGGAAAAACTCTTAAAAATGAAGATCCGCTGGAGTGTAAATTCTATCAGAAGTGGAGCTCAGATCTTTGAAAAGTACCTGAAAGATAATAATTTCAATTTTTAAGAATAAAAACCGCTGCCGTTAACTTTTTTAACTCCATATGTGCTAACGGCAGCGGAAGCAAAAATTAATTGATATGGAGTATTGTTCCTATAATATTAACTATACCAAACAAGTTTATCAGGGATCATTCCGAGAGGAAGGAGCCTTGAAGATAGTATAGAATGTATATGATGTAATGGGTTGTAAGTTCGGATAATAGAATGCACATCCGTATAGATAGGGTATACAGATAATCTTGATTTAACTATGGATGGCAAATGTGAGTAAACGTAACCTCTGATGGTTGTGCCCGTATGATCTTTTTCAAAAATAGGAATAGGAAAATGGCGAATATTGCCGAAGAATAAAAGTGATCGGGATGTGAATATACACCATAGAAATGTGAATACACACAATAATAAATAGAGATGCCCCACGGTACGTTAGTTTTGCAGGCGAAAATATTAAAAATTTACTAAAATTAAGTATTATTTATTATTAATTTTAAGTTAAAATAATTCCAGGATGCAATAAACACCCCTGCTGTTTCTGTTCTAAGCCTTTGATTTCCAAGTGAAATAGCCCTTATTTTGTTATGTAATAAATAATGAATTTCTTTTTCAGAAAAATCACCTTCCGGACCTATAAGAATAGTATAGCTTTCCAGTGATGGAATATGGTTAAGCTCGATTCTTTCCAGGCTTTCATGACAATGGGCAACAAAAGTATGTTCGGGGTTAACATTTTTCAGGAAATCAGTCAATTTTACGAAATCATGAATGACAGGGAAATGAAATCGTAGACTTTGTTTTGAAGCAGCAATACTTTGCTTTCTGATTTTATCAATGTTGATGTTCTTACGTTCCGTTTTTTCTGTTTGTATAATGGAGATTTCGGATACACCCATTTCCACGGCTTTTTCAACAAAAAATTCAATCCTGTCAATGTTTTTGGTAGGAGCAATGGCAATATGAAGTTTCGGATTGAAATCGGGTAGATCTGTCTTGATTTCAGCAATGTCCATACCTGCTTTTTTTCCTTCTATAACCAGCTTTCCCGAGGCAAGCTTTCCCTTCCCGTCTGTAACATGGATTTCTTCCCCTTCCTTCATTCGAAGAACTTTCACAATATGTTGCTGTTCCTCATCATTAATGATTACACTGTCGCCTTGAATTTCTCCGTAAAATAATTTCATAAACTAATAGATTAGATAGCAAAATTGCTAAAAAGCAAAATTGCAAATTACTATTCCTGAGCTTTATTTAATGTTTTGTTTAAAGCATTAAGTTGATTTGAAATGTTCTCTGCTTTATTTCTTAATTGTTCATAATTTTCATTACTTATAAAGTCTAAATCTTTTGAAATAATTAAAAAATTAATGACTTCAATACAGCTACTGAATGAAATGTTTATGAATCTTGATTTTTCTTTTTCTGTTTGTCTGGTCATTCCTTCTGCAATATTGGCAGTTATACTTGTACTCGCACGTCTAATTTGATTTGTGATCCCAAACTTTTCAATCTCTGGAAATGTAGACGTTATTTTATAAATTTCTTTGACGAGTATTCTTGCATTATTCCAAACATCTAGTTTTTCAAAATAGAATGTATACATTTTGCTTCATTGTGTTTTTTGCTTTTTAGCGATTTTGCTGTTTTGCTTTGTTGCTACAAATCGTATTTTGCAGTTGCCGTAGTTCTTAAATCAGTAAATTCTCCCCTTTCAAACTTGAGCTGTGCTACCATGGCAATCATCGCAGCATTATCTGTAGTATATTCAAATTTCGGGATATAAATATTCCAGCCTAATTTCTCGTGATTATCCTGCATAGCCTGTCTTAATGCCGAATTGGCGGAAACACCTCCTGCAATGGCCACTTCCTTAATGTCTAATTCCTTAGCGGCTTTTTCAAGCTTATTCATTAGGATCTCAATAATGGATTTTTGAACAGAGGCACAGAGATCATTAAGGTTCTCTTTAATAAAATCAGGGTTTTTCTTTACTTCTTTCTGAATGAAATAAAGAACAGATGTTTTGATCCCGCTAAAAGAATAATCGTAATTTTCCAGCTTCGGTTTATTGAATGTAAATGCATCTGGGTTACCCTCTTTAGCCAGCTTATCAATAATGGGACCCGCCGGATAATCAAGGTCGAAAATCTTCCCGATTTTATCGAATGCTTCACCTGCAGCGTCATCGGTTGTTTTCCCGATAATTTCCATATCAAAATAATCCTTTACCAAAACAATCATCGTATGTCCGCCGCTTACCGTAAGACACAGAAAAGGGAATTTTGGCGGCATAGGATTTGCATCGTCAATGAAATGGGCTAAAATGTGTGCCTGGAGATGGTTTACTTCAATTAAAGGAACATCTAAACTCATTGCCAAAGACTTGGCAAAAGAGGTTCCAACGAGAAGAGATCCTAAAAGTCCGGGGCCACGGGTAAATCCTATAGCAGAAATGGCATTTTGTTGTATATTTGCTTTAGTGATGGATTTTTCAACAACGGGAATGATATTTTGCTGATGGGCACGTGAAGCTAATTCAGGGACAACACCTCCATATTCCTTATGGACGGCCTGATTGGCAGCAATGTTTGAGAGAATGCAGTTCCCCTTGATAATAGCTGCTGATGTATCATCACAAGATGATTCAATACCTAAAATTATAGAGTCGCTCATAATAATGGCAAAGTTAGAGAATAATAACGAGAATGAGAATAAAAAATCAGTAGCTGAAAACTTAGGTGATCAGGTACAGAAAACTGTTGAAAATGTAGAAGGTGCTGTAAAGGAGACAGTTAAAGAGGCGTCCGAACTGGCTTCAGATGCTATTCATCATCCTATAGAAACCGCTGAGGAATTTGGGAAGCAGGCTGTGCATGATGTTACCAGTTATTCATGGTGGGCCAAACTTCTTTTGATTCTTTTTTGGTTAGGTCTTTTTCTTGTTGTGGGAGTATTTATTGCCATTAATCTTCCGGTGACCAAGCAATGGGCTGCTGATCAGGCTTTGCAGATCGTTAATAAAGATTTTAAGGCAGACATGACCACAGAAAGTGTTCATGTGGATTACTTCGGAGATGTTACTATTAAAGGGTTAAAAATCAAAGATTATAAAGGCTTTGAATTTATTACAGCCAAAGAATTCCGTGCCAATTCCGATTGGATGGCTCTTGCAGCGAATGCCATATCCGGAAAGAGTAATTCATTAAGTTTCAATGCCCTTACCTTGACCAATGCAGATGTAAAGGTAATTACCTATAAAGGAGACAGTATTTCCAACTTCATTCGTTTTACCAAGTTGTTCGATAGTGGTAAGAAAAGAGATCCTAAGAAACCTCCTTTCCAGCTGAACTCAAGAGTGGAGCTTATTGATTCCAAAGTTTCTATCGTCAATCAAAATTCGCCGGGAGAAGCCGGAAAATGGCTGACTGCCACTAAAGTGAATCTGAAAGCGCCGAATGTTAAAATTAATGGTGCCAATATTTCAGCGCTAATCAATAATTTTTCCTTCATCACGAAAAGATGGGGGAAATCTCATTTTGTTGACACTTTCTCTACGGAGCTGTCTATGACAGAAGATTTTCTTGCGTTGAAGGATTTGACGTTGAATACGGATCATACTTTATTGCAAGGAAATATTAAGTTCAATTTAAATAAAGGTTCCTGGGCTTATTTTGCGGATAGAGTCCGTTGGGATATGGATCTTCAGCAAGGAAGCCAGTTAAGCGGTTATGATATCAGCTATTTTGTGACCAATTGGGATAATTACAAGCCCTTCAATGTTTCCGGGAAAATGACCGGTCCATTGAACAAATTTTATCTTGAAAATTTCCTGATCAGAAATCCTGTTGTAAATATTGCCACCCGAACCATGAAGGTGGATAACCTTTTGAAAGGAAATTTCTTGATTGAAACGAATAATTTATCCACAGACTTTACCTACAAAGATCTGAAAGCGATGATGCCTTCATTCATTTCCAAAAAAATGAAGAATTTTGCCGATGATTTTGGAAAACTGAAATATAATGGTGCCGCTCGGGTAACTCCTAATCAGGTATATGTTCCCAATGGAAATTTAATTACCGGAATCGGGCAGGCAAAAATCAATAAATTTTCCCTTACCGGGTACAGTACCGCATTGCCAAAATATTCAGGATATGTTGAGGTGAAAGATTTAAATACCTCTGTGATCACCAAAAATAAATCGGTAGGATTAATTTCCGGTAAATTTGATATCACGGGGCAAAGCTTCGATGTTAATACGATGCGTTTGACCACCAAATCACAGATTTCCAGTATTGAAATCATGGACAAAGAGATCAATAATGTATATCTGGACGGTCTTTTGGATCATAAAAAATACAATGGCCTTATCACTGTAAATGACGAGCAGGCAAAAGCATCTATAAAGGGACTGATAGATTTCAGCACTTCAAGAATTCAGATGGACGTTAACGCAGACGTAAATCATCTGAACATGAACTACTTTACCAATAAGCCCGGCAATCAGATCGTGAGTGGTCAGGTTACAGGAAAGATGTCTATGTCTTCTGTGAATGATCTGAACCTTGATGTGGAAGCTAACAATGTGAGTTTTGCTACGGCAACTCAAAAATATATTATTCCGAATGCCAAAGTAAAGACGTATTTGGAATCCGGCGGAAGAGTAATTTTGGTCGATGCTCCCGGAGCGGTTAACGGAAAGATCTCAGGAAAATATAACCTTGCTGATTTAGCGGGAATGGTTGAAAACGGTTTAGGCAAAATACTTGTAGGCCCTCCACCGAGAAAATTATACAGAGGGCAAAGCTTCGCGATGAACTTCGATGTTCAGCAAGGCTTGGTAAGCTATTTCATGCCGGAATTGAAGCTTCCGAAAGGAGCTGTGGTAGAAGGACAGTATGACGGAAATTCAAATAATCTGATCCTGAATCTTGATGCGGCTTCTTTAAAATACATCATGACTAAAAAAGAAGAGATCTCGGATGCTGATAAAGCACTGGCTGCTGCAAATCCCGCCTATAAGATCAATGAAAGAGATAAAATTACCAGAGATAGTGCAATGGTGGATAGTGTGATGGTAAGAATTAACACCGCTAACCTGGATGAGCAGATTTATGCCAGAATAAACAGAATAGAGTACAATAAAAATATTCTTAAAGATATTACCTTAAGTGGCAGAAATGAAAATAATACGGTTCTTCATTTAGCTGCTGCGTTTAAACATGGAAGTCCGGAAGATGAGCTGGATGATAAGCTGAAAGCTTATGCTATCAATGTCAATCAATCCACCAATAATGTTGGAGACTATGTTTTCAGGTTTGAGCCTACAGAAGTGAAGTTCAATAATGTGACCTGGGCCATTGATACAAGTCCGGAACTCGATCATTCCATAACGTATAGAAAAAAAACTGCAGACTTTGATATCAAAAATCTGAGGGTATATTCGGATAATAGTGCTTTGTTTATTAAAGAAGCCACATTCAAGTCGGCCAAAGATTTTTATGTAGATGCCGATGTAGATAATTTCGCCATTGAAAAGCTTCTTGAAATGCAGTCCGGAGGAAACTCCATGAATATAAAAGGATTGGCAAACGGAAGCGTTAAAATCAGGATGGATAAAAACACATTGCAGCCTTTAGTGGATCTTACAGTGGATGATATTATGATGAATGGTAATGATATGGGAGATATTTCCATTTCTGCAACCAACAGTTATTCGTTGAATGTATATGATGTGGATGTAAAAGTGACTTCTGCCGGAGTTATCGGAAATAATAACTTACACTTAACGGGTACCGTTAATAATAATACATCAACACCTACTTTGGATCTTGTGGCCGAAATGAGAGAGTTTGACCTTGCATTTGCCCAACAGTTTGTACAATCCATCTTTGGTAATTTAAGAGGAAAGGCAACGGGAGATCTTAAGATCAGTGGAAAGCTGAGTGATATTGATTACAGTGGAGATATTGCTTTAAAAGGATTTGGACTGAAACTTCTGTTTACAGGAGTAGATTATTCTTTTGATGATACCGTGATTCCATTATCCAAAGGACTTGCGATTCTCAACAATATTGAAGTTCATGATGGAAGATCCAATTCCAAAGGTACCATTTCCGGGGCGATCCAGTTTGAAACACTTTCTTCAATGGGAGTCAACCTGGTAATGAGAGCAGATAATTTATTAATGCTAAATACTACGCAAAAAGAATTTGATTTATTCTGGGGAAGAGTATACGGACAAGGAGATCTCTATGTGGATGGTCCTGTTTCAGCTTTGAGCTTATCAACTCCGAATATGAAGGCATTGAATGGAAGTACCTTCACGTTCAATTCCGGGTCTACTTCGAATGTGGAGGAATTTAAAATGCTGAGGTTCCTGAAAGAAGGAAAAGACGGATTGATCACGCTGGAAGAGAAGAAAAAGACCGGAGCCAATATGAATATCGATTTTTCTTTGGATGTAGATAAGGGAACAACGGTAAATGTACTGATTGGCGATGATGTAGGAAACATTGCAGTGAAAGGGGCTGCCAACAATCTGAGGTTCCAGATGAGCAGACAGGGAAGTATTGCCATGAATGGTACATATAGAGTGGAAAACGGAACTTTTGTGTCTAAAGCCATCCTTAATAAAACATTCCAGATCGAGAAAGGAAGCAGCATCCGTTGGGATGGTGATGCCATGAAACCAGCTCTGGATATTACAGCCAACTATGTGAGAATGGTATCTAATGCCGGAGAATATCTTAATATGGGCGGATTGCAGCCGATCAGTATCCTATTGCAGGCTAATATCACCCAATCTCTTGTGGAGCCTAAAGTTGATTTGAATGTTTCTGCGTTGGATGTTTCCAGCCAGGTGAGAGAAACTCTTGCCGCCAAAATGAGCCAGGAAGGAGAAAAAGTATTGCAGTTTGGTTCTATTCTCCTTTTAAACAGCTTTAACGTCTCCAATTCAGGTGGAGTGGATGTGGACGTAGCAGGAGTGGCAGAATCATCAGGTTACAATATGCTTCTAAAGCAATTAGGATCAGTGCTTAATACCATGAGTAATGAGTTCCAGATCGATTTAAATTATGTGAAAGGAGATCAGTATTCCAATACAGGAGACAGAGCCAATGCGGGCGTAAGCTTTGCGCTTTCACCAAGAGTAAAAGTAAAAACAGGACTGGGTATTCCTTTGACAAAAACAGAAAATACGGAAGCAAATTATTTGTCCGGCGAAGGATCCATAGAATATGATATTTCCAAAAAGAATGACGGAAGCTTAATCCTGAGAGGGTATTCCAAACCATCCAACATCGGAATGATTGCTGGAGCAGGCTCGAATGGTACTGCAAATCAGGCCTATGGAGGCGGTATTGTTTGGAGTAAAAGCTTTAATTCACTATTTAAAAAGAAGAAAAAAGAAAAAAAACCTGCAGAGCAGAAAACCGAAATAAAAACAGATTCTGTAAAATCGGATAGTAAATAATTAGAATATTTTAATGATTTTTATCATCTGTGTTAATTATTGTTAATCTTTAATATAATTTTTTTAGTTTAATTATTTTTTATAAATTTGCAAAAAATACATAGATTTTTTAAGAAAATTGTAATTTAACTAATATGAACTATCAACTGGACGAAATAGACAAGAAGATTCTTGATTTCTTAGTAGAAAACACAAGAATGCCTTTTACTGAAATTGCAAAGCAGATGGATGTTTCTGCGGGTACAATTCACGTAAGAGTGAAAAAAATGGAAGATGCAGGAATTATTTTGGGATCATCTCTTAATATTGATTATGGTAAATTAGATTACCATTTTACAGCTTTTATCGGAATCCTTTTAACTAAATCAAACCGTACTCAAGAGGTTTTAAAAGAATTATCTACAATTCCTAACGTAATTGAGGCTAGTGTAATCTCCGGAAAATATAACATTTTCTGTAAAGTGAAAGCTAAAAATACGGATGATGCAAAAAGAATCATTTATCAGATCGATGACATCCAGGATGTAATGAGAACTGAAAGTATGATCTCTATGGAAGAATACTTAAGCGACAAAAACAGATTAATCAACGCTATTTCTGTATAGTCAAATATTAAACTAGTAAATATATCAGAGAACTTATGAAATTCTTCATAAGTTCTTTATTTTTGTAGTATGAAAGAAGAATACAGCTATTTTGATGAAGATCCGAAGAAAGGGACCGGTTTTATTTTAACCATAGTTGCCTTACTTGTATTTACGATTATGGGCTTGGGAATTGATATCGATGAGTATGTACAGCACGAATACCTGAATATCCCGAGGTGGTATTTCTATGTGATCTTTACCATTGATGCATTAATGATGATAAGTCTTGTGCTGATGTTCTTTTACCGGAAAATGGGGATCTTTATGTTCCCAGCTTTATTGATATTGCATTTCTTTATGCACAATTATTATCTTTCAACATTCTTATATACGGATGTGACCAATCTTTTCCTGTTTACAGGATTCGGGATGTTGGCGATTATTCCTAAATGGAAGTTTTTTAAGTAAGAGTAAAACGAAAAAATTAAAAATAAAAAAGTCCTCAATTCTGAGGACTTTTATTATATTATTTTAGTTGTAATTAAGCTAAAATTCTCTTCACCGCTTCTTTTACAGCCGCAGCATCGATTTTGTACTTCTTCATCAATTCAGCTGGTGTTGCAGATTCTCCGAAAGTATCATTCACTGCTACGAATTCCTGTCTTGTAGGTCTTCTTCTTGCTAACATTCCCGCAACAGATTCTCCTAATCCTCCAAGATAGTTGTGTTCTTCAGCCGTAACAATTTTTCCTGTTTTTTCAACTGATTTTAAGATGATCTCTTCATCCAAAGGCTTAATCGTGTGAATGTTGATTACCTCACAAGAGATACCTTCTTTTTCAAGCTCATCAGCAGCAACAAGAGATTCCCAAACCAGGTGACCTGTTGCAACAATTGTTACATCCGTTCCTTCCTGTAGCATAATTCCTTTTCCGATTTCGAAAGGCATATCTTCAGGAATGAATACAGGAACTGTAGGTCTTCCGAATCTTAAATATACAGGACCTTTGTGATCTGCAATGGCAATAGTAGCCGCTTTTGTCTGGTTATAATCACAAGGGTTGATCACCGTCATTCCCGGAAGCATTTTCATCATACCGATATCTTCCAAAACCTGGTGAGTTGCCCCGTCTTCTCCTAAAGTAAGACCCGCGTGAGAAGCACAGATTTTTACATTTTTATCGGAGTAAGCAATAGACTGACGGATCTGATCATAAACTCTTGAAGTAGAGAAGTTCGCAAAAGTTCCTGTGAAAGGAATTTTTCCTGTAATGCTAAGACCTGCTGCAATACCCATCATATTTGCTTCAGCAATACCTATTTGAAAGAATCTTTCCGGAGCCTTTTCAATGAATTTTTCCATCTTCAAAGACCCGATAAGGTCTGCACAAAGAGCTACCACATTAGGATTTTTATCAGCAAGTTCTGCTAATCCTGCTCCAAATCCGGAACGAGTGTCCTTTTTTTCTGTATATGTATATTTCATTTTTATTTTTTTAATCGAGATTTTTTAAATAGTTTTTTAATTTCTTCTGATCAGATTCATCAAGTTGGTCATGAACTTCGTTGAGGTATAAAACTTCCCTTCGTATTTCATCAAGGGTAAGCTTAATTCCTACATTATGGCTTCCGGATTGGGTAAGATACATATCGCACATTTGACCTACATAGTTTTTCAAATGCTTTTTCAAGTCCTTATTTTTAAATTCCGGAAGGTCTTTTTCAAAGTTTTTGCAGTGTTTTGGCAACCCTTTCCAAAGATTTTCATTGGGGATATTGGTAATGGCCAGACTTCCGTCTTCATCCTGAGCTTTTTTATACTCGGAAACATAATCCGGGATAGCATAATAATTATCATATGCATAAGGATCAGCTACAGCGGCAACAGAATCTACGGCAACATCGGCGGAATCTGCCGAAGCATATTCTTCATCCATTTTTTTATAAGCAAGCATGATAGAATCCATTTTTCTCTGTTGGTCTGTCATTGCTCTTTTATGATCGAAATAAATGAAGTCTTTAGAATCTTTTATAGATGTTAAAACAATATACTCTTTGCTGTATTCCTTTTCTGGAGCACCTTTTAAGATCATTCCGTTCAGCCCCGAATTTTTAAGTTTGGATTTCCCAACATACTGATTAATAATCCCGTTCAATACTGAAAAATTATTGACAGGTGATTTTTCATCAATACAAAGTTTCATTTTCTCATCTTTTCTTCCACCATCTTTTAAGCTTAATAAAAAATGAGAACAAGGGATTCCTAAAATAGTTTCCTTGGTATCCAGTTTTTCAACTTCCAGTGTGAATGATTCTTTTTCAGGTTCACCATAACCGGAATAACCGCCCATACCATAAAGCATCCAGGAATTTAAAGAACTATTAAGACGGTTGTTCATAGCCAAAGAAACAACTGTGGTTCCTAATCCGTCTGTATAATAATACATAGGAATATCCTTAAAGCTTGTTTGAGTAAGGAATTCATTCGTATTACTTGCATACATTTTAAGAGCAGGTTGAGGAGTATTATTTTCGACATACTGATAATTCAGCTCTTTGGCGAAAGAAATTTTCTTCTCTTGAGCAGCTCCAAAAATAAAAGAGGCGGTAAGACAGATTAAGAGGAGTTTCTTCATGGTCAACTTTAATAAATGTGATGGTAAGAGATTAGTAATCAGAAGGTGCTTCTAAATATAATTGTTTGAAAGCAGTATCCAGTTGCTCATCATTAGGAGCTTTTCCGTGCCAAGCATGAGACCCCATCATATAATCCACTCCATAACCCATTTCCGTATGAAGAATGATCGCTACAGGTTTCCCTTTTCCTGTTTCTGTTTTTGCTTTTTCAAGAATAGCAATAACAGCTTCAAGATCATTACCGTTTTTCTCTTCTAAAACCGTCCATCCGAACGCTTCAAGCTTAGCATGAAGATTACCTAAACTTAATACATCATCTGTATCTCCATCGATCTGACGGCCATTGTAGTCGATAGTAGAAATAATATTGTCTACTTTCTTAGCTGCTGCAAACATCAATGCTTCCCAGATTTGACCTTCCTGAAGCTCGCCGTCTCCATGCAAAGAGTACACCAGTGAATTGTCACCATCTAATTTTTTACCCAATGCAACACCCAAAGCTACAGATAATCCCTGTCCAAGAGATCCTGAAGCGATACGGATACCTGGTAAACCTTCATGAGTGGTAGGGTGACCCTGTAATCTTGAATCTAATTTTCTGAATGTTCTCAGTTCGTCTACCGGGAAGAAATCGAATCTTGCCAAAGTAGAGTAGTACACCGGTGAAATATGCCCGTTAGAAAGATAAAAATGATCTTCATTTTTGCCCTCCATTGTGAAAGGAAGATGATAGTTCATTACCTTTCCGTAAAGTGCTGTGAAGTATTCCGTACAACCTAAACTTCCGCCCGGATGTCCTGAATTAACAGCGTGAACCATTCTTAAAATGTCTCTTCTGATTTGCGTAGTAAGAGATTTTAACTCTTCGATACTTTTACTCATTATATCTGATTTATTTGCACGCGAATTTACAAATTTTTAATGGCTTACGGAAATGTAAAATCCGAGCGGAAAACTCGGATTTTGAATTATTTAAAGAATTGCTTTTGTTTTAACAGCCTTCGTTCATATATACGGACATTTCTGTAACGATATTATTAAGAAATCTGAAAGAAAGCATGGTTCCCGCATCATCATCGTTCAGAATGAAATAGCTTTCATTTTTTAACTTTTCCCCCTTGTCATTCCATGCCGGATAAGCGGAAAAGCTGGAGTAATTTTTATAGGCATTGATGACTTCATCTTTGGTGCTCCCTACACCAATTCCGCTTTTGGTCTTGAATTTTTTACTTTTTGTAGAGATTCCATATACGCTTAATACATTGGGATTTTTTTCATCAATGTATCTTTCGTAAATGTCGACCAGGATGATTTCACCATTATATTTTACGGTGTTTTTAGATTCTCCGTCGGATAATTTCAGTTTCATTCCTGAAAGTTTCTCCGCCTCGGTTTTATCCATAAACATTTTGAAAGGTCCGATTCTCAAGGTGGAAACCTCAAAGTTTTCCTGAGCAGCCATAAAGCTGAACATGCATACACATACTAGCAGTTGAATAATTTTTTTCATGGTTGATATATTTTGATTGTTAAGTGTTGTTTTTGGTGCTTATTTTTTCCTGATCAGGAACAATCCGATAAATGTCAGCAATCCGTTGATGATCAGTAATTCCAATCCGATCTTAAAGTCACCAAAGATATTGCCTTGGTATTTGTCAATGAAATAAGAGATCACAGGTGCCGCAATGCAAACGTAAGGAACCAGGTTGTCTTTTACTTTATATTTTGTGAAAATTCCGAAGGCGAAAAGCCCTAAAAGCGGTCCATACGTAAAGCCTGCCAATTTCAGGATCAATCCGATCATGGAATTATCATTGATTACTTTAAAAATGATTACCATAATTAGAAATGAAAGAGCAACAAGCAGGTGAACCGTTTTTCTGAATTTCTCTTTCTTTCCGTCATCCCAGTCTTTTCTTTCCTTCATCCCGAAAATATCGATACATAAAGAAGAGGTAAGAGCGGTCATTGCTCCATCTGCACTAGGGAATAGTGCTGAAATCAACGCAATAATAAAAATGATTGAAATAAAACCTGGCATATGATTCAAAGCGACTTCCGGAAATATCTTGTCCCCGAAAATATCTTTTCCGTTCAGTAAGAATTCTTTTTTGGCAACACCGTCTTTCATTACTTCTGTAAGCTGTGCCCCCTCACTTTCTCCAAAAAGATAAAGAAGTCCCCCCATATAAAGGAATAAAGAAATCACCCCCAATAAAATGAAACCAAGCGTAACCATATTTTTTTGAGAATCTTTCAGTTTGGTTACAGAAAGGCTTTTTTGCATCATTTCCTGATCAATTCCGGTCATGGTAATCGTGATAAATGCACCTGCAAGAATCTGTTTAATGAAAAATCCGGGTGAATTGAAATCCATTTCAAATATTTTGGTATATCCTTTTTCGTGCATAGCAGTTAAGCTTTGTCCCACATTCAGATCCAAATGATTCAGCATATAGAAGGTACAGATTACCAATCCTAACAGCATGCAGGAGGTCTGCAAAGTATCTGTCCAGACAATGGTTTTTACTCCTCCTTCATACGTATACAGAATGATCATTAAAAGAATAATCAGTGTAGTAACAATGAAGGGAACTCCCAAGCTGTCTAATATGGAAATCTGGAGAATATTAACCACCAGATACAGTCTTGCTGTAGCTCCTACCAATCTCGAAACAATGAAAATCCATGCTCCGGATTTATAGGAAAGCTGTCCCATTCTCTGTTGAAGATAACCATAAATGGAAGTCAATTTCAAACGGTAATATAAAGGAAGCAGAACATAGGCAACTACGATATATCCGATAAGGTAACCTAATGTAATCTGCAAATAAGCAAAATTGTCTTTTCCTACCGCGCCCGGAACACTTACGAAAGTAACTCCTGAAAGCGAAGTCCCGATCATCCCGAAAGCAACAAGCATCCAATTACTTTTACGGTTTCCGATAAAGAAACTCTCATTATCACTTCCTTTTCCGGTTTTATAGGCTACCCAAAGAAGGAGTGCAAAATACACGATAATGATAGACAGTAATATAATTGGAGACATATTTTTTTCAATTAAAATTTTACAAATATAGTTTTTTTCTCTTCGGATAAAAAAGAAAAAACCTTTCAGAAATATACACTGAAAGGTTATTTATGTACTGAATGTTTCTACTTCTCAAGCCAATACATCCTGCAGCTCTTTATTCTTTTGGAAAGTCGCTTTTGCAAAAGGGCAGAGCGCAATGATTTTCTTTCCTTGTTTTCTTGCAAAATCTACCGCAGCCAACACCATTTCCTTACCTACACCTTTACCGTTATAAGCTTCTTCCACTTCCGTGTGGTCTATAATGAATCTTTCTTCTCCTGCCCAGGTGTATGTCATTAACCCTGCGTGGTTTCCGTCTATGAAAGCCTCAAAACTTCCGTGTTTTTCGCCGTTGTTTTGTTTTACTTCTGTCATATTATGAAAATTTGGTTAGTATTTCTATTTCGTTGGTTAATATTTTATGGACCGGACAGGCATCTGCAATCGTGTGCAGCCTTTTCAGTTGCTCTGCATCCAGATTAGTTCCTTCAAAGCTGATGTTTCTTTTGAATACAGCTAATTTGGTAATCGGGAAATTCTCCAGGTCTACCTCTACATTTATTTTTTCCACATTCCATTCTTTTCGATCGATATACATCCTCAAAGTAGCAGCAGTACAGCTCGCTAATGAAGTGGCTAAAATCTCAAACGGATTAAAACCTTTATTTTGCCCGCCTTTGTCTACCGGTTCATCTGTGATAAGTTGATTTTCACCGGCAACAACTTCAGTATAATATTTTGTTTTTCCTAAACTTGCTTTTACGGTTACCCCCATTATTTTTCTGTATTGAATTCATAACTTAATGCCCCGGAAGGACATTGGTCGATTTGATTTTTGAGTTCCGAAGACGTAGCATTTTCTGCTTTGATCAATGGTCTTTCTTTGGGATTATATACTTTGGGAAGCATTTTTACGCAAACTGCTGAGTGAATGCACTTCTGAGGCTGCCATATAACGGTAATATCACCGTTGGGATATTTATGTGTTTCCATATCAATTTTCTTTTAATGATTTTTCAATTCTCCGATCCGGGATCAGCCAGATGAGAGCAACTATATAATAAAATGCTACAGCAATATAAGGATAGAAAAATGAGGTAGCAATTCCTAAAACATAAAGCACAATGGAAATATATTCTTTGAGTCTGGATTCAATGGCTTCTTTGAGCTTGGAATTCTCTCCTTCACCTTTAATGATTGCATTCTCCAAAATGGTATAAGCAATGGCACACATGATTAATCCTATACCATAGGTCGCCACGGGGTTTTTGGAAAACTTGGTGGTTCCGATCCATTCTGTGGCAATGGGCATTAATGAAAGCCAGAATAATAAATGAAGATTGGCCCAAAGGATGCTTCCATTCACCTTTTTTACCGTCTGAAACATATGATGATGATTGTTCCAGTAAATTCCTACATAGATAAAACTGAAAATATAAGCAAGAAAACGGGGAAGCATAGGTTTCAGGTTAGCCCAGCTGTTTCCTTCCGGAACCTTAAGTTCCAGGACCATGATGGTAATGATAATAGCCAGAACTCCATCACTGAAAGCTTCCAGTCTTCCCTTATTCATCAGTTTTTAATTTCGTTTTTAAAGTTTTCAATTTTATTCTTGAGATCTTTTAGCATATCAGGATTGATGACACCACTTTCAAAATCAAAATTTTCATAAAATTTAGGAAGTGAAAATGTATCTTTGATTTCAGCCCCAAACTGAGGGAAAAACGTTTTAGCGGTATTCATCACATTTCCGCCACCATAACCTCCGGGAGAAGTGCTCATCAGAAGCATGGGCTTATTTTGAAATACTTTTACATTGATCCTTGAAGCCCAGTCGAAAATATTCTTAAAAGCCGCACTGTATGATCTGTTGTGCTCAGCAAGCGAACAGATGATCACATCACATTCTTCAATCACCTGTAAAAAATGGTGGGCTTCATCAGGAAAACCTTTCTTTTCAAGATCAACGGAAAAAACAGGCATGGAATAATCATTAAGATCAATGAAATTGATTTCATCTTCCTGAAAATCTTTCAGAACAAATTTTACCAGTTCCCTGTTAATAGAAGTTGAGGAGGTACTCCCTGCAAATGCTAATATTTTCATAGTGTATTGTTTTATCTTCCGATCCCAATTATTTTCTGTTCAGAATGGCTTTCGGTAGCGGTACATATTCGTGTTCATCACCAGGAACCAAAGGGAAAGCATCATGATTTTGATCATTCCAATTCACTTTGGCCTGCTCAATCGATTCCTTGTCTGAATTTACGAAATTCCAGAATATAAAACGCTCTTCAGGAAAAGGTTCACCTCCGAAAAGATATACCGTTCCGTTTTCACTCATATCGAATTCACAAACTTTGGTGTCTTTGGCGATCAGTAATTGCTTGGAGCCATAAGAGTTTCCTTCAATGTTTACAGTTCCATCCAGTACATACATTGCGGCTTCACCATATAAATCTTTTCCGATACTTATTTTCTGAGGAGTTTTTGTTTTGATCTCAATGAAAAATAACGGACTGTGAACAGGAACTGCTGATTTTCTTCCGAATGCTTCTCCTGCAATTAATTTATATTGAATACCGTTTTCTTCCCAAACAGGAATATCATCAGCTTCAATATGGTGAAAAGAAGGCTCCGTTTGTTCCAAGTGCTTGGGAAGCCCTACCCAGATCTGGAATCCGTGAAGCTTTTTATCCGTTGTTCTTAAATACTCAGGAGTTCTTTCAGAATGCACAACCCCTTTTCCGGCGGTCATCCAGTTTACGGCACCTGGTTTTATTTCAATAGCGCTTCCAATGCTGTCGCGGTGAAAAATAGACCCTTCCAGCAAATACGTTAAGGTGGAAAGTCCGATATGAGGATGTGGCGGAACATCAAGATTCTGATAATCCATCAATTCAGAAGGTCCCATATGATCAATAAAAACAAATGGCCCGACTGCTCTTTTTTCACGGAAAGGCAAAAGTCTTCCCACTAAAAAGTTTCCTATATCTGCTGCTTTTTCTTCAATGATAAGTCCAATGTTTGACATGGCAAAAAAATAAGTTTGATAAGCTAATTTAGTTAATAAATTTAATGTGTGTGCTCCTTTAATAAAAATTAAAGTTGGTTATACCCTTCAAATCTTTCATCTACAATACGCTTCCATTCCGGATGTTTTTTAATGTAGGCAAAAACGTATGGGCAGAAAGGCAACAGTTTTTTTTGATTATCTTCGATATAATGCAATGTTTTTTCAACAACGGCTGCTGCGGCTCCTGTTCCGGCAAGTTCCGGCTCTGCTTCCGTATGAACTAAAGCAATCTGATGCCCCATTTCACGGTAATCAATAAATGCATAATGTCCGTTGACTTCTATTTCAAATCTTTTTCCGGTTTTTACAAGTGGGATATTTTCAAATTCAGGTTTCATAATTCTATTTTTTAATGATGCGATATTAAAGTTATGATTGTTATTGTAAGTTTTTCTTCTGTTAATCTTCCAGGTAACCGAATTTTCCGGTATTGAAATCTTCAAAAGCCTGCAAGATCTCCTCCCTTGTGTTCATCACAAATGGCCCATGAGGATAAATAGGCTCCTTTAGAGGTTCTCCGCTGATGATCAGCACCACTGCATCTTCAACAGCTTCTATCGTAAATGTCTCGCCTTCATTTTTAAAGACGGCAAAATGATCAGAAGAAACTTTTTCTTTTCCGTTGATAATAACGCTTCCCTCAATCACCAATGCGGCTGTATTATAATGAGCCGGGAAGTTAAATTCCGCTTTTCCGCCTGCTTTCAATTTGGCATTCATCATATTGATCGGGCTGAAAGTGGTTGCAGGACCTTTTTTGTCAAGATATTCTCCAGCGATCACTTCCACGAATCCATTTTCATCCAGGTCAACTTTTGTCATTTCAGAGTTTTTGATCGCCTGATATTTCGGCTTACTCATTTTATCTTTTGCGGGAAGGTTCACCCATAGCTGAACCATCTGGAAGATACCTCCGGTTTTTGACCATTCCGTTTCATGATATTCTTTATGAAGAACGCCTTTAGCAGCTGTCATCCATTGTACATCGCCTTCCCCGATAATTCCACCGCCACCTGCACTGTCATGATGCTCTACTTTACCCTGGTAAGCAATGGTTACGGTTTCAAAACCTCTGTGTGGATGTACTCCAACGCCTCTTGGAGTTTCTGAGCCATTAAAATGGAATTTCGAATTATAATCAAGCATGATGAACGGATCCATTCTTTTCATATCAAGTCCATGTATGCTTGGGATGAAATTATGGACCCTGAAACCATCACCCACAAAATGAGCTGGTTTTGGAGATACTATGATTTCTATGTCTTTAGTTGCCATAATAATTGTCATTTATATAAGCAAAATTACCATAGTTAAAAATCAACCGCATTGATCTTTGGTAAGTTCATACCATTTTGATCTATTCTTCTGACTTCATATTTTTGCCGTCAGATATATGTAATCTTCTGAAAACCAATCCGGAAATGATGGTCAGTATCCCCACAGTAAGAAAAGTTAACCGAAAGGCATTATGAATTTCTCCATGAACGATGTCTGTACTTTCAAATAGTTTCAAAACAATCAACCCGAATGCAATCCCGAAACCGATGGCGAGCTGCTGATTAACGGAAAGTAATGAATTTCCACTGCTGGTCTGGAAGTTTCGCAAATCAGCGATAGAAATGGTATTCATCGAGGTAAACTGAATGGAATTGAAAAACCCTAAAATTGCAATGATGGGAACAAACCAATATAATGAGGAATGGATATCAGGAATGGCAAGCAGACATATTAGGGTTCCGATGATAAACGTATTGATCATTAATGTTTTTCTGTACCCGTATTTGTTTAGAATCTTAATAACGGATGATTTTCCGAAGATAGCTGTAAGTGCCATCGGAGCAACGATCCATCCCGAAGTAACCGCAGATTGTTTATAAGCAATCTGAATCATTAAAGGAAGCAATAAGGGAATGGAACTGATTCCTAATCGTGTGGCCAGATTTCCTAAAATTCCTACACGGAAGGTTCTTACCTGGAAAAGATTTAAAGGGAAGATAGGATTGCCGTCTCTTTTTGCATGTTTATAATAATAATAGAGAAACAGGAATCCTAAAATGAAAACCAAAAGTATCGGCGTGGTATTCTGGATATTCCCGAAAAGTTCTAGGGAAACTGAAAGGAGGAGGGATGCCGCTGCAAAAATAATGAAGCCTTTCAGGTCAAAATCTACGTCATCTGATTTGTAATTGGGCATAAACTTGGCTCCTAGAGCAATCCCTAAAATTCCGATAGGAATATTGATCAGGAAGATCCAGTGCCATGAAAGGAAATCAACCATATAACCTCCTACCAAAGGACCAAGTACAGGTCCAATGAGCGCCGGAATAATGGCGAAATTCATGGCCTTTAGCAATTCATTTTTATCAAAAGTTTTAATTAAGGCCAATTTACCCACCGGAGTCATCAAACTTCCTCCGATACCCTGTATCACACGGGAAATCACAAGATGGGTAAGATTTTGGGATAAGGCACAAAATAAAGATCCTATACTGAAAAGAATGAGAGAGAAAATGAATACTTTTTTCGTGCCGAACCGGTCTGCCAGGAATCCGCTTGCAGGCATAAAAACAGCCAATGTCAAAACATAACTGATAATGGCATTTTGCATATTGAGCGGAGATTCCTTTAGATCTTTTGCAATGGAGGGTAAAGAAGTATTCAGAATAGTTGAATCCAGCATCTGCATGAAAATTGCGGTGGCAAGAATCAACGGCAAGATTTTTTTTATTGAGGTTGTTGGAGCTGACGTTTCGGGCATTTTTTAATCTGTTATTCTTTACAACAGAATTATAAAGAAATATATATATGTATAAAATTAAAAAAGTCCTGTGAAATTTCACAGGACTTTTTGATTTATTTTCTAGGTTTTTCTACTCCTTTCCATTCATCACCGGCTTTTCTGTACTGGCTTAAAACGAAAGTTTTGAAATCCTTGGTTTTGTATTCAATATTATCTGTATTCTGTTCAAACGGCATGATGTAGTAATATTCCGCATCCGTTTTATCCGTTTTGTTTCCTTTTTTCACAGAAGGTACATATTTGGAGAATTTATAGCCTGGAAGATATTGTTTCAATCTTGCGTAGAAAGCCTTGTTATCTTCTTCATTTGGAATAATATCTACAATATTGAAGTCATCTTTCTCCTTATTGATCCAAAGATAATATGTCTTTTCTTCTCCTGTATTTCTGTTGAGAGAGTTGAAAGCAAACAATTCTTTTGGAACCAGCTCCTTGATCTTTTCAGGGTCTACTTTAGTATAGTATTCTCCTTTAGACGGATCTACATAGGTTTCCAGGTTGTACATCAATACAGAATTGTTGTCGAAATTTTTGTTCTTGAAATATTGGTTCAAAGATAGTTCCGCAGTTTCTCTAAGCTCTTTTCCTCTTTTATCCAATTTTTTAGTAGGATTTTGTGGATTTACTTTTTTTACGAACTCATACAAAACTACAGGTTTTATATCCTTTAGGTGAGGATATGTTTTTAATTGCTCAGCTTTTACCAGCCAGTAATATTGTTGATAATAATCTTCCTTATCACCGTCCTTCACACTCTTATAAGTTAAAGCAAGCTTTTTTGAATTAAGATACTTGCCGTATTTCCCCTGTCCAAAAGCAAAACTGATGGATAATAAAGCAAATAAAATAGTAATGTTTCTTCTCATTTCTTTATAATTGATTTTTTCGTTTTCCAAATATAATTATTTATTAGATATTATTTTTGATTGTCGGTTAAATTCTGTCAATATTATTATCGTTAATTCAAAAGAAAATCCTGTATTGCTACAGGATTGATAAAATTATTTTTATTTCTGATTTATTCATAGGAAGTTTCATGAACTTTTACAGCTCTTCCGCTTGGATCGTTCATCTTTTTAAATGCCTCATCCCATTCCAAAGCAATAGGAGTGGAGCATGCAACAGATGGAACAGATGGAACAGTTGCTGCTGCAGTCTCACTTGGGAAATGTTCTTCAAAAATAGTTCGGTAACGATATTCTTCTTTGTTCTGAGGAGTGTTCAACGGGAATCTGAATCTGGCATTGGCCATCATTTCATCAGAAACTTCTTTTTCAGCTACTTCTTTTAAGGTATCGATCCAGGAATAACCTACTCCGTCAGAAAACTGTTCTTTCTGTCTCCATGCAATAGATTCAGGAAGAATATCTTCAAAGGCTTTTCTCAAGACCCATTTTTCAATTTTCCCTTCCGCGGCATTCACCATTTTATCTTTTGGATTGATGTTCATGGCAATGTCCATAAATTCTTTGTCTAAGAAAGGAACTCTTCCTTCAATTCCCCAGCTCATCAAAGCTTTATTGGCTCTTAAGCAATCATATAAATGGAGCTTGCCTAATTTTCTTACTGTTTCATCGTGGAATTCTTTAGCGTTAGGCGCTTTATGGAAATATAAATAGCCACCGAATAATTCATCAGAACCTTCGCCGGACAATACCATTTTGATTCCCATGGATTTAATAACTCTTGCCAGAAGATACATTGGAGTAGAGGCTCTTACTGTCGTTACATCATAGGTTTCAAGGTGGTAGATCACATCTCGGATCGCATCCAGTCCTTCCTGAACGGTAAAATGGATTTCATGGTGCACTGATCCAATATGTTCCGCTGCTTTTTTAGCTGCCGCTAAATCCGGAGAACCTTCCAATCCCACCGCAAAGCTATGTAATCTTGGGTACCACGCTTCCTGGGTATCGCCGCTTTCGATCCTTTGTCTTGCGAACTTGGCGGTCACTGCAGAAATAATGGATGAATCCAGACCTCCCGAAAGAAGAACGCCATAAGGAACATCACTCATCAGTTGTCTGTGAACAGCATCTTCAAGACCTTTTCTTAATAGGGCAATATCTGTTGTATTATCTTTCACATGATCATAGCCTTCCCAATCTCTTGTATACCATTGCTGAAGTTGATTTCCTTCAGGACTGAATACCAAATGTCCCGGTAAAAAAGTTTCAATGGTTTTGCAGATTCCTTCCAAAGCTTTCAGTTCAGAAGCGACATAATAGTTCCCGTTTTTATCCCATCCCTGGTAAAGCGGACATATTCCCATGTGATCACGGGCAATTAAATAGATGTCGTTTTCAAGATCATAAAGTGAAAAAGCAAATATACCATTAAGTTTTTCTATGAAATTTTTTCCGTATTTTTTGTAAAGTGCTAAAATAACTTCGCAATCGGATTGAGTTTGAAACTCAAAATCAGGAAACTCATTTTTTAATTCTCTGTGATTATAAATTTCACCGTTAACGGCTAAGACAACTTTTTCATCTTTCGTGAATAGAGGCTGTTTTCCTGAAGTCGGATCTACAATGGCAAGCCTTTCGTGAGAAAAAATTACTTTTTCATTTTGAAAAACTCCACTCCAATCCGGACCTCTATGACGGATTTTTTTTGACATTTCCAAGACCTGCGGTCTTAACATTTCAGTTTTCTGTTTGGCATCAAACAGGCATACAATTCCACACATTTTTGTTATTTATTTGAAGCAAAAATAGAATTGTAATTCAAATACGACAATAAAAATGTTTGAAAAGTTAAAAATTTTAATCAATTTTATATTTATTGAGAAAAATATTAACAATTATTGTGTTTGATGTGTGTCTGGATGGATTTTTTTCGCTTTGAAACTTTATTGAAATGTTACATACGAAATAAAAATGAGATATTTATTAATGTATGATAATTTATTATAGAAATATTACCCCTTACTTTGTGGCTCGAAATAATTTTTTTTCATCATTTGTGTTTTTACCTTCTTGCAATTCAGTTTGCAAGAAGGTTTTTTTTATTCAGTACCTAACAATACTCCTGAAATATTCCACGCGCTGAAGCTCGATCCTTCAGGAGCACCTTGAGGAATTTTCACCTGAATGGTATGTTTCCCGGCTTTTAAATCTCCCAAAGAGATAAATTCAGGATTCGTAATGGTTCCGGGGCACCAGTTGGATCTGCTTAAGTCCGAAGAGGAAAGCCCATCCTGGAAATTCCCTGAAGCCGGATTGTATAATCGATAAGAACCGCAATCTGTTCTCCAAGGCACAAAAGAGAATTTCATTTGTCCATCCAGGTAGATGGAATTAGTTTTAGGAACAAATTCATCTCCATTTTCCCAGCCTCCGTGTCCGGTTGTAATATATCTCAACTGTGCATTTTTTAAATCCTTTTTCAAGGTAAATTCGACCAAAAGTCCTTTATCATTATTGAACATGGTGGCATAATCCTGTCCTGCCATTTCCATAATGTTCACGGTATTGAATAAAGGTATTGCCTTATTGTTTTTATTGACCCCCTGATCACTTTTATGAATGGTAATTTCCATACTCACTTTGTGACCTCCCTTGTCATAATTACCAATAAATGTACCAATCCAAAGTTCTTTTCCGGAGAGCTCAGGCTTTAGCTCCGTAATGTCCTGCCGGTAAGGGTTTAGTGTCTGCCAATTTTTTCCTTTTAGTTGGATATGATTGAACTTTTCAATGCCAAAAGATGTAAAAAATCGCATCATTTCAACGGCTGGATTATAGGCTTCCGTTGCTGTTACGCCGTAATATTGTTTTCCATTTCCATTCTCATAAACCGGAAGTGTTTTTACCCCTTTTTCCAGCCCATCAAAAAACGACTGGGACTTATCTTGTGGAATAAAGAAAACGGTTCCTGTTCTGTCATATGCATCTCCATTGGATTGTTGCTTCAATTCTACAAAGATGTTTTCACCTTCTGAAATCGCAGGGAATTTTACTTTTTTAAGAATGATGGTTCCATTCGCAAATCTTTTGGTGGTTTCATCGGATTTTGACTCCTCAGAAAAGTTAATGGTTTCATTTTCAAATACCTTTAACGTTGTGAACCTGCTTTTCCATAGTAGATCTCTGTATCCAAGCAGATCGGTAGTGTTAATCGAGCCCTTTAGAATATCTTCAATATTCGTCTTTTTCACTTTTTTAATAGAATTGGCCGTAGTTGCTGAATTTTTATTTCTTTCAATTTCTAACACCAAGCCAAGTTTCTGACCTAAGTTTGAGGGGCCTCCATTAATTTTTAAATCATTGGTATACCATACTTCAATAGTGTTGGAGTTGATTTTAGTAACTGCTTTTTTACAGTTGTACCCTAAAATCTTTTTGGTCTCGTTGGTAAGCTCAAAATTTTGTTTACCTATGGATTCCGCATCTGAAGTGGAAATAATCTCTCCCGGCTTCAGAAATCCATAAGAAACAATAGTATTGGAAGGTTTTTCAATCTTGGTGATTTCAAAAGGATAATCGCTTTTCTGTTCCCGGATCTTATTGTTTAATATGAAATTTTCTTTTTCATTTACCCAAACCAGTGTAGGAGTTTGTTCCGGAGATACTTTTCCGTTGCTGGAACTTAAATATTGGATTTCGTAAGTCTGAGAATAACTTAGACAAAATAGGAAGAGTAAGAAGATTTGTATAATTCTTTTGGGCATGATCATCAATTTTTCACAAAGGTAATTTTTACAGGTGAAATCACAATAATGTGAATACTAAACCGGTTTTTAACCTTTTTTAATAAGTAGAAAATATTTCGATGAAGTTACATGAGGATAAAAAATAACATATAGGTGCTCCAAAAACAAAAAAACTACTCCTAAATGGAGTAGTTCATTTATATAATATAAGTGTACGTTTTTCTGTTAAGAAACTCTTTCGATCAAAGCCATATAAAACCCGTCATATCCTTGGCTAGGCATTACTTTTTCATCTTTGATCATTTTGAAGCCAGGGTTATTTCTTAGGAATTCTTCCACTTGCTCATTATTTTCAGAAGGCAGGATAGAGCATGTAGCATAAACCATCTTTCCTCCCTTTTTAAGAATCTTGGAATAATCCTGAAGAATTTGCTGCTGTTCTTTTTTAATTCGGTCGATAAAATCCTGATCAATTTTCCATTTACTATCAGGGTTTCTTTTCAGAACCCCTAAGCCGGAACATGGTGCATCAATTAATAGTCTGTCTGCTTTATCATAAAGACGTTTGATCACTTTATTGTCCGAGATCATACGGGTTTCAATATTGTGTGCACCGGCTCTTTTAGCACGGCGCTTCAATTCTGCTAATTTCCATTCGAAAATATCTAAAGCGATGATCTGTCCTTTATTTTGCATTAATGCGGCCAGGTGAAGTGTCTTTCCTCCTGCTCCTGCACACGCATCCACAACTCTTTGTCCTTCTTTCACATCAAGGAAATACCCGATTTTTTGGGAAGAAGCATCCTGAACTTCAAATAATCCGTCTTTGAAAGCGGTAGTAAGGAAAACGTTTTTCTTTTCCTCCAGCTGTACTGCATCAGGATAATTTTTAATGCTGTAGGAAACAATATTTTCATCAGAAAGGTCTGAAATAAGTTCTTTGGTGGAGGTTTTTAAAGAATTGGCTCTTAAAACGGTTGGAGCCTGCTCATTTAAAGCTTTCATTTCTTTTTCCCACCCCGCGCCTAGTTCTTTTTCCAGTGTTTCAGCCAGCCAATCCGGAATAGAATATTCAATAGCTTTTGTAGGAACCGTACCTTTCTTGAGTTTGGTGATGATATCGGCTGTTTTTATCCCGTCGAATTCATCAAACTTTTTAAATCTGGTTTCACTCCAAAGCAGATAGGCAAGAATAAGTTTATATACATTTCCGGGTTTCACCCCTTCTCCCATATAATATTCAAGGCGTTTTTTCCAACGGATGATGTTATAGAAAATCTCAGAAACAACAGCTCTGTCCTGGCTTCCCCATTTTCTATTGGCCTTTAAAAGCCTTTCGATCACTTTATCTGCATATTTGTTTTTCTCAAAAAACGTTTCCTGTAAAGCATCGTGAATACCGATCGCCAGATTTCTGTGTATAAGTTCCATAAGATTAGGTTCTTCAATTTGAATTTGCAAAGGTACGATTTTAAGAAAGATCTATGAAAAATAGTTTATTTTTTATCTAAGATGCTACTGGGATTTTTTAATTTGTTTGCAGTAACATATAGAAATAACTGAATAGCAATTAATATAAATATTATCAACATTTGTTTATATGCCGTATCTGATCTTTCTTTATTGATTCTTTGAAAATGATAAATTTTTGATTTTGTGAACTCTTTCAATTTATTGATGTCATTAAAATTATCAACTTTTGAAATGTCTTCACTGGCAAGAGCTCGGGAATAATTGGGAATAAGGTCAATTTCAGTAAACCTTTGTGCTAATAACCATACAAATAGTACTATTGAAATCACTAGGAAAGTTCTTCGAGCGTTTCTCATATTTAAAGTTTTAATTAAAATTATTAAAATTATCTTTGCAAAAAATTAAAATATGAGTGATACTGTACTTTGTCCGAAATGCGGTTCAGAATTTACCTATCCAAGTGATAATATGATGGTGTGTTCACAATGTTTTCACGAATGGAACCCGGAAGAAGCGGCTGCTGAAGCTGCCAATGCCGGCAAAATATTGGACTCTAACGGGAATGAGCTTCAGGATGGAGATTCTGTAGTGGTTATTAAAGACCTGCCTGTAAAAGGAGCGCCGAAACCTGTAAAAGCAGGTACGAAAGTGAAAAATATCCGTTTGAACTTTAATAGTGATCATAATATCGACTGTAAAATTGATGGATTTGGTTCCATGGCTTTAAAGTCTGAGTTTGTGAAAAAGGCTTAGAAAACTTACTATAGAAATGTGTCTTAGGACACATTTTTATTTTTCAGACATAAAAAAAAGGAAAAAATTGGACAGTGTAATCTTTCAAAGACTAGATTGCAGTGCTGCTAATTTTCGTCTTAAAGGCAGAAAGAGAATTAACCAAAAATTTCCTTATACTGTAGAATTACAAATGTAAGGAAAAGTTTTAAAAACTATACTTTTTATTTATAGATTTTTATCCACAAATTAACAATAACTGATAGTAAATGTGATGGTTATGGACTGATTGCAAAACTGCGAAAAGACAAATTAGCAATTTTAATGTTTTGCAATTTTACCTTTATACAAATGAAACCTTAATTGGATTTTCCAGTTTTTTATCCGTGTAAACCACTAATTCTTTATTTTTCACGCTGATTTTATTCCAGTAATGATTCCCTGCAAACCGGCTTTCCAAAAGTTCGGAGTCCATTCCTATATCGGAAATTTTGATCTCATGCGGATAGAAAGAGAATTTTGTAAGTCCAAAATCTGAAATCTCCTCCTCAGTAAAAATATTCACTTCTCCGAAAAGTTTGGCTACATATGTATTGTAAGGCCTTTTATAGGTTTCTTCCGGATGGTCATTTTGGATCAGTCTTCCGTTTTGAAGAATCACGACCTGATCCAGCCATGGAATAATATCCTGGAGTTCATGGGTGGAGATAATCAGTGAGATATTATTTTGTTTCACATATCGGAAAAGTCTTTCACGAAGCTCTATTTTTCTTGAAAAATCAAGATTGCTGAATGGTTCATCGAGGATAAGCAGTTTAGGCATCACGGAAAGCGCTCTTGCAATGGCCACTCTTTGCTGTTGTCCGCCACTTAGATATTTAGGAAGAGTAGAAGCAAATTCTTCCAATCCCACCACTTCCAAAAGTTCCTGGACGGTTTCTTTTTTCTTGGTTAAATTGATGTTTGAAATAAATTTCCCCACATTCTCAGCCACGGTAGCATAGGGCATCAGGTCAAAGTTCTGGGCAACAAATTTCATTTCGGCTTCTCCGGGAACCAGGTTTCCTTTCGGACCTAAAAGTGGAGTACCATTGAAGATAATTTCACCGCTTTCCCAGTCTAAAAGACCGTAAATCAAACTTAATAATGTGGATTTTCCGCATCCGCTTTCTCCTGCCAATGCAATGATTTTGCCCTCTTCAAATTTCAGATTGAGGTTCTGAAACAGGGGCTTTTCTTTAGAATATGAAAAATGAAGATTGTTTATTTCTAATAGCATATTACAAATGTACTATTTTTACAAAATAATAAAATTTTTTATTATATTAGCGGGAGTATTAAAAACATATCAAAAAATGAGAAAAAAACTGTTTTCCCTGGCTATTTCCGGCCTTTTTATCGCAGCTGTTACCATTTCCTGTAATAAAGATAAACCTCTTACCAGCGAAAATAATGAAGTGACGACTACGAAAGAAGGGGTCCAGTATACAGTGGATACTTTAAACAGTAAAGTGGAGTGGAAGGGATATAAAATATTTAAATCCGAAAGCACAAGCCATTTCGGGACCATTAAATTTGAAAGTGGTGATGTAACCGTGAAGGACGGGAAGCTTGAAAGTGGAAAGTTTGTTGCGGATATGAGTTCTTTAACCTCTGTTGATTTGAAAGATGATGCGGAACAGTTAGGGAAATTAAATGGTCACCTGAAAAGTGGAGATTTTTTTGAAGTAGATAAATTCCCGACGGCTTCTTATGAAATTACTAAAGTTACCCCTGCTACAGAAGGAGATTACAATACTCTTTTAGACGGTAATTTAACGATCAAAGGAATTACAAAACCTACTCAGTTTAAGGCCAATGTTTCTGTGAAAGAAGGAGGAGAAGTAAGCATTGCCACTGAGCCCAAAGATATTAAAAGAGAAGAGTTTGGTGTGAAATTCCAGGCTCCTGCAGAGAATGGGGTGATTAAGGATGAGGTGACTCTTCAGATCAATATCAAAGCTTTAGAAAAAAAATAATTTTTTTATTTAAGTGAAATAAGTGATTGAAGTCTGCCTCCGATAAAGGGGCAGATTTTTTATGAAAAATAAAGAAAATTATTACACCGAAAAACCGTATTTTTGCAAAACATTTTTGAAAGGGTAAGACAATGATAGAAAAGATAGAAGAATTATTAGTCGAAGTAAACAGTTTCAATGCTACATCAAAAGAGGAAATAGAAAATTTCCGAATTAAGTATAATGGGAAAAAAGGAGTTCTGAATGATTTTTTTGAGAAATTTAAAGAAGTTCCCAATGACCAGAAAAAAGAATTTGGACAAAAAATTAATTCTCTGAAACAAGCAGTAGCTGTAAAATTAGAAGATTTAAAAAATGCTTCTGAATCTTCTATTGTTGTAGAGAAAGAAGATCTTACGAGACCTGCCTTTCCGCTGGATCTAGGTTCAAGACACCCGATCAACCTGGTTAAAAACAGAATTATTGAAATTTTCAAATCTATCGGGTTCGCTGTTGCAGATGGACCGGAGATTGAAGATGACTGGCATAACTTTACGGCTCTTAATCTTCCGGAATATCACCCGGCAAGAGATATGCAGGATACGTTCTTTATTGAGCAGAATCCGGATATCCTTTTAAGAACTCATACTTCTTCGGTACAGATCCGTTATATGGAGCAAAACCAACCTCCTATCAGGATTTTATCCCCGGGAAGAGTATTCAGAAATGAGGCCGTTTCTTCACGTTCTCACTGTATCTTCCATCAGATTGAAGGATTGTATATTGACGAAAATGTAAGTTTCGCAGATCTAAAGCAAACGATCCAGTTCTTTACAACGGAACTTTTCGGAAAGTCTAAAATCAGAATGAGACCTTCTTATTTCCCGTTCACAGAGCCAAGTGCAGAAATTGATGTATATTGGGGATTAAACTCCGAAACCGATTACAGAATTACAAAAGGGACGGGCTGGTTGGAAATCATGGGTTGTGGAATGGTAGACCCTGCTGTTCTGAAAAACGTGAATATTGATGCTGAAAAATATTCAGGGTATGCATTCGGAATGGGTATTGAAAGAATCGTAATGCTTCTTTATCAAATGAGCGATATCAGAATGTTCTTTGAGAATGATATCAGAACACTAGAGCAATTTAAAACATTATAAAAAATCAAACCTCCGGAATTCCGGAGGTTTTTGTTTTTAATTACTGACCTAAGAAACAAAACGTAATTAAAAACTGATTTTTATAGTTATGTGTATAACCCCAAAAGGTTAAAAATTTTTGTGTTAAAATATAATCCTTATCCTTCTGTTAACTTTTAGTTTTCTTTTTCGTCCAGTTTTTCACTCTGTTGTAATCTAAAAAGTAAGTCAGCTTTAAAGAAAAATTATTCACCATCGGTTCATTGAAAAGAACATCATAATTGTTTTTTACACTTAGCCTTGAAGTTTCAAGATAGTTGGAGGTGGCATTTCTGTAGAGTAATGTCAACTGACTTCCCGGAGCAAACCACCATGAAAATCTTAGGTCAACATTCCATGCATTGTAGGTTCCGTTTAAGTTTTTATCAAAAAGAGCGGTGTCTGTTAAGCTTCCATCCTGATTAAGCGTATAAAATTGTTTGTAGGTAACATCCGAGAAATAGTGGCGGAAAGCTAAAGACAAAGCCATTTTTTCGTTGAAAGTATATTTTGAGGTTAATGCATTTTCATAAGTATTTCTTTGCCTTCTTCCGATAAAAATATCCGTGTCATTTTTCCCTGCAAAACCTGTTTCATTATTACTGAAGCTGGGATTAAAAGTCCAATGCACATTGAATTTATCTGAAAACCGGTAGCGAAGTCCGAAATTGGTGAAAACCTGATTTCTTCCTTTTTCGTTAAACGCATAGTAATCTACGGTAAAATTATACTGAAGCTTCTTTCTGCTGTCACTTTCAAACCATACCCATGAATCAAAATATCCGGGAACCTTAAGATGCCTTCCGAAAGTTCTGGGTTCATAAATATCATTCTGCCCGAAAGGTGTAAATTCAATTCCTCCTCCGAAAACTCTGAACTTTTTATCTGTGAAGCTATTGTTATTATTGAAGATAAGATTCGAAAATATAAAAGGTTCCAGTCTATGATAATAATTGATATTGAAATTGAGATAAACATTATTGAATTTCTCAGTCGGTTGTAAAATCCTGTAGCCATACCATGCATTATAATTGGCAAAATTGGTCTTGGTGGAAAATCCAAGGTCATTGATATTCCAGTCTTTGGTGGTTACATTTCCGTTCAGTGAAAAACGGTTTTTCCCGGCAATCTTTTCAAGTCCGGCTTCTCCGCGGGTCCCGAATTTTGTTTCACCGTTCATTACCCAGCTTCCTTTTAGGCTTCCAAAGGTTTTATAGGTGTTTTTCTTATTGTTGATGTCCCAGAGAATGCCGGTTGCATTGGCATCGCGAAAGTTGCCGTCTCTCGTTACATTGGTATTCACTAAAGAAACAGAAGAATTTCCGTTGAATCTTTGATCAAATACCAAAACGCTGTAATTCGTCCATGGTTCCACAACCTCTTTTCTCTTTTCACCAGTTTCATAATTAATGATGGTTGCTTCCATTTTCTGGGTTACCCCATTGAAAAATCCTATTCCTAATCCGCTTTTGGTCCTTCCTGAAATTTTGAAAGCATTAAACAGCTTTACTTTTGACGGATATTCCAACACTTCTTCCTTTTCATTGGTAACCGGATATCCTGTAGGTTCACCACCCACTCTTCGGGAATAGAACATACCGCCTTTACTAAAAAGCTCTGTTCCTTCTGTGAAAAACGTTCTTTGTTCAGAAAACTGTTGTTCAAAAGGAGTTAAGTTTAAAATTGAATTATCAAAATTGGCCTGCCCGAAATCGGGAATTAAAGTCATGTCAAACGTAAAAGCATCATTGATTCCATATTTTACATCCATTCCGCCATTGAAGCTGGAAGTGGTTTTTCCGTCAAAATTATTCACATAGGTAGAAAAATAAGGTGTGAAAGATAACCGGGTAGGAGGATTGATGTTTTCAATGCCCTGTAAAACCCCGTCAAACAGCGTATAAGAATTCTTTTGATTATCTACAAAATTCCAGTCATAAGAGGCTTTTATCCTTTGGATTCTGCGGAACATATTCATTCCCCACTCCTGTACATTGCTGTCTGGGAATCTTAATTCAGAGTAAGGGATTTTAATTTCAGCAGACCAGCCTTTATCATTAATTTTGGCTCCGCTATACCAAATTGAATTCCAGGATTCATCTTCACCATCGCTGGTGATTTTAGCATCAAACTGAACTCCGGCAGCGGTGACTACAAATTCAAGACTTTGTTGTTTATCGTTATATCCGTTCAAAGTAACCCCGAAAAAATCATCATTATTAATTCCGTCTCTCTCTGTGAGTTCTTTGGCTACTTTCTGGGGAGTTGGATCATACATCTGAGCCCCGAAATAAATTCCCGTATCATCATACAAAATCCTCACTTCTGTTTTTATGGAATCATCCTGTGGCTTTCCATTATTTGGATTTCTTTCAATAAAATGAGTTGCTATCGGAGCGTTCTGCCATTCCGGATCATCAAGAATACCATCAATTTTTGGGGATGATGTTGTTTTAGTAATGGTAATTTTTTTTCTGGTGATATTATCCTGTTCTTTTTTCTGTGAATACAAGAAAGAAAAAGAGAATAATAATATAATAGTGAGGAGACTGGATTTCATGTTTCTTAGCGTTATATAGACATGACAATCCAATTCAGTCAACTGTTACATTTCAAACACAAAAAATGTCTGTAATTTTTTACAGACATTTATTATTTTTTGAGTAGGGATCTATTATTTTGTAAACTTTAAGGGATATTTTACATTTTTATAACTGTCAATACTTGCTTTTAATGATCCTACAGCCAATTCTGCTTTTAATAAGACCGGAATATGATTAGCATCATTTGAAACCCACATTGTTACCCCTTCTTTCTCTTTAAAAACCCTACCGCTTTTCACAGACGGAATGATTTTTAAACAATTGATGGTTCCGAATTTTGTTTTCAGGTTTTCCGTTCCTATTACTTTCAGCTGAAAAGGAAACATCTCATCATCAATCCAAACATTCATATTGATTACGGTTCCAACTTTTAGCTCACTTGGACTTTTACTTCTCAGGAAATAAAAGCATGAAAGCATATCTTGGACTCCTTTCACAGATTTGATGACTTTGGAGCCATTGGCAGGATTCTTTTTATCCGTTAAAATCAACGTATTATTATCATGATTGAACGTAGTTTCAAAATGTTGACGATAGCCACCTTCTTTTACATTCCTTACATAAAAACTCGGTAACTCGGTATTGATGTTAATAAAACTTTCATACAGGTCTTCCACTTTGAAGAAAGCTTTTACGGCACCGGTTGTTTGTCCGGTTCCTTTTGCATAAAGATGAGGGACTCCTTTATAGTTGGTTTTTTGAGTCGTCAGGTTCGCTGTTCCTGCATTCAAAAATCCGTAATGAATTCTAAATGTGATGGATTCTCCGTCTGCAATATTGTCTATCTGGCCAAAGCCAAAACTGAATATGAATATTGCAATGATATTTAAAATTTTCTTCATAATTTGAATTTTACAAAAAGGTTGCCAAATTTAACATCTTTATTCTTTTTGGTGATATTTGATAAATCTCAGGTTTTTATTTAGACTCAATTAAATATGCTTCGCATTAAAATTAGTAAATTTGCAGTTACACATATAATTAAATTATCTTATTATTATGATAACTACCGATATATTGATCATAGGAGCCGGGCCAACCGGGCTTTTTGCTGTGTTTGAAGCAGGTTTACTTAAAATGAAGTGCCATATCATAGATGCACTTCCTCAACCGGGAGGACAATTGGCAGAGCTTTATCCTAAAAAACCTATTTTTGATATTCCGGGTTATCCATCGGTAAATGCAGGGGAATTGGTAGATAATTTAATGGAACAGATCAAGCAGTTTCAGCCAGGGTTTACCTTAGGTGAAACAGCGGTTTCTTATACTAAAGTAGATGATGAATGGTTTGAGGTGATTACCAACAAGGGAACTGTGCACAGAGCTAAAGCCATTGCTATTGCAGGAGGTTTAGGTACTTTTGAACCTAGAAAACCAACCATTGAAAATATTGCAGACTATGAAGAGAAAGGTCTTGAATATTTTGTGAAAGAACCTGAACATTTCAGAAACAAAAAAGTAGTGATTGCCGGAGGTGGAGATTCTGCGCTGGACTGGAGTATTTTCCTGTCTAATGTGGCGAGCGAAGTTACTTTGATCCACAGAAGAAACGAGTTCAGAGGAGCTTTGGATTCTGTAGAGAAAGTTCAGGATCTGAAAAATGAAGGAAAAATCAAATTAATCACTCCTGCTGAGGTTACGGCGATCAAAGGAGATGGTAAAGTAGAAGCAATCACAGTAGAAGTTGAAGGCCAGGAAGCTTATGATATTGAAACGGATTATTTCATTCCTTTATTTGGATTAACGCCAAAATTAGGAGAGATCGGAAACTGGGGACTGAATATCGAGAAAAATGCGATCGTTGTGAACAATGCTTTAGATTATCAGACGAATATTGATGGTATTTATGCTATCGGAGATATCAATACTTATCCTGGAAAATTGAAATTGATCCTGTGTGGTTTCCATGAAGCTACGTTAATGTGTCAGAGTGTTTATAACAGGCTGAATCCGGGTAAAAAATATGTATTAAAGTATACAACAGTAAGTGGTGTAGATGGATTCGACGGAAGCCGTAAGGAAGCAGAAAAAGCTGTTGTGAAAAAAATTGACTAATTTTGCAAAATTATGTCTGATATCAATATAAAAATTACCGATAGAGAGGGGATTACCCATGATATTATTGCTCCAACGGATATGTCCATGAACTTAATGGAAGTGATCCGTTCTTATGAATTAGCTGAAGAGGGGACAATCGGGGTTTGTGGTGGAATGGCGATGTGTGCTTCTTGTCAGGTATATGTAGTTAACGATCCCGGCTTAGAACCGATGGGCGATGAAGAAGATGCAATGTTGGCGGAAGCTTTCCATGTGAAGGACAATAGCAGATTGGGATGCCAATTGCATATTATACCAGAAATGGAAGGGCTGGAAGTGGAGATTGCTCCGTATCCTTAGAAAATATTTTTTAATCTTAATAAGAAACCCGTTCGAGTTTTTCGGATGGGTTTCTTATTTTGAGGATATTTTTTCAACCGATGCAGACAGATCTTTTTCTAAAATTTTTCTGTTAGCAAGACTATTGGTCAATATAATAAATCCTGACTGAAGTTTGGGAAAGAATTCCAGAGAACTTCTTGATCCACCTGTTCCACCAGTATGCTCATACATGGTATTCCCGTTTTTAGTCGTATGAAAGAACCAATTGAGTCCAAGAGCACCGTCTTCTCCCTCAAATGTATACTTGTGAGATAATGAAATATTCAATTGGTTTTCGGAAATATTGGCTTTGATATATTTAATCATATCGCTGGTATTGGACTTTAATTCTCCGGTGGCCACCAATTCTGAGAAGTCCCAATAGGGTGTTACTTCTCTGTTATTGTTATGGGCTTTGGCAATATTATTTTTGTCAACATCTGTAAGACTTACTGTTGTGTTATTCATTTGCAGAGGTTTTAGAATGTATTTTCTGACCAGTGAAAAATAGTTTTCATGATAGACGTCCTCAAGAATATAGCCTAATAAATTGACGGCCATATTAGAATAGGTGTATTTTACTCCTGGCAATGTATCCATTTTCATATTTTTCAGTCCTTCATAGAACATTTTTTTGGAGTAATTGCTGAACGGATTAAGTTCTATATAATCCTGTCTTTCATAAAGATTAGGGAAAATTCTTGTAATTCTTGAAGTATGGTTAGCTAGGTGTACTATTGCAATAGGATGGTTATTATATTGTAAATTGGGATAATTCTCAGGAAGGTACTTCCGGATATCATCTTCCATCCTTATTTTTTTATCTAAAATAGCTTGGGCAGCGAGAATTCCTGTAAATGTTTTGGTAATGGAACCTATTTCATAAATGGTTTTATTATTAGGAAGCACCTGCTTTCCATATTCTAATTGTCCATAATTGTAGTAATAATCTTTGCCTTTTATTGTAATTCCGATAGAGAGTCCTACAGCTTTGGGATCTTCGTAGTATTTTTTTACATATTTATCTACTTCCAGGTCAAGTTCAGATTGTAATGGATTGTCTGTTTTTATATTTCCATCTGTCAAGAGATTTTGATTCTGTGAAAAGCTCCAAAAGAAACTGAAAAATAATATCAGACAAAAAAAGTTTGCAACTGTTTTCATATATCAGATTGTTTTGTGATGTTGTTGGTGTATTTCAGAATGTCTTTTCTGGTATTCAGTACTTTTTACCCAATTGAAATAATTCTGAATATTCAGATAAAATTAGCCTTTTATCTGGAATTTTTCGATAATAAAAAAATAGGTATTCATGAATACCTATTTTTTTATTAAATTTTTTCCTTAGAAATCCACTTTCCAACCGTAGGTGCCTGATAATTTCTCATCTTCTCCAGTAATTCATCAATGTTATCACTCATCAGCAGCATATCACGGTTAACCTGTTTTAAAAATCCTTTATCCACCATGGTTTGAACAAGCTTAATCAGGTCATCGTAAAAGCCGTCAATATTTAAAACGGCAATGGGTTTTTGATGAAGGCCTAACTGTGCCCAAGTGATCATTTCGAAGAATTCTTCCAATGTTCCATAACCTCCGGGAAGAACGATCACTCCGTCGCATAGCTCATTCATTTTGGTTTTTCTTTCGTGCATACTTTCCACGAGGATGAGTTCGGTGAGATTTTTATGGGCGATTTCTTTGGATTGTAAGAAATAAGGCAGTACACCAATTACTTTTCCGCCTTCTTGTAAGGCTCCGTCTGCAACAGCTCCCATTAATCCGACATCTGCTCCGCCATAAACTAACTGGATATCTTGTTGAGATAATGTGCGTCCGAGTAAACTGGCTTGTTCTTTATAAATATCATTGGAGCCAAAGCTGGACCCACAGAATACTGTAATACTTTTCATTATAATTTTATTAATCTATATTGTGTTTTTTTTCAAAAAGATCCGGATAATATTCAATTAACCCTAAATTATCAACCGAAATTTTTGCTTCAAAATTTTTAGGAATGTTCTCATATAAATATTCGGATTTGCTTATTTGGGTATATTGTTGCTTTACCGGCTTGATTATATTCTCTAAAATGTTGATATAAATAACATTTATTTCTCCGGATTGATTTTCAGATAATTTTAAATTATTGATAGGTAATGTATTGGTAAAAGGCGTTAAAGAAATATCGATGTATCTGAAATTTGAAAATTCAGGACGTTTTGTTCCGTTAATTTCCCAGTCATTTCCATTTTTTATTCCTTCAACTTTTGATTTTGTTCCATTAATTTCATATTCAATGGTGAAATTTTGAACGAGCCAATCCTTATCGATTGTTATATGATAATTGACAAAATAAATTTTATCTTCGAATGAACCGATAATTCTTGAGGTAGCCACATAATTCTTCTCACTTTCAATCAGATTGAAATATTCAAGAGAATGATATAGTATACCTTTCCAAATTATCGGATCCATTGAACAGATTTTTAATTTTTAACAGGAATATTCGCTAAAATGTCCTTAGTGAAACTCCAGAATTTCTGTGCGGAAGGAATGTTTGCCTTTTCATCCGGAGAATGCGCTCCTCTGATGGTAGGACCAAAGCTCACCATTTCCATTTCAGGATAATTCGCTCCAATAATTCCACATTCTAATCCTGCATGACAAGCTACAACGTGAGGTTTCTCACCGAATTTCTCTGTGTAGATTTTCTCCATCAACTGCACGATTTCTGAACCTGGCTTTGGCTTCCATCCAGGATAGGAACCGCTGAATTCTACTTTCATTCCTGCCAATTCTCCAACTGATTTCAATTGTTCTGCTACAGAATTCTTTGTAGATTCTACCGATGATCTGGAAAGGTTTAAGATTTTTAATTCTCCGCCTTTTAATTCTACTCTTGCTACGTTATTGGAAGATTCTACAAGGTCTTTCACATCCGGACTCATTCTATACACTCCATTGTGAAGAGATTTCAATACTAAAATGATTTTTCTTGAATCTTCCTCAGAAAGAGCTTTTTCGGAACTTGTTGAGTTTTCTAAATTAATGTGAATGTTAGGTTCAACCGTTGCAAATTCTTCTAAGATTTCTTTTTTCAGTTGAGTGGTCTCTTCAATGAATTCATTAGCGTTCCGAACAGAAACCAAAGCAACCGCTTCTCTCGGAATAGCATTTCTTAAGCCGCCTCCGTCGATAGAAATAAGTTGGATGTTTTCTTTCTCCAGACCCGCATAAAGCAACCTTCCTAAAATGATATTAGAATTTCCCAGGCCTTTATGAATATCCATTCCAGAGTGTCCTCCCTGTAACCCTTTCACTTCTATTCTTACGATTTGCCCTTTTGCAGCTTCCACTTCATAATTCTGAGTAATGGTTACATCAATTCCACCTGCACAACCTATATCGATCTCATCATCTTCTTCCGTATCAAGGTTCAAAAGGATGTCTCCTGTAAGTTGTCCTGGCTTTAAACCCAGAGCTCCGGTCATTCCTGTTTCTTCATCAATCGTAAAAAGAGCTTCCAGTGCAGGGTGCGGAATATCTGAACTTTCCAGGATAGACATAATAGTTGCCACTCCTAAACCGTTATCAGCACCTAAAGTGGTTCCTTTTGCTTTCACCCAGTCTCCATCAACTTCCATTTTGATTCCTTCTGTGTCAAAATCAAAATTGATGTCATTGTTCTTTTGGCAAACCATATCCAGGTGAGACTGAAGGATAACCGATTTTCGGTTTTCCATTCCGGCAGTAGCTGGTTTTTTAATGATAACATTTCCTACTTCATCTACAGTAGTTTCCAATCCCAGATTTTCCCCAAATTCTTTGATGAACGCAATTACTTTTCCCTCTTTTTTAGAAGGTCTCGGAACAGCATTAAGTTTGGAGAAGTTTTTCCAGATGATTTGTGGTTCTATATTGGATAATTCCATAAAAATTTTATTTTTCTCAAAATTACAAAATAAAAAACGCTCCCGTAAATTCAGGAGCATTCTTTTTCTTATTCAGCTAAATTGTAAAAAAGCAAAATCGTGAAATTGCAAATCGTTAAACTATAGTTATAAGATTGCAAACTTGCCTTTTCTTCGCTTTTACTTTTCTAACATCCGCATTCTCCATAAATCGGAGTGGATACTATAGTTCCGTCGGCTTTTTCAATGGTTAAAGTACCTTCGAATAATAAGGCTTCTTCACTTTTTATTTTTTTACCCTTTACAGAGATCTTGTAGTTTTCATTTTCTATTTCTTTACTTAGCTCTTCATCTACTTCCATATCATTGGAAGAAATAAGGTTCATAGCAAGTCTTTGCCCATCCAGTTTCATATACGCTGTTTTTCCGGCATCGTCGGCATAAATATATTTTTCAGCTTCAAAATCGGCTTTGTTTCTGGCGAAATAGCATGAACATTCTTTAATTTCCTTTGGGAATGGAAAAACTTCAACTAAAATTTTCCCACTCGCAACAGTATCAACGGTTACGGAATCCTGCTTCACACTCAAGGAATCTGCAGGTGAAGGATTGGAAACTGTTTCTTTGTCCTTTTTACAGGCCATCAGCATGAATGCTGACAAGGGAATGATTATATATTTCATTGTCTGTGCGGTTTTTAGCCTCTTGCTCTTTCCAGAAGCACCATCATTAGTAATGAAAGAACAACTAAGCTTTCATCTTCATCGTCAATATCGATGATTCTATCCAGTTGGAATCTTCTGCCAAAGAAAGAAGGCATTTTCTTTAATTTAAAATATTCTTTTCCGTCCATTCCTTTTACCGTGTAAGACGGGTTTAGAAAATATCCGGTAAACATCCCGATAATAGGAATTTCACCTACCACTCCGTCGAAGAATTTTACCCATGCGTTGTCTTCCATTACCGTAAATTTAGGCTGATCATTTGCATCCAGGATATTGTACGTTGATTTCCAA
Organism: Chryseobacterium daecheongense; assembly: GCF_003729955.1. Lineage (GTDB taxonomy): Bacteria > Bacteroidota > Bacteroidia > Flavobacteriales > Weeksellaceae > Chryseobacterium > Chryseobacterium daecheongense. Next base: position 215,989 of record NZ_RJTX01000002.1, read on the forward strand.
AGAGAACGCATTCCTTTTCTGGCCAATCTTCCGAAGTTTTTATTGTTGATGAGATCATTTAAAGAATAAGAAGCATTGAAATCAATCCATTGATTGGCTTTGATCCTGAAAAGCTCTTTGGATTTGCTTTCGTCATTAAATACAATAACATCCTCTTTAAGCTTGAACATTTTTTGACGGACATACGCTACATAATTTCCATTTCTGTCCGTAATATTAAAGTCGCTGGATAATGTGGTGATTTTAAACTTGAAATCAAGAGGATAATTAAGATTGTTAAGTACCATTTAGTTTATTTTTTTCATATTTTCCTTTCAAAGATAACATTTTATGGGGAATTGAGGGTGATTTTAAGCGTTATAAACCATGAATACTCATCTTTTTGTGTTATTTTTGTCATTATGGATTATCCTAGTAAAGTTTTAGCAAAAGCAGTGGATGAAATTTCAGGATTGCCCGGAATCGGCAGGAAAACAGCTTTGCGTTTAGCATTACATTTATTAAAACAGCCCAATTCCAGAGCAGTCAGTCTGGGAAATTCCCTTATTAATCTTGTCAACGAGATCAAATATTGTAAAGAATGCCATAATTTTTCTGATTTTGATACCTGCGAGATTTGCAGCAATCCTAAGAGAAATGATGAACTGATCTGTATTGTGGAAGACGTAAGGGACGTAATCGCTATTGAAAATACTGGGAAATATACCGGTAAATACCTGATTTTAGGTGGGAAAATCTCTCCGATGGAAGGGGTAGGACCAAACCAGCTTAATATTCCGAGCATAGAGAGGAAATTGAATGAAGGTAAAGTCAGAGAGTTCATATTTGCCTTAAGTGCGACTATGGAAGGCGACACTACTGCTTATTACATTTATAAAAAATTCAAAGGCTTTGAAGTGAAATTTTCAAGTATTGCCAGAGGGATTTCAGTAGGAGACGAGCTGGAATATGCTGATGAGATTTCCTTAGGAAGATCTATTATGAATAGACTGCCTTATGATGAAGGAAGTTCTTAATCCTTAAATCAAACATAATGATTTCCGTAATAATTCCTATGTACAATGCAGAAAGAACCATTATAAATGCTTTAAATTCAATTAAAGCTCAAACAATTGGTGTGCAGGAATTTGAAGTCCTCATTGTGAATGACGGTTCTACAGATCAAAGTAAGAAGCTGGTTCAGGAATATATGGAAAGCCATCCGGAAATGAATATCAGAATCATTGATCAACCCAATGGAGGTGTTTCAAAGGCAAGGAATACAGGAATGAAGGTGGCATATGGAGATTATATCGCTTTATTGGACTCCGATGATGAGTGGCTACCTGAAAAGACAGAAAAACAGTTGAAATTTTTAAAAGATAACTTTCTCCAAGTAGACTTTATTACAGCCTTGAGAAATGGGGAGAAAATCTGGTTTCCTTACCGAATAAACCAGCATAATTTGGCTAAAATAACACTGAGGAAATTACTTCTAAGGGTAGATGGACAAACTTCTACAGCCTTATTTAAAAGAAAAGTTCTTGAAAACACAGGATGGTTTGATGAAGCCCAAAAGTACTCGGAAGATGCAAATTACTGGATGAGGATTTCTGAAAGCAATAATATGTATATCTTAGCAGAAGAATTGGCTTTTACCGGTGGTGGGAAAAGATCTTTCGGTGTTTCGGGACTGTCTGCTAATCTTCCGGAAATGGAAAAAGGCATACAGAAGAATTTACGGGAAATGTATCACTCGAAACGGATCGGCCGCTTAGAATACATTTTGTTTTTCCTGTTTTTGAAAATCAAATATGTTGTAAGAATTTTTAAACGTAAATTATGATATATAAACTTTTTTGGGCATTAAGGGCATTGTTGTATGCACCATTTTTTGGGAAGTTTGGATTTCCTTCGTATTTGGGCAAACCATTGTTTCTCATGGGAATCAGAAAAGTTTTTATTGATAAAAGAGTACGAATTTTTCCGCACTTGAGAATGGAAGTGCACCGTTCGGGAAGTATTCATATCCAAGAAGATGTTGTGATTTCACAGAATGTACATATTACTTCGGCAGGAAATCTCATCATTGGCAAAAGCTCTTTGATTTTAGCCAATGTATTTATTACCAATATCGATCATGATTATGAAGAGATCGGTAAACATGTCGTAAACCAGGAGTATGTGATCAAAGATACGATTATCGGAGAAAATTGCTATATTGGAATGGGAGCAGCCATCATGGCAGGAACAAAGCTGGGAAAACAATGTATTGTAGGTGCCAATTCGGTGGTGAGAGGAGAGTTTCCGGATTATTGTGTCATTGTGGGAGCGCCGGCCAGAATTGTAAAGAAATATGATTTTGAAACAGGTAAATGGGAAAAGTTTAGCTAAGATTGTATGAAAAATATTTTAATCACAGGAGGAGCTGGATTCATTGGAAGCAAGCTGTCTTTACAACTTAAGAAGAAAGGATATGAAATCACCGTTATAGATAACCTCTCTTCACAAATTCATGGGAAGAATCCAGAAACAGATTCTCCTTTGTATAAAAGTATTGTAGGGCAGGTTAATTTCATTAATGGTGACGTGGTTCGTCCTGAAGATTGGGAAAAAGCTATTAAGGGGCAGGATGTCATTGTGCATTTGGCTGCGGAAACAGGGACGGGACAATCAATGTATCAGATTGAAAAATATACAAGCGTCAATGTATCCGGGACGGCAAAAATGCTGGATCTTTTGGTGAATAAACCCCATCATGTTAAAAAGGTGATCATTGCTTCTTCCAGAGCAGTATATGGGGAAGGAAAATATCTTCATCCGGAATTAGGACTTATCTATCCTAAACCAAGAAATGTAGAGGAAATGAGAAAAGGACATTTCGAAATACAATACCCTGACGGGCAGTTTCTTAAGGCACTTCCGACCGATGAAGAATCTAAGATACATCCTACATCCATTTACGGGATTACCAAATATACCCAGGAACAAATGGTGATGACGGCCTGTTCTTCCATGGGAGTAGCACCTGTTGCTGTAAGATTTCAAAACGTTTATGGAGAAGGACAGTCATTATTAAATCCTTATACGGGAATATTATCCATCTTTTCATCGCAAATCCTTAACGGAAATGATATCAACGTTTTTGAAGACGGAAAAGAGTCCAGAGACTTCATTCATGTTGATGATGCGGTAGAAGCCGTTGTGAAGTGTATCGAAAATGATGCAGCCGATGGAGAAGTGTTTAATGTAGGGACGGGAATTCCTACAGATGTAATTACCGTTGCGGAGAATTTAAAAAAGTTTTACAACAGGGATTTTGAAATCAATGTTTCCGGACAATTTCGTTTGGGAGATATCCGACATAATTTTGCAGATATCAGTAAAATTAAATCCAGGTTAAATTTTCAACCCCGGATATCTTTTGAAGAAGGAATAGGAAAGTTTACCAATTGGGTTCTGCAACAGAACATCAGAGATGTGAAATTCAAAGAATCTCTTGAAGAGATGAAAGTTAAAGGGCTTTTAAAATGATCAGCTTAAAAGATAAAAAGATACTTTTCTTATCCGTGAGCTTTTTTAAATATGAAAGAGCCATTGCAAAAAGACTATCCGAACTAGGTGCAAAGGTTGATTTTTATGATGAAAGGCCTTCTAATTCTAATTTTTCAAAAGGAATCATCCGTTTTAATAAAAAGCTGTACCAATTACAGATTCATAAATATTATAAAAAGATTTTAGAAGAAATTCAAGGAAAGAAATATGATTATTTTCTTTTGATCAAAGGAGAAGCCACTCCTGCTTTTTTCCTTGAAGAAATTAAAAGAAATAATCCACACATGGAAATGATTCATTATAATTTTGATCCATTGACGGAATATCCTCTTTTGATTTCTAATTTACAATATTTTGATAAAAAATTCACGTTTGAACGGAGTGATACTCAAAAGTATAATTTGCATTTCAGACCCTTATTTTATCTGGATGAATATAGAGATTCAAATCATGAATTTCAGGATTTTGAGCATGATGTCGTATTTATCGGAAGTGCTCACACAGACCGGTATGTGGTTGGGGAAAAAGTGAAATCAGTGGCAGATAAGCTTAGCCTGAAGTCCTTTTTTTATTATTATGCGATGGGAAGAACGGCTTTCAAGCTCAAAAAACTTTTTGATAAAAATATGAAGCAATTTGATCTTAAAAAAGTCAGTTTTGAAAAGCTGAATCATGAGCAAATCATTGACTACTATAAAAAATCGAAAGCAGTATTGGATATTAATAAGCCCTTTCAAAACGGATTAACCATTAGAACGTTTGAAGTGCTTGCTGCTGGAAGAAAATTAATAACAACAAATGAAGATATCAGGAATTACCCTTTTTATAATCCGAATAATATTTTAATTATTGACCGGGAAAATGTGGAATTACGTCCCGATTTTTTTACTGAAGCCTTTTCCGGGATAGATGAAAAGATCCTTTATATGATGTCTTTGGATTCGTTTATCGAATGTCTGTTTTTCAAAGACCAGGATTCTTATTGGAATGTCTGAATAGATGAAATAAAAAAGCAACTCAACGAGTTGCTTTTTTTATGATGTAAAATAATATTCTTATTTAGTTGGCTTCACAGGAGTTGTGGTTTGAGAAGCCGGAGCAGATTGTGCAGGAGCTTCTTTCTTCACTGGCTGTTGCTGTGTTGGAGCCACTTGTGATGGTTTACCAGTAATGACAACACTTAAAAGGATAAGAACGATGATCACAGTTCCTAATGTCCATGTCGCTTTCTCCATGAAGTCATTGGTTCTTTGTACTCCAAATTGTGCAGATGATGCACCTCCGAAAGTGCTGGAAAGACCCCCACCTTTTGGATTTTGAGCCATAATGATAATTACAAGTAAAACACTTGCAATCATAACAAGAACCATCAATAGTGTAAATATAGTATCCATTAATTCTGATATCTTTTTGAATGGGCAAATTTAGTCTTTTTTTATCGAACAACAAAAAAAGATATCATCAAATATTGATAAAAATAAAAGCGGCAACATTTGTTGCCGCTTTTTCCATACATATAAGACTGTTCTTATTTAAAATCAGAATCTTTAGCTTGGTTGATCTGGTAAGATTTTACTGTTAAGTTAATATCCATTCCACCCATATTCTGTATGATGGTGTAAGGAAGCTTAACGCCTGATACATCTTTATAATCTGCATAGCTTGTAGGAACTGATCCTCCTTCTCCAGCTTTTACCTCTCCGGTTTTTAATCCTGTTTTTACGCTGTAATAGTAGGTTGTTTTACCGCCTTTTACCACATAAGAATCTTCATTATTATACTTTTCGATTCCTGCCAGTTTATACTCAGGAGATTTAGCAAAAGTTAATTCAGGGAAAAGCTCAGTGTCTTTAACCATTTCAGCTTTCTGCTTGTCGTTCAAAGGCATTTTTTGTCCTTGAGCTTCCATATAACCGTCTTTTCCGTCAAAAACGATTTTTTGAACCGTATTTCCCATCATGCTGATGTTCATGGCCATTTTACCGCCTTTGGCCTGGATCATTTTCATATTCATATCCATTCCCTGTACTTTGGTAGTAGCATCAGAAGAAATAGACGTTACTTTCTGAACCGCAGCAAGACCACCGATGGCGTTGATGTATTTATCTGCCACAGATCCGATTGTTACGCTTGCATCTACTTTCTGAGCAGTTGGCTTTGCAACAGGATTAGCTTCTTTATCGAAATATTTTACAGGATATCCTAATTTCTCCAATCCTTCAGAGATATCAGAAGCTTTACCAGCGATGAAAATTCTGCTTTGGTTTGGTAAAATAGTTGTTTTTACAGCATTAGAAACATCAGCTGCTGTTACTTTGTCGATAGACTTCAGATAATTTGTATAGAAATCAGCAGGAAGATCCTGAACTTTTTGGTTCAAGGCAAATCTTGCAATTGTAGCCGGCTGTTCTAAAGACATAATGAAAGAACCTTTCAATTTAGCTTTAGCATTTTCCAATTCTTCCGGTTTTACAGTAGAAATAGCGTTAAGCTCATTCATAAATTCCTTAACCGCTTTATCCGTAACTTCATTTCTTACGCTTGCTTCAGCTGAGAATTCAGGAGAGTATTTGCTTGCGCTTAAGCTTGAATAAGCACCATAAGTAAATCCGTTCTTCTCACGAAGGTTCATGAAAAGTCTAGCTTCACCACCACCACCTAAGATGTAGTTGGCAATTGTAGCTGCAAAGTAATTAGGATCCTTCATTTTAAGGTTGTTCAGGTTATTCACCGATACAACAGACTGTACTGCTGAAGGAACATCTACAACGTTAATTTCAGTTTTAGCCACATTAGATGCAGGTTCTAAAGCTGCAAACTTGGTATTCGATTTTTTCCATCCGCTGAACGTTTTTTCAACCAAAGATTTCACCTGGTCGAATTTTACATCTCCAACAATTACTAAATAAGCATTGTCCGGAGCGTAATATTTGTTGTAAACATTTTGTACATCAGCCAATTGAATTTTGTTGATAGATTCTACAGTTTCAAATTCTCCTCTTGATGTATTCTTTCCATACATCAAAGCTCTTGAAACTTTATCAGCGATAGATGAAGCGTTTTTCTCTTCAGATTTTAATCCTTCAATCGCTCTTTCTTTTGAATCCTGGATCTCTTTAGCCGAAAAGTTAGGGTTGATAACAGCGTCTGCCATTAATCCTAAAACTTCAGGGAAATATTTGGAAAGAGAGTTTGCAAAAGCACCTCCTGAGTTAAAGTTTAAGCTAGCTCCTAAGAAATCTACTTTTTTATTGAAGTCATCTTTGCTGATGTTCTTTGTCCCATTTTCAAGCTGTTCTGCCATGATCTGGCTTACTCCGGTCACATCTCCTTCGTAGTATGGAGGTCTGTCCATAGAAAGGTTAGCACTTACTCTTGGTAACTTATTGTTTTCCACTACCATTACAGTAAGTCCGTTGCTCAATTGGAAAGTTTTTGGCTTAGCAATATTGATCGCAGGGGTAGGCCCTGGTTTTGGCATTGCATTAAGGTCAATTTTTTGTGCTGAAAGCATCCCTGTAAATAAGAACGCTACCGCTATATATGTTAATTGCTTTTTCATTGTAAAAAATTATTTTTTGAAAATCATCTGTTAAAACCTAAGTTTTAGAGATTATTTTTTTTCAGGTACGTAATTAATGATTATTCTTTGATTAGAATTCAAATACTTTTTAGCCGCATTTTGAAGATCCTGTCTTGTGATAGATCTGTAAATGTCGATTTCCTTGTTGATTAGGTTAGTATCTCCCATCAATACGTGGTTTGTTGCCAATGAAGCAGCAATTCCCTGAATACTTGAGTTAGCGTTAACGAACTGGTTTTCATACTGATTCTGAAGTTTCTGATAATCCTCCTCAGAAATTAAGGTAGTCTGAAGTTTCTTGATCTCAGCATCAATATCAGTTTGTAACGTTTGCTTGGTAGTTTGTCCCATTGGGATCGCAAAGAATGCGAAAATACCATAATCCTCAAGACCTTGGTTGAAAGCCGCTACCTGAAGCGCTTTCTTATCCTGATCTACTAATTTTTTATATAATACAGAAGATTTTCCGCTGCTTAAATAAGAAGAAAGCATATCTAAGATGTATGCATCTTTTTCTTTATTTCCCGGAGTTCTGTAAGCGAAAACATAAGCAGGAAGCTGGATGTTAGGATCTGTAGCTGTAACTTCTTTTTCCTGAGTGATTGGGGTATCTTTAGGGAAGTTTTTAGGGTAAACGGTCCCTTTTGGAATTCCTCCGTAATATTCCTGGATCCACTTTTTAGTCTGCTCAGGCTTGATATCTCCTGCAACCACTAACGTAGCATTATTAGGAACATAGAATTTTTTATAGAATGCAATAAACTCATCTAGCTTAGCTGCATTCAGATCCTCCATAGAACCGATAGTCGGCCAGTTGTATGGGTGATTGGTAAATAGATTCTTTTGAATAGTTGTGAAAAGATTTCCATAAGGCTGGTTATCCATTCTCAATCTCTTTTCTTCTTTTACTACTTCTCTTTGAGTATCTACACCAATTTGGTTGATCACTGCATGACGCATTCTTTCAGCTTCCATCCAAAGTCCTAATTGCTCGTTGTTGGAAGGGAAAGTTTCATAGTAATATGTTCTGTCATTCGTAGTGTTCGCATTGTTTTGTCCTCCGTTGGAAGAAACAATCTTGAACCAGTCACCTCTCTTGATGTTTGGCGTTCCTTCAAATAAAAGATGTTCGAAGAAGTGAGCAAAACCGGTTCTTCCTTTTACTTCATCTTTAGCACCTACGTGGTACATTACTCCTGTAGTAACTACAGGTGCGGAATTATCCTGATGAAGAATTACGTGTAAACCATTTGGTAAGTCATACTCTTCGAATTTAATTTGTTGTGCGTTCAAAGCCATCCCAAAGAAAGCTGCAGCAGCAACAGAAAGAAGTCGTTTTTTCATTATAGTAGAAATTGTTTTGTCAATTAGTGTCAAAAATAAGCTAAATGTTACAATACTGATATGATTATTTTCATTAAAAACAGATTTTGTTAAATATCTGACAGCGCACTTTTAAAAATTTGAATTCTCCTTTTAATACATTAATTTTGTGTTCCAAATTTTTTTGCTGTATGGAGGATTATCTGAAAGGACTGAATGAATCACAATTTGAGGCTGTTACCACATTACAGGGACCATTGATGGTTCTTGCAGGAGCAGGTTCAGGAAAAACACGTGTGCTGACCATGCGTATCGCTCATTTGATCACGAATGGAGTAGACCCTTTCAATATCCTGGCCCTTACATTTACCAATAAGGCGGCACGTGAAATGAAAGAACGTATCGCCAAAGTAGTAGGAGACAGCAATGCAAGAAGCCTTTGGATGGGTACCTTCCACTCCGTTTTTGCTAGAATTTTGAGAAGTGAAGCCCATTATTTAGGATATCCTTCCAACTTCACCATTTATGATCAGCAGGATGCTTTGAACGTTATCAAAAAAGTGTTGAAAGACATGAGTATTGATGCCGATCTCTATAAACCTAAAAAAGTACAGGCCAGAATTTCTACCTATAAAAACAACCTGATCACCGTAAAAGCTTATTTCAACAATCCTGAGCTTATTGAAGCAGATGAAAAAGCGAATATGAAATTCATTGGGCAGATCTATCAGAAATATGTGGAAGCCTGTTTCAGAAACGGAGCGATGGATTTTGACGACTTATTGTTAAAAACTAATGAATTGCTAACCCGTTTTCCTGAAGTACTGGCAAAATATCAGGACAGATTCAGATACATTCTGGTGGATGAGTATCAGGATACGAACCATTCTCAGTATCTTATTGTAAAAGCATTAGCTTCAAAATTTGAAAATATCTGTGTGGTAGGAGATGATGCGCAATCTATTTACTCTTTCCGTGGAGCCAATATTTATAATATCTTAAATTTTAAGAAAGATTATCCGGACGCGAAAACAGTTTCCCTTGAACAAAATTACCGCTCCACCCAAAATATTGTAAATGCAGCCAATGTGGTGATTGCCAAAAACCTGCAGCAATTCAAGAAAAATGTTTTCAGTGATAACGAACAGGGAGATAAAATCAAAGTATACCGCTCTCTTTCCGATGCGGATGAAGCCAATTTCGTAGCCGGAAATATCTGGGAACTTCGCAACAGAGATCAGAGAAAATACAGCGATTTTGCCATTTTATACAGAACCAACTCTCAGACCCGTGCTTTTGAGGACGCGTTGAGACGTAAAAATATTCCTTATAAAGTCTATGGAGGCTTGTCTTTCTATCAAAGAAAAGAGGTCAAAGATCTATTGGCTTACCTTCGACTTCTGATCAATGAAAATGATTCCGAAGCATTAATGAGGATCATTAATTATCCTGCAAGAGGAATTGGCGATACCACTCAGAATAAGCTGATCGTTTTTGCAGATTCACAAAATGTGTCGGTCTCCAAAGTATTGGATAATCTTCCGATGTATGCACCTCATTTAGGATTTAATAATGGAGTGATAACCAAACTGAATGATTTCTGGTCTATGATCAAGGCATTCCAGGTATTGTTGAAGACTGAAACTGCTTATAATGTGGCAATGGAAGTGGCTAAACGAAGCGGATTGATCAAGTTTTTAAAAGATGACCAGACTCCGGAAGGAATTTCCCGTGTGGAAAACGTTCAGGAATTGATGAACTCTATGCAGGGATTCATTGAAGAGCAAATGCAGCTGGAAGACGGAGATCCGAGTTTATCCAATTTCCTTGAAAATATTGCCCTTTCCGCGGATACACAGGATAAGGAGAATGATGAAGACATGGTTTCTTTAATGACTATTCACCTTTCCAAAGGACTGGAGTTTCCGGTAGTTCATTTGGTGGGGCTTGAAGAAAATCTTTTTCCGAGCTTTATGAGTTCTGCAACAAGAGAAGATCTGGAAGAAGAGCGGCGTTTATTTTATGTGGCATTAACCAGAGCAGAAAAACAGGTGTTTTTCTCTTATGCAGTTTCACGTTTCCAATGGGGAAAAATTACGGATGCGGAACCTTCAAGATTCTTAAGTGAGATTGATGAAGAATTTATAGAATTTGTCAATCCGGCCATTGAAAAACGTTTCATCAATAACTCAGGAATCAAGTCCAACATTTTTGATGAATATCCTACTGAAGCAAGAAGCTTCAAAAAAGTGGAGAAGAAAACCATCGAAAGAGGGGAAAGCTCAAAACCCATTGCAGAACCAAGAAAACTGAAACCTGTAAGTACTGCTAAAATCATTAATCCTAGCGGAGCTTCTTCCCAGGATATTGAAGTAGGAGATAAAGTGAGACACGACCGTTTTGGAATTGGGGAAGTGACTTTCCTGGATGGAACAGATCCACAGAATATCAAAGCGAAAGTGATTTTCCAGCATGAAGGCGAGAAAAATCTTATTTTGAAGTTTGCAAAATTGACTAAAATTTAAAAATATAAAAACGGATTCAAAAAATGAATCCGTTTTTATAGAATTGTTTGAACCGCAAAAGACACAAAAGCTAATATTTGAAAATGAAACATTTGCAAAAGATAAAATCTTTGTGTTCTTTATTGAACATAATATAAAGTAACTTCAAATAAATTTAAGTATTTAAGAATTTTTGTGTCTTTTGCGGTTTCAAAATATAAATAGGTCTATATTTTATTTCTTCTGCGAAACAATAAAACTCACCATTTCCTCTACAATTTTATCTAATTCGGCTTTCTCTGTCGTTCTGAAACCGTGTAAACCATCTTCCACAATAGTCAAGGTATTTTGTACCCCTTCTTTTTTAAGTTTTCTATGAAGCTTTTTGGATTGTTTCAACGGAACTACCTGATCTTTATTTCCCTGAATGATCAAAGTTGGGACTCCATCATTCACATAACTTATCGGGGAAATGGTTTTGCAGTACTCCACCACTTTCCTCTTATCTTTTTTGATGTCATAGCCGGTAATTCCCAAAACCAGCTTTTCTCTCAGGTCCACAATTTTCTTTGAAAATAATCCGATGAAAAAAACGGGAATTTTTCCGGTACGGGTATGCAAAAGACTGTTCATATCGGAAGGCCCGAAATTATCGATTACATAATTCACTTTTCCGGAATATTTTGACAACTCAGGGTCACCTACAAACTCTGTATCCGGAGTATACGCAGAAAGCATTGATAAATGAGCTCCTGCGGAAGTTCCAAAAAATCCTATATTGTTCGTGTCGAAATTATATTTTCCTGCATTTTTCCGTACCCATCTTACCACATCTTTGGTGTCCTCAACTGGAGTAGGGAAATGAGTGCTTTCATCCAGTAAAGTGTAATTGATGCTGATAACAGCATATTGCTTCTCTGTCAGCTTTAAAATAGTATTTTCTATATAACTGTCGGCACGAATGGTTTTGTCTCCTTCCACCCATCCCCCTCCATGTACATAAATGACCACAGGGATTTTTGTATTGCCGGTAATTTTTGGAGTATATATATCTAGGAGAACGGGACTGCCTTTTTCACTCATTTTATAAGTAAGGTCTTCAGAAACTGCGGTTTTTTCGAAAAGAAGGGTGCTTTTTTGTATTTCAGGCTGTATCAGGTTTTGAGAATATCCCCAATGAGATACAGCAAAAATAAGAACAAAAAACAGGTTTGTAAAAAACCTGTAGATTGTATTGTTCATAGTCGATTTCATAGTATTATTTTTTTGGTGGGGTTATCTTACTAACTCCTCAAAAAGTTTACCAAAAGTCTTATCCAGATCTTTAGATTTCCCGGGGTGGGGTCTCGAAGTTTGTACAACAGAGCTTCTCACTGCTGTTAACCAACGGAAACGCTCGGGGATTTCCAATTGGGCAATAGGTCCTCCATCTTTATCCCCATTGGCAATTTTCTGGAAACTTACCAGGTTTTGGATGATATCGTTATAATCCAGTTTGCTGTGCATGAGCTTGAATTTATCCGGACACAAATAAAATTCCACACGGATGTATTTCTCTTTTTTGGAAAACATAACGAGCCCGATGTTGAAAAATTCTTCTCTTTCAACCTTAGGAACCAGGCGGATTACAGCGTATTCGTATATTTTATCCTCTTGCATGCTGAGCTTCGTTTACAAAAATTTGAGAATGTTCTAACCGTGTTTTCATAAACTGAAAATACACTTCACGGATTTCATCGGGAGTTTCATCCGCATCGTTCCAATGCAGCCAGTCTTCAGGAATCAAGTTAACGATTTCCCTGAAAACAGTATCATTCAATACTTCATGTGCAAATTGGTCTGCTTCATTAAGCTTTGTAGCCTGTGGAAGCAGAACGTGATCTTTCACATATTTGAAAGGCGTTTTTGCTGCGGTGTCAAAATTCTGCCAGGAATGATGAAAGTAAAAGGATGCCCCGTTATCAATCACCCAAAGCTCCTTATGCCACATCAAGAGATTCGTATTTTTAAAAGTACGATCGATATTCGTGATGAAAGCATCCAGCCAAACGATTTTTGAAGCTAGAAGTGGGTCAATTTTCACACTCGGATCATAAGCTATCGATCCCGAAAGATAATGTAGCCCCAGATTCAGTCCTTCTGAAAACTTCAAAAGGTCCTGAATTTCTTCATCAGCTTCTGTTCTTCCGAAATCCACATCAAGGTTGACGAAAACCAGTTCAGGGATTTTCAACCCTAAAACTTCTGTAATTTTCCCGCCTAGAAGCTCTGAAATCAACATTTTTACTCCATGACCGGCGCCGCGGAATTTCAATACATATTTAAAATCATCATCTGCTTCTGCCAAAGCCGGAAGAGAGCCTCCTTCTCTTAAGGGCAGAATATAACGCATAACAGTGACTGTTCTTAGATCCAACATACAGCAAAAATAAGATTTTTAATCCTCTTTATTCACTTAAATTGAGTCATGAGATTAAAATTAGTCTATCCATTTGATTTTAATTTAATATTTTTAAAAACAAGACAATTTCAATATGAATATTATCAAAAAGCAGAATATTATCATCTCCAATCCTGAAACCAAAGATTTTTTGGCTGATGCATTTTACCCTGAAACCCATGAAAAATTACCATTAGTGATTTTTGTTCACGGCTATAAAGGCTATAAAGATTGGGGAGCATGGAATCTGATGGGGGAAAAGTTTGCGGAAGCGGGACTTTTCTTTGTCAAATTTAATTTTTCTCACAACGGAACTACAACTCAAGATCCATATCATTTTTCTGATCTGGGAGCATTCGGGAATAATAATTATTCTAAAGAACTGTCTGATTTGGATGTTATTATTGATTATTTTATCAAAGATCCCAAAGTGGATGAACAAAAAGTAATTCTTATAGGGCACAGCAGAGGAGGAGGAATTGCTGTGATCAAAACATTTGAGGATGAAAGAATCAATGGGCTTATTACGCTGGCCAGTGTTGATACATTAGAAAGATTTCCGAAAGATAAGGACCTTCAGAAGTGGAAGGAAAGGGGAGTTTTTTATGTTTTAAATGGCAGAACCAAACAGGAAATGCCTCATTATTATCAATTTTATGAGGATTTTGAACAAAATGCGCTTCGTTTTGATGTGGAAAGAGCAGCGGAAATGGCAATGGCTCATTTTTTAATTATTCATGGGACTCATGATGAAAGCGTAAGTGTAAAAAGCGCCCATCATCTGCATATTTTAAACCCTAATTCCGAGTTGTTTTTAATTGAGAATGCCAATCATACGTTTGGAGCCAAAGAACCTTGGGAAGAAAAGCATCTTCCTGCAGATTTAGATATTCTGACCAAAAAATGCATTGACTTTATTCAGCAGAATATGTAATTAATCGTATTTTTGATAATACCTTAAAATAAAATATATGGATCTGTTTTCAGCCCTGGAATTCCCCAATTTTGCAGACCCTCAGATTTGGATCAGTTTATTGACGCTTACTTTTCTGGAAATTGTATTGGGAGTGGATAATATTATTTTCATTTCAATCATTTCTAATAAGCTCCCTGCTGTTCAACAAAAAAGAGCAAGAAGTATAGGTTTGATCCTTGCTATGATCTTCAGAGTAATGTTGTTGCTGATGATCAACTGGATCATAGGATTGAAAGAGCCGGTTCTTACAATAGGATTTATTCATGAACCGGGAACGGAACAGGCATTACAGGTGAGCTGGAAGGATCTTATCCTTCTCGCGGGAGGTATTTTCCTGATTCTGAAAAGTACATTTGAGATTCATTCTAAAATGCAGATCCATGAAGTTCAGCATGCTCCAAAATCGGCTGGTTCGGGATTATTGACCACTGTCATTATCCAGATTATCTTAGTGGATATGGTATTTTCTTTAGATTCTATTTTAACGGCTGTAGGATTGGTAGACAATGTGGTGCTTATGATTATTGCTGTTATTATTTCTATAGCGATTATGATGATGTTTGCCGGACCGATCTCCAGAATTATCAATAAACACCCTAGTCTGCAAATGCTGGCTTTGTCTTTCCTTGTGGTGATCGGAGTGATGTTGGTTGCAGAAGGAATTCATCAGCATATCAGTAAGAATATTATTTATTCGTGTTTGGCATTCAGTTTATTGGTTGAGTTATTGAATATCAACTTCAGAAACAAGCAGAAAAAAGCTTTAAAACTGAATCCTGATCTGAAGGACAATCTTGATATTGAAGAATAAGAATAATTATAAAAAAAGCCTTCTTAAAAGAAGGCTTTTTATTTTATAATGAAATTATATAATTAATAATTTCCAGGCTTCCTCAATCCTGTTTTCTAATAACAGTTTCTGAGCATTCTGATGGATATGTTCATCAGCATGGAAATTATTTCCAGGTAATTCTTCTACATTAGCTAACATTCCCAAATCATTTCCTGTGAATACTTTACTGTATTTAATAGCATCCGGAAGAAGATCAAATCCGATTCCTTTGGTAACCAACGGTTTTGGAACTTCAAAAAGATTATCTGCATTATTTCTCGAATACCAATTTCCGCCTAAACGGGCCACCATATCCAGTTTTTTCTGATCCGGAACTCCCTGCTCATTCAGATATTCTTCCCTGATATGGATCTTCTGAACTTCACAGATGATAAGGTTTCCGGCACCTCCCTGATCTCCCAAAGATTTTACCTCCAGAACTTTGCACTCAAAGTTGACGGGGCATTCGGCAATCAGTTTTGGTTTCACCAGATCAGCATCTTTCATCGTTAATCCGGATTTGATGAATTCATTCACTCCGGTTTCATATTCTGTAGAGGCTAAAGAAATCTGCTGTACAATAGGAAAATTAACGGTTCCTATCACTACTTCAGGAACTTCTAAAACATTTTCCAAGGTATGTTTCGTGGTATTATCCCGAACTCTTCTCGATGGTGAGAAGATCAAAACGGGCGGAACCGTACTGAACATATTGAAGAAACTGAATGGAGATAGATTACTATTTCCGTTTTTATCTATGGTAGAAGCTAAAGCAATAGGACGTGGCGCAATAGCGGTTTGCATGATCGTTTGCAGCTGTACCGGTGATATTTCAGATGGAATTACTGTTTTCATTAAATCGCAGGAATAATTTTGCCGGAAACTTCACCGAAACCAACTCTCACTCCATCTTTTTCAGCCCATGCTTTCATGGTCACTGTATCATTGTCATTGATGAACTTTCTTTCTTCTCCGTTGCTCAGTTGTAGAGGATGTTGTCCTCTCCAGGTCAACTCGAGCATAGAACCGAAAGATTTAGGGTCACTTCCTGAAATCGTACCACTTGCATACAGATCACCTACTTCTACGTTACAGCCGTTTACGGTGTGATGAGCCAATTGCTGGGTCATATTCCAGTACATGTGCTTATAATTGCTTTCGCAGATGAGGTTTTGTTCTCCGTTTTCCGGTTGAATATATACTTCAAGGTTGATATCGTAGTTTTTATCTCCTTCGAATTTTAAATAGTCCAATACTTCAGGATCCTGCACAGGAGAAGCCGTTCTGAATGGTTCTAATGCTTCAAGGGTAACAACCCAAGGGGAAATAGATGAACCGAAATTCTTCGCCAAGAAGGGACCAAGCGGAACATATTCCCAAGACTGGATATCTCTTGCAGACCAGTCATTGAAAACCACCATTCCGAAAATAGCATCTTCAGCGTCTTTTGTAGAAATGCTTTCGCCCATTTCAGTATTCTTATTGATGATGAAAGCCATTTCCAGCTCAAAATCCAGCTGTTTGCATGGCCCGAAAACAGGTTTGTCCGCATCAGCAGGTTTCATCTGGCCTTTCGGACGATTGATCTCTGTTCCTGAAACTACAATGGAAGAAGCTCTCCCGTGATATCCTACAGGTAAATGTTTCCAGTTCGGTAACAAAGCATTCGCAGGATCGCGGAACATTTTGCCCACATTGGTTGCATGTTCAATGCTGCTGTAAAAATCCGTATAATTCGGAATGTGAACTGGCATCATCATTTTTACCTTGTCAAGGTCATAGAATGCTTCTTCAATGGTCTTTTGATCTTTAGACAATATGGAGCCTTCTAAAAGCAATTGTTGTATTTTGGAACGTACTGCATTGGTCACCGGTTTACCCAGTTCAATAAATTCGTTCAAAGTGTAGGCTTCAAAAACATTATCGTCAAGCCCTTCAATATCTTCGAAATACCCAAGATCATACAACGTCGCAAGATCAATAACCTGATCTCCGATTCTAGTACAACACCCGATGTATTCTTTATTAAAAACTGCTACTCCAAAAGGAATATTATGTATAGAAAAATCCGATTGGGAGGAATACTCTACAAATGATTTCATATAATTTGAATTAAATGCGAATCAGAATATATTCTGAGTTCAAGGTTGATTATTTTTTTGAAAAAGAGGCCTCATCAATCCATCTTGCTTTGGTATTGACATCAATAAGATAAAGAATATTATCCTGTTTGGTCAACAATAAGGTTTTGGTAACCGGAATGGGAACTTTTTTATTTTCAAGCATATCTGCTCTTAAGGAAATAATGTTCTTTTTTCTGATAATATCGCCGGTGAAAACATTGGAACTGGTTTCTCCTGTCGCCTTATCATCAAAAACTTCCACATATGTAGCCTGCTTTCCTTTAATGATAATAAAATCCCTTTCTGTATGGTCTTCCGCATCTTTGATGTAAACAAACTTTTTGTTGTCAATGCTTACACTTTCAAGATGTTGATTGATTCCTTTTCTTTCTTCAAGTCGGGTAAGAACTGCATTAATTGAGCCGTATTGTGCCTTTATAGCCAATGTTGCTCCAAAAAATAAAATTCCAATGAAAATTTTTCTCATATGCATGTGTTTTATAAAAAAGTTTTGTCAAGACTTTTCATCCTGACAAAACTCACTACTAATATTTAAAATTAAAGATTTCCTCTTCTTTCCTGTTCTCTTTCCAATGCTTCGAACAATGCTTTGAAGTTACCTGCACCAAAGCTTTGTGCACCATGTCTTTCAATGATTTCAAAGAAAAGAGTAGGACGGTCTTCTACAGGCTTGGTAAAAATCTGTAATAAGTATCCTTCTTCATCATGATCAATAAGTATACCTAAGTCCTGAAGTTTTTTAAGATCTTCATCAATATGGCCCACTCTTTCAGGAACCATTTCGTAATAAGCCTCTGGTGGAGCGGATAAAAACTCTACACCACGTTTTTTAAGTTCAGTTACCGTATGGATGATATCTTTTGTTGCCACAGCAATATGCTGAACCCCTTCACCTTCATAGAAATCAAGGTATTCTTCTACCTGGGATTTCTTCTTACCTTCAGCAGGCTCGTTGATAGGGAATTTGGCATATCCGTTTCCATTAGACATTACTTTAGACATCAATGCAGAATATTCTGTGTTGATCTGCTTGTCATCAAAAGAAAGGATGTTAACGAATCCCATTACTTTTTCATACCACTCTACGGTTGGGATCATTCTGTTCCAGTCTACGTTTCCTACGCAGTGGTCTACATATAATAACCCTGTTTCTTCAGGATTATAATCGCTTTCCCATTTTTCATATCCAGGCATGAAAGGACCGGTGTAGTTTTTTCTTTCTACAAACATGTGAACAGTTTCACCGTAAGTATAGATTCCGGACATTCTTACTTCACCATTCTCGTCAGTTAACGTTACGGGCTCAAGGTAAGGTTTTCCGCCTCTTTTTGTAGTCTCTTCAAAAGCCTTATATGCGTCATCTACCCAAAGTGCCAAAATTTTTACTCCATCACCGTGTTTTTTTACGTGTTCGCTGATTGGTGAGTCTGATTTAAGACCTGTTGTAAGAACCAGTCTTATTTTTCCTTGTTGAAGAACATAAGATGCACGGTCTCTTACTCCTGTTTCAGGACCTGCATATGCTAAAGACTGAAAACCGAAAGCGGTTTTGTAAAAGTGGGCAGCCTGTTTAGCATTTCCTACATAAAACTCAATGTAATCTGTACCGTTGATTGGTAAAAAATTCTCTGCTTGAGCAATTTTTTCGGCAAATGTAAGTGTTGACATATTTTCTTTTTACTTTTATTTTATGGGTATGCAAATTACGAAAATATTGGCAATGGGAAAAACGGAAACAGGAATTAGTTAGAGATGCTTAACGGAAACTTAAAGAAAAGTTCATTTAAGTATGCTTAAGTTTATTGTATTGGAATGAAGACGTATAAATTTGTAATCACAAAAACAAATGAATAAAAAAATATTTCGAAACAAGAAAGCTGTAGTACCTTACTACAGCTTTCATTTTTTATGATTCAATCTTCCGGCATCAGGATTATAGTTATCCCATATTTTCCATACATTATCTATTTTCCGAATGAAGTAAATCTGGGTATTCAGTTGATTCACAAAATGTTCTTCACCAGTTTCTCCTACTTTAAACAGAAGATTCCAGAATTCCTGGGATTCTAATATTTTCTTTTCAGGCTCGTCTGTCACAATATGAATGTCGAATACTTCGTAATTGGAACGGTTGTTTTTCGTTACCAGTTTAAAATCTCTTTCGCAGAGCTCTTTGCTGAAATGGGTTGCTCTTTCCAGGAAAGGGGAATCTTTAAAAACAAGATCTTTGAAAATCTCAGGGTGATGTTCCGGAAACTGCTTATAAAATTCAAAAACAGTAGCACAATAATCGTATACGATTTTGGTTAAAAAAGCATGGTCGTCCTGCTCATTGTCCAGACGGTTTTCCTTATTGGATTGTATGTAAGCATTTAAGTCTTTATATCCTAAGAAAATACAGATTTTGTCAAGAGTTTTCAGGAATCTAAGATCATTGTGGGTTTTATCCTGGTAATCATTTTCAAAAAAGCGTTGCAGGGTGACATGCGAAATAGTATTTCCAATTTCAAATTTTTTTCCTCCCTTCAGTTCTTCGGCTTCGGATAATTCTTCTTTTATGATTTCGGAAAGAATAATGTAATGGCTTCTTTTCCATTCGCTAACATTTCCTAATACAGAATTTTTCACTTTAGGATGCCGCACGACTTCTTCCCTTATAGCATTATAAATGGTTTTCAATTTGTGAGTTTTTTAGATGGGTTTGAACAAATATATTGCCAAAACCTTAGCTTTTTATGTTTTTCTATATGTTTTATACAGTAATTTTTTTTTAATGGAAAAAATAATTTAATAAAACGGGCAAATTTAACGTAAATTTTTCAATGTTTAAATCTTTCATGTGCTGCCTTTTCCAACATTTCCCTATCGTCGGGATGTGCAATGCTGATCAGCTCCTGAGCTCTTTGACGCAGGCTTTTTCCATACAGGTAAGCGGTTCCGTATTCTGTAACCACGTAATGAATGTGTCCTCTTGTGGTAACCACCCCGGCTCCTTGTTTAAGGAACGGAACAATTCTGGAAACTCCTTTCTTCGTTCTTGCTGTAATGGCAATGATAGGCTTTCCTTCTTCGCTTAAAGCGGCTCCTCTCATAAAATCCATCTGCCCTCCGATTCCGCTGTATTGTAATGTTCCAATGGAATCTGCACAAACCTGTCCGGTAAGGTCAATTTCAATAGCTGAATTGATTGCCACCATTTTCTTATTCCGCATGATATTGATTGGGAAGTTAACATCACTTACATCTTTGAAAGCAAATACTGTGTTATCATCCACATAATCATACAATTTCCTGGTACCGAAACAGAAGCTTGTAATGGTTTTGTTATCATTGTAGCCTTTATACTTATTGTTGATCACATCATTCTGGATCAGATCAATTACTCCGTCACTCAACATTTCTGTGTGAACCCCCAGGTCTTTGTGATTGTTCAAACATTTCAGAACAGCATCCGGAATGGTTCCTATTCCCATCTGGAGTGTTGATCGGTCTTCGATGAGCTCTGCAACATTCTTCCCAACCAGCATTTCTTCCGGGCCTACTTTTGATCCGTAATCTACTGTTGGAAGTTCTTCTTCATGCCATACTAATTTGTGAATTCTGCTTACGTGGATCATTCCGTCACCATGAGTTCTCGGCATTCTCGGATTTACTATAGCAACAACTATTTTAGCAGTATCCACTGCAGCTCTGGCAACATCTACTGAAGTTCCCAATGTACAGAAACCATGTTTGTCTGGTGGCGAAACCGTAACCAGTGCCACATCCAGTGGTAAAATATTCTTTCTGAATAAAATCGGGATTTCGCTTAAAAATACAGGAACAAAATCTCCTCTTTCTGAATTGACGGCGTCACGAACAGGAGTAGAAACAAATAAGGAATTAATAAAAAAGCTGTCTTTATATTCCGGTTTTGCAATTTCTACATTTCCTTGCTGCGTGATGGATACCATTTCCACATTCTTGAGACGGTGAGACTGTCTTGCAAGCTCATCAATCAGGTAGTTCGGAGTACACGCGCTTCCATGAAAGAAAATGCGGTTTCCGCTTTTTACAGTATATATGGCTTCCTCTGCACTAATATAATCGTACATATTGAATATTTTTTTTTGAAATGGGATGATGTAATGAAATTATTCCTGCGAACGATCTTCCATTGTTTTATCGTTTTCTTCTAACCATGAAGTTTTATAGGATGGATCCTCCACTTTTAATGCCTCTTCCGTGATTTTTAAAGGACGGAAAGGGTCAACCATTACGGCATATTCCTCTGTGAATTTTTTACCGATACTTCTTTCCATTGCACCAGGATGAGGTCCATGAACAATTCCTCCGGGGTGTAGCGTGAAATCCATTAAATCGATATGATTACGGCTCATGAAATCTCCTTCCGTATAAAATAAAACTTCATCAGAATCAATATTCGAATGGTTGTAAGGAGCAGGGATAGCCATCGGGTGATAGTCATACATTCTTGCACAGAACGAGCACACCACGAAATTGTGTCCTTCAAAGTTCTGGTGAACCGGAGGCGGTTGGTGAATTCTTCCCGTGATCGGCTCAAAATTCTTGATATTGAATTTATAGGGGTAAAAATAACCGTCCCAGCCTACCACGTCAAATGGATGTGTTGCGTAGATGAAATCCGTGATCTGGTTTTCTTTTTTTACTTTAATTAAAAATTCTCCTTTTTCATCTTTCGGTTCTACAAAAGTAGGAGCCACGATATCTCTTTCGCAGAACGGAGAATGTTCCAATAACTGTCCGAATTCGTTTCTGTATCTTTTCGGAGTGTAGATCGGAGAGTGGCTTTCCAATACGAAAAATACAGTGTCATCAGATTTGAGTTCAACCTGATAAATGGTTCCTCTTGGAATGATCAGATAATCACCAACGAAAAATTCTAAGTCACCCACAAAAGTTTTCAAAACCCCGCTTCCCTGATGAACAAATAAAAGCTCATCACATTCCGCATTTTTATAGAAATAATCCATCGATTTTCTTGGCTTGGCCAATCCCATTTTCAGATCATTGTTCATCAAAAGGATTTTTCGGCTGTCCATGAAATCATCTTCAGGAGCAACATCCATTCCCTTGAACATTCTCGGTGTGATGTTTTTCTCAACAGCAATCTTTGGTGTAACATCTTTTGCAGGTCCGATGGATTTTATCTGGGTAGGACGGTGGATATGATACAGCAAAGAAGAAATACCATGAAAACCTTCCGTTCCGAAAAGCTGCTCATAGTAAAATTGATCTTCCGGAGACTTAAAAATCGTATGTCTTTTTTGTGGGATATTTCCCGATTGATGATATCTCATTTTACTTTTAATGTAGTTTCTCAAATTTAATAATTTTTCATGAATTCATTTTAACAACATTTGTCATGTTGTTTTGTAGTTCTAAAAATAATTGTTAGCTTTGTCTAACAATTTTAATTTCATGACACGAATATTATTTTCTATTGTCTTATTATCATCTTACTGCTTCTCACAGGAAGCAGACAGTTTGCAGCAGGATCATAACAAAAATGACTCTTTGATCCTTTCCAAAAAGGAAATGAAGGCTAAACTGATAGATGATGTAGTGATTACCGGAACCATAAAACCGATAAGCAAATCGAAAAGTCCGGTGGCAGTAGAAATTTATAGTCAGAAATTTTTTCAGAAAAATCCTACACCAAGCATTTTTGAAGCGATTGCGATGGTGAATGGGGTGAAACCTCAACTTAACTGTTCGGTTTGTAATACGGGAGATATTCACATTAATGGATTGGAAGGACCCTATACGATGATTTTAATTGATGGAATGCCGATTGTAAGTTCGCTTTCCACAGTCTATGGTTTAAGCGGAATTCCTAATAGTTTAATAGACAGGATTGAAGTGGTAAAAGGACCGGCTTCGTCTCTTTATGGTTCTGAAGCGATGGGAGGTGTGATTAATATAATCACCAAAAACGCTTTAACGGCTCCTCAATTAAGTGTTGATGTTATGACAAGTACCTGGAGTGAGAATAATGTGGATTTGTCAACAAAATTTAATCTTGGAAAAAATGTTGCATCACTATTAAGCTTGAATTATTTTAATTTCAGTAAAAGGTTTGATCAGAATAAAGATAATTTCACGGATGCAGCATTACAAAACAGGGTTTCTGTTTTTAATAAATGGAATTTTCAAAGAAAGGAAAACAGACAGGCTAGTTTTGCCTTACGATATTTATACGAAGACCGGTTTGGTGGAGAAATGCAGTGGAATAAATCTTATCGTGGAAGCAATGAAGTCTATGGTGAGAGTATTTATACGAACAGGGTAGAAGCTTTTGGGGTGTATCAGTGGCCCATCAAAGAACAGGTAATTACCCAGCTTTCTTATAATTATCACAATCAGGATTCTTTTTACGGATCCAATCCTTTTGATGCATTGCAGAAAGTGGCATTTGTGCAAACCTATTGGGACAAAAAGTTGGGTAATCATGATATGATCTTGGGATTGACTTTCAAAAAAACTTTTTATGATGATAACACTCCGGGAACCTTATCAGCAGACGGAATCACCAATCAGCCGATGAAATCTCCTATCTGGGGAGCTTTTATACAGGATCAGTGGGAAATTGATCCTAAAAACACACTATTGTTGGGATATAGATATGATTATGATAAAATCCATCATTCCGTACATTCACCGAGATTCGCATGGAAATTTTCTCCCGATCCTTATCATACTTTACGATTCAATTTCGGAACGGGATTCAGGGTGGTGAATTTATTTACCGAGGATCATGCGGCATTGACGGGTTCGCGTGAGGTGGTGATTAAATCCAATCTAAAACCAGAAAAATCCATCAACGGAAACCTGAATTATGTCTGGAAAATTCCTGCAGGAGACCGTCTGATCAACTTGGATGCTTCGGCATTTTATACCTATTTCAGTAATAAGATTGTAGGGGATTTTGATACCGAACCGGATAAAATTATTTATGATAATCTTCATGGATATGGAATTTCAAGGGGCGCTTCAGTGAATGTAGATTACAGTTTCGGCTTTCCTTTAAGTATTAATGTAGGAGTTACTTATCTTGATGTATATCAGAAACTGGATGGGGAGAATGAAAAATCCCAACAGTTGCATGCCCCGAAATGGAGTGGAACCTATAATCTGTCCTATAAGTTCCCAAGCAATGTAACTGTTGACTTTACAGGTCAGTTTTACGGACCGATGCGATTGCCTGTTTTACCGAATGATTACCGTCCGGAATATTCACCGTTTTATTCTCTGGCTAATATTCAGGTTTCGAAGAGTTTTAAGTCAGGTTTTGAAGTCTACTGCGGAATTAAGAACCTGTTCAACTTCACGCCTAAAGATCCTTTGATGCGACCGTTTGATCCATTTGATCAATATGTAGATGATCCGGTGAATAATCCGAACCATTATACTTTTGATACTACGTACGGGTATGCACCTATGCAGAAGATCAGAGGATTTCTCGGAATAAAATATATTTTAAAATGAAAGTGATTATCCATATAGTTTTAATGTTAGTGCCCTGTTTTTATCTTTCACAGGTAAAAACAGGTACTTTTTCTGAACTTGAAGCCCGGCAGAAAGAACATGCAAAGCCTGTTGTTATTCATCTTTATACGGATTGGTGTTCGGTTTGTAAAATTGAATCTTTTACCATGAATAAGGATGAAGAATTGGTGAGAATGATGAATGAAAATGTTTATTTCATCAACTTTGAAGCAGAAAAAACGAAAGAAAAAATCCATTTTCAGGGACAGGAGTTTGATTATATACCCAATGGGAATTCAGGAATTCATGAATTGGCTTTGGCATTATCCAAAAATAAAAACCAGCCTGTTTATCCTTTATGGATTTTCCTGGATAAAAACCAAAATCTGTTGTATTATCATGAAGGACTGCTTAAACCCGAAAAATTTAAGCAGAAACTTAGGGAAATAATTCGCTGAAAGTAAAAATTATTTCAATAGCACGGCAATAATTGCTAAAATGGCGGGTAATGCCTGGACGAAGAATATTTTCTTGGTAGCAGAAATAGCTCCATAAATTCCTGCCACTGCTACACAACCCAAGAAAAATAAGGCAATATTGGTTTGCCATTTCGGATCCTCAATAAAAAAGGACCAGATGAGGCCGGCTGCAAGAAACCCGTTGTACAATCCCTGATTGGCAGCTAATCCTTTTGTAGGTTTGAACATTTCCGGAGGCAGCGCTGATTTGAACACTTCTTTTCCTTTGGTTTCCCAGGCAAACATTTCCATCCAAAGAATATAAAGGTGTTCCAGTGCTACAACAGCGATCAGAATTTTGGCAACAATTTCCATGATTTATTGTTTTTTGTCATTGTAAAACTAAAAAAATAAAGTTAAGTTTGAGTACTTAATTACAAAAATGGATACATTCAAAGCACATTTAGACAAATTTATTACGGTAAATGATGAAGAATATGCTTCTATCCTTTCTTTTTTCCAGGTGCGGGAAGTCAAGAAGAAACAGAATCTGATGCTTGATGGTGATGTATGCAAGAATATGTATTTTGTGGTAAAAGGATGTCTCCGGAAATTTTTCACTAATGAAAAAGGAGTAGAGCGGACTACTGAATTTGCTATAGAGAACTGGTGGATCACCGATACTTTTGCATACGAAAGACAGATCAAATCAGATTTTTGCATTCAGGCTGTTGAAAAATCTTCTATCTTGGTGATTGATCTTCAGTCGCAGGAATTGCTGCTCAAGAAACATCCTGTGATGGAACGCTATTTCAGGATGATCTATCAAAGAGCGTATGCTTCTTCTGAGCGCAGGATCCGTTATTTGTATGAAATGTCACGAGAAGAGCTTTATGTACATTTCAGTACTCAATACCCTTGGTTTATTCAAAGAATTCCACAATATCTTATTGCTTCTTTTTTAGGTTTTACACCGGAATATCTCAGTGAAATCCGGGCAAAATTGCGTTCTTAAACCAGTTTAAGATTTTTGATGTTTTTAAATAGGAACTTTGTATCAGAATTTAAAAACAGTCATATTATGAGCGCAAGAGTAAATATCGCGACAACAGATTCAGCAGCTTACAAAGCAATGATGGGATTGGAAGGTTATCTTCAGAACATTTCTTTAAACCCTATTCAGAAAGAACTGATTAAGATCAGAGCATCACAGATCAACGGATGTGCTTTCTGTCTGGATATGCATACGAAAGATGCCATCAAATACGGTGAAACTCCACAAAGAATTTATCTTTTAAACGCTTGGAGAGAGGCAGCAGAGCTTTATACGGAAGAAGAGCAAACGCTTTTGGCGATGACGGAAGAAATTACTTTAATTAACCAAAAAGGGTTAACAGAAGAAACGTATTACAAAGCAAAACAGCTTTTTGATGAAAACATCATCGCACAGATTATCATGGCTATTGTGACCATCAATGCCTGGAACAGAATTGCGATCAGTACACATATGCCGATTATGAAGTAGTTTTTTCAGAATAAAGTTATTTAAAAAAGTCCTCCAATTTTTGAAGGACTTTTTATGTACTAGTGGTTTTTTCTTTTGAAAGGTCCTTGTGGAGCAATAATTTCAAGATTGGTTCCATCCGGATCACGGAAGTAGGTAACTGCCGTTCCGAAGCCGGATTGTAAGCCGTCTTCTTCCTGGAATGTTATAGGTTCGCCTTCCGGTTCAATACCGATTTCTTTTAATCTTTCCATAGCAGCATTGATATCATCCACTTCAAAACAAAGATGCATAGCACTGATCTGGTTGTTGCTGTAAGAAGCCTGTTCAGATTCAGGGATTACATATTCCAGGATATCTATATTGAGATTATCCAGATGAAGATTGGCATATTTAATCTTGGTATCGTTCAGACCTTGAGTTTTTGCCATTCTTGGTCCTCCTATTTCATCGATATTGGAAACTTTTGTTCCTGTTAAAGCCTCATAAAAGGCAATGGATTTTTCGAGGTTTTTAACGGTGATCCCTACGTGATTGGCACGCGTGAATCCTTTTATAGTGTTTTCCATTTTATGACTATTTTATTTTTATGGCTTGCAATTCAGCTGCAAAACATTTGCATTCAAAGGTTGCTCTATTTTCCGTTCCAGTTTTTTGTCGTTTAATATCACATAAACTTCCATAGAGCCTGTTCCGACATGTAAGGACAAGATATGCCCTCCGTAAGCATTAAACTTTTCATCGGTGGCAACTCCGTGAACATGAATGGACGGACCTTTTTTATTCCAGGCTATGGAACCTGTCAGGTTACCCATTTCCACCTTATTGAATGTTTTTGGATTGAACTTTTTAGCTGTAAAATCATAAAATCCAAAAGTAACTTCTTGGGCAAAGCCAATTCCTGTGAAACTGGCAGAAGGAATGTTTTCGGCTTTTGCAAGATTTTCAAGGTTTTCTATTACATCATCTCCCTGTCTGAGAACCATGAGATAACCCGTAGGAGTTTTTGTATAGCGGCAAATATCTTTTTTCTGTGCTGAAAAAGTATTCACATTTAAAACCACCAATAGAATACTGAAAATTTTTAATAAGTTCATGCCGGTATATTTTGTATGATGAATGAAAGTTTTGCACCAAAATCTGCAGCTATAATGATTTTTAGGTTAAATTTCCTGTAAAGCCGTATTGATGAAGCTTACTTCTTCCTGAGAAAGGTCAAAAGACATCGCCTTCGCATTTTCAATAGCTTGCTGTGCATTTCTGGCTCCCGCTAAAACTACTGTGATAGCCGGCTGTAATGTTGTCCATCGCAATACCAATTGTGATAAAGTAGCTCCTTTTTCCTGTGCAATTGGCTCTATTTTTTCTAAGAATTTCTGAACCTTGCTGAGATCGAACTGGGAAAAATACCCGTTTCGGTGATCGTTGTCCTTTAATTTGTTCTCTTTAAAATATTTACCTGTTAAAAGACCTCTTTCCATTGGGCTGTACACGATAATCCCTGAATTGTTTTCCAAAGAATAAGGAACAAGGTCATTTTCAATGGAACGGTTCAGCATACTGTAAGAAACCTGGTTGCTTGCTATTTTCAGGGTGGCATTGGCTTCTTTCATTTGTTCCACACTGTAATTGCTTACTCCGGCCGCACGGATTTTCCCTTGCTGGATCAATACTTCTAAAGCTTCCATTGTTTCACTGATCGGAGTTGTGCTGTCCGGCCAATGAAGTTGTAAAAGATCAATATAATCGGTTCCCAGTCTTTGCAGGCTGTCTTCCACTTCTTTGATTACGTTTTCTTTGGAAGCATATTTATACACCGGAAGTTTTTTGCCGTTATCTTCTGCATCGAAGAAAAATTCTCCTTTTCCGTTATTGCTTCCGTCCCAAACCAAACCGAATTTTGTTAATAACTGAATATTAGAGCGGTCTCTTCCTTTGATTGCTTCCCCGATCATTTCTTCACTAAGTCCAAAACCATAAAAAGGTGCTGTATCAATAGAAGTTACGCCGTTGTCCAAAGATGCATGGATTGAATCTATAGAATCCTGTCTTTCATTTCCACCCCACATATTTCCACCGATGGCGAACGCTCCGTGGGTTATCACTGAAAGTTCCAGATCGGTGTTTCCTAATTTTCTATATTCCATTTTTTGTATATATGATTTTTTTTGAGATTATTGATTAAGTTCTTTTGCAATAGCTTCACCCACGCTTTTTGCAGATTGAGGGTTCTGTCCTGTGATCACTCTTTGATCCGTAACTACATGATTCTGCCACAGTCCTGATTTTTCAAATTGGGCTCCTCTTTCCTTTAATTTGTCTTCCAAAAGGAATGGAACAACGTTGGTCAACTTCACTTCAGCTTCTTCCTCATTGGTAAAAGCATTGATCTTCTTGCCGTCTACCAAGTATTTTCCGTTGCTCAGTTTAATGTTTACCAATCCGGCAGGACCATGACAAACACCTGCTACAATTCCACCATTTTCATAAATTTTGGAAGCGATTCCTGCTAATTCAGTGTTGTCAGCGAAGTCCCACATTGCACCATGACCTCCTGCATAAAAAATAGCTGAATAATCGGAAGGATTTACCTGGGAAGGCTGTAAAGAATTGTCAATTTTGGTTTTGTACTCTTTATTCTCCCAGAATTCTTTGTTTACGGGATCATTTAAGTCAAATCCGTCAACAGGAGGAGTTCCGCCTTTCGGACTTACAAAATCAATTTCGTAGCCCGCTTTGTGAAGAACTTCCCAGGGATGAGAAACTTCTCCTAAATAATATCCTGTATCTTCTCCGGTATTTCCTTTTTTGTCATGACTGGTTACGACAAATAAAATTTTCTTTTTCATTGTAATAGATTTTTTGTTTTGTGACTGGAATAAGCCTATTGTCAATAAGCTCATGAATACAAACATTAATTTTTTCATATGGTTAGATAATATGAGTGGTATAAATCTGTGGTTTTTCCTGTAATTTTTCATCGATCAGAGCTCCGAAAGCCTGGATATAAGGTTGTTGGTTATGCAAAGCCAATCCGTCTTCACTTTTCCAGATTTCATAGAAAACAAACTGGTTTTTGTCTTCAATTCCCTGGTGAAGGCTGTATAGTTCACATGCTTCTTCTTTTCTGGTTTCTGTCACCATATTCTGAAGCGTTTCAAGTACTTCCGCTCTGTGCTCTTCTTTTGCTTTGATGATGGCCGTAAGATAAATTTTCATAGGTTAAATATATTGTTCAATAGATTGATGTTGAGGTTTCCAATTCAGTTCTGTTCTGGCTTTATCAGCGTTACATAAGCTGTTGGATGCAAATCCGAAGTATCCTCCTGCAGGACCGAATTTGTTAACAGCTTCCTGAACAGTTACGGACTGTGCAGGTAGAAGTTCATATCGTTCACTGATTCTTTCTGCTAAATTCTTTATTGTTGAAGAACCGTTTTCCGCATAATAGAGAGAACCTGCTTTTGCCTTCTCCAATGCAAGCACATAAAGATCTGCAAGATCTTCAATATGTACATTTGACCAAATATTTTCTCCTTTTCCGAAGTAGGCCCCAAATCCTTTTTCTTTTGAAAAATTGATCAAAGCAGGAACCTGAATACTGTCTTTTTTAATTCCCAAACCTTCTCCATACACCATCGTAGGAACAATAACGATGCTTCTTACATTTTTTCTGGCAGATTGAAGAATATGCTGATTGATCAATACTCTGGAAGCCATTTCCAACCTCGGTTGTAAAGGAATATCTTCCGTGAATACAAAATCATTTTTTTCTCCGTTTTCCTTACCTCCAAAGATGGCTGAGCCGGAAGTGAAAATAAATGTTTTCCCGCTTCCTTCCAATGCTTTAACGATACTGTCCGCAACATAAGCATCATCCGCGGAATCTGCATTATGGATAATAGCATCCGCATTGGAAATAGCAGATTGTAATACCTCTTCATCATGAATATTTCCTACAATCGTTTCAATTCCTGCAGCTTCGAGTTCTTTGGCTTGAACGTCGTTTCGGATCAACCCAATTACCGTATAATTTTTATCCAGTAATTTCTTAGCTACGGTTCCGCCGATGTATCCGGTGATTCCCGTAATCAATATCCTTTTCATCAGGTTACACCAATTGTGGTTTCAATTCTTTTTCGAAAATATTTTCAAGATGTTCTCTGTATAATTTCATATCACGTTCAACGTTGGCGTTCTTTTCCACATCATGAAAGTGGAAGCTTTCCATCTTTTCCAAAGAAACAAAAGCATTCATTCTATGGAATCCAAATAATGGTCCATTATCTACACTTGTTTCGTTAAAAAATTCTCCCGGAAGGGTAAAAGCGGTTGCAGGAGCATTCCAGCTCGTAGTTACCATATATTTTCTTCCACCAAGCATTCCTCCGGTTCCGTAATTGATCTGCGGGTTTTCAGGCTTTCTTCCGTCACTCATATAAATTCCTTTTGCATGTCCGGCTGTGAAAACTTCATCAATGTATTTTTTCAGACCATTCGGAAGCTGGAACCACCAGATCGGCGTGTGATAGATGATGTAATCTGCCCAAACGAATTTCTGAACCTCTTCATCTTTATCGTAATTTCCGTCCACATTGGTGATCTTTACCTCTACATTTTCAAACTTTTGTAAAACCTCTAATGTGTTTTCTGTAATTGTTTTGTTATATCTTCCTCCGGAATGTCCGAAATTTTGTCCACCGTTGATTATTAATACTTTTTTCATTGTTTTGATTTGTTTAAATTTTACAATGCAAAATTAGTTTCGATTTTTGTATAATAAAAATAATATAAATTATACCTTTGTATCAGAATTATAATAATTAGAGGTATGGTTAATTTAGAATGGTACCGAACTTTCAAAGCAATTTATAAAACAGGGACATTAACGGGGGCTGCAGATTCTTTGTTTATTTCGCAACCGGGTGTAAGCTTACATTTGAGTTCTTTGGAAGCGTATGTAGGGTATAAATTATTTGATAGGACTGGAAGGAAAATGATTCCGACCGAGAGAGGGAAAGTTTTATTCAATGCAGTTTCCGAACCGCTGACGAAGCTGGAAGAAGTGGAAAAGAATTTTCAGAAATCCACGGAAAAGCATACCCCGACGATCAGCGTGGGAATGTGCTTTGAGACATTTCAGACCACTTTGGAGCAATACGTATCTACATTGCCGTTTAATCTGATCATCTGTTTCGGAGAATATCCGGAAATGCTGGATCAATTGGATAAAGGTATACTGGACCTTATTATCACTCCTAAAAAAGGTATTTCTCCCAATATCAATCATGAAGCTTTTTCATCGGAGCAGATTATTTTGGTAGGAGGTAAAGATGTTGATGTGGACAGTTTCAATGAAACATTAAAAAACAAAGGCATCGAACATGCGGAAGAATGGCTGAAACAGGAAAAATGGTACGGAACAACCGGAGATATGGAACATCTTTTCCAGTTTTGGATCATGAATTTCGGGCATAAACCGAATTTCCGCCCGAATTATATTGTTCCGAATTTAAATTCCATCATCCGTTGTCTGAAAGGCGGAACCGGATTGGCTGTAGTTCCTGATTTTTTATGCCGAAATGAAATTGAAAGCGGAGAGATCAAGCTCATTTGGGAAGGAGAGAGAAAATTGGAAAATACCTTGTATTTCGGATGCAGGAAGAATACCAATTACCCTTCGGAGATCGACCATATCAAGGGATTATTCAGACAGGTGATGAGCTAGAACAATCATGTCCTTCATTTGTTTTCCGTTTTCATAGATAGGAGACGGATAGTTTTCTATAAAGAAATTTGTACGGACTGCTTTTTTAATGAAACCATTCCTTTCATAAAATCTGATCTGCTGAAACCCGGTGTCTGAAGTTCCTACTAATAAAGAGGAGTAGTGATTTTGTAAAGCAATTTCTTTGGCTTTATTGATTAAAATACTTCCGATTCCCTGGTTACGATAACTTTCAATCACAGCAATGTTTTTGATCTCCAGTTCTGTATCACTGTTTTTATGCAAAGCCATTACTGCAATGTCTTCCGTTCCATCCTTTACAATATGAATAGTACTATTGAGTATATATTTATTGATAGCTTCTACTGTTTCATCTGCCAGTAAAAGTAATTGATACGGAATTTCGGAATCAGAATTAAGCGTAGAGAAAGTAAATTTTTCCATTATAAACTCATG
Organism: Chryseobacterium daecheongense; assembly: GCF_003729955.1. Classification (GTDB taxonomy): domain Bacteria; phylum Bacteroidota; class Bacteroidia; order Flavobacteriales; family Weeksellaceae; genus Chryseobacterium; species Chryseobacterium daecheongense. The sequence goes on from NZ_RJTX01000002.1 coordinate 248,980, forward strand.
TGAATAAGAGGGTAATCTTTCCCGGAACCATCTTTTTCTGATCTTCCTATAGGCCTGAAACCTAGTTTTTCATAAAAGCCGATCGCCTGGGAATTTTGTTCATTTACATTTACTTTTGTCAGTCCCGTTTTATCTTTCATGAACTGATATAACTTTTTGCCGTATCCTTTTCCCCGTGAATCATTATGAATGAAAAGCATTTCCAGATTTCCTTCTGCAACGGAAGCAAAACCTTTTGCTTCGTCATTTTTGACAATCAAAAATACTTCCAGATGGGGTAAATAATCTTTAGGATCACTTTTTTAAAATAATTGAAGTCTTCTTCTTTCAGGAAATCATGGGTGGCTTTTACGGAAGATTCCCATATTTCCATGATTCTGGGATAATCTTTGGGCTGTGCTAATCTGATTTGGTGTGGCATTTTTTAGAATTTAATACAAAAATAAACTATTCTAAAATTTTACAGAGTCTATGGTTTTAGATATAAAATTTCAATTTTTTGTCGCAAATTTGTTTCACTTTATATTAAAAAATTAAAATAAGGAATTATGCAAAAGAAAACATACACGGGTCAGCCGGTGATAACATTAAATAACGGAGTGGATATTCCGGCACTGGGTTTTGGAGTTTGGCAGATGGAAGATATGAAGGAGTGTGAGAATGCAGTGATCAAAGCTATTCAGACGGGATACAGAATGATTGATACGGCTTCTATTTATCTTAACGAGACAGCGGTTGGAGAGGGAGTGAAAAATAGTGGAGTAAGCAGAGATGAGTTATTCATCACATCAAAACTATGGGTTCAGGATCATGGGTATGAAAAGGCGAAAAGTGCATTTCAGAGAACATTGGACAGACTACAGATGGATTATCTGGATATGTATCTTATTCACTGGCCTTTCGGGGATTTCTTAGGTGCCTGGAAAGCGTTGGAGGAGTTATATCATGAAGGAAAAATAAAAGCGATCGGGGTATGTAATTTTACAGTGGAAAAACTAGAAGAATTAAAAGCTAATTCCAGTGTCTTGCCTGTGATCAACCAGATTGAGCTGCATCCGGTTTTCCAGCAAAAAGAACTTCAGGTGTATGACAGAGAGAATAATATTGTCACCCAACCTTGGAGTCCGCTTGGAAACGGAAATGCAGAGCTTTTAAATAATTCAGAATTAAAGAAAATCGCTGAAAAATATCATAAAACAGTAGCTCAGGTCATTTTAAGATGGCATTTGCAGGAAGGATTCTGTGTAATTCCTAAGTCTGTTACGCCTTCCAGAATTGAAGAGAATTTCAATGTTTTTGATTTTGAGCTGACTGAAGATGAAATGAATGTAGTTCGTTCCCTGGATACGGGAAAAAGGTTGTTTTTTGATCCGAAAGATCCGGCTTGGGAAGAAAAAATGCTGAGATCTGTGGCAGATATTTAGTTATATTCTCTCGCAGATTAAGCTGATTTGGCGGATGATTGTTTTTTTAATTTTAAAAATATTCAAAATAATATGCGTGATCTGCTTAATCTGCAATACCAATTTATAAACAAAATATGACTGCAGAACAATTCATAGAAAAACTTTCCACCTTCATCAATGAAAAAGAATTCGATAAGGTGGAGAAATATTTTAAAGGAAACGATGGTGTTACAAAATCCTTCGGAGTGAAGTTTGGAGATGTTTTTAACACAGCTAAAGAATTTTCCGCCATGCCTTTGGATGAGGTCAATAAATTATTGGACAGTGATTTCTATGAAGTGAGAATGGGAGCGGTAAGTATCATGGATTTTCAGGCAGGAAATAAAAAGACTTCGGCAGAAAAGAAAAAAGAACTTTTCAATTTATATATTCTTCGTCATGACTGTCTGAATAACTGGGATTTTGTAGACAGGGCAGCAAGAAATATTGTCGGAGAATATTTAATCGATAAACCGAGAGATATTTTATATGAATTGGCAATATCTGAAAGTCCGTGGGAAAGAAGAACCGCCATTGTAAGTACCCATGCTTTTATCAGGAAAAATGATATAGAAGATACTTTCAAGATTGCTGAAATGCTGGTTCATGATTCTAATGAATTAGTGAATAAAGCTGTTGGAAGCTGGATAAGAGAAGCTGGGAAAAAAGATCAGAAAAGGTTGTTTGATTTTTTGGATCGCTATATGAAAACAATGCCTGCAACTACTTTTTCCTATGCTACAGAAAAACTGGATGCGGAGAAAAAGAAACATTATAAAGAACAGAGGAAGCGGTAATTGCTTCCTTTTTTTGTCAACTTTAAATAAGAAATTATATGTTTTGGCCGGATACGATTAGTAAAAGATTAGGAGTAAAATATCCCATCATTCAGGCTCCGATGTTTGGAGTAAGCACACCGCAAATGGCTTCTGCTGCTGCAAAAGCTGATGCTCTGGGTTCTTTGGCTTTGGCAGATCTTTCTGCAGATAAGTCAGTTGAGCTGATCAGAGAAATTAAAAAGCTTACGAATAAGCCATTTGCAGTTAATATCTTTGTTCATGACATTCCTGAAATCACAGATTCTTTACAGGAGAAATATATTCGCACAAAACTGTTCATAGAACGATTGGCAAAAGAAAATAGCATTGAGGTGAATCTTCCCAAATTGGAAGAGATAAAAGTAAACGGTTATCACGATCAAATTGATGCCATTATTGAGGAAAATTGTAAAATCGTGAGTTTTACTTTCGGAAATCTGGATGCTCAAACGATCCTGAAATTAAAAGAAAATGGAGTAGTGCTTATCGGGACCTGTACTTCTGTTGAAGAGGCTTTGATACTGGAAAAATCAGGAATCGATATGATCTGTGTGCAGGGAATTGAAGCAGGAGGACACCGAGGAGCTTTTAATGCAGAAAATATTCCTCAAATTGGAGGTTTGTCTTTGTTTTTTCAGGTTTATGACCATGTAAAAGTCCCATTGATTTATGCAGGCGGGATTTATAATTCCAAAACGTTGAAGGCTTCAAAAGATTTGGGAGCGCAGGGCTTTCAGGTAGGAAGTATGTTATTGGCTTCTCAGGAAAGTGCTTTACAGCCATATGAAAAGGAAAGACTAAAAAATGTGAGTGAAAATGATATTGTTTTGACGAGAAGTTTCTCGGGACGTTATGCAAGAGGAATTAAAAATAAATACATCGAAACTCTTGACAACTCAGATTATATTTTACCTTATCCTTATCAGAATAAACTGACGAATGAATTAAGAAGAGTTGCTAAAACTTTAAATAATACTGATTTTGTAGGCATTTGGGCGGGACAATCGATTCATGATTATAGCGAGCTTTCTACGGAGGACATTTTGAGAAAGCTTATTGAAGATTGTGAAATAGATAATCTTTGACGAAGAATTATTTAAATGCTAATGATCATAAGTTGGCAAAGATTTTAAATCTTTGCGTTTCATAAAAAGAAAAGCTGCCTCAATTTGAAACAGCTTTTTATTTGTCTTGAGATTCTTCACTCCACTTCGTTTCGTTCAGAATGACAACGCGTATAAGTTTTATTTTGTTAAGTCTAACCCTCCGAAGTTTCCGGAACTCATCATTAAATAAACTCCTTGAGTTTTATCTAAAGTATTCCAATATGCATGAAGTTCTTCTGCATTCGTGAAAACCCTCAGGTTATCATTTTTGAATTTTTCTTTAATCAGCTCAGGAGAGATAGGTTCCATCCTTTTGATCTTTAAAGCATCTTCCGAATAGAAAACAACGGCTTCATCCAATCCGTCCATTGCGTGATCATATTGCTCTAAGAAAACCGGGTTTAAGCTTGAATAAGTATGAAGCTCAAGGAAGCCATATTTCTTTTCATTGTTGAACTGTTCCTGAAAAGCTTTTACAGTAGCTTTTACCTTACTCGGAGCATGAGCAAAATCTTTGTAAAGAATCCCTTTGTCTTCTCTTTCTACTTTTTCAAGACGTTTGGAAGCTCCTTTAAAGCTCATGATCGCTTCGTAGAAATCCTCATCCATAATTCCCAATTGCTGGCAGATGTGTCTTGCTCCTTCCATGTTCAATAGATTGTGAGCCCCAAAAACAGAAAGCGGAACATCTCCCATTTCGGTTTTCAGATATACTTTTCCGTTATTGATTTCATATTCCGGAGTTTTGTAAGGGATTTTCCGGAAATAATTTTCCGCATCTTCCACTACTTTTACCACTTCCGGATCTTCCTCATTATATACTAAAACTCCTCCCGGAGTGATGCTCGCTACAAATCTTCTGAACTGCTCCAAATAGTCATCAAACGTTTTGAAGACATTGATGTGGTCCCATGCAATTCCGCTCATTAAAGCAATATTCGGCTGGTACAGCAAAAACTTGGAACGCAGGTCAATAGGAGAGGAAAGATATTCATCCCCTTCCAATACCATAAAGTCATTATCCTGAGTAAGCTTTACCATACAATCGAAGCCTTCCAGCTGTGCACCTACCATAAAATCCACATCCTTCTGATGAAAATTCAACACATGCAGGATCATGGAAGTAATAGTTGTTTTTCCGTGAGAACCGGCAATTACCACACGGGTTTTATTTTTCGATTGTTCGTAAAGAAATTCCGGATACGAATATATTTTCAAGCCCAGTTCTTTTGCTCTTGCCAGCTCAGGATTATCTTGATGGGCATGCATTCCAAGAATAACAGCGTCAATATCAGAAGTGATTTTTTCTGGGAACCAGCCCATTTCCTGGGGCAGAATTCCCTTATTTTCCAGTCTTGACCTGGAAGGTTCAAAGATAGCATCATCTGAACCGGTCACCTGATATCCTTTATCTTTTAATGCAATCGCAAGATTATGCATGGCGCTTCCGCCAATAGCAATGAAGTGGGTTTTCAACTTATTTACTGTTTTTTAACATTGTTATTAATGATCTCCTGGAAAGCATTCATAATATTGCTCCAGTTAGTTGTATAATTCGGCATGATCAAACTTGCATCTGTTTTACTGCCTTCGTTAGGACCTTTTTTAACATTAATAGAAGTTGTAATATTATCATACAATTTCTTTCGGTCTTCCTGTATACGTCTAAAATTGTTTTGAGAAAGTGTTTTATCAAGTTTTTTTAAGTCTTCGCTTGAAATCTTAAAATCCTGTTTAAACTTTTTTCCCTGTCCCTCAAAAGAATAGTGGGCATTGTTGTCTTTGATCAGCAAATTCTCATATATCGGAGCAAAGCCTCCGCTTCTGGAATAGCTTATATCAAAATCCGAATATACTTTTTGACTGTTACACGAAACTAATATTATGATTGCGAATAAGATCCCTATTATTCTTTTCATATTATCTTTACTTTAATTATCTGAATCCTTTTGTTCTAATTTTTTAGCTTTAAGTTCTTCATCATAATTGTGTAGTAGGTTGAAATCTTCAGTCTGCTCTATGGCAGTCATGATTTTCAATAAAATTTCATGTGCGTTTTCATTGTCATAATCTATCTCAAGAGGAGCTTTAAATTCCATGGTAGGTTTTACGCCTGTAACCTTCACACGAAGCCCTTTTTTGTCAAACGCTCTTCGGAATCCGTTGATTTTGATAGGAATTACGATAGGGCGCTGATTTTTGACCAATTTGGCAGTTCCTCTTCTTCCTTGCGCAAAAGCTGAAGTAGTACCTTGAGGGAAAGTTGCTACCCAGCCGTTGTCTAAGGCTTTCATAATATTATCTACCTCGCTCATATCCACCATTCTGTTGACGTTTTTACCTTCAGCTCTCCAGGTTCTTTTTACCGTTACGGCACCTGCAATTTTGAAGATTTTTGGAAGAATACCCTTATTCATGGTTTCTTCGGCGGCAACATAATAGAAATCTATTTTAGGATTAAGCAGATAGATCGGGTTTTTAATTGTATTTAAATATCCGTTATTGACAGCACAGAATGCATGATACATAGCTGCAACATCTGCAAAATAGGTTTGATGGTTGGAAACAAACAATACGTTTGAATCAGGAAGATCCACCAGGTGTTCTGTACCGGTTATTTTCAATTTATTAAAGCCGTTGAACCTTCTGTAAGATATAATTCCTAAAATAAAAATAACTAACCTTTTTAAAAAGTAAGGTGTTCCGAATGCATCGGTGAAAATATTTTTCTTCGCCATCTCTCAATTAAACACGGTACTGCAAAGTTACATATTTTTCAGCAACTGGCTGAATTCGCTCAATATCATTGCTGTGGCTCCCCAAATAATATACCCATTGAAATTAATGACAGGGACTTCATGTCCTCCTGCACTGGGTAAAGCCATGATTTCAGGCTTGTCGGGAAGGCTTAAAAAAGAAGTAACCGGGAACTCTATGGTTTCTACCGCTTCAGTTTGTTGCAAAACGAAAAGAGGGTTCTTTTTAGTATATGAAATATACGGGTATACATAAAAATTACTTGGAGGAATATAGATAGGAGACATTTCCCGGATAATTCGTACATAATGTTTATCTATTCCTATTTCCTCCGAGGTTTCCCGAATGGCGGTCTCAGCAAAATCCTGGTCCATTTCTTCACGTTTTCCACCGGGAAGAGATATCTGTCCGCTATGTCTGTCGTGCTCGTTTTCCGTCCTCTGGATCAAAGGGAAGTACCATTCATTGTTCTTTAAATACATTAAGATATTTACCGCTGCAAATTTTGGATTTCTTGCTAAAACTTCGTTATAAGTGAAGACAGGACGATATGGAGGAGAGAAGACCCCATGTGCGTTTTCTCCGGGTAATTCCGCACTTTTAATTTTTCTTAATAAATCTTTTCCAAAATTTTCCATACTTCAAATTTAGGAATATAAATTTAAGAAATGAACAGGGATTACTATTAATTAATCCTTACTGTGTTCCTGTATTTGAGTGATTCGTCTTTAGACTTGAGCTTTAACGGAAAACACTTAAACTGTACCTAAAAACCGTGATTTTTTAATTGTACCAGATTTATGTGTTTTCTCAAGTCTTTTAACAGCGTACCTTTACAAAAAAATTAATACCATGTTTATCTCGAAATGGAGTGTATATCCACTTTTATTTTTTACCCGCAAAATCACAGTCGATGATTTGGAGAATCAAGAGCGATAATAAGATGTTATTGTCTCAATACCCCGATAATCTTCTTTTCCAATTTTCTTCAAATCTGTAATGGTAGATCATGAGAGTGAAGTACAACATTTTCAAGAGAAATTGTTAAACGCAAATGATGAAAAAATTATTTAGAAAAACGCAAATGATGAAATTTTACTCCTTAAGCTTGTGTTATTTTTATCTTCTTGTCCGTTCTGCATTACGGACAGGAGGATAAAATATCAATGCTGAACAGGAGATTCCTAAAAAGGAAACGAATAATGAACAGCCCAGAATTAAATAATCAAATCAAAAATTCCAAACCGAAAGGCTTGGAATTTTTTAAATAAATAAGATATATATGTCAGTCAATGATATGATTTTCAATAGCATACTTTACTACTCCTACGGAATTTTTGACATTTAATTTTAAAAGAATGCGTTTGCGGTGTGTTTCCACGGTATTGATACTAATGAAAAGCTTTTCAGAAATATCCTTACTGCTGAGACCGTCACAGATAAGCTTCAATATTTCCATCTCCCGTTTGGTGAGAGGATCTTTGATGTGGACTTTGTGCTGATCCTGATCATTATGGATAAAATTAATCATTCTGTTCTTAGCATGGTCACAGATATAGATTTCGTTGAGCTGTAAAGCCTGTATGGATTTTAAAAATTCATCATAGCTGCTGTTTTTATCCAGATAGCTTTTGATTCCTTTGTTGAAAAGCCTTCTAATGTCTATGACATCATAATTATTTCCGATGATAATGATTTTTATGTTTTTATTTTTTTGTGTGATGTTTTCCACATATTTGCAAATATCAGTAAGAATCCACATGTTTGAGCTGATCATGAGAAATTCCGGCGGGTCTTCGCTCATAAGTATGGAGAGCGCCTGAGGACAATTGCAAATTTGAATACTGGAGAAAATTTCACTCTGTTCGAGAAGTTTTGATAAACCTTCTGTATACAACAGAGGCTCATCAAAAATAGTTAATCTTGGTTTCATCATGGTTTAGTTTTTTTTGCTTATATAAAAATATAAAAAAAACTTGATATTTGGATAATATATTTAAAAATATGTTACTTTCTTTATATATATCTTCATTGTTTGAAGTATTTTTTTTGATTATTTATTAAATAATTCTCTTATTGTGGATTTTTAATATGTCTTATTAGAGTTATTTATAATAATGTTCAGTGTATCAATGTATTTCTATTGATTGATGTATAATTAAATTGTTGCTGCAGTAGGGATGTGTTTTACAGGGAAATTGACTGAATTGGCAATGAAACAAAATTCGCTGGCTTTATGATGAAGCTCATTGGCTTTTTTAACCATTGATTCTTCAGTAACAATGACTATAGGATGTAGGGTGACTTCTTTAAAATAACCGCTTCCGTTTTCTTTCTCGGCCATAATCCCTGTTGCATGATCAATATATTCTGTAACGATGATGCCTTCTTCGGAGCAAAAATGGAGATACCATAGCATGTGGCAGGAGGAAAGTGAAGCCAAAAGCATTTCTTCAGGGTTATATTTTGTTTGATCACCACGGAATGCAGGGTCTGAAGAGCCTTCAATAATTGCTTTGTTTTCTATGGAAATAGTATGGCTTCTTTCATAATTGCGATAACCGCTGGTTCCTGTTCCTTTGTTGCCTGTCCATTGAATGGTTGCTTTGTAGTGATGTTCTTTCATTTTTAGCTGTTTTAATGATCCTGGATTTATGATGTTAATTTAAATAAAAAACCTCTGGAAAACCAGAGGTTGTATTTTGCTAATTAGAATATCCTATCAATTCTTCTTTTTTCGAATTATAGATCCTGTATTCTAAATATTTAAAAGAATCCCTTGGGATGATGGTTACCCACTTTTTGTATTTCATAAACCATTTCATCTGGATGCTTTTAATCCCCTTAGTAAGATAAGCTTCCACAAATGGATGCACATGCAGATATAATTTTCCTGTTTCTTTCTGCATGATGTTTCTGATGGTTTCTCCCATTCTTTCCACAATCACAATCGGAGCTACGATTTCTCCGTCTTTGTTCGGGTTTTCTTCTTTGGTTTCGATCTGTTTTTCCGGACGGTTTCTCTGTCTGGTAATCTGTATCAGTCCGAATTTGCTCGGAGGTAAAATCTTGTGGCGTGCTTTGTCACGCTTCATTTCTTCTTTCAGATGTTCATACAAATCTTTTCTGTGATCTGGGTTGGGCATATCAATAAAATCGATCACGATAATTCCTCCCATATCACGGAGACGCAATTGCCTTGCGATTTCTGTGGCTGCCATTTTGTTGACTTTTAAGGCGTGTTCCTTATTGGCAGTATTTCCGGTAGTAATATTATTCCCGGAATTGACGTCGACGACGTGGAGAGCTTCTGTATGTTCAATTACGAGGTAAGCTCCTTTTGAACTTGGAATGTTGACGTGTTTTCCAAAACTTTGTTTAAGCTGCTTTTCAACATTGTAATATTCCAGAAGTGGAATGTGTGAGTCGTAAAACTGGACAATATTTTTTCTTTCAGGGGCAATGATTTCCAGGTAATTTTTCATTTCCCGGACCATTTGCTCATCGTCGCAGATAATGCTTACAAAATCCTGGTTGAAATTGTCTCTTAAAATAGCGGAGGCTTTGTCTTCTTCGCTTAAAACTTTAGCCGGAACCTTATTTCTTTGAATGTTTTTGAAGGTGGTTTCCCATTTTTCGATCAGCTGGTTCATATCGTTATGAAGATCAGCTACCTTTTTTCCTTCGGCTACGGTTCTGATAATAACACCGAATCCTTCAGGTTTGATACTTTCAATAAGGGTTCTTAATCTTTCTTTTTCCTCAGAGCTTCTGATTTTTTTAGAAATGGAAACCTTATTATCAAAAGGGATGAGAACCAAAAAACGTCCTGTTAAGGAAAGCTGTGTGGAAATCCTCGGACCTTTGGTGGAAATAGGTTCTTTAGTGATTTGGAGCAGGACAAGATCATCTTTGGCGATTACCTTTTCTACTGTCCCGTTTTTGTCAATTTCAGGCTGTATTTCAAAGTTTTTTAAGCTTGAAGTGCTTTGCTTCTTAGAAATGGTATCTTTTAAAAACTTTTTGTAGGTAAGATATTGTGGGCCGAGATCCTGATAATGCAGAAAAGCATCTTTATCATAGCCAATATTTACGAAGGCGGCATTAAGATTAGGCGCCAGTTTTTTTACCCTTCCTATAAACAAATCTCCAACTATAAAATCACTTTTGTCTTCTTCCTCATGAAGTTCACATAGTCTTCCGTCTTCCAGCAATGCAATCTTTGTATATACATCTTCATGCGAAACTATTAGTTCTTTCTTCATTTTGTTATAAGATAAAATTGTTAAGATGGTAGGAAATAGACATAGGTTTTTCTCAAATGAATCAGTTTTCAATTTAAGGATTACTAAGGAAAACTGCAAATACTATATGGAAAAATAATGAAAAACCCTTTATTTCTATTATCTTAATAGTTGCAAAAACAAAAATATAGTCGGCGAACTTTAAAAAACTAAAATCACCAACTATATTATTATATTGTAGATCTCAAGAAAAAGAGATTATTTTTTCTTATGTCTGTTTGCTCTTCTTCTTTTCTTTCTTTTGTGAGTTGCAACCTTGTGTCTTTTTCTTTTCTTTCCGCTTGGCATAATTTTAATTTTTTAGTAACTAGTTAATATTCAGTTAATGTTGTTATTTTACTGCAACTTTGGTTTTTACTTTCTCAACAAAAGATTTTGAAGGTTTGAAAGCAGGAATATTGTGTGCAGGGATTTCAATTGCAGTGTTTTTAGAAATATTTCTTCCCGTTTTAGCAGCTCTTGTCTTAATAATGAAAGAACCAAAACCTCTTAGATAAACATTATCTCCATTGTACATAGAAGTTCTGATCTCCTGCATAAAAGCTTCTACAACTTTCTGTGTTTCATTCTTTTCGGTTCCCAACTTATTTGAGATGGTGTTTACCAATTCTGCCTTTGTCATTTCCTTTTTTAATTTTAAATTTTAGGTGTGCAAATTTACTTAAAAAAATTGAATACTAGCAAATTAGTGGCAAAATATTTTTTGGTAAATGATTGAAGTTTTTATGTTTACTCTATATGAACGGTGTCTTAAGTGACATTTACATGCTGGAATTATAGTAGCCGTTTTCTACACAAAAGCGGATGAGATGAAGCTTTGTTTTAAGACCAAGCTTTTCCGTAAGTCGGTTAATGTAAGTATCAATGGTCCTGGTGCTTAGGTTGAGTTTTTCCCCGATTTCCTTATTGCTGAAACCTTCATAACAGAATTTCATCAGCTGTATTTCGGTAGGGGATAATTCTTCCTGGCTTTTTTTCTGCCGCTCCATATATTCCTGAACAGCAAGGGGCTGTTGTTCCCATTCTTTGGTGTAAGATTCGTAGTCAAACGTATCGGAGGTTACCTTTCCTTTGATGATATCTTTAATAATATTGCTTTTTTTCTCGCAATAATATAAGTTCGGGATTTTAGCAAGAATTTCGGCCATATCTTCCTGATATGTTCCGGAATAGGTAATGATAGGTGTTTCGTTATTGTTTTTCCGGATATATTTTATGGCTTCTATTCCGCTTAATACTGGCATGAACAGTTCTACGACGAATACGTCTTCCTGCCTTCTGTAAATCCTGTTCACAAGCTCATGGCCGTTATTACAGTCATTAAGAAGCATATAGAACGGATTTTCCAGGAGCGTCTTGATCATGATTTTTTTAAAATAAAAATCACTGTCTGCGATGGAAAATCGTACAGTATTAGTTAAGAGTTTATTCATTTTAATATCGATTTGGTGGCTGATATTTAAAATTCAGAGGCCTAATTTATGAAAAACTTATGAAAGTGAAAATTAATCTTAAATTAATTAATCGTTTAAGGCTTTTATACTAAAAAAATATAATTTTTGTGCATAAATTTTTTTTTCATAATTTCACGGTCCAAACAAATCACAAAATATGTCTTCGAATAGGGAGAAAAAATTAAACCAATCAGACGTCAGGATAGGCATCTGGAAGTTTGCCTTATCCTTTATCGTTCTATCAGCAGTTTCTTTCTGCTGTGTTTTTTTCTTTTTCAAGAGCTATGATGCCCAAAGAGAGGGAATCAGCAGAGAAGCGGATGCTTATAAAGAACTGCTCACTCGCAGTGATCTTTTACGAACTCATGTAGATAGTATCTATTATAGAATGAACCAGCTTGATATCAACAAGGTGGATAATGAGATTATTCTCAGAAACTATATAATGGATAACGTTATAGATGCCAAAAATATTATGGGCAAAGACAGTGTAGATAATTTTAAACATTATGCTGTCCTGATGAAACAAATAGAGCCTATGCTTAACTTAAAGACACAGATCAATAAAGTAGCATATAGAAAACAGATGGTCCTTAGAGATCTGGAAGAATGTATGGGCAAAGTAGGAAGAGCGAACAGTGAATTGAGAGAAGATCCTACCAGAAAATTTTCAGGAGGAAGAAGACGAAGATAAAAACACAAAGTATGCAAGGACACATTACATTATCTAAAAAAGAAAAGCATTATCAGTTCTTTTACTTAATATTAATGCTTTTGGCAGCACTTATATTTTTAGGGATTATTTTTCTGAAAGGATATAAATCGCCGTTTTCCGATGAAGATATTGTTTCTATCCGTTATCTGGAACAGAAAGCTAAATTCGATCAACAGCAAAAATTTACCCGACGTTTGCAGGACAGTACATTTGCACAAATAGGAAAACTGACAGATGAAGTGCCACAACCATTTGTTGAAAACAATATTATGTACGGAATCAATGATATTGCCAACTACTATCAGAGTAATGAAGTTGTGGATATCAGAAAAGATGCCTATCCGCAGATTGCCAAATTTTATAAGATGTACTTCGAAGACAAGAAAATTATTTCAACGACAACGGAAGACATAAAAGAATTTGAAAAACAAGTGGAAGAATGCCGTATAGGATTCAAGGATAAGCAGAACCAGCTTTTCCAGCGGGAAACCGCCCTGAAAGCACGAAGCCAGTAAATACACACCCAACATCACCACAAAACACAAAACATACATCACAATTATTAACTATGAATTATTTTCAAAAAAACAAAAAGAACATTATCATTGGTGTCATAGCAACCTTGCTCATTGCAGCGCTTGTTGCATTGTGGCTTCAGAAAAAAGTGATCCATTCCGCAGATGATATTGTAGGCGTAGTTTATCCGTCTTCATTGGCTGTAAGAGATACTCTTTTATTTGAAGATAAGACACAATTTGCCAAAACCAAAAAATGGAACTTTGGAGACGGTACAACCTCTGATAAGAGCAGCGGGATCCATTTTTATGACAAGCCGGGATATTATCAGGTAACCCTGATTATTGATAATAAATATTCCAAATCCTTTCCTGTAATGGTCTCTGCAAGAGGACTTCCGAAACCTAAAGATACGGCTAAAATGAGAACAACCATTGATGCTCAGTCTCAGGGAATGCAGTTTGAGAACATTCAGTTCCGTGCTGTTTCGGACGCTAAACAATTCGCATGGAAATTCGGAGAAACAGGAAATACGGATTCTAAGGAAAAATTAGCCATTTATTCTTACAAACAACCGGGTGATTATATCGTTACCTTGTTTACGGATGAAAGTATGGAGCCTGTTACGCACCGTATCAAAATCCTTCCGGCCTATAATTCTTTGGAACAGGAAGAAGTGTCTGTAGAGGATGCTTATGAAAAGATTGACAACGATTTCAAATACCACCTGCAACAGATTGCTAATGGCAACAGTTTCAATACGCATTACAATTATTTATTGAGAACCTATTTATGTAACAACGAAAATACGGTTGTAAAAGTAAATGACAGTAAAGTGAACAATTTCTATATGTATTGTGCAGGACTTCAGTTTGATAAAAACAATGTCATCCAGACTGTAAAAGTAAATTTTGACGATACACAGAACTGTGTAACCAAAGTTGACATCAACCAGAGCAAATAATTAACAGCCTGGCTTCTTTCAGGCTCCACCACCAATCATAAAATATAAATAGGATGAAAAATAAACTTCCTTTAGCAGCATATTATATAGGCATTTCGGTTTTATTAACCAGTTGCCAGGTAAAATTACCTTCCAAAAAAACTCCGGAACCATCACAATACGGACAGGTTGACAATTCAACTGTGATCAATGGTTTTCCTAAAAAGTCAGTTCCATGGATTGTAATTTCAGACAGGTCCAGAAATACGGCCTATCTTGATAAAAGTGACGAAAAATCCTATAAAGAAGTGAAATTTTTAGAACCTTTAATGGTTTTAAAGCACAGAGACGGAATGGTAAAAGTGGCGGAATATGTACCCGATGCTTTAATGAAGAAAGTATCTTCCAAATCCATCAAAACCTACGGATGGATTTCGGAATCTGATCTTCTTCTCTGGAACAATTCTTTAAAAAATGAAAAAACGGGTTATCCTGTAAGAGTGGCTGTAGTACCCAGCAACAGCGATGTAATCAGGAATGCCGAAAGATATTATAAGAATGACTCCATTATGGTATTCAATTCTCCAAGCCTCATAGAAACCGCGAATGTAAAAATTCCAAATGGACAAATGGTGTATGTTTACAAACAAGCTGAAAACAATAAAAGGTTCCTTGTCGGTAAAAGGCCATCCATTGATCTGGATAGCATTGATACAGGTTTATACGGCTGGGTAAGCTCCAATGTGATTTCGGCATGGGGAGAGCGTTCCGCAGTGAAAATGAAAAATACGACGGGCGTTACGGAAACTGCATTAGGAATTCATGAGGGATCACCTGGTGGGACAGATGCAGAAGGAAGAACCGCGATACTTCTTACCGACGTTAATAAAAGAACTCCGCTTGAAAATATTTTCCCGGTTAATTTAGCATTAACGGACACTCCGACTCCGGATTCCAAGACAAAATATTTTACGAATATTTTAGACTATAGTAAAAACTATGTTTTCAATGTATTGGGTGAACCGATTTATTTTGACCGTTACAGAGAGATTACAGAGAAAAATAAGAAAATCAATATTGTTTTTGCCTTAGATATCAGTGCTCCAAATGCACCCTATGCTCCGATTGTAAAGTCGTTATTACAAGATCTACAGCTTAGGTTTGAAAAGCCATCTTATTTCAGTTCCGTGAAATATGGAGTGGTTTTATATAAAAATAATTCTTGTGGAGATAACGTTGCCGTTTCACCTTTAAGCAACGATTATAGTAAGATTACGACATTCATTGACCAGAAAACTAATGAAATGAACTGTCCAAGCAACAATGGCTATCAACCCGTGAATGAAGGGTTGATTGCAGCAGGAAATCTGCTTTCCAATTTCCCGGATGAAACCAATATTGTGGTGACAGTAGGAACTTCAGCCAATCAAAGCGGAAATATGTATGGGGTGATTAATTCCCTTACGCAGGCACAGGCAAGATTGATCATGTTCCAGACCAGTGCAAGATCATCGGACACTTACAATGATTTTGTATTGATGGCTGAAAATGTAGTGACCAATACCGCTAAAAATATTGCGGAGCTTAAAAAACAGAAAATCATTAATCAAAATGATGTTTTAACTAAAAATAATTTTAACCTGATTGAAGGAGATGAAGGTTTCTTCTCCCTGGACTATCCGAAACAGAGTATGTCTCAAGGTTTTGTTATTTTCCCTAAAAAAGGGGACATTGCAACTCCGGGATACCTTAAAAAATCGGTTGACAGTCTGATTGCCCAGGTAACGCTGGATAATGAAACCTTAGATAAATCTCTTAACGATTATTTCCATTCTTCTGTAGGAGCGGGAAGAACAGATGTAGATTTGAAATACAAATATTTATATCCTGGACTTACCAACCCGGTTCCGGCAGGAATTGCCGCTCAGCTGATCAACTATGGTAGTCCGTTTTTAGTAAAAGGATATATTCCGAAAGAATTGAAAGACTTCCAACCAGGTTTGGAAAAAGGAATTCTGATCTCGGAAGGAGAGTATGATAATCTTAAGGCTTTTTATACTGAAGTCTATGAAAAAACAGGAGCTGCAAGATCAGATTTCAGCCAGTCCAGAGCTATGAAAGAATATATCAGACTTCTGAAAAAATATAACCCGACTATAAAATTCCTGGACAAAGGAGAATTATATGAGCAGCCAATGTCTTATGCCGTTGGAATAAGTACTGGTTTTGACAATTCGGATGAAGAACTGATGTCCAAATACAAGCTTAAAGGTTGGAAAAAGTCTAAAATAGTAACCAATGAAACGGTGAGAAATTATTTCCGTCATTACAAAGACCTGTCAGATAGAATGCTTGCTCACAGAAATAATCCGGCAGTAAAAATACAGCAAAACGGACAGACCTTTTATTGGTTGAATGAATACTTTATGCCAACGATGTTACCTGTTGAAGAACCGGAATATACTAAACATTAAATAGTTATAAGATGTAAAAAGCAGAATTTTATTTCTGCTTTTTTATGTTGTATTGAAAATTTTTTATCTTTATATCACCCAAATCACAAAAATATGTCCAATCAATCATCACCTCATGATGGCAAGCATTTTGTCATCCAGAAGGGTAAAGCCCAATGCAATCAGGGTGATCAATTCCCGCAGTATAAAGTAACGACCCATCAGAAACACTTTTGGAATGATTCAGATGGAGAAGCAGATTATTTGGCAGTAACAGAAGATGATCTTCAGTTCAATCCTTCAGGACCCAGCTTTGGAAAATGCAAGCTGAGACCTTCTTCAGGCGGATATTTACCATGTGTGTATGCCCCGGCCGGAAAATGGCAGAAAACCTATGAAAAAACATTGGTCATGGGCAAAAAATGTGTGACGGAAGTTTCCGAGCTTCAATGTTCGGTGGGAGGACTTATTACCATCAAAGATCATGGACAAAGAGGGCAGATGACTAAGCAGAATGTAAAAAATGCAGACTCTAAAACTGTTCAGCACATCAATCCTCTTGTGAAAATGGATGACTTCAAAGAAACAGTGGAAGAAAATGAAATAGATGCTTATTAAACGTTAAATATCTGCAGCTATGTCAAAAAGAGGAGTTTCAAAAATATCCGGGAATCCAACTCCGAAAGTTGGAGAGAAGACCACCTATACCATTACAGACTGGTATTCCGGGACACCAAAGGAAAAACGTAATCCGGCATTGGTGACATGGGAATTGTTTAAAAAGCGACCTAATGGACGTTTTACAACCACCAATATTAAAAAAACAGGAGACGGCAGCTTTACTTTCGGGGAAGTTGCCCAAAAGCACACCTATCGCTTGGAAGCCTATTTATATGAGGCCGAAGGCAGAGGATCAAGTACCATAGAAATTAATCCACAACCGATGGAAGTTCCCAAAATCAATAAAGTGGAACTTTTCTATGTGGATGATACCAAAGGTTCTGTTTTCAGCTATATGGAAAAGCTGGTTGCGAAAGCACAATGTGTGAACCTTACAGGGCAGAAATTAACTTTCACTCTTTGGGAGGATGATGCTAATGGTGACAAGCATAATGCGAATAACCTGGTGATTGAAACCAAGCAGGGAACCGTAGGACGAAATGGAGAAGCCAGTGTAGAATTCCAGTTAACAAAAGCCTTAATGCAAAAAGCCATGAAAGGCGAAACCGATCAGAAAGAACTGGAGTTTTATGTTACGGTAGAATATTACAGAAATAAAAAACACGCCACTAACAATGTGGATGTTCAGAATCCTCTTGCTTTTGAGATTCCTAAAGATAAGCCAAAACCGAAACCGCAGCCTCAGCAGCAACAGTCCAAACCTGCTGCACCGCCAAAAGCACAAGGTTCTCCCGCAGCTCAAAAACCCGAATCAGAAAAAGAGAAAAAAGGGATTATAGATAAAGCCCTGGATCTATTGGACGAACTCTGGGATAATGGAGAAGCCAAAGGGACAATAAAGCCTCAGCAAAACCCGACGCCACCGGCTGCCGGAGGGAAAAGTACAACGACAGTGGAAGAGGTTAAAATAGAAGCACTATTGGATGCGTATTTTGCTAAGGAAGAATTTAAGAAAGAAACCTCAGAAGCTGCTGGACAGCATAAGTATACTTTCCAGAGTAATAATAACAATATTGATAAAGATAAAGTAGCGGGTATTATTAAAGGAAGAGTAGATGCGCAGGTGAAATCTGATAAAAAGTATGCTAAGCTCGACGATATTAAGGCCGCCCTTACCAATACTTCTTATAAAAAAGGAGAAAGTATATCCTTTACTCTATACAAGTTAGGCCCTGAATTGGTAAAAATTAATAATGCACCTTTAGAAGAAGAAGTTTTTGTTGTGGCAAAAACCGCTTTTTTGGATGGAAAAGAAGTCACTATTAAAATAAAAGAGAAAGATGCTGTTCTAGTTGGGAAAGATGCAGATCTGCCTGTTCTTGAAGCCAAAGAAAACGGTAATGAGATCACTGCATTAAAAGCTACTGCTCAAAACGGAATAGCTAAAGTTAAAATAAAACTTCGTCCGAAATCTCCTGAAGATCTTAAAACCTGGAAAGAAAAATTAAAAGGAATTAAGGATGGCACTCATACCTATTCTTTCGGAAAAGATGGGAATAATACGGCAACGCCCCAACAGAAAAAGAAGATTGCGGAAATCATTGCCAATAAAATAAAAAAAGAATTTGCCGAACAGAAAAAATTTGCAAAAATTGAAGATATTGAAAAAGTATTAACCCAAAATGTCTATAATAAAAATGACCAGATCACCTTTGATCTGTATAAAGAAATATCGGAGTATCTTTGGTTAAAAGCAGAATGCAACGGAAACGTGAAAAAGCATGAAGGAGAATTCCTGAAGAAAGACGGAGCCTATTTCATGATTGGTAAAAACTGTGAATGTGAGGCAAGGATAAGAGCATTTATGAGAATGTTGAGAGTAGGAGAAGGAACGGAAGGTGAAAAAGGATATACTACCCAATACAGCGGGACTCAATTTACCGATATGAGCAAACACCCGGAAAACGTTATTACGGCAGGTAATTATTCTTCTTCTGCAGCAGGAGCTTATCAGATTATGAGATATACGTGGTGGTGGTTAAAAGGAGAAAAACTGACGGATGACAACAAAAAAGCAGGAGTATATGAAGAATCCCATGATTATGTAAAAAAATATAACATTCCGGATTTTACTGCAGAATCACAGGATAAACTCTGTATCATTATTTTAAAGCATAAAAGAGAAGGAAGTTTAGAATTGATCACTAAAAACCAGATTAAAGAGTCTTTAGAGCAATATGGTAGCTACGAATGGGCAAGTTTACCTCCGGGAAGATATGGGCAACCTAATCAGACCATGGAGACCGCTTTGGCGAAATATGAAAAATATTTGAAAGAGGAGCTTGCCGGAAACACCGATCTGCATATTAAAAAAGGATTCATGAAAGAATTCGGAATCCAATGCAATTGCGGTAAGAGCGGAAGCAGTTCAGAGTGGCATCAGCCTTTGGACAGAATGGAGCTGAGAGGATGGTATTCAGAAACTCAATGGTCTCCTGGCAAAAGTGATTTTCATGGAAGAACAGGTGGTAAGCATGACGGTTTGGATCTATATGCACCTGTAGGAACCACTATTTATGCAAGTATTGATGGGGAAGTAACCTATTTAGAAGATCCGGGAGGTTATGGAAACAGAATTTTCCTTGAAGGAACATATAAAGGTCAGAAATATTTCTTGATGTATAGTCACCTTTCAGAATATAAAACAGGGCAGGTAAGTGCAGGAGATCCTATCGGAAAAACCGGACAGACTGGAAATGCTAATGGACAAGCTGCTAAAATGGCTCACTTACATTTTGAAGTCAGAAAAGAAAAAATGTCAAAACCTTCTTTTGATCCGCTCGTTGAAGTAACAGAATTAGGAAGCGCCGTGAACAAAGCACCAGATCAGAATACACAAACAGGACAATAAAGAATGAAATTCAAAACAATTTTTTGCCTGATAGCATTGGGCATATTAGAACTTTCCTGTAAGGAAAGTCAAGCTTCGCCTAAAACTATTGTAGAGACCAAGGCAACTGGACAAACTGATAAAGAAATGTATCCTATTCCTTCTGGACTAAAAATAGAAACCCAGGAAGAAGTTGATATTGATAATGATGAAGAAAAAGAAGTCATCATTACAGCTACAGATGCCAATGCCACCAATACCCATGAATTTTGGTTTAAAAAAGGCCGGCTCCTCCATGAGTTTGTTTTTCCTTGGGGAAGCATTAATAAGAAATGGCTGATCAATCTTGATGATGATGCGGAAAAAGAAATTGTCAGAATTCAGGGAGATGAAGATGGTGCAGATTATGTGATTTATGATATATCAGGTAAACAACAAAAACCCATCCTGTATTTCAATCCTGTTTTGCTGGACAACCGTTTTCCGGGGCAGTATATGTGGGCATATCCTAATGATATAAAAGGTGTAATCGTAAATCAGAAAAAAGAAATTCAGGTTTCTTTGAATAATAATTTTCCTAGAGACGACAACCATACTCAGCCGGAAAATCAAAAAGAATTACCATTTCTGTTTTTCAGCGGGCAAACCAGCCAGCCGGATATGAAGATTTCCAAAATGAATCCACCACAATTCATGATGTTGAAAACTGTAATCGGGAAAGTAGCGAAAAGTAACCAGAACTCATTTGCTGATCAGAAGGTAAATCAACAGTGGATCGGTTCTTATTCCTGCAGATTCTTAAGAATGAAAGAAGAGTCCGGTGATCCGCGGGGATGGGGTACCATTGTTATAACAATTGATAAAAACTCTGCTAAATATCAACTTGATAGTTATATAGAAAACCTCAAAAAAGAGTTAACTATCGTTCGTGTAACATCTGATGAAATAGTGCTTAATGAAAAAGATAATCCAAGCTCAGTCTTTACGATCAGCAAAAACAACAATAAGTATATGTTGAAAAGCACTTTTATGGATAAGATTTCAGGAGACAGCAACTCTTATGAATTAAAAAAACAATAAATATTTTAACCGGCAATAATGCTGTAGAATAAAAAACTATAAATGATAGTTCACTTTATCCTGCCCGGAGAAACTCTGCAAAGTATTTCCGATGAAATCAAATTAGAAAACCCAAAATACCTGAAAGAATACCATAATGAACATTGTGGGAGGAATGAACGCATAGGAAATGAATTGTCACCGGGAAAAAAACTGCTGATTCCGGATATTGTTAAGATCAAGGAATACAATAGCAGAAATGATGCTCCCTTCAAAAAACGTGAGCTTAATCCTGCATTGAATTTCAATCCGGAAGGATTGCAGCAAAAGTATCAGGTACGGATTATTGAAACCAATGCCACGGAAAATAGTCCTATAAAAAATAGCACAACTTCATTTGAAGTCGCTCTGCAATGGATACGCAAAGAGGATGATCAGCATATATTCCATCTATCCAAGGATAATATCCGTAGTGAAAACGGAGGGAAAATGGGAGACCTGGCTGCAGAATGTATCAAAGCGTTGAATCCCGTTGAGATCAGAACCAATGCAAAAGGCAAAGTTTTAAAAATAAGCTTGACCAAAGAAATCACAGAGCGTTTTCAGCAAATAAAAGAAAGATTATCTGATCTTTTTCCCGATCAGTATGCTGCCTTGTATATTGAAGAATTTGAATATGCCGTACAGAATGAAAAACTCTTCGATGAAAGAATGAAAGAAGATGCTTTCATCAGAATGTACTTTACTCCGATAAGAAATACTTTCAAAAACGGAGTATCTATATTTGATCATTTTATTACTTATGAAAGTATTCCCGTAACCATTGCCCAACGAGTAGAAGATATTCATTACACAGAAGAAATTACTTTGTTACAAAATCTTCACTATGCTCAGGTTCAAAATGATCTGGATTATACAGGGAAATTTACGCTTTATACAAAAACAGGGATTGTTAAAAATATAGAAATCAATTATAATATTTCTCAATACAGTGTCAAATACACAACGAATTTATCAGTTTATGAGATGCTTTAAAAGCTTATGAATGCAGTGTTTTTAACTGTTTTTTAAATCTATGATCGTAGAATTACGACATCAAATCGTAGAAATACGACAAAAAATAAAAATTGCATTTGAAAATTTTCAAAAAAAAAATAACGGTTTTATCTTTGTTACACAATCACCAAATCACAAAATATTATTAACGATTAAAATTTACAATCATGGCAAACAATTCAAGAGGAATCTTAAAATTCAACGGAGGTGAAGGTCAAAAATTATTAAAGCTTAATTACAGTGTATCAAGATCTACAGACGTATCAGGAAGAGTAGCTTCAGATCCGTCCAACGCCATCATCAAACTTACTGTAGAAGCTACGGATAAATCAGATATCCTGGAAAGCTTACTAAACGGGAAATACAAGCCAACCTCAGGAGAAATTACATTCAACAAATCTCACGAAGAAGGAACATTGATTACTTTGAACTGGGAGAACGGATATGTAATTCAGCATGAAGTGGACTTCGATGCCATTGACAGCAACAATATGCTGATCAGTTTCGTAGTGAGTGCAGAGAAGATCAATTACGGAAATGCCTCTTTCGATGGAATCTGGCCTGTTAACTAACAGAAAAACCAATTAACATTCATAAAAAAGACTGTCCAAAAGGCGGTCTTTTTTTACCATTGAAAGATGCGGCATATTGCCGTTGAATGCCGTTATATCACATTTTGAAGATATATTATTATATTATTAAAAAAAACCAATATCTTAGTATAGAATAAAAATTTCAATGATAATAGTTTTAGGCGTTAAAGAAATTTAACAAAAACATCATCAGAGAAATACACCAAAATCAGATATATTAATAAATTTTGAGAAAAATATTACAATGGGAGTCCTGGTAACCAACGAAACAGTAAAACAGCTTTTTCATATAGCTCAATCCATAGCAAGGGAAAACTACAATGCAACTTATGAAGGTCCGCATATTCTTCAGGCTTTAATGCATAAAGATATCGGCTTGAATGAATTTCTGAAAAGCATTGATAAAGATCCCGGCTATTTCTATGAATGGGCAGATGTACGCATTGAAGATGAACCCAAAACTACCCATCTTCCCGAAGAAATACAGGAAGGTGAAGCGGTGGATAACATTTTGGAAGAAGCTGATGATATCAGGCTGAAACTTGGACTGGATGAAATTACTCCGATTTGTATATTAACGGCTATTGTTAAGCCACAAGTTGCTTTTAGCTTACAGCAGCTTAAATCATTGCCACTTAGAGAACACGAAATATTCAATCTTTACAGAAAAGATACCCCGTTTGCAGCTTCAGAGAACGGAGAATTTCCTTCTCTGTTTTCCAATGGCTCAGACTTTTCAGATTCCTCATTCCCTTCCCTTAAAAACTATTGTGTAGACAGAACTTCACAAGCCAGAAAAGGAGAACTGGAAAACATCATCGGAAGAGACAAAGAGCTGAGAATGCTCGTAGAGATCCTTTGCAGAAGAAGCAAACCGAATGTGATCATCATTGGAGAGCCAGGAGTAGGAAAAACAGCTTTGGTAGAAGGATTTGCCATTGAAATTACCAAAGGCAATGTTCCTGAAATGCTTAAAAATGCCACTCTTCTGGAACTTGATACAGGAGCTTTACTGGCGGGAACATCGTACAAAGGCGAAATTGAAGACCGCTTGAAAAAAGTCATCAATGAATGCAAAAAAATAGAAAAAGCAATCCTGTTTATTGATGAAATCCATACTCTTTTAGATCCTAAAGGAAGTATCGGAAACGTTGCAAATCTCCTGAAGCCCGAATTGGCAAGAGGTGAAATTACCGTTATCGGTGCCACAACCCAGGAAGAATACAGAAAGATCATTGAACCTGAACAGGCTTTCAACCGTCGTTTTGAAGTTCTGACAGTCAATGAACCGGACGAGCAAACCTGCGTAAAAATGATTGATGTTCTTCTTGAGGGTTATAAAAAACACCACAACATCGAAGTTGAAAAAACAGCCCTTCCGGAATGTGTACGCTTGGCAAAACGATATGCGAAGGGAAAAAAACTGCCGGATGCTGCCATCGATCTTTTAGACAGAACAATGGCGGCCATTAAAATGCTCGATGAGCTTTCCGAAAAAGAGTTGGAAAGCTGGAAAGAAAGATACAATGCTATTTTACAGGAAGAATACCCTGACCCAAAAGACAAAGCAGACGAACTGATCTGGACCTATAACCTGTTAAGAGATAAAATCAGTCCGATTCTGTGGGGATCTCTAAGCGAACAGCCAACCATTGACAATTCAATGCCGGTGGAACAGATCCAGAAAATTATTGATGATACTTATTCAGAATTATTAGAACATGCCTCCAAAAAAAGAGAAAAGGTAGGGCGTTTGGAATTGGCGGCGGTAATGGCGGCAAAAACCAATATTCCGATCGGGAAAATCCAGGCGCAGGAAAAAGAGAAGCTCCTGAATATGGAATCTCTTTTACTGAAAAGAGTAGTAGGCCAGGATCATGCCCTGAAAATCCTTTCGGATGCCATTGTTGAAAACCGAAGCGGCTTAAATAAACCAGGACAGCCAATCGGTTCATTCTTCTTACTGGGACCTACCGGAACCGGGAAAACAGAATTGGCAAAATCTATGGCAGAATTGCTCTTCAACGACGAAAAAGCAATGGTACGTTTCGATATGTCTGAATTTAAAGAAGAACATTCCGCAGCACTTTTATACGGAGCACCTCCGGGATATGTAGGCTACGAAGAAGGAGGAATGTTGGTTAACAAAATCAGACAGCAACCTTATACTGTAGTTTTATTTGATGAAATAGAAAAAGCGCATCACTCCGTTTTTGATGTGTTTTTACAGATCATGGATGAAGGAAAAGTTCATGATAAGCTTGGCAAAGAAGGTGACTTCAGCAATGCTTTGATCTTATTTACGTCCAACATCGGAAGTGAAGAGATTGTGAAACAGTTTGAAGAAGGAAAAATCCCAGAATCATCTTCATTGATGCAGATTATGTCCAATTCAGGAAGATTCAGACCGGAATTTTTAGCCAGGATTACGGAAATTATTCCTTTTGCACCGATCACGGAATCTATTGCGGAAAGAATCTTCAATATCCAGTTGAAATCCTTACATGCTTCATTAACGAGATTAGGAATGGCTCTTACAATCAGTGATGAAGCTGTCAAAAACCTGGCATTGGGCGGATTCAGCAGTAAGTATGGGGCTAGACAGATTTCAGGAGTGATCCGTGCCCAGCTGGCAAGGCCGATTTCCAAAATGATCGTAAGAGAAGAAGTGAAATCGGGACAGACCATTCATGTAGACTGGAACAAGGACGAAGAAAAATTAACTTGGAAAGTAGAGTAATAAGCAAAGAAACCAGGATGAAAACAAAGAAAAAATACCACACCATGGTGCATAATCTTCTTCATCTTTCCTGCTTTCTTCGCTAAAATAATAATATGAAACTCAAAAACACCCTTTTAGCAATACTATTGATAAGCTTTTCACAGGTTGTGAAAGGGCAGTTTCTTTCTGCATCCGATACTTCGGAAAGCAGTGTGAAACGGTATAAAAGCATTATTAATTCCAATAAAGAGATTGTTGAATTTATTGAGTATTCCCTGGTTCAAAAAGGGTTGCCGAAACATTTGAGAAATTTGGCACTCATAGAATCCCATTTCGACAGAACCATCACTTCTCATGCAGGAGCAGTGGGAGTATGGCAGTTTATGACGTCACATGCGAATCAGTATGGCCTTTCGGAACAAAACCGTACAGATCTTTATAAAAGTACAAAAACGGCTGTTATTTCCTTAGCAAGCCTTTATAAAAAATATAATAACTGGATCACTGTTGTGGCAGCTTATAACTGTGGGGAAGGAAATATTGCTAAAGCGATGTCCGCAGCAGGATCATCACAATATCACATCTTTTATAAATACCTTCCTGAAGAAACCATTAATCACGTGAAAAAATATCTGAATGCATGCTATGCAACAGGTGAGCTTCAAAGTGTACTGGCCAATTACAACAATTCACGGATGAATACTGTCTTTTTTGCAGAAGGGGGAAGCAGAAAAAATAACGCTTCATTATCCGAAACAGAAATTAATGCAGGATTCAACCTGGATGTTATTGCAGACGAGCTTAAAATAAACGTTGATGAAATACTCGCATGGAATCCCGGAATTATGGAGGAGCTTCAAAACAAAGGAGAAAGCCTTTTCTATCTTCCTATGGATTTAATGCCGGATTTTCTTTTGAAAAAGAATAAAATACTGTCCCGGTCCATCAAACAGGGAAGTAAATAAAATATAAACACTAAGCGATACTATTAATCTACCAAACACAGATCATATGAAAGCAGAATCACAAAATATGTTGAAAAATCCTTCGTTTAAGCCGTCTCAGAATGCAGACAGAGTTTCGGAGAACCATCATACCGGTATCAACCGTTTGGTGAAATTATCTTTGGTCATAGAAGGCAAGGTGATTAAATATTACAAACATTTCAGACTGAAGCAGAGTGCACAGAGACATCATGAATTCACACTTACTCTGGCTCATGATACATTAGGAAGCCGCCAAACGCATACACTGGAAGAAGCCAATAAATTTTTAGGAAAACGCTTAACTGCTGTTATCTCTTATAAAGACATTGATAATAGTCCGGAAAGAACATTCGTGGGAGTGATTACCGGAGTGGGCTTCAGCCAGGAAAAAATGAGTCTTGGGAATATTGTCTTATCCGGCTATAGCCCGACTATTTTATTGGATGGAGCACCTCATATTCAGAGTTTTGGAGGAGATCAGCCTGTCAATATGGGTATTATTGCTGAAGAGATCATCAAGCAGGGAATCGATAAAAGCCGTTTTGACGTAAGAGTGGATGCCAATGATTATTCCCAGATCATCTACAGCTGCCAGTACGATGAGACCCATTATAATTATCTGGCAAGAATGGCGGAGGCGTATGGAGAACAATTCTATTATGATGGGGAAGTGCTTCATTTCGGAAAGCTTCCTCCTCAGAATAAACCCATCAAATTACTTTACGGAAGCAATGCCAATGATATAAAAGTAGAATTAAAAGCAGTACATACCAAGCCGCAGTTTTATGGCTACAACAGCAGTAAAAATGAAAAACTGACATCCGGAGCCACTCCTATACAACATGTAGGGGATCTGGCCAAAACTGCTTATGAACATAATGATAAAATTTATAAAACACCCGCTTTACAGGTAGCTCCCATCAAAGCATCAACTCATCTTGATGTGGAGTATTCACAGAAAAGTATATCAGGAAGTCAGGCTGTCAATGTATTCTCATTATCAGGAAGTACAACGGTTCCTTTCTTACACCCGGGTTGTATTGCAGATGTGCAGATGCGCAAACCGGATTCCAATGAAACATCTTATTTCACCAGAATAATGGTTACAGAAGCGGTTCATGAAATTGATACAATAGGACATTATAAAGGCAGCTTTGAAGCCATTGCAGCCGATACAGGCTTCCTTCCGAAGCCGGACTTCACTATTCCCAAAGCAGAGCCTCAGATTGCTACGGTGATTTCCAATGCGGATCCGGAAAGCCAGGGAAGAGTACAGGTGAAATTCGACTGGCAAAATAGTGAAGGGACCCATTTTGTACGCGTCATGAGCCCGGATGCAGGAGGTACGGATCGTGTTACGGAAAACAGAGGATACGTGGCCGTTCCGGAAGTAGGCGATCAGGTGATGATCAATTTTGTACATAGTCATCCTGACAGACCTTTCGTAATGGGAGGAATGTTCCATGGTGGAGTTGGATTGGGAGGTGGTGTAGATAACAGGGTGAAATCCATTCAAACCAGAAGTGGGCACAGGATCGTATTTACCGAAGATGAAAGTATCATTATCACAGATAAATCCGGCAATAAAATCCATCTGGATACAACAGGAAGTAATATCACCATTACTGCTCCCGAAACCATGACATTGAACTGTAAAAATATGAACATCAATGTTACTGAAAATATGACTACTACAGTGGGAATGAATAAAAGCAATTCCGTAGGAATGAATATTATGGAAACCGCAGGAGCCAATATCTGGCAGAATGCAACATTAGATTATAGCCTGAACGCTACCAATATCCTTAAAGTAGCTTCTGAAAACTATAGTTATGAGGCCAATGATATTCACAAAAATGCTATGGAAGGAATAGAAGTGGCCGCCACAAAAGATTATATACAGAACAGCGAACAAACCATCCATAATCTTTCAGGCGAGAAAGGACATAATGCGTAAACAGTTTGCATATGGGAACTGAACAGCAAAAAAAAGGACAGATACAGATATTCGCCAAGAATATAAGAGGAGTCGCTCAGGGTCAGATCCTTGAGGAAAGCAGGTATACCAAAAATACGGCGGGGGGAAGACATGTTCAGAACGGATCAGGAGGAGGTGTGAACAATGATGCCAACAGAGGAAGACAAATTCCGAAAACAACAGAAGTGTTGGAAATAGAAAGGCTGACTGATTTAGACGATGGTTCAGCTAATGACGGAACGGGTACCAATACTAAAAAAGGACTCATTTTTGGAAAGACCTATACCTTCAAGGTTAAAAAATATACAAACGGAGCCCCGCCCAACTTAAAAAGTATCAGGTGGGCTTTATCTTATACCGACCCGGATACGGGAGTTTATTATGAGAATAACCTGCAGGGTGATGTAAGAGGAGAGACAATCAAGATTGCCTTCACGGGAAATACAAATACCTGTGGGTGCAATGTTGAAATTAAAGCCTATATCTCCAATATTAAAAAAGGAGGTGTCCTTAAAATCTGGAAACACAACCGCTTTAGATGGTTTGATGGGAAAAGGGTAGAGGATGAGTTAAAAGAAAGAGTGGATAATAAAAAACCGTGGAGTATCAATCAAAGCGGAACCTCTCTTTGCGGAATGGCCTGTCTGTTCTATCTTTTTGCCAAAGAGCAGCCTCAAGCCTATAAAACATTTGCCAAACGTTTATTCAGAACAGGTGAAGCCACCTTTAATCAGTATACCGTAAAACCTGCTGAAGAATTATTGGAAAAGAAAGTCAATACAAAAGGATATCCTATGAATACGGGAAGCATGCCTTTAATCGATTATGTAACTCTTGCGGGAACAAGGAATACAGATAACCCAAAATATAAAGGAGGAGACGAAGAATTCCGGGCGATTAACTGGCCATGGGTGGTTACTAATTTGTCTGAAAAATTACTGGGTTATAAGGAAGTTTCCTCAAATGGAGTATATGATCCCACCAAAAAGCCAAGACATTATAATAAAAGGATTGTATGGAAAATGATCGAAGACATTAATGAGCAGATCTCTCAAGGTTACAGATTAATGTTAATGATTGATTCCGATCTTATCGATGAAACTGAAGATAAATTATCCAATCTTTTTGCATTGGAATATCACTGGGTCGTATTGGAAACCCCTATTGCCACTTTACAAAATTTAAACGGGAAAGGAGAAATCTTTTATACACTCAATTTCAAGGTGTATTCATGGGGAGGAAATACTGTATATTTAAAGGCACCTATTACAATGGATCATTTTATACACAATTATTATGGGTATGTTAAAGTTAAATAGAATTATATATTTCATCATTATTTTTCTTAGTATTTCATGTACTTCATGTCAGAAGACGAATGCGGTGTCCGAAGAAAAAAAAGAAAACCAATGTGGTAATGATAATGTTATCAATTTAAGACAAGGGCAGGAACAGTTATTCTTATCTTTTGCAGGGCAGTATGAAAAGAAAATATTGACTGGAGCAAAAATCGAACAGATAAGAAGTGGCAAAGTAATTTCAGAACTACCTTATAATTTTGAGAATGGTACAGCTTCTAACGTTATTAAGTTAAATGATAAGCTATCACTACATACTACGGATAGTCTCAAGATCACATTCAATGATAAAAAAGAAGTAATTCTTTATGATTTTAAAAATACCCCGGATTATGGAGGGAAAAGATTTTTAGGATGTTCATTCGGTTCTTATAAAGTCGGACAGAAATCGATGGAGACCAAAAATGCATACCTCTATATCTATTAAATAGTTTTAATATGGCATCCCAGGATCAGAAAAAAGGCCAGATCACCATTATGGCCAATAACATCAGAGGCGTTTCTCATGGGCAGATATTGGAGGAAAGTAAATGGACCAAGAATACTGCCGGAGGAAAACACGTCCAAAACGGATCCGGTGGCGGGGTAAGCCATAATGCAAACAAAGAAAGAAAACCCACTCTCGAACTGAGGGTTTTAAAAGTAGATGGTCCGTTTGATCCTGAGACAGGAAAAAAAGTGGATGTTATAGAAAAAGGAAAACGGTATTATTTTAAAGTGATTCAATACAATCGTCTGCCTGAAAAAGAAGAGCTTAAAAATCTAAAATGGGGATTTCAGCATAATGATGGTACTGTGAAATCTGCCCCACAGGTAAATGGGCTGGAAATGATTTCGGATTATGTTGCAAAAGAGGAAAATGTTGATAAACTGAGGGTATATGCCTTTTTCAAAGCACCTAATAAGAATGCGAGTGTAGAAGTTAATGT
Source organism: Chryseobacterium daecheongense (assembly GCF_003729955.1). Lineage (GTDB taxonomy): Bacteria > Bacteroidota > Bacteroidia > Flavobacteriales > Weeksellaceae > Chryseobacterium > Chryseobacterium daecheongense. The sequence goes on from NZ_RJTX01000002.1 coordinate 279,683, forward strand.
CAGAAATGAATTCTACAGATTCAACCCTCAATCCTATAAAGCCGGCCAATATTCTAAAAAGCTTGATAATTCATATCATCCACGGGAAAATTGGGGTGCAAAACCTCCTATACTTGATAATCGTTCATTTGAACCTTACACACTGGTGGCCAAATACGTTGATAAAAATACTAAAGATCAGCAAGCGCTTCCCACTCTGGAAGATACCTATTTTGGAATAGCCATTCACCATTCCGGTAATTCAGGGATAAAAACAATGACCGAAGTGCAGGATGAACATGTAAACGGTAAAAATAAATTCGCTGATGTAGGATACCATTTCGGGATAGACTTATCCGGAAAAGTGTATGAAGGAAGATATATTGGGGTTAAAGGCTCTCATTTAACGAAATATAATACGGGCGTTATTGGAATCGTTTTCTTAGCGGATTTCGATCATGATTATTTCTGGGATTATAACGGAGATGATAATATGTCTCCCGCTTCGCTCACGTCTGCAATTTTACTGATCAATGGACTTAAAGAACAATTCCCGAAAATTACTACCTTAGGCGGACATAATGAATGGAAAAATAACGTAGGAGAACGCAGATGCCCCGGAGATTATGGGATGGAATATGTTAAAGCATTACGTAAACAATTGGGATTAAAATCTCCAAAAGAAACAGGACATGGCTAAAAAGAAAAAAACAGGAGCATACATTATTCTATTGCTGGTACTATTATTCGTAGGAAGGTTTTTTAGTGGCGTTTATGAAGATGACGAATTCAGTGAAAAATATTTTTTTATTAAAAGTTCACCGACCTGGAAATGGCATTTTTATTCCCCGAGAGGAATGTCTGATCAGAAATTGGAAGAAATGTCACCCGACCAGCAAAAAGAACAGATCATGTTTGAAAAATATATTCCGAACAGACTGTTCAGCTTCCCTATTTGATGGATCTTATGAAAAAAGCGGTAAAATATGCAGGCATTCTAGTACTTATTTGGTTTTCAATTCATATTCTATATACAATTATTGACGGGATGCTTGATAAAAACGGAAAAGCAGATCTTGCCGTAGTTTTTGGAAATAAGGTAAACGTTGATGGATCCTTATCCAATAGATTAAAGGCAAGATTGGATCAGGGAATCACATTATATAATAAAGGAAGGGTTCAAAAGCTATTGGTAAGTGGAGGATTGGGAAAAGAAGGATTCTGGGAAGGAAGTGAGATGAAGAAATACCTGATGAAAAATAAAATACCTGGAAAAAATATTATAGTGGATAATTATGGTGACGACACGGAAAAAACAGTGCTTAACTCAATCCGGATTGCAGATAGTTTACATTATAATACCATGATCTCAGTATCTCAATATTATCACCAAAGCCGGATAAAAAGACTCTATAAACGCAATTCTTTTGAAAACATACAAAGCTCAAGTCCTGAATACTTTGAATTAAGAGATTTTTACTCCATTTTTAGAGAGTTTATTGCTTTCTATTTTGATTAATTCATTGTCACTTCTCCCAATTAAATATTTTCGTCAAAGCCGAAAGGCTCAATTCATTACTTTCTTTACAAAACTTAACAATTTTTACATCTTGAAAATGATTTTCTGATGTTAAATTTTTCTTAATATTTCCCAATTTTGTGTAAAAACATGCTGATTTTAAGTTGTATTTAATGATTGTAATTATTTGATTTTTAAATATTTGTGTATTAATTTATTTCCAGTGTCGTAGAATTACGACATCAAATCGTAGAAATACTACAAAAAACAAGATTAAAGTTTAAAAACTTTTCAGAACCAAATAGGAGGTCTATCTTTGGGATACCAAACAACACCAAATCACGAAATATTAACGATTAAAATTTACAAATCATGGCAAATTCAAGAGGAATCTTAAAATTCAACGGAGGCGAAGATCAAAAATTATTAAAGCTTAATTATAGCGTATCAAGATCTACAGACGTATCAGGAAGAGTAGCTTCAGATCCGTCCAACGCCATCATCAAACTTACCGTAGAAGCTACGGATAAATCAGATATCCTGGAAAGCTTACTAAACGGGAAATACAAGCCAACCTCAGGAGAAATTACATTCAACAAATCTCACGAAGAAGGAACATTGATTACTTTGAACTGGGAGAACGGATATGTAATTCAGCATGAAGTGGACTTCGATGCCATTGACAGCAACAATATGCTGATTAGCTTTATAGTGAGTGCAGAGAAGATCAATTACGGAAATGCTGCTTTTGAAGGATTATGGCCTGGAGCAGGATCCGGTAACTAAAAATCCACATCATCTTAGTAAAATAAAATTGGTACAGAATAGTGCACTCAACCCGGGTATACTATTCTGTTTTTCTGTTTCTGCCATAATATTGAATGAGACTCATCAATATGGTTACCATTGAACATATTCGGTAGTCACCAAACTACTGAATATTACAGCCCCAATCATAATTTAATTAAAAACAAAAGATGCCATGTTTCAAGATGATCAATCGCCAAAAGGACCTGCACCCAAAGCCGGAAAGCCATCCGTTAACAAACAGATGGGAGAAATGGCAAAAACGCAGGCAATAAATAAAACAGCCGGGAAAATTCAGGAAAAAACAAGCGGGAAAATTCAGAAGACAAGTCAAAAGTTGGCTCAGGCTCAAACATATACAGGAGCAGCTCAAAATACTGCCAATATGTTTATGAATCAAAAAATGCAGTCTACAGCACCCACATTGGTAGAAGATAAAGTGTGGTCCAAACAGCCCACTTCCAAAATACATAATGCTAAAGCCATTCCCGAAAGCCAGGTTTTAGGAATTAATCGTGTCGTAAAGCTTGACATAGTAGTGGAAGGACAAGTGATTAAACATTTCAAACATTTCAAACTAAAACAAAGTGCAACCAGACATCATGAATTTGATCTAATGCTTGCTCACGACGCCCTAGGCAGTGCTGAAAATCATAATTTAGAAAATGCCCAGAACTTTTTAGGAAAAAGAATCACGGTCGTTTTCAAATATAAAGATGTTGAGGACGGTCCCGAAAGAAGCTTTGTAGGAGTCATCACAGAAGTTGGGTTTAGCCAGGAAAAAGGAAGTTTGGGAAACATTGTACTTACAGGATATAGCCCGACAATACTTTTGGATGCGGCCCCTCATATTCAGAGCTTTGGCGGAAGCCAGGAAATAAGCTTAAACAGCATTGCAGATCAGGTTATAAGAGAAGGCTTAGGACAAAATAAATTTGATTTCCGGGTAGATGCCCAACATGGAAATGTTTCTTATAGCTCACAGTACGAAGAAACCCATTACAATTATCTCGCACGTATGGCAGAAGCCTATGGAGAACAGTTTTATTATGATGGTGAAGTGCTGCATTTCGGAAAACTTCCCCCTCAGGAAAAGCCCGTTAAGCTTACCTATGGAAGCAGTGTGAATGATGTGAAGATCAGAATGAAAGCACAGCATGTAAGTCCGAGTTTTTATGGTTATAACAGTAGCAAAAATGAAAGACTGATTGCCGGAAGCTCAAAAATAACACATACTTCGGATATTGCTAAAAGAGCTTATGAAATATCAGAAAAGACTTTTACGACACCATCCTTAAGAGTGGCTCCGATAAAAGCTGTATCATTCATGGATATTGATGCCTCTCAAAAAGGCACGGCAGGAAGCAATGCTTCGGATGTTTTTGTGACTTCAGGAACTACCACTGTTCCTTTTCTCTATCCCGGATGTACCGCAGATATTGAAATGCGTAAATCAGGAAGCAATAAAACCTCATATTTTACCAAATTAATGATCATTGAAATGCATCATGAAGTAGATGCAAGAGGATATTATACCGGAACATTTGATGCTATCGCTTCAGATACAGGATTCATTCCGCGTCCTGAATTCCAGACTCCAAAAGCTGAGGCTCAGTTCGCAAAAGTGATTTCGAATACAGATCCAATGAATCAGGGACGTGTACAGGTGCAATTTGACTGGCAAAACGGGTCCACAACTACTGAGTTTATCCGTGTGATGACTCCGGATGCGGGAAGCAGCGACAAAGTGAGCAAAAATAGAGGCTTTATGGCTGTTCCGGAAGTCGGAGACCAGGTGATTGTGAATTTTGTACATCAGCATCCTGACAGACCTTTTGTCATGGGAGGAATGTTCCATGGAGGAATCGGAGCAGGAGGGGGAGCCGGAAATAATGTGAAAAGCTTAAGCAGCAGAAGTGGTAATAAACTGGAATTGGATGACGGAGCCGGCTCAGTATTTCTGACAGATCAGGGCGGAGCCAATATGAAATTTGACGGAGCAGGAAATGCCGTTCTTAATGCCAATACCAATCATACTGCTAATACAGGTCAAAATCATACAGTAAATGCTGGTAGTATGAATGTTATTAATGTAGGAGGTAAAAATGGCGGGGGTGCTAACTCTATGTTAAAAATGGATAGTGGCGGGAATATAACATTAGAATGCGATACAAATATTACAATAAAAACTGGAAATAGTTCCCTTACTCTTATGTCCGATGGTAAAATTATTCTCAGTGGAAAAATTATAGGAATCGGTGGTGATGGAATTGGAATAGCGGCTTCCGAAGGTATTGAGATTTCTTCTCCATCAAATCACATTGGTGGTGGACAAACCAAAATAGATGGTGGAGATGCATTTATTAATTAAGCATTCTGTTTGTTTTCACTATAGAATTTACACATTTAAAAACCATGGAACAAAAAAGAATAGGACTATTTCAAAAGTTTTCTGAACAATATACTATGTTTATTGATACGGATTTATACGGTGTCAATATGACCATGAAAACGAAAATGAAGCTTCGGTGGGATTTTACCGTTTTAGATATCAGGGAAGCAGATGTTGAAGTAAAACTTTTATTGCTGGATCACCATCTTATTTTTACGGATAATCCTATGGTAAAAGAAACAGCAGCACTCACAAAAGTTTTTTCGAGGCTTTATAATGAACTGCATTTAGTGATAGATCATACAGGTACAGTAAAAAAGATACTTAATCTGCTAATTATCTTAGCAAAATGGCAGGATGTTAAAAAAGAAATGCTTGAAATATCAGAAAAAAATCCGGATATTAAAAATGCAGTACAACTACATGACAGTATCTTTAATGATGAGACAAAATTGATCCAGGGAATTCAATATGGTGAATTTTTTATGATTTACTTTAATAAGTTTTTTGGAAAAGCGCTTCCGCGTACAGAGCAATTGGTACTTCCGAATTTTTTTAAAACAGCTAATGTCAACTGGAGATATACTTATGAAATTTCTAAAGATTATAGCTTTCAAAATACAAACTCCATTATTGTAATTAATGGGCAGCCTTCTTCCTTGGGAGTCGGATTTTACCAAAGAGCATATGGGCAGTTTTCAAATATTAAGGATATAAGCAAATTGAATACAGCTATGGAAGAATCAGGAAAATATGAGATTGAAGAGCAGACAGGAAGGCTGATTCAAGCAAAAGTATCAAGAAATGAAATCGCCGATGAGGATCTCTATATGAAGATGACCTATATTTTAGTAAATGATGCTGTTTTAAAGGAAAAGCTGAAGAGGGATAAGGATTTTGAAATCTCTGAAAAAGATGAACAGCTGATATAATGTTTTCTTGATCGAACAACCAAAAGCGTATCCTATGGAAAAAAATATTGTTATCAATTCTCTTTTAAAGGGCAGCTATAAAAAAAATACTTTTAGACTCGGGAAATATAGCATAAGTTTCTTTTTGTGTCGGAAACCTTCAATCCTGAAGAAACAATTTTTTGCTGTGGAATTTGAAAAAAAATATGATCAAAAGCGCGTTATCGTATCTCACTTTTGGGAACTACGAAAGCAAGATGATAGAACCAGAATGATACACTTTAAAAGAAATCAAATTTTATTAAAGCAAAATGGGCAAAATAATCACTGAAAAAGATTTTTGGATGTGTACTGAAGGTGCAATGCCTGCCCCAATCCAGGGAACAAGAGTCAGTAATAAAAAAGAAGGTGGTGATGAAGCTTATATTACTGTAGCAGATACGGCAACATTAAGTACAATTGATTTTGGCTGCACCAAATTTATGTTATGGAGTGCTATCATTACAGCCATTGTTGCAGTAGTTGCTGCTGTTGTTATTTCTGCTATAATAGTTGCAACCGGAGGCGCAGCACTTGGTTTACTTGCCATAGTAGCTATTGGTGCAGGAGGAGGCTTAGTCGGAGGGGTGATAGGTATGGTAAAAGGTAATATGAAATGTGGGCAAAAGAATGCACAGGTAAGGCATTGGTCAGACAGTAAAGGAAATCTTCTTTTTACCAATACACCAGCCATTACCAGCGATCATGTAATGACTTGCGATATAGGCGGAGTTGTAATGTACGCTCCCAATATAAAAACCTGGAATGATGCTTACAAACAGGCTGCCTTATCTTACACCACAACATTTCTGGAGTGTGGATTGGCAGGAGCTGGTATCGGGTTGTTAGGAGGATTAGGGGCAACTGCATTTACCGGCCTTACCGGGGTAGCTACTTTATCTCAATCGGTTACTTTGGCACTTCCTACTCTGAGCAGTGTAGGTGTTAATTTAGGTATTATGGGAGCTATTAAAGGAGCAAGCGGCTATAATCAGTACGAGCGCGGAGAGGCTTGGGGGATGAGTGAAGATCAGAAATGGGATATGGCGATACCTGAGCGGGAAGCCATAAATAGGATTCGGGAAAATGGTTATCAAAGCATCACAGGAGGTGATATTTTGCTGTTTGGGTCTGATATTATAGGCCCTTTCATTAATATAAAAACAGCACCTTCTGTAGCGGCGGCAGAAGCCAGAGCATCAATTCAGGCAAAAAACAGTCCTCCTGTAAAACAAAATCCGGAAAATGTAAGTTCTGTTAAAGAACCGGTAAAGCCACAAGGTGAGGAGGCTGCAGCCAAAGTAGAAGATGCTGTTGCCAAACCAACTACCGATACACCTGGAGCAGCTGCAGCAGAAAAACCTGCTAATGTAAAAGGAGATGCTTTTGAAAGTCCTCCTAAAACAAGAGCCCAGAAAGTCGCAGATTCCCGCGCGGCTTATCAAAAAGCATCCTCATCCTATGATAGATTGCCTAAAAGTAAAAGTGAAAAAACGGTTGCCAGTGATGGAGATAAATCTGTAAGTGGGCATAGTTCAAACCGTATCAGTAATAAGTTCAGGAAAAATGAAGGAGTGAAAGATGTTTCCCCGGATGAAGTTCTGGATTATGGTGAAAATAAGCTTGGGCACGACTTTAATAAAAATTCAAGTATAGATAATGGTGTTGAAGGGCAGGCAAGCGCCAGTCATGCAGAAAAGCAGTTGATGACGAGTAAGCCTAAAGATCCAATAGGAGTGTCAAGGTGTATGTGTTCAAATTGTAAAAGCATGGCACAAAAGCATGCCAACTATATCAAAGAAGATTATGTTGTTACAGACCCGGATGGAACATATATTTTTGAACCTGGCGGAAACGAACCAATTTTTATACCGTGGTAATTACTATATTTAATATAAATTTACAGAGATGTTATCAGAAATAATTCAGAAAGAAAAAGAAAACCTTAATTCTTATCCTAATGGGCATTTGCCTTTATCACAAAGAGTTTTAATTGCAAAAGAAATCAAAGATCCGATAATTGTTAATAAAATTTTCCTTACATGCTGCAAGTTTGTATATAACACATTCAACCTTGATGATAGTGTGCTTTCAGGAATTATGAATAAAGCAGAGAATACATTGTATAACAATGAAGTGAATGATTTCACAATGCTTTATGATACCCATAAGAATTATTTGGAAGAAATTGATCAGAAGCCTTACTCAAGTATAGCATTGGCATGTCTCACATTATGTAATAGTATTGCTAATAATGCTGAAATTATATTAAATATTGAAGATTATCAGGGTGAAGATGATAATATGTTTGATTGGGAAGATTGGAATCCTGATTTTTATGCATCAAATGCGTTCTCCGGGGGAAATCCGTTTTTAAATGAAGGCAGCATAAGTAAAAGAAAGGATTTTTGGAATTGGTACCTTGATACAGTTATAAAAATTGTTAGCTCGCCCAAAACTATTTTCGAGGGCATTGCGGAAACAAAGAAAACAGATGAGACTGAAATTTTTAAACGCGAAAAGAATTATAATACAGATTTTATTAAATCAAAGCTTGCTATTGTAATTGATCTTATTATTAAAGACCTGAATGAATCCAATGCACAGGCAGATTGGAGTCAAATAGAGGTTGAAGGTCAGAATATTGGAGGGATAGGAATGAAAGCCTTTTATGTTGAAAATGATGGACAAAAGAAAAGATTTGAGCTAACATACTACTTATACAGTGGGGATGAATCCACTGTAAAACTGATGCAACAGATAAAAGAAGCTATATATGAACAAAGCCCTGAAGAAGGGACATGGTTTAGTTATAAAATGATTATTTTCCCTGATAAAACATATAAGATTGTATACAATTTTGACCAATGCCGGATTTATGAAGATAAAGAACCGAATCTTGGGGATTTTGCCCAAGAGTTTATCAAATATCCGAGAGCCAGGAATTTCACCCCTGAGTGGTGGCAGGAAATTGTTCAGAAAAACAAATTAAGTTATTTATAGAAATACATTCAATATAAATAATCAAAAAGGATTCTCATTTTTGGAATCCTTTTTATTTGGTACTAAGCACAAAAACGTAGAACATAAATATTCCTATTTTCTTATATTTGTTCATTATCAGAAAATATGGACGCAACACAAGATAAAAGGCTGTTTCTCATCGATGCTTATGCGATGATTTTCAGGGGATATTACGCATTGATCAGAAATCCGAGATTAACCAGCAAAGGATTGGACACTTCCGCCATTTTTGGCTTTACCAATTCTTTGATCGAGTTGATCAGGAGAGAAAGGCCAACCCATTTGGCTGTGGTTTTTGATGTAGGGCAGGCCAGCGTAAGAACTGAAGATTTTTCAGACTATAAAGCCAACAGAAGTGAAACTCCCGAAGCCATACAAATTGCAATACCATATATTCACAGGATACTTGAAGCCATGCATATTCCGATTCTGGGTGTAGAAGGATATGAAGCGGATGACGTGATCGGAACTATTGCCTGCAAAGCAGAAAAAGAAGGCTACACCACGTATATGGTGACGCCGGATAAGGATTTTGCCCAATTAGTAACCGACAAAATCAAAATCTATAAACCGGGTTTAAAAGGCGGAGATATAGAAATTCTGGGTGTTGAAGAAGTAAAAGCCAAGTACGAAATCGAAGATCCAAAGCAAGTGATTGATTTTCTTGCCATGATGGGAGATGCAGTAGATAACATTCCCGGATTGGAAGGAGTGGGCGAGAAAACAGCTATGAAATTCCTTAAAGAATTCGGCAGCATTGAAAACCTCTTAGCTAATACTGATAAGTTAAAAGGGAAACTTAAGGAAAAAGTGGAGGCTTCCGCAGAACGGGGCATTTTATCAAAAAAATTGGCTACCATTATTTGTGATGCACCTATAGAATTCCATCAGGAACAATATGACCTTGAAACTCCTGATTTTGAAAAAGTAAAAGAAGTTTTTGAAGAAATAGAATTCAGAAGGCTATATGAAAACCTTTACCGTGCATTTGCTCCTACCGAAACACTGGTGGTAAGCCAGGTTGAGGTAACGCAGACTTCTGCCGGAACTCAGGTAAAAGGCCAGGTAACGCAGCTTGATCTGTTTGCCAATTTTGAAGAGCTGGATCAGGCTACTTCCACAAAATCCACCATTGCGGAAAATGATCATTTGTACCAGTTCGTCAATAATCCAAAAGCACAAAAGATTTTAGTTGACAATCTTTTACAACAAAGAGTAGTATGTTTCGATACCGAAACCACCTCTCTTAATGAAATGGAAGCTGAATTAGTGGGGATGAGCTTTTCCTACAAAAAAGGACTGGCTTATTATATTCCTCTCTCTGAAGATCAGGGAGAAGTATTACAAACCTTAGAAATTTTCAGACCTTTCTTTGAAAAAGAAGATATCCTGAAGATTGCTCATAATCTGAAGTTCGATTATAAAATCCTTAAGAGATATGGAATAACAGTAAAAGGAGCAATGTTTGATACAATGATCGCCCACTACCTTTTGAATCCGGATGGAAGACACGGGATGGATTACCTTTCAGAAATGTATCTGAATTATAAACCTGTTTCTATAGAAACCATTATTGGAAAAAAAGGAAAAAATCAAGGGAATTTCAGAGATGCAGATTTAAGAACACAGACAGATTATGCAGCGGAAGATGCAGATGTTACCTTCCAACTGTATGAATTGTTTGCGCCTCAATTGAAAAAAGAAGGATTAGAAGACTTATTCTTTAAAATAGAAATGCCATTGATGCAAGTTCTGGCCAAAATGGAATTGGCAGGAATTTATTTAGATGAGAAATGGCTGGCTCAGGAAAGCCTAGACCTGGAAAGTGATTTAAAGCAATTGGAATCAAAAATATTTGAACTTTCCGGAGAAGAATTCAACATGAATTCCCCAAGACAGCTTGGAGAAGTTTTATTTGAAAAGCTACAGCTTGATCCGAAGGCGAAAAAAACAAAAACAGGGCAATACGCTACTTCGGAAGATGTATTGCAGAAACTGGCTTCCAAACATGAAATTATCCAGCATATCCTGGAATACAGAACCTATCAGAAGTTGAAGTCTACCTATGTGGATGCATTGCCTTCACAGATTGATAAAGGTGATAACCGTGTTCATACCAATTTCTCACAAACTACGGCTGCAACCGGACGTTTGGCGAGTGTGAACCCGAATTTACAGAATATTCCAATCAGAACATTGAGAGGACAGCAGATCCGTGGGGCTTTCGTTTCAGGAGAAGGAAAAAAGATCATATCTGCCGATTATTCTCAGATCGAGCTTCGTTTGATCGCTGAAATTTCCGGAGAGGAGAATATGATCAGAGCTTTCCAGAATGGAGAAGATATTCACGCATCTACCGCAGCAAAATTATTTAAAATTCCGTTGGAAGAAGTTTCCAAGACCCAGAGAAGCCAGGCAAAAACCGTCAACTTCGGAATTATTTATGGTCAGGGAGCTTTCGGATTGGCAGAACAGACGGGACTTTCCAGAACCGAAGCCAAACAAATGATCGACGCCTATTTTGCCACTTATCCGAAGTTGAAGGAATATATGGCGGAACAGGTAAACAAAGCCCGTCAATTAGGCTATGTAGAAACTCTGTTAGGAAGAAAGCGTCATTTAAAAGACATCAATTCCGGGAATTTTGTCGTAAAAGGACATGCTGAACGAAACGCGATCAATGCTCCCATCCAGGGAAGTGCTGCAGACATTATCAAGATTGCGATGATTAAGATCGATCATGAATTACAGTCTCAAAATCTGGAAACCCAAATGCTTCTTCAGGTTCATGACGAATTGGTATTTGAATCCCCTATCGATGAGGTAGAAACTGCTTCCAAGCTGATTAAAACCGAAATGGAAAATGCCGTGGAAACACAGGTTCCATTGCTGGTTGAAGTAGGAGTGGGGAATAACTGGCTTGAGGCGCATTAGAATATGCAAAAGATAAAAGACTCAGCGACGCCAAAGACGTCGCTGAGTCTTTTATAAAGAGAATCATTATTTTCCGTTTTGTAAGGATTTAAGAAATTGTAATGATATGCTAAATGCCACTTTTCCGCTTTCATCAAAAGTAAATTGATATTCATGTTGCAAAGCTGGTTGATGACTTTTAGGATAAAATAAAGTGACTACAGGAACATTCAGTGCTTTAAGATTTTTGGCAAGCAATTCAGATTGAGGTAATAGGGGATCTTTATTTCCTGCTGATATGAATGACGGCGGAAATGAACTTGTAAGAAAATCTGTTACTGAAGCTGTTTTTGCATATTGATTTCCGGAAATATCCTTTTTCCCAAAATAGGCCCATTGGACGGTTTGTAAGAAAGAACCAAAATCTCCATCAGTTTTTAAATCACGGAGATCATAAATACCACAATACAGAAGCAAACCTTTCAATTGCTCAGGATGAATGCCTGGTTTCACTTTAGTTATTTCAGCATAATGAGGATTGGTAATTACATTGGCAGCGGCAGCTGAAATCATAGAGCCTCCAGAATCACCAGCCAGAATAATAGTTGAAGAATCTGCATTGAGCTGGTTTGCATTTTTAGAAATATATGCTAATGCTTTATTGAGCTGTTGAATAGGAACTGGATATTTTGCTTTTGGGGCAACCGTATAATCTATGGAGAATACCAAATATCCTTGGGAAGCCAATAATCGGCAATAATTCCCCAGATGATCTTTACTCCCTGAAATCAGTCCACCTCCGTGTGTCCATACAATCACGGGCATTTTCTTTTTGAGTTTTACAGAATCTCTGTGGAAATAAGCATCCATGTAAGCATCACTGTCGTGATCATCATATCTCAGATTAAGTGTGGATTCTATGTTGTTTGGAACAAATTTTTCCAGTTTTTTATTAGCTTTCACTGCTTCTTTATTGAAAACGTATCTTATGATCCATACAGATGGATAGGGAGACAGTTTAAAAGCAAGAAATACAAATCCTGCTGTGATCGCTAGGATGAGAAATGTGCGCTTCAGAAAAGTTTTCATCGGTTGATGGTTTTTAGTGTTCGGAAATTTCGAATCTTAAAATTAATTAAAAATAATCTGACAATTGCCTTACCATAAATATCATCAACATTCTATCTTAAACCTTCTCCACAATCTTCTTCGGCAAAATTTTCATCAGCTGAGGTTTCTGATTTTTTTCCAATAAAATAAGCTTCCAGTTCTTGTTATCCGCTGAAATAGCACAGGCTTTCATTTTGGTATTGATGATGTAATAATCCCCTTTTTGAACATGCTGTACATTTCCATCGCCAAATTGCTTGATAATAGACTGCCGGATTTGCTGTTTCATTTCTTCGGCTACCGGAAGCTGAGCCCAATCGATTTTCAGATTCATTCTGATTGAATAATCGGTGACAGAGAAATATTCATTACCAATTTTTTCCGGGTTTTCAACACGATGAATAATAAACTTTGTAACATCCGTTTTTAAATAAGGATTGTCATAAGTGAAATTGAGCATCTGCTGCATCTTATCCTTTGAAGTAATCGTAAAATACTTAGGATGAATGAGCTCAACGGTAGTATTAATATTTTTTGTCTGTAAACTCCTTGCAAATGAAGCCAATGTTTTTTTGATCCCGGCAACGGAAGTGTTATCTTTTGTCTGGCTATAAGAAAATAGAGAGAATAAAGATAGTAGAATGATAAATACTTTTGTTTTCATAGGTGTTGTTTGTTATTGTAAACGTTTTTGCAATTCACTTTCACGGATCGCTTTTTCAAGTCTTGACAGTCTGGTTTTTTCCTGTTTGGCACTCATAATCCAATGAGTAATGACTTTTTTATAAGACGGGGCTTGATTAATGAAAAATTCCCAGGCTTTTTTATTTGCTTTGAATTGTTTTTCATAATCAGCATTCAGATCAACGGTTTCTTTTTCATGAGAATATATCCTTGATTTTTCTTCTTTTCTTAATTCAAAAGCTTTTTGTCCGGCAGAAGTCATCAAACCGACTTTGGTAAGTTCTTCTACTTTTTTGATATTGATGGCGCTCCAAATGCTTGTCGGTTTCCTTGGGGTAAAACGGATAGAGTAGCTTTGTTCATCAATAGACTTTCTTACCCCGTCGATCCAGCCAAAACAAAGCGCCTGATCCACCGATTCAGACCAGCTCATGGAAGGCTTTCCGCTTCCTACTTTATAGAAACCGACTAAAAGTTCCTTTTCTTGCTGATGGTTTTCTTCAAGCCATTTCCTAAAATCCTCCTGGTTGGGGAAAAAAGTTGCTGACATGTTGTATTGCGTTTGGTGATTTACTTAATGTGTCATTATAAATGGTAATCCGTTACAAAAGCTTCGGGCTGAAATGAAATTTCAGCCCGAAGCTATAATATAGAATAGTTTGCTTTCAAGGACTCTGTCTCTGAATTCATAATTTGTTTTTAAAAGAACACTGAATTACAATACATATAAATTATGTAAGGAGTTTTAAGGAGAAGATAGAGCTTAATGAATCTTACTTTTAGTATGTAAAATATTTTCCAATACAGAAAACTGCTCATCGGTAAGATTTTTTAAATATATTTTGCGTTGTCCGCCAATAAGATAATGCGGATAGTAAATTAATTCAATATTATTTTTGTTGATTTTAAATTCTCTCAATAGAGCAGGTCTTTTAGTATTGACTTTATTAGAATTGGAAAATACTAAATTAATTATCCGGTCTGGAAGGATATGGAAGTTTTTTGAAAATAGGAAGATTGAATTTGAGTTAATAAGTATATCAAAGCTGCACCACTGAATACTTTTTCGCAAAAATCCATTTCTTGTAATGATAGTGCCACTGATATTCTTTAGTTCTTTAGAATCGAATTGCCTGTAATTTGAAAGAATATTCTTTTTTTGAATTAAAAAATACATACTGTAAATGATAATCCATAGAATAACAATTGAAATAAATGGAAAAGGAAACTTAAATAAACTCTCAAACATGTATTAAATAACTTTTACATTGGATAACGGTAATTTAAAATAAAAAGTACTGCCCTGATTCAAGGAACTATTCACTCCAATCTCACCATACTGTTTTTCAATAAAATTCTTGGAAATGGCCAAACCTAAACCTGTTCCGTTCTGCTGTTCTCCGGGAACCTGGAAATAACGGTCAAAAATTTGACGGTGGTATTTTTCATCAATTCCATTTCCGGAATCTGCAACACTGAATCTAATCATTGAATCCGATTTTGCCACAGTGACCTTAATCGTTTCATCCTGGAAGGAGTGTTTAATGGCATTGCTTAGAAAATTATTCATTACCCAAACCGTTTTATCAAAATCTGCCGAAATAAAATCCTGATCATCCAAAAGATACTCAGGACTGATAGAGATATGCTTTTGTTCAGCCAGTTTTTCAACATTTTTAATGGAAGCCTGAACAATCTCTTTTGGAGAACATTGTTCAATATTTAATCGGATGTTACCGCTTTCCACCTGGGATAAATTCAGAAGTTCTCCGGTAATGTCCAGTAATCTTTGTCCATCTTCATTAATGCTTTTCAAAAGCTCTTGCTGCTGTTCGTTCAGCTCCCCGAATTTCTGATTGTTCAAAAGCTGAACACCCATTTTGATAGCAGAAATAGGCGTTTTCAATTCATGAGAAATAGTGGCAATGAAGTTGGTTTTCGCGAAATCAAGTTCTTTAAAAGGTGTGATGTTTCTTAAAAGAATCACTTTTCCGATATATTTTTTCTCTTTTTCACCGGTTTTCACAATATTGATCGGGATAATATCCTGCTCAAAATAATTTTCCTTATTATCAGTAACAATTTTAATGGGTTCTTTAATCGGGTGGTCAATATTTTTAAGAAGTTCTCTGATCAGATCATTATTCACGGCCACTTCATGAGCGGTTTTCCCGATGATTTCATCTTTCCTCAGATTGGTAATCTTTAAGGCTTCATCATTGATCATGTAGATAAAATGATTTTCATCCAGTCCGATCACTGCATCATGCATATTATTGACCAGCGTTTCGATACGTTTTTTATCCATCAATTGCTTGGAAAGCGTGCTGCTTTCATATTCCTGAAGCTTTTCAGCCATCACATTAAAGGAATTGGCAAGATCATTAAATTCTTCACTCCCCTTAAAGTGTACCCTTTCATTATAATTCTTATTCGCAATCTGCTTGATACTGAAATTGAGCTGATTGATAGGTTCCGCAATGGTTTGAGGTAAATTGAAAAGAAGGATAAAGGCAATCAGAAAACATACGGTACCCAGACTTACAATCCAGAAAGTGGCATTTTCAGCAGTAATGATCGCGATGTCACTCTTTCTTTCAATACCTTTCATGTTCAGGGACATGATCTTCATCAAATCTTCGCGGATCAGTTTCTCTTTTTCGTAATTCGGTTGTTTCAGGTATTCATCAAAATGAAGGCTCAAATTTTGAGTGGCTTCCTTTTCTCCAAATTCTGTCAGGTTTTTTTCCTGTAAAGCATTGTATTTCTGAAAATCCTTAATGGCAACCGCACTGTCTGTACGTATCTTATCCAGTGCCAATAACATATTTTTAGAAAACTCAATACTGTTATAATTTGCCGTAAGGATCTTTTCTGTATCCGATTTCAGTTTATTGATGTACACCGATGCGATCACTGAAAGTAAAACAATCAGTAGAAATAAAAGACCAACACCAAGTGTGAGTTTCGTTTTAAGTTTCATCACTTCTAAGATAAAATAATAATATCGATCTGCTTCTCATTCAGCCTGTTCATCAGCGTATAGATCCAGCTGTATCCTGAAATTCTCTGCCAGAATTTTGCATGAGGTTTTCCAATACAAACTGTGGTGATATTGTGCTGAAGTACATAATCCAGGATTCCTTTTTGCACACTGTCTTCTTTTACCCGGATTACTTTAGCGCCCAATTCCTGTGCTAAGTTAAAGTTATTAATCAAAAACCGTTGCTTATTGAGCGCTATTTTTTCGAAACTCTCGGAAGGTTTCTGAACATACAGAACAGTCCACGGACTGTTATAATAACTGGCTAAACGGGCTGTTTTGCGGATAATATTTTTAGAAACCGTTTCATTGCTGCTGATGCAGGCAAGGAATTTTATAGGCTTGAAATTCTCTGTTTTGATTTCAGTTTCCACCTTCCTTTCCACATGAGTAGCAACCTCTTTTAAGGCCAGCTCCCGGAGCTGTAAAATATGGCCACTTTGGAAAAAATTGGTTAAAGCTGTCTGTATTTTCTCTTTTTTATAAATTTTTCCCTCTTTCAAACGAGTTAAAAGTTCATCCGCAGTCAAATCTATATTCACCACTTCATCGGCAAGAGCCAGGATTTTATCGGGAACGCGTTCCGAAACCTCAATTCCGGTGATGGTTTTCACTTCTTCATTTAGGCTTTCAATATGCTGGATATTCATCGCGCTGATCACATTGATTCCGCTATTGAGAATCTCCAGAACATCCTGCCACCTTTTTTTGTTTTTGGAACCCTCTACATTGGTATGGGCTAATTCGTCCACTAAAACCACTTCCGGGTGTTCATTGATGATCGCCTGAAGATCCATTTCTTCAAGACTTTTTCCTTTATAGAAAACAGATTTTCTGGCAATTTCAGGGATTCCCTCTGCCAGAGCTACCGTTTCTTCTCTTCCGTGGGTTTCTATATACCCGATTTTCACGTCAATACCATTCCGCATCAGAGAGTGAGCTTCCTGAAGCATACGAAAGGTCTTTCCGACACCGGCACTCATCCCGATGTAGATCTTGAATTTCCCTTTTCTGGATTTCTGAATAAGCTCTAAAAAATCTTTGGCTGATGACATTGATCTTATCTTTTTTAATTTGAATTTCTGAAACATAGATATTGTTGGAAGCATGAAGCTGGAGGCTGGAAGTTAATCAACCAACTGTTTTATTTCCATTCTCCAACATCCAGCTTAACGGCTCATTAAAACCAGGCTGCAAGACTCGTTGTAATGAAGAAACTTCCTTTTTGATATTCGTCCTTTTTCATAAAAATGGCATCTTTTGAAGTGAATCCTCTTGCTTCTGTACGGAAAACCACATTTTTCAGAATGGCATAATCTACATTCAAAGAATATCCGAAAGTCTGAAAACCATTTGGCGTTTCTGTACTAATGATGACCCCGTTTTTATCGTTGTAATATTCTGCTCTTCCGGCTAAAGCCCATTTCTCATTAAACTGATATTTCATTAATATGTTGGGACTGTACCAAAGGTTATAACTTTCGCTGCCTTTAAATTGTTGTTCTGCTCCTATATCAAAACCAAATAATGCGGAAAACTTGTCCGTCAATTGGAAATTTCCATACAGATCATGGAAGTACCGCATCTTTTTTTCTTGTTTAGGCTTGTCGTTTCCAATAAAAGAACTGCTGTTCAATGTTATTTTATCATTCGGTTTATAAGTCACCTGGTGTCCGAAAGAAATACTTTGGTTACCCTCTGCTTTGGCTATTCTTTGCCATCCGTTTAAAACCAGTCCGCTTACGAACCATTTTCCATTGTCGGAAGTATAAGAAATTTTGGCTCCTGTTTCAAAATAAGGCGAATTTTCAGCAGCAAAACTCCTGGTCAGATTCACATTATCTTTTCCTATCGCACCTTCCCAACCAATATGAGAAGGCATGATTCCCGCATCGATCCAAATGTTTTTATTTTTTGAAATTTTCACCCCTACATTGGCTTCGTTGACATATCGTAAAGCATCCTGTTCAGCCATTAAATTGTCTTGCGCATATGTTCCTGCCATCAAAGCAATATTCGCTCGTAATTTTTCACTCTGATAAGCCGCTTTTACAAATCCCAGGTTCAAATTAACTTCATTATGTCTGTTATACGAATAAAGAAAGTTTTGACGCATATGATTGGCCGGTTCATTGAAATCATACGTATAAAATAATTCAGCATACGCAGAAAATGTAACCTGATGATTGGCTTTCAATGAATCTGAAGTTTGCGCTTTTGATGACAATGTTCCCAATAAAAGGGTGGTAATGATATATTTTTTCATGTGGGTCACTACATTATTTTAATTCGTCCAATGCGATGTTAAGTTGTAAAACATTCACTTTTGAAGGACCGAAAAGGTCTAAAAATGGAGCTTCTGTATGATTTTTCACTAGGCTTTCAACAGTCTTTGCTGAGAGATTTCTTTCTTTGGCTATCCTTTTCACCTGATATAAAGCTCCTTCTTCTGAAATATCAGGATCAAGCCCACTTCCGCTTGCCGTAACCAGTTCAACGGGAACTTTTGCATTTCCCATTTCCGGATTTTGCATTTTCAATGTATCGATTCTTTTCTGTACCGTTTGAAGATATTCTTCATTGCTTGGCCCCTTGTTGCTCCCTGCACTTCCGGCTGCGTTATAATCAACCGCAGAAGGACGGCCGTGAAAATATCTTGGAGATTTGAATTCCTGCCCGATATTGGTATAAAACTTCTGTCCTTTATAATGAATGGTTTCTGCATTACCCTGAGTAGGCAATACTTTTGAACCTGCATATACAACAGCCAGATAGATCCCTGTAATAATCAACATCACAACAGTCAGTTTCAATGCTGATATCATATAATTTTTCATATTTTAAATTTAAAAGAATAAGCTGATCAACAGATCAATAATTTTGATTCCGATAAATGGTGCGATAATTCCTCCCAAACCATAGATCAAAAGGTTTCTTCTCAACAAAGCACTTGCCCCGATGGGCTTATAAGCAACTCCCTTCAAAGCCAATGGAATAAGAATCGGAATAATGATCGCATTGAAAATAATGGCTGATAAAATGGCAGATTCAGGACTGTGAAGATTCATGATATTCAGTTTTTGAAGAGCCGGGATAAAAGTGATGAAAAGAGCCGGAATGATGGCAAAATATTTAGCCACATCATTCGCAATACTGAATGTGGTTAAAGTTCCTCTTGTCATCAGCAATTGTTTCCCGATTTCTACAATTTCAATCAGTTTGGTAGGATCATTATCAAGGTCAACCATATTCCCTGCTTCTTTGGCGGCCTGTGTTCCACTGTTCATGGCTACTCCTACATCGGCTTGAGCCAGAGCAGGAGCATCATTGGTTCCGTCTCCCATCATAGCCACCAGTTTCCCTTCCTGCTGCTCTTTTTTAATGTAGTTCATCTTATCTTCCGGCTTCGCTTCTGCAATGAAGTCATCTACTCCTGCTTTTTCTGCGATATATTTGGCCGTTAAAGGATTATCTCCCGTTACCATCACTGTTTTCACTCCCATCTTTCTTAGTCGCTGGAAACGCTCCTGAATTCCTGTTTTGATAATATCCTGAAGCTCAATAACACCCCATACTTTTTCATTCACGGAAACCACCAAAGGGGTACCACCGTTTTCAGCAATTTTAGTAACGGCATTCTGAGTTTCCTGTGGGAAATTGTTCCCTGCTTTTTCAGTCAGTTTTTTTATCGTGTCATAAGCACCTTTTCTGATTCTCGTATTTTCAAAATCTATTCCTGATGTTCTGGTTTCGGCGGTAAAATCAATATAAGTTGGATTGGAAATAATTAAATCTTCCGTGTTTAGCTGGCTTAATTCAATAATTGATTTACCTTCCGGAGTTTCATCTGCAACAGAGCTTAATGCAGAAGCTTTAATAAATTCTTCAAGCTGAATATTGCTTGCCGGATGAAATTGAGTGGCTTTACGGTTTCCGATGGTAATAGTTCCGGTTTTGTCAAGCAAAAGAACATCGATATCTCCCGCAGTTTCTACCGCTTTACCACTTTTTGTGATCACATTGGCTCTTAAAGCTCTGTCCATTCCGGCAATACCGATTGCAGAAAGCAGGCCTCCAATCGTTGTCGGGATCAAACAAACGAAAAGTGAAATAAAAGCGGCAATAGTGATCGGAGTCTGCGCATAATCTGCAAAGGGCTTAAGAGTCACTGTCACAATAATAAATGTAAGAGTGAATCCCGCTAAAAGTATGGTTAATGCAATTTCGTTAGGTGTTTTCTGTCTTGAAGCCCCTTCTACAAGAGCGATCATTTTATCAAGGAAAGATTCTCCGGGCTTTGTGGTAACTTTTACTTTGATTCTGTCTGAAAGTACTTTGGTACCTCCGGTCACAGAACTTTTGTCACCTCCGGCTTCTCGAATTACCGGTGCACTTTCTCCTGTGATGGCCGACTCGTCAATGGTAGCAAGACCTTCGATGATCTCACCATCCATCGGAATCTGGTCTCCTGCTTCACAAAAGAAAATATCTCCCAGCTTCATTTCGGCAGACTTTTTCAAAATAGTTTCTACCTGAAATCCAGGTTGGTTATCAATAACCAGTTTTGCCGGGGTTTCTTCACGGGTTTTTCGTAAAGTATCTGCCTGGGCTTTTCCTCTAGCTTCTGCAATAGCTTCTGCAAAATTGGCAAAAAGAACCGTGAAGAATAAAATAATGAATACTAAAAAATTATAGAAGAAGCTGCCTTGTGTTTTGTCTCCCGTTAAGCTGAATACACTTACGATGAGCATCACAATTGTTCCAATTTCTACCAGGAACATAACAGGGTTTTTAAACATGATTTTAGGATTCAGCTTAACGAAAGACTGTTGAATGGCCTCGTTCACCAAATCTTTTTGAAACAATGTCTGTGATTGATTTTTCATTGCTTTGAATGGTTTACATCTATTTTTATATTATTTAGAAAAGTATTGAAGCTGTTCCGCAATAGGGCCTAAAGTAAGAGCAGGGAAGAAGGACAATGCTGCGATCAGAAGGATCACGGCTAAAGTCATGAACCCAAATGTAGCGGTATCCGTTTTCAATGTTCCTGCACTTTCAGGAATGTATTTTTTCTGTGCTAAAAGCCCTGCAATGGCAATAGGACCGATAATTGGGATGAATCTGGATAAAAGCAGTACAATTCCGGTTGAAATATTCCACCATGGCGTATTGTCACCCAATCCTTCAAATCCGGAACCGTTATTCGCGGAAGATGAGGTAAATTCGTACAGCATTTCACTGAACCCGTGAAACCCGGGATTATTGAGTGTTTTGGCTCCGAATTCCGGGAAATAAGCCGTTAAAGCGGTTCCTGCCAGAATTAAAAAGGGATGGAATAAAGCAACGATCATCGCAATTTTCATTTCTTTAGCTTCAATTTTTTTACCTAAAAACTCAGGTGTTCTTCCTACCATCAGGCCACTGATGAATACAGCGAGAATGATAAAGATGAAATAATTCAGGATTCCGACACCACAACCTCCGTAGAAGCAATTGATCATCATCGCAAGAAGCTGGTTCATTCCTGAAAGTGGCATTGTACTGTCATGCATGGCATTTACAGACCCCGTTGAAATCACGGTGGTAGCAATACTCCAATAGGCTGAAGCCGCACTTCCGAAACGGATTTCTTTGCCTTCCATAGCTCCTAAATGGTTGTCTGCACCCATTTGGGTGATCAGCGGATTTCCATGGGTCTCATTAATGATATTAGGAATAGTGAGTGCCAGAAAGCCAATAGTCATTACAGTGAAAATCGTCCAGGAAAGCTTTCTTTTATTCAGGTAAAACCCTAAAGCAAATACTAATGCGAATGGAATGATCATCTGCGTTACCATTTCCGTCATATTGGTCAGATAATTAGGATTTTCCAACGGATGTGCTGAATTGGCTCCAAAGAAACCACCACCATTGGTTCCTAAATGCTTAATAGCGATAAATGCCGCGGCAGGGCCTCTGGAAACATCCATTTTCTGACCTTCCAGAGTTGTGATATGATCTTTCCCTTCAAATGTCATCGGGCTTCCGTTTGCAGAAAGGATCAATGCAACCACAATACTTATAGGAACCAGTATTCTGATGATAGATTTAGTGAAAAAATCATAGAAATTACCTAGTTCTGTCGTTGTTTTATCTTTAAAAGCTTTGAAAAGGACTGCCATTGCTGCCATTCCCGTTGCAGCTGTTACAAATTGAAGAAACATCAGATACATCTGGCTTAAATAACTTACCCCAGTTTCTCCCGAATAATGCTGTAGATTACAGTTAACCAGGAAAGATATGGCTGTATTAAAAGCAAGATCAGGAGACATGTCAGGGTTCCCGTCAGGATTAAGTGGCAGCCACGATTGATTGAGCAAAATGAAAAATCCGATAATGAACCACAACAGATTAATGGTTAACATCGCATACATATTTTGCTTCCAGGTCATCTGTTTATGAGGATTGATTCCTGAAACTTTATAAATCAATTTTTCTATCGGAGCAAAAACCGGATCTAAGAATGTTTTCTTATAACCATATACATTGGCAATATATTTTCCCAGGAAAATACCCATAACCAAGGTAATGACAAACATGGCAATAATGCCCAAAATTTCTGTATTCATGATTAAAATTCTTCAGGTTTCATTAAGACATAGCAGATGTACATAAAGGCTAAGATTGAAAGGAAAAATAAACTCCACATATTTTATATTTTATCAAAGAATTCAACAGATTTATACAATAGCCAGAACATAACGATACAAAGGAGTATCAAAACAGTTAACATCATGACAGTTTTACAATTAGGGTTAATACAATAAGTACGGCATACCATGCCATTAAAAATCTAAAACCGGATATCCCGGTTTTCCGAGGTTTTTTTACAATCGTCATTTTTTAATATTTATCTGAGCACTATATGCCAAAAGAAATTCCAATTCGAAGTTTTTTATTGTAAGTAGTTTTAAATGAATTATTTATCACTGTTTTGTTCCAGTGGGAAAAATAGAAAAGCCTATCAAAATGATAGGCTCGTTATTAAAATGATAAGATGTATTATAGTTATTTATACAGACTCATGGCTCATAATTTATAACTCAAAACTATTTATCTCAATCCGTATTCTTCCAGCTTGCGATAAAGGGTTGCAATCCCGATTTCCAATAGTCTGGCCGCTTCCGCTTTATTACCTTTCGTGTATTGCAGGACTTTCTGGATGTGATCTTTTTCTAAAGATTTTATGCTTAATGAATCATTATCAGAAGTGCTTTTATCCGCATAATGAGGAAGGCTTTCTGCATCCAGCACATTATCATTCATCAGAATAAGGCTTCTCTCAATGGTATTTCTCAATTCACGGATGTTTCCCTTCCAGTCGTTTTTTTCCAGGGTTTTATAATATTCCGGGTTAACCTGAACGGATGAAATATGAAGTTTATTTGAAAAAACATCGATGAAGTTCTTAGCCAGCGCTTTTAAATCTTCTTTACGTTCCCGAAGCGGAGGAAGGCTGATTTCAAATACATTCAATCTGAAATACAGGTCTTCCCTGAAATTTCCCTGTTTGATTTCATCCTCCAGGTTTCTGTTGGTAGCAGCGATCAATCTGAAATCAGACCTGGAAACTTTCGTTTCACCCATTTTGATGAATTCTTTGGTTTCCAATACCCGAAGTAATTTCGCCTGAAGCTCGATCGGCATTTCCCCGATCTCATCCAGAAATAAAGTTCCGCCATTCGCTTCTTCCACCAATCCCTTTTTATCTTTTGTGGCTCCTGTAAAAGCGCCTTGCTTATGTCCGAAGAGTTCACTTTCCAGAATTTCCTTACTGAATGCGGAGCAGTTGATCGC
Organism: Chryseobacterium daecheongense; assembly: GCF_003729955.1. Classification (GTDB taxonomy): domain Bacteria; phylum Bacteroidota; class Bacteroidia; order Flavobacteriales; family Weeksellaceae; genus Chryseobacterium; species Chryseobacterium daecheongense. The sequence continues at coordinate 303,943 of NZ_RJTX01000002.1, forward strand.
TACAAAATTATTTTTCTTTCGTTCACTTCCTTCATGAATGGCATTGGCAAAAACTTCTTTTCCGGTTCCTGTTTCTCCGGTTAAAAGTACTGTAGCATCAGTCAGTGCCACTTTCTCCGCCAGTTTTTTAGCTTGGAGAATAGCCGGAGAGTTTCCTATGATCTGGTTGAACCCTTTTTGAGACGTATTTTTCTGAACAATTTTAGACCGGTTGTCTTTTCCTTTTTCCAATGCCTTATATACCAAAGGAATGATCTTCTCATTATCATCCCCTTTGACAAGATAATCATAGGCCCCATTTTTCATTGCCTGAACGGCATCCGTGATATTTCCGAATGCGGTCATTAAAATAATTTCCAGGTGAGGATATTTGGATTTGATGGATTTTATTAGGTCGATTCCAAAGGCGTCCGGAAGACGGACGTCACTTAAGACGACATCAAAATCATATTGTTCAAGCATAGTAAGAGCTGAACGGGCTGTGGAAGCTTCTTTTACATTGAAATTTTCCTGAGAAAGGATCATTCCTAAAAGTTTCAGGAGTTTAAGCTCATCATCGATGATCAGAATGTTTCCGGACATGGTGCGAATTTTTGGAAAACTAGTGCAAACTTAAGTAAACTTATATAAACAAAATGAATGTTGTTGAGTTTTTATTGAAAAGGATCCCGATCTCATTTTTTTTAATTAACTTAGTTCTCCTGAAAAAGCATCGGCTTAGTGCCATTTTAACCGCATTTTCGATCTTAAAACACACACTCCGCCCATACTTTTCCATTTCATGTTTCATACTTGATAATGCAGCAGTTTGAACATTCTTCAATGAACGAATTCTAGATAAACTAGAGTAGACTGGAATTTTGATTTCCGGATTAAACAGGTGAAAATTTTAAATCGAAATAAAATGGAACCACAATTAGAAGAAATACGCGAACAGCAAAAGGCTGCATGGAACAAATTCTCCTCCGGTTGGAAAAAATGGGATGATTTGACCATGGATTTTTTGAAACCAATGGGCAATGAAATCATTCGCCTGCTTACCTTGAAAGATACGGATGTGGTACTGGATATCGCGTCCGGAACAGGAGAACCGGGTCTGACGATTGCTTCTGCTGTACACAACGGAAAAGTGATTATGACCGACCTGGCAGAAGATATGCTTGAAATTGCCAGGGAAAATGCTGCACGAAGAAATATCAAAAATATTGAAACCATCGTCTGCGATGTCTGTGAGCTTCCATTTGCAGACAATACATTTGATGCAATCAGCTGTCGGTTTGGCTTCATGTTTTTCCCGGATATGTTGATAGCTGCCAACGAAATGGTTCGGGTTCTCAAACCCGGAGGGAAGTTGGCCACTTCAGTCTGGAATGTACCTGAAAAAAATTTCTGGGTTACCGTTACGATGGGGGCAATCAATAGAAATATTGATCTGCCTGTTCCGCCAGCCGGGTCACCAGGGATGTTCCGTTGTGCCAAGGATGGATTGATCTCTGACTTGTTTTTACTGGCAGGTCTGAAAAATATTTCTCAAAAAGAGGTGGCAAGCCAGCTGAATTCAAAAACTGCAGATACCTATTGGAGCATGATGACAGAGGTGGCAGCTCCGGTTGCTGCCGGGCTTGGTAAAGCGGATGAGATAACAAGAGAAAAAATTAAAAGAGAAGTGTATCAGGCATTAGATCAACAATATCCTGACGGAAACATTGTAATTGATGCAAGTGCTCTTGTTATTTCCGGTGAGAAATAATTTATCCAATCGGATGAACAAGTGGAGACCAGAGACCACTTATAAATAACGGGGCGGAACCGAAAAGCCATACGAGTAGGAACTAAAACCTCAAGTCATGCCAAAATATGTAATTGAGAGGGAAATTCCCGGAGCAGGAAAATTAACTGCAGATCAATTAAAGTCTATTTCGCAAACCTCTTGTGGAGTGTTAAGTAAAATGGGAACTCAAATCCAATGGCTTCAAAGTTATGTGACCGGCGATAAAATTTATTGTGTTTACATAGCACCTAATGAAGAAATAGTTCGTGAACACGCAAAACAGGGTGGATTTCCAGCCAATTCAGTCAATGAAGTGGCTGCCATTATTGATCCGACCACTGCTGAATAAGATAATTGCAGTTATTAACTACTATACTAATGGACAAAATATTGCCCATCATAAGGATATTTGGGTTACCAGATTGCAGTTTGGAAATCTTTCTGCGATCAGTACTTTATCACATCAAATGCTTGAAAAAATTATCAACTTTCACTTCTGATAGCTGGACAGATGTTGTTGGTACTCCGTAAGGAATCAGGCGGTCAATCAGATTTTCAAGGTGTGAGCTGTCAGACAAAATACATTCTGCAACCAGGCAGTATTCACCCGTTATGCGTTTACAGCTTAGAATTTCAGGGAATTTTGATAAATTATCGAGGAATGTTTTAAACTCATCATTCCTGAATTTTAAACTCATGACAACCTGTAATCCATACCCCAGTTTTGAAAAATCTATTTCTACACCGAACTGTTTGATGACTCCATTTTCAACCAGATTCAATACGCGTTCTTTGGTAGCTGATTGCGACAAAGAAATTTTTCTTCCGATTTCAGCATAGCTCAGCCTGGAATTTTCATTCAGAATATGAAGGATTTTGTAATCATATTGATCTAAAGTTATTTTCATTGCGATTGTATATTAAATAAATTAAATTGGGTAAATTTAATCATTTTTACCGTGAATTCCGTTTTGATGAAAATTTAATAAAAACGAACTTTGAGTGAGTATAAAATCAAAAAAATGACAAGAATAACATTCTCTGAAAACGGAAATACTGCATTTGAAAAACTGATTGGCCACAATGTGGCTATCCTTCATAACTGGGATCAGCTGGAAGAGGCTTTTTGGCAAAATACCTCATTAGACAAAGATCTGCTGGAACAGGTCCGCAGAACAATGGCGTTTGAAAATGGCTGTGAATACTGTATGGTAAAAGGCGGAAAACCTGATTTTGATTCCTCTGAAATGAAAATTTCTATAGCTGCAACGTTTGCAGAATTGTTTTGCAAAGACCACCATTCCATTGTAAGCGGCCATTTTGATTTGTTGAAAGAATATTTTACGGATCAACAGATTTCAGAATTATGCACTTTTATCTCTTTTATCAATGCTTCTCAGAAATTGGGTAAAATTTTTAATCTGACAGAAGATTTTCAAGCCCATGCGGTTGTACAGCTAAAGGATCTTAAGTAATTCACTTTTTCAAATATCATTATAGATACAAGAGTAAATAAAAATACATAGCATCTCTTTCTATTCCTTACATTTGTATAGCATTCAGGATAAAAAGAATGATATGGATTTATATATGACAGATAAAAGGCACAGGGAAACATTCCATACTGATAAAAACAATTACGAATATACTACAGTAACCCACGACGAAAATAAAGTAAGGATTTATACGCTGAAAAACGGACTGAAAGTTTTTCTTGCACAGAATTTTGATGCACCAAGAATTCAGACCTTCATTCCCGTAAGAACCGGAAGTAATAATGACCCAGCTGATAATACAGGTTTGGCGCATTATCTAGAGCACATGATGTTCAAAGGAACTTCAAAAATCGGAACCCGTGATTGGGAGAAAGAAAAAATTCTGTTGGATCAGATTTCTGAGCTATACGAACAGCATAAAGCAGAACCCGATCCTGAAAAAAAGAAAGAGATCTACAAAAAGATAGATGAAATTTCACAGGAAGCAAGCCAATACGCTATTGCAAATGAATATGATAAAATCATTTCTTCGTTAGGAGCCAGCGGAACCAATGCGCATACCTGGTTTGATGAAACAGTGTATAAAAACAATATTCCGAACAATGAACTGGAAAAATGGCTGAAAGTTGAAAAAGAAAGATTTTCTGAAATTGTTTTACGCCTTTTTCATACAGAGCTGGAATCCGTTTATGAAGAGTTTAACAGAGCTCAAGATAACGATACAAGATTGGTAAGCTATGAGCTAATGAGTGCTCTTTTTCCAACCCATCCCAACGGACAACAAACAACACTGGGAAGACCGGAACACTTGAAGAATCCTTCCATGAAGGCCATTCATAAGTATTTTGATGAATATTATGTTCCTAATAACTATGCGATGGTTTTAGTTGGGGACCTGGATTTTGAAGAAACCATCCAACTTGTTGATGAATATTTCGGAGCTATTCCTTACAAAGAATTGCCAAAGAAAACCCCAATTATTGAAAAGCCATTAACTGAAATTGTAAAAAGGACGGTTAAAAGCCCAACTACACCAAGAGTTCAATTAGCCTGGAGAACAGATAGCTATGGAACAAGAGAAGCCATGATGGCGGATATTATGGTGAATATTTTAAGTAACAGAGGTGAAGCCGGATTACTGGATCTCAATATTAATCAAACACAAAAAATGCTTTGGGCACAGGCTTTTTCTGTGGGCTTAAAGCAATATGGATATTTTTCTATTGTTGCTGTTCCAAAGGAAACACAAACTTTGGATGAAGCCAAAGATATGGTTCTCGAGCAACTTGAGTTGGTGAAGAAAGGAGAATTTCCTGATTGGATGCTTCCTGCCATCATCAATGATTTTAAGCTTCAAAGAATGAAAGGATTGGAAACGGCAGAAGGTTTAGCCACCAATCTTTATGATACCTACATCAGAAACAGAACCTGGGAACAGGAACTGAACGAAATGGATGAATATGAGGCTTTTACCAAAGAAGATATCATTAAGTTTGCCAACGAATTTTTTAAAGATAATTACGTTGTTGTTAATAAAGAGAAAGGTGTTAATGACAAGCTGGTAAGAGTTGAAAACCCGGGAATCACTCCTGTGAAGATCAACCGTTATGCTCAATCTGATTTTTTACAGCAGATATTGTCTGAAAAAACGGAAGACATTCAACCTGAATTTATAGATTATCAAAAAGAAATTACTACTGACAAGATCAAAGATAAGAAACTGAGCTTTGTTAAAAATAAATACAATGATGTTGCGCAGGTTCATTTTATTTTCCCTTTTGGAAGTGATCATGACAGAGATCTGGGAGTTTCCACTCAGATTCTACAATACTTAGGAACAGAGAAGTTTTCTCCTGAAGATCTCAAGAAAGAATTTTTCAAGATCGGGGTAAGCAATGATTTTAAAACGACTCCGGATCAGCTTCTGATCTCATTAAGCGGGTTGGAGGAAAATATTGAAAAGGGAATTGATTTGCTTCAGCATTGGATGTATGAAGTAAAACCTGATCAGGAAATTTACAAGCAGTTTGTCGATACCGTTTTAGAAAACCGCGAAGCGGTGAAAAAGGATAAGAACCGGATCATGACTGCATTAACCAATTATACAAAACTGGGTGCATTTTCACGTTTTACGGATATTATTTCCAAAGAAGAATTACAAAACAGCAGGGTAGAGATTTTTGCAGACAGAATGAAAAAGCTGTTCAAATTTCCTTATGAAATTTTCTTCTATGGAAAAGATCTTGAAAGTTTCAAAGGGTATATTGAGAAATATGTTGAAAATGAAAGCTTTAGTATCCCTGAACCTAAAAAATATCCTGAACCGGAAACCTCCGGAAATGTTTATTTTACTGGCTATGACATGGTACAAATGGAAATGAGTAAAATAGGAAGAGGTAATAACGTTAATACAGCTGATTTCGGAAAAATCAATGTTTTTAATGAATATTTCGGAAGAGGTTTATCATCTATTGTATTCCAGGAAATCCGTGAAAGTAAAAGCTTAGCTTATTCGGCTTATGTTTCTTATGCTGCCAATGCAGAGCTCGGACATCCGGATTATGTGACGACTTACATTGGAACGCAGCCGGATAAACTTCAGATTGCAGTGGACACTATGAATGATCTGATGAATGAGCTTCCGGAAGTTCCGATCCAGTTTGAAAACGCAAGAAACGCAGCACTGAAGCAGATTGCATCCACCAGAATTACAAGAACCAATATCTTTTTCAATACGCTGAAATTAAAAAAACTGGGAATTTCTTATGATTTCAGAAAAGATATTTATCAACAGATTCAAGGGATGAAGTTTGAAGATATTAAGCAGTTTTATCAGACTTCTATCAAACCTTTACATTTCAATACAGCGATTATCGGTAAAAAAGAGAATCTGAATATGGAGGCCGTCCATCAAATGGGAACCTTTAGAGAGGTGACTTTGGAAGAAATTTTCGGATATTGATAATAAAAAAGAGGCTTTTAAAAGCCTCTTTTTTATTTAAACAGTTTCGGCGGCGCAAAGCGCCGCCGAAACTGTTATTAAGTATTACTTCACAATTTTCATTTCATCGATCAGCCATTTTGAATCGGCATATTTATCAATGATGAAAAGTATATATTTGGTATCTACCATGATGTTTCGGCTGAAACGAGGGTCATAATTGATATCACTCATCGTTCCTTCCCATTGTCTGTCGAAATTCAGACCTACTAAATTTCCATAAGCATCCAAAGCTGGGCTTCCTGAGTTTCCTCCTGTTGTGTGATTGGTTGCCGTGAATCCTACAGGGACATCACCTGTTTTGTCTTTGTAAATTCCGAAATCTTTTTTGTTATAAAGATCGATCAGCTTTTTAGGAACATCGAATTCATAATCTCCCGGAACATATTTTTCCATAACACCGGCTAAATGCGTCTGGTAATTGTATGAAACCGCATCCCTCGGAGCAGATCCCTTCACTTTTCCATATGTTACACGAAGGGTGGAATTAGCATCCGGGAAGAACTTTCTGTCTTTATCCGTTGCCATTTGCTGAGCCATGAATTTCTTCTGCAAAGCATCAATCTTTGTCTGAAGGGAAGTATATTGTGGATCAGCAGTTTTCATATACGTTTCCTTTAAATTGGCAAACAGCATGTAAACAGGATCTTTTTTCAATGTTTTGATTAATTTATCCTGATTGGAAAACGCTTTATCAATATCCTGTGCTAAAGAAGCTCCGTTGACTTCTGATCTTCCTGTGATGATAGAATTTTTGGAGATTTCTTCTATAGACTGGATATTTTGGGCTTCATTCTTATATTTGTCAAATCCTGTAGGTAAGAATTGAGGTGCTGTTTTATTTGCATATAAAGCCAACAATTTAGCAGTTACCTTGGCGTCCAGTTCGGCACTGTAATCTTTATAGAAAGAAGAAAGCTTGTTTTTGAAAGAAGCTAAGCTTTTTTCATCCATTCTTCCTGCTTCAACAGCTGTAATATAATTGGAGTAAAGATTGGCAAGCGTTAATGTTTCTGCATTTCTGACCACTTCAGAATAATATGCGTTATTCAAAGCATAAGGAGCCTGATCATTATATAGCTTGTTTAGCTGGTCCAGAGTTGTTTTTACTTCAGGATTTTTAGCAACCAGAGAACCTTCATACATCACCTTTTTTTCCACTGCATTGGATTTTTTCAATCCTTCCACTTCCCCGATCCATTTTTTCCAGTAGTTGGCTACTGAAGCATATTTTGAAGCATATTTGATACGTGTTGCATTGTCCACACGCATTTTCTCGTCTAATGTTTTCAAAGCCACATCACGCACGGCAATTCTTGCGGGATCAATTTCATTCATGATCTTTTCCACTGCAATTGCCGGAAGGTATTCCGTAGTTCTTCCCGGGAATCCGAATACGAACGTGAAATCATTTTCGTTTTTATCTTTGATGGAAACCGGAAGATAGTGTTTCGGAACATAAGGGACGTTATCTTTGGAGTATTCAACAGGTTTGTTATTCTTATCCGCATAGATTCTGAACATGGAGAAATCCCCGGTATGTCTCGGCCACACCCAGTTATCCGTATCACTTCCGAATTTCCCGATGCTTTGAGGTGGTGCACCTACCAAACGAACGTCTTTAAACGTTTCAATGGTATAAGCATAATATTTGTTTCCGTAATACATAGACTTTACAGAAATAGACTGGTAAGGCTCAATTTTCTGAGAGTTTTTGTACACTTCAATATTGTTCGCTATTTTCTTCGAAAGCTCAGGTTCCGTAAGGTTATCTGTTCCTTCTAAAATTTGATTAGTTACTTCCTTGATATCTACAATGAAATCAACCGTTACACCAGGATTGGGAAGTTCTGTACCCATATTTTTAGCCCAGAAACCATTCGTTAAAAGGTCATTTTCAACTGTAGAATGAGCCTGGATTTGTCCGTAACCACAGTGGTGATTGGTTAATAATAACCCCTTTGGGGAAATGATTTCTGCAGTACAGCCTCCGTTGAATTGAACAACAGCATCTTTTATACTCGGTTTTTGAGGGTTAAAGATGTCCTTTGCAGAGATTTTCATTCCTAAATCTTTCATTTCCTTTTCATTAAGCTCTGTAGGAATCCACATTCCACCATATTGTTGAGCAAAAGCCATTGCAGCCGGCAAAAGAAATACAGATAAAAGTATCTTTTTTGTCATAATCAAAATTTTGCCCTAATTTACAAAGAAAATTAAAATTAAAGGGTATAAAATCATAAGTGACGATAAACACCGTTATATAAGAATGCACATTAAAAATATTATTATGAAAAACCAGATTTTCTTATCAGGAATGATAGCGATTATTGTATTAGCTTCATGTTCTAAACAGAAACCGAAAGAAGTAGATCCTATTTCTTCGGCCGACTCCACAACTACGGTTCAAACACCTGCGGATACTACTTCTTCGGCAAGTACAACGGCAACAGGTGATAACTCTCAAAATGCTCTTGACTGGTCCGGAACGTATGAAGCTACAGTTCCTTGTGCTGATTGTCCAGGGATAAAAACTTCTTTAACCCTGAATAAGGATAAAACTTTCAGCATTACAGAAGAGTATATCAACAGAAAATCAAAGAACGAAGACAAAGGTACTTTTGAATGGGATGCTGCGGGAAGTGTAATTACTTTAAACGGAAAAACGGCAAAGTATAAATATAAGGTCGGAGAAAATAAGCTGATCCAGCTTGATCTTTCTGGAAAACCAATTGACGGACCGAATAAAGATCTATATATATTCAAGAAAAAATAAAAATAAAGGCTCAAAGCCTTTATTTTTTTATCCTAAAACTGATAAGCAATAATTTTGCTGTCACTTCTCAAAGCTCTTATAAGAGATTCATGATTTACTTTTTTACCCGTTAAAATCCAGGTTGTAGTAAGGTTTCCCTGAGAATATTGTTGTTTTGAAGCTTTAAATTTCAGGTGGTATTTTTTGAAGAGTTCTTCACAATGAGGCACATCATCAGCATTGAGAATTCCTATTTTGTACTCTATGATCTTATGATTTTTATCGATAACATTTTCCAGATATGTAAGGGCACTTAAAACCAATAATACCAAGACGGTTCCCAAAAGAGAAAGATAAACATATCCTGAACCTACCGCCATTCCTATGGATGCCGTTGCCCAAATGGTAGTTGCCGTAGTGATTCCATCAATTTTATTATCCCCTTTAAAAATTACCCCGGCTCCTAAAAAACCGATTCCCGTAATGATATTCGCCGCCAGCCGATCCGGGTTTTCAACTCCGATTTTAATGGAAAGAATAGTGAATAAGCAGGAACCAAAACACACCAGAATAAAAGTGCGTAAACCGGCAGACTTATTCCTGTACTCCCGCTCTGCACCAATAAGCAGACCTAAAAGTACTGAAATAAAGGTTAGCAATAATTCATTTTGAATAGAGTGATCCTGTAAAAATTCCATTATTCACTTATTAAACTTATTAAGAATAAATTTACGATAAAATATTTTAACGACACGTGGGGGTGATTGCGATTGTTCTGACAAAAATTGAGTAATTTGGAACCGTTATGAAAAATGAGCAAAATTTAGAACAGAGACTAATAGAAATCTGTGAAAGATTCAAGCTTAAAGAAAAAGCATTGAATTCTTTAGAAGAAATTATTACAGACGGATTGAGGAGAGATGAATATTTTTTGAATGGTTACACAAGATCTGAGGTCCATACTGTTTTTGAAGAGTACAGATTTACAATTCTGAAAAAGTATTTGGAGGCTACTATTGATACAAGAATCGGACTATATATTGATAATGATATGTATGTAGATAATTCCGAACCTATTGGGTATTATACGCTGGAAGTTGATTTTAACGGAAAAATAGTTGATGATGTTTTTGTGTTGGAAAAAGAAAAATATAATAAATAAAAAAGGCAGAAAATTTTTCTGCCTTTTTTATTTGAAATTTCATTTACTGCTTTTCAATTAAATCCAAAAACTGCTGTTCATCCAGGATTTCAATAGTTCCAATATCCTGGGCTTTTTTCAGCTTGCTTCCGGCTTTTTCCCCTACAACAAGATAATTCAGGTTTTTGGATACTGCGGAAATATTTTTTCCATTATGCTTTTCCACCATTTCTTCTGCCTGTTCCCTTGTGAATAAGGATAATTTTCCTGTGAAAAGGAAGGTTTTTCCTTCCAGTACATTGGATAGGACTTCATTGGTGCTTTCACCTTTTTCAAGCTGTACTCCGGACGATTTCAAGCGTTCAATCATCAGAACGTTTTCCGGATTATTGAAGAATTCTACAATGCTGATGGCGATCTTAGTTCCGATATCTTCCACCTGGCAAAGTTCTTCAACAGTAGCGTTTTTCAGGTCTTCAATAGTTGGGAAATTTTTCACCAGTTTTTTGGCAACGGTTTCTCCCACATGTTTGATTCCGATTCCGTACAATACTTTTTCAAAAGGGATTTCTTTTGACTTTTCGATCCCTGAAATGATATTCTGAGCAGATTTTTCCGCCATTCTTTCCAGGGGAAGAAGCTGTTCTTTTGTTAATGTATAAAAATCCGCAGGGTTTTCGATCAGTTTTTCCCTGTAAAGCTGTTCGATGGTTTCACTACCAAGATTTTCAATATTCAAGGCTTTTCTGGAAACGTAATGAATCATTCTTCCTACTACCTGAGGTGGACAATGTAATTCATTAGGACAGAAATGGATGGCCTGATCTTCAATTTTCACCAGTTCTGTTCCGCATTCCGGGCAATATTTGATATATTCGATCTCTTTGCTTTCCGCATTTCTTTTTTCGGTATTCACGCCAACGATTTTGGGAATGATCTCACCGCCTTTTTCCACATACACAAAGTCATGTTCATGAAGATCCAGTTTCTTGATGATATCTTCATTGTGAAGGGAGGCTCTTTTCACAATGGTTCCTGCCAATAAAACAGGCCTAAGATTGGCAACCGGAGTAATAGCTCCCGTTCTTCCTACCTGGTAAGAAACGCTTAGTAATTCAGTTTCCACCTTTTCCGCTTTGAATTTATAAGCCATTGCCCAGCGTGGAGATTTGGCAGTGTAGCCAAGCTGTCTTTGATGTTTCAGGGAATTGACTTTTAAAACAATTCCATCGATTTCAAAAGGTAAATTATGACGTTCCGTATCCCAATAACTGATGAATTCTTTGACCTCTTCTAATGTTTTGCATAGCTGGGCCTGTTGTGAAGTCTTGAAACCCCATGATTTTGCCTTTTCCAGCAGCTCCCAATGGGTTTCTGCAGGAACTTCATCTGAAATAAACTGATAAAGGACTGAAGACAGCCCACGTTTTCTTACTTCCGCACTGTCCTGCATCTTCAGGCTCCCACTTGCTGTATTTCTGGGATTCATGAAAGGATCTAAGCCTTCTTCCTCTCTTTGTTTATTGATCTTATCGAAATTCTTTCTCGTCAGATAAATTTCACCACGCATAAAGAAATGATCCGGAAAATCACCTTTTAAAGTGAGTGGAACATCTGAAATTGTCCGTACATTTCCTGTGATCTCATCCCCCTGGAATCCGTCTCCACGGGTGACAGCCTGAACCAGTTTGCCTTTTTCATACAGAATGGAAATAGAAGCTCCGTCGTATTTTAATTCTGCAACGAATTCTACCGGATCATCAATCGTCTTAATAATTCTTTTCTCCCAATCCTCAAGGTCATCAAAATCATAAGAATTATCAAGAGAATACATCCTGAATTTATGCTGAACGGTTGGAAATACTTTTGTAATGCCTCCACCAACACGCATGGTAGGGGAATTTTCATCATAAAACTCAGGGTATTTGGCTTCCAGGTCCTGAAGCTCTTCTAAAAGTTGGTCAAACTCATAATCCGTGATGGTAGGAGTGTCCAGTAGGTAATAATTCTCATTATGCTGATGAAGCTCTTTGCGAAGCTGTTCTATTTTCTGTTGAATGTTTTCGGGCATTGCGATTCACTTTTAAGCAAAAATAATTAAAGTAATCCCATTTAAAAAATAAGTGAATTAAATATTGTGAGAAAATTAAAATCATGTAACATGTTCCAATGAGCTGATTTTGTTCAGTATAAAGTTCCTGTTTACAGTGAGTTAACACAATGTTTCAATATAATTGAAGAAACCTTAAGATTCCCTTAAACAGCTGAGTATGAAAGTCAAAATACCTTTGCACCAGCTAAATTAAAGGATAATGAAAAAAGTAAAGATTGTATTGGGTATGTTGTTTTTGAGCCTTGGGACGATGGCCTATGCGCAAACAACTCAGGCTTCCATTCTGGGAAAGGTAACCGGAACCGGAAATGCGCCTCAGGAAAAGGTAAAAGTGACGATCATTAATGAATCCACAGGTTTCAGAACAGAAACGGAAACGAATTCAAAAGGAGAATACATCTTCAAAGAAATTCCTCTTGGAGGACCTTATACGGTAATCGTGAATGATGAGAAAAAAGAAGGTTACAGTGTGAACTTCGGAGATCAGGTTACCGTGAATATGAGCTTAGGTAACGGAGAAAATCAGATTGAAGAAGTAGTGGTGAATGGAAACCTGAAGAATAAAATTGGAAACCTGGGAGCAGCTACGGCTATTTCTGCTAAAAATATCGGGCTTTTACCGGTGAACGGAAGAAACTTTACCAGCCTTACAGACTTATCTCCTTTGAGTGGAAGAGGGGGAAATTTATCAGGACAATTAGGCTCTTCCACCAATTTCACGATTGACGGGATGACGGCTAAAAATCCAACTTCTGCCGGATCTACTACAAGCCGAAGCGGTGCGCCGTATTCTATTTCCATCGAAGCAGTACGTGAATTTAAAATTACAACCAACCAGTACGATGTTACTTTAGGAAGAAGCGGTGGAGGTACGGTAAGTGCTGTTACTAAATCCGGAACAAATAAATTTTCAGGAAGTGCATTTGAATATTTAAGAACAGGCTGGTTATCCAGTAAATATGATATCAGAGGGAACGAAAGAAAGAATGATTTCTCAACCTCTCAGTTCGGGGTTACGTTGGGAGGACCGATCATTAAGAATAAATTACACTTTTTTGCAGCGTGGGATCACCAATTGGATTCTAGGCCATTGATCATTGCGGACGTTCAGACGAAAGAAGATGCGTTGAGATTTAATGTAACCAATGAAACACTTAACCAGGTTTTGAATATTGCCAGAGCAAAATATGGAGTGGGGAATACACCACAGTTTGGCAGTTTTGATAAAGTGAGAAATTCGGATGCCGGATTTTTACGTTTAGACTGGCAGATCAATCCGAAACATTTATTGACGTTGAGAAATAACTTTACGTATGATATGAATAAGAACGGTTTGGCGGATAATACGGCTATCAACTTCTTCGAATCCTACGGAAATGATAAAAACCTTGACAACAGTTTATTATTAACATTAAGATCCAATCTTAAACCTAATTTAACCAACGAATTAAAAGCACAGTACTTATACACTTTCCAGGACAGTTATCAGAATGATGAATTAGGACATCCTGTTCCAAGAGCGATCGTAGAGCGTGTTCCATCTACGATTGAAGGAAGTAATCTAACAACAAACATCCAGATCGGTGGACACCGTTTTGCGCAGGAAAGCTTCAGAAATAATGTATTCCAGGTGGTAGATAACGTGTATTATAACACCGATAAAGTGAAGTATACTTTCGGGGCGGATATCATGTATACCAGAGCAAAATCGATCTATGGAAGTGAGGTGAACGGAAGATTTCAGTTTTTAGGAATTGATAATTTCAATAACCTTACTCCTTACAGATTTTACAGGGAGGTTCCTTTGATGGAGGACAATTCAGTAAATTCTAATATCTGGAATGTAGGACTTTACTGGCAGATTCAGACTAAAATTGCAAAAGGACTTGATTTTACAGGAGGTTTGAGAGTAGATTACGGAGGATATCCGAAAGCAAAACTCAACCAGAAATTATTTGATGAGATGGGAATCAGAACGGATAACCAGATTCAGTCATTCATCATCCAGCCTAGATTTCAGTTCGATTGGAACATCAATGAAGAAAACAAGGATTTCCTGAAATTCGGAGCAGGAGTCTTCTCTTCGGATATCAATAACTATATGATCATCAATAACCTTGTTTTCGATGGAAAACATCTGGCAACAGTAGATGTAAATCCTACGACGATTGGATTAACGCCGGATTTTGCGAGTTACAGAAATGATTACGGGACGGTTCCAACTCTAGCACAATACCAGCTTCCAACCATTAATTATACAGGAAAAGATGCTAAAGTTCCGGTAGTGTATAAAGCGAACATTTCTTATACCCATTTCTTTAACGAAAGATTCAGAGCCGGAATTGCAGGATATATGGCGCTAGGTAGAAACAATTATTTCTATTATGACAGAAACATGGTCGCAAATCCTTATTTTACTTTAGATAATGAAGGCGGAAGAGGGGTATTTGTTCCTATCACTTCTGTAAATGCAAATGGAACGATGAATTGGAAAGATGGAAGAATCAATTCTAATTTCGGAAGAGTGTTAGAGTTGGTGAGTGATGGAAAAGTGAACCAGTTCTCATTTGTATTAGATACAAGTTACCGTTATTACAAAGACGGAGAAATCACTGCGAGTTATACATGGTCAGATATCAAGGACAATACTTCTTACAACGGAAACGTAGCCAATTCTGCAACGTTATCTACGATGATTCAAAGCGACCCGAGAAATCTAAGAATGACCTATTCCGATAACCAGTTCCGTAACAAAGTGGTTCTATATGGAAATTCACCTACCTTCTATGGATTTACGGTAGGAATCAGATATTCAGGAATTGGTGGAACACGCTTCTCAGTAACAGCAGGAGGAAATGTGAACGGTGATTTCGTGGATTCCAATGACCTGGCTTATATCTTCCCGAACCTGACCCAACCTTTATTAGACAACCCAGAAGTAGGAAAAGCTCTAAAAGATTACATTACAGATTATAATAACAAAATTGCTGAGCGTAATGGAGGGAAGAACGGATTCTATGGTGTTTGGGATGTACGTGTAGCGAAAAAAATTAAGTTTGAGAAAATCGGAGGATTTGAGCTTTCACTGGATATCTTTAATGTGGCCAATTTACTAAACAAAGAGTGGGGAGTGAACAAATCTTACGGAAATATGTCTCTGTACAGAATCACAGGATTTGATGCTGCGACGAAGCAGCTTAAATACAGCTTGAATACCAGTGGTCTGGAACCATTATCAGGAAACCCTTACCAAATTCAGCTGGGAGCGAAATATACTTTCTAAAAATTAATATTACCTTTATATTATGAAAAATTTTATCTTAGGGTTAGCAGTTTTAAGTACGGTACTCATGAAGGCACAAACCCAAATTATAGCACACAGAGGATATTGGCAGAGCCAGCCTCCTACTACGGAAAATTCTCTTACATCATTGGAGAATGCTCAGAAGCTGAAGATCTACGGATCGGAATTTGATGTGAGAATGACGAAAGACGGAGTGTTGGTGGTGAACCACGATGAACATCACGGGAAAATGGAAATTTCAGAAACAAACTTCAAACAACTGGAAGAACTGAAATTATCAAACGGAGAAAAATTCCCTACTTTAAAAGATTATCTGAAACAGGGAAAGAAAGATAAATCTTTAAAGCTTATTGTGGAAATAAAACCTGCTAAAACAAAAGAACTGGAAAACGAATTAGTAGCGAAAACCATCAAATTAATCAAAGAATTGAAGCTGGAGTCTCAAAGCGAATACATTTCTTTCAGCCTGAATATCTGTAAAGAGATCAAAAGAGTAGAGCCTACCTTTAAAGTGCAGTATCTGAATGGAGAATTGTCGCCGGAACAGATCAAAAAAGAAGGATTGGACGGAATGGATTATCATTACAGTGTCTTCGCGAAAAATCCAACCTGGATCTCCGAAGCAAAAGCTCTGGGATTAATTACCAATTCATGGACGGTAAATGATATTGCAGTATATGAACAACTGAAAAACCAGGGAATAGGTTTTATCACGACGAATATTCCGGATCAGTTAAAAAATAAGTAACGCTTGTTAATCATAAAAGTGAAGCCCATCTCCTTGGAGATGGGCTTTGTTTTGTGTACGAATACAAAAAACAAGATTCTAAAAGCATTGTCTCAAAAAGAGATAACGTCAAAGATAGATGAATATTATTAATCAATCATATTAAAAAAGCTTAATTATTTTAATGTGTTATAAATCAAATCATTACTTCTTTTAATTCATGATTTTTTAACATTTCGTTTAATAAATATTTAATAATTGTTAAAACCGTGTTAAAGCCTTCCTCGCCGGGTCGTTCTAATTTTGCGCAAACAAAAAGGATATGCGAAAAGAGACTCAAAAGTTGCTTGTTTTGTCGCTGTTAGGATTGGTCAGCGTCAATATGGCAGCTCAGCAAAAAGCAAAGAAAGACACTATTAATGACATTAATGAAGTAGTGGTAACTGCTTTAGGTATTAAAAGGCAAGACAAGTCTTTAGGTTACTCTACGGAAACCATTAAATCTGAAGAAATTCTGAAAACCCAGAACAACAACTGGGCACAGGCATTGGAAGGAAAAGTGGCAGGATTGAAGATCCAGACCGCAGGAGCAGGACCTTTGGGAAGTTCAGTGATCAAATTACGTGGAGATATCTCCATGAATATGGATCAGAACAACGCATTGATCGTTGTAGACGGAGTTCCTTTGAACAACACAACCACGGGTACCGGATTCTCAGCGTATGGAGCAGGTTCCAAGGCAGATTTACCGATTGATTACGGAAACGGGATCAATTCTATCAATCCGGATGATATCGAGTCTATTTCAGTATTGAAAGGTTCCACGGCCGCCGCGTTATATGGCTCACGAGGAGCAGGAGGGGCGATCATGATTACAACGAAATCAGGAAAGTCCAAAAAAGGAAAGCTACAGGTTACCTTAAACTCCTACTCAAGCTATGATACCGTTTTGAAATGGCCGGATTATCAGTATGAATACGGGCAGGGAACAATGCAGAAAGATACCAAAGGAAACTATTATTATTCTTATGGAGCCTCTGCAGACGGAGTGAATACAGGTTCTACCAGTAGTGCTTTCGGACCGAAATTCGCAGGACAGTATTATTTCCAGTACGATCCAACCGTAGAAGGACAAAGTGCCACAAGACAACTTTGGAGACCCTACAAAGACAATATCAAAGGTTTCTGGCAAACGGGGACTACTTTCTCCAACAACATTGCTTTAGAAACCTCTAACGAAAATACATCATTCAGAACCTCTTTAACGTATCTTAAAAATGAATGGATGATGCCTAATACAGGTTTTGACAGATTCAATGCCGCTTTATCATTTGACCATAAGATCAATGAAAAGCTGAAAGTAGGATTGAAATTCAATTACAACAAAACCAAAAGTGATAATTTACCGGCAACAGGATACAGCAATCAGTCGATTTCCTATTTCATGATCTTCCAGAATCCGAACATAGACCTGGCTTGGTATGAACCAATCTGGAAAAAAGATAAATACCAGATCGATCAGATCCACCCCTTCAGTTCATTCATCGATAATCCATATATGATCGCTTATGAAATGCTTAATGGTGTTGACAAAAACTTCATTACCGGAAATATCAATCTTAATTATAAGCTGGCTAAAAATTTCGAGGTAATGTTGAGATCAGGAATGGAGTTAACCAATGAAGAACGTACTCAAAAAAGACCTTGGAGTTCTGCCAATTACCTGCAGGGAATGTACAGGGAACAGCACATCAAATTGATGGATTTGAATAACGATATTTTATTCACGTACAAAAATACCTTCAATGATTTCGATTTCAGTGCATCTGCAGGAGGAAGCATCCGTTATTCCGAATACACCATGTATGATTATATGGCAGACGGACTTCTTAGACCGGGAGTATATACGTTACCTAACGGAATCGGGAATATTACAAAATTCGCGACACCTAGTGATAAACAGGTAAACAGTACTTACGGATTGGTAACATTAGCATATCAGAATAAGATTTTCTTAGACCTTACCGCGAGAAATGACTGGAGCAGTACGCTTCCGAAGGATAACCGTTCTTATTTCTACCCTTCAGCAGGTCTTTCCTTCATCCTTTCCGATATCTTGAAGATGAATTCCAAACAATTCAATTATTGGAAATTAAGAGCATCGTGGTCGAAAGTAGGAAATGATACAAGTCCTTATAAGCTGATCAAATATTACAACAACAGTGTATTCTCCGGTTCAGTAGAAGCACCTTCATTATACCCGAATCCTAATCTGAGACCGGAAATGTTGACGAATATTGAAGCTGGGATGGATTTCAGCTTCCTGAAAAACAGAGTGAATTATAACTTCACAGTCTATCAGAACAACTCAAAAGATCAGATCGTAGATATCCCGGCTTTGCTTGAAACAGGATACAGCAAAAGAACCATCAACGCCGGTGAGATCAGAAATAGAGGAATTGAAATGACTTTGAATACATTCCCTGTGAAAAACAAAAACTTCTCATGGAGTGTAAACGCCAACTGGTCGATGAACAGAAATAAAATCTTGTCATTGCCGGAAGAATTCCACGGAGAACCTTATACAATGGGAAGTGTAGGTGGAGTAGTATACTATAATGCAGTAGTAGGCGGATCTCTCGGAGATATGTACGGATACGGATTAATGTACTCTCCGGACGGGCAGGTTGTTTTCGGAAGTGATGGATTAACAGCAAAACCGACGCAGATGAAAAAAATCGGAAATGCATATCCGAAATGGAGAGCCGGAATTCAAAACGAATTCAGATATAAGAACTTTACAGTAAGCTTCTCATTTGATGGTCAGTACAAAGGAATGGCTTATTCGCAGTCTCACCATAAAATGACCGAGCAGGGGAAATTAGGACATACCTTGATAGGAAGAGATAACCCGGATGGATTGATCATAGGACAGGGAGTCGTACAAAATGCAGACGGAACCTATTCTCCCAATACAAAAGGAGTATTGGTATCAGCCTATTATGCCGATTACTACAGAAGAGCGAACGTAGAAACCAACTCGTTTGATACTTCCTTTGTCAAGTTAAGAGATGCGAGAATTTCTTATTCTTTCCCGAAAAGCGTAACAGAACAATTGAAGTTGACAGATCTTACGTTAGCCCTATTCGGAAGAAATCTTTGGATGTGGACGAAGTTCCCGCTGTTTGATCCGGAAGCCGCCACTCTTAATGATAATTTGATTACTCCGGGAGTGGAAATGGGACAATTGCCGACAGCCAGAACTGTAGGTATTCAGCTTAATGTTAAATTTTAAAATTTAGATCATGAAAAAATTATTGTTAAATATATTATTGATTTCAAGTATCGGAATGATACCCGTTTCATGCAGCAGAAGCCTTGATGAGGTGAATATTGATGAAAGCAGAATCAGCGACCCCGTTTCCGCTAAATTACTGGTCCCTATCCAATACAATATGGCAGCAGTGAACTATATGAGAGCCAATGATTTCACATTTGATATCATGCAGGTTTCCTTAGACTTTCCTAATGAAGGAAACTCTTTAAGCCGTTACTATTTAACCGAAAACACAGGAACCGGTTACTGGAATAACAGCTATAAATGGCTAAAGCAGGTGAAAGACCTGAAAGAAGCAGCCATTCTGGAAAACGACAAAAATTACCAGGCTATTGCCATGGTTTTAAATGCATGGATTTATTCGAATTTAACGGATACATATGGAGATATTCCTTTTTCAGAAGCTTCAAGATTGGATGAAGGGATCTCTCAACCGAAATTCGACAGGCAAAAAGATATTTATGTGAAATTACTGGATGATCTTAAAACGGCCAATTCATTATTCATCACCACTAAAACACTCACTGGAAACGATCTTTTTTACAAAGCGGAATCTGATGTGAACGGAATTACCAATTGGAAAAAATTCTGTAACTCCCTTTCATTGAGATTACTGACAAGAATTTTAAAGAAAAACGGAGAAGTCAACGTAAACGAGAGAATCCAGGAAATTATCAGCAATCCAACAGTGTACCCGATTTTCCAGAATAATAACGAATCTGCAAAGCTGAATATTACCGGAGTATCTCCATTACTTCCGCCTATCGCAAGACCTCAGGATTTTACAACCGGAAGAGCTGCTTCAGCATTCTTTGTGGAAACTTTAAAAGCAAATAATGATCCACGTTTAACCATGTTCTTCTCTCAGGCAAAAGATATTGCAACCAACCAGAATATAGGATACAAAGGTGCTCCGTCTGGCTATCCCTATGGAACAGTATTTACTTACCAGCCGTCCAACATGAACCAGAACTTGTCTAAAGCACCTTTGAATATTCTCATCTATCCATATGCGGAATTGCAGTTTACATTATCCGAATTGGCCTTTAAAGGAATCATTCCCGGAAGTGCCCAAACGTATTATGAAAACGGGGTGAAGGCAGCTATTGAACAATGGGGCTCCACCATGCCTGCTAATTACTTTACCAATGCGAACGTAGCGTATAACGGAACTTTGGAAAGAATCATGCTTCAGAAATATGTGGCTTTATTTTTTGTAGACCAACAACAGTGGTTTGAAAAAAGAAGAACGGGATTCCCTGTGCTTCCCAACAACGGCGGGCTTTTGAATAACGGAAACCTTCCTCAGAGACTGATGTATCCTCCTAATCCAAAAGTGTTGAATACAACTAATTATCAAGCGGCAGTTCAGCAAATGGGAGGAGATGACATCAACATCAAAATGTGGTGGAATCAATAATGACCAGTAATAACAAATCAATACTAAAATGAATATAAAATTTTTAATGCCATGCCTGTTCGTTTCTGCTATGGCGTTTGCCCAGACTTCTGTTTCAGGATATGTGTATGAAGACAGCAACAAAAATCAGAAGAAAGAAAACCGTGAAAAAGGAATTGAAGGAGTTGCCGTTTCAAACGGGGTTCAGGTAGTTGTAACGGATAAAAACGGAAGATACAGCTTACCGATCCAGGAAAACCAGACTGTTTTTGTCATCAAACCCTCAGGGTATATGACCCCGGTGAATAATAATAATCTACCTCAGTATTATTATCAGTATAAACCGAAAGGTTCACCGGCATACTTTAAGTATAAAGGAACTGCACCTACAGGAGAACTTCCGAAAGAAATAAACTTTGCTTTAAATAAACAAAACGAAAGCAAAAACTTTGATATCCTGGTTTTCGGAGACCCACAGCCATATACAGAGAAGGAATTGGATTATTTCAGAAGAGGAATCGTAAATGAAGTGAAGAATACCAAGAAAAATGCAGTGTTGGGAATAAGTTTGGGAGACTTGGTGGGAGATAATTTAAGCCTGCAAAAACCTTATGCAGATGTAATGAAAGAAATAGGCCTACCTTGGTATAATGTCATGGGGAATCATGATATGAATTATGATGCTAAAGAAGACCTGTTTTCAGACGAAACATTTGAGTTCAACTTTGGACCGGCCAATTACTCATTCAACTACGGAAATGTACACTTTATCATCCTTGATGATATCTTGTACCCGGACCCAAGAGATGGAAAAGGGTATTGGGGCGGTTTCCGTGAAGATCAGCTAACATTTGTTGAAAATGATCTGAAACAGGTTGATAAAAATAAATTGGTAGTAGTTTCTTTCCATATTCCATTAGATCATAAAAATGAGGATAACTTCAGAGATGCAGACCGTCAGAAATTATTTGATTTCCTGACACCTTTCCAAAACGTCTTGATTTTATCTGCCCATACTCACATCCAACAGCAAATCTTCTATGGAAAACAAGCTGGCTGGAACGGATCAAAAGATTTACACGAATATAACGTAGGAACAACTTGTGGAGACTGGTATTCAGGAACACCGGATGAAGCAGGATTACCAACTTCAACCATGAGAGACGGTACTTCAAAAGGATATTCTTTTATCAGCTTTACGGATAATCAGTATAAAGTGAGATACAAAACGGCAGGAAAGCCGGAAGATTACCAGATCAAATTATACGTTCCGGATGTAATTCCTTTCCTGTCAAAAACATCGGCAAAAATTCTGGCTAACTTCTTTATGGGAAGCAAAAAAGACAAGGTAGAATACAGAATCGATAACGGAGGATGGGAAGCAATGGAATATGATGAAACCATAGACCCGAACTTTGCATTGTCAGTGTTCAAATGGGATACTACCCAAACGTTGTTCCCGGGAAGAAGACCTTCCAATCCTGAAATGTCAAAACACATCTGGACAGCAGGATTTCCAAAGAAACTGGCACTTGGAAAACATAAAGTTGAGGTAAGAGCCACAGATATGTACGGAAACCCATTCTCAGCATCAGAAGAATTTGAGGTGAAAGAACCGATTATTATTCCCTAGCTTTTCATTTTTTACTATACTTACTTTCAATGTCAAAACCGGTTTTTTTTAAGCCGGTTTTGTTTTATAGAAAATGTAAATGATAAAGGCTTTGAAAATCTCTTTGTTTTCAGGGCCTTTCCGAAAGCTGTTTCGTAAATTTGCTGTCGAAAAATTTTATAATATGAATATAAAAGGAAAGAATGCCATTGTAACAGGCGGTGGAAGAGGTCTTGGAAAAGCCGTTGCATTAGCTTTAGCAAATGAAGGAGTAAATGTTGCGATTACAGGCAGAAATGAAGAGAACCTTAAAATGACGGTTGAAGAGATCAAAAAGCTGGGAGTGAACTCCACATATGCGGTTTTTTCTGTAGACAATGAAATCCAGGTAAAAGCTGGAATAGAATCCCTGGCAGAACAATTGGGAGGTATTGATATCCTGATCAACAATGCTGGAATCGGTGATTTCGGAACTATCGAAGAAATGCCTTCTGAAACTTGGGAACAGGTTATTAAGACCAATCTTTTCGGCGTGTATTATGCGGCAAAAGCAGCTTATCCCTTCTTGAAAGCAAAAGGAGAAGGAGATGTGGTGAATGTGGCTTCAACTGCCGGTTTGAAAGGAGGAGGAAATATGTCCGCTTATGCCGCATCCAAAGCTGCAGTGATCTCGTTGTCTCAATCAATGATGGCAGAATGGAGAAAACATAATATCCGTGTGATCACGTTAACACCAAGTACCATTGCTTCAGATATGAGCATTCAGGGAGGATTAACGGATGGAAACCCGGAAAAAGTGCTTCAGCCCGAAGATTTTGCAGAGTGGGTAAGAGATATTCTGAAAATGAACAGAAGAGCTTTGATCGCTAACGGCTCTATTTTCTCTACCAATCCGTAAACAATAATCATTGTTGCACAATATCAACAAGCGGGCTTTAGTCCGCTTTTTTTATAGTGGTGATTGGTTCTTTATCCAAAACTTTACCTTAAAAAAACATGAAATCGGAAAACAAGCTTTATTTTTGTACCAAATTTATCACATGCAAAATTATTTAGAATTCAATTTCAAAATTTCCCCGCTTCAGCCGTGGAATGAAATCCTGATGGCTGAGCTTATTCAAATAGGTTTCGACAGCTTCACGGAAGAAAATGACAGAATTTTAGGGTATATCCAGAAAGATATATTCCATGAAAATGAGCTTAAGGCGTTACCGATTTTTGAAAATGAAAATGTGACGATTGAATACTCTTTCCAGGAAATGCCCAATATCAATTGGAACGAAGAGTGGGAAAAGAATTTCTCCCCGATCAATATAGACGATAAAGTGCTTATCCGGGCAGAATTCCATGAATCTGTGCCGGGAATGCACGAGATCATTATTCAGCCCAAAATGTCTTTCGGAACTGGGCATCACCCGACAACGCATTTAATGATCCAGCAGATGATGGATTTTGATTTCCATGGCAAAAAAGTTCTGGATATGGGATGCGGAACTTCCGTATTGGCTATTTATGCCAAACAACAGGGAGCCGGTGAAGTAAAAGCGATAGATATTGATGAATGGTCCGTTGAAAATTCAAAAGAAAATGCAGCAAGAAATGGCGTAGAGCTTGATATTGAATTGGGAACAGCTGAAAATTTGGGGAATGAGAAATATGATATTATTTTGGCCAACATCAACCGAAATATTCTGATCTCAGATATTCCGACCTACGTTTCTGTATTGAATGAAGGCGGGAAATTATTGCTTTCAGGATTATGCTTCTTTGATGTAGACGATATTATGGAAGTATGCAAAGAAAACGGGCTTGAACTGAAAAAGCAGCTTCAGCGTGAAGAATGGGTGAGTTTACTCCTTGAAAAATAAGATACCAATTATTAATATGAAATCTGTACTAGCGGTCTTACTCTTATTCTCCCTACAGCTTCTTTCTGCTCAGGAAGAAGTATATGCCAATGGAATTTTCGGGTTTGAAGAAAATAAGACTCAAAAAATTTTCACCAATTGGACAAGAATAAGACTGGAACCTGATGTCAATGCAGAAATTTTGGATTCTTTACCAACCAATCAACAGATTACAGTTCTTAAAAAAGAGGATAAGGTTCTGCAATTGGGAGAAAGAGCGTCCCATTGGTATAAAATCTCATATCAGAAAGGAGACAGAGCTTCAGAAGGGTATGTTTGGGGAGGAAACCTATGTGTAGGATATAGAAATAAGAACGGATACGATTTTCTTTTCGGGCTTACTAAAACAGAGAATCGAAAAGACAAACAAAATGGAGAAAATTTCAGACAAAATATAGCAAGCATCAAAGTTCTTGAAGAGAATGCTTTAGTAGATGAGGTTTTCTTTGATACGGGTTCCGGGGAAAGCTTAAGTTATGCCACCTTTAATATTGAAAGCAATCATCAGCTCAAAGGGGTAGAACTCACTTTAAAAGCCATGGTTTCCGGAGAAGCCTGCGGAATCGCAAGCTATGACCAGTATGTGCTTTTCAGGAACAAAAAGCTGGTTGCTTTACCTCAATTGATGAATGTAGGAGATGCAGATGTATATTATCACAGCGAAAATTTTGTGTTTCCCAATGATAAAGGAGGAATTCCCAATGCATTTATATGGAAGATGGAGGAAATGGAAAAAGACGAAAATAACAAGGAAAAAATAAAACACTTCTCTACAACTTATCTCTGGAACGGAGATTACTTCAGACAGAAATGATAATAGGAATCTATGTTAATTTTCTTTAAATAATTTTTTTATAGCAAAATTTATTATTAATAAACTACCTTTATCCTTAGAAATAAAATTTATAAGAAAACACAAGCTCTTTTATTTACAATTATTTATACTTTATATTTCTATTATTCCCATTAGCATGGGGATTCCATTAAGTCAGATAACTGATAATAGCAATGTTTTTATAAACGGACATTTAAGTTAGAACAAGTTATATGTTCATTGGCCTCTTGTTAACAGCAAGAGGTTTTGCTTACGAATAAGTTGAAAAATAAGACGATTTTCAACTTGATAAAATTAAAGAACAGACAAATAGTATTTAGATGACAAGCAAAATTATAGGGGTTGGCAACTGTATTCCTTCAGAAACAATCACCAATTTATTTTTTGACAAACATATTTTTCTCGATGAGCAGGGCATTGCATTGCAGGGTAACAATTCTTCCATTACTGAAAAATTAAAAAAAATTACGGGTATTGAGGAAAGAAGATATGCCAACAACCAGCAGGTAACATCTGATCTGGGGCTCATAGCGGCCCAAGCTGCAATAGAAGACTCCGGGATAGACCCGGAAACATTGGATTACATTATATTTGCCCATAATTTTGGTGATGTGCGTTTTGGTACTGTTCAGTCTGATATGGTTCCTAGCCTTGCAGCCAGAGTTAAACATGAATTAAAGATCAAAAATAACTTTTGCGTAGCTTATGATATTTTATTTGGTTGCCCGGGATGGATTGAGGGGATGATACAAGCTAACGCGTTTATTAAGTCCGGTATTGCCAAACGCTGCTTAGTGATAGGGGCGGAAACGCTTTCGCGGGTAGTAGATATTCATGACAGAGACAGCATGATTTATGCAGACGGTGCCGGCGCAGTAGTGGTGGAAGCCAACAGTAGTGATGATTCCGGAATAAAATCCCACCTATCAGCATCTTATACATTGGAAGAAAAAGACTATCTGTATTTTGGGAAATCCTATAATAATGAAAGCTGTCCGGACATTAAATACATTAAAATGGACGGAAGAAAAATATACGAATTTGCCCTTTCACATGTCCCTGATGCAATGAAGAAGTGTCTCGACAATAGTGGATACACCATCGATCAGCTAAATAAGATTATCATCCACCAGGCCAATGAAAAGATGGATGAGGCCATTGTAAACAGGTTCTATCAGTTATATGGCGTTCAGACTCCCGTAAATATTATGCCTATGGTCATCAATAAATTAGGAAACAGCAGTGTGGCAACTATCCCGTCTTTGCTTACCATGATTCTGAAAGAGGAGCTTGAATTACACAGAATAGAAAAGAATGATATTGTACTCTTTGCATCAGTAGGTGCAGGAATGAATATCAATGCATTTGTATATAAATTCTAGATACGATAGAAAGTGAATTAATTATTCTGATCATGGTCAAGTTTTAATTCTCTTTCTATTTCATCCACTTCCTGCAGGGGAAGGTGATAGCTTTCTTCAACATATTTCAAAATACTTTCATCCGTTGTTTTGCCTACTTTTCTGATAAAAAGATGATTGCTGGATTTCAGATAAGCTATAAAAATATCGGTGTTTTGCTTTTTATTAAATAGGGGTTTCTCTATTACCGCTCTTTTATCATCATTCACAATAACCTCATTGAAGGAAGTATTCATAAGAACAGTCTGGAAAAATGACTCCGCGGGTAAAAAGGTATGAAGATAATAGTCTTCAAAATCCATCACCCTTTTATTATGAGTAAGGAAAGCACAGGTTTCTCTGGTGAAAATTACCCATTTCCCTCCTATATAAGGAATTACATCTTTCATAAATTCCCTTTTGTAAATAAAAGATGAAATTTTAAGGGACAGTTCTGTAAAATGATTCTGTATTCGTTTAAGTGTATCCGGGCGATGAAATTTTTGATCATAATAGAACAGATAATTCCTGCCATTGTTGATCGTCAGAAACTGACGAATGATATTTTGGGATTTAAGAGGGTAGTCTTCTCCGCTTAAATTGATAAAATAATCCCAATCATCACTCACATTAAGCAGGAATTCCATTGCGTTTAGCTCAGCCTGAATCATACTGAAGCCTCCGGAAACAATATTCATACTTTCCAGAATATATACATTAGGAAACTGCACCAGATACAATTGGATTTCATCAGTGATCTCTTCACCTGCTTTCCTGTCGATATGCACCAGGTAAAACTGATCCCTTGTATAGATCTTCGCAAACATTGCTTTAAATCTTTCGGGTTTATGATGTACCATGATGAAATAAGCGATCCTGATGTGACGGGCAGTATCGGTCTTTAAAGGTTGGGGCTGGGTTTGGTATATGGGAGAAAAAGTTGACATAACGGTTGAATTAAAATCATCCGCTGATGCAAACAATTCGGTTAACTTGTGAAAGTTATGAATATATTTTTGATAATCAATTATTTAAACTGGGGATTATTCCGTTATTTTATCGTATATTTGCAGAGCATATAAAAACAGGCCTCTGCCTTCGCTATTCTGTAATAGTTTAAAATCATCATTTTTTCTTTCAGTTTTGCTTTTTCAGCTGCCCATTCAAACATTAATTTTTACAAGATGAATATCTATACCGGCAACCTGAACCTAAGAGTAAGAAAAGCAACGACCAAGTCTGTTACATATAACAATAAATCTCTTATAGCATAAGAGAAGATTATACTTCATTTGAGCATTGATGACAGGCTTTAATGATACGATATACATTGCAAACTCATTACTATATTCTTCCGAATATTTTCGTAGGTAAAGCAAAGCAAAAAAGATGACTGGATAATACTTGCTCATCCTATACAATACACCAATTCGAACCTTAACGGGTTTGGTTACATAATCCCGGATATCCGGCCATTACAATGAGTTTTAAGAATTTAAATTTAATCAATCCTATTATCCGTGCTGTCACGGAGGCGGGATACTCAAAACCCACAGAAATACAAGATGCGGCCATTCCTCCTATTTTAAAAGGAAGAGATATGATCGGGTGTTCACCATTGGGAACGGGGAAAACAGCTGCCTTTGTGTTGCCTGTTTTACAGCTCCTTAAAAGAAGTACACCGGAGCATAAGGAAGTCCGTACCCTGATATTGGCTTCTACACGAGAGTTGGTATTGGAAATTGAAGAACATTTTATACTGTACAGTAAATATCTTCCGATATCTCAACTTTCCATTTTTGATGGAGTTTTGGCGGGAAGTCAGTTGGCGGCTTTAAGAGCAAGAGTGGATATTCTTATAGCGACCCCGGGAAGATTATTGGATCTGATGAATCAAAGGTCTATTGATCTCTCTAAAATCGAAATATTGGTTTTGGATAAGGCTGATCAATTGCTTGACAAGGAATTTGTGGATGATGTGAAGAAGATCCTGAGAGTAGTTTCTCAGAAAAGGCAGACGTTATTCTTTGCTGAAACAATGAAAAGAGATATCAGGAAACTGGCAAATACTTTATCACATAACCCGATAGAGATTACCATCGTTCCACCATCAACACAAACTATTCAAACAGAAAATAACACGATAGAAGAAACACCTGCTTCATTTTGCGATGAAGAAGATTCAGGCTTGAATACTATTCAAAAGCTCACGGGCTTTGCAATGCCTGTTGCTCAAAATAAAACATTTCAATACACTAATTAAAACCAAGTAATTTATGGGGGATTCTTTCTCTAAAAAAGAAAATTTCAAGAAAAAAGTTCAAAAACAAAAAGAAAAAGCGCAGCGAAGGGAAGAGCGCAAAGCAAATAATAACAAAGGTAAAGATCTGGATGATATGCTGGTTTATGTAGATGAATATGGCAGATTAACCTCTACACCTCCCGAAAAGCGCGCTGAGGTAAACCTCAAGGAAATTCAACTGGGTGCAGCGCCAATTGCTGAAGAAGACATCAGGAAAACAGGAATTGTTACCTTCTTCAGTGAGAAAGGCTACGGTTTTATCACGGAAAACAATACAAAAGAAAATGTATTTTTCCACACCAATAACTGTGCTGAACCTATCAAAAAAGGAAACAAAGTATCATTTGAAAAGGAAAAGTCTGCCAAAGGCTTTGCCGCTGTCAATATACAATTGATCAAATAATTTTAACAATAATTTTTTAATATAATTACAATGCAACAAGGCACCGTAAAATTTTTCAATGAAGCAAAAGGCTTCGGGTTTATTTCTCCTTCAGATGGGAGTAAAGATATTTTTGTACACTCTTCAGGATTAAGCACAAGAGCAATCCGCGAGAACGATAAAGTTATTTTTGAAGTACAAAAAGGAGACAGAGGCTTAAATGCTGTCAACGTTAGATTGGCATAATTTGAATTCTGTCATTAGTGAAAGATACGTTGAAACACATTGTGATTTCAGCTATCCGGATATGCTAAATAAGCATTACAATAAATAACAAATCACTTTTTATTTTTTATATTGCATGGCCTCTCACTATTGGTGAGGGGTTTTTCTATTGAATAAAGAATGTAGCAACAGAAAATGAAATGAATTTCACAAGATTTGCAGTTATCATTCTAAAAATCCCGTTTTAGTTATTACCATATTACTGCATATGATAAGCCTATGTGTTTTTTCTAGGGATGTAGAATTGTAATTTTGCCGCTTATCTGGAATATCTGATTCTGAGAAACATCGATGGAAAAATTGTATATAAAGAGCACTTTACCAATGCGTAGAGAGCTCTTTATTTTTTTAATTAATAGTTTATTTTATTGATACGTAAATATGATCAGTATAAAAATATTATTAAAAAATAGATTGTTTTTGTATTATATGAATGAATATTTGGAATTTTTAGAATATAATTGTACTCTAAAATCTAATATCTGAAGCGATAAATGATTATTGAAGTAATGTGGTAATGAATTATCATTTATCATTTTCACGAAAATGATAAATACTTCTTTTAATTAACGATTACGGATGATCTATTTTTACAGGTCTTAGTCTAATCGCTCTATGTGAAAAACTAATAAACAAATGAAAAAAATCTATTTCGTCTTTTTTTTATCACTTTTTATATCAATAAGTGCCCAAGATCCTCATGCATATAATAAAATATATACAAAAACGTATCTGGAAACAGCACAGAAAGATTTTAATAAAGCCATTCAAATAGCGGATTCCTTATTCACTATTTCTGAAACTCCCTATTACAAAGCCAAAAGTCTTATGCTTACGGCTAGTTTATATCAACAATCGGGAGATATTGAAAAATCTGTGAACTATGCTCTTAGATCGGAACAAATTGTTGAAGGAACCGAGGATGATGTGTGGAAAGCTAAAATTTATGGCTTTCTAGCCACCCAATACAGGTTTTTAAAATTGTATAAGCAATCCAAAAGTTATTCGTTCAAAACATTACACATCACGAAAGAAATAGAAAATCCTGAACTTCGAAATAATATCCTGGGTTTAGTGATGCAGGAAATGGCCTATTGTGAAATGGAACAACAACGATTTCAAAAATCCATTCATTATATTCAAAAATCTCAGAAATACTTCAATGCAACGAAACAAGATTTGAATTTTTTTTCCTCCAATAATGAGCAGTTATTGGGATTAAATTATTACCATCTTAAAGACTTTGATAAGGCCCTTTCTCATTATAATAAAGCAATCGGTTTTTGTAAAAATATTCCGGAAAATCATGTTACGGGATTAATTTATAATGGATTTGCACAGGTTTACATTGAGAAGGGGGATTGGTCTAAAGCTAAAAAATATATTGATTCGGCTCAAAGTATTAGTGATAAATCAGAATACCTTCAATTAAAAAACGAAGTATATTCAACCGTTAAAAAATACTACACTGCAAAAGAGGATATGAAAAACTTGACCAGAGTTCAGCAAAAACAGGATTCTGTGGTGAGCAAGATTCAAAAAAAGTCAAGTGACTTTATTAATAAATCTTATGATCAACTGGAGGAAAAGAATACAGAGATTTCCGAGAGAAGTTCTATTAAAGATATTATCATCGTGGTTTGTTCTATGATGATGGCGGGTGGAGTGGTTGGTTTTGTTATATATACAAAAAATAGACAAAAGAAAACGATCAGAAGGTTCAGAGAAATTATTGCCCAAATAAATACTCAAAAAATAACCAATAAAGCTGAGCCTTTACAAGAAGAAAATAGAGAGGAAGAACAGGAGAAGGCTATTGATTCTGAGTTTTCGATGGTCATGACTACTGCCACAGAGCTAAAAATACTCCAGCAGCTGGAAGAGTTCGAAAAATCATATTTATTCACCAATAATAATATTTCACTCTCTTCCTTGTCATCTTCCTTCGGAACAAATACCAAATATCTTTCTCATGTTATTAATACACATAAAAAGAAAGATTTTAATAATTATATTAATGATTTACGAGTGTATTATGTGGTAAAAAAACTAAAAGATAACTACCAGTACAGGAAATATAAAATTGCTGTACTCGCCGAAGAAGCAGGATTCTCTTCCCAAAATAAATTTGCTACCGTATTTAAGAAAACCACCTCTATGTCCCCTTCCTTATTTATTAAACACCTGCAGACAGAGCTTTCTGAAAAGGTTTAAGTGTTATCATTTTACCGAAAGTGATAAGTATAAATGTTTTATCGCTGGTCATGCTGCTGTACTTTTGCAGAGTCAGAACGAACTAGGTTCACCTAATAAGATCTTAAGAATATTCACAATATACCTTAAGGCAATTAGTAGTTAAAATGATGAATGCAAAAACACAATTTCGAAAAAGAGTAACCAATAATGCTCTTTTAGAAAACAGAATCCGATTAATTTTTTTTATTCATTTCTGTTTATTTATTTCGATCAACGTATACAGCCGGAAGGCCATCAAAAGTATTGATGGTAAAAATGTGGTTTTTAGGGACCATAATATGGCTATATGTACTCATTTCTTCGATTCTGAAGATTCATTTAGTTCTAAAAATGTATTTGATAATGTAAGCAAAACTGAAATCATTGCTATTTCTCTTCTTAGTTTCTCTCACATTAAAACTACATACAATAAGATTTTTTTCTCAGACTTTCTTGTCAGCTTAATTTCCGATAATCAGATTAATAAAAATATTTCGAAACACTTTATCTCTCATAGTTATGCAGTAAGACCACCACCTTACCATATATAAGCGATTATTATAATGTGATTTTCAATGCTTCATTCTTTTGAAGCACAGGATACCTTTTGCTAAAAAACTAAATAAACACAATAAAATTATTTTAATGAATCAAAAATTACAACATCTGATAACTCATCTGCAACTGCGTTTAACAGTTGTTTTAGTATGCCTGCTATGTAGCGGATCTCTTTTGGCAGATGGATCCAAAGATCTTTATCCTTCAGGAGTATCTGGCTACCGTGCATTCATGAGATCAAGTACATCTTCTACATCAAGCTGGCCCTTTGCTAATGAAGGAATTCATTATGTATATGCCAAAGTTGGAGAAAGAATTACTTTAGCATCCAGTGCTCAAAACGGAGGAAACGGAAGGATTAGGTTGTTTGCTCCTGACGGAACACAGGTTATTAATAATACCGGTTCGGGCCAGATAACCAATCGTACGGCTGAATTGGCCGGGCCTCAACTATTTGGGCAGACAGGAGGAAACCGATATACTCCAATTTACTATTCTGTAGCTACAGAAGGGATTTACCGCGTAGAATTTGTTGGAAGATCTACAGGAGATCCTACAAC
Source organism: Chryseobacterium daecheongense (assembly GCF_003729955.1). Taxonomy (GTDB): domain Bacteria; phylum Bacteroidota; class Bacteroidia; order Flavobacteriales; family Weeksellaceae; genus Chryseobacterium; species Chryseobacterium daecheongense. Next base: position 337,063 of record NZ_RJTX01000002.1, read on the forward strand.
AACTATTGCTGCCAATAATAACTGGACACAGGATACCAGTGCCGGAATATCGGCTTGGGATGTATCTGTAATAGATACTTCAAATACAGGCTTTATAAATGGGCGTGTCTATACCAATATCCTGAACTTGTCAAATGGGACTACCGGTCCCAATACCAATGGGTTTTATGGATTAGTATATGTGCTTACGAAAGACGGATATACATACAGGGTAAATAATAATGGAAACAATGGCTTGTATTTTACTTTTTTTGTAAACAATAACGGGTTTGTAGACGCTGCTACTCAGGAACCGATCTATAAAAGCCTTGATCAGTCTTCAACGGCGTTCTTAACGGGAAAAGTACATAATCCCAATAATGCAGATACATCTAAGCATATTACGTATAAATTATTCTACAGATTGCCTGCTAATGATCTTCCTGCTCAGTCTACCGGAGCAATGCCGGGAGGAACAACCTGGCTAAAAAGCCCTGTAGTGGTGCCGGATGTGACTGGTGTACAGCTGATTGGTGTCGATGGAACAATAGGGCAGGTCAGTAATAAAGGAGGATATGTAAAATTCAATTCCGGTGCACAAGGACAGTACACTGTTGTCATTCAAAGTGCCAGTACTCCTGCAGCTTTTGTAACACGGACTCTAACAGGGGCTTCCGTTTCGGGAGTAAACAATATTTTCTGGGATGGAAAAGATGGGGCAGGTAATACATTACCTGTAGGAACGGTTCCTGTTACGGTAACCGTACAGCTTCGGGGAGCAGAAGTTCATTTCCCTTTCTTTGATATGGAATACAATCAAAATGGGACAGTTATCCAACTATTAGATCATACCAACTTAAATAATGTAGTATCAGATATTGTCTATTGGAATGATGTAGATGTACCCAACGGTTCTAATGGGAATAATTCGCCGGGAGGGGCTTATTCAAACCCTAAAAATAACAGTCACCTGCCACCAACAAACAGTACCGGAATTAACAGTAGTGTAAACGGCCATATTTGGGGAGTAGGAAGTACAGGAACCTCAGGACAGTTTGGTGATAACAGATCAATTGATACATGGACATTTATAACGGGTAATGCAACAGTCCTTACAACGAATGTAGATGTAAAAATCGCTGATTTGAAAATTACACAAATAGTTCCTGATAAAACAGCAGTTACAACAGGTGAGCAAATTAACTTTACCGTGAAAGTAAAAAATGATGGTCCAAGTGATGTAACAGGAGCTCCCTTTACTTTTACGCTTCCATCCGGATTCAGTCCTCAGTCATTTACCTTCACGGCTAATGGTTGTGGTTCTGAAGCGGTGACATTAAGTTATAATGCAGTAACTCATACGTATTCCTCGTCATTGAATTTACCAAGCGGCTGCGAGATTACATATAATTTTTCGACTGAGATCACCTATTTGGCTGCTTCAGGAAATCAAGCTGTCAAAGCTACAATTTTACGTCCTAATGATGTTACCGATCCTGATGCTACCAATACCGATGTTACCGTTCCACCAACAAATGCTGAATATGAATGTGCCAATAATGGTGCGGGAGGTAGCTGTAATAATATTTTGAATAACACTAGTATTGTATTTTCACCTGCAGCAATATGTACTGAAGATGTGCAGGGAAATAGTTTTAGTACCAGTAATGGAACACCGGTTACCTTTAGCCAGCCAGCTACAGATTATGGGTTTGTATTTGATATTTATACTTTAGATAATTCTTTTAACCTGAATATAAATGGTGTTCAGCTGGCAACACAGGAAATTCAGTTTCAATCTTCCGGAACTTCCGGAATAAATATTCGCTTTGCCGATGGAGATCAATATGAGTTGAATACTCCGGATGTATGGTCAATGACAGGAACTGCTTCTGCTCCCTTAATCAGAGTAGTTATCGGGCCAGCAGGAAATGTAACCATGTTTGGAAGTAAGGTTTCTGGAGGACCATTATTCCCTTTAGTTTTATTTAATGGGAATAGTTTCAACACGATAACCTGGAATACTGCTGCGGCAAATATGGTAACAGCAACACAATCGGTAGTTGGTGTTACTACAATGACCGGGTATGGTTCAGGTAAAAAAATTGTTCCTTGTCACTGTATAAAACCGGGAGCAACAGGGACACCAGATAGTTTTTCCAAGATGGGGATTCTTACCAAAGCAAGTCTGACAGTAGCTAATTGGCCGCAGAGCGTTCCAAACGGACATATTGTTTTAGACAGTAATGATAAAGGTATGGTTATAACCCATATGACTACAGCTCAAAGAGATGCCTTAATTGCTGTTGAAGGAATGATTATTTACAATACAGATTTGAATTGTGTGCAGCTATACAGAGGAACTGCACCTGGAGTTGATAATTCCCGTACTGGGTGGAACTGTATCAAGAGAGGGTGTAATGAATAAATAAATGATAATCATTGTGGTGCTTGAGTCTGCCGGTTATTTATTTATAAGTGCTGGCAGCTCTTTTACTCCATATAAATTTAAAAAATTAAAAAAATGAATAGAAAATTAGTGATCTTACTATTTTTTGTCAATCTTATTTTTACAGGAACAGTCCAGAGTCAGGTAGCTTTTGGTAAAAATAATATCGTGAATCAAAGTGCCCTTGTAGAGTTTGGGACAGGTAATAAGGGAATCATATTACCTTCAGTAAGTGCGGCTCCGGGATCGGTGGGAGGAACGTTTGTTTTCAACACATCCAGGAAAGCGGTAGAAGTATATGAAGGAATAAATAACAATAATAATGGAGGATGGACTTCTCTCACCGATGAGAATCAGGGGATTGTTCATTCCTTTTCAAATGCAGGTCCTGATGTTACAGGAACTAAAGGTGTAATTATAGGAGCGAACTCTACAATTAAACCAGGGATAATGGTTTTAGAATCTACCACAAAGGCAATGGTATTACCCTTAGTTGCCAATCCTCACACCAGCATTAAAGGAGCAATTGCCGGCACAATGGTGTATGATACTGCATCGGATATGTTGGCCGTATATGACGGGCAAAATTGGAGTTACTGGAAGTAAACATTATGCAGACTAATGAAAACAGCCAATAAGTTTGATTTTAAAGATATCCATATCGGTGAACTGATTTGCAAAAGAGTAGAGGAATGTGATATTGATTTGTCCAGGATTAGTAATTTTTTTAAATGTACTGATGAAGAAATCCAGCAAATGTTTAGAGATCGTGATATGAAGGCAGAGACAATTATGAAATGGAGTAAACTATTGGGTTACGATTTTTTCAGGATATACTCCCAACATCTCATTTTATATGCTCCGCAAGCAAATACAAGGCTTTCTGCCGCTAATGAAAAGGAAACCCAGCTCCCAAAATTCAGAAAGAATATTTATACAATAGGAATAATAAATTTTTTGATAGAACTTATCGAGACTGGTGAAAAAACAAAGCTTCAAGTGGTTAATGAATACAATATTCCTAAAACGACCTTGTATAAATGGCTGGACAAGTATGGTAAGAATAAGGGAATTTGAACATACAATGTATGTGGAAAAGCTGATCGGAAGATCCTTGGAGGAGGCAGAACTGTTTTTGAACAAGAAAACCGTACGGATCTACAATTGTGAATATGCGGTTATAATGAAAAGTTACTTTTTTGGCTTTATTAAAAAAAGACTTCATCTATCCGTCAAAAAAGGGATTATATACGATTGCTTTATCAGAATTGATCTGTAAATATTATTGAATAAAATGAAATGCTGTCGGAACATCAAATAAAAAATTCAGATTATCTCATTGGTTGTTCAAAAAAAGAGATTATCCGCCTGCTTGGAGACGGGTTCAATTTTTATCATGATGAAGTCTGGACGTATGAATTATACAGAACTTGGTGGGGAAAGAAAACTATTTTAGTTGTATTCTTTCAAAACGATACGGTCTATAAAAAAAGCATCATTAAAAAATATGGAAAGGGGTATTAAACCAAATTATCATAAAATTTATAAAGACTTAATCGAAAAAAAATATCCAGAGAAAGAAAAAAAATGCATAAGAATTCTTTCAAAAAAAGAATTATCTGCAATTGATGTTATTGAATTAAGCCAGATCATCTTTAATACTGAAAAGAAAGAAGAAATAAGGAGAAATCAGAAACATCGTTCCTATGATAGATCAGCGATACTTCAAATGCTCAATTATCAAAAAGAAAATGGTCTTAATAATACTGAGCTTGCCAAACATTTTTCACTAAGCAGGAATTCCGTAGCAAAATGGAAAAAGATTTTCTATAGATCCGTTGATAATTAGATGTCAGAACATACAATCTGCACTTTTAAGTTACGTTTTTTTTCTTTTGATATATTGACGTATAAGAATGATAAAAATCTCTTTCTATGAAAGAAGCTTATCCATTTAGGGAGATTTTCTTCTTGTGAATGAATACTTTTTAGCCTCAACGCTGCACAATGACCTGACTACGCTACACTCCGATTATGGCTACCTATCAAGAAGTTTTCATATTCAATCTATTAAATTATGTGCTTTTGAACTGAACTTTGCAGCAATATGAAAATGACCTTTTAGCCAACATTCAGCTACCTGGATTTAGTGAGCTTTGTAATAGTATTTTAAACTTAATTACATAAAAATGAGCAAAACAATTTTAATTACAGGAGCGGCAAGCGGATTTGGGAAAATCGCAGCATTTGATCTTGCTAAAAAAGGACATAAGGTAATTGCAACAGCACAGGTATATCCTCAGATGAGTGATTTGATAAGGGAAGCAAAAGAACAGGGTGTAGAACTTACAGTTGATAAGCTGGATGTTACAAATCCTCGTGACCTGGCCTACATTCATCAAAAATATGATATCGATATTTTGGTGAGCAATGCTGGAATTATGGAAGGCGGTCCCATCGCCGAACAGCCGATAGACTTAATTCGCTCTATGTTTGATGTTAATGTTTTCGGCGGGCTGGAATTGGCGCAAGGTTTTATTAAAAAATTTATCAACCAGAAGAAGCCGGGGAAAATTGTATTCACAACTTCCATGGGAGAATTATGGACCGTTCCTTATGTTGCAGCTTACTGTGCATCTAAGCACGCAATGGGGGCTATTGCTGAAGGGCTAAAAACGGAATTGGCACCATTCAATATCAAAATTGCAACATGCAATCCAGGTGTCTTTGGGACAGGATTTAATGACCGTGGTGTTGATACGATTTTCCGATGGTATAACCCTGAAAATAATTTTACTCCTCTTTCGGCATTTGACGGTGCGGCAGAGTCACTTGCCCATCAGCTGGACCCACAATCTATGGCGGAATGTATTGTAAATGTAGTACTGGATGATAATTCCAACTTCAGAAATGTATATCCGAAAGAAACCGAAGACTTTGTAAAACAGCTTCAGGCAGAAGCATGGACAGCAAAAAGTTGATATTAACGGATAGTACAGATAAAACTTGTGCTTTTATTTTCTAAAATTTAACATCAAAATGAGTATAACTTATAACGAAGCGGCAAAAGCTCTGAGTGCCGCAATAGAAAAAGCAAAAAGATTAAATATCCCTGTAAGTATTGCCGTAGTGGATGGAGGAGGTCATCTGGTGGCATTTGCAAGGCTGGATAGTGTTTATGGGGTAATCGACTTTGCTGTAAAAAAAGCGAAAACTGCTGTAATGTTTGGAATAGATAGTGATATAATGGGAACCATAATTACGGGAGCTGATGTGCACGGGTACGGTATGATTAATTCCAATGGCGGCTTGCTTACTATTGCAGGAGGAGTAACGATAATAGACAAAAATGAAAATATAATAGGAGCTATAGCCTCATCCGGCGGTACCCCGGAACAGGATAAGGAAATTGCCGGAGCAGGTGCGGCTGCAATAATTCATTAGAATTTAAGAAATTTGCCATATGGAAACAAAGCAAGAAATAGTTTTTGACAGATTAGTGTATTCCTGTGCATTTGAAAAGCACAGAGGATATGAAGAATTTATTCCTGAACATTTTCTTGGATTCCAGCTGTCCGGGGAAACACATGCTTTCTATGCAGGTGCTAAGACAATTATTCGTGAAAATACAATTGTACTGGTCAGAAAAAATCAGCTTATACGGACTACTAAATATCCTTCAAAATCGGGGAGTTATAAATTTGTTTCTATCACTTTAGATAAGGAAGTTTTACAGCAATATGCCCTTGAGAATAAATTTGATTTTGAAAACCGGTATATGGGAACACAAAAGTTATTTTTTGAGCCGGATGATTTTTTGCATAGCTATTTTCTTTCACTGACGCCTTATATAGATAAGACAAAAGAAGTCTCACCACGGTTGGCAGATTTAAAAATCAGGGAAGCAATAGAATTACTTCTGCGTTGCAATCCTGATTTTAAACAGATTTTATTTGATTTTTCTGAACCGTACAAAATAGACCTGGAACAATTCGTGAATCAGAATTATATGTTTAATGTTCCGATTGATTCATTTGCTAAACTCACAGGCCGAAGTACTTCAGCTTTTAAACGGGATTTTAAAAAAGTGTTTAACTGTTCTCCAGGACAATGGTTGCTGAACAAACGTTTGGAAGAAGCTCACTATTTGATCAAATATAAAAAACAAAAACCGGTTGATTTTTATCTGGATCTGGGTTTTGAAAACCTCTCTCACTTTTATTATGCTTTTAAGCAACGATTTGGGATGACCTCCTCTCAGATAAAATAGATATAAAGATCTGAAGATTTACAATGAAATAATAAAAAACACATGATGTACATATAAACAAAAACTCACAAATTATTGTGAGTTTTTTTGTGAACTTGACGGGACAATTTTCGAACCGTTTTATGGTTGATTTGAGAAAATTTATTGGTAAAAATGATGACTATTAATGAATATTGTAGTTAAATATTAAAAAGCGACGCATTTAAATATACCATTACCTTTTTCAAATATTTAGTTGAAAAAAAATATTAAACCAGAAGAGCAGCAACGTACATTGAAGTTAAAATCTATTTATCTTTGAAGAGCGAAACAAAAGCTTGTATTTATAACGTGAGCCTTCTATTGTAAAAATTTTCAAAGATGGTAACAACCTCCCAAATTAAAACGTATCATTTTCTGCCGCATAAGTATGGGGCTGAACTATTGTTGGATCTTGGACGTATTGAAACATTAAAAAATTATGTACTGGACCGCACTGTACATCAGCTCAGTTTTTACGAAATTGTTTTCATTGAAGAGGGATCGGGAACATTTTCATTGAATGGAACGATAATGTCTATAACTCCGGGAACTATCATTTTTACCAGTCCTGGGCAGGTTCGCCGCTGGGAAATTAAAGAAAAGATAAGAGGTTACACGCTGTTCTTTGAAAAAGATTTTCTTCACCTCTTCTTTTCAGATGAGTTGTTTCTCTACCGATTTCAATACTTTCATCAGTATTCTCATCCCGCTGACATGAAGCTCGATGAAGGATCATTCGGTAAATGCCTTGAGCTTTTACGGGAAATAGAACGGGAGTTCGAACAAATTCAGAATGATAGCAATCATTTGATCCGGTCAGTACTTTATCAGTTGCTTATCGTTCTCAACCGCTATTATGCAGGGATCTATAACGTTCAGAGGGACACTTACGTCCATGCAGATTTCTACAAATTCCGCTCTTTATTGGAACAGAGATTTTTAGAAGAGCAAACCGTTGAAGGCTACACTAAAATGCTGAATATAAGTCCTGGATTCCTTAATAAAATCTGTAGGCAATTCAGCGGATTATCAGCGCAGCAAATGATTCATCACAAACTCATTTCAGAGATAAAGAAAGAGTTGCACCAGAATAAATCTGCAAAAGAGATCTGCTATGACTTCGGATTTTCCGATCCTTCCAACTTTAACCGTTTTTTCAAAAAATTTACCCATAGCACACCCCAGCAATACCGAAAGAATATATGAATTGACAATTCTGAAGATAAAATGACCATTTTGTAAGATACGAATGTTCCTAATTTTACCAAAAAAAGGAAAATGATAAAATCTGTAACATTTGGTATTCTATTTTTTCTAATGAACCTGTTTTGCGTAAAAGCGGAACAATTATATGTTAATCCCATAACCGGCAATGACATGAATTCAGGGGTAAAGGCACAGCCTTTAAGATCCCTTTCAGAAGCCGCCAGACGCATTAATTTAAATAAAGATCAGGGAGAAACAACGGTTATTCTTTCAGAAGGTGTGCATCTGATCACCAAAACGGTACTGTTTACCAATGATAAATATACTTTTACCGACCGTCTAACCATCCGTGCTGAAGTGATGCCCGATGATGCCGACTGGACACCGAAAAAAATGCCGGTCGTGATGACCGTTGTACCTACTGAACCCGGTGTGGGGGGAGAAGAAGCAAAAGGGATTCAACCCGAGGTAAGCCACGTTACCATTGCAGGTATTCGGTTTACGGGCAGCCCTGATTATACGTATCTCGATGCCAATAATTTGCGACGTTCATATCCCATCTGGCGTGACGGAAAAAAACTAGACGATCTGCTTGTAACACAATGTCTGTTCGCCGGGAATGCAGATGTACTGCCATTACATGTAGGAGTTATCGCCAATGGCTATGGCTTAGTTATTGACCATTGTGTTTTCTTCAACTGTAAAATACCTGTTGTCTTCTGGAAAAATGAAGGAAAGAACGGTAGTCGCAGTGCCATGCAACATTCGTTGGTCTATGGTGGCTATTTCTGTGGGGTCTGGACTACACAAGGTACCAACGGTAATGATTTTGATTTTCATCATAACATTATTGCCAACACCAGCACAGTGTGGATTAGGGAAAAAGGAAGCACACGCCGGTATAAAGCTTCTGACTGTATTTTTGTGAATTATAATAAACTGGCAGGATACGGAAGCGGGCCATTGAGTGACAGTACTGCTACTCCTACAGATTTTCTGGAAATGAAAAACATACAGACCACCGGAACCGTGATCATTGAAAAGGACCAGAGCAAACGTAATTACTTACAATTGGTGGAAGGTTCATTGGGTTCGAATCTAAATGCCGGACTTTTTAAAAAATAAATAAAAGTCATAAACTCTTTATAATAAGAAGTATGAAAAAATTAAGAACAGTCTTATTTCTTTTCCTATTAGTCTCAGAAAGTGCATACAGCCAAAAAATAGTTTTAGACGAGAGCAATCTTGTACCTAATAAAGTTTATATGCAAATTGTCAGCCTGGAAGGTGAAAAAGTTGTTAGGGTAGTAAAAGACAGTACGGTAAAGGAAGCGGACGAACCTACATTTGTTAAAATAAAGAATACAAAATTCAAAAATGGCAGTATCGAGGTAGAAGTTCTTAGCCGACTGCTCCCTACTGCAGCTCCAACCGACCGTGGGTTTATTGGATTGGCATTCAGAATCGATGACATGAATTCCAAATTTGAATCCATATATGTACGCCCAGCGAATGGCAGAGCCGAAGATCAGGTGAGACGCAATCACTCTATTCAATACTTTTCTTTTCCAGATTATAAATATGAACGTCTAAGAAAAGAAAATCCAGAGAAGTACGAGTCGTATGCCGATATGGGTTTGAATGAATGGATCAAGATGAAAATTGAAATCCAAGGCAGCCAGGCTAAACTTTTTTTAAATAAGAACAAATACCCTTGCCTTATCGTGAATGACCTTAAACAAGGCCCGGATGCGACGGGTGCTGTAGGCTTATTTGTCGATGTAGGAACAGATGGCTATTTCCGAAATCTGAAAATTAGCCCATCAAAATAAAAAAGGAGCATAAAACTTTATACAAAAATTTATACCGCTACGCAATACGAAAGCCTTGAAGCTACACTGCTGTACAACACCTCATTTGCAGATGTTGTCTTTACACTGAAAATTGAAGTGATCAGTAAATCTGGCATCAAGGGGAATTTTTCAGGAATTTTCAGGAATATGGTGAGAGAGGCAGTCAGTATAGCCGGGGGAACTATCAATCTTCCTTATCAGAGACAATCATTAACCCATAAATCAATATCATGAAGTTAAAAAAATATACTGTTGCAATCTTTTATGCATTATCATCAACAGCTATCGTTTCGGCTCAATATAAAGAGCCGGAGAAAAAGGATAAGATTGAAGCGCTTTACCCGCAGGTTCCTTTTGATTCATTACAGGCAAAACAGAAACTTGCCAAAGGTACGGCTGTCATTAAAGGAATAGCTTTTACAAAAGCGAAGAGCAAATGGGGACTCAAAGTGGGGCAACGCATCTATGCCAACCAGATAAAGGTTACCTTGTTCCCGGTAACACCATATCTGGAATCTTGGTATGCTTTGAGAAAGGAAAAAGAAAGCCTAAGAAAAAGACGTTATGTCTATCTTTCCAAAGATGCCTACAGGTACAGGTTTGAAGCAATTACCAATAGCGATGGAGAATTTACGTTTCCTAACATGAAGCCTGGTAAATATTTCCTGCAAGGTTTTCTGGGATATACGCACAATGGGACATATAATGAATATACCGGAACCGGGTACAACAATTATGGCGGTCAGACAGACTACTATCAACAAAAGAGCTATTCTGTTGACTACGAGGACAGAATAGAGGCATTTGTAGAGGTAAAGGAAGACGGCGAAATCGTTAGAGTTAACCTCCATTAGTTTACAAAAATATCTTACATCATGATAACAGATAAAAAAATCAACGGACTACTGTTCCTTGTACTATTGCTCTCAGGAATTGAGGTACATGCCCAACCCAGTGGTATATTTCAAAAAGCAAAAGATAAATCCACAAAAGCTATAGAAAAAAAAATTGACAACAATACCACTGGAGAAGAAGGGAAAACCGCAGATAAATCAGGGAACCGCAGTAGCACTGTAGTGGCTGGTGATTCGCTGATATTCGCAGAAGATTTTTCGGCATTTCAACCAGGTACCATTGCTACAAGCTTCAAAACCAATGGAAAGGCTACTATTAGAATGGTAGCAGATCAGAAAGGTAAATGGTTGGACTTAGGGGATAGGGAGATTTACAAATTTTCCAATCCGCTCAACTATCCCAGCCGGTTTACCTTATCTTTTGACATTATCGCAAAAGCAGAGCACGTAAAAGATATAGCGCCATTGTCGTTTGGTTTTGCCAGCGATAACAGTGTCCACCATTATGATAGCAATATCGGGACTTATGTACAACTGCACTACTACGATACCAATCAGGTTAATATAGGCAGCAGTAAGCCGGAAAAATTTGTAAATACGACCTTTGATCTTGAGCCATGGATCAATCGTCCGCTGCACATCGTCCTGTCGGTTAACGGGGAACGGATGGCGGTTTATCTCAATGATGTAAAGTTAGCCGATGCGGTTCTCTTCAGCCCTACAGAGGCTAAAAATTTTTATATAACGGCACCGTGGCGATATGCCAATGATTCGGGAGTACTGGTAAGTAATTTCAAAGTTTCAGGATTTAAGGAATAGAACTAAATAATATCCGCAGTCTGGCAACTATGGTAATCCACTTGAGGATGTTAAGGGATAAAAACATATATAATGATCATTCCTTTGCAATAGTTTGACAGTTTTTTATAACTTGCTGACATTGCCAGCAATCAATTAGACGCTAAAAAATATTGGAAAACTTTCTCGATATTATGAAGAATGGAAAATTCGATTTTGTTAGAGAATCGATACCAAATACACGTTATAATAAAAAAAATATTTATGAAGGCTTTTTTCAAATGGATTAAACGGATAGGATTAGGCTTAGTTGCATTGATTATATTGTTGCTTATTGCAGGATTTATCTTTGAAAGGATATCCCGAAATGATACTAAAAAAATAACGCCAGACGGCAATTTTGCAGAAGTTGACAATCATCGGCTGCATTATTACAAAAAAGGAAATGGGGGACCAACTGTTGTTTTTGAAACGGCATTCGATCCTGCCGGACATCTGCAGTGGTACCATATTCAACAGCAGTTACCGGTTTCTTATACAAGTTTTTCATATGATAGGTCAGGAATATTATGGAGCGAACGTGGCGAGAATCCAAAATCAGGTAAAAAGATGGCTGAAGAACTGCATCTTCTGCTTGAAAAATCTAACGTACCTAAGCCTTATATTCTGGTTGGGCATTCATTTGGAGGTACACTTGTCCGATTTTTTGTCAATCAATATCCTCAAGATGTTGCAGGTATAATATTGGTAGATAGTCAATGTCCTGACGATAAAAAATATCTGTCACCGGAACTTTTCGAAATGGTCAATCAGGGGTTGCCGAGTGGCTTTTTAAAATTTGCAAATACTTTTGGGGTGGCAAGATTAATGTTTAAAGGTATGTTTCCCGCTGAAAAACAATATAAATATCAAAATTCCATCATGCCCGCTTTGCTTTACAAAAGCGCAGATGCGGTGTTGGAAGAACAGGATCATATGAGTTCTATCAAAAAAGAAGCAGCAAAGATAAAGTCTTTCGGTACTATCCCTCTTTTGATACTTACCGCTTCAGATCCAAAGCGTTATGATTCTTCTATTAAAGATGAAGAATTAAAACTTGAAATGATCAATGCATGGGATAAAATGCAAAAAGACTTTTTACTTCTTTCTACGGACAGTAAGCAAGTCATGGCTCCCAATAGTGGTCACTATATCAATCAGGATAACCCAAAGGTCGTTGAAAAAGCAATCAATGATATGGTAGATAAAATATTACATCAAAAATAAGTGCGATTTGTATGTCACTAAATGCTAGAATTTTATTGAATCTTTATACATTAGTTAAAATATCAACTTCAGTTACCACTTTCGCTTAGCCCTAAACGTTATTTAAATTTTAAAAGTAACAAAATGATCAGAAAATTGTGCATTCCCATACTGTTTTTAATGTCCATTCAATTATCGTTTGCGCAGGAAGTTTCAATTTTTCAGGATAGTATTTCAGCTAATTTCAATGAAATAAAAATTGAGGCAGACAAGCATAAACAACTATGGGGAAAAGATTTATATGGACCGATGCTATTAGTCGATCCTGATACGAGACAAATATTTGCAAACTTTTCTGATAGCACAGGTATTCTTAAACAAGACGGCAAGATCTATTCCGGGATTTTACCTGCCGAAATTAATATTGCAAACACAGCTGTCAATTGGAATGGCAGACGTTGGGCTATGATTATGCTTCCATTGCCAGTCAATAAACAGGACAGAATAAATTTGCTTGCCCACGAATTGTTTCACGTAAGTCAACCATTGTTAGGGTTTCAACTATTTAACGTTGAAAACAATCACCTTGACGAAAAGAATGGTAGAATTTATTTACGTTTAGAACTGGAAGCATTAAAGAAGGCATTACAAGCACATAATGAAACTGAACGAAAAACGTATCTTACTCATGCTTTAACCTTTAGAAAATACAGGTATTTGCTTTATCCCGGAGCATATATTACCGAAAACTTGTTAGAATTAAATGAAGGAATTGCTGAATATACAGGTTCAGTGATTAGCGGAAGAGACAGAAAGCAATCATCCGAACATTTTATTGAAAGCATAAACTCTTTTTTAAGCAATCCTACATTTGTTCGGTCATTTGCTTATCAGACAACTCCTGTCTACGGTTATTTGCTTAATAATACAAAAAAAGGCTGGAACAGAGAAATAACAGTTAAAACAAATCTGACGGAGTATTTTATAAAAGCATTCAATATAACGTTACCAAATGATTTAAGGAAAGCAACAGCCTTAATTTTACATCAGTACAACGGAAAAGCAATTATTTCAGAAGAAGAAGCAAGAGAAAACAAAACGAAAAAGCTAATTGCTGAATATAAAAGTAAATTTATTACCCAACCCCATTTTGAACTGGTATTTGAGAAAATGAATGTATCATTTGATCCAAGAAATATTATACCTATTGAAGACAAGGGAACGGTCTATCCAAATATTAGAGTTACAGATAAGTGGGGAATACTTACCGTAGAGAATGGAGCGTTAATGAGCTCTAAATGGGACAAGATTTTAGTCACCAGTCCTTTGAAAATAGAGAATAAGATTATAACTGGAGAGGGTTGGCTACTAGAGCTTAATGACGGATACTCCGTAATAAAAGACGAAGTAACGGGCAACTATAAATTAACAAAAAAAAGAGAGACTACAAATATCAAATACCAAAAATAATAATGTGCTTGTTGATTAGCTATGTAGATTCTTTAAAATATAAAATGATTTTTTTGATATGAAGATTGATGGGATTTTTAATACAAAAAAGATATGAACACTAAGTTTTCGGAGGAACTGATTCGATTGGCAAAGAAAGATTTGCAGGTAAGAGAAAGATTATTGAGTGAGAACAAACTTTCAGACGGCTATCATCCTGAAATGGAAAAAATACACAAAGAAAACGCCCGACATCTAAGACATATCATTGAGCAAATCGGGTTTCCTACGATTTCTAAAGTTGGTAAAGAAGCGAGTGAAGCAGCTTGGTTGATTATACAGCATTCCATATCTGACCCTGAATTTATGAAAAGTTCTTACCAAATGATGTTTGAACATCAGTCTGACATTAATCTAAAGCATCTTGCCTTTTTATTTGACCGGATTCAGTTTTTTCAGGGGAAGCCACAGAAATTCGGTACCCAATTGAACTCAGATGGCAGCATCTATCCGGTCATCAATAAAGATGAAATCAATGAGCTGAGAAAAAAGCATCTTCTACCGGAACTTTCACAGAAAGAAATCGATAAAATCCTGCCAATAGAACAAATAGAATCCATCGAAAGCCAAAACCCGGATTATATCGCATGGAGACAGAAAGTAGGTTGGAAATAAAACAACGTATTTTTTGAAAATTGAAAAGTAAATAGATTTAATACTTTAGATGTTATATTTTAAAATTTTTATTATGAAAAGAGCTATTGTTTTGCAGGCTTTGCCATTGTTTATTTTTATGTCTTCTTGCGGGATCAATACAATAAATGTCCAGAATACTAAAGATAATACTATGTATTCTAAAACAAAAAAAAGTTCTGAACCATTTGAAAATGTAACGGATCGGGTTTTGATCAAGCATAATTCTGCAATCGATAGTATTATTGAACGCAAAATGAATTCTGCCGGAATTGTAGGAATCGGCGTAGCAGTGATCATTGACAAAAAATTGGTATGGCAAAATGGTTATGGTTATGCAGACAAAGAAAAAGGAATTCCTTTTACGTCTTCTACAATTATGAATATTGCCTCCATCAGTAAAACCTTCACCGGATTTTGCATCATGAAAGCTGTAGAACAGAGCAAAGTTTCATTGGATGAGGATATCAATAATTATCTACCTTTTAAAGTGATCAATCCCAATTTCCCTGATGAAAAAATCACCTTAAGGCAGT
The DNA here is from genome assembly GCF_003729955.1 of Chryseobacterium daecheongense. GTDB lineage: Bacteria > Bacteroidota > Bacteroidia > Flavobacteriales > Weeksellaceae > Chryseobacterium > Chryseobacterium daecheongense. The sequence continues at coordinate 352,416 of NZ_RJTX01000002.1, forward strand.
TGGCAACTCACACTTCCGGATTAGCAGACCGTTATCCTTTTTACACGGACAGTACGTATTTTTATGATGGAAAGAAACCGGAAGATTTGGGCGTTTTTTTGAAAAATTACTATGTCAAGGGAGGGAAGTATTATTCAAAAGATAATTTTTTGAATGCAAAGCCGGGAAAGATTCGTGATTATTCAAATATAGCAGCTGGCTTGGCCGGCTATATTGTGGAAATAAGAACGGGTAAAAAACTTAATGAGTATAGTAAGCAATTTATCTTCGATCCTTTAAAGATGAAAAATTCGGGTTGGTTTTTGTCGGAAATCGATATTAATAAGCACTCCAAACCTTATGAAAAGAAAGGTGATATTGTTGTGCCCATAAAATTATCTGAAGGTACAACCTATCCTGATGGAGGTGTAAGAACATCTGTAAATGAGCTATCCCGATTCTTCATCACCCTTTTGAACGATGGTGAATATAAGGGAAAGAAGCTGTTGAAGAAAGAACTGGCTGAAGAAATGCTAAAGTTCCAATACACAGAAACAAATAAGCCGGACAGCATTAATATAAAAAAGATGAATTCCGGGATTTTCTGGGCGACCAAAATGGGGGGTACAAGGATCGGACACAACGGTTCCGATGCTGGTGTGAGAACTTTTATGCTTTCTGACTTGGATAGAAAAATCGGAGTTATCGTATTTTTTAATACTTCATTGGCTGAAAAAGATGAAAATGTGTTCTTTGATATTTATGAAGAGTTGTACAAATATGCAAAGGGTATGGAAGAAGAATTCTAGCTTCCAAAAATCGAACTATAAATATCCCAATTGTAAAATTTTGGGTCACAGATTTTTATGATATATAAAAAAAGACACAATTATTTAATAATTGTGTCTTTAAGTGAGCGCGAAAGGATTCGAACCTTTGACCGTCTGCTTAGAAGGCAGATGCTCTATCCAGCTGAGCTACGCACCCTAAAGTGTTAATCAGTCGGGGCGGCAGGATTCGAACCTGCGACCTCCTGGTCCCAAACCAGGCGCGATGACCGGACTACGCTACGCCCCGATTAAGGCCATCTACTAACGAGTTTTACCTCGTTTTTTGTGGGTGCAAATATACAATAGTTTTTCAAATTAAAAAAGTAAAACTGAAATAAAAAATAAAATAATTCAAGATTGAATATTTACTTATTTGAAAACCAGCTGTTTATTTAATAATGATAGTGGGAAGACTTGCTAAATTTATCCTGAAAATTCATCGAGCATATCTAAACTTGGAACAAAAAATAATGTTCCGGTTTGTGCAGTACTGAAATCAAGAATTCGGTCATAATTTCCCGGCGGGTTACCAATGAACATATTGGTTAGCATTTTTTCAACTGTACTGAATGTACTCGCATAGCAGATAAAATAAGTTCCCATTTCATTAGTTGATACATTTCCGAAAGGCATGTTATCACGCACAACCTTAAAGTCATCCCCAATATTAGCCAATGCGATATGTGAATTTTTGGGTTTTACATCATCCTCCATTTCAATATCAAGGTCTTTGGATCTGCCGATTACTTTTTCCTGTTCTTCTACAGAAAGCGATTTCCATGCATCAAGGTTGTGGGTGTATTTCTGTACAAAAAGATAGCTTCCTCCTTCATATTGTAAATCAGAATCATCAACGATGGCAAAATGATCCCGGTCTTTACCGTGCGGGTTTTCAGTACCATCAACAAAACCTAAAATAGACCGGCTGTCCCAATAACGGAATCCCTGTACCTCAACGACACAATCCGCTATTTCCTTCATGTATCCGGAAATTGTAGAGGCCATATCATAAGCAAAACTCTTCTCATCGGCCCGGATGTGGAAATGCAAATCACCTTTCGTACTTACTGCTGTATGTTTACTGCCTCTTATTTCCTGGAATTTCTTAAATTCTTTAGGCAGCGGTTGAGGCAACTCAAGTTGTTGCCATGCTTCATATCCAATACCCATTACACAGCTGGCTTTGGAATCCGGAAAACGGTCAAGTGCTGAATTATTCAGGTTAATTACCAAAGCACAAACTCTTTGGAAAACCGATTTGATCTTATCAGGATCAGCACTGTCCTTAAAATTCCATACTAAAAAATAGGTGTTATTATTCGGATAATCTGTAACATTCTGAGCATTATAATCAGTAGAAAAAGTATTATTCATTGAGATAGGTATATCGGTTTTTAATGATCAAATTTAATAAATGATGTTGGATAATGAAATTGGTTTTGTAAAATAAACAATTCAGAATATTCTTCTCACAAATTACGGTAGAAACTTTTTACTATACCTTCGTATGGCGCCCTAAAAATGAGTATTATTGTAGGAAAATTAATTCTGCACAATATATGGGGCATTGGGAAATCTTTGTGTTTTTTTTAATCATCGCTTTCATTTATTCTTCTGTGGGATTTGGCGGGGGGTCAAGTTATCTTGCGGTTCTGGCAATGTACAGTTTTCCTTATCAGGAAATACGGTTAACAGCACTTATCTGTAATGTTATTGTGGTAGTGGGTGCAGTATTTATTTACATCAGAAATAAGCAGACTGACTGGAAGAAAATACTTCCGCTTGCGATTGTAAGTGTACCTATGGCCTATTTGGGAGCTGCTTTGAAAATAAGCCAGGAAACTTTTTTCCTGATATTAGGGGGTACTTTAATCATTGCTGCATTGTTGCTATGGGTAAAAACAGAAACAAAAAATGGTGAAGAACCTCAGGAATATACCAAAATTTCTCTTTTCAAAAATGGATTTTTAGGAGGGGGGATTGGATTTTTATCAGGATTGGTAGGTATTGGCGGTGGAATTTTTCTTTCTCCGCTGTTACATCTCATGAAATGGGATACCCCACGGAAAATTGCGGCTGCATCAGGTGTTTTCATATTGGTAAATTCAGTGTCGGGTATTTTCGGTCAATTATCCAAACTGTCTGCTGATATGAATTATTTCAGAATCCTGAGTTTGTGTTTTGCCGTATTCATTGGCGGACAGATCGGTTCCAGGATGTCCCTGAAATGGAATCCTTTGGTCATTAAAAGAATGACCGCTGTTCTGGTTTTGGTAGCCGGGATAAATGTTTTAATAAAATATTGGTAATAAGTTAAATGTAAAAATGATACTTAAAATATTAGCATTCGGAATAACGAAAGATATTTTCGGAACTTCAGAGAAAGAGATAGAAATACATGAAGGAGCAAGCGTCAAAGCACTCAAGGAACTTCTGGAAAAAGATTTTCCCGAACTGAAAAGATTAAAATCCTATTTTATTGCCATTGACGATGAATATGCGGAGGAAGATCAGATCATAACAGTCTCTAACGAAATAGCAATAATTCCACCGGTAAGTGGTGGATAACAGATATGATTGATATAAAAATAACAGAAAATATACTGGATCTGACGGATTGCTTTAGACTTGTGTCCGATCCTACGTGTGGAGGAATGGCATCATTCATTGGAACAGTACGAAATCATACCAAAGGTAAGTCTGTCAGCCGTTTGGAATATGAATGCTATGCATCTATGGCTGTGAAGGAAATACAGAAAATAGCAGATAAAGCCATTTCTTTATTTTCGGTAAAGAATATCGTAGTCCATCACCGCACGGGAATCCTGTTTCCAGGTGAGGCCGCTGTGATAATTGTGGTGAGTGATGGGCATAGAAATGCTGTTTTCGATGCATGCAGCTTTATAATTGAAAATATAAAAAAAACAGTGCCTATCTGGAAAAAAGAAATTTTCCAAGATGGGGAAGAATGGGTTTCAGCACACCCTTAATTTTAGGAATAAAAATTTTGTACCTTTACTAGGCCAGTCACTATGTCATGAAAACAAATCTGTTGTCAAGTAAATCTGTAAAGCAGATAGAAATCATTAAAGTCAAGGAAAGTAATAGTTTTCCTTATACAGATGATATCTCTGTAGAAGAACCTCTGGAGATCAGGGTTTCTTACAGCGCTGAAGGTAAAAAAGAGTCAAAAAATATTTCTGTGACCATGCGGACTCCCGGAAATGATGCAGAACTTGCTGCAGGATTTTTATTCACAGAAGGGATTATTTCCAATCGTGAACAAATTAAAGAAATCTATTCTCCGCAGGAAGAATGCTCCAGGAACAGCGAAAATATTGTTATTGTTGAGCTTACAGAAGGCATTGTTCCTAAACTGATGAAAGCCGACAGGAACTTTTATACCACTTCCAGCTGCGGTGTATGTGGAAAAGGATCTATAGAATCCATAAGAACAGTAAGCACTTTTCATAACCATACAAAAGAGAATACAGAAGTTTCCTTGGAAACTTTGTATCGGTTATCCGAAAAGCTACAGTCGTTTCAGAATAATTTTAGTGCTACGGGTGGTATTCATGCTTCCGGGATTTTTGATTTAGTAGAAGGCAATCTTTTGGCACTGCGTGAAGACGTAGGAAGGCATAACGCACTGGATAAACTCATAGGTCATGCCTTGTCCGCAGGAATGCTTCCTTTGCATGATACAATTTTGGTTCTGAGTGGAAGAGCCAGCTTCGAGCTTATTCAGAAAGCTGCAATGGCAGGAATTTCTATTGTTGCGGCGATTGGGGCACCCTCGAGTCTTGCGATAGACCTGGCAAAAGAATTTGATATCACTTTATTAGGCTTTCTCCGGGACAACCGGTTTAATATCTACCATTCCGGCAGCCATTTTAAAATTGAAAATTTGTTATGAAAATAAGAATTAAAGATAACACAGTGAGATTTCGTCTTACCCAATCCGAAGTGGCAAAATTAGGAGAAGACGGCATTATTTCAAGCTTTACTGAATTTGTAGACCGTCCATTTATATACGCTATTGAAAGAACAGAAGATACAGAACTTTCAGCAGCTTTCATCGAGAACAGAATGGTTCTGAAGATGCCTGCAACAATGATAGCCGAGTGGATTTCTACAGACAGGGTAGGCTTTGAAGGGCAGACTGGAAAGATTAAACTCTTAATAGAAAAAGATTTTGTCTGTATTGATAATACGTTGGAAGATCAAAGCGACAATTATCCCAACCCGAACCTAAAATGCTAATTTTTTCATTTTTTAAAGGTAGAGATCATGGAAAACAAAGATGTACTCAATAAAAAGGAAGAAGGCAGCCGATTACCTTCTGCAGAACCGCCCTATAAACTGCTGGATTTGAAGCTGAAACCGCCCAAAGCCTGGGCGGCGGGAGTCCCTGCGGTGTTTCATTCATTGGATCAGTTGGTGCTTAATGCCTCTGTTCTTCGTGGCGGAAGGGCTCTTTTTAGCATGAATCAGTTTGATGGTTTCGATTGTCCGAGCTGTGCATGGCCAGATCCGGATGACGAGCGTTCCAAATTGGGCGAATATTGCGAAAACGGTGCAAAAGCCTTGGCGGAAGAAGCTACCTCAAAAAAGATCGGAGCAGAATTCTTCAGAGAAAATTCGGTATATGATCTAGCGAAGCTGACAGATTTTGAAATCAGCCAGTTGGGAAGAATTGCAGAGCCCATGTATTTACCGAAAGGAGGAACGCATTATCAACCAATAAGCTGGGATGATGCCTTTACGAAAATTGCTGAAAAGCTAAATGCATTGGATTCTCCTGACGAAGCCATATTTTATACATCAGGAAGAACAAGTAATGAAGCGACTTGGGTCTACCAGTTATTTGCCCGTGAATTCGGGACCAATAATTTTCCGGACTGTTCCAATATGTGCCACGAAACTTCCGGTTATGCACTTTCCAGAAGTATAGGTATTGGGAAAGGAACTGTAAAGCTGGAAGATTTCTATGATACAGACCTTATCATGATCATAGGGCAGAATCCAGGAACCAATTCACCGAGAATGCTTTCTGCATTAACTAAAGGAAAGAAAAACGGCGCCAAAATTATAGCGGTTAACCCGCTTCCCGAAGCTGGATTAAAAGGTTTCAGAAATCCTCAGGAAGTTCGTGCTTTGCTCAATAAACCTTATGAACTGTCGGATCTGTATCTTCCTGTAAAAATTAACGGAGATATGGCACTTCTAAAGGCACTTCAAATTCTCGTATTGGAAGAAGAAGCTAAAAATCCGGGAAAAGTCCTTGACCAGGAATTTATAGAAAATAAAACTGCAGGCTTCAATGAATTGATTGAGGAATTAAAAAGATATGACCTTAATTTTTTATCAGAAGAATGTGGTATCCCGGTCGAAAACTTAAGAGAAGCTGCACAAATGATCGCCTATAAAAAACGGATTATCATTTGTTGGGGAATGGGAATCACACAGCAGCACAACGGGGTGGAAATGATTTACAATATTGTGAATCTCCTGCTCATGAAAGGAAGCATAGGGATCCAAGGTGGAGGAGCGTGCCCGGTTAGAGGACATAGCAATGTGCAGGGTAACAGAACATTACTTATTAATCACCATCCTACAACGGAACAATTGGATAGGCTGCAGGAGTATTATGGCTTTGAAGTGCCCAGAAAAGGAGGATATGATGTTGTAAATGCGCTAAAAGCAATGCATGAAGGTAAAGTGAAATTCATGTTCTGCATGGGAGGTAATTTTCTTTCTGCTGCACCGGATACGACTTTTACAGCAGAAGCGATGCGTAAATTAGAAATGTCCGTAATTGTTTCTATAAAATTAAACAGAGGTCATCTTATCCACGGAAAAGAAGCTTTGATCCTACCTGTAATTTCCAGAAGTGAAAAAGATATGATAAACGGCGAACTTCAACATGTAAGCACGGAAAATTCAATGGGGGTTATAGAATGGTCAAGAGGGGTTCTCGAACCTATTTCAAAACACCTGATCAATGAAACCCACGTTGCCTGCAGAATGGCAAAAGCCGTTTTAGGGGAACACTCCGTTGTGGATTGGGATAAGTTTATCAACAGTTATGATGCTGTTCGTAACGATATTGAACAATGTATTCCCGGATTTGAAAACTATAACGAAAGAGTAGTGCAGAAAGGAGGTTTCTATCTTCCGAACGGACCAAGAGATGGGATTTTCAATAGTGAATTTTATCCGGGAAAAGCTGCTTTCAATATAACCGCTGTACCAGATAATTCTCTTGCAGAGGATGAATATCTGATGGGGACTACCAGAACACATGACCAGTTTAATACCGTTGTTTATGGTTTGAATGACCGCTACCGTGGGATTTTCAATGAAAGGAGGGTGGTTATGATGAATGAAAAAGATATTGAAAAGGCAGGACTGAAAGAAGGAGATCACGTAGATCTTTTTAATTATGATGACGGAATCGAAAGGATTGCACCGCTTTTCATTGTAGTAAAATATCCTATTCCGCAGAAAAGTACCATGACTTATTTTCCGGAAACCAATGTTCTGGTATCCATCAATAACGTGGTAAATGGTGCCAATATGCCGGCTTCCAAATATGTCCGTATCAAAATCCGAAAGCACAGTCCCGAAATTTTTAAAAGGATTGATGATCATGTAGTTGCTGCAGCCGGAACAAGCCTTGAACAACAATAAAATATATATTACTTAGGCAAATTATCATTGAGTAATGATCATAAGAAAAAAGGAACATTGGTTCAGAATGCTTTTTGTGTGGCATGGTTCTGTTTTGCCGGCACTGCTTCCCCGTTTGGGATTGCTTTTAATCCTTTCTGTATTGGTGACCTATTTTCATGGAATAATTCTTTCGTTTAAGGTCCCGTTAAACCCTACACCACTTACACTGTTTGGTTTTGTATTGGCCTTGTTCCTCGGATTTCGGAATAGTGCCAGTTATGACAGGTTTTGGGAAGGAAGAAAATTATGGGGAGCCTTGTTGAATACTGTACGTGTATTGACCCGACAGGCAATGACTCTGAGTAATAGAAAGAACGATACTATTTCTGTCCACAACTTTGTTCAGCTCCTTAGTGCCTTTGTTTTTGCATTGAAGCATCAGCTTAGAGGAACAGATGCTTATGAAGATTTAAAATCAAGGCTTGATGAAGACCAGCTGAAAATCGTTGCGGGATCAAAATATCGGCCGGCCGTTATCATGCGCTTGCTTGCGGAATGGGTCCAAAAAGCGAAAGATGAAGGTTGCTTAGATTCTATCCAACAGGCTCGTTTTGATGAAAATTTTGATAAGCTTTCTGATATTTTAGGAGGTTGTGAAAGATTGGTTTCTACCCCAATTCCTTACAGTTACCGCGTTTTATTGCATCGAACGGTATATATTTATTGTTTCTTGTTGCCTTTCGGTCTTGTAGATTCGTTGGGATGGTTTACTCCTCTTATTGTTGTATTTATTGCTTATACATTTGTTGCATTTGAAGCGATTGCTGATGAAATTGAGGAGCCGTTTGGAACGGATGCTAATGATTTAGCCTTGAACAGCATGTGTATCATGATTGACGAAACTATTCATGAGATGGTAGGGGAGCGGGTTACTGTTTCTCAAAAAACGGATCAGAATATTATTGATTAATGCTTAAAAAGAAGATTATTGTCACTTCTGAATTATTAAGAAATTACTTTTATTTATTATATTTTTGAATGCCATCTTTTAAAGAATACACTTTCTTTTCAGGAAAAATGTTCTTGATTTTTCTCGCCGCTTCTGCACTGCGTTTCCCGGATAGACAATAGACTAAAATAGGCCTGTCACAACCTGAAATATAATCTGAGTGATTTTGTAATTCTTCTACAGGAAGATTGATTCCTCCTATATTAAACTGTTCATGTTCTTTTGGGGTACGAACATCTATGATTTCAAAAAGATCTTTTTCCTGCATCAGTCGTTCAAACGGAATAGTTTCAACAGTCTGAGGTAAGCTTGTAATCTGCATAGAAGTTTTTCTTAATTTGATAAACTGTGTTTTGCCGTTCAGAACATTCGTCATCCATAACTTTCCTGCCAATAAATCTTCAGGATTTGTAAAATATTTTATGGCTTCATTGGCCTGCATACATCCAACAATTCCTGCCAGTGTAGGCAGTACGCCGCCTTCTCTGCAGTTCGGAACCTGTGATTCTTCCGCATTCGGGAAAACATCACGGTAATTAGGAGAGTAAGTACCGTCTTTTTGTATAACATTCCATATACTTACCTGACCTTCGTATTGATAAATGGCACCATATACCAAAGGTTTTCCGGTCAATACACAAGCATCATTCAACAAACATTTTGTTTCAAAATTATCTGTTCCTTCAATAATCAAATCAAATTCAGAAATCAAATCCATGACATTTTTTGAAGTTACCCGGAAATTAAAAGGAATGATTTTTACCGATGGATTTTGTTGCTGTAATTTTTTAGCGGCAATGTTAACCTTTGATTTTCCTATATCTTCCGGAGTATATAAAATCTGGCGGTGCAGATTGCTTTCGGAGACGGTATCATCATCAACAAGACCAATGGTTCCTATCCCTGAAGAAGCCAGATATTGTGCTGAAGGACAACCAAGCCCTCCCATGCCTACGATCAGAACTTTAGCATTTCTGAGGAGTTCCTGAGAGGAAATCCCAAATCCGGGTAAAGCCATCTGGCAATGATAACGTTCAAGCGGGTTGCTCATATTCTTCCAATTAAATATGTTTTCTTAAAATTTCCTGTGCTTTTGCCATATCTTCAGGCGTATTCACATTCATTAAAGAATCCGGATTGCCTGGTTTCAGAATTAAGGTATCACAGTTGATCAGAACTTTTCTTGGGCAGGTAATTCCTGATCCTAAAAAATTCAGAAGCAAAGGATAACTTTTAGGTTCCCAAATCGTAATCAACGGCTCGGGGAAGCCATCAAAAGGGCTTTCGTAAGTGGTTGCCACTTTTTCTATATTTCTGTTTTCAATTAAAAATTCTAAGGATTTTTTGTCCAATAAAGGTAAATCGCAGGCTACAACCAGCCATGCCTTGTCTCTTTGGGATCGCAATGCCGAAAGTATTCCGCCGAAAGGTCCCATATTCAGAAAAGTATCGGTAAGAGCATTGTAATTGATGTCAAAATTTTCCAGCTGGTCTTGCCTGCAGGAAATAAAAACTTCATCACAAAATGGAGCTAAAAGATCAGCCGCATAATACCGCTGTTCTTTGCCATGCCAGTTGATTTTATCTTTAGGATTTCCCATTCGCTGGCTTTTTCCTCCCGCCAGTACCAATCCGTTGAGTTTTGGGATATCAGTCTCTTTTGAAATCATTTTTTCCTCCTGATTTTTCGATGAGTTGTATTTCTTTGATCACTATATCATGGCTCATTGCTTTGCACATATCGTAAATGGTAAGTGCGGCGACAGATGCCCCCGTCAATGCTTCCATTTCGATGCCTGTTTTAGCTTCAATCTCGGCAGTACAATAGATTTCAATTTCATTCTGAGAGTTGATTTCAATATCTATTTCACAGTTATCCATACCAATAGGATGGCAGAGCGGAATAAGGTCACCTGTTTTTTTTGCTGCCATTATTCCTGCAATGATAGCGGTTTGGAAAACAGAACCTTTTTTAGTTTTAAAATCATCCTTTTGAAGCGCTTCCAGAATATGTTCAGGGAGAATTACAATGGCTTTGGCAGTAGCTTTTCGATGGGTAATTTTTTTACTACCTACATTCACCATACCAGGATGTTCTTTTTTATTAAGATGTGAAAAGTTGGTCATGAGTACAATTAAAAATTATATTTCCATATTTTATACACTTCACCTTTCTTAAACTCGGTTTTTTCCAGAGGAAGTTCTATAAATGCATCAGTTTCCGCAAGATGGGAAAAATCTCCGGATCCATTAGTATTTATTGATTCTGCGATTAACTGTCCCGATGGATTCATGCTGAGTTTTACTTGGGCAAAATATTGTAATGAAAAAGAAAAATCAATATCATTTTGTAAAACGGCATATTGGGGATTTTCATTGATTTCCAAAGATTTTTCCAGCCAGGGAATAAAATACCGGTGCAGACACATAAATACGGAAACCGGATTTCCAGGAAATGCAAAAACCAATTTATCGTTTTGGCTTTTTCCAAACCAGAATGGTTTTCCTGGTCTTTGCTTTATTTTGTGAAAAAGCTTTTCTATTCCCAGCTCTTCGCAGGCTTTGGGCAGATAATCGAATTTCCCCATGGAAACTCCACCGCTCATCAGTAGAATATCATAATTGTCAATACATTGGGACAATTCCTTTTTTATGAATTCAAGATCATCATTCCAATGCAGCCAGTCAGCATTGATCCTGTATTTTTCCAAAACAGATTTTATGGTAATTCCATTAGAACGCCTTAGCTGAAATGGAGTAGGGATATTTTCAGACGGAACCATTTCGTCCCCTGTAGAAATAATAGCCACCCTGGGAAGTTTTTTCACTTTCAGAAATGTTTTTCCGACAGACGCGGCAATCCCAAGAATAGATGGCGTTATTACCTGATTAGTTTTTACCAATATTTCTCCTGCCTTTTTATCTTTTCCTTTCAGATGGATATTCTGTCCTTTTTTAATATCAATATTGATACTTGCTATATTGTTGTTTATCAAAATATCTTCATAACGAATGACAGTATCCATTGAAGAGTGCAATGCTGCTCCGGTCATAATTTCTATGCATTCATTGTCTTCATCAATAGAAAGCGGAGTTTCTCCTGCTGCCTGTACAGCTTTGACGGTAAAGTCCCGCAATCCTTTTTCATAGAATGATTTAAAGCTGATGGCAATTCCGTCTACCGTTGATCTGTCGAATGGCGGCAAATCGCGATCAGTCAAAATATCTTCCGCTAAAATTCTTCCTAAGGCATTTTCATAGAAAATTTCTTCTATTCCGAAGTTTTTAATTTGAGAAAGTATGATTTCTTCTGCCTGCTGTACACTGATCATTTCCATAATTATCCTCCTATTGTTGCCATTGACTGATGTATTTGCGAGGTGGTCAGGCTCAGTTTTTGAGCTTCCCAGCCATCTTTCGGTTTTTTGTGTATGCTACTGATGATGATGTTTTTCAGCGCTTCATCTGTTTTTCCCATACGGATTTCATCTTTCAGGTTTACGCCAGTTCCTTCATATAAACAAGTTCTGAGGATGCCGGAAGGAGTGATTCTGATCCTATTGCAATCTCCGCAAAATGAACGGGTATAAGCTGCAATTATCCCTACATCTCCTGTAAATCCTGGGATTTTATAGTTATATGAGGTTGAACTTTTAGGATCATCTATCTTTTGGATTTCAGGGAAATGATTTTTGATGTGATTATAAATTTGGGCAAAATTCCATTTCAGGGAAATATCATTATTGCCACCATTAAAAGGCATTTCTTCAATAAATCGGACATCTACCGGAAGTTCTTTTGTGAGCATTACCAACGGAATAATATCTTCAGTATTTTGCCCTTCCATGACCACCGTGTTGATTTTTACCTTTAAACCATACTGTAATAAGCCATCTAAAGTTTTCATGACTTTATCAAAGCTCTTTCTCCGGGTAATTTTGAAAAAGCGTTCCTTGTCAAGAGTGTCAAGGCTTAGATTGACAGATTTAATCCCGTATTTTTTTAATAGTGGAATGTATTGTTCGGTAAGAAGGCCATTGGTGGTTATGCTGAGATCAGTAAGTCCGGCTAATTGTGATATACTTTGGATAAGCCCAATACTGTTTTTTCGGACAAAAGGTTCTCCTCCTGTTATCCTGATTTTGTCTACTCCCAACTCCGTAAATACCGAACAGATTCTGAGCATTTCTTCGTCAGTCATTAATTCATTTTGCTTAATCCAGGGAAGACCGTTTTCCGGCATACAATAGGTACACCGAAGATTACACCGGTCTACGATAGCAAGTCGAAGATAGTTTATGCTCCTTCCAAATTGATCTGTCAACATTTAAATAGAATAAGTCTTATTACAAATATACTGAATGTTTCTCTCCTAAAAAGGGTATTCTATACTTACAGATAATAGATAATATTTATTTCACAATTTTGGATATTGACAGGTCTTAATATTGAATTTCATTAACTTTATCGAACATTAAACAAGAGATGCAACAAAAGAATAATTCAGCTGTTTTGAAAAGTTGGGATAAAAAAAATATCGATGTTATTTATCAGGGCGAAATAAGTTCTTCCGAACTTAACCGATTTCCTGATAATTCTTTCACAATCATTATCTTAGATGAATGTAAGGAAGGTAACTGTATTACGGATATTGATACATATCCCTTGAATTCCTGGCAGTTATTTGTTCATCTTCCTAAAAGAAAATATACTTGGGATCTGCCCCTGCAGGCGAGCGGAAGAAGACTGATCATTAATGATTCTATTCTGGAAACATTTTCTCCAACATTAAAACATACTTTTTCGCCTCACAGTACATACGAAATGATCCAGTCAAACGAAGAAGCCTATGAAAAATTCAGTATGGAGTTTGATGCGATCCGTAAAGAAATACATTCGGAGGTTGTGTTTCCGGAACTTATTAATGCAAGGGTGAGACTTTTGGCGCTGATGATTAATCTTTGGATAGAACAGATGTATGGAAAATCTGCATTAAGTGATCACAATAATCCTGCTTTCCGGTTCCATGAGCTTGTTGAAACCCACTACAAAACGCAAAAAGGTGTTGCCTTTTATGCTGAACAACTATGCATTACTCCCAATTATCTCGGAGTTCTGTGCAGAAAGCAATATAAAATATCTCCATTGGAATTTATAAGACAAAGAATATTATTGGAGGCCAAGAAATTATTACATAGTTCAAATAAATCAATTAAAGAAATAGCCTTTGAGCTTGGATTTAACAATTTCTCTCATTTTTCCTATTTTTTCAGATCCCAAACAGGCTGGACTCCGAAGAACTATAGGATAACTATGGAAAAAAGTTAATTAGATAGACATAAAAGTTAAGACATAAGGAACTTGACATGAGGACAAGCCTGATCTCAAAAAGCTGAAGTGTAAACTCCAGCTTCATTAATTTAGTCGTTTAAACGTTAACCAGTTATTTTCAGTGATTGGATATATCCATCAGACAATTGAAAATGATACTTCAACACAATAGGGCTGCCTGGAAAAGTTCCTGAAGCTTCCGCTGATAAGATGTTTTCTTTTTCGTTATAGTCTAGTGGTTTCATAACGGCATTGTATTCTTTGTTGGCTTTGTCAATCCAGTTTTCAATTTCAACTTTTCCGTTATGAGTTTTGCCTTCATCAAATACCTCTGCATTTTCAGTAAAACAGTTTGAATACGCTACACTGTCAAAATTGTTTTGCGCTTCAATTAAATCTATGATAACTTTTGGTAAGTTCATTTTATTGTATTTTAAGATTATTAAACTGTTGGCACTGTGCCACCATCGATTACAAATTCAGTTCCTGTTAAGTAATTGGCTCTTGGTGAAACAAGAAAACCAACTAATTCAGCTACCTCTTTCGGTTCGGCAGGTCTTCCGAAAGGTATTCCACCCAATGCATCCATCACACTTTGTTGTGCTTCTTCTACAGTACTATTTGCATTTCTCGCAATTTCACCCAGCCAGGCTTCCGATGCTGTTGTATTGATCCACCCTGGCGAAACAGTCAGTACCCGAACACCTTTGGGGGCAACTTCGTTCGATAAACTTTTACTATAGTTTCTCAATCCTGCTTTTGAAGCTGCGTAAGGTAAGGTTGAATCATACAGGGGTAATTTACCCTGAATTGAAGCAATATGAATTATAACACCGGTTTTGCGTTCGATCATTTGTGGTAAAAAACCTCTGTCCAGCCGAACAGGTGCAAGCAGATTAGCTTGTAGGGTCGATTCCCAATCTTCATCATTCAATGCGGCAAAGCCACCCGCAGGTGTTGATGAAGAACCAAGATTGTTTACAAGAATGTCTAGTCTGCCATAAGTGGCAAGCACTTCGCGGATTACTTTTTGTGTTCCTTCTGCCTTACTCAAATCGGAAGGGATGAAATGCAGGTTGCTGTTTTCTTTTTCAGGAGCGTTTCTTGCAGTAGTAATAACCGTTGCGCCGGCTTGTAAAAGTCTCTCTGCTATTGCTTTTCCGGCTCCTTTTGTTCCTCCAGTTACCAAGGCGATTTTACCCTGAAGTTCGTTGTTGTAATTAAATTGATATTCCATTGTTGAATTCTTTGATACAAATTTCCGAAGTATCACTTTTTCAGGCAATAACGGAAAACCGAATTGCATAGGGATAATTTATTCCCCTATTGTACAATTTGTTACATTGGACTAAATTTGTGTATGCATGAAAGAAAAATACCTTTGAATTTGAACTGTGGTCTTGACCTTATCGGTGAAGTCCTTTATGGTAAATGGAAAATCCGTCTGTTATGGTTTATTAATGAAGGCCACCGGCGCCCAAGTGAATTGCAACGTAAAATTCCGGATGCTTCAAGACGGGTTCTCAATATCCAGTTGAAAGAACTTGAAGAGCATGAACTCGTTACAAAGAAAATCTTTGCTCAGGTTCCCCCAAAAGTTGAATATTCCCTCACAGATTTTGGTAAAACCTTAATTCCTGTCATTTCTGCATTAGGAAACTGGGCAGATAAAAATGAAGATAGACTGAGAAGAGTAATTTTAAAGAGAATGGAAGAGCATGCTTGAGATTAAACAATATTCAATAAAAAAGGCATCACTTATCTTTAAGTGATGCCTTTTGTGAGCGCGAAAGGATTCGAACCTTTGACCGTCTGCTTAGAAGGCAGATGCTCTATCCAGCTGAGCTACGCACCCTTAAAATATGATTCTCGCTTAGTAAAATAAGCTCGTAAAGTCGGGGCGGCAGGATTCGAACCTGCGACCTCCTGGTCCCAAACCAGGCGCGATGACCGGACTACGCTACGCCCCGAATATATTGTTAAAGAAAGCGGAGGGTAAGGGATTCGAACCCTTGCGACACTTTCGCGTCGACAGTTTAGCAAACTGCTCCGTTAACCACTCCGGCAACCCTCCTTTTATCTTTGTTTTCTAATGATCGCTATTGCTTTATTGCGAGTGCAAATATAGAGCAGATTTCTTTATTTACCAAATATTTTTCAAGAAATTTTTGTGTATTTTTGAGGTGATAAACGACTTAAAAATAGACACCAATGCGTAAGATATTATATTTCATAGGATTAGGAACATTCATCCTTTCGTGTGCTCCGCAAAAAAATGTTAAAACAAGCTCTTACAGGCCAAAACCCACAACAACACAGCCAAAAACTGTAGTAAAAACACCCACTACTGAAAAAATAAAACCTCAGATTACGAATGATCGGGGAGTAGAATTTTTCACAACCAATATTGCTGATCCTACAAAGAATGATAATACCATAAGTTATGGTTCCATCGTTTCAGCAAAACCAACCGGATATAAAGTCGTGAAAACATATTTTCCCGCTATTGCCCAGAATTTCAGACAGCGATATTTAATATTACATTACACAGCATTACCTGATGATAAATCCATTACTGTCCTTACACAACAGGCGGTAAGTGCTCATTATTTGGTTAACAATACCGGAGATAATGAAATTTATCAGTTAGTGGATGAGAATAAGCGCTCCTATCATGCAGGAGTAAGCTCTTGGAGAGCAGATAAAAACCTTAATGATACTTCTATCGGTATCGAAATCGTTAATGCCGGTTATACAGCCGACAGCATAGGAAAAAGGCTATTTGTGCCTTTCAATGATGCTCAGATCAGAAAAGTGGCTGCTTTAGCTAAAGATATCATCACAAGATACCAGATTCCGGCAACCAATGTATTGGCACATTCAGATATTGCGCCAACAAGAAAACAGGATCCGGGACCATTATTTCCTTGGAAAAAACTCTATGATGAATATCAGATAGGAATGTGGTATGATGAAGCAACAAAACAAAGCTATTATGATCTTGCAACCGTAGATTTCGCTGCAAAATATAATGAACCGTCATTTATCTTTAATGTTCAGACCCAGTTGCAAAAATTCGGATATGGAGTAGAGCCAGGTGGAAAATGGGATGATGCTACCAAAAAAACAATTGAAGCATTCCAGTATCACTTCCGCCCTCAAAACTATGATGGAATTATGGATGCAGAAACATGGGCTATATTGCAAGCTTTGATTCAAAAATATCCTGTAAAATAAATCTAATGCGCATCGGTTAAGATGCGTTTTTGTCATCATTAAAACAAGAACATAAAAAATCAAAATACCTGTAATGGAAAATTTCAGAAAAGAAAGCGATTTATTAGGAGAGCTGAATGTGCCTGTAAATGCTTATTATGGAGTTCAGACTCAAAGAGCGATTGATAATTTTAAAATTTCCGGTCAGCTTCTTTCCTCCTATCCTGAATTCATTAAGGGACTTGCCTTTGTAAAGAAAGCGGCTGCAAAAACCAATTATGAATTAGGACTGCTGGACGAAAATTTATATTTCAAAATAGCGGAGACATGTGATGAACTTATTGAAGGCAAGCTTCATGATCAGTTTCCAGTAGATATGATTCAGGGTGGTGCTGGAACTTCTATTAATATGAATGCCAATGAGGTAATTGCCAACAGAGTGCTGGAAAAATTGGGCAAAAATAAAGGGGAATATGAATTTTGTTCTCCGAATGATCATATTAACCTTTCACAGTCAACCAATGATGCCTATCCTACAGCCATCAAAATGGGATTGCTTCAAATGAATGAAATTCTGGTGATCAAACTTCAGAAAATTATTGAGGCTTTCCGTGCCAAAGGAAAAGAATTTCAGGGAATCATCAAAATGGGAAGAACCCAGCTTCAGGATGCTGTTCCAATGACATTAGGGCAGGAATTTGAAGCATTTGCAGCAACTTTGGAAGAAGATATTTTCAAACTTAATAACAATGCCAACCTTTTTGTGGAAGTTAATATGGGAGCTACTGCCATCGGAACAGGATTAAATGCTCCGGTAGGCTATGCAAGACTTTGTGCGAAAAATTTGGCTCAGATTACGGGATATCCGGTGATTTCAGCTCCTGACTTAGTGGAAGCGACTCCGGATACGGGATCATATGTGATCTATTCCTCTGCAATGAAGCGTCTTGCCGTAAAACTTTCCAAAATATGCAATGATTTACGATTGCTTTCTTCAGGACCCAGAGCCGGCCTTTTTGAAATCAATTTGCCTCCGATGCAGCCAGGTTCATCTATTATGCCTGGAAAAGTAAACCCTGTAATTCCGGAAGTGGTCAACCAGGTGTGCTTTAAAGTCATAGGAAATGATCTTACCGTTACTTTTGCAGCAGAAGCAGGGCAATTACAGTTGAATGTAATGGAACCTGTGCTTTCTCATGCTATTATGGAAAATATCAACTTCCTTTGCAATGCTTTAGATACGCTTCGTGAAAAATGTGTTGTGGGAATTACCGCAAACAAAGAAGTATGCTTAAACATGGTAAAACACAGTATCGGAATTGTTACGGCTCTTAATCCGTATATTGGATACAAACAATCTACACAGATTGCCAAAGAAGCTTTGGAAACAGGAAAAAGCGTTTACAATCTGGTATTGGAAAAAGGACTGCTTTCCCAGGAAAAACTGGATGAGATCCTTGATCCGGCCAATATGCTGAAGCCTCATAACAAATAATATAAAATGATAAATGATCAGTTATGGTCATTTATCATTCATCATTTATAATTAACGGTGAGATTTTTAATTATTATTCCTGCACATAACGAAGAGAATAACCTTTCATTTACTTTACAATCTTTACAGCAACAAAGTTTTAAGGATTGTAAAGTAATGATCGTTAATGACGGTTCCACAGACAGAACTCCGGAAGTGATCAAAGAATATACTGATCATGATCCTCGTTTTCAAACCATCAATCTTCAGAAATCGGCGCATCAGCCAGGTTCAAAAGTGGTTAACGCCTTCAAAAAAGGGTTAGAAACTCAGAATTTAGATGAATTTGATATCATCTGCAAATTCGATGCGGATATCATTCTGCCTGAAAACTATCTTGAAAAGATTGAAAAAGCCTTTAGTGACAACCTTGAATATGGTTTGGTAGGAGGCTTATTGTATATTGAGAAAAACGGAGAGTGGGTATATGAAGGTAACTCCAATAAACATCACGTACGCGGTCCTATGAAGGCTTATAGAAAGCAATGCTTTGAAGCAATCGGGGGATTGCGAGAAACATTGGGATGGGATAACATAGATTCTGTTCTGCTTGAAAACTTAGGCTGGAAAGAAATGGTTTTACCGGAATTACATGTAAAACTAATTAAAGTCAAAGGTGCCGATTATACCGTAAAGGAATCACAATATTATGGAAGGTATTTCTACTTTTTGGGATTACAGCGCTTTTTAGCTTACGTTGCTTCTGCCAAAGAGGCTCTGAAAAGCAAATCTGTTGCATTTTTCTTCCAGATCGTGAAAACCTATGAAGAGTGCAGATCAAAAAAACTGGAATTAAAAATTACAAAAGAAGAAAAGCGAGTGATCAATGAGCAGCGATGGAAAGCTTTAAAGAAGAAATGGCTTAAGAAATAAGAAATTTGAAAAAAATAGCATACATAGAAATTGATACCCATGCGGAAATTGCACAGGGATTCATGGAAATCATACAAGGTTCGGAAGAATTTGCGGTAGATTATTATTTTTCAAAAAGAATTAAGGATAGAGTAAAGGAAGATGGAGAATCGGTTTATCTTTCAGACAGCTCCATGATCCTGGATCAATTGAAATTAAAACGATATGATCTTGTCATTATAGGAACCGTCCATCGTTATTTTAATACTTTCCTGACTATTGTTCAGCAGTATAATGCAGCGGTAATTACTCACAACCTTAATTTCATTAAGGCCTCAAAGCTGAAACTAATCAGTGCTATTTTCAGAGAAGATATTTTCTACAGACTTAAACTTTGGTGGAAAGAAGGCCTGGTTTCTGCTCCTGAAGTGTATAAAAAGGCGAAGAATCTATTGGTTTTAGATCAGGGACTGGTTGCCGGAAAGTATACATTCTTGCCGCTTTTTTATACAAAGAAGTATGATCAGCCTGAAAATAAGGCTCTTACAATAGTGATCCCGGGAGGTGTTTCTCAGAAACGCAGGGATTATGATCATATTTTTAAAACCATTCAAAATTCCAGGATGGCGGAGAAATACACTTTTATATTCTTAGGAAAAACACAAGGAGAAGAATTAAAAAAGCTTCAAAAACTTTCTCAATCCCTGAATGAAAATATTCAAATAAAATATTTCTCCGAAAGAGTTTCAGCAGAGGAGTTTGAAAGCTGGATGCAGAAAGCAGATGTGTTGTGGTGTCCTGTACAGCAGGAAACTGAATTTTTCAGCCAGAAAGAGATATATGGAGTTACCAAAATGACGGGAAATATTGGTGACGCTATTACATACGGTAAATTGGCTGTTTTTCCGTCCAAATATCCTTCGTCTCTGCCTTTTATTATTCCTGAACAAGACGATGTAATAAAGCAGTTTGAAGAACTTGGAAACAAGCATTTCAATTTTCAGGAAAGTTACAGTAAAGACACCGTACAAAAACGTTTGGAAGAGGTCTTGAAAAGCATGATGGCTATTTAAATTTCAAAATACTTTTAATGAAATTGATATTCAAATAATTCTCTACCGGAAATATCTTTGTAAAATAATTCCCAATATAGATCAAAGCTAATACAACTGCAGGCTTATAGATAAGATTAATGAAATTACTGTTGAAATTCGGAAGCACAATGGCAACTGTTATAGCCAAGGTGCAGATGATGGAAACAAAGATCATTTCAATACTCAAAGGCGACACCTTGAATACAATATAATTAAAAATGATTTTGATAACATTGTAAGTGGTCAGGGAAATAGCGGTAGATAAAGCAATTCCGATTAGCTTTAAGTCGGTGTTTTTGATGAAATAATAATTAAGTCCAATAGTAAGCCCGGCAAGCAGAAGCATCACCAGAATATTGAAGCGGTAATATTTGGAAAGGGAAATAATATTCCCATTAAAACCTGTCGCCAAATCTACTAAAACAGCAGAACCCCAGATCCAGACTACAGGTTCATATTCTCTGAGCATGGTTCCGTTTTTGGGCATAAACTGCGTCAAGTAAGGAAATCCGACCATAATATAAGAAAATAAAACTGCCCCTAAAAAATATAAAGATAAGGACGTTTTCTTATGAAACCTGTCAAGCTCTTCCATGTCACCGTCAATCAGCGTTTTGTTAATGATTGGTGCGGAAATATTGAACAAGCCCAGCTGTGGAATAGAAATAAGGGAAATCAATGCATACAAAACAGAATAGATTCCTACTTCTTCCATGCCCAGGAATTCACCGATCATAAAGCTGTTAATCGCCAGATAATTTCCGAAAGTTCCCAAAAAACCAAAAAAACTGTAATTGAAAAACTCTTTCCAGAAATTATTCTTCCTGAAATATTCCGTATTGAAATCCGGTTTTATTTTTTCTAATCTGTTCGTATAGTAAATATATCCGAAAAGCATCAGAGCAAATATTCCAAAGAAAAATGCAAAAGCCACCTTTTGGGATAACGCAAAATAGAAAAACAGGCAGAAAGCGCCAAGATTAGCTATTTTAGGAAAAAGATTATCAAAAATATTAGAAACAACAATTCTTTTATAATTGGAAGTGTATTTATTAAAAATAGCACAAAAGGAAAGAACCAGAATCAGTGGAAGAATCATCTCTTTGATCTTCCATGCTTCCGAACTTCTGAATTTCGGATAAATATAGGGGAGAAGAAAAAACACAATTGTAAAAACCAGGAAATTGACAAAAATGGTCAATAATGATAAAGAAAGCATATTTTGATTTTTGCCATCCTTTTCCACCTTATGAAAAAACTTCACATTGGAATAAGAGATTCCTAAGACCACAAAAGGGACCAGCATTTCTGCTGTGGGAAGAATGTAGCGAAGTTTCCCATAAAATTCAAAATCATTCGGGAAAATAAAAATTGCTGAAACCGTACCCAACAAAAAACCAATATACCCAATGATGGAATATTTGAATCCTTGTCTTGCCACTACACTCATAATACTGTTTTAAGGTTTTTGGGGAATAAAAATAATGTTGTTGATGTACTCGGTTTTGTTCTTTTCATCACTGGTATTCCGGGTAAGGATCTCTTCGGAAAGTTTTTCAAGTTCAAAACTCTTTCTGTTCAGGTATTTAGCTTCATATCCCCAACTTTCAATCTCCGAAATATCATTCCAGATAGGTTTTTCATGATGTCTTTGCTCCATTTCCACCATCAGTGTGGGAAGAAACTTCTTAATTGTTTTTTTTGCCCCTGAAAGGGTTTTCATTTCATTGCCTTCCACATCTATTTTAATGAAATCCAGCCTTTGAAAATGTTCCAATGTTGGCCAATCGTCCAACTTGATCACTTTTACCTTTTCCGTATAACTTTTTTGCTCGCCTTGTTCTTTATAGGTA
This sequence comes from Chryseobacterium daecheongense, assembly GCF_003729955.1. Taxonomy (GTDB): domain Bacteria; phylum Bacteroidota; class Bacteroidia; order Flavobacteriales; family Weeksellaceae; genus Chryseobacterium; species Chryseobacterium daecheongense. The sequence goes on from NZ_RJTX01000002.1 coordinate 374,789, forward strand.
GTATTAAGTGTTCCCCTTGAAGCGATGATTTTACCATTGATGACAGGAACTTTAAACTCTGCCGTAGTATTTTCGTCCGAAAGAGCTAAAGGTAACACCCTCATAGAAGAAAATATCCTTTTTAAACGTCGGAATAGCTTTTTATTGGGCTCAAATGCATACATGTTTTCATGATTCAGTTTGTCTTCAAGCTGATACAGAAAAGTTCCGACATTAGCGCCAATATCAAGAATAACAGCATTGTTGGGAAGGTATTCTTTGATCCATACCAGTTCCGGTTCCACATTTCTTTTTGAAAAATTATCCTTTGTAAGATGATTTAAATTCTTGAAATATCTTTTCTTATAAAAATCCGGACTTATATATTGTAATTTTTCTGCAATTCTTTGGTACAAAGACATCCTTTAGTTTTTGGCGAGTAGCAAATATACGTAAAAATGTTAAACTAATGTTAAATTGGTTAAATTGTAAATGATTGATAATCAGTAATTGATATTTATTGATGGTTTTCAAAAAATTGAATAACAGAACATTAAGTAACCCTATAACTAGAGCATACTGAAATACGTTCTACAAAAACGGAGCATTTAAAAAATCATTCAAAGGTTTCATCAGTTTAAAAATCTTAGCAAGGTTTTTCACCGCGTTTTTATCCAGTATTTCCTCATCTTTCAGGTTATATACTACAATGAAATTTTTAAGCTTTAAATACTCTGCCATTGGATCTTCCTTTTCAAAGCCCTGAGGTACCTTTTTCAGTTTATCATCCTGATCCAGTTCAGGGAAATGTTTTTTAAAATCCTTTTGATTTAAAATTTTCAGGAAATCCTCTCCGTATAACGAAATTTCTTTTCGTACTTCCTTTAGAACAGAAGATTCCGGCATGTAAATTCCTCCCGCAAGAAAAGATTTTTTAGGCTCTAGATGAAGGTAGTAACCTCCTTTCTGGCTGCCTTTTCCCATTCCCAAAGAAGCCCCGAAATTGGTTTTATAAGGAGATTTATCTTTTGAAAATCGTGTGTCTCTGTAAATTCTGAACAATGATTTCTTAGCATCAATTTTTGATAATTCTTCATCGAAGCCACCCATCTCTTTAATAAGATCTTCCAGAAAATTAATGACATTTTCCTGAGAATCTGTATAAAGACCTTTATTTTCAGTGAACCATTCCCGGTTATTATTCTGGGTAAGTTTTTTTAAAAAATCGAATGTTTTTGAAGAAAGAGTAGCTGACATTTTTTTATTTTTACTCAAATGTAATTAAAACTGTTCATACCCCCAAGTTGCATGCCGCCTACAAATTATATTTTTTTCGAGAAAAAAAATCCAATAATTTGATTATGAAAATATTGTTGAAATGTAATTAGATACCCAATAAAAAAAATACATTTTTTTTGAGAAAATTCTAAAATGAATATGCTTTTTCAAAATAAAATTATTAATCTCGTAATATTACTTGAAATATAATTCAAATAATAATTGTATCTTTGCAAAAATTTTAAAATATTTAATGAATTTATTTACGGAGTCCAATTTAAGTCCTGACATCCTTAAGGCAATTGGCGAAATGGGCTACGAAAGCCCGACAGAAATCCAAAAACAGACTATCCCTTTTATTCTTTCAGATATTCGCGATCTAATCGCACTTGCGCAGACTGGGACAGGCAAAACAGCAGCATTTTCGCTTCCGATTTTGGATATGATTGACGATACGAGTCGCAAAATCCAACTTTTGGTGCTTTGTCCGACACGGGAATTATGTCTTCAGATTGCTAAAGACATAAAAAACTATTCTAAATACATGCAGAACATCAAAACAACTGCGGTGTATGGTGGAAGTAGTATTACCGAACAAATGAGATCTTTAAAGGATAAGCCACAGATCATCGTGGGAACTCCGGGAAGAGTCATTGACCTTATCAACAGAAAAGCTCTTGATTTTTCAGCGATTCACTGGTTAGTATTAGATGAAGCTGACGAAATGCTTTCCATGGGTTTCAAAGACGAATTGGAAACAATTTTAAGCGAAACTCCTGAAACAAAGCAAACTTTCTTGTTCTCGGCTACGATGAATAAAGAAGTGGAGAGAATTTCTAAAAATTATCTTACAAAGCCACATCGTATCTCTGTAGGTTCTATTAACGAAGTTAAAAAGAACATTACCCACGAATATTATGTAGTAGGGTACCGTCAGAAAAAAGAAGCTTTGAAGAGATTAATTGATGCCAATCCAAATCAGTATTCCATTATTTTCTGTAGAACAAGAATGGAAACTCAGGAAGTGGCAGATTTCTTAATGCAGAATGGATATGCAGCAGATGCGCTTCACGGGGATCTTTCCCAAGCGCAGAGAGATACGGTAATGAAGAAGTTCAGACTGAAAAATATCGATATCTTGGTAGCAACTGATGTTGCAGCGAGAGGACTAGATGTTAATTCTCTTACGCACGTAATCCATTATTCTCTGCCGGATGATCCTGAAGTATTCGTTCACAGAAGCGGAAGAACAGGTAGAGCAGGAAAAGACGGTATATCAATGGCGTTGATTAAGCCTGAAGAAAGCAGAAAGCTAAAGCAGATCAAGTTCTCAACCAAAATTGAGATCAACGAGAAATTTATTCCTACTGGGGATGAGATCATCAAAGCTCAGGTTGGAGGTGTCTTTGAAAAATTATTTACTGAGCACGAAGATCTGTTTGAATTTGATGATAAACTGATTCCGGACTTAAGCAACTTTACCAAAGAAGAGCTTGTTCACCAGTTATTACAGTTCCAGTTAAAGGATTTGGCACTATATTATAAAGATAAGCATGACCTTGTTGAACAGAAGCTGAGCAACAGAGATGATGATTATTCAAGAAGAGACAGAGGTCGTGACAGAGATAGAGGAAGAGACCGCGATAGAGGTGGAGACAGAGGAAGAGAGCGCGGAGGAAAACCAAGAAGAAAGAATGAAAATATGGTAAGATTCTTCTTCAATCTTGGTAAAAAAGATCAATTGAAAAAGCTTGATGTTTTAGATATAATCAATAAAGCGACGGCCGGAAAAAGCAAAAAAAGAGCGGAAATCGGTGACATTGAAATTTTAGAGAAATTCTCTTTCTTTGAAGTGGAAAAATCGTTTAAAGGAGATCTTTTGAATAATATCCAATCAATGAAGTTCAGAGGAAAAGATATGAGAGCTGAAGAAGCTAACTAATTTATATCATAAATTTTATAAAACCGGCCTGAAAGCCGGTTTTTTTATTTGATAATCAGGTGTTAAGCTTATGTTAATAAAACTTAACATTAGATTGTTTCAGGTACCATGCTTTTTTAAGAAATTTGCAAACAAATTATAAAAACTTTACAATGGGAATTGGTAATATTTTCCACGCTTTTCAACCAAAAGATAAAATCTTCTTTGTACTTTTCGAAAAAGTAACTGAAAACCTAGTTGCAATGTCTGAAGAATTCAATAATGGAGTAAAAGACTTCGATCTTAATGACGACTCTATGTTGAAGAAAATGAGCGACTACGAACATAAAAATGATGAACTTACTCACGAGATTTTCGTAGAATTGGGTAAAAACTTCATCACACCGTTCGATCGTGAAGACATTCATACATTAGCTACAGGGCTGGATGATATTGCAGATTACATTTATGCTTCTACAAAATACATTTTCTTATATAAATCTCCACTAATGAGAGCGTACGCAGATTTCTCATTATTAATTCATAAAGCTTGTCTGGAAATCCAGAATGCAATGAAAAACCTGAAAGGGTTTAAAAATATGGAGCAGGTAAAAGAAGCTTGTATCAAAGTAAATTCTATTGAAAATATTGCAGACGATTTGCTTTCCAACTCAATGGTAGAATTATTTGAAACCAACGATGCTATCAATATCATCAAAGTTTCCTCTGTATTGAACTATCTTGAAATTGTAACTGATAAAGCAGAAGATGTTGCCAACACGATTGAAAACATCATGATTAAATACGCCTAAACAATAATAACAATGGAATTTCCGGTTTTACTTATAGTTATTATTGCTTTGGCCCTGATCTTTGATTACATCAATGGATTCCACGATGCAGCCAACTCAATTGCAACTATAGTTTCTACAAAAGTATTAACTCCATTCCAGGCTGTACTTTGGGCGGCATTATGGAACTTCGCGGCTTTCTTTTTGGCAGCGTATGTAATTGGAGAATTTAAAATTGGTAACACGATTGCCAAAACAGTTAATGAGAATTTTATCACCCTGGAAGTGATATTCTCAGGTCTTGTTGCAGCTATTGCATGGAACCTTTTAACATGGTGGTTTGGAATTCCTTCCTCATCATCTCACACCTTGATCGGTGGTTTTTTAGGAGCTGCTTTAACGCATGCTTTTATGATGGATTATCACGATGTGGTAGCAAGTCAGCCTGATCTTGGTTTTATAGATACTGTTAAGTTAGCTTTTCATCAGTTAACAACTCAGGATGTTGTGAAATTTAACAAAGTGATTCCTATCTTTTTGTTTATTTTCATGGCTCCGATTATAGGAATGATCATTTCGATTATTATCACTCTGATCATTGTTCATCTTTATAAAAAATCAAACCCGCATAAAGCAGATAAATCGTTTAAAAGATTACAGCTTGTTTCTTCCGCTTTATTCAGTTTGGGACACGGTTTGAATGATGCTCAGAAAGTAATGGGTATTATTGGTGCTGCGTTGATCTACTATCATGTACAGGTATTGAATGATCCTATTTATGTCAATCTTGAATCTGCAGCACGTTTCGATTATTTTGCGGAACATTACCTTTGGGTTCCTTTGGTTTCTTTCTTGGCAATTGGTTTAGGAACCATGAGCGGAGGATGGAAGATCATCAAAACAATGGGAACTAAAATTACGAAAGTAACATCATTAGAAGGTGTAAGTGCGGAAACAGCAGGAGCGATCACGTTGTTCATCACAGACCACTTCGGTATTCCGGTTTCTACTACACACACCATTACCGGTTCCATTATCGGGGTAGGACTAACAAAAAGAGTTTCTGCCGTAAGATGGGGAATTACCGTAAGCTTACTTTGGGCATGGGTATTAACGATTCCTATTTCGGCGATCGTTGCAGGAGTTACCTATCTTTTAGTAACCTGGTTATCGTAAAAAAAGCAGATATTTAAAATAAAAAAACTTTGCCTTTCGGGCAAAGTTTTTTGTTTTATAAAGCCCTGAAAAATTGTATTTTTGTTGAAATTATAGCATTTTATGGAATTTTTAGACAGATACCAACAAATGGTTGCCACAGCCATTACCAAATACACCTTCAAAGACAAGCCTACTGAATTGTATGAACCCATGAACTATATTATTTCTCACGGAGGAAAGCGCCTTCGTCCGATCATGGTTCTTATGGCTTGCGATTTATTTGGAGGTGATCTTGAACAGGCAGTAAAACCGGCACTGGCTATTGAATTTTTCCATAATTTCACTTTGATCCACGATGATATCATGGATGAAGCTCCATTGAGGAGAAATAAACCTACCATTCATACATTACATGGACTCAACGTAGGTATCCTTTCCGGAGACGGATTGATGCTAAAGGCGTATAAATTCTTTGAAGACCTTGAGCCTGAAATTTTCAAAGCCTGTATCAGGATTTTTACTCATACGGGATTGTTATTATGTGAAGGCCAACAATATGATATTAATTTTGAAACCCAAGAAAATGTGACGTTTGATGATTACATCAGAATGATTACCTACAAAACAGGGGTTTTGAGCGCTTCATCTTTTGAAATCGGAGCATTGATCGCAAGAGCAAACTTTAAGGATGCCAAAGCTATTTTTAATTTCGGGAAGCATATAGGAATTGCCTTCCAGATTATGGATGATTATCTTGATGTATTTGGGGATCAGGCACAATTCGGAAAGAAACATGCAGGAGATATTTACGAAAATAAAAAGACCGTTCTTTATTTATTGGCAAGAGAGCATGCTACGGAAGAAGAAAGAAAAGAATTAGATTACTGGTATTCTAAAAAGACGGACAATATTGATAAAGTATACGGGGTTGAAAAGATCTTCAGAAGAACTAAAGTAGACGAGAAAGCGTTACGTCTGATTGAAAAGCATAATGAGATCGGACAAAGTTATCTTCAAAAAATCAATATACCGGAAGACAAGAAAAAGCCGTTCATAGAGTTGGCGAATTATTTGCTAAGAAGAGAAAGTTAAATTAGGTAGCCGATTTTAGGTTGCAGGCAGCATTTAACTACAACCTAACACCTTCAACCTACCATCTATACCAATGAAATTCAGGACTGAAGTAGACATTTATGAATCGGAGTACAAAATAGAAATTGAAGATAAAATATTTTCAATTGGATCTTGTTTTGCGTCAGAAATGTCGGATTTGTTCAAACAAGGACAGCTTCAAACCGTCAATAATCCATTTGGAACCATTTTTAACCCGTTTTCAATCAATAACTCGATACAAAGGCTCCATGATTCAGAATTTTATACGGAAGAGGATTTAATCACGTTTAATGATGAATACATTTCGCTGGACCATCATACAGATTTTGATACACGATATATTCATCAGACCCTAGAGAAGATCAATGCCAAGATAGTTGAAGGCAATCAATTTCTTCAGGAGACCAACTGGGTAATCATTACTTATGGGACTTCGTTCATTTATGAATTTATTCCTAAGAAAAAGCTGGTGGCCAACTGTCATAAGATTCCTCAGAAATATTTTGAGAAGAGACTTTTAACGCAGCAGGAAATTACGGATTCTATTTATAATACCATTTTAAATCTGAAAGATATTTGCAGGGATGATGTACAGATTCTGTTCACTGTTTCCCCGGTTCGTCATACCAAAGACGGAATGGTTGAAAATCAGTTAAGCAAATCTAAATTAATCACTGCCATTCATGAAGTGATTTCAGGATTAGAAAATTGCCATTATTTACCTATTTATGAAATGGTAATGGATGATCTCCGCGATTATCGTTTTTATAAAGAAGATATGATTCATCCGAATTCCCAGGCGATCAATTATATTTTTGAAAAATTCGGGAAAGCTTATTTTTCTGAAGATACCCAGGATTTCATCAAAGAAAATTTCAAAATCAATAAAGCTCTAGAACATAAGACCGAAGATCCGAAAGATCCGAAATATATTGAATTCAAAGAAAAGCTGAATCACAGAATTGAAGTTCAGCGGAAGAAAGTAAAGCATAAAATTTTTTCAAATGATTGATTTTACAAGAATTGATTATTTGAAGGATGGTAATGAAAGACAGAGAAGAGCGTATGAAGTTTTGAGGAAATATAAAGTTTTTGAAAAATTAAATGGCTGTTCTCCCATTCTTACCGGGACAATTCCGATAGGGATTGATATAGAAACCAGCGATCTGGATATTATTTGTGAAGATGATCTGGAGTATGAAGAAGATTTTCTGGAAATTCTGGCATTAAGCGGTTTGATTCCACATGATGTTGAAGTTAAGGTTGAAAATATAGTTGTAGATGGTAAAAAATCTATTGTGATTAACTTTATGCTGGAAGAATTTCCCATTGAGATTTTCGTACAGAATACGCCAACTGTTGAGCAGAATGCTTACAGACATATGATAGCTGAATACAAAATCTTAGAAGAAAAAGGAGAAGAATTTAAACAGAAAATAATAGAATTAAAGAAAAAAGGAATCAAGACAGAGCCTGCTTTCGGAATGTTACTGAACCTTGAAAACCCTTATGAAGATCTATTAAAATGGTAAAAAAATGATTGATACACATACGCATTTATACGCAGAAGAATTTGATGAAGACAGAAAAGAGGCTATTCAGAGAGCTTTGGATAAAGGAATTACGGAGTTTTACCTTCCGGCTATAGATTCTGAGTCTCACGAAAAAATGCTTCAATTGGAAGCAGGATATCCCGGACAAATTTTTTCCATGATGGGATTGCATCCTTGTTATGTAAAGCCGGAATCCTGGGAGAGAGAACTGGAAATTGTAAAAAATTATCTTGATCAAAGAGATTTTCCTGCAATAGGTGAGATCGGGATCGATCTGTATTGGGATACAACGACATTAGACATTCAGGTGAAAGCTTTTGAACAGCAAATTGACTGGGCTATTGAAAAAGATCTACCTATCGTTATTCATACCAGGGAAAGTTTTGATGAAGTCTTTGAAGTCTTAGAAAGAAAAAAACACCCGAAACTTCGAGGCATTTTCCATTGCTTTTCCGGAAACCTGGAACAGGCTAAACATGCTATTGATCTGAATTTTATATTAGGAATCGGTGGTGTAGTCACTTTTAAAAATGGTAAAATAGATCAGTTTTTACATGAAATTCCCTTAGAAAAGATTGTTTTGGAGACGGATTCCCCTTATTTGGCTCCGGTTCCGCACAGAGGAAAGCGTAATGAAAGCTCCTATCTGGATTTAGTGGTAGGGAAACTAGTGAACATCTATAACTTGGATTTTGCTGAAATTGACAGGATTACTACTGAGAATGCAAAAAATATTTTTGTATAAAACTATAAATTGAGTCAAGCTTAAACACAAATGAGGAGAATTTCTAAAGAATTGAAATTGTATGGTTACTTAGGATTTCTTGCCATAGTTTTGTCCTATGTAATTGCCCAATTGTATGTGAAATCTCACCTTCCGGAATTGGGATGGACCATATCTGATTGGCTGATCAATTACGAGGATGGAGGGTTCAAAAGAAGGGGACTGGCTGGAAGCATCTTTTTCTTTATTCAGGATAGTTTAAAGATTCCGCTTAATACACAGGTGTTTATTATCCAGACGTTATTTTTTCTTCTCATCTTCTATTGTTTTGCCCGTTTATTACTTTCCAAAAAGCTTAATTGGGATATTTTAATCTTACTTTGTTCGCCGCTTTGTCTTCTGTTTATTCCTGTAAATATTTTTAATTCAGGAAGAAAGGAAATTATTTTAATGGCATTATTGGTGTTTTATGTGAATGGTAAACCAGACAGGTTTAAAAATGGATTACTCTTTACGGGCTATATTATCGGATTGTTTTTGCATGAATTATTTTATTTCTATCTGCCATTTGTAATGGCAGCTTATATGATAAAGGCGAAAAAAACAGATTTACAATATATAGTAAGCTTGTTTGCAGCATCCACACTGGTGGTGTTTGTATTGTTCTTTTGTGGAGGTGAACTGAATCAGGGACAATCATTAGAATTCTTACAACAGAGAGGGGTACAATTTAATAAATGGAATATTTTCACCTATGATGCCGTAAGAGAAAGAAAAGATATGCTGGATGCTTATCCGTCTTATATGCTGTTTGCCTCAGAACTATTGTTAATGATCTGGTTGTTTTTCCTTTTCGTGAAAAAATATTTGCCTCAAAAAGTCAATACATTCAAAGCATTTATTGTTATTTCCTTGGTATGGGTAAGTCCGCTTTACTTTTTAGGAGCTGACTGGTTCCGGTGGAATCATATTTATTCATTATTACTGATTATTTTGATCATTTCCTCATTACCGGATAACGAGAGCAAAACTCCTTATATAGAAGGGAAAATGAACCTTCCTTTACTGCTGCTGAATGTATTTTTCTTTATTGTTTTCTTCCTTCACATACAATATGATACTTCAGGCAATTCAATTAAAAGTGTAATACAATATATAAAAGGCAAAACTCCTTTTTAAAACTTAAAAAGCTTTCCATCCGGAAAGCTTTTTTCTATTTTTTTCTTGTAAAATTTTTATTCTTGGGCTTTTTATACCCTACAGCTACATCAGGATTCTTCTTTTTATTATTTCTGGATCTTGAAACCGGAGTGGTTTTAGGCTTTTCGGCTCCTGCCGGAACAGGCTTATTGTTGGAGTCTCTTTTTTGAGCTACCAGATTATCCGTGTGGAAAGGATGATCTTTGATTACAGGAATTTTCTTTCCGATCAGTTTTTCTGTATTTTTTAAGTTCAATAAGTCTAAACCGTCCACAAAAGAAATGGAAGTTCCTTCTGCACCTGCTCTTCCTGTCCTTCCGATTCGGTGGACATATGTTTCCGAAACATCCGTCAATTCAAAATTAATAACGAATTTCAGTTCATCAATATCAATTCCTCTGGCTGCAATATCAGTGGCAATCAATACCCTTGTTGTTCCGTTCTTGAAATTATTTAAAGCATTCTGGCGGGCATTCTGAGATTTGTCTCCATGAATAGCCTGAGCTGAAATATTGCTTTTTATGAGCTTTTTCGTAATCTTATCTGCTCCGTGCTTTGTCCTTGCAAATACAAGAACAGAGTCTGAAATATCATTCTGAAGAATATGGGTAAGAAGATTCAGCTTATCTTCCCTTTCCACAAAATAAACCGATTGTTTAATGGTATCAGCGGTAGAAGAAACAGGAGTTACTTCAACCTTTACAGGGTGGTGTAAAATGGAATCTGCCAATTTCTGAATTTCAGCAGGCATTGTGGCGGAGAAGAAAAGCGTTTGCCTTTTTTCAGGTAAAAGCTTTATGATTCTCTTGACGTCATGCACAAAACCCATATCAAGCATTCTGTCTGCTTCATCAAGAACAAAGATCTCGATGTTTTTTAAGCTGATAATTCCCTGGGAAATAAAATCAAGCAATCTTCCAGGTGTTGCTACCAATATATCAACTCCTTTTCTTAAGGCAGCTTCCTGGTTGCCTTGCTTTACCCCTCCGAAAATAACAAGTTTTTTTAGCGGAAGGTATTTTCCATATGCATTGATATTTTCTTCGATCTGTATCGCCAACTCTCTTGTAGGAGTAAGAATAAGTGCTTTTATATGTCGGTTAGGCGTTTTATTGTTCGTTAAATTCTGTAAAATCGGAATAGCGAATGCTGCTGTTTTTCCGGTACCTGTCTGTGCACATCCCAGAAAATCTTTTCCTTTCAAAATCTCCGGAATTGATTGTTCCTGAATTGGGGTGGGTTGAGTGTACCCTTCTTCCTTAATTGCTTTTGCAATAGGTTCTATTAAGTTTAAATCTGTAAAATTCAAATGAATTGTTTTTTAATTAAATGAAAATTCCTTCAATATGAAGGAATTAGCTTGTGCAAAGGTAGTTTAAATATTTTAAAACGTTTATTTTACTTTAGTCCACTGCTGATTATGTTTCAGATCTTCAAAAAACTGGTATACCTGTGATAACTTTTCACTTCCGTTTTTTCCATAGTCTTCTACATTTTTTGAGCTTCCATCGGCAAAACTGATTCTAAGATAAGATGAAGGAAGATCTGTAATATTGTGATTTCCATATTTATCCTGTAAGCTTTTAACATTCAATCCGTCCAGTAATGCAACCAGTTTATTATAGTCTGCTTCTTTGATCGTAGCTTTAAAAGTTCCTTCGCGGCCTTTGGAAAAATCAGCTTTTGAGGGGTTCTTACTGAAATTAAAATGCTCCGCTTCCAAAACTGCTGTTCTGTCCGGATTGATCGTCATTGTAAAGATGGGACAGAATCCAAAACATGCTCCGGCTTCATATTCAATTTTAGAATACTTTGATTGTGCTTTTTGAGTAGTGCATGAAAACAATAATACAAATGCAAAAAGACTTAATACATATTTCATAATTCAAAATTTACGGAGTTCAGTCAAGAACTGTTCCAAAATGAATTGCATTATATGACCAGGTAGGGATCATATAAAAAATGCAACGAATTATATAAATATTTTTTTATTATAGGATATATATTTAACAAAAAACAAATAATGTCTTATGAAAAAAATTATTCTTTTGCTGGGAGCAGTTTCTGCTCTTGGCGCAAATGCACAATCATGGAATCTTACAGGAAATTTGGGAACCAATCCGGGAACGGATTTTATTGGAACTACGGATAATCAACCTTTAGTTTTTAAGACCAACAATACGGAAAAAGTAAAGATCACACCCAATGGGAGATTTATATTTTTTAATGTGACAACGCCCGGTCAGATTTGGGATAAAAATCTTTTTTTTGGTGGCGGGTATGATAACCCGACCGGCTTTTATAATACTGCTTTTGGAATGGGATCGCTAACTCAAAATGCTTCAGGTAACGGAAATACAGCGTTAGGAAATAATACAATGTCTCTTATAACATCAGGGGATAATAATGTAGCTATAGGGCAAAATAGTATGAGGAATACACAATCCGGATCGTTTAATACAGGTGTAGGAATGAATGCTTTAGAACATTTTCAGACTGGAGTCGGAAATGTGGGGTTAGGAAATTCAGCTATGGGTTCCGGAGGGTTAACCGGTGATTATAATCTGGCTGTAGGAACCAGTGCTTTAAGATATATCAACAATGGGAATTTCAACGTGATAGTAGGAGCAGATTCTTTTAGAGCGGTTGTAAGTGGATCTAACAATATAAATGTAGGATACTCCAATGCAAGATACATTACCTCCGGAAGCAATAATATTTTTATTGGAAGCAATATTGTACCATATACAACATCGCCCAATAACGAGCTTAATATTGGCAACTGGATCATAGGAAACAACGGAACCATAGGAATCGGGGCATTTATCAATCCATTACCGTCAGATGGAATAGCATCCGATGGAAATAAATACAAACTCTTCGTAAAAGATGGTATAAAAACAGAAAAAGTGAAAGTAGATGTTTCTTCAGCTAACGGTTGGGCAGATTATGTCTTCGAAAAAGATTATAAACTCATGCCCTTAAAAGATCTTGAAAAATATATTAAAGGAAACGGTCACTTACCTGAAGTCCCTACCACAGAAGAAGCCATTAAAAATGGAATTGAATTAAAAGAAATGAATATTCTCTTGCTGAAAAAAGTAGAAGAGTTAACATTATATGTAATTGAGCAGCAAAAACGTATCGATGCTCTTGAATCTAAAGGACAAAATTGAAATAAAAAAGGATCAACAATTTGTTGATCCTTTTGTTATGATATGTCTATCCGTGTAATTTTTTCCAGATAGCATCCTTTAATTCTGTAAGTCCTTCTCCCGTAACTCCTGAGAAAAACAGAGGCTGTTTATTTTCCGGAAATTCTGCTGCGATTTCTTTTTTCAGTTCATCATCCAGAAGATCAGATTTTGAAATGGAAATAATGAAATCTTTATCAAGCAGTTCAGGATTATATTCTTTCAATTCATTTTCAAGGATTTTGAATTCCTGGAAATGATCTTCAGAATCTGCCGGAATTAAAAATAAAAGAATAGCATTTCTTTCAATATGTCTTAAAAATCGGTGTCCAAGACCTTTTCCTTCTGCAGCTCCTTCAATAATTCCCGGAATATCTGCCATTACAAAAGATTTGTAATTCCTGTAGTCTACAATTCCTAAATTGGGAGTTAAAGTTGTGAAAGCGTAGTTGGCAATTTTAGGTTTTGCAGCTGAAACTGACGCCAGAAGAGTAGACTTTCCAGCATTCGGGAATCCTACCAATCCTACATCGGCTAAAATTTTAAGCTCAAAAGTAATATAGCCTTCTTCACCCGGAAGTCCCGGTTGTGCATATCTAGGAGTCTGGTTGGTAGAAGACTTGAAGTGCTCATTTCCCAGACCGCCTTTTCCTCCATGCATCAGAATGATTTCCTGTCCGTCCTCTAAAATTTCCCCGATAATTTCCCCGTCTTCATTTTTAGCGATGGTACCAATAGGAACCTCAATATAAACATCGGCTCCAAAAGCTCCTGTCAACTGATTTTTACCTCCGTTCTCACCACGTTCTGCTTTGACGTGACGGGTATAACGAAGGGGAAGTAAAGTCCATTCGTGGGCATTCCCTTTCATAATGATGTGTCCGCCTCGTCCACCATCACCACCATCGGGCCCTCCTTTCGGGATATATTTTTCACGGCGGAGATGGGCAGAACCTGCACCTCCGTGTCCGCTTTTACAATGAATCTTTACGTAATCTACAAAATTTGACATTTCTTATAATTAGGAGTTATGAGTTATGAATTATGAGTATGAATTGTAAAAACTTATAACTCATCACTCATCACTTTTAACTATTTAATTTTCTCTACTTCAGCAAAAAGTTTCTGGGCAATCTCATCAATTTCTCCCACACCGTTTACCTCTACATATTTACCTTGCTGTTTGTATAGCTCGGCAACTTCTGCTGTTTTCGTATAATATTCTTTAATTCTGTTTTCAATGATCTCTACATTGCTGTCATCCGATCTTCCGCTGGTTTCCCCTCTTTTTAGCAATCTTTCCACTAAAATCTTGTCTTCCACGATCAGAGAAAGGCAAATATCAATCTCATCATTCAGCTCTTCTTTAACGATTTTTTCCAATGCTTCTGTCTGAGCAACAGTTCTTGGATATCCGTCAAAAATAAATCCGTTCGTATCGGTAGGCTTTCTGATCTCATCGATCAGCATATCTGTTGTTACCTGGTCCGGAACCAATTCTCCTTTATCGATGTAAGACTTAGCCAGTTTTCCCAGTTCAGTATCGTTTTTCATGTTATATCTGAAAAGATCACCGGTAGAAATCTGCTTTAAATTAAATTTTTCGATCAGATTTTGTGCTTGTGTTCCTTTTCCACTTCCTGGAGGGCCGAACAGAACAATGTTTATCATTTTTTACTTAGTTAGATATTTTTAAAATTGAATTTCAGATTTTGAAATTATTCGTTGATTTTTCCTTCTTCCAATTGATATAAATTAGGCAGGTTTCTTCCCAATTCATCATAATCCAATCCATAACCAAGAACAAACTTGTTAGGAATTTCTTTTCCAATGTAGTCCAGTTTGAAATCTTTCTTGTACACCTCTGGTTTTAATAAGAAAGAAGCCAGCTTTACCGATTTCGGACGCTGTGTTTCCTTGAAATATTTGAAAAGGCTTTCCACCGTATTCCCTGTATCTACAATATCCTCAACAAGGATAATGTGACGGTCTTTCACGTCTTTGGTAAGCTCCATTTTCTGGTAAACAATTCCGGTAGATTCTGTTCCTACGTAAGAACTCATCTGGATGAATGCAATTTCGCATTCTCCCGGATAATATTTTAAAAGATCAGAAAAGAACATGATCACTCCGTTCAAAACCCCAATGAAAACAGGAACTTCGTCCTTGTAATCTTCATAAATTTTTAAAGCCGTAGCTTTTACAATCTCCTGAATTTCGGCGTCCTTTAGATAAGGCACGAATGTTTTGTCGTGAACTTGAATGCTTTCCATAAATAAAATTAGTAGTTGGCAAAGTTACGGATTTTTGATGAAAATATTTTCCTGTTTTATTTCAGGTTCCGAAAAGGATTTAAGTTGAAATGTCATTCTGAATGAAACGAAGTGGAATTAAGAATCTATCGACAAGTTATTGATAGAGGATAAGAGATTCTTCGTCAGAAAGACAAAGTGAAAGATAAAAGGCAAATTTAAAAAATCACTATCTTTGTACTCACAAACCCAAAATAACAGACATGTAGGATACAGTTTCTTTCAGATTTAATTGAATAATAACCATTCGAGTTATTGAAGTTTAACCTTAATTAAGAAAGAAATCATGCTTTTTCTACATCATATATCCTTTGGGTTTCCCGCGGGAAATCTGCTTTTTAATTCTATAAATTTAACGATACCACCTCATACCAAATCTGCTTTGGTCGGAAGTAACGGCATGGGAAAATCTACCTTACTGAAATTGATTGCCGGCGAAATTGAACCTTTGGAAGGAAATATCAATATTCAAGGGGATCTGTTGTATGTTCCGCAAATGTTCGGGAATTTTAATCACCTGACCGTTGCCGAATGCCTTACAATCGATAAAAAATTAGACGCCCTTCAAAAAATTACCAGTGGGGAAGTGGATGACATCTATTTTGAAACGTTGAATGACGACTGGGACATCGAAGAACGCTGTCAGAACGCCTTACAATACTGGAAACTTGAGAATGAAGACTTGTATCAAAAACTGGGAAGTTTGAGCGGTGGTCAAAAAACAAAAGTTTTTCTGGCAGGAATTCAGATCAACCAACCGGATATTATCTTACTGGATGAGCCCACGAATCATCTGGATCTGAAAGGACGGAACCTGCTTTATGATTTTATAGAGAAAACAAGTTCTACTGTTTTAATGGTAAGTCATGACCGTAGTTTGCTGAATCTGACGGATACTATTTTCGAACTGAGCAACCAAGGGATTTCCATATACGGCGGGAATTATGATTTTTATGCCGAACAGAAAGCCATTGAAAATGAGGCGCTGCAAAACGATATTCATTCCAAGGAACGGGCGCTGAAAAAGGCCAAAGAAAAGGAACGTGAAACACTGGAAAGAAAACAAAAGCTCGATGCAAGAGGAAAAGGAAAACAGGAGAAGTCAGGCGTGGCGAGAATCATGATGAACACGCTCCGGAATAATGCAGAGAAAAATACTTCCAGATTAAAAAGCATTCATGCCGAAAAAATCAACGATATTTCCGGGGATTTGCGGGAATTGCGTTCGTCTGTAAGGAATTCTGACCAGATGAAAGTTAATTTTAATGATTCGAATCTGCATTCCGGAAAAATTCTGGTTTCTGCGGAGGAGATTAATTTTAAATATGGGGAAGAAAATCTCTGGAAAGAGAATCTCAGTCTTGAAATCCGAAGTGGTGACAGAATTTGCATCAAAGGTTCTAACGGCTCCGGAAAAACAACATTGATTAAATTGCTATTGGGAGATTTGGAACCATCTGCAGGGAAAATTACCAAAGCAGATTTTCAAACGATTTATGTTGACCAGGAATATTCTTTAATAGATGGAAATTCTACTGTATATGAGTTTGTCCAACAGTTCAATGGCAACGCCCTACAGGAATCTGAAGTGAAAACCCTATTATCCAGATTTTTATTCGGAAAAGAAACGTGGGACAAAAAATGTGATGTTCTGAGTGGCGGAGAACGTCTTCGCATCCTTCTGTGCGGACTTTCCATCAGTAATAAAGCTCCGGATATGATCATCCTCGATGAACCGACGAATAATTTAGATCTTCAAAATGTAGAGATCCTTACAAATTCTATCAAAGATTATCATGGGACTTTGCTGATGATTTCGCATGATGAGGTTTTTGTGGGGGAGATTGGGGCTGTGGGTGAGGTTTTGTTGGAATTTTAATTATTATTTGTCACCGTAAAATTTAAAAACGAATGATAAATTATTCAATTTTGTCATTCGTTTTTTAATATAATTAGTATTTTAATTAGAAATTTTATTAACCGTCAGATTCATATAAATAATCATTTAATTTATTAGGTATTGTTAAAAATTTTGGATTATTTATTCTTATATCTTCTTTTATCTTGATGAAAAAATTCTCATCGAAAAATAATTTGCTAGATAAGTTATGAATCATTCTATAATCACTGAAGAATTTATTGTCTTCCCATGTTTTTCCATATCCCGAAACCCAATTATAGAATAACATAACTTGTTCAAAATTGCTGAGTTGAGCTCTGAGTAATTGTAAATATTTTCTTTTATTTGTATAATCAATAATCTTATTATCATAGTTAACAACGAATTTAACTGTGTGATACAAATGCCTGTAGTAATGTCCTAGATTATTTTCATGTCCTTCAAATAATGGAAATGTAGATTTAATAGTAATACCATCAATTTCAGATGGTAGTTTGGTTTTAACTGTTCTATCTATAAATTCAGTTTTATGTATATTTTTAATTGCTAAAAGTTCATTAAAAAATTTATCCTCTTTTTCTAAACCGTTGAAAAATGTTTTATATGCTTCATCAAAAGCTACTTCTTTATCAGAATTAATTTTTAGAATGGTTTTATAAGCAATTTCTAATTCATTTGAGAAATAAATAAATACATCTCTTCCCTTTATTTCGCTGTAAGATTTAGTCCAATTAATATGTACTCCAGCTGAAGTCCTATTTGAAACTAAAGTGGTTTGTTCGATTTGAATTTCATTTACATTTTCTTTATGTAATCTTAGCATTTCATAAAAATGAGATTCAAATTGTTGAACTTTAAATTGATTAGTAATTTGCTTATTAGCAACAAATTGAATGTAGAACGCTAAAAAGGTTATAAAAGCTGCGCTTAAACCTATTATAGGATTCATAATTCCTCCAAAATAGTCACCAAATTCATTAGCGTCTAAAATCCTCTTGTTTGATATTAAATAATTTTTATAATCTATTGAGCATTCTGTATTTATGAAGTAACTAGTTAAATAAAAGCTACAAGCAAATAGTAAAAGAATGCTAATAATTGCGAGAATAGTTGTAATTGTCTTATCGAATTTCATGGATGTTAATTGTTTTAATTCTAAATATATATAATAATATTATTAATAAAAAAAGGGAAACCGTAACCATTTCCATACACACCCAAAAAATAAAATTCCTCACAAATTTGCTCACCCAATTTTTTAAAAGTAATTTTGCACGAATCTAAAAACAAAAGTAAAATATGTCAACTTACGTAGTTGTAGGTCTTCAGTATGGAGATGAAGGTAAAGGAAAAATCACGGATGTTTTATCGGCAAAATCGGATTATGTTGTACGTTTCCAAGGGGGAGACAATGCAGGTCATACCGTTTATGTAGGTGAAGAAAAATTTGTGTTGCACCTTCTTCCATCGGGAGTTCTTCAGTGCAAAGGGAAATGTATCATTGCGAACGGAGTAGTGGTCAATCCTAAATCTTTTATTAAGGAGGTTAATCAAATTGAAAGCAAAGGCTTAAGAACAGACCACATTTTTATCAGCAGAAGAGCGCATGTCATCATGCCTTACCACATTTTGCTGGATACGTACCGTGAAGAAGAGCACGGAGGAACACAAATCGGAACTACCAAAAAAGGAATCGGACCTTGCTATGAAGACAAAATTGCAAGAGTGGGGATCAGAATGGTAGACCTTTTAAATCCTGAAATTTTAAGAGAGAAAATTGAGAAAAACTTAAAAGTTAAGAACTCTCTGTTTGAAAAATATTATGGAAAGCCAACTTTAGACGTTGAAGAAATTTACAATGAATTTTTAGAGATCGGGAAACAGCTTCAGGACAGAATCGTTGATACAGAACTGGAATTGAACGAGGCGATCCACGAAGGAAAAAATGTTTTATTCGAAGGAGCTCAGGCGTTGATGTTAGACATCGATTTCGGAACATATCCTTACGTAACTTCATCTTCTCCGTCTACAGGAGGAGTTTGTACAGGAGCAGGAGTTCCGCCGACATCTCTTCAAAACCTAATCGGTGTTGCGAAAGCATACTGTACGAGAGTTGGAAACGGACCTTTCC
The DNA here is from genome assembly GCF_003729955.1 of Chryseobacterium daecheongense. Taxonomy (GTDB): domain Bacteria; phylum Bacteroidota; class Bacteroidia; order Flavobacteriales; family Weeksellaceae; genus Chryseobacterium; species Chryseobacterium daecheongense. Next base: position 394,043 of record NZ_RJTX01000002.1, read on the forward strand.
CATCTGAACTTGATAATGAATTAGGCGAGAAGATCAGACAGATCGGTCATGAATTCGGAGCAACAACAGGAAGACCAAGAAGAACAGGTTGGTTAGACCTTGTTTCTTTGAAGCATGCTTGTATGATCAACGGAATTAATAATCTTGTCATTACAAAATTAGACGTTCTTACAGGAATTGATACCTTAAAGATCGCTACGAAATACAAAACGGAAGACGGAAAGATCATCGATTATTTCACATCTTCAACAACCAAGCTTTACGATTACGAAGCGATCTATGAAGAGCTTCCGGGTTGGACAGAAGACATCACAAAAGCAAGAAGCTATGATGAACTTCCTGCCAACGCTCAGAAATACATCGAATTTATTGAGCAGTACTTAGGAATCAATGTTTACCTTGTTTCTGTAGGACCTGAAAGAAGCCAGAACATCATTAGAAAAGAATTATTCTAAGATAAAAAAGAAAATCCTGCGAAAGCAGGATTTTTTATTAGGTCTCGTTGTTGGAAACAGTGCCTGAAGAAGAAAGTGAAATTTTTCTTACGTTAACGGGTTGGTTGATATAGTTCGGTCTTCTGGCGGTATAAAGCCGTTTTTTTTCAATTCTGGTAATGCAGACTTGATCACTTTGATTTCCTCCCAATACATGGAAGCAGGTGGAATCTTCACCCACATACAAGCCGACATGTCCGCCGCCGTTTCGGATGAAAACCAATACATCGCCTAACATGGGAGTAGGAGTGTGTTTCCCGAAATTTCCCCAGTTCAAGGCCCATAAAGGATCTTTAACGATCTGTTTGGAGCTTCTTTTAGCCACTACCGCCATAAAAAGTCCGCACCAGGGAATGGAATCGGCATTATAGAATTTCTTAACGCCATTGAACATCGGGTCTTGTCCCACTTCCTGTGCCCAGGATAAAATAGTAGCATTGTTGGCGGTGCCGGGAACTTCCGTAGTGCCATAAAGGTTTAATGCTTGTTTGATCATGATAGGCCCGTTCTCTTTCACAAGCCATTCATATTGTTTTGAAAGTGCCATGGTTACAAGTGTTTTAGTTTTTGGAATATTTAGCGTATGCTTTTGCAAGCTTTTCGTCATACTTATTGAGCTTGTAGCCGCCACCATTATATCCTTTGGCAAAATTCGCCCAGTTTTTATTTTGCAGATGAATTAAAAGCCCGTTCTTTTCAAGGAATTTTCCGAATGCTTTCAAATGTTCCCCTTCATTGATCTCCATTTTGGAAACAAATTCATTCACATCGAAATATCCAAGGTTTTTAGCATGGAATCCCATAATCTGGAATGATCCCCACGAAGCGGAAGATAATGCCGCATCTTTAAATTTCGGATCGTTTCCTAATGAAATGGCTTCATTGAGCCTGTCATACTCTTTTACACCTCCCTGATAGTAAATTTTAGTCCATTTCGGATATAAAACATCTTTATTATTGGCATTATAATAAGAGCTTGGATCAATTCCTCTTTTCTTAAGCTCGCTCCAGAAAACATGACCTTCAAACAGGATTTTAGGTTTATTATTGATCAGGAATCCTTTTCCGCTGCTTTCAATTTCGTTCACAGCTTTTACGGCAGCTAATTCAAGTCCGTATTGATTGGCAAAGCCTATCAAATCACTTTCTTTTAAGAATTTATCAGTGGAGCTTATGGAGCTTACCGGAGCAGCCGTTTTTTCAAGAAGCATTGTCCAGGTTTTTACGCCAACAATTCCATCCACTACCAAAAAGTTTTTCTTTTGGAAATCCTTTACAGCAGCATCTACCTCCAAAGTAAAAGAGTCAGAGATCTTAATATTATATCCTAGTTTATACAGAAGTTCACAAAGGGTGAGAACTTCCGGGGATTTTGTATAATATTTTAAAAGTTTCATGGTTTTAGTTTTTTAGTTAAAGTTTCGGTTACGAACTATTGAGTTTCAGGTTGATATTCTTATTCAACATCCAACTCTTTAATCATCAGTATAAATACTCCTACTGGTTCATAGGTATTTTAGGCATTCTTTCACAGATCATCCCGATCAGGAAAAAAGACTTGAATTTCACTTCCTCTCTCTGAAGTTTATATTCCAGTGTTAATGGATTCGCATTGGTGACACTGAAATTCTGTTGCAGTACAGCATAATCATCAATTCTGAGCTCAATACTGTAATCTCCGATAGGGATAAACTGATTGATGATTCCTATTTCATTGGATTCGATCTCAAAAATCCTGTTGTTATTCGTTCCTTTGATCGAAAGAGCACATTTATAAATGGGTTCGTTATTCATTTTATCAAGAACCTTGAACTGAACATTCGCTCCGGTAGGCGGTGGCGGAGTTGTTGGGATCGGAGTGGTTGGATACTTGGGTCCCCATGTTCCCCAAGGAACTTTTATAGGAGTGGGAGTAGGGGTTACAGGTTGTGGTGCCGGTTGTACCGGACTTGCTCCATGGGTTGCAGGTATCTTGATTCCGCCCATCATTCCACCCAGATTGATTTTATTGGCAAAAGCAGTGCTGGCTGCGGCTTTCATGGCTTCAGGTGCAGGTTCAGCGGCTGGTTTTACGGAGAAGTCATTAACGGGAGCCATTTTTACCGTTTCAACGGCAGCTGTTTTCTTAGCCATATAATTAAGCTGATCGGATTTAATGGTCTTCACATTGGTAATGGCTTTCAAAAACTTTTGATTGTTATTTTTATTCACAAAAACCTGTTGCTTCATCACCAGCGGACCGAAATATACCAGCTGATTCGGATTGCTTATCGCTTCACTATTGACAGCCGGATTCAAAATGATCTTAAGGTTTTTCATCAGCATCATTGTTTTAGGGAATGCCGGAAGCTTGAAATCATTGGAAATGGTTTGTCCGTCTGATATTTTTTTAGGCTCATTCCATTCAAATAAGGAAGAAAGCATAAAGTTTTTATTAAACCAGCTTCTTTTTAAATGCACGAAAGAGTATTCAAGTTCCACCGCTTCAATCATGCTTTCGTCATAATCGATGGAGAGAATTTCAGAAGGCAGGTTTTCCGTAGCATTCTTAGCTTCAGAGTGTAATCCTTCCAACTCGGATTTTTCAATTCTCATGCTGTTCCATCCTGATTCGTTTTCCATAAAATCGTACGGAATGAAATTAATATCATGGATCGATGCGTTATTGATTACATCGGTTTTTTCTGCGGCTTCAAAAGTATTTTTGGCATTTTGAGCCATGGCTACATAAAGATCTGCTTCCGTTGCTTTGTTGATCTTGGCAAGCTCTTTTTCAATGATATCTTTATAGCCTTTTACTTTCCATTCGGAAAAGGTAAGCTCTTTTATATTGTTAAGGTGGATCAGTTGATCGTTCCAGTTGTTTTTTTCTTCATCTGTGTCCAATCCGTCAAACAATTCCAGATGGGTAGTAATATTGTTGACTGCCGTTTCATGATTGGTTCGATACTTTTTATAAGCTTTAAATTCTTTAGTATCGTTGTTTTTTGCATCAAAAAGGATCGTACTTTTAGTTTCTAATACTTTATCCAGGTGTTCTTCAATATTTTTTAGATTATTTTTTTCAAGAATATCTCTATAAATATCAAACAGGGAATTGTTGGGATTCAGGTCCCAGAAATTGGAAGAAATAGGTACAGAATTAAGCTCGTAAGCCATATTCTGTTTTTTAATAATGGAGAGAGCTTTTTTTTGCTCATCATTAAGCAGGCTTTGAGGTTTCAGTAATTCAAGTTCTTCATTTTCATAGATTCTCAAAGAAGGGCAGATCATCGGTAAATCGTTTTCCATAGAGCTTTGAGACATATAAATGTTTTTCAGCTTTTGGTAAACGGCAATAAAATATTTCATGGCTATTAGTTTAGGTATTAGTTTTTGGAAATAACCGACAGGAAAAGCTCCTGCCGGTTACTCTTTATAGAGAAGATATTATGATTTTCCGTCTGTCCATTTCTTGATCTCCGGATTTGGATTTGGAGATTTTGGAACTACATGGCATTTGTAACCGATGATGTAGATTCCATCAGAAGTTAACTTTTTACCATTCCATTTTGCATTGGATTTTACATCCTGGTTGTCATAGCTGTAGCTGCCTCCGAATACGAAAGGCCCGATTCCCACAGCTGCTCCTGAGGTCACTGAATTTTTAACATCCGTGAAGGCAGTGCTGTTATTGGTAAAATCCAAAGAAACATCTTTTGCGATGATCAGTTCCGTAATGATAGAAGGCATTAATCCTTTTCCTTTACCGTCACTGATCATATCTCCGTTTAGTGTTTGCGGAGACTGCTCATGTAATTTCCAGTATTTGGATTCTACGAACTGTTGGTTGAACCAGCCTCTTTCCACTCTTACTTTTCCTAATTTGAAAGAAATCTTCATATTAGTATAGTCTGTGTTGATCTTAGTTTTTTCATGTTTTCCACCAGCTTTGGCTCCGATGGAGAAAATACCCATGCTGAATCCTGCAGCAGCTCCCCAGTTATGAACTGTTTTGGAATAGTCGTAATTAGACTCTCCTTCAGTAATGGTAATGGTCGGCCATCCTTTAGATTCTTTCAAGGCATTAGCTGCAACAGGAATAGAAGGAGAATAGTTGGTGTAATCCAATACTCTTGTTCTTTGGCTGTTTCTGAACTCAGATTGAATTCTTTTCTTGATGACAAGCATATGCTTTTCTTCAATTTCGCTCAGATAATTCTGGATTCTTTCTACAGCTTCCTTATATCCTAAAGACTGCCATGCTTTTAAAGCCGCATCTTCACGTTTTTTCATGTTTTTACCGTCGATGGAAAGCTTAGCCATGGCTTCAGCATCTCCATTGTCAGCAGCAGTTCTGATTTCGTTGTTGGCATCTACCACATCATAGTATTTCATTTGATACTCGATGTATTTAGCATAAGTAGGAGATACGAAAGTATGGAAGATTTCCGGCTTATTCATATCGTCTACCGGTGCATTTTCATCAAAATCCGGATTTTTTACTTTTTTAATTTTGAATAATTTATCTCTTAAAGAGTCCAGTTTCTTTTCAACCTTTTCATCAAACTGAGTATCAACAACTACAGACCATTGTAAAAGATCTTCATATACTTTAGAAACTCTTTTCTGAGAGTCATTCATGATGCTCATGATCGTCATTGATCTTCCATTTCCGTCCGGTGTAAGAGGTGGCAATTGAGAAGGAATAACATCTACCATTGCAGCAAACTGCTCCATTTGAAGGTACTTTCTGAATTTGCTGTTAGATAAAGCATTTTGGTATGCTTCCATATCCACTTTAGGATTTCCGTTAGCGTCAAGAATGGGTTTTCCTGTTCCATCTAACATTGGTTTTGGAGAAGGTGCGTCTCCGAAAAGCCCGTTAAGTGCATAGTCAAAAGTGTCTTCAGAAAGAGTAACCCCTACCGGATCAAATGCAATGAAATCATCTGGTCCTAAAGAATCAGGATTTCCTCCGTTGGTTACAGTGTCATAAACTTGCTTTAATAGCATACTCATTAATGAGTTGGATTTTGCTTCTTGTGTTAAAGTTGGCATAATTATCAGTTTTTAAATAGTGCTTACTCTGTTAGGTTTTCAGCTTTCCCTTTTTGTTATTGTTTTGTATGGTACAAATGTATTTCGGGTTCAAAAAAAAGATCTCAGTATTTTTCCGATTTTGGGGATGTGGTTTTTACTATTTTTTGATTTATGTTGAATTTTTAAAAATTTTTAATGGTTATGAATGTTAAATAAAAATTGCAATTACCTTATTGTTAATAGATTATTATTGTATACATAGTTAAATTAGATGGGTTGGTATAATTTTTTATAAAATGATGATGTTTTAGTAAAGTTTTGGCAAATATTTTGATATTGGTATAATACTTATTGATAAGGATTGAAAAACTAATAATCACAAGTATTAACAGTTTAAATATTTACTAGTGATGAAACACCTACACCAAAACCAGGAATTTCGCTTGAATGAAATTCTTTTTGAGCACCGTAACAAGGAATATGGTGCCTATGTATTAAGAAATGAATCAGACAGACTACTAACGAAAGCACTCTTTGTAGGTGTTGGTTTATTGGCTGCCATTTCAATTACGCCAATGATCATCTCGGCATTTAAAACAGTAGAACCTGTTCCTACCGGACCTGTTTATGTTTTGCCTCCACCTGTGGATGTAGAAACGCCTGAAGTAACTCCACCTCCGGTACAGCCTGTTCAACCAACTGCTCCGGAACAACAGACGTTTAACAGTGTGGTTCCTACCCCTTCAAGTGATGCTCCTGATACACCGGTTAAGGATATACCGGAAACAGCTAAACCCGGACTTGTTGATAATTTTAAGCCTGAACCCAATACATCAGATACATATACGCCTCCAATTTCAACTACGGGAACAGGACCTGCGGTTCCTTATGTGAAACCACAACCGCCAGTGGAGAAAAAAGATCCTAAAGAAATTGAAGTACCTGCTGTTGAAGCGGATTTCGAGGGCGGAATCAATGTATTCAGAAAAAAAGTAACTAATACCTTCGATGGATCCGGTTTTGAAGGAAGTGGAAAAACAACAATTACCTTTATAGTGGAGACTGATGGAACGATTTCAGGAATCAAAGCCAATGGAGAAGATGCAGATTTCAATAATGAAGCAATCAGAACTATTAGATCTATCAAAGGAAAATGGATTCCTGGAAAAAATAAAAAAGGAGAAGCTGTAAGAAGCTATTTCAAATTTCCAATTTCCATGAAATTTGAATAATATTATTAAATACAAATCTTGAACAGTTATCCACAAAGAGCTATTTTTTGTGGATAATTTTTTTAAGATATAAAAGACTTATTAACAATATTTTAACTCAATTTAGCTTTCATCGTTCACGAAGAGCAAAGAAAAAAAGTGTATTTTTGAAGCTTAAAGTTCTAATAATGGCAAAAATCATAGGTATCGCTAATCAAAAGGGGGGAGTTGGAAAAACAACAACAGCTGTAAATTTAGCCGCAGCATTAGGGGTATTGGAAAAAAAAATATTAATTATTGATGCTGATCCGCAGGCGAATGCAACATCAGGTTTGGGAGTTGAAGAAGTTCAGTATTCCACATATAATTTATTGGAGCATAGTGTAGATACAAAAAGCTGTATCCAGAAAACGAGTACACCTAATCTGGATATTGTTCCGTCACATATCGACCTGGTAGCGGCAGAAATTGAATTGGTGGACAAGGAAGACCGTGAATATATGCTTAAGCAGGCGTTGCAGAGCGTAAGAGATGATTATGACTTCATCATTATCGATTGTGCACCGAGTTTAGGTTTGATCACTGTAAATGCACTTACAGCAGCAGATTCAGTAATTATCCCAATCCAGTGTGAATATTTTGCATTGGAAGGATTAGGGAAGCTTTTGAATACCATTAAAAATGTACAGAAGATCCACAATAAGGATTTAGATATAGAAGGATTGCTTCTTACCATGTATGACAGCAGATTAAGATTGTCTAACCAGGTAGTGGAAGAAGTTAATGCGCACTTCCCTGAAATGGTTTTTGAAACCATCATCAGCAGAAATGTAAGATTGAGCGAGGCTCCAAGTTTCGGAGAAAGCATCCTGAATTATGATGCCGAAAGTAAAGGAGCGATCCAGTATATTCAATTAGCGGAAGAAGTGCTGTTGAAGAACGAAAAATTAGTAAAAAATTAAAATTAGCTTTAAGCCATAAGCTTAAAGCTTGAAGCATAATATGAAGGACAAAAAAAGAGCTATGGGACGTGGTTTAGGTGCTATTTTAAGTGCCGAATCCAAAGCAACAATCAACTCTGCTACAGATGAAGGAGCAGATAAATTTGTAGGGAATATCGTAGAAGTATCTATCGAGGATATCTATCCGAATCCCACCCAGCCAAGAACTTATTTTGACGAAAAAGCATTAAACGAACTTGCCCAGTCTATCAAGAACTTAGGCGTAATTCAGCCTATTACTTTAAGAAAAGACGGAGAGAAGTTTGAAATCATATCCGGGGAAAGACGTTACAGAGCCAGTAAATTGGCTGGTCTTACCTCTATTCCGGCATACATCCGTTTGGTTAACGATCAGGAATTGTTGGAAATGGCTCTTGTGGAGAACATCCAGAGAGAAGACCTGGATTCCATCGAAATTGCATTGACGTATCAGAGGCTTTTGGATGAGATTGGAATGACTCAAGAAAATCTTAGCCAGAGAGTAGGAAAAGACAGAAGTACAATTACGAACTCGATTAGATTACTAAGATTAAGTCCGGATATCCAGAATGCGATCCGAAGCGGTGAGATTTCCGCAGGACACGGTAGAGCTATCATAAGCTTGGAAAATGATGAACTACAGCAAATTCTTTTTGATAAGATCATTAAAGAGCAGTTGAATGTTCGTCAAACCGAACAGGCCTCCGCTCTTCTTAAAAATCCAAAATCACCCGCTGCAAAAAAAGCAAAGCCGGAATTATCGAACAATTATAAAAGAGCTCAGAAAACAATTGCTGATATCTTGGACGTAAAAGTGGAGATCAAAACCTCCGGAAATGGTAAAAAAGGTAAAATTGTTCTGGACTTCAAAAATGAAGACGAGCTGGAATATATTTTATCCCATATTAAATAAATGAAAAAAATACTTTTCACATTTTTCTTATGCCTGTTCGTAACAGCATATTCACAGGTTAATCCCAATGATACCATTCGGGTCGAATATCATCCGAAAGACAGTATTTCTGCGGCAAAACCTACCAAATCCGAACCCCAGATTATTGCAGATCTTGAAAGTGCGAACGGACCCACAAAACAGACCCTTAAACTGAATCCTACAAAAGCAGGATTATATTCTGCAGTTCTTCCGGGATTAGGACAGTATTACAACAAAAAATACTGGAAAATTCCAATTGTTTGGGGAGCTGTGGGAGCAGGAGTAGGAATTGCGGTCTGGAATGATAACCAATACAAAAAGTACCGGGAATATTACATTGCCAAATTAAACGGAACTCCTAACGAATTTGTTGATAGCCACCCTAACTTGGATAAAGTGGCGCTGGGAAATGCCCAGGACAGGGCAAAAAGACAAAGAGATTATGCTATTGCCTTTACGGCGCTTATATATATACTGAATATAGTAGACGCAGTGGTAGATGCTCATCTTTATGAAAGCCGTCATGACCCTGATTTGTCTCTAAATCCCGCAGTAATCCAGGATCAGTATGGAATGGCACCTCCTAAAACGGGCCTAAGTTTAAGTTACAGATTTTAAAACAGAAATAAGCATATGAAAGTTGCATTGGTTGGATATGGTAAAATGGGTAAGATCATCGATGAAATTGCCACCAAAAGGGGGCATGAAGTAGTTGCCCGCCTGAAAGAAACTCCAACTGCTGAAAATCTTAATAATCCGGATGTCGTTATCGAATTTTCTTTGCCCGAAGTGGCATTTGATAATATAAAAGCGTGTCTGGAAAACAAAATTCCGGTTATCTGTGGAACTACGGGCTGGCTGGAAAAGAAACAGGAAGTTGAAAAAATTGCTGTTGAAAATAATACAGCATTCTTATATGGGTCCAATTTTAGTTTAGGCGTAAATTTATTCTTCGCTTTGAACGAAAAATTAGCCGATTTAATGAAGAACGTAGATGAATACTCCTGTCAATTGGAAGAAATTCACCACATCCACAAGCTAGATGCTCCAAGTGGAACGGCTATTTCCTTAGCGGAAGGAATTTTCAAACATAACCCTAAATTTGAAGCCTGGAAATTAGACGATACACAAGGAAATCAATTAGGTATTTTTGCCATCCGCGAAGATGAGGTTCCGGGAACCCACAGTGTATTCTATAGAAGTGAAGTAGATGAGATTGAGATCAAGCATACCGCTTTCAACAGAAACGGATTTGCATTAGGTGCGGTAGTGGCTGCGGAATGGATTAAAGACAAAAAAGGAAACTTTACCATGAAAGACGTTTTGGGACTGTAAACTGTAACAAAACTTCATAATGATTAACTAATAATAAGTTGCTAAACACGAATTAACAGAATAGGCACGAAAATTTATGAATTACTTTTTAACTTATACAGTATATGTTCTCATCCTATCCATATTGATGGGGATCTCAACATGGAAGCTGTTCAAGAAAATGGGCTACAGTCCGTTATTCGCATTTATACCTTTCTATAATTATTTCATTATCCTAAAAGAAACAAAGCATCCGAAATGGTGGGCTATTTTATCCTACTTGCCGATTGTAGGGCCAATCATGATGTCTGTTTTTCATATTTACCTAATGAAGAAATTTGGAAAAAACCTTTTCCAGCATCAGCTTCTTACAGTGATTTTGCCGTTTATTTACATGGCAACGGTAAACTATTCCAAAGATGTAGAATTGGAAGATGAAAGTGCCAACGAATTATTTTTGACGGATGAAGAGAAAAATGTTAAAAAGAAAGATACTTTCATAGGTTCTATTACGTTTGCTGTGGTTTTTGCAACCATTATCCACGTTTTTGTAACCCAGCCTTTCGGAATTCCTACAGGATCTATGGAAAGAACATTGCTGGTTGGAGATTTCTTATTTGTGAACAAATGGAGCTATGGGTATAGATTACCGATGAGACCTGTAGCAATCCCTTTCTTACAGGGAACTATTTTTGATTCCGGAGAAAAAGGAAATCCTAAAGACGATCCTAAATCTTATGTTGAAGGCGTAAAACTACCATACACAAGAATATTTCAGTTCAATAAACCACAAAAGAATGATGTGGTAGTGTTCAACTATCCTCAGGATTCAGTGCATACGGCAATCGATAGAAAAGATCCTTATGTCAAAAGATGCGTGGCTACAGCCGGAGATACATTTGAAATGAGAGGTGGAAGACTTTTCGTGAATGGAAAACCGGAAACAGTTCTTGGAGACCAGGAAGTTCAGCATGCATACACGGTGAATACAGGAACACAATTGGATATTCCGGGAATGTACAACACCTACGGATTCTTGCCGGTAAGAGAAATGCAGACTGATAAAGGTTTTGTATATATGTTCCAAGGATTAACGGATAAAACGGCAACAGAAATTAAAGCTCTGCCGAATGTTATTTCAATGGAAGAAAACATTTATCCGAAAGACTCTGCAACCATTTCATATAAATTAAATGCTGATAAAACAGCCTATACAAAAAGCATTGATACTACTCAATCTATTTTTCCTATCAACAAACCTTGGAACCAGGATTGGTATGGTCCTGTAAGAATTCCTAAAAAAGGAGATGTAGTAGCCATCAATAAAGAAACACTTCCCATGTATCAGTGGATTATTTCCGAATATGAACACAATAGCCTGGAAAATAAAAACGGTAAAATTTTCATCAACGGAAAAGAAGCTAATCAGTACACAATCCAGCAGGATTATTATATGATGGTAGGAGACAACAGAGATGCTTCATTGGATGCAAGATTCTTTGGTTTCGTTCCGGAAGAAAATATCGTAGGAAAACCAATCTTTACATGGTTGAGTATACAAGGGGCATTTTCAGATGCTAGCTCTTCTTACCAGGCACCGCGCAAAATCCGTTGGGAAAGAATGTTCAAGGCAACCAATACTGGGGAAGCTAACAAAACCTCTTACTGGTGGATTGCTGCCATGATCCTTATCTTATTCTTTGGATGGGAATATTTTGTGAAGCTGTTCAGAAAGAAAAAAACAGAAGAAGATTTATAATTAAATAAAACTAGAAATAGAATGAAGTATTTGAGAAAATACTTCATTTTTGTATGATGAATATGAAGAATGTACTATTACCGGTATTTTATTTACCACCTATTTCATGGTTTTCAGTTTTCCTGAATCCTGAAAATAATATTGTATTGGAACAGTTTGAAAGCTTTCCTAAACAAACATATAGAAACAGAGCCAATATTTTTGGAGCGAACGGAAAACTTTCATTGATCATCCCGATTAGTCATAACGGAAAAAGAGAATTAAAGGATATTGAAATCTCCGAATCCGAAGATTGGAGAAAGCTTCATTGGAAATCTATTCAAACTGCCTATCAGAGTTCTCCGTATTTCGAATATTATGAAGATAAAATCAGAAAGATATTTGATATTGAGGAAAGGAATCTGATAAATTTTAATTTGAAAGGATTGGAAATCATCCAGCAGATTTTAAAAACAGAAAAGGCACACTCTTTGAATGTAGAATATATCAAAAATCCGGAAGAGATCAATTTCAGAGAACGTTTTTCAGCTAAGATTCCATCGGAATTTGAAATGGAAGAATACTATCAAACATTCTCGGATAAATTGGGATTTTTAAAAGATTTGTCAATTTTGGACTTAATTTGTAACAAAGGACCGGAATCTTTGACTTATATTAAAAATATTAAACAATCATACTAACATGAAAAAGGTATTATTAGCTGCTGTTTTTTTAGCGGGATTTAGCTTTACATATGCCCAGGAAGCACAGGTGAAAACCGTGGATCCTAAAGAGGATAAAGATTTAATGACGTGGTATCATAAAGATTACGCTACGGCAAAAGTATACGGAGTGAATACGGAAAATGCCTATAAATTTTTAGAATCTAAGGGTTTGAAGCCAACAACGGTAGTTGTAGGGGTTTTAGACAGCGGGGTTCAGGTAGATCATCCAGGATTGGTTAAAAATATATGGACAAATCCGAATGAAGTTCCGAACAATGGAAAAGATGATGACGGAAATGGATACATCGATGATATTCACGGATGGAACTTTATAGGAGGTAAAAACGGCGACATCGATGTGGATAATATGGAAGTAACCAGAGTGGTTGCCAAATATAAGCCCGTATTTGAAGGAGAAGACTCTGCGAAAAATAAAGCGAATCAGGCTAAAATGCCGGAAGAATTTGCGATGTATATGAAATCCAAGGAGCTTTTCAGCAAGAAAAGTATGGAAGCAAAGCAAAGTATGCAGACGTATACTATGATCAATGATTTGATTCCTAATATGGTTAAATTATTGAATGGTAAATCTGTAACGGCTGAAAATATTGCTGCTATAAAACCTTCAACGGATCAAAAAGATGCTATAGCCCTTCAGATTTTAAACCAGGTGGCTCAAAGCCCTGAATTCAAAGGAAAATCTGCTGCTGATTTTGAAAAAGAAATGAAGTCTCAAATGAAAGAGGCAATAGACCATTTCGGACCTCAGTCTAAGCAGTACGACCTAAGCTATGATCCAAGAAAAGAAATCGTAGGAGATAACTATGATGACTATTCTGAAAAAAATTATGGAAACAATCATTATGAAGGACCGGATGCAGAACACGGAACTCACGTTGCGGGTATTATTGCGGGACTTCCTCAGGGAAAAGAAGTTCAGCACGGAGTGGCTTCAAAAGTAGCGAAGATCATGTCTGTAAGAACCGTTCCAAATGGTGATGAAAGAGATAAAGACGTTGCTAATGCGATCAGATATGCAGTAGACAATGGAGCTAAAATTTTGAATATGAGCTTTGGTAAACCGGTTTCTCCTGGTAAAAACGTAGTTTGGGATGCATTCAAATATGCTCAGGATAAAGGCGTTCTTTTGGTAAAAGCGGCTGGAAATGAAAATGAAGATGTAGCTGAGCACCTTGCTTATCCTACTAACTTTAAGAATGTAACAGATGAAAAGCCGTTTGTAAACAACGTTATTGTTGTAGGAGCAAGTACCAACAGAAATAACGAGCTTAGAGCTGATTTCTCTAACTTTAATAAAAAGATGGTGAATGTATTCGCTCCGGGTGAAGAAATTTATTCTACCGTTCCTCATAATGAGTATAGATATCTTCAGGGAACTTCAATGGCTTCTCCTGTTGTAGCAGGTGCAGCAGCGGTTCTGTTATCTTATATGCCAAATCTTAAGCCTGATCAGATCATTGAATCTTTAGTAAAATCAAGCAATCCGAGTACAGAAAACCAGTTCGGAGATTTCTCTCAGGCAGGTGGAGTGATCGATTTGAAAAAAGCGGCTGAATATGCATACGCTAATTTCTATAACGGTAAATCATCTTCCGGTGCCAAAAAAGCTGTAAAGCCGGCTAAAAAAGTGAATAAGCCTGCTGGAAAAGCAATTAAGCTATAAAACAGTATACTTACATAAAGTTAACAATAGAAAAAGTTCCAATCTCTGGGACTTTTTCTGTTTTTTTATAATTTTGGCACGGTTTTTTGTAACTTTATTGTATCTAAAATAATAAACAGATATGAAAAAGTTACTACTTGCAGGAATGTTGGGAACATCACTTTTTGCAGTGTCTTGTTCCTCAGTTAACAATGCAAAAACATCACAAAACCAGAGAGCGGAATTCCTTAAATTAAAGGGAGATTGGCAAATCGTAAGTATTGATTACGATAAACAGTATAAAATCAAACCTTTTGATGAAGGAGCGGATGCTCAATGTTTTGTAGGAAGCCACTGGAGATTAATTCCTAACAACTATTCCGGGGCTTATACATTAAATGGGGGAGGATCTTGTCCTGCCGTTACTCAACCGATCAAAATTGATGCGACAGGAGGAAACACTTTCTCTTTCAAGAAAATTGCTGCCGGTACAAAAGCAAAGCAAAATACCGCAGGATATACTTTAAATCTGATCAACCAAAGTACAGACCAGTTTTCGCTTGAACAAAATGTTCCATTCGATGGCAGCACAGTTAGAGTTGTGTACAACTTCCAGAGAACAGGAATGAAATAATAACTAATAATAAATATTAAATAAGATGAAATTTAACAAAACATATATCGGAGCACTTTTTTTATCATCAGCATTGTTGTTAACAAGCTGTGAAGCTGTTCAGAACTCTAATCACCAACAGAGAGGTACGGCAGTGGGAGTGGCTTCAGGAGCAGTAATTGGAGGTATTTTAGGAAATAATGTAGGAAAAGGTAAAAATGCTGCTTTAGGTGCTGTATTAGGAGGTATTATCGGTGGTGTAGCAGGTAATGTTATCGGTTCTAAAATGGATAAGCAGGCTAAAGAGATTAAAGAAACTTTACCGGGAGCTGAAGTAGAAAGAGTAGGAGACGGTATTAAAATCACCATGAGCGAAAGTATCGTAAACTTTGCTTTTGACTCCTCAGATCTTACAGCTACAGCTAAAACCAATCTGGATAAACTGGCTCAGGTGCTTATCAACAACCCGGATACTAACATCAATATCTACGGACATACAGATAGCAAAGGTTCAGACGACTATAACATGAAACTTTCTGAAAGAAGAGCAAATTCTGTAAAAGCATATCTGTCAGCTAAAGGAATTGCTTCAAGCAGATTGTTCGCTATGGGAGAAGGAGAAAGCATGCCAGTGGCAACTAATGATACAGAAGAAGGAAGAGCAAAAAACAGAAGAGTTGAGTTTGCTATCACTGCTAATGAAAAAATGATTAATGATGCCCAACAGGGACAATAGTTAATTAACTATATAAATATTTTCTTAAAAGACCGCTTCGGCGGTTTTTTTTGTATTTTTATGCTATAAATTTTGAAATTACTATTTTTGCAATTGAAATAACATAAATGAAGAAATATCTGAAATTGCTGCGGGTAGAGCAATGGGTAAAGAATCTTTTCGTCTTTGTCCCACTGTTTTTTTCTGGCAATATTACCAATCTGGACTTGCTTATCAAAAGCATATTTGCTTTTATCATTTTTTCCCTCGCCGCAAGTGTAGTGTATATCCTGAATGATTATAATGATATTGAAGCGGATAAAAAGCATCCTGAAAAAAGGCGAAGACCTCTCGCAAGCGGAGCTATTTCAAAATCCAATGCCATAGGAATTCTTGTAAGCTTAATTGTTATAGACATAGCTCTTGTATTTTTTGCTCAAGCCTATTTCCATAAGGATTTATGGAAATTTGCCACCATTATCCTGTTTTATTTCATGATGAACCTGGCCTATACATTTAAGTTAAAACATGTTCCGATCATTGATATTTTCATTATTGCTATTGGATTTGTGTTACGGGTGCTGGCAGGAGGTTATATTACAGGAATCAGTATTTCTCAATGGGCTATTTTATTGACCTTTGTTCTGGCTTTGGTTTTAGCCATCGGAAAAAGAAGAGGAGAGCTTATTAATGCTCAGGTTTCAGGAAAAACAAGAAGAGCATTGGATGGTTATAATGTACAGTTTGCTGATATTGCACTTTCAATCTCTGTAACATTAGCTATTGTTTGTTATCTGATGTTTACCTTATCACCGGAAGTGCAGGACAGGTTTCATGAAAGGGTTTTCTATACTGTTATTTTTGTTGTATTTGCATTCTTAAGATACCTGCAGCAGACCTTGGTATATAACAGAACAGAATCACCGACAAAAATTGTGTACAGAGACAGATATATTCAAGTTACCTTATTATTATGGGTGGCTGCATTTTTAATTCAAATTTATTTTAAAAAATGAAGCCGAATTTTATACAAAAGGTTACCAACTGGGGCAATTATCCTATAGTGGAAAAAGAAATGAGGTCTGATGACAGCTTCAGTAAAATAAAAGAATTTGTACTCAGTCATAATGAAGTCATTGCAAGAGGAAACGGAAGATGTTACGGTGATGCTTCATTGGGAGAATATATATTTTCCACCAAAAAACTCAATAAATTTATCAGTTTCGACCGTTTAAACGGAATTATTGAATGTGAATCCGGAGTTCTGCTTTCAGAAGTATTGGAGGTAGTGGTTCCGCAGGGATATTTTCTATATGTAACTCCCGGAACCAAATTTGTTTCCGTAGGTGGTGCCATTGCATCGGATGTTCACGGAAAAAACCACCATGCAGAAGGCTGTTTTTCAGAATATGTGATTGAATTCAAATTGATGAACGAAAACGGGCAGATCATTACCTGTTCCCGTGAAGAGAATTCAGATAAATTCTGGGCGACCATTGGCGGAATGGGACTTACAGGAATTATACTGACTGCTAAATTCAAGCTTAAAAATATAGAGACTGCTTATATTCGTCAGGAAAGCATCAAGGCGGAGAATCTTGATGAAATTTTCAGATTGTTTGAAGAAAGTGAAAGCTGGACCTATACGGTTGCATGGATTGACTGTCTTCAAAAAGGAAAGAATATAGGAAGAAGTATTTTAATGAGAGGAGAACACGCTTTTCAGCATGAGTTACCTCAGAATTTAAAGAATAACCCATTAAGACTGAAAAAGAAGTTTCAGCCTACGGTACCTTTCTATTTTCCCAATTTCGTCCTGAATGCACTTACTGTAAAGATTTTTAACCTGCTATATTATAAGAAACAAGCTAAAAAAGAAGTTAAAAACTTTATTGATTACGAAACATTCTTCTATCCTTTGGATGCCATTAATGAATGGAATAAGATTTATGGAAAGTCCGGATTTATTCAATATCAGATGGTGATTCCGAAAGAAACCGGAAAAGAGGGGATGAAAAGAATTCTTGAAACTATTGCCAATAGTGGAAACGGTTCCTTTTTGGCTGTATTAAAGTTGTTTGGGAAAAATAATCCGGAGGCTTACAACTCGTTTCCTTTTGAAGGATATACATTAGCATTGGATTTTAAAGTTAATTCAAAGCTTAAAAAATTGGTGGATCAGCTGGATCAGATTGTTCAGGAATTCGGAGGGAGGATCTATCTCACGAAAGACAGCATGAGCCGATCTTCATTGACCAATTATCTTAAAAATATTCAAAATCCTAAATTTGTGTCTTTGCAGCACAAAAGAATCATAAATAATAACTAGCAAATGATAGTTCTGGGAAGCACGTCTGAAGTAGCACAGGCTTTTGTGGAAAAAGCACTTCAGGAAGGGGAAAAATTTGAAAAAATATATCTTTTTACCTCAAATAAAGAAACTACGGAAAGATTTGCAAGACATATTGATGTGAAATTTCTTCAGCAATCTGAAGTCATTGAGCTGGATTTGTTGAAAGAGATTGATTACAATACTTTTGATACCATTCAATCCAACCTTTTATTTTGTGCGACGGGATATTTGGGGGAAGGAACAGAAGAAGGTCTTTATGACAATAAGAATACGGAAAGAATTATTGATATCAATTATTCCAAATTGGTCCCTGTGATCAATTATTTTGCCCAGAAATTTGAAAGCAGAAGATTCGGAACTATTATTGGTCTCTCTTCCGTAGCAGGAGACAGGGGAAGACAGAGTAATTTTATTTATGGGAGCGCAAAAGCAGCTTTTACAGCCTATTTAAGTGGTTTAAGAAATTACCTATTTGATAAAAAAGTACATGTACTGACAGTAAAGCCTGGTTTTATGGCTACGAAAATGACGGAAGGACTGCCATTGAACCCGAAATTAACAGCTACTCCAAAACAGGCAGCTGATTGCATTTATAAAGCTTATAAAAAACAAAAGAATGTTGCATACGTTTTACCGGTTTGGGGCGTTATTATGATGGTCATCAGGAATATCCCTGAATTTATTTTCAAAAAATTAAAGCTTTAAGGTCCTATGAAGAAATTGTATTGTTTTGATTTTGACGGCACTATTACATATAAAGATACGATGTTTATGTATCTTAGATTCTATGATTCCACCAAATTCCGGATACAATTTATTAAGCATGTTCCGCTTTTCATTTTATTAAAATTAAAGCTCGCTGAAACTGAAAAAGTAAAAAAGAGTTTCATAGGTTCTATTCTTAAAGGACAGACCCAGGAAAAGATAGAAAAGAAATCAAAAGAGTTTTTCGAAAAGAATTATCCGGGTATTATTAGGGAAAATGCCCTCGATTTCATTAATAATATGGATCGCAGTAATATACAAAGCCTATTGGTTACTGCCTCATTGGATATTTGGGCAAAACCATTCGCAGATGCCCTACAAATGCGTTTGGTTTCTACAAAAGCTGAGTTTGAAAATGGCATTTTTACAGGAAATTTCATCGGGAAAAACTGTAATGGAAAAGAAAAACTGGTAAGGATAAAAGAAGAAATCAGCAATACAAAATTCGATAAAATCATAGCTTTTGGAGATACTTCAGGAGACAAGTATATGCTTAAATGGGCAAATGAAGGACATTATCAATTTTTTCACTAATTTTGGGTGGTAAAAATGTAATAATGAACAAACTGCTTGTCTGGTGTTTTGCGGTCTTTATGAGTTGCGCTAACACACCTTCCAAAACCCAAAAATCTCAGGATATGCAGGCTAATGCGGAAATTCTTATATCGGAATCGCAAGGTGGGGCAAGCCGTCCCGGATTTGTTATTTTGAAGAATGAACAGGAATTTCAAAAAGCGATAAAAGGCGGAAGCTTTACAATTGTAGAAGCTGGCAAAGAGCCCACAGTTAATTATCCGGATTTTCCTAAAAATAAAAAAGTTATTTTATACAATCTGGGAGAGTTCAGATCAGGAGATCATAAAATCACTGAGATAAAAAGTGTTTCAGTGAAGGATAATATCTTGTATATTGAAGTTCCACAATATATTTCTGGAGGAATGGAAATACAGGTGATTTCAAACCCTTGGATGATTTTTGCTGTTCCTTCCAGTTATCATTTCAATTCAGTAGAATTAAAATATTCAAAGTAAAAAGTAAAAGTAAAAATGAATAAAGTCTATTTAGATAACGCTGCAACCACACCTATTTCAGAAGAAGTTATTGATGCAATGATAAGCATTATGAAGACGAATTTTGGAAATCCTTCTTCTACACATAGTTTCGGTCAGGAAGCTAAAATCCTGATTGAAAATGTAAGAAGGCAGATTGCAGATTATTTACACGTTACTCCCGCTGAAATTATCTTTACCTCATGTGGAACAGAATCTAATAATATGATCATTAAATCTTCTGTAGAACATCTTGGAGTGGAGAGAATCATCAGTTCCCCTTTAGAACACAAATGTGTTTCTGAAAGTATCCTGGATATGAAAAGCAGAAAAGGGGTAGAAGTAGCTTATATCCGGCCTAATGAAAAAGGAGATATTGATCTTACTAAATTAGAAGAATTGCTAAAATCTTCCGATAAAAAAACTTTGGTAAGCTTGATGCATGCTAATAATGAGATCGGAAATATTGCAGATATTAAAAAAATTGCTGAATTGTGTAAAGCGTATAACGCTCTTTTCCATTCAGATACGGTACAAACTATGGCACATATGAACCTCGATTTTTCTGAAATCCCGGTTGATTTTGCCTCATGCAGTGCCCATAAATTCCACGGACCGAAAGGAGTGGGGTTTGCCTTTATCAGAAAAGCGACAGGTTTGAAAGGAATCATTACCGGAGGACCTCAGGAAAGAAGCTTAAGAGCTGGAACTGAAAATGTGAGCGGAATTGTGGGATTAGGAAAAGCTTTAGAATTATCCCTTGAACATATGGAGGAATATACGAATCATATGCAGGGAATTAAAGACTATACTATAGAAAGATTATCCGCTGAAATTCCGGGGATTAAATTCAATGGGAGAAGTGCAGAAAAAGAAAACAGCCTTTATACGGTTTTAAGTGCATTATTGCCTTATAAAAACCCTTTAATTGGCCTTCAGCTGGATATGAAAGGAGTAGCAATTTCTCAGGGAAGTGCTTGTTCTTCTGGGGCTTCAAAACCTTCTATGGTAATGATGATGGTTTTGTCTGAAGATGAAATGGACCAATGTACACCACTTCGTATTTCGTTTAGCCATTTAACGACCAAAGAAGATATTGACACTTTAGTAACGGCTTTGAAAGAAATTTCTAATGACTTCGTTATAGAAAAAACAAATGCTGAACATAGATAAGCTTATTGCTTAAAAGTGTTAATTTTGAACTGTAAATAATTGAGAAATATAATATTAATTTAAATAGAAAAATAAAATGGCTTTAGAAATTACAGATAGCTCATTCCAGGAAACGGTTTTAAAATCAGATAAACCTGTATTAGTAGACTTTTGGGCAGTATGGTGCGGACCTTGCAGAACGTTAGGACCAATCATTGAAGAGGTAGCAGCTGACTTTGAAGGAAAAGCAGTAGTAGGAAAAGTAGATGTAGATAACAACCAGGAAATTTCCATGCAGTATGGCATCAGAAATATTCCTACAGTTCTTATCTTTAAGAATGGAGAAGTAGTAGACAAGTTAGTAGGAGTAGCTCCAAAAGACGTTATTGCTGAAAAGCTAAGCGCACACTTGTAAAAAAATAACTTTGATAATGAACGCCTTCCAGCTATGGGAGGCATTTTTTTTGAAAATAATTTGCAGGTAACTAAAAAAGGTGTATTTTTGCAATCACAAAAAGAAACAAGCTCTTTTAAATTTAATGATCCGGTAGTTCAGCTGGTTAGAATGCCGCCCTGTCACGGCGGAGGTCGCGGGTTCGAGTCCCGTCCGGATCGCATAAGTTTTATCAATTTACTTCAAAAAAATTGATCCGGTAGTTCAGCTGGTTAGAATGCCGCCCTGTCACGGCGGAGGTCGCGGGTTCGAGTCCCGTCCGGATCGCATAAGTTTATCAATTTACTTTAAAAAAATTGATCCGGTAGTTCAGCTGGTTAGAATGCCGCCCTGTCACGGCGGAGGTCGCGGGTTCGAGTCCCGTCCGGATCGCAACTATTGAATCAAATAGTGCAAAACGCTTTAAAACATTTGTTTTAAAGCGTTTTTTTATTTTATATCGGTTTCAAGCGTTAAAAATTAATAATCTGAAAGTGACCTATTCGGTGACTTGTCAAAGCAGGTTCAAAGCAGGTCGCCGAAAATTTAAGAAAACCTTTTTGAATAGACCATTCATAAACTGAACAGTTTGTAAATAAATTCTTCAGGAGAATCTCCAATTATTTAGGATTACCATTGATGGTAAAATATCAGAAATTAGTACAAAACGAACAATTATACCATCAAAATGGAATTCTAAAGCACAAAAGATCAGTAGGCTCCTCGAAGAAAGCCGATCGTTTATGGTATGGATGACCTCTTAATTATTTCTGCTTACTAGCCGGCAGGTTCAATAAAAGCATATAGATGTTTTACTTTATCGTTCTCGGTCAGGAAAAAGTCCATGCTGTTAAGTGTCCCCTTTCCGGTCTGGATACGCCCAAAAAGTCTTGCACTGTTCTGAAGTGGCTCTATATGTTTTACTGCGGAAAACGTATAAGCAGGATCTTCTGCAATAAGCTTTCCTATAAAATCTGAAACAGCTTTCAAACCCTCAAGGATAAACTCATTATCATACATCTTGACATCATCCGCGTAAATCTTTTTAAGAAACTCTTCACGTTTTTTTATATCTTTTTCATTCCAGGCGGCAATGTGTAATTCTTGTAGTTGGTCAAATAAATTTTCCATTATATTTTTTATTTTTTGTTTAAAATGTTTTATTAAAGATAATAACGTTAGTCGGATTGACATTACAACAACTTCAACTTACTGAAGCGTATCCTTCAGAAATGCCCCGGCCTGTAATAAAGCTGTTTGCACTACGGGAACATTTGCGATGGGGTTAAGCAAACCATAATCGTGTATAGTACCTGCATATCTAGTCAGTGTTACAGCCACGCCTGCCTCATCTAATTTTCTCGCATAAGCCTCACCTTCATCACGTAAGACATCATTGTCCGCTGTTTGAACCAACGCTGGGGGAAGCCCTTTTAATTCTTCGAGAGTTGCCTGCAGCGGAGAGGCATAAATATCATTGCGCTTCGTGGGGTCAGGAAGATAATTATCCCAGAACCATTTCATCATTCCTTTTGTCAGAAACCTTTCATTGGCAAAAAGATTGTACGACTCTGTTTCAAAATCAGCATTCGTCACTGGCCAGAGTAATACCTGCGACTTGATCTTAGGTCCTTTTTTATCCTTGGCCATCAATGTGATTACAGCACTCATATTTCCACCGACACTATTTCCGACAACAGCAAGGTTGGTGGCGTTTACACCGATCTCGCCACCATTTTCCGCTACCCATTCCAACGTAGCATAAATCTCGTTGATAGCAGTTGGAAATTGTTTTTCAGGGGATGGGCTATAATCCGGGAAAATAGCGACAGCACCGCTGCTCACCACAAGGTCTCTTACCAGTCTCCTGTGGGTCGGGTAATCGCCCAGAACCCAACCGCCACCATGGATGAATATAAAGACCGGTGCTCCCTCCTTTACACCTTCCGGCTTGGTGATATGGATATTGACCTCGTATCCATTTTGTGAGATCTTTTTTTCCGATTCTGTTATACCTGCATAACTAACCTCCACCGAATTTTGGGCGTCAATCAATACCTGGCGAGCATCGGCAGGGCTTAAAGTTTCCAATGGCGCACCTCCACCACTGTTAAGTGCTTTTAGAAAAGCCTTGATCTCTGAAAATATCAACGGGTCATTTTCTCCTTTAAAAGGACGTTCCTGATGTGTGTTGTTCATAAAAATAGTTTTTATTATGTTTTAAAAATCGTTTCTTGCAATTTTATCAAAGAGGGTTTCCGTATCTTCATCGAAGTATAGCACCTCCGTATAGTAGCCTAGAAAAGGCCTTGTATCAAAATAGTGGAAAGTACTATGATCCCCAAACCTTCCGGATTGGATTAACGGTATATTTTTTTCCGCCATGTCCGCAGATGCTTCATCAACGTTATGTACCTTAACACAGATGTGATGGATGCCAATCCAGTCAAAAGTTTGAAGTGTTTCATTATAAGAGCTTTCACCCTCGATAGGCTGTATAAGCTCAATATTCAAATTTCCCCACTGTCCAAACGCAAGATCAACCACTATATCGATCGGTTCCTCGTTCCATGTCTGATCACTGATCTCTGGTTTTGAAAGTTTCATGAATTTGCCGGTACCCATTGTACCAGTCAGAAAATCGGCGGCTTTATCGATATCCCTGGTTACAAAGCCAATTTGGAATAGTCCTGCAAAAAAAGGATTGATATTGATGTTTTTAAGCATAAAATGTGAGTTTTTATTTAAATAGATCTAATCCTGAAATGTTTAAATAAGCCTTTGCCCTCCATCCACATGCATCGTTTCTCCAGTCATTATTTCATTGGCCATAAGAAATAAAATAGCTGATGCCACATGGTCCGTCGTCGCAACACGTTTCAATGGAAGCTTTTCTCTGATCGAATTGACAAATGCCTCCTTGCCGGAACCTAGAGACTTGGACAAAAGAGGTGAGTCAGTAATTCCCGGTGAGACAGTGTTCACACGGCGTGGTGCAAGCTCAAGGGCAAGGCCTCTGGCCAAAGACTCCACCGCGGATGATGCAGCTGCTAATATCGCAGTTCCCGGCCCTGGACGGTCTGCCAAAACACCGGAGGTAAAAGTGATCGATGCCTCCGGTGATAGCTTTTCACCAAGCGAACGTATAATATGCAATGCTCCCCAAATACGTTCATCGAATGCTTTATGCAGATAATCTAAATCTGCCTCTAAAATTGTTCCGGCAACAAAAGTGCCTGCCAGTAGTACCAAATGGTCAACCTGCCTAACATCGGATAAGGCTGCCTTGACTGCTTCTTGTTTTGTAACGTCAGAAGCCTTCCATTCAAATCCATTTTCGTTGGCTATGCGCTCTGTCTGATCGGGATTAAAACCCACAATCGTAACTATTGCACCTTCTGCTTTTGCCTTCTTAGCCG
This sequence comes from Chryseobacterium daecheongense, assembly GCF_003729955.1. Classification (GTDB taxonomy): domain Bacteria; phylum Bacteroidota; class Bacteroidia; order Flavobacteriales; family Weeksellaceae; genus Chryseobacterium; species Chryseobacterium daecheongense. Next base: position 418,623 of record NZ_RJTX01000002.1, read on the forward strand.
TAGCAAGTCCGATACCCGAACTTCCCCCAACGATCATTACATGTTTACCTTTCAAAATTCCTTCTGTTCTGTTCATATTATTAGATTTAATATTTTAAAGTATGTATAAGCTTGTCCAGTTTTTTATTAAACAAAGGTATCTGGGATCAACTTTAGCCTACGATGAGATATGATAAAAAATTATGTTGATCTAAATCAACATTTTTCCATAGTGCTCTGCGAAGATTATTATATTCCTTTTATTTATCTTTACAATATGTTTACTGCGCTTTTAAATTACCTTGACCAACAAACTTCCGTTCCACTCTCAGAAGAGGATATCAAGTTGATACGTGAGGCATTTATTCCCAGAAAGTTCAGAAAAAGGCAGTTTCTATTACAGGAAGGAGATGTATGCAAGTATATTTCTTTTATTGTAAAGGGAGCTGTCCGCCAATATACAGTAGATGAGAAAGGGAATGAGCACGTACTGAACCTTGCGATAGAGAATTGGTGGACCTCGGACAGGGAAAGTTATCATAAATTAACGCCATCGATATATAATATCGATGCGTGGGAGGAAACCCAAGTCCTGATGCTTCCAAAAGCAGACGGATGGTATGATAAAGTCAATACTATTCCTGCATTTTGTCAATTGCGAATAAAATTTGACGACGCCCATCATATGGCTATGCAAAGTAGATTACACTCTTCCATCAATTATACTGCGGAATACCGATATGAGGAATTGCTGCGAAAATATCCCGATTTTCTGCAGCGGTTCCCACAGCACATCATCGCTTCCTACCTAGGAATTACCAAAGAAACGCTTAGCCGAATCCGCAATCAGTCTGTCAAAAGGTAAAATACGATCTCCTTAAAAAAAACTGTTGATGTAAATCAACGGTTTTTATTGCTGCATATCATCGATCCTTACCAGGAAATTATAGGAATTTTGCATGTAATAATTCAGCAGTAAAATATTTATGAAAAAAATCACACCCATTTCAAGAATATTGCAAGGCAAAAGGGCCGATATTGGAAATTATAAAATTGACAGAGTTCTTCCCAATCGTTTTATTGAGGCAGTGGGACCAGTTGTATTTCTTGATCACCTGTTGCCATTAATCGAGATAAATATAAAACAGGAATGGATGGGAGCCCATCCACACAGAGGTATAGCAACGCTTACCTATATACTGAATGGTGAAGCAGAACATTTGGACAGTAGAGGCCATCACGCCAAGGTACATTCCGGTGGCGTGCAATGGATGAAAGCAGGAAACGGCATCGTGCATGATGAAAGTATTCACGCCGATCCCACAACAGATACTGCATTAATACACAGTTTCCAGTTTTGGATTAATCTACCCGCAAAAAATAAAGCTGAAGATCCATTCTATTTGCCAGTGGAAAAAACAGATGTCCCATTGAAGGTATTCCCCAATAACAGTGGGTGGATAAAAGTTGTAGCTGGTGATTTTGAGGATATGAGATCAGAAATCCCGGCTTATTCAAAACAATTTATATATCATCTACACCTTGAAGGAAGACAGTTATTTTCCCTGCGAACGGAACCAACAATGGAATATGCCGCATACCTTCCTTTACAAAGTTTAGTAGTCAATGATAATGAATACTACATGGGTGACCTCCTCGTGTTTGAACAAAGGGAAGGGGAAATTGAAATAAAGAATATCGGTATCAATCCCGTGGATCTTATATTTTTTGGAGGTGAAAAATATATGGAGCCTGTTGTCGCAACGGGGCCTTTTGTGATGAATACGCACCATGAAATTTCGCTGGCTTACAACGATTATTATGAGGGCAAGTATGGCGTAATCAGATATGACAAATAATAACAGTCACTACATTATGTTTTTACTTATCAGAGATTTCAGGTATAATTTACAATTATTGTTCGAGCCATTTCTTAAATTCTGCCACCTTATTTTTGCTGATGAGTATTGTTTCAGTATGCTCAGGTTTTACAGTAAGCTTTAGTTGGTTTTTACCATAAATAAGAATCGTAGTAATTGCTTTTACATTAATGATAAACTGCCTGTTGGCTCTGTAAAACATTTTTGGGTCCAAAGTTTTGATCAGTTCATCAAGACTTGAGGTAATACTATACTGACTTTCTGAATTTGTTTTGATATAAACAATATTATTTTCTAAAAAGAAGTAAGCAATATCCCTGGAATCCAAAGAGATAAGCTCATCTTTATGGTAAGTAATAATCCTTCTTTTTGAATTCTCGGTCAGGTTTCCTGTATTAAAGTTGTTATTACTGTTTTGATATTTTTCATGAATAACATTAAGCTGTGTATTTAATGCAGTTAAACCGTTGATCTCATCATTAAGATTTTTGATTTCATTGTCTGTCTGATTTTGATATTTTTTATAAATTACTCTGATCAGGAAGAAACTGATTCCGAGAATCAATAGAGTAGAAATTAAAAATACCAGCGAAAATTTTAAGTATACATATGAAATCTGTTGTTCTATAACTTTGATATTTGCGTGGGAGGCCACCATCCAGTCGCTGCCTTCTACCGGGAATACACTTACAATTTCGGAACTGCGCCCTGAATTTCCATTAAAATTACGTATTCCGGTATTTGCTTTACCTGCATTCAGTATTTCAATAAAATCAGATTTTTTATTGCCGGAGGTGTAACCGGAATTATTTTTATTGATTTTTTGTCCAATCAATGCAGGATTCGGGTGGCAAATTTCAATGCCTTTTCGATTATACATACAAATGAAACCACTTTGGGTATCTGTATTAGAAATGCTGTTTTGAAGATTTTGGATGACGGTTTCTTTGGGAATTCCTTGTTTCAACTGGAATTCTAATAACATACCAATTTCCCGTGCTTCCGTTTTTCCTGCTTCCAGCTTGCTGTTGAGAAGATCTTCTTTAGATGAAGAATATAGATATCTGAATGAATAAAAACTGACCAGCAAAATCACAATGCCTATGGCAAGAAAGGTAGTGATATAAAGATTGAATTTTTTCATTAAGGAAGAATAGTTCTTTATTTTTCAAAAATACGGATTTATTCACGGGGAAATATTCGCTTTTACACTTATATTTTTCCTTTTCATTAACAAAATAGAGTTGTAATGTATTGATTTTCTATAATTTTGGTTCAAATCTAAATTATAAGTTCTTTTCCCATGAAAAATAAATTGATCTTGATTTTACTTATTGGCTTTATAGGACTGCAGTTTTTCAGACCCAAAAAAATAGATCAGGGAATGAAGACCGAACATCTTGTAAATGTTCCCAAAGAAATAGATGCCATCTTAAGGAATTCGTGTTTTGATTGTCATTCTTCGGAAGTCAATCTTCGGTGGTATGATGAAATTACTCCTGCCAATTTCCTAGTTAATTCCCATGTAAGACAGGGACGTGAAGTTCTTGATTTTTCAAAATGGAATTCCTGGCCGGAAGCTAAGCAGAATTCTACTATTTATTACTCGATCAATAAAATATTATCCGGTGAGATGCCGGTTCCGAGTTATGCATGGATACATTCTTCAGCAAAACTGAATAACGAGCAAATTTGGATTTTAAAAGACTATGCCTTGTCACTTTCTTCGAAAAAGCCTTCCGAAGCCACCCTTGTAAATGATATTGAGAAACAAAATGATCTAACCATTAGCAATGAAATGAAAGATACCCACGTAAAGCCCGCATTAAATGGCTTACAGTATATTCCGGGTTATCGTAACTGGAAGGCAATCAGTATAACCGATCGTTTTGATAATGGTACAATGCGTATTATTTTTGGGAATGATGTTGCCGTAAAAGCTATTCAAGATGGTAAGATAAGTTCATGGCCTGATGGAAGTATTTTAGCAAAAGCTGCCTGGAAACAAAATCTTCAGAAGGATGGGAATAGTACGCCAGGGGAATTCATTCAGGTAGAGTTTATGGTAAAAGATGCCAAAAAATATGCAGCAACAAAAGGCTGGGGTTGGGGCAGATGGAAAGGGAATGACCTGAAGCCTTATGGAGAAACACCGGATTTTGATAAGGAATGTATTGAGTGTCATAGGCCGGTTGCAAAGCATGATTATACGTTTACGTCGCCTTTGTACCTAATTTCTCAACTTAAAAAAAATCAGACAAAATGAAATATAGCTTGAATTTAATTTTTGTACTTGTTTTGTTGATTTCCTGTCAGCAAGATTCTAAGGAACTGATCAATAAGAATGCTTCTCTTCATCAAAATGATGTATTGAAAGATAACCCACTGCTGATGCATCCGATCACATTGGCAATTCAATCAAAAGACAGTACAATGTCAACATTATATGGAAATGAGATAGCTTTCAGCCATGTAAAGAAAAATTTTAATTCCGATTATCCCCGAAATGCTGTTTTTTATGAAGTTACCTGGAAACAAAAGCCCGATGAGCTTTGGTTTGGAGCAAATATTCCAAAAGAGATCGTATCCATTGAAAAAATAACTTTTGTAGGTAAAGGAGAAGCTGTTTATGAAAAGTATCAGGGAAAACCTTTAAAAAAGGTACAAACTGATAAAAAGACGGAGCCCTCGAGAATAAATTTTATTATTTCCCGAAATAGGGTTGTTTCTCCTTAAATTTTTGTTACCGTATTTTCACGATATTTTTATGAATAATTAGCATTATTCAATTTAAGGTCTGATATTTGTACTGCAGTAGCGGAACTAAATGACCTGTTTTATTTTATGAACATATTTGTGAAAAAATCATTTCTATATGCCTCTTTATGCGCTTTATTGCTGGTTTCATGTAAAAAAGAAATAGAGAAAATAAGCGATACTTTTAAAGATACTTCTTCCATAGAGACTCCGGCGGAGAAGCAGGATTCTATTAAAAAGGATTCTGTAGTACAAAAAGAGTCTATTCCTGCTCCCATGAAGGATAATGGATTTTATGGAGCATTTATACTTCCGAAAGATAAAAAACTTCGAGATTCCATGTTTTCTGTCTTCAGTAAGCAGTATACTGAAAAAGAACGTTATGTTATTCTTGCTTTGAACAGGCTGGATTCTAAAAATAAATGGAATGCAGATACATTGGTGGTTCCAGTGAAGATTGATAGTACATTGATGTCTTATTCACCTTTCCCGGCACAGCTTGACGTATTGAGTCCCGTAAAAAAGTTTGTGGTTTTTTCATATCCTATTCAAGCTTACGGAGTATATTCTAATGGGACATTGGTGAAATGGGGGCCAACAAGTATGGGTAAGAAAGCTGCAAAGACAAAAACCGGCTTAACGTTTGCCAACTGGAAGAAAAAACTGGCGATCTCCACCGTAAGCAGCGAATGGAAATTGCCTTATAACTTCAATATTTTTAATCATGACGGAATTGGATGGCATCAGTATGACCTTCCGGGTTATCCGGCATCGCATTCATGTCTGAGATTGCTTATGAAAGATGCTCAATGGCTGTATTCCTATGCAGATACGTGGGTGTTAAATCCGGGTGGAGCGACTACAAAAGCAAAAGGAACACCTGTTTTGGTATATGGAGATTATCCGTGGGGTAAAAGAAAACCTTGGAGAAAACTGTTGGATGATCCTAATGCCAATAACATTTCTGTAGAGGAAATGACCAAAATGATCGAGCCGAATATTGAAAAAATAGTACAGGAGCAGGATAACAGAGAAAAAGTGGTGGATTCTATAAAAGCAGCAAAAGCAGTGCTGGAACAAATGCCAGAAACTCCGAAAACTGTAGAACCTTAATTCATGATTAAGGTTTCTTCTCAAACTGCAGGGTAGATTCTTCTGCAAACTTTCTCAGTTTCAGCATTTCACCTTTGGCCTTGTTTTGTCCGAATCTTGCTGCGGCATACGTTAATCCTATACACACAAGCATAACAAAAGAAGCATTTAAAGCCCATGGGAATTCTTTGCTGTTGATTTGCTTTTCAACGTAGTACATGGTGAAAAAAGTCATCCATAATATGGTGAAAGAAAAATAAAGGAACATGAAGAACGTCCATACTGCTGAACTAGGTCCGAATACACCTCTTATGGCGGTTTGCTCGTCCTCTGTTTCTATTCTTAATGAGAGCCTGGGTTTCCAGTAATTATCATCTTCTGTTTCTACACAAATAGTAGCCACTTCCTTGTTGATGTTGCCGGAAAACTCATCTTTGTGCTCATTAAGATAAGTTTTCAGGTTTTCTGCATATTCTTCTTTGGTAAGGTCTGTAAACATTTTGAACCTCGGCCGGGTTCTTATTTTGTCTAAAGTGGTTTCTTCGGTTTTCATATTAATCTTGATCTTGATAAGGAATAGGGTCTTCCAATATAAAGCTTAAGGTCAGTTTTTCTGTTTTTCTCTGTACCACCATAGTGATGGTTTTCCCTTCCTGGGATTTCATGATTTCCATGATTTTTTCCAAGGTCATATCGGAAGTTTTGCTTCCGTTGATGGTAATGATCTGGTCATCCTTTTTAAAGCCAGCCAGATCAGCTGGTGAATCTTTTCTTACTCCGGAAATAGAGAAAATAGGTTTTAAGACAAATTTATATTGAAATCTTTCACCCGCTGTCAATTCAGCGGCAACTTTATTGGTTTTGGTAGTTTCTATGGAAACAAAATCTTTTTCCCACTGAAGTCCGTCCTGTCTGAAATCAAGCCCGCTCATGTTAAAATGAAAAGGATCGCCAAAACTCCTGTTTTTTTTCAAATACAGCTTCTCATTAGGATAATCAAAAATAACTGTAAAACGGCGCATTATTTCGCCTCCTACGGAACCTTTTCTATTGTCTACTATGGTTACATGCTGGATCGAGTACTCATCCGGCATTGCAGTAAGGGGTTTTTCAAATTTAAAGTCACCGATATAAAAATTGTGAATGCGGCTTCTTTTGCCAAAAATGTCGCCATTAAAACCTCTTCCTAAAAAGTCATCGATATTAGGCCGGTTATATACAAAATTTTTGATGAGGGTAGGGAAGAGCCAGATAGGATCACTGTTTCCCAAATCGATCAGTAGTTTGGAGCTTTTCTTTTCATTCGTCATTTCTACATCTGCATAGATGTAGGGTTTGCTTTTTTCAATGGTGATAGGGAATTCTTCAAACTTTTGTGCTTTCTTTCTGAATAAACGGTCATCATTATAAACAGTGATTTTTTTTGAAAGATAATCTATGGCAACAGGATGATTTTTAAAGAAATGATAGCCAATAACTCCATTTACAGGAATTCCAACATGAGTAGAGATGTTGAATTCCTGATTGGTAATGATGAAAACCGTCATGGAGCCATTGATGAAATTATCTCCCACTTTTCCAACATTGTGATCCGATCTGAACCCATCGATGCTTAGATCTCCGCCCAATCCGGAAAACCTGATCTTTTCCACATTGCTTAATCTGACCTCTTTATTCTCTAAACTGAAAAGCAGTGTCTCAGCCACCCCTGTATCCAGTAAAAAGGTAAGCTCTGCTCCGTTAACAGTAATAGGAATGAAAATAAGATTATTGATAAGTTTGAAAGGTATAACAGTTTTTTTAGCGTCTTTTATTTCAAAAGCGTTTTGTGCATTGATGAAAATGCTGAAAAATAGAGTAAGAATAAAATATCTTAAATTCATTTACTGAATTTAGTGAAATTATCCTTACGAAAAATAAAAAAGATTCTCAATGGTGAGAATCTTTGTATAAACTGCAATATAATGAGTTATTATTTGATTAATATGGGTTATTTTGAGAAAAACTCCATTAAATCCATATAGTTTTTTTGGTTGACTCCGTGTCCGCTCATGTATTCGCGGAACGTAAAATAACAGTTGAGATCATATAACAGGTCTGCTGCTTTTCTTCCCCAGTCTAATGGAATTACGGCATCATCTGTTCCGTGAGAGATAAAAAAACGCAAGTGCTCCAGCTTCTTTTTGTCTTTAATGATGTTGCCCAATAATTTATTTTCAGGATAAGCGCTCATACAGGCCACACGATTAAACAGTTCAGGATATTGTAAAGCTAGAGCATAACACAAGATTCCTCCCTGGCTGAAACCGCAAAGATGAGTCTGCCCTTCAGATAGCCCATAACGGTTAATGATATCAAGAATACTTTCCAAAACAGCCCGAAGAGATTCCTTGGCCTGATCAACATTTATAAAATTTTCAGGGTTATCAAAATCTATATCGTACCAGGAATATCCGTCAAATTGAGTTGTTCTTGGCGCCCTGAAACTTACGATAAGCCAATCTTGAGGAAGTGTTTCTCTGAAACTGAAGAGGTCCTGTTCATTACTTCCATATCCGTGAAGCATAAAAAGTACAGGTGTATTGGGAGTTATATTTTCCGGTTCTCGAATGATGTAATCTAAATTCATAAAGCAAATATAGTTATAAATTGAATTAAAAAAAGGACTTGATATTAGAATATTTTGTATTTAAAGTTATCATTTAAATTAATTTTATTTTAACAATTGATTAGTAATTATTTATGAACTTTATTTGAATTTTGATTTAATCAATAAATTGCAAAATTTGACTCTGTTTTTTCTTTTTATTGATTTGATATTGTTTGGAAAACTTTATTGGAAATTTTTCAAAAAAGTTATTTTTATATTGATAAAAAACTTATATTTGGAACATTAAAAATCTATTTGGAGAAATGAAGCAATTTTACAAATCAAAAAGTTTACTTAGACTTTCTTTTTTATTCATCGTATTATTCTCGGTAATTTCTGTTGTTAATTCTTGTAAAGATGATGACGATGAAGAATTCACAGATCATATTGTTCAGTTTGAAGCGAAAATAGTGAATGGGGGACCATCTACTCCGCCGCCAACTACATTTAGTAAATTCAAGACGATTTTTACACAGGTTGGAACAAGTGCAAACAACATCTACGATACACCAGGTTTTACATGGACAAGCGGAGAGTTTTTTGTAAACTCAAGTCAGTCTCAATTAAATTTAGCAGCTAACGCAGAATTGTTGCATGCAGATTCTAAGTTAACAGTAACGATCTGGATTGATGGTGAAGTTGCGGAAACTAAAACGGTTGAAGGAAGTGGAACGAAAAGTGTTTCAGTTGCCCATAGTTTCTTAGAGCTATAAATCAAAGCAAGTTATATTACAATACAAAAATACCGCCCAACAGCGGTATTTTTTTTATCTAATCATTCTTCTATCATATTTTGTTGCAGGGCGATGGTAATAAGTTCTGTGGAGTTCTTTGCCTGGAATTTCTGTAAAAGGTTTTTCCGATGGGTATCCACAGTAAGAGGACTCAGGAAGAGCTCTTCGGCGATCATACTGCTTGTTTTTCCCTGGGCGACAAGTTTCAGAATCTGTTTTTCCCGCTTGGTAAGTCTGGGTAATGAAAGCTCGCTTTGAGAAGGTTTGCTGATGATCTGTTTCGTTTCATTACAGAATACAATATTTCCGGAAAGTGCTCCCTTGATACATTCTATGAGCTCTTCGATAGAGGTATTCTTTAATAAATAACCGCTGGCTCCGTTTTGGATACATTGCATGATAATGCTGCGCTCAGAACGGTTGCTGAACATGATAACAGAAGTATCGGGGGATATCTTCTTAATATCCTTGCATAATTCAATACCATTGGCATCAGGCAAAGTAATATCAAGTAGGATAATATCAACGATATTGGATTTTACATATTGAGTGATCTCCGAAGCTGAAGTAAAACTTTCGGAGATGTTAAAGAACGATTGGTTTTTAAGCATCATTTTCAACCCTTCAATAACGATGGGGTGATCATCTACAATGACGATATTTATTTTATGAGATTGCATAGGTGTTTAATTCAATATTGATAATGGTTCCTTCATGATCTGAGTTGATCTCCATTTTACCTTTGAGGTAATTCACCCTGTTTTTAAGATTATGGAGCCCCATACTTTTGGATTTTTTAAAATCTTCTTCTTTAAATCCTTTCCCGTTATCTTCAACGGTAATCATGAAATATTCTTCAGATTGGGAGCATTGCAACAATATATTGGTTGCCTTTGAATGCTTTACTGAATTGGTCAATAACTCTTGGGCAATTCGATAAATATTGAGCTGTATGGATAAAGGAATGTTTTTACTGATGTTAATAGGCTGAAAATCCACTTCCAAGTCTTTCCTGGTATAAAAGTCACAGAGATCTTTTAATGCGGTTTCCAGGCCGAAATTCAACAAGGATTCGGGCATTAGGTTCCGGGCTACATGTCTTAATTCCGTAACAGAATGATCCAGTTGATTTAGAATTTTATAGAAATCTTTATGCTGATCCGCTTCCAGGTTATTGGATGACCAGGTGGAAAAGTTGATTTTAACGCCCGCAAGCATTCCGCCAAGACCATCATGAAGATCTTTGGCAATACGTTCCCTTTCCCTTTCTTCGCCTTCCAGAATAGCTTTTGTAAGCGATAATTCTTCCTTTTGCTGGATGTCTTTTATTTTTTGCTGAAGATTGATCTCCTTTTGTTCAGACAGTTTTTTGTTTTTTCTGTAGAGAAGGAAAAGGAAAATCAGCAAGCTGAGAAACAGTAGTAAAACCAATCCTAAAATCCATAAATAGGAGTCTTTTTTATTGACCTCCAATTGTTTTTGAATTTTTTCCTTATTGAGCCGGGCGATTTTTCTTTCCGTTTCTGCTTTTTTGTATCTGGCTTCGAGGTCGGCTATATTTTGATGGATAAGCACAGTATTGCTACTATCAATAGAATTGATAAGTTTTTCCCCATATAAATTAACATTGGCTGTGTCCTTGAGAGCAGTGAAGTTTCTCACCAATTCTTTTAACGTTTCTTGCTTGTTCTTTTTATAAGGGGATGTTTTGCACACTTCGGCCAGGATCTCATTGGACTTATGATAGTCTTTCATCTCCCGGTAGATTTTCTGTTTAAACAAGTTTATTCTTTCAATGATAGCAGTATTCTTATATTTTTCGGCATTATTGAGACCTAAATCAAAATCTTTGAATGCTTCAGAAAAGTTCCCCAGTTTCATCTGGTAATATCCCAGAGTACTGAAGTAAAAAGAGTGAAAATTGGATTCCGGATAGTCTTTAATGATGGCATAGGTTTTATTCAATTCTTTTTTCGCTTCTGCCATCTTATTTTCTCTCATGAGGCACTCTGCTTTTACCAAAAGAGTTTCTCCGAGAAAACCTTTCGATTGTGGAGTCTGTTTTTTTAACCTGTTAAAAAAAGATTCAGCAGTATTGCAATGCTCTATAGCTTTTGTAAAATCCTGCGAATTGTAAAAAGAAAGAGCAACCCCTTTATACAAGCTGCCAATAAGTTCATTATCTCCAATGGATTGTGCCAAAGGAATCGCTTTGGTGATAATGATATTCATAGATTCCACCTCTTTACTCTGCATCCTTTTAAATAAGGACAGATTCTGAAGCATAATAACCCGTATCTTTTTTGCTTCTTTACTTTTATATTTTTTCAGGATGGATTCTATACGGGTAAAATCTTTCTCAAGAAGGTTGACTACGTCCGGCTTAGTAAAATTGATCAAAGATTGGTAATACAGCCCTATATCTTTATACAATTGGCTTTTAGAAGCGCTGCTGATCCCTTGTTTAAGGTATTTGTTATAATTTTCTATATCCTGCCTTGTGAAATAGGTAGCCGCAATCTGATAAGATTTAAGCGCTTTTACTGTATCTATGCTTTCATTATTGGTAGCGGCAACCAGACTGTCAAAATTGCTGTTCTTTTTTTCCAGATAATAGAAATAACTACCCTGAGCACTTGCTTTATATGAGCCCAATACTGAAAATAGTAAGAAAAATACATATTTATTTATCATAATCTGTGTAAGGATTGCTGCCATCCAAAAATAGAAAAATACACCAAGAACTGTGGTATTGCTTCGTGTTATTTTATGATGGTATATGTTGTCAAATATACGAGATCGGCAAATTATACAATATACCTAAAAATAGGTAGAAAAAATTACTGTTTTTTGAGGATTGCAGCTTGTGTGGGGTATAGATAGCTTTGCCTAAGTCACAATGACATGATTACTCAAATTAAACATTAAAATTAATATTAAATGAAAAAGAAGATCTTTTTACTGGGCCTGATTTCACTTTTTGGAATGATGAATGCACAAAGAGTACAGAAAGGGGAAGCCCAGGTAAATGCAGGTATCGGATTAGCAAATGGATGGGGAATGCCTGTTTATGCGGGTTTTGATTATGGAATTCATAACGACATCACCATAGGAGCCGAAGCGAGCTTTACTACCGAAAAATATACAGGAGATATCAAAGGAACCTGGATCGGAATTGGAGTGAATGGGAACTACCACTTTAATACTCTTTTTAAAATACCGAATAAGTGGGATATTTATGCAGGGGTAACATTAGCTTACAACTCATTCTCTTACAAGTATAAAGGCTCAGACTATGACTATTTTGGAGGAGAATCTTCAGGAGTTGGTTTTGCAGGGCAAGCCGGAGCAAGATATTATTTTACGGATCATTTCGGAGTAAATGTGGAATTCGGGGGTGGTACGATAGCCTCAGGAGGAAAAGCAGGGATAACTTATAAATTTTAAACCAATAGTAGTATAATAAACCAAAAATTATGAAAAAAATCAATATACACCAAACGCTCAAGTATACATTTGTTGTTTTATTAACGGCATTATTTTTAGGCATTACATCTTCATGTAGCAATGACGATGATGACAACGGAACAAGCCATAAGGTAGTTTTCAAAGCTACTGCTTCTGCTGGAAGTGATATGGATATGGTGACTTATGGTTATGATACCACTCTTACCACAGCAACGAGCCTTAGCGGTACCACATGGACAAGTCCGGAAATCACCGTTCCTGCAGGCGCTATAGGAGTAAACGTAGGAATGAACGCAATGGGTGCTGATGCTTCTTCTACTTTGAAAGTTCAGATTTTTGTAGACGGAGAACTAAAAAAAGAAGCAACTGCCACAGGACAAGCATTATCAGCACATGCGAACTATAACTTTTAAAAAATGATAACTTTCTCTAAAGCCGTGATGCTATCCGCACGGCTTTTTTACTTGAATTGATTTTCAACAATGAAGTAGTTTTTTCATGCGGTTAATTTTGTATTAAAAAGAAACACTTTGGTTCCACAAGGTGTTTCTTTGATTATACATAAAGTGTCTGAACATTGTTTGATATTTTATCTCTTTAAGAAGAAAATTAATTATATTGGTCTCATATATCCGGAATTAAATAATGTGGAAAAGAATCATTGTATTTATTTTTTTTGCCGTGTCTGTTTTCCTGTTCTCACAACAGAAAAGCACACAATTTTATAAGGATAAGTTCTTTATCTATCAGAAAATTGGTGTAGACAGTGCATTGATATACCTGAATCATGTTTTCTCTTCAGAAAAGGACATTGACCAGGCGTTTGCTCTTACAGCAAAAAGATACCTTCTGACCCTTACGGGAAAGGAAAAGGAAAGCAAAGAATATCTTCCAAAAATTAATCTATACTTACAAAAAATACCGGAAGCGAAGGAAAATTATACTGATCTTTCGCATATCTATAATATATTGGGGAATACCGATATGGCCAATCAGCTTCCGAATGAAGCCCTGAAAAAATTCATTAAGGCTGATTTTTTTGCCCAAAAGAACAATGATATCCGGCAGCATATAAAGATCAAGGGAAATATAGCTTTCGTTAAGCTCAATGTAAAACAAACTGATGAAGCCATACAGGAAACCAAAGAAGTTCTTCAGCTTTTGAAAGAGAATAAAAACTTGTATGAGAAAGAGAATTTTGAAATCATATACAACAATCTGTTTTCTAACCTGGGACATTTATATTCTGATAAATTTATTGCGGATCCGGATAAGAATAAGAAATATGCAGACAGTGCATCAAACACACTGTTTCGATTGCTTGAAGTGGCAAAAGATGAAAAATTATTGGCAGGAACCTATTTGATGTTAGGGACGCTCAACAATAAAAAACAAAATTACGGAGGAGCAACCCGGTATTATCTAAAGAGTTTGGACCTGTATAAATCGCTGAATTTTAAAGACGAAATCTTTAACCTGAAGTATAATATAGGAGTCAATTATTATGAGCAAGGAGATTATAAAAAATCCAAATCCAATTTCCTTGAGATATCCCGTTCAATGGAAAAAGAGGATGTAACGAATATTGATTATATTTTTGCCCAGGATTACCTGTCTAAGATTTATCTGAAAGAAGGAAAAACAGATTCGGTAGAATTTTACAGCAATCAATTTGTAAACTTATATAAACGAAATTCGGAAGCGGAAAAAAAAAGTATAGCTGATCTTTATAAACAAATCAATTCCAAAAATCTGAATGACGAAATTTCCAAGAGTTCTTCCATACAGACCAATCAATTGGTTTTAATTATTGCCTTACTGGTAGTATTAGTAAGCATAACTATTTATTTGCTCTATCAGGTACGCAAAAAGAAACATACGGAGCAAAAGCTTAATGATCTGCTTTTGCAGGTAAAAAACAAGGCATTGAATGAGGAGAACCCCAGTAAGACTACTTATACCATAAGCAATGAAAAGGAAGCCGAGATCATGAATAATCTTCTGGAGCTGGAAGAAAAAAAGCTGTATCTGAAGCAGGAGTACAATCAGGCGTATGTAGCTAAAAAATTAAATACAAATACTACCTATCTTTCCCAGACGATCAATAAATACATGAAAAAATCCTTCAGTGAATATACCAATGAGCTCAGGATTAATTATATCCTCAAAGAATTATCAGAGAACAAAAAAATCAGAGGGTACACTACTCAGGCATTGGCTGATCTGGTAGGATATAAGAACGGAATTTCCTTTGCAAGAACCTTCAAAGAAAAAACGGGAGTTACCCCGTTTCAGTATATTGAAAAATTAAATGCTGAGAAAGTTTCTGAATAGATCATTGGATACGTTTTTCTGCTTTAACAAGTTCGTACATATTCTTTAGTGCATTTATTCTGAGAAATACATTCCGCAATCGGTATCAGAATACAAGGATCTATTACATTTCCTGATCCGCCACCATTATTGGTTCCGCCACCTGTCCCACCACGAGGATCATCACCGGTATTAATAGATGTATCTCCGGCAATAATCGCTGACTGTTCTTTTCTGGATAGCTTTTTTAAAGTAAGTTTCGTTTGAGTTTTCATTTCATTTTTTTTATTTTTAATCTCCAACAGGTGGATCGATGCAAGGACATCCTTCCGGCAGTTCATAGCAGAAAATAAGGGTGTCAAGGCATACAATGTTTCCTGTTCCGCCACCATTATTAGTTCCGCCGCCATTCGTTGTTCCACTGCCTTCTTCACCGCCTATAGCCTCATTTCCACCAACGATAAGCATTTGTTCCTTTCTTGATAATTTTTTAAGCTTCGAATTGGATTTAATTTCTTTTTTATTCATATGCTCTAATATTTTATGGTATTGTTCTTTATAAAACTGAATAACGTAAAATTAAAAATTAATGATTGTTCTTGTAACGGATTATTTGGTAATGATACCATTAATTTCGGAATTGTTTTTAATGTCCAGTAAATGAATGTGTTGTGTTGGGTTTTGTGATTGACTTTTTATAAAAAGTTATAGTCTTTTTTATAAAATATCAGGTAACGGCCTTTTTTTATAGTCCGGCTTGAACAACATTTGCAATAGAATTTCTTGCAGGAATATTCCAACAGATTATATAAATCATTCAACCAGATCCTAAATATTACAATTATGAAAACTAAATATTTACTCATTATCATTGCCTTTTTTTTCAAAGTTAAGGCACAGCCCACGATCACAAGTGCAGATATTATTAATGGGACTTTTCAATTTACAGAAATCAGTTTTAATCAGGGAGTTTATACTCCGGGTAATGGAGGTGCTAATGTAACCTGGGACTTTTCTAATGTTCAGGGAACTGTAGGAGGAGTAAAACTTCTTTACGGAAACTGTTCTTCGTCTGTTCCTGAATGTGCATCATTTCCGACGGCAAACAGATATGTGGTAAGTTTAGACAATAGCGGAAACCAAAGTGATGACAAGAATTTATTTAGAGTGACCAGTACTCAGTTTGAAGCCATAGGGGCAAGGAATATTGCCAATAACTTTACCCTTACTTATACGGATACTCCTATTGAACTAAAATTTCCCACCACTTATTTACAGTCTTTTACGGATACCTCTTCCTATACGGTAAATGGAGTAACTACCAATACCAATGATGTAATTACCGTAGACGGATATGGTACTGTGAAAACTCCGGCAGGGACATATACTAATGTTCTGAGAGTAAAAAAAGCAAGTACCGTCAATATAAGCATGGGAGGTTCTACTGTATCAACCACTCAAATTACTACCTATACCTGGTATAAAAATAACAGGGAACAGATTGCAGGATTTTCGGTTTCTAATATGACATTTCCTATGCCACAGGCACTGCCTTCAACATTTCAGTATACTACCAATGCAACGAATTTAGCGGTTAAGGAAACTTTTGTAGAAAAACCGGCGGTTTTATATCCCAATCCTACAAAAGACGGAAAAGTATGGATCGATATTAAAAACAACAGCATGAAATCCATTTCAGTATATGATATCTCCGGTAAAAATATACTGACTCTGCCAGCAAGTCAAACAAAACAGACAGAAGGGAAGTATATGGTTGATCTTCAAAGCTATCCGGATGGAAGTTATATCATAAAAGTGGAAACAGATCAGAATACGGTTTCCAAAACCATACAGCTGATGCAAAAATAAAATTTTAATTAAATAAGAATTATGAAACGAATCAATTTACGCCAGACACTTAAACAGGTATTTGTTTTTCTATTAACAGCATTATTTTTAGGTATTGCCTCTTCATGCAGTAATGACGATGACGATAATGGGAATGGAGAGGGAAATGGTGGCGGAACTAGCGGAGCCAATTATAAAATAACCGTTACATTGAATGGAGTAAATTCTACGGACGATTATGTTTCGGTGGTCGCTTCAGGCAGCAATCATCAAAACAGCAGTTCTATCTGGAAAATCAATGGAACCACACAAAACGGACAGACAGCAGTAGGATTGGATAAGAATAATTTTTCAGGTTCCACTAAAACCTATATTATTGAGACCAATTCTCCTATCGCAGCTTTATCTGCCTCCATTCAGGTTGTTAATTTTAATTCCACGATTACCGGGTCTTATAAAATTGAAAAAAATAATGATACAGTAGTTAATGAAACGATCAATCTAACCACCAATGGTGCTGATTTTACCAAACACTATACATTCTAAATGATAACTTTTTAAGAAGCAGTGATGTTTCGCATAACTTTTGTACTTGAATTATTTTAAGAGATGAAGTAGTTTTTTCATGCTGATAATTTTGTATTAAAAAGAGACACTTTGATTCCAAAGTGTCTCTCTCATTATAATGATATTGTTTGAAGCTTGTTTTACTGAACTTTAATGACAAAGTAGTTTTTCTTACCTTTCTGAAGCAATAAAAACTTACCGTTCAGTAGATCGCTTTCATTGGCGATGAAAGTATCGTTCACTTTTTGTTTGTTTATAGAAATCGCATTTCCTTTTATTTCTCTCTGAGCTTCACTTTTGGATTTTAGAAATCCAGATTTTTCAGAAAGAAGATCAATGATATTAATTCCTAAAACATCAGCTTTGGCAATTTCTTTTTGGGGAACTCCATCAAACACTTCCAAAAAAGTTTCTTCATCAAGGCTTACAAGATCTTCTGCAGTAGAACGGCCAAAAAGAATCTCGGAAGCTTTTAAAGCTTTTTCATATTCTTCCTTTCCATGAACCCAAACGGTAACTTCCTCCGCAAGTTTCCTTTGAAGCTTTCTTTCGTGTGGAGCGGTTTTATGTTCTTCAATTAAACTTTCAATTTCTTCTTTACCTAAGAAAGTATAAAATTTAATGAACCTTTCTGCGTCATCATCTCTTGAATTGAACCAAAATTGATAGAATTTATAAGGAGACGTTTTCTTTTTGTCCAGCCAGTAATTTTCACCACTTTCAGATTTTCCAAACTTCGTTCCATCCGCTTTGGTGATCAAAGGAACAGTTAAAGCAAAGGCTTCACCCTGTGCTTTTCTTCTGATCAATTCCGTACCTGTAGTAATATTTCCCCACTGGTCCGAACCTCCCATTTGTAGTTTTACATTATTATTCTGGTATAAATGAAGAAAATCATACCCCTGAATAAGCTGGTATGTAAATTCCGTAAAGCTCATTCCTTCTGCGCCTCCTTCTCCGGTAAGTCTTTTCTTTACAGAATCTTTGGACATCATATAGTTTACCGTGATGTTCTTTCCAACATTCTTAGCAAAATCCAGGAATGAAAAATTCTTCATCCAGTCATAGTTGTTCACCAATTCTGCTTTATTCGGTTCGTTACCTTCAAAATGTAAAAATCTTGAAAGCTGGTTTTTAAGACAGTCTACATAATGAAGTAAAGTGGCTTCATCCAAAAGATTTCTTTCTGCAGATTTCCCGGAAGGATCTCCGATCATACCCGTTGCACCACCTACTAAAGCGATAGGTTTGTGGCCATGCTGCTGAAAGTGTGCTAAAATTTTTATCTGAATAAGACTTCCGATATGCAAAGAATCCGCTGTTGGATCAAAACCAATATACGCAGTAGTCACCTCTTTATTCAGTTGCTCATCGGTTCCGGGCATCATATCGGCAAAAAGACCACGCCATTTTAGTTCTTCAATAAAGGAATTCATTTATATTTTCTTTAAAATTTAACGGTGCAAAGATAATAAATTCAATGGTAATAAGGTGAAACCGGAATAGTTAAAAGGTAAAATTGCAAAATCGTGAAATCGCTTAGAGCCGGATTGCTTCAAGGTAAGCGTACTTTTGGTCATTCAGAATGAAGAATCTCATTGCGGAATGACTTTTGCGATTTCACTCAAATACGTTATATTTGTTAGTAATGAACGACGAACAACTATTCCTGCTTATTCAGAAAGCAAAGGACAAAGACCAGAAAGCCCAGACGAAACTCATTAATGTTTTTTGGGTGGATGTTTTTTCTTTTGTCATGAAAAAGGTGAGGGACGAGAATGATGCTGATGAAATTACCGTTAACGTTTTCTCCAAAGTATTATCGAAACTGGATATGTATGATCCACATTTTCAGTTTAAAACATGGATTCTGACCATTGCTCAAAATACAGTGATTGATTTCTGGAGAAAACGAAGCAGGGAAAACCAGGATGCTACGGAGAATCTTGAAGAGGTAAAAAACCAATATGCAAAGTCCCCTGAAGAACTGATGATCTCTGAAGAAGAGCAGAAAAAGATCATTAAAACTATAGAATCTTTAGATGCCAATTACCAGGATATTATCAGACTAAGGTTTTTTGAAGAAAAAAGCATTAAGGAAATTGCTGATGAATTAGGGATTTCCGTTGCCAATACCAAAGTAAGGGTAATGCGTGCTAAAAAAGTCTTAGCGGAACTTTTGAAAAATAATGAGTTCGAAGAAGATTAATATAAATTAAATCTTTAATGGTTTAACTATATATAAATTTCCGCCTTTGTTTTTGGTAAAACAATTTTTCTCTGATCTTCCAGGTTCCTGTTTTGCAGATTAATCTTCATTCCTTTTTTAATATAAGTTTCCTGCTGGGATTTTCCGTTTTCAGGAATATCGGTGCTCTCAACTTCTTTAGTGTATTTCAGTTGCCCGGTAGAAAGATTAAAATCTACATCTACCCAATAATCTCCGGGTCTTCCGTAAGAGGAAGAATGCCCGATCAGTTCAAAACGTCCGTTCTGAAATCTGTATTTATCTGTATATCCCCATTTCCAGCTGCTTCCACCGGATTGGGAAATCATGAGAATGCCCTTTTCAATTGTAGTGTCACCATAAGGATCTCCCATCATTCCGCCGCCTTTACTTTCCAAAATTGCTTTTCGGGATTTTTCTAAAATAGTCCATTTTCCATTTACCTTTTTCAGAATCTGGATTTCCCGGATATTTCCCATATCGGTAGTATCTTTTGTATTGTATATGATAACTTTTTCAGGAGTTTTATCGCCGTCTAGATCTCCGTCTACGGTTTCAATAATCTCCGAACCTGTAGGCTGAAACTCTTTTTGAGCGAAGCAAAATATCCCGGATAATACGGTTAAAAGGAAAAATATTTTCTTCATTGGTTGTAAATTTGGTAGCATCAAATATACAACCATATTTCAATTATCTGTTCCATCAATTTTTCTGTTAGATGGTTTCCATTAAAAAATCCTTAACTTTGACATTCAATTTTAGAAATGGAAAATTCAGTAGATACTACCGTTCAAAAACCAAAGTGGATTCGTGTAAAACTTCCTACAGGAAAGAACTACAGAGAATTGAGGACTTTGGTAGATAAATATAAATTAAATACGATTTGCCAAAGCGGAAGCTGCCCGAATATGGGTGAATGTTGGGGAGAAGGTACAGCTACCTTCATGATTTTGGGGAATATTTGTACCAGAAGCTGCGGATTTTGTGGGGTGAAGACCGGAAAACCATTGGATGTCAATTGGGATGAACCGGAAAAAGTTGCCCGCTCGATCAAATTAATGAAAATCAAACATGCAGTTCTTACCTCTGTAGACCGTGATGATCTGAAAGATATGGGGTCTATTCTTTGGGCAGAAACCGTAAATGCAGTGAGAAGAATTTCCCCGGGAACCACTATGGAAACCTTAATTCCGGATTTCCAGGGAATCACCAAACATTTGGACAGATTGGTAGATGTTGCTCCGGAAGTAATCTCCCACAATATGGAAACGGTGAAACGTTTAACCAGAGAAGTAAGAATCCAGGCTAAATACGAAAGAAGCCTTGAAGTGTTAAGATATTTGAAAGAAGCAGGACAAAGAAGAACAAAAACAGGAGTAATGCTTGGATTGGGTGAGACAAAAGATGAGGTGTTTCAAACCATCGAAGACATCAGAAATGCCAATGTGGATGTAATTACTTTAGGACAATATCTTCAACCGACGAAGAAGCACTTACCGGTTAAAAAATTCATTACGCCGGAAGAGTTTGATGAATTCGGGGATTTTGCAAGAAGCTTAGGTTTCAGACATGTTGAAAGCTCTCCTCTTGTAAGAAGCTCTTACCACGCAGAAAAGCATATTCATTAAAATACAATCGCTCCCAACCGGAGCGATTTTTTTATTTAATAACCGAATCAGCTTCAACCTCAACCTCAACCTCAACCTCAACCTCAATCTCAACCTCAATCTCAATCTT
Organism: Chryseobacterium daecheongense; assembly: GCF_003729955.1. Lineage (GTDB taxonomy): Bacteria > Bacteroidota > Bacteroidia > Flavobacteriales > Weeksellaceae > Chryseobacterium > Chryseobacterium daecheongense. The sequence goes on from NZ_RJTX01000002.1 coordinate 439,875, forward strand.
ATCCTATAATATCTATCTTATCTAAATGCCTTTTCCTGAACTCCGAAGGTGTTTCTCCCACATACTTTTTGAATAATTTATTGAAATAAGAAAGGCTCTCAAAGCCCACCATGAAACAGACTTCCGTAATGGAAGATTCTTTCAGTAAAAATATTCTGGCCTGGTTGATCCTGTAGTTATTCACGAAATCCGTAAATGTCATATTGGTTTGCTTCTTAAAATAACGGCAAAAAGCAGGTGTACTCAGGCTTACGATCTTTGCAATTTCATTCACATTAGGTCTTCTGTCATAATTTCCATGAATATAATCATAGATGGTACCCATTCTGATCTTGTCATTCAGAAACCATTTAATCCGGGTATCTTCACTGTTCAGTTCCTTGACTTCTTTGGATTCTGCCAGGATTTGTAATATTTCAAGCAATCCCAATAATGCATCAAGCGAATTCTTTTTTCTGAGGAAATGAAGCTTTTCTACCACCAGCTTTTTGGTTTCTCCATAAAATGACAATCCCAGATAAGAACGTTCCAGAAGAAGTCTTATTTTTTCAAATTCAGGAACGGGAACAATCATATTCTGAAGAAAATCTTCCCTCATCTGCAAGACCATTTGCCAACAACCAGTCTGGATTCCGTAATCGAAATTAAGATGCGGGACATTGGAGCCGATCAAAAGAAGATCACTTTCCGTAAATCCGGAAATATCTTTTCCCACGTGACGGATTCCACTTACGGCTTCTACATAAACCAACTCAATTTCGGGATGATGATGCCAGAAAAAGCAATTCTTTAATGAAGGAGAAAAAAGCTTGAAAGACTTGCCGTTTTCAAACTCAATAATTTCTTTCTGGATTTTCATTTGGTTCTATTTTAATGATTTGGTAGGTTAAAATTAATAATTAAGGTTAATACAGAACAAATTTATATCATTCAAAGAGAAGTAAAAACCAATATTTCTCTCGATTTTTGCACTTTCAAACTATACAATTGATTAGAAGGTTGATTTTTTTCTAAAAAATGTTCAAAATCATACCCGATCAATTGCTGAACTTTAAAATATAACAGGAATGATTGATAAACGGATAATACCACTGGCCATTGGTGGTTTGGGGATTGGAACTACAGAATTTACAATCATGGGATTGCTTCCCGATATGGCCAAAACATTACAGATTACCATTCCGGAAGCCGGGCATTTAATTTCTGCCTATGCTTTAGGGGTAGTAATCGGGGCACCCATATTAATTGGCTACTCAGTGAAGTTTCCGCCAAAGAAAGTGTTGATTGCACTAATGATTCTTTTTACATTGTTCAATGCATTATCAGTGGTAGCACCTGATTATACGACGATGATGATCATTAGGTTTATGGCCGGATTACCTCATGGGGCATTTTTCGGAGTAGGAACGGTAGTTGCTTCAAGATTGGCCGGAAAAGGAAAAGAAGCGTTTTACATCTCTTTAATGTTTACCGGACTCACAATAGCTAACCTTGCGATGGTTCCATTGGTTACTTATATCGGACATACTTTTCACTGGCGGTGGTATTTTGCTATTGTAGCAGTGATCGGCTTATTGACTTTATTATCTCTGAAACTCTGGCTTCCCGTGATGGAAAGAAAAGAAGACAGTCATTTCCTGGAAGAGCTGAAATTCCTTAAGCGCAAACAATCATGGCTGGTTTTATTGATTACTGCGATAGGATTTGGAGGGCTTTTTACATGGTTCAGCTATATTACACCTTTAATGACGATAGTTGCAGGGATTAAAAGCAGTCAAATAGCCTATGTTATGATCCTCGCTGGAGGAGGAATGGTGGTGGGAAATTTAGCCGGAGGATTTTTATCCGACAGATTAAACCCTGAAAAAACCTGTTGTTTATTACTTTTTTTAATGATGTCTTCATTAGCAGGTGTTTATTTCCTTTCGGAATATCAAAATATAGCTTTGGCGCTCACTTTCGTTTGCGGTGCATTATCTATGTCTGTTTCGGCACCTATTAACATTATGATGATGAAAGCTGCTCCCAAAAGTGAAATGATGGCAGCCGCCTTCATGCAGGCTGCTTTTAATATTGCCAATGCAATGGGGGCATTTTTAGGAGGAATTCCTTTGGAATATGGATTATCATTCAATTATCCTGCATTGGTAGGAGTGGGGATGACTTTTATAGGGTTGATGATCAGCATCAGATATATGTATTTATACAGATCAGCAAACAACGAGGAAGAAGAAATAATGGCGGAATACGTTTCTTAGATCCATAATAGATATGGTTTTCATTGAAATATTTATACGTCAAAAAAAGCTGTCTTCCATGATCTCACAGAAGACAGCTTTTTCTCTTTTATTTAATTGTTTATGCCTCTACCTCATCGCCGTTTTTACACCAGTAAAGGGCGTTGTATAGGTTTTCTTTCGGAAAAGATTTAAATTCTCCGGGCATTAAAACACTGAAAATATCAGTGAAGTTCTGCACTCCTTCCTTGTCAGTGACAATGGCGGTGCGGTTCCACTTTGTTAGATTCTTCAACCCTAAAAGTGCGTCCTGCAACCATGCTCCCATGGTAAACTTATTCAGGTCTGTATCCAGATAAAGCAGATAATTGAGTTCTTTGAACTCATCTACTTTAGCTTTTACACGGGGAATAACAACACTTTCAAAATCCTCTTTGGTTACTTCACCGGTTGCGTTGAAAGCCGCAACATTCTCCGGTGCTTCAGGAATAATCGTAATCATACTCTAATATTTAATGTGGTTGATTTTGATGAAACAGCAATAATTAAACCAATGTTTGGTGAAAAATTGTTAAAAAAGGTATAAATATTGATTATTCTGGTGTAAAATATCAATATGGATCTTAAATCGAATGAGCCTTTCTGGCTGTTGAAAAATGGACTTTTTGCTTCTTATCCCTCGTTAAAATCAGATGAAGAATGCGAAGTGCTTATTATTGGAGGGGGAATTACGGGAAGTTTAATTGCTCGTCAGATGATAGAGGATGGCTATCATACCATTCTCATTGATAAGCGGGAAATCTGTAATGGAAGCACTTCAGCAACAACTTCAATGCTTCAATACGAAATAGATGTCCCGCTTTCCTATCTTATTGAAAAAATAGGTGAAAATGGGGCGATAAGAAGTTATCTTGCTTGTTCGGATGCTATTGATAAAATTGAAAAGCTGTCCGCAAAAATTAAATCTGATGCAGGATTTAAGAGAAAAAAATCTCTTTATTTTGCTTCTAAAAAAAGTGATGTTTCATGGTTGAAAAACGAATGCGATGTCCGCAACAAAGCAGGTTTTAAAGTACAATGGCTTGAATCTGAAGAAATCCTGCATCAATTCGGTTTTGAGAATACCTATGGAGGAATACTTTCTGATCAGGGTGCAAGCATTGATGCTTTCAAATTGGCTCATGAACTATTCAAACTCAATATAAAGAAAGGCTTAAGGATTTTTGATAAAACTGAAATGAAATCCGTAACCTATCATAAAGGCTATAACTTAGTTTCAACAACCAGTGGCTATACAATCAAAGCCAAAAAAATCATTTATTGTATAGGCTATGAAAGCAAAATCCTGATCAAAGAAAATTTCGTAAACCTTAAAAGTACCTATGCCATAGTTTCAGAGATCGATAAAAAGAAGTTCAGGAATATGACGGATATTTTGGTCTGGAATACGGATGAACCCTATCTCTATATGCGTACCACAGATGATGGGCGTTTACTGATCGGAGGTGGGGATGAAGATTTTTACGATGCCGGAAAAAGGGATGCTCTTCTTGATCAGAAGGAAAAAGAAATCCTGAAGGGATTGAAAAAAATGAAGCCGGACTATCGGTTTTATACAGATTTTGTCTGGGCGGGAACTTTTGGTGAAACTAAAGACGGGCTTCCTTATATCGGAGAACATAAAAAATTTAAAAACTCTTATTTCGTTCTCGGTTTTGGCGGAAACGGAATTACTTTTTCAGTAACCGGAATGGAGATGGCCTCTTTATTCATGAAAAACAAAAAGCACCCTTTATCCAGATACTTTAAGTTTGGGAGATAGAAAAAGTGCTTCAATTGAAGCACTTTTCCAACAATCAAAATTATAAACTATATCCATTTTTCTTGGCTAATTCTATAATAGACTTCTCAATAGCTTTTCCAAGATCATCTGCATCTGAATTTCCTCTTTTTTTCATCTCAGCATCTATGTAGGCTTGTCTTTTTTTAGAAAGTTCCTCAATCTCTTTCTGGATTTTTTCGCGTTCGGCAGATTTTGCAGCCACTGCTTTTTTTACCTCTTCTTTGCTTTTGCCTTTTAATTCAGCTGGAAGCTCTTCTTCTTTTACATTTGAAATAAAGTTGGCATCTTTCTCTGCCCTGTCTACCAGATCCCAGTTGTCATTTTTATAAGCATTTTTCTTGGCTTTGGCTACCGTTCTTTCTGCAGCATTGGATGCAGACTGCATTTCAGCGTTTTTGTCCTGTACCAACTGCATTTGTTTATATTCAGAACCTTTGCTTCCATAATATATATAAGTATCATTCAATTTTGAATTGCATTCGGAGATTCGGATGTCATAAGGAGTTTCAATATAAATCACTTTTTTATCGCTGTCTATATTAAAATACTTTCCGTCACCCATCACTGCTCCATTTTGCCATGAAGTCTGGATTCCTTCATTTCTATCGCCGCAGAAAATAGTATTGGTGTAAATTCTTTTGGCTTTGGCAGAGGATACAGATTCTTTATAGTTCACTCTTCCCTGATCGAAAGGTTCGTTTCCTGCAATGTAAATCAGCTTCATGCTCTTATCGTTGTCGTCCCAGTTAAGGTTCATTGAAGCATCACGGATCACGGCACCGCAGAATTCATTTCCGCCATTGGTTCTCAAAGCAAACAATTTCTCAGAGACAAGGTCAAGGTTTTGAGTGAGCGGAGTAACCTGCCGGATGTAGTTTTCATCTCTGATTCCGTCATTACCATATTCATATAAGGCAATTTCAATCTGTGGAGACTGTCCGTTGTATTTCAATGTGGTTAAAGTATTCACAATATTCCACAATCTGGATTTGGCTTGATCGATGAGACCGTCCATACTGTTAGAAGTATCTAATAAAAGCGCTACCTGTATTTTATTTTCTTTACTTACAGGTGTTGAAGAGCTTGAAGACGCTTCATTCTGAACAAATGTTCTTTCATTTTGAACATTTGGATTTCTTTTAATGCAGCCTATCTGTGAAGGGTTCTGGGCACTTAGGAATGCCGCACCCGCTGCTAATGTTAGGAATTTTAAAGTTGACATGATGTTATTATTTAAAGGATTTCGTATCTCGTTTTGATGCTGTATTTCAGCTTGATGTTTTCAATATTGTCGAAAGAATAGTCTTGTGTTGCTTCCGCTTCCATCTGGATATTGCTTACTTTTCTTTGAGCATAAGCGGGTAAACTGGCATCACTGGTGTAATCTTCTATTTCAATAATTTCTAAAGGATTTCCTGTTTTTTTACCAATGCTTTCTAACAAATAATCTGCTTTTGCTTTGGCAGCTTTTAAGGCATTTATTTTTACAGCCTTTTTATAATCTGCAATTTTGGTATTCTTTACCTCCGCAATGTTGATATTGCTTACCCATTTTTGGTTCAGGTCTTCAAACAACTGAGTGACTTCTGTTTTTGTATTGACTTTGAACTGATAGCTTTTGACAAATGTTTTAGGTTTTGAATACATGTTCTGATACATGGATTTGAAATCTATGTCCTCATTTTTCACCGAATTTTTTTTCAGGATTTCAAATAATTTCTTTTCGTTTTCGGCCAGATCATTTTTATTATCCGCTTTTATTCCGATGTTGAAAATAATTTCATCAGGCTTCACTTCCATTTCGGCAATACCGGTAACTTCAATTGCATTTTTCTTTACTTCCTGCGCATGGATGAAATTCCCTAGTGTAAAGAATCCGATCAATAAAAAATGTCTCAATTTCATAATTTTTGGTTTTAAATTCTGAAGTAAAGGTAGCCGGATTAAGAACCGGAATTCGGGAGACTTGGTGAAACGGAACTTTGACTTGGTGAGTGAGTTTAAGGAGTGGAATTCATATTCAATTCCTTCATTTCACCGTTCGAAGTAATCAATAGGTAGGATTTATGATCTTTACTGTCCATCTTTTTCTCTTTATTAATGACTAATTTGACTTCATACATCACCTGAATCACAGGTTCAACTATGGTAGGATTGATTACAAAATCAAATTCCTTATCCAACACCGGCTGATAATATAGAGTCGTGGATTTGTTGGCCTGGTTGACGTTGGCAAATTTGTTTAATGCTAATGTGGAACTGTTGTAGGCTTCATAAGATTTGTAGCTTTCTACAGGCAGAATGGTTTTATATCCGTCATTAATACTTTTATTGGCAGTCGCGAAAGACTCTCCAAGTAATGCTTCATAGGTTTTTATTTTTTCCTGTAATGTAACTTTAGCTTTATTCATCAGGTCTTTTTTGATGATTTCCAGATTGTCGGCAAAATAGTCTACTCTTACAAGATCATATATTTCGTGTCCGGAAAGAATGGTAATGAGTTGATTTAACTGAGCTGGATCAGAAAATTTGATGTGCAGGTTTTTCTTTAATTCAAAACCTGTAGGAACTTCATTGTACGTTTTTTTGCTGAAGATCTTTTTCTCCACATTGAACTGGTAAACAGGAACAAAAGAAATCATATCAACATAGGTTTCAACACCTTTGTTCAGTTTGATCTGAGCTAATGAAGAAGTAAGCCTTTTGTCCATTAATTCATTCACCTCTTCTGCAGTTTCTCCAACCTGCGTAAGGCTGAAAATAGCAACATATTGGTTGGCTTTTATATTAGCGAGACCTTTGATGCTGATCACAATATCATTGGGAGATGGCGGAGCAATATTAATAGTGGTATCGGCATACCTCACCTGGTTTTGGTAGTTGATATTGCCGGAAAACTGACCAAAAGCAGTTTGAAATACTACTGCTGAAATACATAAGAAAAGTTTTTTCATAATGATTAAGATTAAATTATTGATGCAAACTTAATCTCATAATTCCGGCGTTTCCCTAATGACTTGGTGAATGGCAGTGTTCACTTGGTGAATAGTTTTGAGTGAACTACAGATATGTATATCTTTGTTTTATGAAAACAATTCAGGTTTTTATACTTTTCATTTTATTGCTTTCTGCGAATACATTCTATTCTCAGAGCAATACTGTGACCAAAGAAGTCCAGCAGGAAACCTCGAAGCTTAAAAAAGCAGTAGACAATAAGGACGAATCGGCACAGGCAGATTCCTATTATAATATTGGAGAAACTTTTTTCAATAATGGGAATTTTCCAAAAAGTGAAGAGTATTTCATCAAGTCAAAAAATATTTATGAAAAGCTGAATGATAAACCCAATATCGAAAAAGTAAGCCGTAAACTTGCACAGTCCCAGGAAAAGCAGAATAAAATAACTCCGGCAATTTCCAATTACAGCCGTGCTGCACAGGTGAACTTTTCAAAAGAAAACAGAGCCATCAATTCTAATGATGCTACAAGATTATCCACTTCCTCCCCTGAATTGAAAGCTGAAGTCATTCAAAGCAATATTGATATCAGCCGGAAAGAAAAATGAAAAAGGCGATTTGGCGGCGGGGTATAGCCAAATGGCAGATATCAATATTCAGCAAAGAAATATTCCGAAAGCAGAAGAAAACCTTAACAACGCTTATCAAATATCCAAAGAGCAGGCTGCTCCGCAACAGGCATTGGAAATCAATCAGAAGCTGACGGATTTTTATGTTGACAATAAAAAATTCGATAAAGCGATCGAGGCTAAAAAGAAAGTGCTGAAAGAAGATTTCGTCAAGGAAAATACAGAGGAGAAAGTCAACCAGATCCAGGAATTGGCAGATATTTATATCAAAAAGAATGATCCGCAGGAAGCGGTTAATTTATTGAAAAATGCTTATGCCATCGCAATTGAAAAAGGTCATACGCTGGAAGCACAAAAAAGTGTTCAGAAATTAGACAGCTTATATAATGTCTCTGAAAATACAGAAGCTTCCATGCAGCTTTACAGGGATTTTTTAGGTAAGCTGCCCATCCTTGTGTCCAAAGACAGAAGTCTCGTAGACAACAAAATATTGGAAGACACTGAAGAAAGGATTTCCCAGCTGGAGAAAGAGAAAAAGCTGAAAGATGAGCTCATTCGCAAGAAAAATGTATTCAACTATAGTTTGATAGGAACTTTGATTCTTTTATTGGGATTAATAGGATTCATTTTCTGGACCCTGAAAAAAGTTCAGATCAAGAATAAAAAAATTGCATTGCAGTCGCTTCGCCGGGAGATGAATCCGCATTTTATTTTTAATAGTTTAAATAGTGTGAATCAGTTTATTGCTACGAATAACGAATTGGAAGCTAATCAGTATCTTACAAAATTTTCAAAGCTGATGCGTGGAGTGATGGAAAATTCCACAGAGGATTTTATTCCATTTCAGCAGGAACTGGATCTGTTACAAAATTACTTAGCTCTGGAAAAAACGCGTTTTGCAGACAAATTCGATTATGAGATCCATGTAGATGAAGGGTTGAATATGCAAAGCCTTCAGGTTCCGGGAATGCTTGTACAGCCGTTTCTGGAAAATGCAATCTGGCACGGATTGCGATATAGAACTGAAAAAGGGTTTTTAAAACTGAGTTTTGAAAAGCTTGATCATCACTTGAAAATCATCATTGAAGACAACGGAATAGGTATCGAAGAAAGCAAGAAACAAAAAACACAACATCAAAAAACAAGGCAGGGCCGCGGAATGAAAAACACGCTGGAAAGAATAGCATTGTTAAACGATTTATATAACCGCGATATTCAGTGCAAGATCACAGATAAGAAAAATGAACCTGGAGTTTTAGTGGAATTGAGCCTGAAAACAGTATCGTCTAATAAATAATTAAAATTCTCTAATAAATATCCAATACTGTAACAATTTTTAGAAATTATCGTCTTATCATTCAAAAACAGACGATGACCACCAAAAACAAAATAGCGAGATTAGCAGGATTTTTATACCTAATTGTTGTCTTAACTGGACTTTTCAGTTTAATGTATGTGCCTTCAAAACTCATTGTTTGGGAAAATCCCGCACTTACTTTTCAAAATATTTCTTCATCGTCACAATTGTTCAGATTGGGTATTGCAAGCAGTATGCTTTGTTATATTGCATTTCTGTTGCTTCCTCTGGTTTTGTATCAGCTTCTTAAAGATGTCAATAAAAACTATGCAAAGCTGATGGTTATTTTTGCTTTGATCAGTGTTCCTATTTCATTTTTCAACCTTGAAAATAAGCTTTCGGTATTAACGGTTGTAGAAGGGGCAGAATACGTAAAAAGTTTTGATAAAAAGTTCTTGGAGGCTTTGGTGATGCAGTTTCTCGATAATTATGATTCAGGAATTTTGATTGTTCAGGTCTTTTGGGGATTATGGCTTTTACCTTTTGGATACTTGGTCTATCAATCAGGTTTTTTGCCTAAGATCCTGGGGATTTTTTTAATGTTGGGTTGTTTGGGATATCTTATCAATGTTTTTGGCAGAATATCCATTCCGGATTTTTCTACTTATGCGGTCTCAAAATTGATAACAATTCCTGCTTCTATAGGAGAGATAGGAACCTGTCTTTGGCTCCTGATCATCGGAGTGCGAAATAAAAAATCATAAATAACTCATATAGAATCTAAGCTTAATTGTGGTGAGTTTTATATTTTTACATTAAAATTGGAAAATTCCCGATTTTAAATACAATGAAAATAAAAGCCGTAATCGTAGACGACGAAGCCATTGCAAGGGATGTTTTAAGAAACTATCTCACTAAATACTGTCCACAGGTTGAAATTCTGGGCGAAGCGGAAAATATAAAAGAAGCGGTTCCCCTGATTGCAGATAAGCAACCCCAATTGGTTTTCCTGGATGTGGAAATGCCTTTCGGAAATGCTTTTGATGTATTGGAAGCTACCAAAGAGTTCTCTTATGAAACTATTTTCATTACCGCATTTTCACAATATTCTTTACAGGCGCTGAACAAATCTGCAAGCTATTATATTTTAAAACCTATTGATATCCAGGAGCTCATTGTTGCTGTGAATAAAGTAGTAGAAAGTATCGAAAAGAAGGAAGAGCTCAACAGGAATAAGATTTTGCTTGAGAATTTGAAATTAAAACCCGAAAAACAGCAGCTTATACTGCCGACACTACAAGGTTTTGATGTGGTAAAAACAGAAGATATTGTACGGCTTCAGGCAGACGGAAATTTCACTCAGGTTTATCTTACCGATCATTCCAAAAAGATGGTCTGCCGGTTTTTAAAACATTTTGATGATCTGTTGGAAAATCCTTTTGTAAGAGTACATCGTTCCCATATCATCAATACCAACTTCGTAAAATCCTACCATAAAAGCGGAACAGTAACGTTATCCGACAATACGGAAATAGAAGTTTCAGGAAGTTTTAAAGATAATTTCCTGAAAGTTTTCTCGTAGATTGATAAGGTAAAGGCATTGTTTTTGAAGCCTTCATACCATCACCAAGCTATACGATTATGAAAAGTTTTCAAAAAATAATAATCCCTGTTTCGTTAGGTGTTTTAGGAGTATTTCTCTTTAATTCCTGTTCAGTAGGCATTCCGAAAGGAGCCACAGCCGTAAAAACCTTTAATGCTCAGAAGTATCTGGGAAAATGGTATGAAATTGCCCGTTTCGATTATAAATTTGAGCGGAATATGGATAATGTTACCGCTACCTACTCGCAAAGCCCTGATGGAAGTATCCGTGTGGAAAACAGAGGGTATAATGTGGTAAAAAAAGAATGGAAGGAAGCAATAGGAGAGGCCCGATTTGTAAAAGATAAAACAGAAGCCCGTCTTAAGGTATCCTTCTTTAAACCCATCTGGTCCGGATATAATGTGATCGATATCGATGAGAATTATCAATATGCCCTGGTTGCCGGAAACAGCTTGAAATACCTTTGGATACTTTCCCGAACCAAAGAAATCCCGGAAAGCATCCGACAGAGATTCCTTGAAAAAGCAAAAAGAATCGGGTATAATACAGATGAATTGATCTGGGTGAGACATAATTAGTAGTGAAGCAAAATCGCAGAATTGTAAAACTGCCTATATGCAGAGTAGTTATAATAATTCAACAGTTTAGAGATTTCACGATTCATCTTTTCTGCAATTTCACTCCGAAAATATTGTCCGCCACATATATTTTCCCGTCATTTGTATAAGAATTTTTTTCGAGAATATACTTATGGAAAAAGCTGTTCTGATTACCATTGGTGATGAGATTCTTTCGGGAAATACCGTGGACACCAATTCTAATTTTATTGCTGCCGAACTTAAAAATATAGGGATACAGGTATCACAGATCTTCACTATTTCAGATGAGATCGAAACGATAAAGAAAACACTGCATTCCGCACTGGAATTAGGTAATGTTGTGATCACAACAGGAGGATTAGGCCCAACCAGGGATGATAAAACCAAAAAAGCCCTTGCCGAATTTTTCAATGATGAAATAGCGTTGGATGAGGTTACTTTTGATCATCTGAGAAGATATATGGAGAAAAGGGGTCGGCTGGAAATTCTTGAAAGAAACAGAGAACAGGCCTTTGTTCCTACAAAATCTTTGGTGTTTCAAAATTATTACGGAACCGCTCCGTGTATGATGATGGAGCAGGATGGAAAACTATGTTTCAGCCTTCCCGGAGTTCCTTATGAAGTAAAACCATTGATCAAGGATCAGATCATTCCTTATTTAAAAGATAAATTCCACCTCCATTATATCAGTACCAGAATTGTTTCCGTGGTAGGAATCCCCGAGAGCATTTTAGCGGATACGATTGAAGACTGGGAACTTGCTCTTCCGGATAATATGGCTTTATCTTATCTCCCGGTTGGAACCCGTGTGAAGTTGAGGTTAACGGCCAAAGGAGACAATGAAGAGATTTTGCAACAGCAATTGGAAGATCAGGTGCAAAAACTTCTTCCACTAGTACAGGATCATACCATTGCCACATCCGAAGATAAAATTGAAAAGATCTTAGGCGATGTGTTGAGTGAAAAAAAACTGACTATTTCCACAGCAGAAAGCTGTACAGGAGGAGAACTGGCCAAAATGATCACTTCCAACTCAGGAAGCTCAAAATATTTCCTGGGCGGAATCATTACTTATGCCACCGAAAAGAAAGTGGATATTTTAAAGGTCTCCCAGGATACAGTGGACCAATACACGGTAGTAAGCGAACAGGTGGCTCAAGAAATGGCAAAAGGCTGTCAAAAATTATTTGACACCAATATCTCTTTGTCTACAACCGGAGTGGCTGGTCCTGGAAAAGGAGAGGATGGAAAGGAAGTGGGAACAGTTTACTACACCATCAGAATCAATGAAAGAGAACAGACGTTAAAATTATATATGCCTCATCTGGAAAGGCTTGATTTTATGAATTTTGTTTCCCAGAAAATCCTTCAGGACCTGATTGGAATGCTGATATAAACTGAAGATAATCAGAGTGTAAAACAAGTTACTGGAAAATAAAATACATTCCGTAACAAATTGAAGAAAAAACATACATATTGTATAAATTGTAATTATAATGAAAAAATTAACGCTTTCTCTGTTCTTATTAACAGGGATTTGTTCACAGAACGTATTGCAGGCGCAGGCTAACGCAACGAAAACTGCTGTGAGTGCTACGGATAAAGGGTTGGACCTTAGTTTGATGGATAAATCTGTACGTCCTCAGGATGATTTTTATAACTATGTGAACGGAACATGGATGAAAACTGCCAAAATTCCGTCTGATAAGCCAACTTGGGGAAGTTTCAACAAGCTTGCTGATGATACGGATAACAATTCCATGACGATTTTGAACTCTCTTTTGAAAGATAAATTTGCGGACGGAACAGAAGGCAAAAAAATCCAGGATTTGTATGCTACCTATATGAATATGCAGAAGAGAAATGCGGATGGAATCAAGCCTATTCAGGCTAATATCAACAAGATCGACGCGATCAAAAACCTTACAGACCTTCAAAATTACCTGACTTCCGTAACGAAAGAAGGAGAAAATACTTTCTATGGATGGGGTGTGGATGCAGACTTGAAAGACTCTAAAATGAATGCTGTTTACTTAGGTAATGCTTCTCTGGGTCTGGGAAGAGATTATTATCAGAAGGTAAATGAAAAAAATACAGAAGCTATTGCAGAATATACCAAATATGTAGCTTCTATGTTGAAAGAATTGGGGTACAAAAATGCTGATGCAGCGGCAAAAGGAATTGTTGATTACGAAAAAAGCATTGCACAAACGTATTTAACAAACGAGCAAAGCCGTGATAATACGCTTCAGTATAACCCGAAAACAATGTCAGAACTTTCCGGATTAGTGAAAAATGTAGACCTTCCTGCTTATCTTAAAAAAGTAGGAGTAAATACAGATAAAGTAATCATTGGAGAAATCGGATATTACAAAAATATGGATAAATTCATCAACGCTCAGAATCTTCCTGTGATCAAGGATTATCTTAAATTCCACATGATCCATGGAAGCGCTTCTTATTTAAGTGAAAAACTGGGTGACATGAAATTTGCTTTCTATGGTAAATATTTAAGAGGTCAACAGGAACAAAGAGCATTGAACAAGAGAGGGTATGAGCTGATCAACGGAACATTGGGTGAAGCTTTCGGAAAATTATATGTTGAGAAATATTTCCCGGCTGAAGCTAAAGCTCAAATGGTTGAGTTAATTGACTATTTGAAGAAAAGTTTCGCTGTTCACATCAACGGTTTGACTTGGATGTCTGCTACCACAAAAGAAAAAGCAATGCAGAAGCTGAACAAGTTCACTGTGAAAGTTGCTTATCCTGATAAATGGAAAGATTATTCTAAATTAAATATCGTTTCTGAAGCTAAAGGTGGAAACTTATATTCCAACCTTCAGAATATTGCAGAATGGCAGTACAATAAAGATCTGGCGAAAATCGGAAAAGCAGTAGACAAATCAGAATGGGGAATGACGCCGCAGACGGTAAATGCGTATTACAACCCGGTAAATAACGAGATCGTTTTCCCGGCTGCAATTCTTCAGCCTCCTTTCTTCAATCCTAATGCTGATGCAGCCGTTAATTTCGGTGGAATCGGTGCAGTTATCGGACATGAAATGAGCCACGGATTCGATGATTCAGGAGCACAGTTCGATGCTGATGGAAACTTAGTAGACTGGTGGACTCCGGAAGATAAAGCCAACTTTGAGAAAGCAACAAAAGCTCTTGCTGCTCAATATGATAAGTATGAGCCTGTAAAAGGAACGTTCGTTAACGGAACTTTCACGAACGGTGAAAATATCGCTGACTTAGGAGGTGTGAACATCGCTTATGATGCCCTTCAAATGTATTTGAAAGATAAAGGAAATCCTGGATCCATCAGCGGTTATACACAAGATCAGAGATTCTTCCTAAGCTGGGCAACAGTTTGGAGAACATTATCAAGTGAAAAATACATGGTAAACCAGGTGAAAACAGATCCACACTCTCCGGGATATTTCAGAAGTTTCGGTCCGATCATCAACGTTGATTCTTTCTATAAAGCATTCGACGTTAAAGAAGGAGATAAACTTTATAAAAAGCCTGCAGATAGAATTAAAATCTGGTAATCAGTATCAAAAAGATAACAGAACCGTTCAGCAATGAGCGGTTTTTTTATTAATTGATAATTGATAATTGATAATTGATAATTGATAATTTTTATCAGTAAGTGTCTAAACCTCGTATCCTGAACCCCGAACTCGAACTCCGGAATTCATAACCGTCAGCGTTGCATCATTTATCAATTATCATTAATCACTTATTATTAAAGTTCGTATATTTGGTAAGTTTGTGTTCAATCAAAAATTATTTTTAATGAAAAAGCTAAATATCGGAATACTTGCCTTCACAGGTATTGTATTTTTAAACTCTTGCGGTACCAAAAAGACTGTTGATGCAAGTACGAAAACAGAGACAGCGGTAGCTGTTGCAGAACCTGTGAAACAAGAAGTAAAAGAAGAGGGGATCAATTTATCTTATATGGATAAAAGTGTTCGTCCGCAGGATGATTTTTTTAGCTATGTGAACGGAAATTGGGTGAAAACCACTCAGATTCCTTCCGATAAATCAAGCTGGGGCTCTTTCAATGCGTTAAGAGAGAATGTGGATGATGCTTCCCTGGATATTTTAAATAAAATTCTTTCCGAGAAATATCCTGAAGGTTCAGAAGGACAGAAAATCCAGAATCTGTATGCTTCTTTCATGGATACCAATAAGAGAAATGCAGAAGGTTTAGCGCCTATCAAAGGAGATCTGGCAAAAATTGATGCGATTAAGAACCTTAATGATCTTCAGAAATATCTTTTGGAAGGAACAAAGTTCGGAGATAATTCTTTCTATGGATGGAACGTAAGAGCAGATATGAAGGATTCTAAAATGAATGCCGTATATCTTGGCGGTCCTGATCTTGGTTTGGGAAGAGACTACTATCAGAAAGAAAATGAATCCAACACTAAAACTTTAGCGGAGTATCAGAATTATGTCGCTAAATTATTCGGGGTTTTAGGATATAAAAATTCAGCACAGGCAGCCCAAAATGTAGTAGCTTTTGAAAAACAGTTGGCTAATTATCTTTTAACACTTGAACAAAACAGAGATGCCAACTTAAGATATAATCCTAGAAAAGTATCGGAATTATCAGGCTTGGTTAAAAATATCAATTTAGCTAAATACTTAACCGAGGCAGGTGTAAATACGGATAAAGTAATTATCGGAGAGCTGAAATATTATCAGAATATGGATCAATTCCTGACTCAGAAAAACCTTCCTTTATTAAAAGATTACCTGAAATACCATGTCATCAATGGAAATGCTAGTAACCTTGATCAGAATTTAGAGCAGATCAGGTTCGATTTTTATTCCAAATATCTTCAGGGGCAAAAAGAACAGCGCCCGATGGATAAAAGAGGATTATCTCTTGTTAATGGAGTTCTCGGAGAAGCTTTCGGAAAATTATATGTTGAAAAATACTTCACTCCCGAAGCAAAACAACAGATGGAAACCTATATCGATTATCTGTTGAAATCATTTAAAACCCATATTAATAATCTGGACTGGATGTCAGCAACCACTAAAGTGAAAGCTCAGGAGAAGCTGTCTAAATTCACTGTGAAAATTGCTTACCCAGACAAATGGAAAGATTATTCTCAATTAAAAGTAAATTCTCCTGAACAAGGAGCAACATTATATTCCAATCTTCAGAATGTTGCAGCATGGCAATATCAAAGAAGCTTGGAAAAAGTAGGAAAACCGGTTGATAAGACAGAGTGGGGAATGACTCCGCAGACAGTAAATGCTTATTACAACGGATCAAATAATGAGATTGTTTTCCCTGCTGCTATTCTTCAGCCGCCTTTCTATAATCCTAAAGCTGATGCCGCTGTGAATTTCGGAGGAATTGGTGCTGTTATAGGTCACGAAATTTCTCATGGATTCGATGACAGCGGTTCAAGATTCGATGGAGATGGAAATCTGAATAACTGGTGGACAGATGAAGACCGTAAAAACTTCGATGCAAAAGTAGGACAATTGGCAGCACAGTATAACGCTTATGAGCCGGTAAAAGGAAGCTTTGTGAACGGTAAATTTACAAGCGGTGAAAATATTGGGGATTTAGGCGGAGTGGCGGTTGCTTATGACGCTCTGCAGATGTATCTGAAAGACCACGGAAATCCAGGATTGATCAGCGGATTTAGCCAGGATCAGAGATTCTTTATGAGCTGGGCTACAGTTTGGAGAACCAAATCAACCGACCAGCATATGGTGAACCAGGTAAAAACAGATCCGCATTCACCGGGATATTTCAGGGCATTCGGTCCATTGGTGAATCAGGATTCATTCATTAAGGCGTTTGATATCAAGCCCGGTGATAAAATGTATAAAGCTCCTCAGGACAGAATAAAAATCTGGTAATAAGATTACCAACAATTGTTAGAAAAGAAAACGCATCATTTTGATGCGTTTTTTTATTTATTTTTCATAGTTTAGTGACATCATTAAATGTTGTTTTTGGATTGATATTTAATGAATTAAATTAAATATTTCAAGAAAAATCTTAACAAAATTTTGTATGTTACAGTTTTTTTTTAAATTTAAACATTGGATTGGTGACTTGTTCGATTCTGCAACAGGTTATTTTAAAAACAATCCTCACCAAAACCAAAAATCTCAAAATAATAATAATATGGCAATGTTCAATTATGGTGTTGGCGGAAACGAGGTCAAAGTTGACGCTAATGAAGCTATTCAGGAGATACAAGAGAATAAATCACTCATTGTAAGCCAGCTTACCACTGAGGAATCTTATACCCCTGAAATTGTAACAGGATTAAAGACTGTGGATGATGTCTTCAAACATTTTCAACCTTCTGTAAGCGTACAGCATGAAACAGAAGACGGAGGAGTAGTAGAAGAAGAATTCCGTTTTCAAAATCTTGCGGATTTCACTCCCAAAAATCTTACCCAGAATTCAAACTATTTACAGCAGCTTAGCATGGAGCAGGAGCAGTACAATAAAATTGTGCGTCAGCTGAAAACTAATAAGATTCTGCGTAATATGTTGGAAAACGAGCAAACGAGAGCTGCGTTTGTGGAAGTATTGAAAGAAGTGGCACAAGAACTTGAAAAATAATTAAAAGACTTTAATCATGGACAGTAAACTACAGGCAGCAGAAGGCCAACAACAAGGCCAACAGCAACAGGCGGGTAAACCGAAAGGGAACCCACTGGCCGAACTTAATAAAATGGGAGGTTTCGGCTTTGTTGAATCCGTTGTGGACGGCATCGCCAATATGAACCCCACTAGAAAAGCGAGGAAAGAAATTTTCCTTAACGATAGTAATAAAGCAGAAGAAAGAAAAGAATTACTTCAGAAAATTAACCTTTGGGTGAGTCTTTTGGAAGGAAATGAATCTGCTGATAAAATGGCTGAAACCTGTAAAAACAAAGCTCAACAGGCTGATCAGAGTTTAAAAAGAAACCTGAAAAACACCCTTGATGCTGTTCGTCAGCTGGAGACCAATTACAGAACTGTAGCACAATTCTATAAAAATACGGAATTAGACAAAGTAGACAATGTAAATATCGTCAATGCCAGCCTTGAGCAGGTAACAGATTTGGATAATCCGCTTTTCATTGATGCGATTGCTGAAGAATTCAAAAATTACTACGATCGTCTTGATCTTAGGGATAACTATTCTATCCTGGCTATTCCCGGATATTTAGGATCTAATAAGGTTATTGAAAAATGGGCGAAGATCTGTAATGAAAACAAAGTAATGATGGTTACGGATTTCGCCAACCTTGATAAACCGGATGATGTGGTAGACCTTTTCCACTCAGCTAATCTTACAGGAGGTGAATTGCACAGAAGTAACGTGATTATGACCTGCAACTGGCTTGTAGGACGTGGTAAGGCTGAAGAAGTAGGGGAAGAAGAAAATGTAGAGCTTCCGCCTTCAACATCATTAGCCGGAAAAATCCATAAAACATTGATGTCTCAGGTTGCTGCAGGTAAAAAGCATGGTAATATCAATGAAGTAGATGCCGTGAAATTCGAATTGAAGAAAAGTGAAATTTCTCAATTAGAAAAAATGGGATTGGTACCTATGGTGAATGAATATGGTAAAATCATGGCTTTCTCTGCAAAAACATTATTTACAGGAGACAATATCGGACTTCAAACCTATTCTGTAGTTCGTGTATTTGATTATGTAACAAAAGTTTTACTGGATTTCTTAAACAGAAGAGCCTTCGAGAACTGGAATGCAAGAAACGAAGACGATTTGAGAAGACAGATCGTAACATTCTTAGACGGCATTAAAGGTCCTGATAAACTGATTGAGAAATTCAAGATCGTTCGTTTTGAACAGGACAAAGTAAATAAAGACAGAGTATGGCTGGATATCCGCTTGACTCCTTATTTTCCTACCAAAAGTTTCGTTATTAAATTAGACGGGCACAAAGGGGATGATGGAAACGAATGGGATGCAGAATACACTCAGGAATAAATTTGAACTCAATTTTTATAAAAAACCGATGCATTTTTTACATCGGTTTTTTTCTACCATAGTATGAAAATTAATATGATTAAAAGTAGAGTTATTAATGCTTTACCTTTATTATTTGTAGCTTTTCTGATAAGCTGTGAAGATAAAAAACTTCAAAGTCCTGAACATAAAATAGACCTTTTTGCGGATGAACGGCATGAAGGAACGGCTTATGTGATGAGTGAAGAAGAATGTTATGATCAGAGTCAAATGGTCATTGCAAGCTCAGACGTAAAACTTGTAGACAGCTCTTCCGGACGGGGAAAAGCAGTTTTTATTTATAAGATCCACTCAGGAGAATTAGTGAAAACAACCCGTGATTCGGCTGTTAATTATCCTTTGGAATTCCTTTCCAATTACAAGCTGAAGCTGCCAAAAGACTCCATGTATTTATATCTTCAAAAGCTTAATGGTTATCGCTTTATTGCCAAGGAAAAGAACCTTAAATACCAATGGCTGAAAGGAGCTTCCGTATATACTGTAGGTAAGGAAAACAAATAAGCTTATCTTTGCGGGATTAAATGAGATGACTTTTTTGGACAAGAATAATATAGACTCGAATCTTCTGCATATAGGAAATAAACTTCTGAGCTGGTATAAGAAAAATGCCAGAGACCTGCCTTTCAGGCAAACAAAAGATCCGTATAAGATATGGATCTGTGAAATCGTTTTTCAACAGACCAGGATCAATCAGGGACTGAATCATTATAATAATTTTATCCGAAGATTTCCTGATGTTCAAACTTTGGCCGAAGCCGAAGAGAATGAGGTATTATTATACTGGAAAGGTCTGGGATATTATTCAAGAGCAATCAATGTACATAAAGCTGCTCAACAGGTAATGAACGATTATGATGGTGTTTTTCCTTCCGAATATGAAGAAATCCTGAAATTAAAAGGAGTAGGAAAGTATACAGCCGCCGCCATTACAAGTATTTGTTTCGATGGCAAAATTCCGGCGGTAGACGGAAACTTTTATAGAGTATTGAGCCGCATTTTTGCAGATGATTTTGATATTTCCAATTCCAGAGCATTTGCTTATTTCTCAGAACTGGCTACACTCATTCTCCCTGAAAACGTAGGTGATTTCAATCAGGCCATGATGGATCTCGGCTCAGAAATCTGTAAACCGAAAAATCCATTATGCGGGGAATGCCCTTTACGTGAAAACTGTTTGGCCTATTCACTTAATAAGATTTCAGAATTCCCGGTAAAAACCAAAAAAGTAAAAAGTGAAGACCTTCATCTGAAATACTATTTTGTTCATAGAAACGGACAGTTTCTCGTGCGGCAAAGAAAAGATGACTTTATCTGGAAAAAATTATTTGAATTTCCTGTTGTTATTCCTGAGGAACTGGAGGCCTTCAGTAAAGAAGTAAAAACCATCAATCATAAACTGACACACAAAAACCTGACAATTGAAATTTCTAATGTGGAAGTAGCTTCAGAACCTGCCTGGAATAACTTTATAGCCCAAAATCAATATCTCATTACTGATTTTGAAGCTTCCCATGAAAAATCCTTTCCTAAGCCTCTGGAAAATTATATCCAAAACAAAAATCAGAAATAAAGCATTTCAAAACCACAAAAGACACAAAAGTTTTTAAAGTATAATGCTTTGAAAAATAAGAACGCATAAGGAGAAAATCAAAGATTTTCAAAAAAGGCTTTAGTGAACTTTGTCAACAGCTGTGTTTTAACTTATATAACTAAAGTGTTCAAAACTTTTGTGCCTTTTGTGGTTAAACTTATTTTTTAAATATAAACTCACTGAAAGACTGAAATTTGTCTTCTTAAATCTAAAATCTAATTTGTACTTTTGCAAAATGATTAAAAAAGTCATTTTTATTTTCGCATCGTTACTGTTATTGTCTTGTGGAAAGGATCCTGTTCCCAAGCCATATGGGGAACTTCGTTTGGAATATCCCGCACCAAAATATCAGAAACTGGATAAGGATTGTGCTTATAGTTTCGAATATTCTGATTTTGCTACCATTACGGATGCCAAAAGACCTTGCTGGTATTACCTTAATTACCCGAAAATGAAAGCAAAAGTTTTCATTACTTACTATCCCATCCAAAATGACTTTGCAGAGCATATCAAAGAAGCGGAGAAAATGGTGTATGAGCATACGATCAAAGCAAGTGCTATTGATACAAAATCTTTCGAATATCCTGAAAGAAAAGTATACGGAAATTTTTATGAGTTAAAAGGGCAGAGTGCCTCTAACCTTCAGTTTTACGCTACAGACAGCACAAGACACTTTGTGACTGCTTATTTATACTTTAACACAAGACCAAAGCCGGATTCACTGGCACCCGCAGTTAATTACATCAAAAAAGACATGATGCACCTGCTGGACACATTTGAATGGAAAAAATAATTACGTACAAAAATACATTGAAAAATATATGAAACTTTTAGTTGTAGGAAGCGTTGCATTCGATGCAATTGAGACCCCTTTTGGTAAAACAGATAAAATTTTAGGAGGTGCAGCCACATATATCGGGCTTACTTCATCCATTTTAGGAGTGAAATCAGGAATTGTTTCCGTAATAGGAGGTGATTTTCCTCAGGAATATCTGGATCTGCTTACCAACAGAGATGTAAATATTGAAGGGATTGAAATTGTGAAGGATGGTAAAACGTTTTTCTGGTCAGGAAAATACCATAATGATCTGAATACAAGAGACACTTTGGTAACCGAAGTGAATGTTCTTGAAAATTTTGATCCTAAAATTCCTGATTCCATGCAGGATTCTGAAATTTTGCTTTTAGGAAACCTGCATCCGGGTGTTCAGCTATCCGTTCTTGAAAAAATGAACCAACGTCCTAAATTGGTTATCCTGGATACTATGAACTTCTGGATGAACACAGCTTGGGATATTTTAATGGATATGATTGCCAAAACAGATGTGATTACCATCAATGATGAAGAAGCAAGACAGCTTTCAGGAGAATATTCTCTGGTAAAGGCAGCTAAAAAGATTCATACAATGGGGCCTAAGTTCGTAATCATTAAAAAAGGAGAGCATGGAGCGATTCTTTTCCATGATAACAAAATTTTCGCGATTCCTGCGCTTCCGCTTGAAGAGGTATTTGATCCTACCGGAGCCGGAGATACTTTTGCAGGAGGTTTTGCAGCTTATTTGGCTAAAAAAGGCAAATTCGATTTCGAAACAATGAAGTCTGCATTAATCGTAGGTTCTGCGATGGCATCATTCACCGTTGAGAAATTCGGAACCGAAAGACTTCAGGAAGTAACGGAGTCGGATATGTTCAGCAGATTAAGACAATTCAAAGAACTGACTACATTTGATGTTGAACTGCAATAAATAAGTCTTTTTAAGAAATATTTATAATAAAAAATTGAGTGTAATTCGTTAAGAATTCTAAATTTGCAACTTGTTTAAAATAGTAAAATGATAAATAAACTACAAATCACTTTTCTTTTAGGTGTTTTTATGATGTTGTTTTCCGGGCATGTCAAAGCTCAGTTACAGCAAGGGCAGTTGGTAGATGGGATTGCGGCTGTAATTGGAGATGAAATTGTTCTGGAATCTGATGTAAGCGAGCAGATGAACTATGCAAAGCAGCAGGGAGCATCCAATACGGATAAGTGTGAGTTTTTGGAAAATCTGATCAATAATAAGCTTCTTGTTTATGAAGCCAAAAAAGATACTTTGATTGAAAATCAATCGGCGCGTATTAAAGAGCAGGCGAATGCTAAATACAATCAGTTGCTTTCTCAGTTCCCTGACGAAAAAACAATGCTTGCAGCATATAAGTTCAGAACAGGATATGAAATGAAGAACGCTATCGAAAAAATCGATACGGATACTTATTACGGACAGGCTAAATATCAGAGAGTTACTGAAAAAGCAGACGTTACTCCAAATGAGGTTACGGATTTTTACAATATGTACAAAATGCAGCTTCCGGAAGTAAAAGATGAGATTTCACTGGCTCAGATCATGGTGTATCCTAAACTTACGGAGGCTCATAAAGAAGAATTGATCAATAAGCTGAAAAAGATCAAGCAGGATATTCAGGCAGGAGAAAGCTTTGAAAGTCAGGCAAGGATTTATTCCGAAGATGAAGGATCAGCTGCCAATGGAGGATTGTATAAGAACATCAATAAAGGACAGATGGTGAAACCGTTTGAAGCCGCAGCTTTAAATCTTCAGGAAGGAGAGATCTCAGATCCTGTTGAATCTGAATTCGGATACCATATTATCCAGCTGGTAAGAAAGTCTGGTAAAGTTTATGATGCGAGACATATCCTTTTAAAAGCTACTCCTACGGATGATGAGATAAAAACGGCTAAAAAGAAACTGGATAGTTTGAGAACTTTGATCATTGATGGTAAAATGACCTTTAAAGATGCAGCTTTCAGGTATTCTGATGATAAAAGAACGAAGTTCAATGCCGGATTGATTCCCGGTGCAGACGGTTCAAGCAAAATTGAAAGAGAATCCGTTCCCGGTACGATTAGCTATGAATTGGCAGGATTAAATAAAGGAGATATCACTACAGCTTTCGAAGATGAGGATAACAGAAGAAAAGCTGTGAAAATTGTGAAAATTGAAGAAGTGATTCCTGCTCACCAGATTACATTGGAGACAGATTATGACAGAATCAAGCAAATGGCGCTCAATAAAAAACGAAATGAAATGGTTGAAAAGTTTGTCAACTCCAAGCTTCCGACAACCTTCATATCCATAGATGGCCGTTATGATTCCTGTAGTTTCAAAGCCAATTGGAAAAAAGAATCGATTAAAAAATAAATCAAAAGCCTTCAGAGAAATCTGGAGGTTTTTTTATGGCTGCTCCCAGATAAAATTTTTCAAAAACCTTTGTTTTTAGTATTTTTACAACATGAGCAATTTTATAGATTTCAATTCAGCTAAAAAGCTTCACGAAATGCAAAGCAGTCAAAATAGAATTACACAACTTTTCAATATACAATATCCGATCATTCAGGCAGGAATGATCTGGCATTCTGGATGGAGACTGGCTTCAGCGGTTTCCAACTGCGGAGGATTAGGTTTAATAGGAGCGGGAAGCATGTATCCTGACATCTTAAGAGAAAACATTCAAAAATGTAAGCAGGCTACAGACAAACCTTTCGGGGTGAATGTTCCGATGCTATATCCCAATCTTGATGAGGTGATCCAGATCATTCTCGAAGAGGGCGTGAAAATTGTCTTTACATCCGCCGGAAACCCTAAGACCTATACGGAAACTTTGCAGAAAGAAGGTTTAAAAGTGGCTCACGTAGTATCATCTACAAAATTTGCCATGAAATGCGAAGATGCAGGAGTAGATGCAGTAGTAGCCGAAGGTTTTGAAGCAGGAGGTCATAACGGAAGAGATGAAACAACCACTTTCTGTCTGATCCCGAATGTCAGAAAACATATTTCCAGACCTTTGATCGCGGCAGGTGGAATTGCTTTAGGCTCCCAAATGAAGGCAGCGATGATCTTAGGGGCAGACGGAGTTCAGATTGGTTCGCGTTTTGCCGCAACGGTTGAAGCAAGTGCCCATGAGAACTGGAAAAAGAAAATCACGGAACTTCAGGAAGGAGATACCCATCTTACGTTAAAGGAATTAGCTCCTGTAAGAATGGTGAAAAATAAATTTTTCAATGAGCTGGAAGGTATTTACCAGACCGGAAGAAATACAGAAGCTTTGGTAACCGCTTTAGGAAGGGCCAGAGCAAAAAAAGGAATGTTTGAAGGTGATATGGAAGAAGGTGAGTTGGAAATAGGGCAGGTTTCAGCATTGATTGATGAGATTCTTCCGGTAGAAACCGTTTTCAATAATTTATTGAGAGAATTTGAGGAAACAAAGATGCCTGTATTGTAATGACGTTTTGAGTTTTGACAGAAAATAAATTCATTGAAATCAAAGGGAAAACCCTTTATATAGAATACAACAATTCGTTTGAAAATAAGCCCACCATTGTTTTCCTCCATGATTCTTTAGGCTGCGCACAGCTTTGGCGGGATTTTCCGGCTAAACTTGCAGAAGCAACCCAATGTAATATTTTAATATATGACAGGTTAGGGTATGGAAAATCTTATCCGATGCCTACTCATGAAAGACAAAACAATTACATGGAGCAGGAAGCTGATGTACTGAATGATATGCTGGATGAATTGAATATTAGTAACGTTATTTTATTTGGGCATAGTGACGGCGGAACCATAGCATTGATTGCTGCTGGTAAATATCCTGAAAAGATCAATGCTGTCATCTGTGAAGCCGGACATATTTTCGTAGAAGATGTTACGGTAAAAGGAGTTCAGGATGCTCTTGAAGCTTACAAGACAACCAACCTGGGAGAACGCTTGCAAAAATATCATGGAGATAAAGTAGATATACTATTTAAAGCATGGACGGAAATCTGGCTAAGCGATCGATTCAGAAGCTGGAATATCGAATATCTTTTACCCAATATAAATTGTCCGTTATTATTTATCCAGGGAGAAAGGGACGAATATGGAACACTGGATCAGATACAAAAAACGATCAGCCAGATAAGTGGGCCTGCAGAAAAATATATAATTCCCAATACGGGACATACTCCACATAAGGAGGTTTCTCATTTGATTTTAAACCGATCAGTGGAATTCATTAATAAAATCATTATCAAGAAATAATAGTAGAAGCGGGCTTTAGCCCGCTTCTACTTTATAATGCCAATACAAAAACCTTTCATTATAGATTACTTTCTGACTTCTCTTTCTCTAATGAATTATGAAAATCACATTTTTAATGGTGAAAGGAATCATGTCTTAAGGGTGAATTATATTTAGTTTTTGATCATCTAATCTCCTGTTAATCAATATTTGCTATTGGTGATTTGTTTTGTGTTATAATTTGAATTATTTATTAAATTGCTACAAATATTTCTTTATTGTAACTTTTTTTATAATTCTATCCGAATTAATTTGTAACTTGCTTTTACGTGTATTTCACCGAAAATGGAACTCACTCAACATTATTTAAAGTATATATGAATAAATATTCTGTTCCTGGGAATGAAGATGAACGCCTAAAAAAAATGGCTTTCTTTGAGCTTTTGAATTTAGGGAAAGAACCGCAATTGGATGTATTTGCAGAAGTTGCAAGTATGATTACCGATTGCCCAGCATCTCTTATCGCGATGATGGAGAGTGATACACAAACAATTCAGAGTTGTGTGGGGCTTCCATTAGATTTCGTCAACCGTGAAGATACAATATGCCAGTACTCCATTGCCAGTGGAGAAGTGCTGGTTATTAATGATACTCTGTTAGATAGTAGATCTTGTAATAATCAGATCATGATAGACGGTGGAATTCGTTTTTATGCAGGAGTTCCGCTGTTAGATGATGAAGGTTTTGTAATGGGTACTCTTTGTGTGATTGATTATAAGCCAAGAACAATTTCGGATGACCAGATCAGATTGCTTAAAAGAATAGGTGATGCTATTATGAAATTACTAATGGGGAAGAGAAAAAATATTCAGGCTGAATATTTTGAACAAACCTTCAGTATTTCCAATAACCTGATAGGCGTTCTGGATAAACATTTAATGATAAAGGACGTTAATCCCTCTTTTGAAAAAACGTTCGGCATAAAAAAGATTCAGGCTCAGAATCAGAACTTTTTAACTTTTTTAGGAGAGCATTGTCCGGTACTAAGATCACAGGTAGAAGATTTTTCTGAAAAAGAAGAAGAGTATAAATTCACTACTTCCACAAGGATCGATCAATCAACTGTCATTATTGAATGGACATTGAAAAAGAACCAGGATGGCTCTGAAATTTTATGTTTTGGGATCAATATTACCCATCTTATAGAAGAAAAGATGAAACTGGAGAGTTCCGAGCGAAGATTCAGAAGTTTCTTTGAAAATGCAATAGGTCTTATGAGTATGCATGATATGGAGGGATATATCCTGGCCGTGAATGAAAAAGGAAGAGAAACTTTACATTATGGAGCTGATGAAATCAATGGGCTGAATCTTAAAGACCTTGTTCCTGAAAAAAACTGGCCTTTGCTTGAACAATACATGCAGCGTATCAATGAGAACAAGGAAGATTTCGGAACCATGATCCTTAAGACAAAAGAAGGAGAGGAAATGATCTGGATGTACCATAATCTGGTTGAAATTAATGAAGAAGGTAATCCCTATGTCATCAGTACCGCTTTGAATGTAACGGAAAGAATGAGCCTGGAAAGGGATCTTGTATATGCAAAGAAAATGCTTGAACAAACCAGTGCTGTCGCCCAGGTAGGAGGATGGGAGGTTAACCTTAAAAACAATTCCGTATTCTGGTCGCAGTCCACAAGAGATATTCATCGAGTAGATAAAACGTTTCAACCTACTTTTGAAAATGCTTTGAACTTTTATGAAGAAGAAAGCAGAAAAAAGATGGATTTTATATTTAACAGGGCGGTTAAAGAAGGGATTCCTTATGATGAAGAGCTCCAGCTTATACGCAATGACGGGGAAATTATCTGGGTAAGGGTAAAAGGATTACCGGAATTTGAAGACGGAGAATGCAGTAAAGTATTCGGAATTATTCAGGATATTGATGCTTTCAAGAAAGTTTACCTTGAATTGGCTCAAAAAGAAGCCATGCTGCAGTCATTCATCAATTATGTTCCCGCGCCTGTGGCCATGCTTGATAAAGATCTTAATTATCTTTCCGTGAGCAGCCGTTGGAAAGATGAATTCCGGATGAACGATGTAGAGCTTGCAGGAAAAAGTCTGTTTGCGGTTTCAGATGTACCTGAAAATAGAAGAAAGATTTATGAAGAAGCTTTAAAAGGCAGGGCTTATAAAAATGAAAATATGCCTATAGATGGCCTTCATAAAGAAGGCCGGCAACATTATAACCTGGAAGTAAGGCCATGGTATCTTTCAGATGATATCGGCGGTATTATTATTTCTGCTCAGAATATCACCAATGTTGTTAAAACAAACGAAGAGCTTAAGAAAGCTAAAAATATGGCAGATATTGCCAGTAAGGCTAAATCTGAATTTCTAGCTAATATGAGCCATGAAATCCGTACTCCACTCAACGGAGTGATAGGATTCTCAGACCTTTTATTAAAAACACCTCTCAATGAAATACAGACACAGTACCTGAACTATATCAATGAATCGGGTGAAAATCTGCTCAATATTATCAATGATATTCTTGATTTTTCTAAAATAGAATCAGGAAAGATGGATCTTTTGGTTGAACGATCCAGTATGTACGATTTGGTCAGCCAGGTAGTTAATGTAATCCTTTACCAGTCTCAGAAAAAAAATATCGAGCTGCTTTTGAATATCGAGCAGGGTCTGCCCAAAACAATATGGGTGGATGAATCACGTCTTAAACAGGTATTGATCAACCTCCTTGGAAATGCCGTTAAATTTACAGACAAGGGTGAAATTGAGCTGAAAGTTGAAAAACTGGCTTTAGACGATAAGAATATTACATTGAGATTTGCGGTAAGAGATACCGGAATTGGAATCCCTTTAGAAAAGCAGCAGCACATTTTTGATGCTTTCACCCAGGAAAACAGTTCGGTGAGCAAACGCTATGGAGGAACCGGATTGGGACTTACCATTTCAAACAATATTCTGAAATATATGGGAAGCAAGCTTTCGCTCGCTAGTGAACTACAAAAAGGATCCGTATTTTATTTCGATATCCAGGTTCCGTATGAAATGTCTTGTCCTGAAGAAGATGAAGATCTGAAGCTTAACAAAGTTCTTGTGGTAGATGATAATGAAAGTAACAGGATCATTCTGCAGCATATGCTGGCGTATAAGAATATTGAATCCAGATTGGCCGCCAATGGAATGGAGGCTCTTCAGATATTAATGCAGGGAGAACGTTTTGATGTGATTTTAATGGATTATCATATGCCGGTGATTTCCGGGCTGGAAACCATAGAAAAAATCAAAGAATTATTCAGCTCGCAAGGAGAGCATTCACCGCTTGTTGTTTTGCATACTTCTTCAGAAGAACATGACGTTCTCAACTCCTTCCGCCGTGATGAAAACTCATATTTTTTACTTAAACCTATAAAATCAGAAGACCTATATAAAACCTTAAAAAGAGCTTCATTACACAATGGAAAAGAAATTAGCGGACCGGTTCCGGTTCCGGAAACAAAGCCTTCTCTGTTTCCGTCCTCTCTTCAGGTTTTATTAGTGGATGATAATCCCGTCAATATGGTGCTTAATCATAAAATGATGAAATCATTGATTCCGGATGCACAGTTAACGGAGGCAACAGACGGTCTTCAGGCTTTGAATCAATGTAAAGCGCAACATTTTGATCTCATATTGATGGATGTTCAGATGCCGGTAATGGACGGGATTGAAGCTACGAAGCAAATACGTTTACTGTCAGATTATTCAACCGTTCCTATCATCGGAGTTACGGCAGGAAATGTTTTAGGGGAAAAAGAAAAATGCCTTGAAGCGGGAATGAGCGATTTTCTTCCTAAACCTTTGAGGCAGAATGATCTTTTGGAAATGTTGAGCAAGCATCTTATCAACAATGATCATAATGCAAAAGAAGATATTCCTTTAGAATTTGAAAAACATCTTGATATGAACCTTTTAAATGAACAAACCGGAGATGATGAGGATTTTAAAAAAGTGTTTCTGAATTTGGTTATACAGGAACTTAGCGGATCTCAGGAGGAGTTGAAAAATGCTGCAATGGAGAGCAACTTAACAGCGGTTAAAGCGCTTCTTCATAAACTTAAAGGAACTGCGGGAGTAGCCGGATTACTCAAGCTTGCCCAGTCTTTTGCCAAATGGGAACATCAAATAGATGAAAATAATGATTATGCTTCCATGCAGGAAGAAATCGCTCAGGAAATGAGTATAGGACTGAATTTAATTAAAGGTTTAATAAAATAAAAAACAATTTATGCTGATTTTAATCGCTGAAGACGACGAACTGATTTTGAAAACTATTGAACACAAATTATTGAAAGAAGGTCATGAAGTGATTCTTACCCGCAATGGGAAAGAAGCTATTGATACTCTGAAAACTAAAGATGTGGACCTTGCTATTACAGATATCATGATGCCTTTTGCTTCAGGAATTGAAATACTCTCCTCCATCAAAACAATGGAGAAAAAGATACCCGTTATTATGCTTTCCAGCATGGGACAGGAAGAAGTAGTGCTCAATGCTTTTGATATGGGAGCTTCCGATTTTATTGTAAAACCGTTCAGCCCCAATGAATTGATGTTAAGAATTAAAAGATTTGCCCCAAAATAAAATCATAATGCTCCATTTAACCAGCTCAAGTTCAATTCATTACCTTTTTCTTGTTTTTTTGGGAATGCTGTCATTGGTTGTATTGTTAATTATAATAGTGCTTATTTACAGCTTTTATCAATATAAAGAATCTACACAGATTTCTGAATGGTCCGGTATTATTAATGAAAAAGTAACCGAAACTATCGTATATGATAAAGAAGAAATTTCTCCGAATGATGGCTTCACGGCATTTTCAGGTTATCCTTTATTCAGAAACTTATTTCTGAAAAAGCTGGTGGAAACGGATAATAAGTTTTCCGGTGCTGCGCAGAATAAAATAAAAGACTTATTTAACGATTATAACCTTAAGAACGAAGCTTTTAAAAAACTTGATCAGAAGCAACCCTATCTGATTGCGGGAGGCATACAGGAACTTACGACCATGAATGTTGAAGAAGCATTGCCAAAAATCTCTTCATTGTTAACCCATCCTTCTGTTCAGGTATATCAGGAAGCCCAATATGCGATGGTAAGCTTTAAGGGTTTTGAAGGATTGCATTTTTTGGATACGATATCCACCAAAATTTCAGAATGGCAGCAATTGCGCCTGCTTTTTTCCATTACACATATCCCTTCGGATTATGAGGATACTCTCAAAAACTGGCTGGAAAGCTCGAATGATACCGTTGTTATTTTCACCCTCCGTCTATTGAAAAAATTTCAGCTCTTATCTTTTTACCCTAAAGTGATGAGTTTGCTGAACCATCCCTCCGTTGAGGTAAGAATACAGGCAGTAAAAGCTCTTCAGTCACTGGAAAATTCCTCCACAATTACAGAACTTACGGATATTTATCCTGATCAGCCTTTTGAAGTGCAGTTAGAGATTCTTAGAGTAATGAGGGTTTTGAAGGAGCAATGCTGTGCAGGGTTTTTACAGCAACAGTTGGTGGAAAGCCCATTTTCAGCAGTTAAAATTTATGCAGCAGAAGCCCTGTTTTCATTAGGTCACCATAATTACCTTGTACAAGTAGCCCATGATGAAGCTTCATCCGAACAATTAGTCCAAATTATTAAACACGCTTTACAGGAAAAAATATGCTAGAATTCTCACACATCGTTTACGAAGTTGTTATATGGTTGTTTTTGCTGTACGGCTCGGCTGTAGCTATTATTTATGGGTGGATAGGAATTTATGCTTTAGGAGCAGTAATACGCTATAAAAAAGAAAATACATTTACGGATTATAATATTATAGCAGTCAATCCCAATGCGCCAACCTTTAGTCTTATTGCTCCGGCTTATAATGAAGGAATGACCATTGTGGAAAATGTAAGATCTCTGTTATCGCTTTATTACCACAATCTGGAAATTATTATTGTGAATGACGGAAGTAAGGATGATTCTATGCAAAAGCTTATTGAAGCTTATGAGCTGGAATCCATATCTTTTTTCGTACAGGGAGAAATTCAAACCAATGCCATAAGAAGCATTTATAAAAGTAAAAATCCGGCTTTTAAAAAACTGATTGTGGTAGACAAGGAAAACGGAGGTAAAGCAGATGCTCTGAATGTAGGAATCAATGTTTCTTCGGGAGATTATCTTGTTTGTATTGATGTGGATTGTATTCTTGAACAGGATGCCATCCTCCGCCTGGCAAAGCCATTTCTGGAAGAAACGGATAAAAAGATCATTGCCTGTGGCGGAGTGATCCGTCTTGCCAACAACTGTAAAATTGAAAATGGCAAAGTGGTGGATGTCAATATGCCTAAAACATTATTAGGTAAAACACAGGCTTTAGAATATATCAGAGCTTTTGTATTAGGAAGAATGGCTTGGTCACGGGCTTCCGGACTTATCTTGATTTCGGGTGCTTTTGGTGTTTTCGACAGAAAAATAGTATTAGCTTGTGGCGGATATGACAAGAATACGGTGGGAGAAGATATGGAGTTGGTTGTACGTATGCGAAAGTATATGGAAGAAAGGAAAGAGCCTTATGAAGTGATTACGGTTCCGGATCCTTTATGCTGGACCGAAGTTCCTGAAACCAAAGAAATCCTTAAAAAACAACGTAACAGATGGATGCGGGGTACTATGGAAACCCTTTGGAAACATCGTAAACTGATGTTTAATCCAAAATATGGCAAACTAGGAATGATCAGCCTCCCGTATTGGTTCTTTTTTGAGTTTCTGGGGCCATTGGTGGAATTTCTGGGATATATCATTTTTATTGTTTTTTTATTGCTGGGAATTATCAATTGGCCATTTTTCACCGTATTGTTTGCCTTAGTGATCTCCACAGGTTTTCTTTATTCTATCTATGGGATTTTGGTAGATTTGGTCAGTCATCAAGTCTATACCAAAAGAAAAGATTTTCTTACATTAATAGTGACAGCATTTTTAGAGCCATTCTATTTTCATCCAGTTGTTGTAAAAGCAGGTGTTCAGGGATTTGTAGATTATTTTAAAAAAGCTCACGGTTGGGGTGAGATGACCAGGCAAGGTTTCAATCAGAGTCACAACCATTTACCTTTGAAAAAAAGAATAACAGCAGTCCTTCAAAATGGACTCAGAAGATGGGGAATGCTGGCTACGGTATTTGTGATATTATTTTTAGTAGGAGTAATAGCCGAATGGTTATGGTACAGATACTATTTTCCTTCCTTTAACGGTTCAATCATTATAGAAAAACTGTTTCTGAATAATCTGGTGTTTATTTTGAAGCTGATATTCGGGATGGGGGCTTTCTATCTGATTTTCAATTTCATCAAAGAAAGCTGGGCGAAAACGATAACTATTATTCTTGGGTCATTCGTTGTTGTGGTACAATATATCCTGTTCTTATATTTTTCCGAAACCCACAATTTGCTGGGAGCAGATATTCTATATTACAGCAAAGAAGAAATAAAACAGATTTTACAGGCAGGAGGAATGCTTGATTTTAAACACTTTGCCTTATTGGGGATTTTAATTATGGTATCTTGTATTCCTTTCTGGCTGGCTTCAAAATCTGCATTTAAAACCATTTACATCGGGTTAGGATTTTTATGCCTGGGTGCATTGGCATTTTGTATTCCTGAAAACATTCTTGCCTTCACTACTAAAGGTTATTCTTCTAATGAATTCAGCCAGAATGCGGCAAAGAGCAAATGGGCTTATTTTCTAGGCTCAAATACAGATAATTTTATAAGTGAGCATCCCGAAATCAATGAACTTTGGGAAGATACGGATCAGTTTACGATAAACTCCGAAATGTTGAATCAAAATTTCCCATTTTGGAGAAAAGAAAACACCTATGACTTTCTGGGATCTTATCTGAACCTTTCCGAAAATGTTCCTAACCTTGTTTTTGTTGTAATGGAAGGTTTTGGACATGCTTATACATCCCCTAAAGGGTATGTAGGTAATTTTACTCCTTTCCTGGATTCTCTGGCGGGAAAAAGCCTGTACTGGGAGAATTGTTTAAGTTCGGCAGGAAGAACATTTGGCGCACTCCCTACGCTTACAGGATCTTTACCCTTTGGAAAAAATGGTTTCCTGGAAATAAGAGATACCCCGGATCATTTTAACCTCTACAATGTTTTGAAAGCAAATGGATTTGAAACGGGATTCTATTACGGAGGCCATGCTTCATTTGACCGATATAAAGAATTTTTGGAATACAGTCATGTGGATCATATTATAGATCAGACTTCATTCGGGAAATTTTATCGTAAGCTTCCTGCTAATAACGGGGAAAGCTGGGGCTATGAAGATCAGGCTGTTTTCACAAAAATGCAGGAGGTGCAACAACCGGTTGGGGCTCCCTATTTTAATATGATTCTTACATTATCAACTCATAATCCTTTTTTAATTAATAATAGGGAATATTACGAAAAGAAGTATAATCAAAGACTGCATTCCAATCAGTTATCTGCTGATCAAAAGAAATGGGCTTCTGGTCATAAAAACCAACTGATTTCTGTCTTGAATGCAGATGATGCGTTGAGAAGATTTTTCGAAAACTACAGTAAACGTCCTGATTTTTCCAATACGATTTTTGTAATCACCGGAGATCACAGTATGCCTGAAATTACTCTGCAGTCTAAAATAGACCGTTATCATGTGCCTTTACTGATCTATTCCCCAATGCTTAAAGAATCTAAGCATTTTCATAAAATAGTGAGTCATTTTGATGTTGCCCCTTCCATTTTAGCGTATTATAGAAATAATTATGCAATCAAGACTCCCACAACCGTTGCCTGGGTTGGAAGAGGCCTTTCGCCGGATTCCGAGGTAAATAAAACAGGTATCCCTATCATGCAAAGTAAAAATCAGCTTGTTGATTTTGTCTATGGGAAATATTATATGGAAGACGGAGAATTATTTACACTGGAGAACATGGAAGAGAATGCAGCAGACGATCCTGTAGCTTTGAAACAGATTAATGGATACTTCAAAGAATTTAAAAAAATGAATTCCAGGTTTTATACAGCCGGAAAGCTGATGCCGGATTCAGTAGTGATCAATTTTATGAAGAAGAGATAGACTGAATAATACTAGAATTTTTTGGTGTATCCTAATGTAATGTCAAACTGGTTTCCTTTTTCATTGGGGCGGAATTCCTGATTGTAATACATCGTGGAAAGTGAGAATAGATTGGTTTTGTTAATTGAGAAATTATATTCACCGCCTATTTTAAATGTTTTAAGCTTGAAGGTTTCATTCTCGAGAAGATTATTACGATATTCTTCCGGGCTTATTCCTGTTCCTGCCTGAAGAGCAAAATAATCCTGTGCTCCTTTGGTATAATAACGGACCGTCCCTGTATAAGAATGTGAAATATTCTCTCTGTCCGGAGTGATGTAAGTTCGGATATTAAACCAGAAATTTTTGTAATATTTTCCTACCGAAGCAGTGTACATCCAGATACTATTGTTGAAATAAAGCTGTCTGTAACCGATTTCCGCTTCAAAACTATGAGGAAGATTAGCATTTAAAGAAACACCGGTTCTGTATTTTGGAAATATGCCTACATCATTGGAATACCCACCACCTACATAAAGATAAAATGTTTTGGATAATTTAGGATATGCTTCCAGTTCTATTTGAGTACCATTTTCTCCGAACTTATTGGCGTAATTCCCTCTGAGAATGAAGGAGCCTATGGAAGTTATTCTTTTATAGCTTATTCCTACAATGTGCCAGTCTTGATCAAACTGTTTATCAAAATGGGAATAGTTGTAAATAACACCCAAGGCATTTTTAGAGGTAATTTCATTTATTTTGATAGCTAAAGCTCTTGCTTCCGTATTTTTCGGGTTGATGGATAACAGACTATTAATTGCTTTTTCCGCTTCCGGATAATCGTTATTACTGTAGTATACTTTTGCTTTTAATAATAAAAGAGCTTCGGATTGAGGATGATACGTAAGACCTTTATCAAGAATTTCAATGGCTTTGTCATACTGATCATTCCAATATTCTAAAGAAGCATAAGCAATAAAATAATCTTCATCCTTAATATCCTTTTTCCCTAAATCTTCAAATACCGCTCTTGCAGAGGCCAGATCCTTATTCCAGGTATAGACTCTTCCTAAAAAAATCGAAATATCCGTATAATCAGGAGCTTTTTCCAACGCCTGTTTAGCAAGTATAATAGAAGCGTTGTAATCTTTTTGTTCAAAAGCAGTTGTACGCGCTTTAGCGAATAATTCGTCTGCCGACAGATTTTCCTGACTGTAAAAAAAAGGAGAAGAAAGAAGTAATAAAAAGCCTAGTGATTTTCTTATTGAATATGTAAACATTAAGGTCAAAAGTTTTATTTTGTGAATCGTATTTATAATAACAAATATATTGAAGTTTTTTATCAGTAACTATATATTGTTATTGTAAACTCGTTTTTTATGGTGATTTATTTCGAATAATCAACGTAAAAATAAGTAGCTGTTTATGTTTTATTCACACAATTAGACTTTATCCGAAGCCTGGTTTTACAAGTTGTTAAGCTCAGATTGAATATTTTCTTTTGCCTGTTTTTCGTATTTTGATTTAAAATAGTCTGTTTTAAAGATACTTTCCAGTTCCAGAAAATGCTGGAGAACTTTTTTCCTTCCGGGTTTATATAAAAGATTAGGATAAAAAGAGTATTCCTTTCTTATTTTTTTGGTGTAATCCATATAAGTTTCCGGATCTTTTCCAAGGATAGAAAGATCGGCATCCAAAAGATAATTGGTGTCGTGATGGTTGGAGATTTGATGTGTTTTAGTAGCAAGGATCTGCTCAAAAACCTCTTTGATGATTGCCTGATCAGTATTTAATTCTTCTAGCCTGGAAACAGCAAATTCAGCACTTTTCTCTTCATTGGCTCTAGAGGTGGCGTCATAGATGATATCATGGTAAAAAACAGAAAAAGTAATAGCTGTATAATTAAGGATTTGATCTTTTACGGCTTCCAGTTCCAAGAACATATTTTCCAAATGATCAAGATTATGATAAAATCTTCCTTTTTCGGAATGTTTTTTCTCGATTTTCAACCATAAGTTTTCTATGAGATCCCGGTTTTCCGAAAACTTCAGGCAATTCTGTAAAAACCTTTCTTTCAAATCCATTTTGAATAATTTGAGATAAAAAAAGGAACTTCTAAAAAGTTCCTCCATTTGCTTCCAAAGTTGCTTTCAATTCAGCCCAGCCACCGCCGTTATAGCCTTCTTTTAATCCTTGTGAGTTGAGATATTCCAATGCCTTACCGCTTCTGTTTCCACTTCGGCAGAATAAGATCACAGGCTTTTCAATAGAAAGGATTTCCTCTTTTCTATCTTCCACTTCACCTAAAGGGATATTTTTAGCACCTTCTATATTTCCGTCCATTTCCAGTTCCATAGGTTCACGAACGTCAATTAATTCATAATTTCCTGATTGTAATACTTCTGTTAGCGACATAATAAATTGTTTTTTAGTCTTGAATAAGAGTAACGAAAATACGCAAAATTTTGCGGACTTCTTAATAGTTCCTAGAGATATTTTAAATGATAGGTGAAAGAGAAACTATGAAAATAAAAAAGCCATCTATTCAGATGGCTTGCATTTTAAATTTAAAACAAAGTATATCCTAGAACAAGAGATATTGTCTTATATTCACTTTGCCAATATACATAATCATCCAGGAAAGATCTTGGCGACAGGTATCTGAACTCTGCACTGAAACGGTCATTATATTTATATCCCACTCCTAATGCAATGTTGTTTCCGGAAGATATATTCAGATGATTATCGTACTCCAAATCTATATGAGATTTCTTTGAAGAAAAATCAATTACATAAGCGAAATCAACAAAAAACTTCGATTGATCATTCAGGAAAAAATAATGTCTTATTCCTATAGGAACTTCGATAGATGAATACTCTACGGATCTTGTGGCAGTTAAAATAGAGCTGAATCCACCATCAAATGAAACTTCTTTACTTGATTTATAAGACTGATAAGTGGGTTCAACAAAAGCAGACCATTTATTTTTGTTGAAAGGAAAAATATACTCGAATTCAACTCCTATTCTAAAGTTGAGTTCAGAATCGAAATCTGTGTTTCTTACTCTTAAATTATCATTCCCGATAGAAAGAGAAGATGAATTCACTCCTGGTCTGATTGTTACATTAAAGATGTCTCTTTTAGTAGTTTGGGCGGTATAATCTGTGTTTTTAATGTCAGAACCAGCGGAGCCAGCAGAACATTCGTTAAACTTACTGAAAATATTCACAAAATCTTTTTTGGAATATTTCGCGTTATCAATTTCATTTCCGGTAATTCCACATTTTAAATCAGCTGAAATCTGATCTTTATATTCTTCATTATAGGCAATGTTTCCGTTTCCTATATTATAGTTTTTATAGACTAATTGCTTAATTTCAGAATTGTCAACTCTATAAAAAAACCTTCTGATATCATCTTGCTCATAAGACAACAAATCCGCCTTTCCATCGATCAAATATCTTAAAAGCAATGTTTCTTCGTGAAATTCAGGCTCTTTTTTTTCAGAAATATCTGTCAGTTTCAAAGAAGAACGATCGATTTTCACTTTTTCCCTAACAAATCTGTAAGTGCCTACTCCAAATTCTTTAATATTATTAGTGTTTTCTTTTTTTACTTCAGATGTATTGGATAGTCTATATTCAATTTCTTTAGGATTATTTTTCCATTCCGAATTTTTAATCAGGACTTCTTGTTTCTCTCCTGAATTGTTGATTACATATCCGTTTTCGAACTTAATTTGGCTCTGGTACGTAGCAAATACAAGCAGACCGGCCAGCAAACTGATTTTTTTCAAGGTGGTAATATTTTTTTCTATAACTAAATTTTGTAAGAATTAACGCGAATAAAGGGTAACAGTATTCGTACTTAAAATACGGCGGCAAATTTATAAAATAATCTTAGTTTTGCAATGTAAACTCATGAATTCAATTGCCGCAACATATTCGCAACTTATTAAATCCAAAGCAAAAAAGTTTGGATTTCAGGATTGTGGTATTTCCAAAGCGGATTTTTTAGAAGAAGATGCCCAACACCTGGAAAGTTGGTTGAAGAATAATTTTCATGGAGAAATGAAATACATGGAAAATTATTTTGATAAAAGACTTGATCCTAGGTTATTGGTTGAAGGTTCCCAATCTGTTATTTCTCTTTCCTATAATTATTTCCCGAAAGAGAAAATTTCAACCCTTGAAAATTATAAGATCTCAAAATATGCCTACGCAGAAGATTATCATGAAGTCATCAAAGAAATCCTTTGTGAAATGGTGGCAGAACTACAGGAAGAGATCGGAGATTTTGGCTTTAGGGTTTTTGTAGATTCTGCACCGGTGCTGGAAAGAAGCTGGGCGAGAAAATCAGGAATAGGATGGGTGGGGAAAAATGCGAATCTGATCACTAAACAAAGCGGATCATTTTATTTTTTAGCAGAAATCATTTGTGATTTGGAACTTATACCGGATCATGAAACTACTGATCATTGTGGAACCTGCAGAAAATGTATAGAGGCTTGTCCTACAGATGCTATTGTTTCTGATAAAATTATTGATGGAAGCAAGTGCATTTCTTATGCAACGATAGAATTAAAAAACGAAATCCCGGAACATTTCAAAAATAAAATGGAAGACTGGATGTTCGGTTGCGATATTTGCCAGGATGTTTGCCCTTGGAATCGCTTTTCCAGTCCTAATCTTCAAAGCAGATTTACACCCAATGCATTTCTTAAAAATTTCAAAAAAGGAGAATGGAAAGAGTTGACACAAGAATTATTCTCTGAGATATTCAAAAAATCACCTGTAAAGAGAACCAAATTTGCTGGGTTGAAAAGAAACATTGAATTTTTGGAACAATCATCAGGTCAATAAAGGCTTAATTTTAGGGGGATAAATACTTTTCTGGAAATTGTGTTTTCCAAAACTAAAGCGGGTAATCGACCATTCCTTACATTTCTGTTGTAAAGAGGTAAAGATTCAAATATATAAGAATGTGTTGAAAATCTTTTCCTAAAAAGAAAAATTGACTTTCAGGAGATTAAAATCTCACAGAAAATCAACGTCTTTTTTGTATTCTTTTAGGAGCTATTTTTACTCTTATTTTAAATCTTTTTTGTGATTTTGAATTTTTACGCATATTTATTATATATTTCGTACTTAAATTTAATCATTTTTCCGATAAAAACAAATACTTTTGGAAAAAAATAAGATTAAATTTTTATTAATTATATTAAAAAAACATGAGTGTGAAAATGATACTGATGTATATCCTTAAAATAGTGGGGGTTATCGTAGGAATTGTAGTTCTGTATGCATTATTAGGATATTTTTTGCCTTTCATAGAGGTTCGCGCAAAAGAAGGTGACCAGAAAAAAGAAATTCCTATTTATATTTATACTAATGGAGTTCATACTGATATTGTAATGCCGGTAAAAAATGACTTACAGGACTGGAGTTCCAAAATCCCTTTTTCCAATGTACGTTCCGGGCAAACTGACTACAATTATATTGGGATAGGATGGGGAGATAAAGGCTTCTATCTGGATACCCCAACCTGGGCAGATCTTAAATTTTCAACAGCATTTAAAGCCGCTTTCTGGCTAAGTGAATCTGCTATGCACTGTACCTACTATAAAACCATGAAAGAGGGAAGTGATTGTAAAATGGTGATGATCAGCAGAGCACAATACAAGGATCTTATACAATTCGTAGAGGCTAAATTCGACAAAGATCAGAATGGAAATTTCATTTTGATCCCTACAGATGCGGTATATAGTGATAATGACGCTTTTTATGATGCGAAAGGAAAATACAGCTTCCTATACACTTGCAATACATGGGCAAATGATGCTTTAAAGGCGGCCGGCCAAAAAGCAGCGTTTTGGACACCTTCGGATTTCGGAATATTTCAGCATTATAAATAAATACGATGAGAGGCTTTGCTATAATTTTTGTTTTACTGTTTATAGTGTCCTGCAGCGGGGAGGCAAAAAACAAAGTTGATACCACAGTTATAAAAAGCATTACCAAAAAT
The DNA here is from genome assembly GCF_003729955.1 of Chryseobacterium daecheongense. Classification (GTDB taxonomy): domain Bacteria; phylum Bacteroidota; class Bacteroidia; order Flavobacteriales; family Weeksellaceae; genus Chryseobacterium; species Chryseobacterium daecheongense. Next base: position 480,875 of record NZ_RJTX01000002.1, read on the forward strand.
AAGCCTGAAATAGATAGATCTAAAACAAGAATGAAATCAGAGGAAGCCTTGACGTTCTGTAAATCCAAAGGTTTTAATACTGATTTCTGTATTTTAATAGATATGAGCTTGCATTCAGGAGTCAAGAGATTTATCGTTTGGGATTTTAAAACTGACTCTATTTCCCAAACCTATCTTGTAGGCCACGGATGTGGTTCCAATTCCTGGAGCAGAGATGAATCCAAGGATGCTCCGGAATTCAGTAATGAAGATGGAAGTCATCTTTCTTCATTAGGAAAATATAAATTAGAAGGAAGGGGATACAGTGATTGGGGGATTAATGTGAAATATCTGATGCATGGTCTTGAAGAAACCAATAGCAATGCGTTGAAAAGATTTATTGTTTTCCACTCGTGGAATCTGATGAGCGATAAGGAAATTTATCCTAATGGTTCACCGGAAGGATGGGGTTGTCCTACTATTTCCAATAATGCAATGCGGGAAATAGATCCTATGATTCAAAATTCCCAAAAGCCCATCCTCATGTGGATTTATAAATAATTTTTATACGGGTATAATAAAAAATAAAACCTTTTCTGTATTGAGAAGGTTTTATTTTTTTTAAATAAAAGTATATTAATATTCTTTATTTTAATTTAATTAGTATATTTGTATACTAATATTTTATCCTATGCGTTTCCAAATCATAAAAGATGTCATCCAATTGCTTGAACAGTTTGAAACAGACAACAATGAAATAAAGGCTTATTCTGATGATATTGAAGGTTTTAAATCTTGGATATCCGATCAGAAAAGACAAGATGAAAACGTACATCCGGAAGAGCCTTATTGGGAAGGAAAAGAACATGGAAGGTCTCCGGAAAGTGTTATCAATACCTTATTGGTACATCTGAACAGGTATGCAAAGACCTATTCAAAATCTGCCATTGCAGATTCGGATTTTGCCACTCAGGAAGATTTTATCTATCTGATCAATCTTAAGGCATTGGGAGCGATGACCAAAATGGAACTTATTAAAAAGAATATTCAGGACAAGCCTGTGGGAATGCTCATTATTAACAGGCTTATCAATCAGGGATGGGTAGAGCAGAAGGATTCGGACGCAGATAAAAGAACAAAGGTAATCAGTATTACAACGGAAGGGTTGGCTGCATTGGATCAGCAAATGGATAGGATCAGAAAAGCTACTCATATCGTTACGGGAGACCTTACTTATTCTGAAAAAATGAGCCTTATCCGGATACTGGATAAGCTTGAAAGGTTCCATCACCCAATATTCAGCGAGAATATTAACAGTAAAAGCCTTATCGATGAGGTATACAAAGAATATCCGTTTCAAAAGAATTAAATAAATGAAAAAGATTGCCATCATAGGTTCAGGATTTTCGGGTTTATCTGCGGCAGCATACTCCTCAAAAGAAGGATATGAAGTTCACGTCTTTGAAAAGAATGAAACTGCAGGCGGAAGAGCAAGGCAGTTCAGAACTGATAATGGCTATCTGTTCGATATGGGGCCAAGCTGGTATTGGATGCCGGATATTATTGAATCTTTTTTTAATGATTTTGGGAAAAAAGCCTCAGACTTTTATGAATTGATCCCATTGGATCCTCAGTTTGAAATGGTCTTTTCTGATGGTACTATGCCTATTCCTCACAATTATGAGGAAATGACAGAATTGTTTGAAAAAACAGAAAAAGGAGCGGGTAAAAGGCTGGATGATTTCATGAAAGATGCCCGGTACAAATATGAAGTGGGAATGAAGGATTTTGTGAATAAGCCCTGTCACTCCTGGCTGGAATTTGTTTCTCCAACCATTGCAAAAAGTGCTTTCAAGCTGGATCTTCTTACCAATTTCCAACGTTTTGTCAGAAAATATTTTAAGCATCCGAAACTGATCATGTTGATGGAGTTCCCCGTTATTTTTCTGGGGGCTTCTCCTAAAGATATACCGGCTTTATACAGCCTGATGAATTATGGAGGATATAAACTCGGAACATGGTATCCCATGGGAGGATTTTTCAGGATTATCGATGCTATGAAGCAGATCGGAGTGAATAACGGGGTACATTTTCATTTTAAATCCAATGTCCAACGAATTATTGTTGAAAAAGGAAGGGCATCTTCTCTTGTTGTGAATGGAAAAGTTTGGAATTTTGATGCGATTATTGCTTCATCGGATTATCAGCATACCGAAACTCAGTTACTGGCTGAAGAATACAGGAATTATAAACCTGAGTATTGGAAAAAACTGACCTTTGCCCCCTCATGTCTTATTTATTATTTGGGATTCAAGGAGAAAATTCCTAACCTCAAGCATCATACGCTTTTTTTTGAAAATGACCTGGAACTGCATACAAAAGAAATCTATCAGGATAAAAAATGGCCCACCCAACCCTTATTTTATGTATGCTGTCCTTCAAAAACAGATCCGGATGTAGCGCCTCAAAACGGTGAGAATGTATTTCTTCTAATGCCTGTTGCTACAGGAATAGAAGACTCTGAAGAAATAAGAGAACAATATTTCCGTGAAATGATCGGAAGATTGGAAAAGCATACAGGCAGTGTAGGATTACAGGAAAAAATAGAATATAAGAAAAGCTATTGTATTCAAGATTTTAAAGAAGATTACAATGCTTATGAAGGAAATGCTTACGGTCTTGCCAACACTTTAGCCCAGACTGCAGTTCTAAAGCCATCGCTTAGAAATAAAAAAGTAAAGAACATTTTTTATACAGGCCAGCTTACTGTTCCCGGTCCCGGAGTTCCGCCCTCCATTATTTCGGGTAAAATAGCTGCCGGAGAAGCCACCAGTAAAAATTGAATTATGAAAAAATTATTTGATGAACTTTCTTATAAAGTCAGCAAAGAGACCACAAAGCTCTACAGCACCAGCTTTTCCTTAGGGATACTGGCATTGTCTCCTAAGATCAGAAATCCGATTTATGCCATTTATGGATATGTTCGTCTTGCCGATGAAATTGTAGACAGCTTTCATGAGCATGACAAGGAACGGCTTCTATACAGATATAAAGAAGAAACCTTTCAGGCATTGGAGGATGGTATTTCTCTCAATCCTATCTTACAGTCATTTCAGGAAGTAGTGCATGAATATAAGATAGATCACAGTCTCATCAGGCAATTTCTCAAAAGCATGGAGATGGATCTCCATAAGATAGATTACAATTCAGAACTGTATAAAGAATATATTCTGGGATCGGCAGAAGTGGTGGGCCTGATGTGCTTGCAGGTATTTGTGGAAGGAAATACTGCTGATTTTGAAAAACTTAAGCCTTATGCAATGAAATTAGGATCTGCTTTTCAAAAGGTTAACTTTCTGAGAGATATGAAGGATGATTATCAGGTTCTTGGGCGCAACTATTTCCCCAATGTTGATATCTCTTATTTTGATAATACCGTAAAATCAGAGATTGAAAAAGAAATAGAAACGGAATTTAAAGAAGCTCTGGAAGGGATCAAGATGTTGCCGAATTCATCAAAATTCGGAGTGTATCTGGCGTATCAGTATTACGTTTCGCTTTTCAGGAAAATTAAAAAAACTTCTGCCAGTAAGATTATCAATCAGCGGATCAGAATTTCTAATGGGAAGAAAATATCTTTGATGATGAGCAGCTATTTACAGTATAAAATATCACTTTTATAAATAATCTGAAAAAACAGAATAATGGTATACAGACTTTTCAGAGAACAGCACCTCAATTGTGATATAGACACAGCCTGGAAATTTTTCTCTTCCGCTAACAATCTGTCTGAAATTACCCCGAAGGATATGAATTTCATCGTTCTCACCCCAATGGAAAATGATGAAATTTATGAGGGGATGATCATTGACTATCATGTATCTCCCTTACTCGGAATCAAGCTGGACTGGAAAACAGAAATTACCCAGGTGGTTTTTCATAAAAGTTTTACGGATTTTCAGAAGAAAGGACCCTATAAATTATGGAACCATTTTCATGAATTCATACCTAATGAGCAGGGTGTTTTGATGAGAGATACCGTTGATTATGAACTGCCATTCGGATTTTTGGGAGATATTGCTCACAGTCTGTTTGTCAAAAAAAAGCTTGACCACATTTTTGGTTATCGTTATAAAGTGCTGGAAGAATTATTTAATCAAAAGCAAAGCTCATGAATTTCCTGATCGTCATAAGCACATTCTTCGCGATGGAAGGAGCCACCTGGCTTATCCATAAATATGTGATGCACGGCTTTCTATGGATGCTTCATAAGGATCATCATGATCACAGCAACGACGGACCAATGGAAAAAAATGATTATTTCTTTGTCATTTTTGCTGTTCCTACGATAGCTCTTATGTATTATGGTACTGTTCAGGGATTTAATTTTTATTTCTATATCGCAATCGGAATCGCACTGTATGGGATGGCTTATTTTTTTGTACATGATATTTTCATTCATCAAAGGTTGAAAATTCTCCGTGATACACAAAATCCCTATTTACTGGCCATCAGAAGGGCACATAAGCAGCATCATAAACATACCGGAAAGGAAAAAGGGGAATGTTTCGGGTTTCTATGGGTGCCGATAAAGTATTTTAAAATGTATTTCAATAAAAATAAATCGTAAGAATGCTTCAGTATACCTATCTTTTGATCAATTTCTTTACGGTGATTATCTGTTTTGTATTTTCATTTCATCCGAAAATACAATTCAACAGACACTTCAGGGCATTTTTTTTAGCGGCTTTTCTGGTAGGAAGCATCTTTGTTCTTTGGGATGCATGGTTTACGGGAATGGGGGTATGGTGGTTTAACGAAAAGTATGTATTAGGGGTGAAAATCCTCGAGCTTCCCATTGAAGAGATTATGTTCTTTGTCTGTATCCCGTTTGCGTGTGTATTCACCTATTATGGTCTGGATAAGTTTTTCCGTCTGGACTGGAAACCTTTTCCTGAAAAAATATTTGTAGTACTGAGTATTATATTGGCATTGTGTATTGCAATGTACAATGAAGATAAAATATACACTTTCATTACTTTTTTAACCACGGGGCTAAGTATGTTTGTTTTATATTTCATATTGAAAGCCCGATGGATTGGGAAAGCATCTTTTATTTATCTCATATTGATGCCCGGCTTTATAGGAGTCAATGGTATACTTACCGGAACAGGGCTGGAATCTCCTATTGTTAATTACAATCCTAATGATTTCATGGGAATCAGGTTTCTTACGATTCCTCTGGAAGATACTGTTTACGGATATGAAATGATCTTATGGAACCTTTATTTATTTCAAAAATTTAAAAAGGATGAGCAGCAAGATTAATATTTTTTGGTTTCGCAGGGACCTCAGAATTGAAGATAATGCCGGATTGCACCATGCTTTACATTCCGGAAATAAAGTAATGGCCATTTTTATCTTTGATACCGATATTCTGGATAAGCTGAATGACCGTTCAGACAAAAGAGTGGATTATATTCATCAGGTGCTGACCGAGATTCATCAGCAATTAAAAACATATAATAGCGGACTCTTTACCTATTATGGAAAGCCTTTGGAGGTATTCAAAAAATTAATCACTGAATATGATGTGGACACTGTTTTTTGTAATAGAGATTATGAACCTCAGGCTATAGAAAGAGATAAAGCTGTAGCTGAATTTCTTAAGCAAAAAAATATAAAGTTCAAAGATTATAAAGATCAGGTGATCTTTGAAAAAAATGACATCCTGAAAAACGACGGCTCACCCTATACTGTATTTACACCCTACTCCAAAAAGTGGGAAGAGAAACTTATGGAAACTAAAATTCAGTATTACACGGCTGAGAAGGATAACTTTCTTTCTGTGAATTCTCCTGAAGAGATTCTGAGTCTGAAGCAAATCGGATTTGAGAAAACGGAAATACAATACAAGCGTCCTGTTTTGGATAAGGAAATTATAGATTCTTATGACCAGTACAGGGATTTCCCGGCAATGGATCATACAACGCACTTAGGAATTGCGCTTCGCTTCGGAACTATCTCAGTAAGGAAATGTGTGCAATTCGCTATACACCATAATGAAATATGGCTGAATGAACTCATCTGGCGGGAATTTTTTATGCAGATCCTGTTTCATTTTCCTTACGTCGTTCATCATTGCTTTAAAAAGCAGTATGAACATATAGAATGGAGAAATAATGAAAAGGAATTTGCATTATGGTGTACTGGAAATACAGGTTACCCAATTGTAGATGCCGGGATGAGACAGCTCAACAAAACAGGCTTCATGCATAACCGTGTGAGAATGATTGTAGCCAGCTTTCTTACCAAACACCTGCTTATAGACTGGCGATGGGGGGAAGCTTATTTTGCAGAGAAACTGCTGGATTATGATCTGGCTGCCAATAACGGGAACTGGCAATGGGTGGCAGGATGTGGGTGTGACGCAGCACCTTATTTCAGAATATTTAATCCTGAAGAACAGACGAAAAAATTCGATAAAGATCTGGCATATGTAAAAAAATGGCTGCCAAAGGATTACAATATATTGCCTATGGTAGACCATAAAATGGCCAGAGAAAGAGTTCTTATAATGTATAAAAAAGCGCTTATGGAGTAAATCAGATTTCACCCATTACATACATATTTTCCATCGTAGGAACCTGGCTTCCGCCTTGCTTTTCAAGAGTGATGGCAAAAGCCTGGGCATTGGATATCTGAGAAAGAGCAATTTTACTGTCTTTTTCTTCAGTATACATCCCTGCGCTTATGGGCTTTCCATCTGCAATGGCCCAAAGTTGATACTGCATTCCCGGAGGAGCTTTGGGAAGATTTTCCGCATTTAGATACACTTCTTTGGTATTGCTGTCCCAGAAAACCATCGCTTTGGAATCAGGATGCTTTTCTACTCCTTTTAGTTTCACCATCTTCATATCAGGATTAGAAAGCATTTTCCATTTTTGCTGTATATTTTGCAGGGCGATATCTTGAGTTCGTTTTTCAGATTCAAGTCTGGTGATTTCCTTTCTGGTTTCAGATTGGCTGTTCATCCAGAATAAGTTCCCGGCTATGCTTATTAAAAACAAGGCAGAAGCGGCAATAGCGTATGTTTTCCAGTTATTGTTGGACTGAATTTTTACTTCTGATTTTTTGATATCCGGAATATCTGCCGATGGTATAGGTTTTATTTCAGCAGGAGTCTGTTCCTGCTGTATTTTGTTCCAGATCTTGGATTTTAAATGATCCGGCGGTGTCACGGCTTGTGCAGAGGCCAGATCTTCAAGTGTTTTTTGTGCCTCCTCAAAAGCGGCTCTTACCTCAGCATTATTTTTTATCACACACTCCAAAATCCCTGCCTCTTCAGGAGAAGCAAGACCTAGAATATAAGATTCTATAATTCCGGATGATATGTATTCTTTTGTGTTCAATTCTTATTGATAATCTTTTAATAAATCCTTTAATTTCATTAATGCATTCCGCATCTTCGTTTTTACAGTTCCCAGGGGTATTTTCAGCTTTTCTGAAATTTCGTTCTGCGTATATCCTTGATAATAGGCTAAATTAATAAGTTCCTGTTTATCTGTTTCGAGACTTTCGATCACGTTATTAAATCCAATGAAATCAGAGGTTGTATTCGAAGTTGAAAGTTCGGCAGTGTTATATACGAAATCTGGAAGAGGTTGGTTTTTAAGCTCATTTTGAAAAGCTTTTGATTTTAAATAATCTATCGCAGTATTTCTTGCAATATTGATCATCCATGTATAAAATCTTCCTTTGCTGCTGTCATATTGATGGACTGAGTTCCAGATTTTCACAAAAACATCCTGAATAACCTCTTCAGTATATTCTTTAGACTGTACAATTCGTAAGATGACACCATACAACGCACCAGAATAGTGGTCATACAAATGATGAAAACCAGCTTCGTTTCTTTCTCTTAATAAAACGATGAGTTCCTCTTCTGAATATTTTGTCTTAATAATGGATGTTTTTTCAGTTTCAAATGTAATAAAATAAACTATATGATGAACAATATCAATGATAATCTTGATTAGTTATTTAATAAACAGTAAATACGGTAAATCAATTGTAAAAATGTAATTACAGTTTTGTCCAGGTTTGTTTGAAAAAATGAAGCTTTTTAACATGGAAATTGTAATTGTGAAAATAATCAATTGATTTTTAGTTAGTTATGAATAATATTGCTTTTTTGAAATCTAAAATAAATCCGCTCTCGTAAATGCTAATAACAGTCAGATCAAATAATACTAACTAAAAAAACAGTACAATGAACACAAAATCAAAGATTACAATTTTAGGAATCTCATTTCTATTTTTAGCATTCAGCGGGGAGGTAAATGCACAGATGACGAAAGAAAAAACAGTAATGGTAGGCGGAGCTGCCATGTATCCATCTAAGAATATTATTGAAAACGCAGTAAATTCAAAAGATCACAAAACTCTTGTTGCAGCTGTAAAAGCTGCCGGATTAGTAGAAACATTACAGGGATCCGGGCCATTTACGGTGCTTGCTCCAACAGATGCAGCCTTTGCAAAGCTGCCGAAAGGTACCGTGGAAACTCTCGTAAAGCCTGAAAATAAAGAAATGCTAACCCAAATACTTACTTATCATGTACTACCCGGAAAACTCAGTGCTAAAGAAATATGGGCAGCTGTAAAAGCGGGTAATGGAAAGAGCATGATGAAAACGGTGGAAGGTGAAGAGCTTACATTCTGGACTAAAGGAAAAGACCTTTACGTAAAGGATGCGAAAGGTAATAGTGCAAAAGTAACTATTGCTGATGTAAATCAGTCCAATGGTGTTATTCATGTGATAGATACGGTTTTAATGCCATAGTGTTTATTTAGTTTTCCCGAACAGCATAATTTTTATGCTGTTTGTTTTAAATCTGAACAACCTGTAAATAATCAAACACTTAAAAATAACTATTATGAGAAAAATAATCAGTGTTTCTAATCAGGGTGCCACCCTGGATACCGGAAGAAGAAACTTTTTAAAGCTTAGCGGTATCGGACTGGCTATGGCCGGATTGGCGCTCGTAGGATGTGATGATGATGATTTTCAGATTATGGATAATAACGTCTTTGATCTGGGACAAGGTGATGTGGGGGTTCTTAATTATGCTTATGCCTTGGAGCAGCTGGAAGCAGACTTTTATACGAAAGTAGTGAACAATTTTTATACGGGGATTTCTTCCGTTGAAAAAGAGCTCTTTACAGATCTATATCATCATGAGGTCATTCATCGGGATTTCTTTAAGGCGGCAATTGGTGCGGCAACCACGAATGTACTGCCAAAGCTTGAGTTTCAGTATCCCAATGTGAATTTTAATGATAGGAATTCAGTTCTGGCCACTGCGAAAGCATTGGAAGATACAGGTGTAGCAGCCTACAATGGTGCCGGGAAATATATTTCAAATTCAGATTATCTGGTAATTGCAGGAAAAATAGTTTCTGTGGAAGCAAGACATGCTGCTGCTATCAGGAATATCATTAATCCAGGGTCTACTGACTTTTCCGGAGATGATGTTATAGATGCCAACGGACTGGATCTGGCTAAAGAGCCTAAGGATATCGTAATGGCAGCGGGAGGGTTTATTAAAACGCCTTTCACATGGAAAGAAAGAGGAATTGGTTAATTATTCACTTTAAAATCTATTATTATGAACATTCTTAAATTACTGGATAAGCTTTCTAACGATAAATTTTTCACGACAGAAGCGTCAAGATTAGATGCCATTACGAATATGTCTTCCATGGGAAAAAAAGCAGCTGTGGCCTCAGTGCCTTTAGGACTGGGGACAATGATGTCTGCAACGCCAAAAGAGGAGGCTTTACAAAGACAGAATACCGGGACTACTTTTTTTAAAACAGTTTTAACGGATGCACTGCAATTAGCACTGGTACTTGAATATTTGGAAAATGAGTATTATAGTATGGGACTCTCAGCTTCCGGACTTATTCCTAATGCAGACAGACCTGTGTTTATGCAGATTTCCAAGCATGAATCTGCCCATGTAAATTTCCTGAAAAGTACTTTGACTTCCCTGGGAGTAACTCCTGGAACTAAACCTACTTTTGATTTTACCGCCAACGGAAATTTTTCTCCTTTTACAGATTATAATCAGTTTCTGATCCTTGCCCAGGCTTTTGAAGATACCGGAGTACGTGCGTATAAAGGACAGGCGGGAAATGTAATATCTAATAAAGTGGTTCTACAGGCTGCTTTACAGATCCATTCTGTTGAAGCCAGACACGCATCGCAGGTACGGAGAATGAGGGCCAATAAAGGTTGGATAGAACTTGCAAACGGGGGGAATATGCCTGCAGCTACCAACCCTGTATATGCAGGTGAAGATAATATCAATCAGGCAGGATACAATACGTCCAATACTTTTGGAGCAGCAGCTGGCTCTGCGGCTTTTGATGAGATACTGACCGGTAATGATGCCAGTACAATAGCCTCTTTATTTATTGTATAGAGGCAGTATAGTGGTAGTGTGATCTCCTCCGTTTCGGAGGAGATTTTTATTTATCTGATATTTTTAATAGAAAGTATTCAAAAAGTAACGACTTTATTAAATGTCTTAGCTAAAAAGCCTCTGAACTAATCAGAGGTTTACGGCATAATTTTTCAGACAAAGTAAAACAGAACTATTTCAGGAATATTATACAGTATTATTATAGTTTAAATTAGAAATAACAAAAGCTTTGTTGAAATGATATTAATGAATATGAAAAATAATCACTACAAGTTGATATATTAAAAAATGTTTTATATTTTTGTCAAAACTTAATCCATGAATAAACTGATATTATCTGTTATTGCTATTTCTCTAAGCAATTGGGCATTGAGTCAAATTATCCCTCCGCCAACCTATCCAATTTATTTCCAGTATGATGAATCCGGAAACCAGGTTTTCAGAGGAGACGGAATGTTGTCTCGCTCAGCCGTTGCTGATTCTTCTCAAAATACCGAAACCGTTGTACAAACGAGTCCTGAAAATTCATCATTCGCAATGGAAGAAAAAGATTTTTGGAATAATATCAGAATTTATCCGGTTCCCGTAAAAGATTATCTTACCATTGAATGGAATGATTCGGTAAAAGATTTGATTTCTGAAGTTGGGCTTTATGAACAAAATACAGTTCATTGGGTTTTTCAAAGTAAGAAAATTCCTACGCTTGACAAGACAATCAAAATCAATATGACCAAACAATATATGGGAGTATATATTCTTACATTCACTCTGAAAGATGGAAGACGATTCAGTAAAAATATTACCAAATATTAGATGATACTGTTATCATAGTATCCTTTTTCATTACTACATATTACTAAAAATAATACTACTTCATTAAAACTAATATATGAAAAAAATAGCTCTTTTCATTGTGCTGCTGTTTTCTGTTTTCCATTATTCACAAACCGGAAACAGCTTTCATGATACCAAAGGAAATATAGAGGTTAATAGCGGTGGTCAGGTATCGTTTACCTTGCCTATACCTTTACCGCCCGGAGTAAAAGACGTAGCTCCACAAATAAATTTAAATTATATTTCCGGCTCTGGAAACGGTGTTGCCGGCTATGGTTGGAATATCGGAGGGATAACGGGGATATCAAGGGTAAGCAAGAATATAGAAAAAGATAATGAAGTTAGGGGAATTCAAAATGACCTTACAGATTTATACACTTTCAATGGACAAAGATTAATTTTAAAGTCAGGTGTATATGGTCAGGATGGTGCAGAATATGTAACAGAAAAATATTCAAACCTCAAAATTAAATCCTATGGAAGTATTACGGGGAAACCTTGGAGCGGTCCATTATATTGGGAGGTCAACTTCGAAGACGGTTCACAGGCATGGTACGGTTCATTACCCAATTTACCGGGAGCTTCAACAGATTTACAATATAACATTGTAAAATGGAAGGACGTGAAAGGTAATTATATCTCGTATGAATATGACCAGGACAAAATTACAAATGATAATGTTACTTTAATAAAAACGATAAAATGGGGTGGAAATGAAAATATAAATAAACCGCATTTCAATACCATAAATTTTGATTATATAGATAGAAGCCAAAAGGAAACAGCTTATCATCAAGGAATACTCCATGTTCAAAGAAGTATTCTAAAATCGGTAACCGTGCTTACCAATCAGCAGCAATTTAAGAAGTTTGTAATTGATTATCTTGACATTGGAACAAGCTATCAGTTCCTCAATAAAATTACGGAGTATAATTCCGAGAATGAGGCGGCAAATCCTATTACTGTTTTGTATACAGCTAATCAGACAGGTTCAGAGGAAACTTCATACTCTTATAATATCACAAATTTTAACACAAGAAAGTATGGTGATTTCAATCTTGACGGAATTGCCGATTTTATTGAATTCGTATCACCGGGTGTAATTAATTTCAGACATTCGGTATATGCAAATACTGGGACTGTTTCTCTGCAATATGACTCCTCCAAATTTTCAGCAAATGATTTTAAAAATGCTGTTCCTGTTACTTTTAAGAAAAATAACTATGTCCCCAATAAAGGTGGTCTCGTTATACCTGTTCCAAAAGCAACAAGCGTAGCTTTTAAAAAAGATTACGAATTTCGGGTATATTCTGTGAATCTTCAGAATAACACTTTAGAATTTGAGTATTCAAAAACTATAGAATATGATTCTTATACGCCTCTGCCGTTTTTGGATGATGAACTGGATTTTTGTAATACTCCTTCAATTGTTCTTAGAGAAGCTGTAAGTTACGATTTTAATGGAGATGGAATTTCAGAGTTGCTTATGAAATTCCAGTCCAGCAGGATCTGTGGATCAGGAGGATTAGATCCAGGTACCGGTTTTGGCACTGTTTCTAGAACTCCGTCTGGTGATTTGCCAAATTTGGAACCTGTTGAGTTAACAGATCCTGAAGGTTCTTATACATATACTCCGGCACCGGGTACAGACAGTTCAAATACGGAATACGGCTATATTGAACAACAGCCTGAACCTGAAAATATACTTCCGGGTCAAACCTTTAAAATCGATTATTCGTATGTTTTGGTTGATTTGGATCAAAACATACCTGTTCCTCAAAGTGTGTATAATTTTGAAATGGGTACAGGAGCAGGGAACTCTCTTAAGTTTGCCGATTTTAACGGAGATGGGATACAGGAAGTTATTATTCAGACAAATTCCACTTTTAGTAAAGTCCTCAATATAAAAAGAGATTTAGCGCTTAACTATTCCACTAATTCCGTTGGGAATTTTGCCGGGCAAAATTTTGTAGGAACCGTTTATACGGGAATGCTTTTTGGAGATTTCAATGGTGATTCTAAAACAGATATTTTGGTGCCTCAGGCTAACAAATCTTATAATTGGGATTTGTATGTTTCAAACGGAAAAAACTTCATTAAATCTTACATCAATAATTTCATCTTTTATCAGGCTGAAGCGGATGTATTAACTAATAATATACATAATACCTTCTATGAAAGTGGTTGTAGCTATGGACTGGTAAGAATGTTCCAATATCAGACCAGTGATATTGATGCAGATGGGAAATCAGACATTCTTGTGTCAAACGTATTGTTTCAAGATCATGAATGGAATGCTCACAGAGATCAGGAATGGACAAATGTAAGTGTGGCAGTTTATTCTACCAATAAATTAACAGGTGCTATAAATCAAAGTATCGTATATAATCCTACTTTCAGTCCTTTTCCCGGGGTAAATATTCCACAAACCTTTAATGTAGACAACAGTAGCCCTATCCAAACTAATAGTGATATTAATTTTTTCCGAACAAAGTATTGGCTAAAATCCTATGCAGAAAAGGTTATTCCATTTAGTACATTAACTTTAAACAGAACCAACCAGCAAATTATACTGACAGGTAAACCGACAGATTGCCAAGGGGCTGAATGTGATCAAAATTATGTACTTCACTATAATTATACATTTTTACCGAGACTATCAAGGATCGGACAGATTCAGCAAGGTGGAGTTACTACCAATATTGAATATAGAGAAATATGGACTCTTCCGGATAGTTCTTTTTATAAGCCTGTTCAAACAGAGCCATATCCATTTATAGAGCTTGAAAAAGTACCACTTTCATCAGTTGTTTATCAACTTACACAATTCTTTCCGAACGGATTTTTGACTCAGGATTTTAGATATAGAGGTATTCTTTCTAACTTCCATGGTAGAGGTATCATTGGTTTTAGACAATTTGCCAAATCTTCCTGGTATGCTTCAGGTTATGGTAATACCAAAATTTGGTCTGGTACTGAATTTAATCCGCTCAATGAATCTGTTCCAATTAAGGAATGGACGATTAAAACAGAAGATGAAAATAAAATTTTCCCAGCTAATTTATCAGAAACCAATACGGAACTATTAAGTTACAAATCATTTACTTATCAAATAGATAAATTGCTTAATGGACAAGTTGTAACTACCGTTCCAGATGTTGATAAGCCAAAGATTGTCACAGCTTCCCTTATCAAATCATCAAGATTAAAAGACTTTTTAACAGGGACTCTAACAATGAATACGGTAGAATATGGTGAATATTATTTGCCTAGCCAATCCGTTTCCAATGTAAATAATGGATATGGAGTCTCCACTACTAATCATGAATATTATAATAATCCATCGGGCACAGGACCAGATTATTATATTGGGCGAATAAAAGCTAAGAGCAGCATTACCCAGGCTTATAGTGACACAAAATCAGATAAAGAGGAATTTACTTACGAAAGTAATCTCATTAAAACTTCCAAGAAATGGAACAGGAATAATACCGGTTACATACAGGAAACGTATTCTTATGATGATTTTGGAAATGTCAATCAAAAAGTTGTTTCCAATAGTATAGATTCACAAACTTCAACAACACAGGCAGAATATGATCCTAAAGGAAGGTTTATTATAAAAAAGACTGATAATTTAGGGCTGCAAACTAATTTTATTTATAATAATTTAGGGCAGATACTTACTCAAACAGATCCTTTAAACAATACGGTAACAACAATCTACGATGGTTGGGGGAAAATTCTGAGTGTAACATCGAATTTATCAGGAACTACTAACTATACGTATGAAAAACTTTCTTCCAATGCCGGGACCAAAGTAAAAGAAACGACACCGGATGGCAATGAAAATATTACCTATACCAATGTAATTGGGCAGAAATATAAGTCAACAACAAAAGCTTTCGGCCAGGGAAAATATGTTTCTGCGGAAATAAAGTATGATCCTATGGGAAGGAAAATATCAGAAAGTGAACCATACTATGAAGGGCAAAGTGCAACCCAATGGAACACAATGTCGTACGATGATACTTTTTTCCCGGCAAAAGTTACGGCAACATCATTCAAGGGTAAAAAAACAGAAACTTCGGTTACCGGTTTAACAACTGTCATAAAGGAGGTTAATGGATACTCAAGGACTAGCTCAAAAATTAGTGATGCATTGGGGAATATTACCTCATCTACGGATGCAGGTGGATCTATTCAATTTAATTACAATGCCGCAAGCGAACAGATTAAAGCTACTTATAACGGAAATGTTGTCACAACAAAATTTGACTTATGGGGAAGAAAGTCTGAATTTGATGATCCTTCCAATGGAAAATACAAATACGAGTATGATGGTTTAGGGAAACTGAAAAAAGTTACCAGTCCGAAGGGTATTAAACAGTATGTGTATAATAGCTTGGGACAGCTTATTACTCAAACTGAAAACTCATCAGACGGAGTGAGTACCAATAAAACCATCAGTTTTGCATATGATGGTCTTGGAAGAAATATTTCGGTTACCGGAAATGCAAATGGAAAGCCATACAGTTCAACGGTGGAATATGATACTTATGGAAGACTAAAACTAAAGGTAGAAGAAAATAATGGTAAGACATATACTCAAAATAACTTTGTTTATGATGATAAGTCGAGACTAAAATCATATAAGAGAACCATTTCATCATCTGGAATAAATACATCTGTAGATATTGAGAATACATATCATCCTTGGAATGGGGAGTTCTATCAGGTGAAAAATAAAACCAATAACTCGATATTATGGGAGTTGCAAGGTACAAACGCCAGAGGACAGGAACTTCAGTCGATTTTAGGAGCTTCAACTATTACCAATGGTTATGATAGTAATGGATTTTTAAACAGTATTAATCATTCGTCTACAGCAAAACCAAATATTCTTCAAATAACTTATTCATTTGATGCTATAAAAAATGAACTTAGCAGTAGGACAACAGGTGGAGATTTTAATATCCTGGAAAACTTTGCGTATGATAATAATAATCGTTTGATAAACTGGACCAACCCTAGAACAGGTATAAACTCCGGAAATACTTATGATGCTAAAGGTAGAATTACATATAATGATCAGGTTGGACAGATAAAATATGAAAACAGCGGTAAGGTTTATCAGCCAAGCAGCATTGATCTTAACCAGGCCGGAGTAGGAAATTATGCAAATGATGTAGTACAGCAAGTATACTATAATGAAAATAATGATCCTATTTATATTGACGGTGTAAAAGGAGATGTGGCTTTCCAGTACGGATTAACCTCTATGAGACAAAGAGTGACTTATGGCGGTAATTTTAATGCCAATCAGAACGGAAGGTTTACCAAGTTCTATAATGAAGACGGAAGTATGGAGATTACCAGAGATAATGTGACTGGTTTAGAGAAACATATTTTATATATTGGAGGTTCGCCATATGACAGTAATATTATTTATGTAAAAAATTATAATGAAACTTCGGGATCATATAAATTCTTGCATAAAGATTATTTAGGAAGTATTTTAGCCATAAGTGATGAAGCAGGTAATAAATTAGAACAAAGACATTTTGATGCTTGGGGAAATTTTACCCACCTGCAGTTAGCAAATGGAGCAATAGTAACAGATAAGGCATTGATTAATGGAGCTAATTTATTATTGGATCGTGGTTATACAAGTCATGAGCATTTCTTGGAAGTAGGGATTATTCATATGAACGGAAGATTGTATGATCCTCTGTTGAGAAGGTTCCTGAATGCAGATGAAAATATACAAGACCCATATAACACCCAAAATTATAATAAGTATGGGTATGTAATGAATAATCCGCTTTTATTTAATGATCCGAGTGGAGAGTATATTTTTGGAATCACGGAAGGTTTTGTGGCTGCTATTGTAATTGGAGCGATGGTTGGTACAGCAAGTTATATTTTGAATACAATCATTACAGGTCAGAAGTTTACATTACTAGGATACTTTAAAGCTGAATTTTTTGGAGCTCTTTCCGGTGCAGTAACGTATGGGATTGGAAGTGTATTTACCACAACGGCAGGTGCCGCAACACAGTTTGCCGCCAACATCGGAAAAGTGGGTTCTGCATTTCTGCAGGCAACAGCCCATGGGGTTGCGCAGGGTACTTTATCATTAATGCAGGGAGCCGATTTATCGGCGGCAGGTATGGCAGCCATAACAGGTTTTGTAACCAGTGGGGTAATGAGTGGAATTACTGAGATTGCGCCATCTGTCACTAAATCGTTAGGAGCATCCATGGCAATCGGTGGTGTTGTTGGAGGTGTTTCTTCCGAACTAGCAGGAGGGAACTTCTGGCAGGGAGCTGTTGTGGGAGCTATAGTTTCTGGGTTAAATCACTCGCTGCATAGTTCATTCCAAAAGAAAGAGTTCACTATTAATGGAAAAACCTATGATTATCAAGGGCTACAGGAATATTATGCTACGGTTATAGGTGAAGCTTCGAATAATATTTCTGAAGCTCAGGGAATTGGAGAAGTAATTTTGAATAGATTGGATCATAAGAAAGCGGATTTGACAGGAGGGTTCATTAAAAAAATTGGTGGTGCAGGTCAATATGATGCTATTGGTGGAACAATTTATAATAAGATAATGGATATGAAATTTTCTGATTTGCTGCATATGAGATCAGATCATATTTATTATTCTAGATATTTGGGAGCTTCTTCAGCATTATCTAATTGGTGGCATTTAAAACCAGGTATAACAAATGGAGCATATATTTGGAATGCAACATGGCAAAAAAATCAAAGTGATATAGGTTTTAATTGGAGAGCATATAATCGTGGAGCTTATGTAATTACAGCTGAGATAGGACAAACAACTTTCTTTAAATACGCAGATCCTAATAAAAAATGGCCATAAAAAAAATCATCTTAATAGCTTTTGCCTATTTATTTATATATAGTTGCAAAGTGAAGTCTAACGAATTTAAATTTTACACTAAATTTGACGAGATAGGCAGAAGATCAACATTATTCTTAACTAAAAATGATATAATTATTGATAGTATTAAGAATATAGGAAGTTATTATGGTAAAGATAGTATTGTTAAGAGAAATAATAATCACTGGGAATATTTTTATAATGGAAGATGTGGAACAGGCTGTTCGGTTGTTTATTATATGAACCTTTCTCCAATTGATGATAAAATCAAAGTGAAGCTCAATATTTTATACAAATACAAAGAAGTTCACTATGGAAATCAAATGATTAAAGAGTATAGTCCACATTTTTCTTCCAGTAGAAACTATATTACAAAGGTAATTGTAGAAAACGGGATTCAAAAACAGAAAATTGAAAATGAAATTAAATATGACAAAAAGAATCATATTTATTATAATGAAGTTTTTGAGTTTAATAGATTGAATTATAAGGGTATTAAAATAGATTCTCTTAAATACATATTATTTAAAGAAAATGAATGGAAATTCTATGATTCAGATATAAAAAAAATAAATGATTTAAAATGATAGTTCCCGCCAATCGGCGGGAACTATTGTTTTAGATATTATTGAAACAAAAATCTTCTTCAGACAATTGTTGGATATCAAGGATGTAGATGCATATAAAGGGCAAGCAGGAAATGTAATGTTTAATAAAGTGGTTCTAGAGGCTGCTTTGCAGATCCATTCCGTTGAAGCCAGACATGCTTCACAGGTACAGAGAGAGAGCCAATAAAGGTTGGATAGAACTCGCAAACGGGGCTGTAATACTTTTGGAGCAGCAGCTGGCTCTGCAGCTTTTGATGAGATCCTGACTGGTAATGATGCCAGTACAATCCACAACTGAGTAATCTTCGAGTAAATGTTACTTTAGGTTCAACAAATATAGATAAAGCTTATAGATTTAATTTTAATGTTAACATAAGAAAGACTAATGCAATTAGACCATGATAAAAATATTTAGATTACATTTATTACTGACTGTTTTTTATTTAACTGTCAGAGTAAAAAAGAAAACGATTGTACTTCTTTAAAAAATGAAAGTCAGCTATTATATGGATAAGTTGTCTCAGGAAAAACAGAGTATTGTTCTTTTAAAGTCCAAAAATATAAATGTTACAATCCCAAAACATTTCAAGCGTATTTTCAAACAATTTTATTGATGATTTGGTTCGGTTGAGCCAAATTAAACAAGAATTATTGAATCCATTTTTCTTCAGAAATGTTTAATAACCTCATTTTTTTATACAATTTTGTCCTAATCTATTTTTGTTTCCGGATACGGCTCAAAGTTTCTTTTGTAATTCCCAGATACGATGCAATAAGATGCTGCGGAAATCTTTGCAAAAATAAAGGATGAGTCTTAAAAAGATTATTGTAACGCTCAACTGCAGGAAGGCTTATCGCATTATTGATGCGGTTTTGCATTGCTATGCCGTGATTCATATCCAATCGTTTTGTCAGTTCGTTTAGAGCCGGAACTTTTGTCATTTCTTTGATACCTTCTTGTGAAATCATCAATATTTCAGTATCCTCACAAGCTTCAATATTATAAATAGTCGCTTTTGAACCCAACAGACTTTCACGGTCTGCAACCCACCAGTTTTCCAGATAAAGATTGATGACATTTTCTTTGCCTAAGTCGTCCACAGAATATTGTTTCATTGAACCGTTAATGATAAAACCACAGTATTTGCAGATTTCTCCCTGCTTCAGAAAAAACTGTTTTCTGCCAATTTTTTTATAAACAAATAACTCTCTTATAAATTCTTTGTCTTCAGAAGTTAATGTTGAAGAGCTGTGTGCTTCGATATAATTGAAAAGAATAAAAAAACTGTCTTGATTGATATTCATGTGAGATGCTAAGCTAATTTCTTGATTTACGAATTTAATGAAAATAATTTGGGCACTAAAAATGATTGTTAAAATTGTTAAACCAAATATCAAAATCAAATGTTGAATTATTTCGCCACAATATATTTATTATCAAATATCAACAGTTTCCGGTCGACGGACCCAATAAATTTGCAGTATAAATAACATTTAAAATATTATACAATGGCAACAAAATGGAACCTGGACCCGACACACAGTGAATTAACTTTCAAAGTAAGACATATGATGATCTCTAATGTCAAAGGAAATTTCACAAATTTTGATGTACAGCTCGAAGCGGAAGATGATACTTTTGCAAAAGTAAAAACATTGGCAACCATCCAGGCAGATTCTATCTCTACGTACAATACAGATAGAGACAATCACCTGAAATCTGCTGACTTTTTTAACGTGGGAGTTTATCCTACAATCACTTTCGAAGCCTCTGCGCTGAGTGACGATGTGACGGGAAATCTTACCATCAATGGAATTACGAAACCAGTTATTCTTGATGTAGATTTCAATGGAATCAAAACAGACCCTTACGGAAATACCAGAGCAGGGTTTTCGTTCGAAGGAAAAATCAACAGAAAAGATTTCGGACTTACTTGGCATGCCGCACTAGAAGGTGGAGGAGTAATGGTAAGCGATGAAGTGAAATTGGCTGGTGAATTACAGTTTGTAAAACAGCAATAAGAAAGATGATTTGCGAACAACAAAAAAGCCTTTGAGATTTCAAAGGCTTTTGTTCTCTGTATAAGTGACATCAGATGGGACTACGGTGAGGGAATTCGAAATTTTCTGGGAACTTTTCTGTTCAGAAATGTAGAAAACCGATATTTTGCAACAGGATATGCTTCAGTCATTGCTAAAAAAATGTTGATTTTATCAGTGAGAATATCCTAAAACACTATCTAATTTATTCTCCCTTGTTTCGGAACACGCCCCGCTGAATATCACTCATGACAAGATTATGATGAACGCAAGGAAACAGATTAGTTATTCCAATTTATCCATTAAGGAAATTGGCTACGAACTGGTTATGACAACATCCAGACTTTCAGTAGGTTTTTTAAAAGTAAGAAAGGCGTTTTTCCGATTTAATTGGTATTTCTAAGTTTTCATTGTTATCAAATGTCAACAATTTCTGAAGAAGGCTAAGCATAATTTTGCGTTATAAACAATATAAAAAACATCACAATGCGAAAATCTCTTTCTAAAGAAGTCTTTAATCAGCTTTTTACGGAGGCAAGGTCTCATCATCATTGGACGAAGAAACCGGTAAGGGACGAAGATTTGAAATCCCTTTACGAAATCATAAAATACGGACCAACCAGCGGTAATCTCCAGCCCGCCCGAATTGTATTTGTAAGAAGCGAGGAAGGTAAAAGAAAATTATATCCGGCTCTGGAAGGTATGGGAAGTAATTTAGGGCAGGTGCAATCGGCACCTGTAACAGCAATCATCGCACAGGACCCACTGTTTTGGAAAGAAGCTCCACGACTTTTTCCCCGTATGGATGTTAAAGGAATGTTTGAAAATGATGTAGCTTTTGCAGAGTCTATCGCATACAGAAGTAGTTCTTTAACGGGTGCTTATCTGATGATTGCAGCTCGTGGAATGGGACTTGATGTTTGTCCGATGTCGGGCTTTCACAATGATATTATTGATGAAACGTTTTTTAAAGAGAATTCTTGGAAAACAAACTTTATCTGCACGATTGGATATGGTGATGATTCAAGATTGTATTCACGTGACCCAAGACTGACATTCGATAAAGCTTGTCGTTTCGAGTAATATTTAAAACTTTAGATTTTCAAGGATATTCTGAATTTATTGAAAATAAAATTATTCGGAACGAATAATTAAGAACAAAATATCAAAAAAATTATGTGTATTGAGTCGCTAAAAAAATAAAATGGCGCCAACTGTCTTCAGTTGGCGCCATTTTTCATTTGTACCCATAACCGAAGAGGTATCGAAACATTTGGTGGGAGACTTGGAAAGAATTTCACAAATTTTAGTAAAATTATAATCCTGTCTTGTGAGCTCTACAGGAC
This sequence comes from Chryseobacterium daecheongense, assembly GCF_003729955.1. Lineage (GTDB taxonomy): Bacteria > Bacteroidota > Bacteroidia > Flavobacteriales > Weeksellaceae > Chryseobacterium > Chryseobacterium daecheongense. The sequence goes on from NZ_RJTX01000002.1 coordinate 503,079, forward strand.
TCTACTCAAATCATTTATTAGAAGAAATTCCGACCAAGGAAGAAATTGTCTTTTCACCGAATTTTAAATAACTGATAATCCACTACTGTTGCTTACTTTAGTATTAATAATACTGATTTAAAGATGAGCGTCATCGACAAATAACATCTAATCTGTTTAAGTTAAAATACAATGACCTAATAATTTAATATTTAAAAATTCTGATGCACTTTTTTAAACTCTGAGTAATTTTTAAGTATTCAAGTGGGGGGTAAAATTCCCTGATGGGTGATTATATGCTAATATTATGGCAGATGCATTGGATAATAGGGCTACTTGCATATTTTTGTTTTCAACCACTTCTCCACCTTTTTTTGCAAAACCTAGCCAGGCTTAGTTAAATATTTTTTTCAAAAGAAAAACTGGAAAAAGAAAGCAGATATGAAGTGTTACAAAGAATAAAAATTGAAAGGAAACGGAATATTGGAGGGTACCTTTAGGGAGGATACCGTTTATGCCGTAATCTTTTGGTGGTGCAAGCGTTGGCTAGCAACAATACCTTAGCTGCCTTTTCACCGGTTCAATATTGAAAGGTTCATTATAATACTGAATATTGTTCATAAATTTGTACAGGATAAACATGTATAAGAATTTTTTGAACCTTTGATTGTCACATTAATGCGGTAATGGTTAGAAGAAAAAAGCGTATATGGTTAATTATATTTATATTTGAGAATGAATATTTATGAAATATTAGATCCGGAATTCAAGAAGGAAATTGCCGAGAGTCGAGATTTAAAATTATTCCCTGCGGGTACCGTCATTTTAGATATTGGTTCCTATGTAAACTACATTCCCCTTGTCATGTCAGGGAGTGTTAAAGTGGTACGTACTGAGGAAGACGGAAGAGAGATTCTCTTATATTATCTCACTCCTGGCGAAAGCTGTATCTCATCCATACTTTCAGGGTTAACACAGGATACCTCTAAAGTTAGGGCTGTGGTAGAGGAAGATGCGGAAATTCTGATGCTTTCTCTGGCTAAAGCCAAGGAATGGCTTACAAAATATCCGGAATGGTCTACTTTTGTCTTTGAACTTTACCACAAAAGATTTGAAGATCTTGTTACGATGGTCAATTCGATTGCTTTCCAAAAAGTAGACGTAAGGATTCTCTATTTATTAAATCAAAAATCCCAGTTATACAAGTCCAAAGAACTTAATGTAACTCATCAGCAACTGGCTGATGAACTCGGAATTACGCGTGAAGCGGTGAGCCGTGTTCTCAAACAGATTGAGACCGAAGGCAAAATACAACTTTCGCGAAATAAAATTACACTATTGTAACTTACATCACTGACTGGCTTTTTTTCTTAGCATAGATTTGCATTGTTAATTAAAAAATAATAAAAATGTTAGATGCAATAAAAAACCTTTTCGGAATGGATAAAACCGATTATGCAGATCTTGTAAAACAAGGTGCAGTGATTGTAGATGTGAGAAGTGAAAGCGAATATACGGGCGGACACATTAAGAATTCCCTTAATATTCCTGTAGATCAGCTGGAGAAAAACCTCTCAAAGCTAAGTAAAGATAAGACCATTATCACTTGTTGTGCTTCAGGAATGAGAAGCGCTTCGGCTAAAAGTATTCTTCAGAATAATGGTTACAAGAATGTACACAATGGCGGTGAATGGATGATTTTAAACACTAAAATCTAAAAACAATGGAATCACATTATTATACCGTAGATGTTAAATGGACAAATGATCGTAAAGGCGAGATGTCTTCTCCTGAGCTTATCCAAAATATAGAAGTAGCAACACCTCCTCAATTTCCGAAAGGAGTGGAAGGGATATGGTCTCCGGAACATTTATTTACAGCAGCAGTAAGCAGCTGCCTGATGACCACATTTCTGGCCATAGCCGAAAACTCAAAACTTGAATTTTCCAATTTTGAATGCAAATCTAGGGGAAAACTCGAGCAGGTGGAAGGTAAATTCCTGATGACCGAAGTGATTCTGGAACCTATTGTGACGATTAAAAACGAATCCGAAAAAGAGAAGGCAGAAAAAGTTCTTCAGAAATCCGAGGCCAATTGTTTGATCTCCAATTCTGTGAAATCAAAAGTAACGATGATCCCGCAAATAAAATTGATGTAGTGTTTATTTCCATAGTTTATATTATTACCGCCCTTACAGGCGGTTTTTTTATTTTAAAGAAAATCCCTTATGTGATGAAGGTCACTGTACAACAGAATTTATACATCTAATTTTGCTTTAAAATTAGAGAAATGAGAAAAATAGCCATACTTATTTTATTATTGACAACCTATTCAGAAGTTTTTTCACAAGAAATTATTCCTATTTCCAAAGCGGATCTGGAAAATAAACTTATCAACAATAATCTTCAGGTAAAAATGGCAAAAAAGGAGGCTGAACTTGCTAAAGCCGAACTTTTGGGAACCAGAGCAATGTACCTGCCGAATGTGAGTGCATCATATACCTTTTCCAATACCAATAATCCATTATATGCATTTGGTTCAAAGCTCAATCAGGAAAGAATAACGATGATGGATTTCAATCCTGATCATCTGAATAGCCCTAAAAGCATCTCCAATTTTGCGACAAAAATAGAAGTTCAGCAGCCGATCATCAATATGGATGCAGTGTATCAGAAAAAAGCAGGACAGGTAAAAGCAGATGTCCTTACTATCAAAACAGAAAGAACCAAAGAGTATGTTCAGTTTGAGCTGAAGAAATCGTATATGATGCTTCAGCTGGCTTACAAAATGCTGGAAACACTGGAAAATGCAAAGCAAACGACCCTTGCGAACAAGAAAGTTATTGACAATTATTATAAAAACGGTATGATCCAGAAATCTGAAGTTTTGTATATGGATGTCCGAATCAGTGAGATAGAAAGTCAAATTCAAATGGCAAAATCCAACATCAGAAATGCTTCTGATTACGTATACTTTCTTTTGGATGAAAACTCAGAAAATAAAATTTTGAAACCCGTGGAAACTCTGGAATACACGGAAAATATTCTAAATTCTGAAACCAAGCTCAACCAGAACCGTAAGGATTTGCTGGCTTACAACAAATCGCTTGAAGCTTACGATTGGTTGATAAAATCATCAAAAGCAAAATTTCTTCCCAAGCTCAATGCGTTTGGAAGTTTTGAAATGTATGACAATAAAGTGGCACAGTTCAATGCCAACGGATATTTGGCAGGAATCCAGCTTTCCTGGAATGTCTTTGACGGACTCAAATCAAAAAGCGAACAGGAAAAATACAAAGCAGAACGTTCCAAAGTACAGGTGGAAATTGAGCAGTATTCCAAACAAAGCCAATTGGAGCTGACTAAAGCCAGTCGACAGGTTGAAGATGCCATATCTAAGGTAAATTTTACGAAACAAGCCTGGGAACAGAGTCAGGAAGCCTACAGGATCCGAAAAAACCGCTATAATCAAGGCTTGGAAAAATCTGCCGATCTTCTTTCTGCAGAGACGCTAATGTCACAAAAAGAACTGGAGTATCAGCAGGCTGTTTTTGAATACAGCGTAGCCTGGGAATATCAGAAGTTTTTAGAAAAATAGTTATTGCAAGGAAATATAAAAAATTTAATAATGAAAACATACCTTTATTCAACTTTGATCTTGAGTGCGTTTCTGATGGGAAGCTGTTCTTCAAATGAAAAAAAATCCGCCGAGAATTCTGATGCGCCAATTATAGTCTCAGTAAACCGAACGACAGCTAGCTTTGCAGACCCTTATGCCACAGCTAGCGGAAAACTGGTTGCCAAAAACTCAGTCAATGTTTCTACCCGAATGATGGGATATATCACATCCATGAAGGCAGAAGTCGGACAAAACGTAAGAGCAGGGCAACTTTTGGTAAGCATTAATGCCACTGATATTCAGGCAAAAGGCGGGCAGGCAAATGCTCAAATTTCCCAAGCTCAGGCCAATTACAACATTGCCAAAAAAGATTACGAAAGATTCCAGAATTTGTATAAATCCCAAAGTGCCTCCCAAAAAGAGCTTGACGATATGAGAGCCCGTTACGAAATGGCACAGGCAGGATTGCAGGCTGCACAACAGATGAAAAACGAAGTCAATGCGCAATACCGTTATACAAATGTAATGGCTCCTATTTCAGGAACTATTACGGCAAAATTTGTAGAGCAAGGCGATATGGCAAGTCCGGGAATGCCTTTACTAACAATAGAATCGCCATCATCTTTGCAAGCTCAAGTTCTGGTTTCTGAACAGAATATTACCCAGATCAATAACGGAATGTCCGTTCAGGTTACTTTGAAATCTTTGAATAAAACCGTTTCCGGAACGGTTTCCGAAATCAGCAAATCAGCGGCTAACACAGGTGGACAATATATGGTGAAAGTTAATATTCACAACGCTTCGAATTTACTTCCCGGGATGTTCGTGAATGTACAGTTTCCTATTAAATCCTCAGCAAAAATCACCCAGAACTTTGAGGAAAGTATAATGGTACCTAAAACAGCCTTAGTAGAAAATGGCCAGCTCACAGGTGTTTATGTGGTAAGTTCACAAAATACGGCAGTCTTAAGATGGCTGAAGACAGGAAAAACAATTGGAGATCAGATTGAAATCTTGTCAGGTTTAAACCCTAAGGAAAAGTACATTGTTTCTTCCACGGGGAAATTGTATAACGGTGCAAAAGTGCAGATTAAATAATCTAACAGTCTAATAATTTACCAATGTAGCAATGATAGTATCATGCAATAAGAATTGTTACACTGCTTCATTGTTACATTTAAAAATATTTTTTTATGGAAAAAGGATTCGCAGGACGTATCGCCGAATTTTTCATCAATTCAAAACTAACCATTTTGTTAATGATTGGTTTGATGATTATCGGAGTATACAGTTCGACACTAATACCAAGAGAAGAAGAACCACAGATCATCATTCCGATGGCGGATGTCATGGTGGGGTATCCCGGAGCAAGCCCGAAAGAGGTTGAAAGTCGTGTAGTAAAACCCCTGGAAAAGGTTATTTCCAATATCAAAGGGGTAGAGCACATTCACTCGATGGCAATGAATGGACAGGCCATGATTATCGTTCAGTTTTATGTGGGAGAAGATACGGAACGCTCCTATGTCAAGCTTTATGATGAGCTGATGAAGAACAAAAATATCTTTCCAAAAGGCGTAATGGAACCAATAGTGAAAACACGTTCTATTGATGATGTTCCGATGCTTGGACTGACTTTGTGGAGTGATAATGCTAATTACAATGATTTTCAGCTTCGTCAGATCGGTGAGGAATTGTCTTCGGAAATCAAAAAAATAAAAGATGTCTCTCTCACCAAAACTATTGGAGGTAGAAACCGTCAGCTGCAGGTCATTTTAGATAAAGATAAAATGGCTGAACTAAATGTAGATGCCCTTTCTGTAATGCAGATGATTCAGGCCAATAATGGAAGTTCCCAATCAGGAAAATTTGATTCAGGCGATTCAGAATATCTTTTAACGACAGGTCAGTTTCTCAACTCTGCGGAAGATGTGGAAAATCTCGTTATTGGGACCTCACAGAATATGCCGGTGTACCTTAAACAGGTTGCTACTATCAAAGATGGTGCTTCAGATCCTGCCAATTATGTAAGTTTCGGATATGGAAATTCGGTAGAAAACGGTAAAAAATTCAAATCGGAGTATCCGGCAGTTACGGTGTCTGTCTCCAAAGTAAAAGGGGCAGATGCGATGAAAATCTCTGAGCAGATTCTTCTCAAGGTAGATGAGCTAAAGAAAAATCTCATACCGAATGATGTACACGTAGAAGTCACCAGAAATTACGGAGAAACAGCCTCCCACAAAGTTTCTGAATTATTGATGCACCTTGGCATTGCGATTTTGGCGGTAACTGTTCTGGTAATGCTGGCAATGGGCTGGAGAGGCGGTTTGGTGGTTTTTTTCTCCGTTCCGCTGACATTTGCTTTAACTTTATTCAGCTATTATATTTTAGGATATACACTGAACAGGATTACCCTGTTTGCATTAGTTTTTGTGGTCGGAATTGTGGTGGATGATAGCATTATCATTGCTGAAAATATGCATAGGCATTTTCATATGAAGAAACTGCCGTTCAAACAAGCGGCAATTTATGCCATTAATGAGGTGGGAAATCCTACGATTTTGGCTACTTTCACAGTGATTGCTGCGATTTTACCAATGGCTTTTGTAAGCGGAATGATGGGACCTTATATGTCGCCAATGCCAATCGGGGCTTCTATTGCAATGCTGCTTTCGCTTTTCGTGGCACTAACGGTTACACCATATCTAGGCTATCATTTATTAAAGGTGAAAGATGAGCAACATCATAATGAAGAGCAAGGCCTTGAAACCAACAGAATTTATAAAATTTATAAAAAAATTGAGCAACCACTTTTAGATTCTAAATCAAAAAGATGGACGATGATGGTGATTACGGTTGTTTTGCTGCTGATTTCCATAGCAGCGTTCTTTACAAAATGGGTTGCGGTAAAAATGCTTCCTTTTGATAATAAAAACGAAATTCAGGTGGTGATTGATATGCCGGAAGGAACAACCCTGGAAAGAACTTCAGCAGTTACGCAGGATATTGCACAATATCTTAAAACTGTTCCCGAGGTTGTAAACTATCAGAACTACGTTGGTTCTTCGGCTCCGATTACATTCAATGGTTTGGTTCGTCATTATGATATACGTGGAAATAGCAATACAGCAGACATTCAGGTCAATCTTTTGCATAAGGAAGACCGTGATGCGCAAAGTCACGATATTGCTAAAAAAATGCGTCCTGAAATTCAGAAAATAGCCGCAAAATATGAAGCCAATGTAAAAGTAGTGGAAGTTCCGCCGGGACCGCCTGTTCTTTCCACCATTGTAGCGGAAATCTATGGACCTGATTATGAAGGTCAAATAAAAGTGGCGAAACAGGTTGAAGATATTTTAAAGAAAACAGATGATGTTGTTGATATTGACTGGATGGTAGAAGCACCTCAGAAAGAATTTAAACTCGTTCCGGATAAAGAGAAGGCAATGCTGAACGGAGTTGCTCCGCAACACATTGTAGGTAATATGACGTATCTGATGGGACAATATCCTATTGGAAACCTTTACGATGAAAAATCCAATGATCCCGTAGATATTGTAATGAAACTGAAAAATGCTGATAAATCGAATATCCAGGATATTACAGGATTTAAAATCAAAGGACAAATGGGGATGGTACCGGCGAGTGACCTTGTAAGGGTGGAAGAAAAAGAATTGGATAAAACGATTTACAGGAAAGATCAAAAAAGAGTAGTGTATGTTCTTGCCGATATGGCGGGAAAACTGGAAAGTCCGGCTTATGCCATTCTCGGAATGGACGAAAAGCTTAAAAAAATCCAGCTTCCAAAGGGCTATTCAATGAATGAGCTATATATGAATCAACCGGAAGATGAAAGTAATTATACGGTGAAATGGGATGGAGAATGGCAGATTACTTTAGAAGTTTTCCGTGATTTAGGGACTGCTTTTGCGGTTGTGATTATCATCATCTATATGTTGATTGTCGGTTGGTTTCAGAATTTCAAAACACCAATCGTGATGATGGTTGCCATTCCTCTTTCACTCATTGGAATTGTCTTAGGACACTGGCTTTTAGGTGCATTCTTCACTGCAACATCTTTTATCGGAATGATCGCTCTGGCAGGTGTCATGGTAAGAAACTCCGTTCTTTTAATTGATTTTATCGAAATTCGCCTCAAGGAAGGGATTCCTATGAAGCAGGCTATCATCGAAGCTGGAGCAGTGAGAACAACACCTATTTTACTGACTACAGGAGCGGTAGTAATAGGAGCGGTAATCATTCTCTTTGATCCGATTTTCCAGGGACTGGCTATTTCACTAGTGTTTGGTGCGATTGTTTCTACCTTGCTTACACTGGTTGTCGTGCCACTGGTTTACTATGCTACCGAAAAGAAAAAATGGGAGAAAAAAACCGAATCTGACGACAAGTTTTTTGAAGTATAAAACCATTAAACCTCATAGATTTTTAAAACCTATAAGGTTTCCAACAATTAAAAATTTATCTTATGAAATTATTATTAATCACCGCAATAGAGGAATTTGAAGCAGATGTCATCAATATCCTGAAGCATTCGGGAGTGAAATCTTTTTCCTATCAATCTGTAAAAGGTTTTAAAAACAATAAAAACGAAATGAGCAATTGGTTCAGAACAAATGATATTGCGGTAAATTCCCTGCTTTTCACTGTTTTTTCCGATTGCAATTGCATTGACGATATTTATAAAAGTGTAAACGAATTTAATCAAAAGCAGAAAACCGTTTCCCAGATTCATATGGCAACGATAAATTTAGAAAATGAAAATTTTAAGTAGAAAGAGATTCGTATCGCTTATCGGAGCTTTTACAGGAGGAGTTGCAGGTTATCAGTATTATTACTTCATTGGCTGCAGTACAGGAAGCTGTGCAATCACTTCCCGTCCTTTCAGCAGTATTATTTATGGAGCAATAATGGGTTATCTGCTTATATCCGCTTTTGGAAAAGATAAAAATATTAATTGATTAATTAAAAACAACAGAATATTATGCAAACAAGAATAGTACACGCAGTAGCAGGAACCCTCATTTTAGTGAGTTTATTATTAGGAATTTATGTCAATCAGAATTGGTTTTGGCTTACAGGATTTGTGGGAGTCAATATGTGGATTCATGCCTTGACCGATTGGTGTTTGATGTATATGATTCTCAATAAGCTGGGAGTGAAAAAAGATGGCGGAAGTTGTTCCGTGTAAATTTTTTTGAAATTGTAAACCCTTTCATTATCTTAATGGAAGGGTTTATTTTACTGTTTCAAGTTATATGAACAACATATATTTTTTTACTGAAAACTTCGCCTACATCATCATTTAGCCAAGATTAAAATTGTGTTTGGAGATAATCCCAACCTTTGCCTATTTTATTAATTTAGCCATAACCTGGCTAATGGCGGTATAGCCACCTTCCACCTCCGTAAAGTTCGTGTATCCTCAACGCTAAGGTGTTCTTCTAAAGGGCGATTCATTCATAAAAAGGTAAGTTTTTTCATATCCGCCTAAATCAATGATAATTTTTTCGAATACGATTCCCGGATCCAGTGGTTTGATGATTAAGGTTTGCTGGCCATCCGCTGCCTTTGGCAGTTGGAATTCAGTTTCGTTGTGAACTACACGTCTCGCAACGGTAGGGTAGAACACGGAGTAGATATTATCAGGGTCTTCATTCAGATTGTGATTAAAGTTGATGGTTTTTTCTTCTGTCCCGAGAAATCCTACACTGTATTTGTGTCCTTTCGGATCATGAAACGCCAGTGTGGATTTAACAACAACATGAACTTTAACCTTATCAACGTCCTTTGGAATATTCATTTTATAAGAAAGGAAAGCATTAGCCACATCTTTGCTATACGGCATCAAAGCAACACCGCTCAGCGTTCTGCCCATATATGGAATGGTCATCCAGTTGGCAGATGAGGAATTTTTAGATTCAAAATAATGTTCGGCTTCCATTACAACTACATTGTTCTTTGCAGTAAAAATATAGCCTCCTGAAGTATTATCCGGGTTGATACGGTAAATTTTTGGGAGGGTATCTTTGGGGAAATTATCATTCCAGGAAGTGTAACCAATCTTTTTCTGAATCATCATTCCGTTCCACTTTCCGCCTGACATTACGTGGTTGTAATCGTAGCTTAGATCGGCATCTCTCTTAAAGGTAGTTTCAACCTTATCAGCCCAAAAATTGGTTTCGGGATTGTTTTCTTTGTACAATTTGTGGTTCATTGCTTGTGCATAATACATCTCATACAGGTTGGCCATCATTTGCACCGGATAAAGGATCAATTGTTTGTAGGAATCTTTATATTCAGGATTTAGACTCAGATATTGACGCAGGGCTTCTGCTTCGAGTTTGAGGTATTCATCCGAAACCTGTTTCCATTCGCCACTTTCAATATTGTAAGTTTCAGCATCCAGCATTTCCGGAGTTACCCGTCCGTTATATTTGCTGTATAAGTTTAAAATACGTGCTGCTTCATCCGCCTGATTGTCTCCAAATTGCTGTGCGCAGAAGTCTCTGGTATGTTGCAGTAGATTGTCATTATTATAACCTTTAGGATTCCAGGCCATATTTAAAAAAAGTGAAATAGGATATTCCATTGGTTTTAAATCTCCCACATTCACAATCCATATTTTATCTACTCCATAGTCATAGGCCAATTGTGTCTGTTCCCAGATATTTTGGATAGGACTTACGTTGATGGACTTTGAATTACGGGGTGCGCCCACATAATCTACGTGATAGTACATTCCCCATCCTCCCGGATGATTCTTTTCTTTTCCTCTGGGAAGACGGCGTAGATTTCCCCAGTTGTCATCGCTCAATAATATAATAACATCATCCGGTGGTTGTAGTCCTTTGTCATAATATTTTTGAACCTCCTTGTACAATGCCCACATTTGAGGTGTCTTATTTGCTGGTTTTCCCGTGACGTCCCTTATTATTTTCCTTTGATTCTGAATTATTTTTTCCAGCAACTTGATGTTTTCTTCATCATTTGGAACTGTTTTATGATCTTCTCCCTCTTTTCCACCCATTGGCGTATCGCCGTCACCGCGCATACCGATCGTTATTAGATCTTCTGTTTTAGCCGCCCTTTGAATACCTTCCCGAAAAAATTGATCAATATTTTTTTGGTTGCTTCTATAATCCCATTCTCCATATTCCTTTCTTTTTCTTACCCATTCCTGATGATTTCTCGCCATTGGCTCATGGTGAGAAGTTCCCATAATAATTCCCATTTTGTTGGCCGTCTCACTATTCTTGAGGTCATCAGCATAGAAACTCCAGCTCCACATGGCAGGCCATAGATAGTTGGCGCGTAAACGGAGCAGCAGCTCAAAGACTCTTGCATAAAATCGGTGGTCGCCGTAATTTGTGCCATAGGTATTATGTACCCAAGTCGTTAAACAAGGCGCTTCATCATTCAGAAAAATACCTCTGTATTTTACCACGGGCTCTCCGGCCGTATATTTTCCTGGTTTGATGGATAAATTTTGTTGTTTTTTAACGGGAACATCTGCCCAGTCATACCACGGAGACACTCCGATCTGTTCTGAGAGTTCATAAGTTCCGTACACCGTTCCGCGTCTGTCGCTTCCGACTATTACCAATGCCTCATCTACGCCGGGCAGAGGATTATTAACAACGGTCATTATATATTTTTCGTTTTTGCCTTTCAGCTCTTTTTCATCGATTTTCCCGTTTTTAATCAATGCTTTGATATACTTACTGCCAATACTGCCGATGATAATCAATCTTTTAGACTGAGGATAGAACATCATTTCGGCTTGTCGTCCTGAAACTTTTTCAAAATCTTTTTGAAGATTACTTACAGCGATTTTTACGGCAGAGTCGTCATTTTCATCGATGAGTATTTTCCCGGGAATGCCATTTTCTATCAATGGAAAGTTACCCGGTTTAAGATCATTAGAAACGATATTCTTATGATCTAATGCAAACAAATTGATAGAGAGTATTAACAGCAGTACGGTAAAATAATTTTTCATATTAAATATTATTAAACACCAGGAATTTATTGTATTCCGAGAATCGATTATTCTGGTTTCGTTATTGTTGGTTCCGGGGAGAAACAATTAAAAAAATATCTCAATTTCTAATGATTTTCCCAAGTATGGAATTTTAAAACTAAGGTTTTTTTTCTTGGAAAAAAAATTAAAATCATTATCTAAATAAGGGTTTTCCGGCTTTTTGCAGGGTAATTTATGATATGTAGCGGTTGAATGTTTTTGTTGGAAATAGCTATGTACATTTTACAATTCATCATTTGTATGATTTGGCAATGATGCTTTACTGCCCAATTTTTAATTTTAAAGATTCTTTCTGTTATCCTAATTTTTATTAATTGTAAAAATTACATTTAATTTTATATATTTATCATTCAATCCGATATGCTGCGTCTGAAACAGTAGTATAAATTCCACAATGATCAATTATGCTTAAACAATTATCTTTTTTCGTTTTACTATTTACTAGCTTACTAACAAATGCACAAACTGCTCATAATACGCTAAGCTTACTTCCTGATTATATACAGCATACTGCTGAAAAAGGTTCTTTTCGGATTGCAGCAAACGGAATTACGGCAAAGATAGTTGTAGATCCTGATGATTGGAAAGGCATTACTCGCGCAGCCAATGATTTGGGTGATGACGTGCGTAAAGTGACTGATGTAGTTTCACCAGTCGTTAAAGATACAAAGCTTTTGCATGGAGCAATAATTGTAGGCACTATTGGCAAAAGTAAATTGATAGATCAGCTGGTTGACAATGGTAAGCTGAATGTAGACGCCGTAAAAAATAAATGGGAATCTTTCTTGATCCAAACCGTTGGAGACAATCTTATCATTGTAGGCAGTGATAAGCGTGGAACGATATATGGTATCTATGATGTTTCTGAAAAAATAGGGGTATCTCCGTGGTATTATTGGGCAGATGCTCCTGTAAAAAAAAGCAAGAATCTTTATGTTAAAGCAGGCCGCTATTTGCAGGAATCACCTAAAGTGAAATATAGAGGTATTTTCATCAATGACGAAAGCCCTTCATTTTCCGGTTGGGCCAACAAACATTTTGGTGGAATAAATTCTAAGGTTTATACCCATATTTTTGAACTATTACTCCGTTTAAAGGCCAATTATCTGTGGCCTGCCATGTGGGGAAATGCTTTCAACGAGGATGATCCGATGAGTCCGGTGCTTGCAGATGAATATGGTATTGTGATGGGTACCTCTCATCACGAACCCATGATGCGGTCGCAGAAAGAATATACCAAACGAAAGAACGACATCGGTCCGTGGGATTATGTTACCAATGCAGAAAACCTGAAGAAATTCTGGACTGAGGGTCTGGAGCGAAATAAGAATTATGACAACATCATTACGATGAGCATGCGGGGTGACGGCGATGTTGCGATGGGCAAGGGAGATGATGCCGAAAATATTAAAATCCTAAAGCAAGTGGTGGCAGATCAGAGAGAGATTATCAGAAAAGTTTATGATAAAGATCCTGCAGAAGTTCCGCAGCTCTGGGCAATATTCACAGAAGTACAGCGCTACTATGATGCCGGAATGAATGTTCCTGACGATGTCACACTACTTTTCTGCGATAATAACTGGGGCTATATCCGCCGTACTGCACCTGCAAAAGAACTCAAACGTAAAGGTGGTATGGGATTGTATTATCATATTGATATGAACGGTGGCCCTTGGAATGACCGGTGGGTCAACACGACCACCGTACCAAAATTGCGCGAACAATTCAGTCTGGCGTATAAAAGCGGCATCGACCGTATCTGGATCGTTAACGTAGGTGACTTGAAACCGAAGGAAATGCCAATCGATTTTATCATGCACTATGCCTGGAATCCTGATGCTATATCAGCTGACCAAACTTTTGATTACATGACCGATTGGGCGGCTTCAATTTTTGGAAAAGAACATGCATCAGAAATTGCAGATCTCGTTTCAAAATATTCAAAATACAACCTTATGCGTAAGCCGGAGGTACAGGATCCTAATATTTTCAGTTTCGTCAATTACCATGAAGCAGAGCGTGTACAAAAGCTGTGGCAAGATCTTACCACAAAGGCGGAGATATTAGAGAAAAAAATGCCTAAAGAAGCATTGGATGCTTATTATCAGTTAGTACTGTACCCGGTTAAAGCATCAGCTGGTGTTGCAGAGATTTATTTGTCAGCAGGCCGTAATAATTTGTATGCCAAACAAGGAAGGGTAAGTGCTAATGATTATGCCAATCGTGCCCGCGAACTTTTTGAGCTGGATAAAAAACTGAGCGCCCGTTACAATGATTCCATTGCTGGCGGCAAATGGAAAAATATGATGAGCGACGTGCATTTGGGTTACCAACACTGGTCGATGCCGAAGGAGAATAGTTTGCCTCCACTTGATGAGGTTATCCCGTTGGCTTCACCTTCATTGGGTATTGCAGTGGAAGGCAGTACCGATGCTTGGCCAGGAACAGAAGTAAAAGCAGAGCTGCCCCAATTTGACATTCTTGACAAGCAACGTTATTACATCGACATTTTCAATCGTGGAAAAGGCTCACTGCACTTTACGGCCAAAGCAGATCAGCCTTGGATAAGGTTAAGTGCAACTAAAGGAAGCACAGCGACGGAACAACGCATTTATGTAGATGTTGACTGGAAAAAAGCTCCTGAAGGTAAGGGTAACGGTATAATTGAAATTAACCATAATAATTTAAAGGTACCAATAATTGTAAATACACTAAAAAAAGCAGCACCTAAAAGCAAAATCAGTTATTATGGAGGATATTCTGGTGAATTTTCTATTCCTGCAAATAAATTCAGTGCTAATATAGAAGGAAATCACGCCAAATGGATTGTCTTGCCCGGATTGGGGAGGGCTGAAGCGTGTATGGGTATTTATCCTACAACAGCGTCAAGCTCAACTCCTGAAAAAGCTCCGCGATTAGAGTACAAGATTTTTCTGCCTGAAGCCAGTCCTGCGAAGGTCTTACTTGGAATTCTACCTACTCAGGACGTTAACCCGGGCCGCGGATTAAGAATAGCGGTTTCTATTGATAACGGTGAGACTATTATACTCGATGCCAGAAAGGGCTATCACGATGAATTTAAAGAATATACACCTGAAAATCTTAGTCGTTCAAAAGTATTGAAACCTCTTCCGGATCCCGGACACAACTATGCTTTGATTTCTCGTGGAAAACCTCGGCGTACCGAAGTGTTTGATAATCAGCGCTGGCTGGATGCTACACTGGATGTGAAAAAACCGAGTATTCATACTTTGAAAATTTATATGATCGATCCTGAAGTCGTATTGGAGCGTATTATAGTTAATCCTAATGATAAATACCCAAGTTATCTTGGAGCGCCCGAGAGAAATTGATGAACTGATGGTTTATTCTAATAGTTCAGAAACTTCCTAAGGTTTAAGTTAAATGGCGCCATCCTTCTCCACTTGGCGCCGTTTGTCTGTTTGTGACCCAAGATGAGCGTATCTTCAAACACTTTTATCGATGATTTGCTTCGTTTGAGCCAAATTAAAAAGGAATTAGCAATTCCGATTTTAATATTTAATCACTTGTAGTTGAAAAGTTTTTTGCAAATTATTTTTTTAGTAAATGTAATAATCCAATATCTATTATTAGACCATGGTTGGCTTCCAACTTTCTTTAACTGTTGAATAAAGATTTAATCAATGACTAATAGAATATTAGTGAATAATATATTGAAAATATAATTTGGTACATTCAACTATATATAGTTCCCAAAATTTAGGGCAACGGTGTAACAGATCATATTTTTATAAATGTCAATTCTACTATTTAAAAAAATAATTAGATCAATTATAAACAAAGAAGATTTTATTCTTGTGATTTGTTATATTTAAATATCGTACGGTATTTTTAATCAATTTATTGCGTTCGGGCTGCTTGAAAATTCTTTGTAAGTATACACATTGTAAGGATAGATTTTCTTTGCCAGTATTTTAGAAATAACACTACTGATGAATAAAGGAAACAGCAATAGATATCCAGACGGTACGATACTGGAAATAATAAACATGGCAGTAAGAGGGGCATGAATAGCTGCGGAAAGCATGGCAGCGGCTCCAAATAACGCAAAGTTAATAACCACAAGATGGGTACCTAAATAATGGTTGCAGAATTGGGCAAAAAATACCCCTAAAAACGCACCTGTAACAATACTCGGGGCAAATACACCGCCGTCACCGCCTGCGCCGAGAGTGAGGGAAGCCGCCAATGGCTTTATGAAGATGAGCAAAACCAGAGGAATTAAATATGCGAGATTAACAATGTCGTACGAACTACATTCGAGGATTTTACCAAGTCCGTGATAACTATCACCATATAAAGCCGGAAGAAAAAAGATAAATACCCCAACAGTTATGGCACCTAAATTTACGCGGATGAAATTGTTGTTAATCCCACCAAAAAATGTTTTTGCGTAGATGACAATTTTCGTAAAATAAAGGGCAAATATACCTCCGATTAAACTTAGTATCACAGCAAAAGGTATGGATTGCCATCGCCAGTCCTGCACCTTAAATGTAAATAGTGGACTAGAGTCATAAAAATGTACGAATAGATGGGCCACAATCATCGAACTGATTCCACTGATCAATAAGGTTTTATTGTATTTACGTGCAATAACTTCAAATGCAAATAGAAAACCGCCCAGCGCACTTCCAAAGAGTACGGTTACACCCGCTATAATACCTGCACATATCAGTTCCGTTTTGTAGGCCCATGCACTATGCAAATGTTTGTAGGCCTGATTACCAACTGTTGCGGTGGCAACTACTGTTGATACTTCGACTCCTGTAGATCCTCCAAAAATCACCGTTAAAAAACCATTAATGCAATGAGAAGGTATTTTAAAAAAAGGAAGATGATCCTTTCTTGTTTCCAGGGTTGTATATATTTCCTTAATTCCCTTATTTTTTCTATTTTGAAAGAAATATTTACGTAGGAAATAGATTGCTGTAATGCCTACACTTGGTAAAAAGATTAACAATTTGTTTTCCGTGGCTATAATTTCTCCAAAGAGGTATTCCTGTACCTGTCCTGTCAAATGTTTTAAAGTATAAGATATAAGACAACAGATAATACTAACGATAATAGATATCCCGATTAATTTGACATAGCTGGATCTTATTATTTTCTTTCTGTACGCTGTATTGCCTTGCATAACTATTTTAGTCTTAAAGAAGATGTAAAGGTAATGGTTATTTTTTGAAATAGTAAAAGTTGCTTGTTACTATATACTACCTGTTTTTATTATAGTTTAATCATGCTTTTATTTAAACAATCCAAATGAAATTTAAATAATTCATTGATTCATAAACTGAAGGTCCAACCGATCAAGGCAACGATATACTTAATTTTTTGTTTTAGTTATCAATTCTGTCTGTTTGCAACTTTGGAATTTTAGATAACTGTTAAAAATGGATGTTTTTTAATTTTGTGACGGATGAAAAAATTGCACATTTAGTTAGCTTCTTTAATTTTAATCTTGAATAATACACACTATTAAATAAAGAAAAACTAAATTAGTTGTGCAAAGAAATTGTTATGCCTAAAAACGATTCAATTACATTAAATAGAATGGATTACAGCAGTGGGATTGCTGTTGGTATTTGGAACGGATCTACACCAGGTATTATAAAAGCACTTTCACCTCACAGGCACGACCATTATACTTGCATGCTAATTGAAGCTGATCAGCTTGAAGTTGTATTTGATTTTAAGCATTTAACAATGCCGGTGGGGACACTTTTTATCTCTCCTCCTGGACAAGTTCATCAGATTCTAGAGACTCTTAGCGCAACCGGTTGTTATCTGTCTTTTGAAAGCCGTCATATCGGTAGAACGGCACAAACCAGTTTAGATAATTTGTTAGAGGAAACCTTGATTATCGCTCTCTCTAATAATGAGCGTGATTGGTTTAGAACAATCTTTGATTCAATGATGAAATTACAAGATCTGAACGATATCGCTTACAGGCAAGTTGAAGAACCATTGCTTTCAGCTTTTATTGAACAGGCAGTTTTGTGCTACGAACGCCAATTATTCATTAATTCCGAAAGTATCAGTCTACGTTCTATCAGTCTCACGAAGGAATTCAGGAATCTTGTAAAATCACATTTCCGGAGTATAAAGCGTCCATCTGAATTTGCAGAAATACTTAATATAACTGTTGGACATCTAAGCGATACAGTAAAAAAAGTAACTGGTTTATCTGCTTCCGAACATATACAAAAGGAAGTGATGAGTGAAGCGCAAAGATTGCTCTACTATACGGAAATAAGCATCAAGGAAATTTCCTATCAGCTAGGATATCAAGATACCAAATATTTCATCAGGCTGTTTAGTAAAAATGCAGGTTTTTCACCAAGTGAATATCGGAAGAAATACGCTAAAAACTCAGACCAAACCTTAGATCATTAAGATTGTTCCTTATTTTGTCCACCTTTTACCTTAATTTGTGAGTGGCGTTGCATATGCCAATTACTCAATTTTGTAAGACAAAAAAATTACTTCTAAAGAAAATTTAAGTCTTATGATTGGACAGAATTTTGTTGAAAGCTCAGTATTCTCATTCTCAAAAACTCCTGAGGGAATAGTCGACTCTTTTCTTGCTCATATGAATTCTTTCCATACGGAGACTATGCTTCGTTTCTATGAGGAGGATGCAATCTTTATTAATGATAACGGTGAGCCTCGGAGAGGAAAATTGGAGATTGCGCGAGAATTGGACTGCTTCTTTAAATTCGGTTTGCCAATCAAAATTACAACAAAGAATGTTTATGTAGATGGTAATCTAGCATCACTAATCTTGGACTGGAGTATAGTGAAGGGCTTCAGGAAGCATTGACAGGAACTGAAATAGTAATCGATCTATCAAATTCATCTTCTCCCGAAGGAGAAAATGCACTTCGATTTTTTGAGACTGCGGGAAAGAATCTTGTCAAAGCAGAATTGAATGTTAGTGTTAAGCATCATATCGTTCTATCAATTGTGGGAAGCTGTTCTTCAGACAAAAAAAAATCCGCTCAGAATGCTGATGCGCCTATTTCTGTTACGGTAAGCCATACAACAGTAAGCTCGGAAGGCCCATCTGCTATAGCGAGTGGAAAATTGGTTGCCAAAAATTCAGTCAATGTTTCTACCCGCATGATGGGATATATCACATCCATGAAGGCAGAAGTAGGACAGAACGTTAGGGCAGGGCAGTTATTGGTAAGTATTAATGCGGCAGATATTCAGGCAAAAGGAGGGCAGGCTAATGCCCAGACCTCCCAGGCACAGGCCAGCTACAATATTGCCAGAAAAGATTATGAAAGATTCCAGAATCTGTATAAATCTCAAAGTACTTCCCAGAAAGAGCTGGATGATATGAGGGCACGGTACGAAATGGCACAGGCAGGATTACAGGCTGCACAGCAGATGAAAAACGAAGTTAATGCACAATATAGTTATATCAACGTTACAGCACCTATTTCCGGAACCGTTACGGCAAAATTTGCAGAGCAGGGCAATATGGCAAGCCCGAGAATGCCTTTGCTTACCATAGAGTCACCGTCATCTTTGCAGGCACAGGTTCTGGTTTCAGAGCAGAATATCACTATGATTTCCAACGGAATGCCGGTTGATGTTATCTTCCCGAAAAACGTAATGGAACCTATGGTGAAAACCCGTTCCATTGATGATGTTCCGATGCTCGGACTGACTTTGTGGAGTGATAATCCTCATTATAATGATTTTCAGCTTCGCCAGATAGGAGAGGAATTATCTTCGGAAATCAAAAAAATAAAGGACGTTTCTCTTACCAAAACGATTGGAGGTAGAAACCGCCAGCTGCAGGTCATTTTAGATAAAGATAAAATGGCTTTGTATTTAATTTCTTGATTGAAGAAGTAGCTCTGGGGAGAACGGATAATAAACCTAGCTATGCTAATCTTCCAAAAATAAAGGTTTGTAAATCTAAAAAACACGAGGGAGAGATTGAACTATGCTTTTTTTGGGATGAACTGCAAAATAAGAAATTAAAACTTCATGATCAAATCATTCAAATTGATTCAGTTATTACTACAAATGTTGATCAAAAGCAATATTGCGATATCGTACAAAATCTAGAGAAGGGTAATGCGAAAATAATTAGATTTAAAAGAGGTAAAAAAGAATTTGACTATGTTTTAAATTAAGTATGTCTTTTGCTTATGCGAAATATATTGAGTCTATCAACTCGATTAATGAAATTTTGCTAATTCTGCAGTATTTGGTTAGCTCAGTAACAAGTTTAAAATAAGTTGCTTATTGAAAAAGAAAATATTGAATATGAATTTACAGAATATGCGAAGGAATATGGAGCTCTAATTACTGATATGATACGAAGATCAGATCAGGAATGTTTTGGGAGCTGACGGTATTTTCGATTTTACCCTTTTAGGAATGGGTGATTTTACAAGAAAAAGAAAAATGGGTTGATGCTTATTATCTGAATCCACAGGAAATGTTCAGAATTACTTTGACTGAACCTATCATCAATAAAGCTGAAAATATTCTGATTTTTACATTTGGTAAATCCAAGAAAAACGCTTTGAATGAAGTTCTTAATGGTGTGTATAATCCTGAACTATATCCGCTACAGTTAATTGAAAAGAAAGCAGGAGTTCAGATTTTTACTGATAAAGAAGCTGGAATTTAATTTTTTTTAACTATATACGATGTTTTATAATATAAGGTATTTCTATACTTAAATGCACTGCTTTTTGGCTGTGCAAAAATTACAGTATTTAACCAGAACATTCGCTTTAATCAACTCTTAAAAATTCAATTTAAATAAAAAATGTATCAAGGTGCATTAAGTATAAAATTATACGCAAGCGTGTGAACCGTTGTACACTATTCTTGTACCACCATCTTCGTCGCCCGGA
This sequence comes from Chryseobacterium daecheongense, assembly GCF_003729955.1. Taxonomy (GTDB): domain Bacteria; phylum Bacteroidota; class Bacteroidia; order Flavobacteriales; family Weeksellaceae; genus Chryseobacterium; species Chryseobacterium daecheongense. The sequence continues at coordinate 523,662 of NZ_RJTX01000002.1, forward strand.
AAATCCCGGAATTCATCTTTTTTAATGATACGGCAAGGAAGTACAAAAACCAACAATGGTAAAAGCCAAAAAAATAAGAGTTTTTTTCATATTAATCATTTTTAATTAGAAGATCTATTTTGAAATACTCTTATTCTTTCTTTACTATTGCAAATTTTTCAACGACAATTCGGCAATATCTTTTACTACCTGGGTAGGCGAGTTGCAGTCACAATTACTAAATCCCAGAACGTAAATATCTTTACTTGGGATATAAACTCCCATAGATTTAAATCCGAAGATGCTTCCGCCGTGCTCGCGGGTTGGGATTCCATTGATATTTTTCAAATGCCAGCCGTATCCGTATTCGATTTCTTCACCATTATTTAATTTGTATTTTGTAAAAGCTTTTGTAGATTCTTTTTGATTCAGTAAAAGATTTTGATTCAGTGCGATTTGCCATTTCAGCATATCGTCCAAATTCGACATCAAAGAGCCGGAAGCATAAGGAACACTAAAACTAATGACTGATTTATTTACAAAGCCATCGCTTTTTTTATGGTAACCGTATGCTCTGTCCTTTATAACTTTTCTGTCAGTGGCATAATAAGAATGTATCATGCCGATTTTCTCAAAGATATTTTTCCGGATAAAGTCTTCATATGTTTCTCGCGAAACCTTTTCTATAATATAACCCAGAACAATATATCCAGAATTATTATATTCAAATTTCTCTCCCGGTTTAAAATCAACTGGTTCATTTTTGAAAAAGTCAACCATCATTTGAGGTGTCATTTCTTTTTGAGAGATTTCAGAAAGTCCTTTTATTTTTGTAAAGTCCTTGATTCCTGAGGTATGTGTTAAAAGATGATGAATCGTAATGTTGCTTCCGTTTGGGTAATCGGGGATATAATTGGAGATAAAATCTGTGACCTTCAGTTTTCCTTGCTGCTCCAGCATCAGTATAGAGACGGAAGTAAATTGTTTGGTCATCGAGCCGATTTCAAAAACATTATCCGGATTCAAGGGTACGTTCAGTTCCAAATTGGCTAGCCCGAATGCTTTCTCGTAGACAGGTTTTCCTTTTTGGGAAATCAGAAATACACCACCAGGACCTTGATCTTCGGTAAACTTTGTTTGAATAAGACTATCTACTTTTTCTGAAAAATGTTGAGAAAAAAGAAAATTAGATGCACAGAAAAAGGAAAATGCCAGAAATATATTTTTCATAATAATGTTTTTATTTAATACAAAGATATATATTTTAACAGATACTATGCAATACAAAATACTAAAATTTTTAAAAAACATGCCAAACAAATTTCTGATTTAAAGAACACTGTTCAAGTTCAGCCTACTTTTTGTTTCCATACAATATAATCCCGATTTATGCAGTTTCTATTTTTTTGTCAGCTTATAATTGCCTGTTACGTCCTCTTTTATTACAGAGCTAAATAGTTAAAAAGGTAATGATATACTTAAATCCACCGCTTTTTGCCCTGAACCTAAAGTTGTAGTTGTTGTTCCAGTAAATGTATGGATATGGTTTCCAGTATATCAGAATTAAGGGTCTGCTTGTCGCGCCATATAAGCTGGCTGTTTAATCCTAAGCAGGCAGCCGCTGCTTGCGTCGCAACAGGAAGGGTCGAAAGAGCTCTTCCATTTAACAGATTAGGGTAATTTCAACCAGTGATATGGCTGGAAATCCTAAATTTGTGCAGATAAACTGAATATATGCCTACACCACAAGAAATTCAAAATGTTTTTTCTCCATTCTATAATGCTGAGACTAATATCTGGGAGCGCTTTTCGGAAAAAATAACTGTAAGAGAATTTCAGAAAAATGAGGTCATAAAAGATTATCAGAGTGTAGAAAAATATCTGAATATTGTAGCCAAAGGTTCTGTCGGCCTATTCGTTTGGAACGGAAAGAAAGATATCTGCATCAATTTACTGTATGAACACAGTTTTATGAGCGATTATTTTTCTTTCCTCAAGCAGCAGCCTTCAGGCATTAAGACGCAGGCATTGGAAGACTGTACCTTATGGTCAATCAGCTATCCTGATCTTAATGAGCTCTATTCCCGTAATGAAACAGGTTTAAGGATTGGAAAAGCGATCCCCGAAATATTGTTCCTGCGAAAACAACAGGATCAGATCAACCTTCTGACACTTAGTCCGGAAGAACGTTATCTCAACCTCATCAACCAGCGTCCCGAAATTTTCCAACGTACACCTCTTAAAATAATCGCTTCTTATCTGGGATTAACAGCAGAAAGCCTGAGTCGCCTCAGAAAAAGAGTAACCAGGAAGTAAAACTTACCCATCGTCAAGTTAATTTAGCTTTCTTATAATTAATTTTGAATAATCTAACTCAAAAAAATATGAAAGAAAGAAAACGACTTGGGAGCATTATCGTTTTTTATGTTATTGCTATTCTATTTCGCTTTTTGGCGGTGAAAACCCATCTGCTTGATTTTACCGACAACGAATTTATAAAAATTTTACTCCGAGGAATTGGCCCCGCTATCGGTGCTTTTGTTTCGGTTAAATTGTTTAATATTCCCTTAAGGATTTCCCTGAAAGGAAATTACCGAAATTTATTTTTGCCTTTGTTTGTTTTCTGGATTTTTCCGGTCGTTCTCATTGGAACAGTCAGCTATATTCAGCAGGGACAATTCCCCTTTGTGCTGCTTTTCACAGTTTTAGTGTATGGTTTATTGGAAGAGATCGGTTGGCGTGGATTTTTACAGGAGCAGTTGAAAGATCTGCCGAAACTTCAAAGCATAACCATGATCGCCGTTTTATGGTTTATCTGGCATCTGAATTTTGAATTCACCCGTTCCAATATGATTTTTCTTGGTGTTTTGTTTTTGGGTAGCTGGGGAATCGGCAAAGTATATAGTAAGACCTATTCATTACTGGCTGTAGCGGGATTTCATTCGTTGAATAATTTTTTCAGACATGGCCTCCATCAGACGGAACTGATCTTAATTGTGATCCTGCTTGCCATTTGGATAGGCTTTATTATTCGCTATGATTCTTACAAAAAATATCAAGATATACAATAATACAAAAACTATGGATATGCATAAAAAGCTGCTTTTAACCAGTCTTCTGCTTTTGTCACTGGTAAAAACTTTCGGGCAATCAAAAGAAAAGGTAATCGATGATTATTTCAATACATTGGTTAAAAACCAACAATTCAGTGGCAATGTTTTAGTGGTTGATAACAATAAGATTGTGTATGAAAAATCTTTCGGTTTTTCAGATCACACAACCAAAGCGCCAAATACATCCGACATCACCTTTCCCATTGCCAGTATTTCAAAAATCTTTACAGCAACAGCTATTCTGCAGCTCAAGGAAAAAGGCTTACTGGAAATAACGGATTCTGTGACAAAGTACCTGCCTGGGTTCCCTTATCCAGAAATAAAGATTAGGCATTTGCTTTCGCATAACTCCGGGCTTCCGCCTTACAATGCTTTTTTTGACAAGGAGAAAAAAGAAAATCCAGATAAGGTTTTCACCAACAAGGATTTTCTCCCAGGAGTTATTGCAAACAAACAACCGCTCGTCTACCAACCGGGCGAAAAGGGAAATTATGATAATATCAACTACCTTATCTTGGCTTTGATTGTTGAAAAGGTCTCGGGGATACCCTATGAAAAATACATTAAAAGGAATATTCTTAGACCTGCAAGGATGAAAGAAACTGTGCTTTTTCCCTTACCGGAACAATTCAACAGAGTTGAAATAAAAAATTTTGCATTTCCTCACATCTATCTTCATTTATATGATGATGAACCTGTAAAATCCAATTCAATCCCTTATGTGAAAGGATACTGGCATTCGTATGCTTTTAGAGGATTTGCCGATTATGTAAGTACAATCCGGGATCTTTGGAAATTTGACAAAGCTCTTTACAATAACACTTTGCTAAAACAAGAGACTCTGGAAGAAGCATTCGTCCCGGTAAAATTAAATAACGGTAAAAATAATTCCGATGAATTCGGATTAGGCTGGGAAATTGAAAAAGACTCTACAATGGGAAAATGGGTGTACCACAGTGGGGCTGCAATGGGTTTGAGCTCCAATATTCTCAGAAATGTCACCAAACATCAAACCGTCATCTTATTTGATAATGCTCATTTTAATGCCCACGAAAATGCTACAAAAATCATGATGCTTTTAAACAGCAAAAAAGTGGATATGCCTAAAAAAAGCATTGCCAAAATTTATGGAAATATTTTGCATAACAAAGGGGCAGCAGAAGCGAGAGAAACATTGGAAAGCCTAAGAAAAGATACGCTTAATTATTATCTGAGTGAGAATGAAATGAACGCTCTCGGATATGACTTTTTGGGAAGCAGTAATCCTTATCATTTGCCGGAGAAACATTTCTATAAACAAGCTGTTGAGACATTCAAAACGAATGTTGATCTGTTTCCCAACAGCTGGAATGCCTATGACAGTTATGCAGAAGCGCTTCTGGAAAACGGACAGAAAGAAGAAGCTATCAAAATGTATCAAAAGTCGATTGAACTCAATCCCGATAACAAAAATGGAGAAAAAGTGTTGGAAGGACTTTAGTTGTTCCGTTGTAAATTTTTTTGAAATTGTAAACCCTTTCATTATCTTAATGGAAGGGTTTTATTTTACTGTTTCAAGTTATATGAACAACATGTATTTTTTTACTGAAAACTTCGCCTACATCACCATTTAGCTAAGATTAAAATTATGTTTGGAGATAATCCCAGCTTTTGCTTATTTTATTAATTCAGCCATAACCTGGCTAATGGCGGTATAGCCGCCTTCCACCTCCGTAAAGTTCGTGTATCCTCTTCTATATAATAGGCTTGCTGCTATCATACTTCTATAGCCTCCCTGACAATATAAATAAAAATGGTTTAGGTTATTGATTTTCCCGATCCATTGATTTATATCTGCTAAAGGCTTATTATATGTTCCTTTAAAAGAAGATTCTGAGTATTCACTTTCTTTTCTGACGTCAATGGCCAAGACATCATCATTCATTTTAGCAACAAATTCCCTGGCAGAGATACGATGTATGCTACATATTTTTTTTCCTGTTTTTTTCCAGGTTTCAAATCCGCCCTCCAGATATCCTACTACGTTATCAAATCCAACCCTGCTCAAACGGGTGATGGCTTCTTCATGTTTGCCGTTTTCAGTAACCAGCAGAATTGGCTGTCGTACATTTTGTATTATAGCACCCACCCAAGGCGCAAAGGTTCCTTTCAGTCCAATATTCACGGAATTTTCTATAAAACCTTGATGAAATTCGCCCGCATCTCTTGTATCCAGAATGATTACGTTTTCAGTATTTGCTTTAGTTTCAAATTCTTCTACTGAAAGAGGAGAAATTCCACGGCGGAGTACATTCTTAAAACTCTCATACCCCCCCCCCTCTATTCATGGTTGCATTCATTTCAAAATACCCTGGTGGAGAGGAAAGACCTTCTAGTACTGCTGAAACAAACGATTCCTTGTTTAACTGATTGAGGGCATAATTCACTTTTTTCTGGTTGCCCAAGGTGTCTGATGTTTCTTTCATCATTTTTTTTCCACATAACGAACCTTCGCCATGACCGGGATAGACAATAATTTCGTCCTTAAGAGGTAAGATTTTATGGTATATGCTTTTGTAGAGAACTCCAGCCAATTCTTCCTTGGTCATATGGGCGGCTTTCTGAGCCAGATCGGGTCTTCCCACATCTCCCAGAAACAAGGTGTCGCCACTGAACAAAGCTGTTTCTTTGCCTTCTTCATCTATAAGCAGAAAACAGGAGCTTTCCATAGTATGTCCGGGAGTATGAATTACTTTTATGGTAACATTCCCTAATTTAAAAATCTCATTATCTTCTGCTACATGAGCTACGAAACCAGGTTTAGCAGTCGGTCCGTATATGATGGTTGCTAAAGTCTCATTAGCCAGATCCAGATGTCCGCTTACAAAATCAGCATGAAAATGAGTTTCGAAAATATATTTGAGTTCTACTCCGTCATTTTTTAATTTTTCCAGATAGGGAGTTGTTTCCCGCAATGGATCAATAATAGCGGCTTCTCCTTTCGAAGCAATATAATATGCCCCATGAGCCAGACAACCTGTATAAATTTGTTCTACTTTCATTTATTTTATAATTTAATTCTTTAAGCAATTCTTACCCTGTCTGGTATTTATATACTAGACGATACGTAATATTTAAATAAAACTCTGTTTATTTTGATTAAATAGTTTGTTTTTTTTATTTCAATAAAATTATCATTAATATTTCAATGTTTTATTGAGATAATGATAAATGTCATAATGACATATGTCACTAATAATCATGACGGTAATTGATAAAAACATTTGGAAATTTGGGTATCTCTAAATGTTTATAACATGAAAAAAATCGTATTGATAAGTGCACTTGCCATAACAGGATTATTCAGTGCACAGGAAAAAGAACAAGGATTAAAAGGTACCTGGTTTGCAACAGCCCAGGCTGGATATCAAAGTACAAAAGATGGCACTGAAAACGGAAAATCATCCAGTACAACAATTCTACCTGTTGTTGGATATTTCATTGCCCCATCCACAGCTGTTGGGGTCGCCGTAGGAAATATCGGAGTTAAATCAGAAAATCAGCTCGGATCTGATGTAACCTTGAAAACAAACCTGCTTGTCATAGAGCCACTAGCAAGGAAATACTGGAATATTCATGGAGGCTTATTCTTTTTTGGACAATTAGCAGTTCCTATGATTACTGGAAAAACAAAAGTAACTGCTAACGGAGAATCTGTAGTAGGCAGTGACATCAAGATCAACCAATTTGGACTAGCTTTGTCCGGAGGCCTGGATTATGTGATGACAAAACACTTCACAGTTGAATTTTCCTATAACCTGGCGAATCTATCCTTCACCACAATTAAAAATTATCCGGGGACAACAAAGGATATTAAAACCACGGATTTTGCATTGGCGCATGTTGCTACAGTTACCCCTCAATACAATGCCGCTATATTTGGTCCCTCCGGAACTGCTATTGCCCCTTTATCGTTTGGATTTAAATTTTTATTCTAGTCCATAAACCCACAGGGAATAATATTTATTTTTCATAGAGCAATTATTTTTTGATGTAAGTTCTTTGCTATACAAAGAACTTACTTTTTTAATATTACAACAGTAGTAATTTAGAGAGATATTTTCCATTTATTTTTAGGAATAATTTTTCACAAAATTATTATATAAGTTCATCTTTGTTTATTGTATATAAATATCGCCAGATATGAGGTTCAGAACAGTGGATTCAGATCGGGCTATAAAATGATAGTGGATAAATTTCACGGTTTTCCTTGTCGTGTAAGTTTACAAGATTCTAAGCTGGGGGAGGAAATTGTAATATTGCCATACTTCCATCATGAGACGCATTCACCTTGTAAGGCAAGTGGGGCCTATATTTGTGAGAAAACTTGCAAAAATAGCATGTTTAACTGGGATTTAATCCTGCCGAAAAAGCAACCGAAGAAGAGAGCTCACTTTGCGCAAATCCCCTTAAGGCACTATGGGCATCATTTTGATAAACCGCAAGCTGTTCATTTCCATTGAAATTATCCTTGTCTACTTTGGTCATGATATTGACATCTATAGCCCAGGAGTAAGATGAACATCCATGAAATCTTTGACAGCAGATGTCAAGTGATCTTTTTGTACTGTAAATTTCTGAAGGCTACTTTTAAGCTCTGAGATAGTGGGAGTATATCTATAAAGCGTCTCAGAGATTCTTTATTTTGCTGATATCCTGTTTAAATGCTTCAAACTTCTCACCGACAATATTCTAAATCATGTTCAGATAAGCAGTAACCCTTTTAGCCCTGTAATCTTCTTCTTTAGTGGAAATGCTAAAGAAATCGAGATTAAATTTTGAGCTGTAAAAAGCTCTCATTTTTTCCAATATTTCATCATCGATAATGGAAATTACAGAGGATATCCCATATTGAGCCACTCGTATCGGGCTATCTATCGTATAAGCCAGACCCATTACCGGAATATGAAAACTATGTAAAGATTTATTATTCATAAATATAATATAAAATGTATAATGTTGTCAGTTTTAAAACATATTTTAACTGCATTAAAAATTGATCTTAATTTTACGGCTATTTTCATGTGGCAAACCCATTCTCAAAGCAAGGTCTGCTCTTTCAATAGCCTTGTTTTCCTTCCAATCCATATATCTTTTCTTGAAACGGGATTTCATGAAATTATCAAATGAGCGCTGGACGGTAAGATTCCATAAAGAATGAGCTTTTACTGCCCAGCTTTTATCCCAGGCACGAAGCGATAAGGAAAATGACCCATTAAGATATTTTAGCCAGTGCCACCATCCCGTTGGCATAAAAAGTGTGTCACCATGCTCCAGGAAGCATTCTATCCCTTCTACACCATCCAGTGCAGGATACTTTTCAAAATCAGGTTGTTCTATGTCGTAGTCCTCCAGAGAATAGGTGGCAAATGGAATCTGGTACAGACGTTCTTTCCACTTATAATCAAAAAGTAGAACCTTCTTCCTTCCTCCAAAATGGGTGTGGAAAATATGAGCCATATCGATATCAAAATGAAGGAATGTTTTTGACCCCTCTCCTCCAAAGAACATGCTTGGATATTTATCTAGGAATCCCCCCATAAGATCTTTCGGAAAAACATAATCCTTCAGTAATTGAGGGGCCGACTTTATCGGATCAAAAAGAAAAATTCTAAGATCTGTCGGCTCTCTTTGGATAAGGTCTATATAATCTCCAAATTTCATTGTAGTAGAGGAAGCATTAATAGGCGCTGCCGGATCTGCTTTGGAACTATCATATAAGGGTACCGTAACATCACCTACAACCTCCTTCATATACTCCAGGGTCCACTTCTCATAGGCTGGCCATTTCCTAGCCATGTTTTTAATTACCACAGGTATTCCTGGATTAAGGTATTTTTTCAGAAAGTCTTCCTGTGAGATGCTATTTACGACATCAATTGGTTTAAGAATTAATCCCATTGTTTTTTAGCTGCAAAACTATTAAACCTTTCTAAATCCCACCAGTAGAAAAAAGTATAAACTAGGGCAATTCTGAATAATTTAAGTGAAAAAATCTATTCCTTAATATTAATAATTAAAATCTGTCTATCATGGCTATAAACTTAGATCGTTATTTAGTTTTTTGATACATTCATTTAAAAATTCTATCTCAAAGATTTGATCTTGAAAAGAACTGCTCCAAACTATATTTCAATTAACAATATAATCGAATTCAAATAACTACTAAATCAATGGCTAATTATTATTATTTCATATATTTGTCAACAAAATTTATTTATAATAAAATCTGACATCCAGATAAAACCTGATTATTTCCAGAATTGAAATTATGAATACAAAAGGGGAAGTGGAACTGTTAGCCCCAGCAGGATCTTTCGATTGCTTACAAGCAGCTATTAATGCTGGGGCAAATGCCATTTATTTTGGTGTAGAGCAGTTAAATATGCGTACGAGGTCAGCCAAAACATTTATCATTGAAGATATTAAGAAGGTAACTGATCTGTGTAGGCAACATGGCCTTAAAGCGTACCTAACACTAAATACAGTAATGTATGAACATGACATGCAACTGTTACGTACAATTTTAAAAGAATCCAAAAGGGTCGGAATTGATGCTGTCATAGCTTCCGATTTTTCAGTTATGCAATATTGCAACGAAATGGGCATTCCTTTACATATCTCTACTCAGGCCAATGTTAGTAATATCGAATCTGTACAATTTTTTTCACGCTTTGCTGATGTTATTGTATTAGCCCGGGAACTCACCCTGAAACAGGTTAAATATATTACCAATGAAATTAAGAGAAAACAGATAAAAGGGCCTTCTGGTCAGCTGATTAAGATTGAGTTATTTGTGCATGGGGCACTGTGCATGGCTATTTCAGGTAAATGTTATCTAAGTCTTCACACTCATAATGCTTCTGCCAACCGTGGGGCTTGTGTTCAAAATTGCCGTAGAGCATACATAGTGAAAGACGCCGAAACTGGGGAAGAACTCTTAATTGACAACGAGTATATCATGTCACCTAAGGATCTGTGCACCATCGATATTCTTGACCAGGTATTGGAAAGTGGTATCGATGTATTAAAAATAGAGGGACGGACAAAAGGAGCCGATTATGTACATATAGTAACCCAATGCTACCGCGAAGCAATTGAAGCAGTTGTAGATGGAACATTTAACCCGGACAAGGTGATCATTTGGAAAACTGAAATGGAAAAGGTATACAATCGAGGTTTTTGGGAAGGTAATTATCTTGGGAGAAATCTTGGTGAATGGACACAACATCCCGGTTCAGTAGCTACTGAAAAAAAAGTATATATTGGAAAAGGCACGAAATACTATCCTAAAATTGGTATAGCGGAGTTCACTCTTGAAACCGGAAATTTAAAACAAGGGGATAGGATTATGATTACCGGGCCTGACTGTGGTATGGTTAAAGAGCAGTTAACTATGCTTGTCGTAAACGGTGCTCAGGCGCCAGAAGCTTCAAAAGGAGACAAAATAACCTTCCCTTTGAGCATTAAAATAACAGCCAGCAATAAATTATATAAATTATTAAACACTACTGCGGATGAATAAGCTCATACATTATCGTAATAAGTGTATAGGATGTGGTATTTGTTATGAACTGCAACCGGAATTATGGCGTATGTCTAAAAAAGATGGAAAAGCCACTCTAATTAATGCTATTGAAAAGAAAAACGTCTTCATACTGAAGATTTCCGCTGAAGAAGTAGACAAATCACTGGTAACCGCACAGATGTGTCCAGTAACCATCATACAATTAAACTAAGAGAAACCTTTCACGAACAATTAAGAGCGGGATTAGGTGCTGTGCTTTTTGGTATTGCTACATCAAAGACTGGAAATATAGCAATGTCTACAGGATTGCATTTTGCTTGGAATTCAATACATTGGATGTTGGGTTATAAGGATAATACAGGATTATTTGTTGAAGTAGTCCCTAAGGGAAATGGGGGGCAAGATGAACATATTTCCTATGCTGCTTATATTGTAGGGATGCTACTAGGAATTCTAACAGTTTCTCAATTAATCAAACCTCAAAAAGATATATTACAATATAATAATCAAATATTGCAGATATTAGTTTTAATATCTAATTATACAAAAAGTGGTCAGTATTAGCCGTTTGATTTCTACTGTATTTACTAATTTATTTAAATCGTAAAAAACATAGCAATTGATGCTGCGGCCATAAAGAAAAAAGTTGCCCATAATAAACTTTTTGACAGCCACCTGCTTTTGAATTCTCCCATAATGCATTCACTTGTAGATATCCGGATAATCAGAAACAAGAGAGGTACAGCTGCTACACCATTGAGAACTGCGGTATATACAAGAGCTTTCACTGGGTTAATGCCAATAAAATTCATACAAAGACCAATAAGGGTAGATATAATAATAACCATATAGAAGCCTCTTGCTTTTGTAAATTTCAGGTTTAAACTTGCATTCCAGTTGAGAGCTTCGGAAACTGCATAGGATGCCGATCCTGATAGAACGGGAACAGCAAGCAGCCCCAGACCGATTATGCCAACTGCAAATATAAATTTTGACACTAATCCAGAATTGGGAAATGACTGTACTAAAGGTTCTAAAGCTTTTGCTGCATCAGCGGCGGTATTGATATCCGTTATATGAGCGTTGTGCAAAACAGTTCCTCCAACTAATATAATACACCATGTTGTAAATTCAGAGATGACCATGCCTATACTATTATCTTTTCTCATTGCATGAATATGACGCCATCCGATTTTCGGTTTTCCATCTTGAATCAGACCTCTTTCATTTTCTTCTTCCACTTCCTGGGAGGTCTGCCAAAAGAACATATAAGGGGTAATAGTTGTTCCGAATACTCCAGTTATTATGAAAAGAAAGTTGAAAGAAAATTCGAAGTGAGGAACGATAGAGGCTTTTAATATTTCTTTCCAAGGCTGATCAATGATGAATACAGTAAGAGGGTAGGTCAGGAGAGATAATGCCAGCCACTTTAGAACTTTTGAATACACCCTATAACTAGTGAATATCTCCAATGTTAATATGCTTATGGTAAAAACAAGCATGAGTATTACAATATCAACAGGAATAATTAATTGTGCGGCAGCTGCCATTGCTCCAATATCCGCCCCGATATTAATAGTATTAGCAATCACAACAAGTCCTACTGAACTGTATAGTATTCTTTTGCTGTAATGCATTTTGATTACTCCTGTCAGCCCCTTACCGGTAACCATTCCTATTCTTGCACAGGCTTCCTGTACTGCGGTCATAAACGGGAGCATATAGACTGCGGTCCATAGTTGCCCATAACCGAATTGGGCCCCTGTCTGAGAGTATGTAGCAATTCCCGAAGGATCATCATCGGCAGCACCGGTCGTTAATCCCGGACCTAATAATCCAAAGAATTTTCTGATTTTTTTGGCTCGGGCTTGAACATAATTTTTGGCAGACATATTAAAATGCAGATTTGTTTTTACAATATACTATTAAATGAGTAATATTATCTAATGAAAATAGTTGTATTTTTATAGAGAGTATGTAAAACTATTTTATATTTTTGTTAATAGATTTTGGAAGTCTGTTTCTTTGTTCTAGATTTTCCTGTTTGTCGATAAAACTGTCTTCTATCAAAATAAAAGATATTAATATCTTTATATCTTATTAAATAATATATTATGAAAAACAAATTCACAAGACTTACAGAACAACAGTTGGCCAGCAAATGCAATTTCATTGAAAACTATTTGGCATCTCAAAATGCCGCAAGTGGAGCAATATTTGACTCGAACGCGAATGTTTCCACCAAAAATATTGCAACCATGGAAGCAGAATTGAACAAAGATATCAACATCCAGATCAATCGCAATCTTATTGGTAATAAGATAGAAGAACTCTTTGGAGCAAGCCTTGCCAAAGAATATATAAGACAGTTGGAAGAACATGAAATCTATGTTCATGATGAAACAAGTCTAAAACCATACTGTGTAAGTGTATCCATGTATCCGTTGCTTTTGGACGGATTGACAAAGCTTGGTGGCGAGTCTAAAGCCCCCAAACATTTGGGCAGTTTCTGTGGCTCCTTTGTGAATTTTCTTTTTTCAGTATCTTCACAATTCGCAGGTGCTGTGGCGACCGTGGAATTTCTGCTGTATTTCGATCACTTTGCAAGAAAAGATTTTGGTGAAAATTATATTCAAACACATGCCGAAATGATTGAAAATGAGCTTCAACACGTTGTATACGCTATCAATCAGCCGGCTGCAGCCCGCGGTTACCAGTCCGTTTTCTGGAATATTTCCTTGTACGACAGACCTTACTTCGATTCAATGTTCGGAACATTCTTTTTTCCTGATGGAAGCAAGCCTGATTATTTCTTTTTGGACAGACTTCAGCAATTTTTCATGCAATGGTTCAATAAAGAACGTTGCAAAGCAGTACTCACATTCCCTGTAATTACGGCAGCAATGCTCACTAGGGACAAAAAAGTCTATGATGAGGCCTTTGCAGATTTCTGTTCAAAAGAGTTGAGCGAAGGAAATTCATTCTTCATTTATCAGTCCGAAAACGCTGATTCTCTGGCAAGTTGTTGCAGACTGAGAAACGAAATATCAGACAATACATTCAGCTATTCTTTGGGGGCAGGAGGAGTATCTACAGGAAGCATCAATGTAATCACCATCAATATGAATCGTCTTTATCAGAAAGAAATTCCGTTAGAGACAATGATTGATAATATTCATAAATATCAAGTGGCTTTCAGAAGTCTTATTCAGGATTATAAGAATGCGGGAATGCTTCCGGTATACGATGCGGGTTTCATTTCTCTTGACAAACAGTTCCTTACCATTGGGATCAACGGAATGGTGGAAGCTGCAGAATTTCTGGGCATTGAAATTTCAGATAATGAGCGCTACAAAAACTTCATCAATGAAAATCTTAAACTGATTTTTACGAAAAATAAAGAAGCCAAAGAAAAATATGGATATATGTTCAATACAGAATTTGTTCCTGCCGAAAACCTGGGTGTAAAAAATGCCAAATGGGATAAAGAAGACTGGCTGTACGTTCCGAGAGACTGCTACAATTCTTACTTCTATATTGTTGAAGATGAAAGCCAAAACCTAATCGATAAATTCTTCCTTCACGGAAACGAGTATATACAGTATCTTGACGGAGGCTCTGCTTATCATTGCAATCTTGAAGAATATCCTACCCAGGAAGGTTTTAAAAAACTATTGAATGTGGCTGCGTATACAGGATGTAATTATTTCTGCTTCAATATAAAAGTGACGGTTTGCAATAGTTGCGGTTATATCAACAAAAAAACGATGGATCACTGTACAGAATGTCAGTCTGATGATATTGATTACGCTACACGTGTGATCGGTTATCTGAAAAAAGTCACCAACTTCTCTAAAGATCGCCAGAAAGAAGAAAAAAGAAGATATTACGGGAATGCTGAAGTATGATAGCTATGATATTGTTCTGCAGGAAATTCCTGATGAGGTTTCACTATGTCTTACCATTACAGGCTGTCAATTAGCGTGTGAAGGTTGCCATTCAGAACATCTGTGGAATCCTGAAAACGGAACAGAGCTTACTCATGATATTTTTCGGAATTTAATCACGAAATATAAAAAAACGATTACCTGTGTTCTTTTTATGGGAGGGGAATGGGCAGATTCTGAACTCATTGCTCTGATTTCCATGACAAAAAGAGAAAAGCTAAAAGTCGGTCTTTATACCGGATTGAACGAAAAACAAATGAAAAGGAAACATCCGATTTTACTGGAAAATCTGGATTACTTAAAAACAGGGAAGTGGATCGCAGACTTGGGAGGACTTAACAGCATAAGTACCAATCAGGTATTGAAAGATCTCACCACGGGAAGGATTTTGAATGGCTATTTCCTTAACAATAAATAAATCGAAAAAGTACTGTTTTACAGTACTTTTTATGGATCTAGATTGGATTTTAGGTCTATGATGTAAATCATGTTTATATTAAATATTTGATTTTCAGTTGAATATGGTGTGTATTCTTCAAAAATTATTTTGAATGAATTAAAATAAGATATTTTTGTCTTATTTTGATATCTGATTACTGTATCTTTGTTACAGAGATTAATTCTGCATGCAACTAAGTGAATGACCATTAAAAACTTATACAGATGTTCAGCATTTTCACAAAGATCAATAAAAAAGCATTTATTAATGCCATCATTGCCACATTAGTGGTCATTGCCGTTACGGTAATAGGATCGGTAAATCTACAGAATTTTGATGCCGCTTTGATCATTTATTTCTTCGGAACGATCAGCATGACTTTCGGAGTTGTCTATCATCATTCGGTATGGAAACAGCGTCCGGCAACACAGAAATACTGGAAGCGTACCTGGGAATTTATTTTCAGTAAAGATTACCCGGTTTATGTAAAAGAAGTGATCCGTTTATCTGTTCGTAACATCATTTTTCAGAAATTCATCGCTCCAAGAGGTAAAACGCGTTGGTTAGGACATTTCCTTTTAGCTACAGGATGTCTCATCTCATTTATGGTCACATTCGGACTTACATTTGGATGGCTGCACTTCACCTTAAAACCAGGAACCATAGATCAGTATGAAACCCATATGATGGGCTTTACTGTGATGACATTTCCGCTCGATACTGCCATAGCCGTTTTCTTTTTCCATATTCTGGTTTGGACCTCGATCATGGTTATCGTGGGTTGTCTCATTATGATGCACAGAAGATTCGTGGATGAGGGTCTTATCGCTACCCAATGGTTTGAAAGAGACTGGCTTCCTTTGATCTTATTGGTAGCTGTTTCTGTGACAGGATTGGGAATTTGGTTTGATTATACCTATCTCGAAGGAAAAATGAGTCAGTTTATGGCTATTACCCATGCCATTACGGTAGCTATGTTCCTTATGTGGATCCCTTTTGGAAAGTTCTTTCACATCTTTCAGCGACCAGCACAAGTGGGAGCAAATATCTATAAAATTGAAGGAAAACGAAGGGGAATGCAGGTTTGTCCGCATACAGGCGACGAATACACCACAAAAATGCATATTGATGACCTGAAGGAAATCACAAAAAAAATGGGCTTTGATTTAGTACGCGAAGATGGCAAAAGCTATTTGGATTACAGCCCCGAAGGAAAAAGAGCAATGCTAGCCAAAGCACACCTTAAAGCAAGACAAGAATCAGGAAAATATTTTGGTTAAAATAGAATAAAATGGCAAAATTACCCGTATCAGCTGACGAGATCATCAATATATTTGGCCCACATCAACACTATCCTAACAAAGGAACTGTACGATCAAATCCACAAAATCCCGATGCATTGATAAAAACGCATTGTTGTTTTTGCGGTTTGCAGTGTGGAATTCAACTAAAAGTAAAAGACAAAAAAGTTGTTGGCTTTGAACCCTGGAATGATTTTCCGTTCAATGAAGGAAGACTTTGCCCGAAAGGAGTTCAGCGATATATGCAGGACAATCACCCCGATCGTTTGCTTTCACCTTACAAAAGAGTGGATGGAAAAGGTTTTGTTCCGATCGAATGGGATGAAGCGTATGACGTAGTGGTGAAAGAGATTAGAAGAATCCAGGAACAATATGGAAAAAATTCTTTTGCTATGCTTTCCGGGGTATCCCTTACCAACGAGAAAAGCTATATGATAGGGAAATTTGCCCGTGTCGCTCTGAAAACTGCCAACCTTGACTATAATGGCCGCCTTTGTATGGTGAGTGCCGGAGCAGGAAATAAAAAAGCTTTTGGGATGGATAGATCTTCCAACAGTTGGGCTGATCTGGCTCATGCAGAAGTAATCATCATTACTGGAGCCAATGTAAGTGAATGTTTTCCTGTTTTAACACATAAAATCTGGGAAGCCCGCGATAACGGAGCAAAATTAATAGTGATAGATCCGCGTCAGATCCCGATTGCAAGAACTGCAGATATCCATTTGCCAATTAAACCGGGAACAGATTCAGCACTTACCAATACTATGCTGAAAGTTTTAATTGATAACAGTTGGCTCGACCATGATTTTATCAATAATTACACTTCAGGATTTGAAGAAGCTGCTGAAGCCGTGAAAGACTGTACTCTGGAATGGGGAGAAGAAGTAACCGGTGTTCCTGCAGAACTGATCTACAAAGCTGCAGAAATGTGGGGAAAAGCTAAAACCAGTTTTTTGATGCATGCCCGTGGGATAGAACATCACTCTAAAGGTGTTCAGAATGTTTCCAGCTGTATCAATCTGGTGTTGGCAACCGGAAGGATCGGGAAACCGTATTGCGGTTACGGAACGATTACAGGACAAGGAAATGGGCAGGGTGGAAGAGAGCATGGTCATAAATGTGATCAGCTTCCCGGAAACAGAGACATTGAAAATCCAGAACACAGAAGATTTGTTGCTGATATTTGGGGCATCAAAGAAGAAGATATACCGGGAAAAGGCCTGAGTGCTTATGAGATCATTGAAGCCATCAATCGTGGAGAGATCAAAGGTTTATTATCGATATGTTTCAATCCATTGGTTTCCTTACCGAATAACAATAACGTTCGTGCAGCACTGGAAAAACTGGAATTCTATGCAGGAATCGATTTCTTTTTATCAGAAACCTTACGTCACGCCAATATAATTCTTGCAGGCTCCTTGCAGGAAGAAGAAGAAGGAACCACTACATCGGCAGAAGGAAGAGTGATTAGAATTAGAGCTGTGGTAGATCCTCCGGGAAAAGCTAAGCGTGACAGCGAAATCATTATGGAACTGGCACGAAGATTAGGTGAAGGCGATAAATTCAGCTATAAAAACAGCGAAGAAACCTTCAATGAACTTAGAAGAGCTTCCAAAGGCAGTGCGGCAGACTATTACGGAATCACGTATGTAAGAATAGAAAGAAATCTGGGAATTTTCTGGCCTTGCCCTAGTGAAGAACATCCCGGAACTCCAAGACTTTGGGAAGATAGACAATTCAATACAAATGATAAAAAAGCACATTTTAATCCGACTCCATACAAAAAACCAATGGAGGAGCCGGATGAAGAATATCCGATTGTATTGACAACAGGAAGAGTAGTAAGTCAGTATTTAAGTGGTTCACAGACAAGAAGAATTGGAAAGCTGGTAGATATTTATCCAGAACCATTACTTGAGATCCATCCTAAATTGGCTGCACAATATGGCATTCAGGAAAATGACCTGATCAAAGTGTCTACCCGAAGGGGAAGTGCCTTGTTCCCTGCAAATGTGGTGGAAACAATCAGGGAAGATACTGTTTTCATACCCTATCACTGGGGCGGTGTGAATTCTGTCAATCAGTTGACCATTGATGCTTTAGATCCTGTTTCAAAGATACCGGAATTTAAAGTTTGTGCCTGCAAATTGGAGAAAACAGGGCGTAAAAAAGGAGAAAATTCAAAAGAATTGGCTAACCAAAGTAGAGATATTCAATATTAAATTTTAAAAAGATTATGGCGGAACAGTTTGAAAAATTTAATGATATGGAATTCTTCGTTGATATGCAGCGCTGCATCGGCTGTCACTCGTGTGAGATGGCTTGTGCAGAATGTGAGACTAACGGAGAAACCTCGATGATTCATATTCATTATGTAGACAGGGCAGAAACTGTTCAGACCACCGTGCAGGTGTGTATGCATTGTGAAGATCCCATTTGTGCGAATGTATGTCCCGCAGATGCTATTACAAAAGATGAATATGGTATTGTGCATACCGCAGATACATCAAAATGTATCGGATGTGCGAATTGTGTTATTGGTTGTCCGTTCGGAGTTCCGCAGATTCCGGATCAAAGTGCGATGCTAATGATGAAGTGCAATATGTGCTACGACAGGACCAGTACGGGTCTTAAACCTATGTGTGCAACAGTTTGTCCCAGTGGGGCCTTAACCTTTGATACCAGAGAGAATGTAGCGAAGAAAAGACCGAACAGCACACCTGTGAACCGCTTTATTTTCGGGAAAGAAGTCGTAAATACAAAAGTAAATATAATGATGCCGAAAGGCAGCGAAGAATTAAAAGTTTTTTAATCATACTAACATGTCAGAAAATCATAAAAAAATCCCCGCCTGGAAAGCCGATTTTCCTATTAAAAAACGTGAGGCAGCATATGTTTCCAGAAAAGAATTCATCAAACTGATCACTTTTTTCTCAGGCACTTTGGCATTTGCCAATGTAGCCGTTCCAGTGTTTAATTTTTTCAGAAAAGAGAAAGAAATAAAACCCTATTTTATAGGATTAACGACCGATCTACAGGTGGGAGGAATGAGAACGTTCTATATCAATGAAGATCATCGTAATCCCTATATGCTTATCCGTCTCGCAGAAGATACATGGAAAGTTTTTGAACAAAAATGTACCCATTTGTCATGTTCTGTGCTATACAATCATAATGAACAGCTGATCGAATGCCCTTGTCACCACGGGTTTTTCAATCCGGATGACGGATCTGTTATTCAAGGACCGCCACCGAGACCGCTTCCGCAGTTAAAGGTCGTGATCAAAGAGGACAAAATATATGTGACGGATTTTGAAAAAGAAACCGAAGAAAGCCACGGATAAGTTCAACACAAAAAATTACCGAGATGTCAGTACGAAAGAAACCCATTAAAAAAGTAACATTCAGAATCAATGAAATGCTTGTTGCCATTATCAGCGTCTATATTCTGCTGGTAAGTCTGCAAATGTGGCTTTTGTTTGGAACGATCAACAAGGCTTTGGATAAAGAAAACCTGGACTTTGCAGCCTATTCGGCAATTGGATCAGTGATTATATTTCTGTGTACACTTTTCTTTTTGAGATATGTACCGGATATTCCTACAGGACAGATTAAAAAATCAGAAGAGGAGAATGACAATGCCTATTGATTTGCTTGATTCTTTTGGCAGAAAACACGATTACTTGAGGCTTTCCATTACGGACAACTGTAATTTCAGATGTCTATACTGTATGCCCGATGAACCGTTCAAAAGTACATCATCCGTAGAACTGATGAGCAGCCGCGAAATTTTCGAAATTGCAAGGGTTTTTGTTCATCATTATGGGATTAACAAGATCAGAATCACAGGGGGAGAACCTTTGGTAAGACATGATTTTGAAAATATCATCCGACAGATTTCCAAGTTAAATGTCAATACAGGAGTTACAACCAATGGGGTTTTGCTTCATAAGTATTTTGATGCGCTGGAAGAATGTAACGTTAAAAATCTCAATATCAGTATTGATTCTCTGGATCGCGAAAAGTTTAAATACATTACCAAAAGAGACCTGTTTCAACCCGTTTGGGACAATATCAAAGAAAGCATCAGAAGAGGGTTTAATGTAAAACTGAATATGGTGGTAATGCGGGGTTTCAATGATGATGAGATCCCGGAATTCATTGCCTTATCCCATCATTATCCGATGGAGTTGAGGTTTATAGAATTTATGCCATTCACCGGAAATTCTTGGGAAAAAGCAAAAGTGATTCCGGTCGCGGAAATGCTTGATTTGGTTTCACAGCACTTTACGTTAGAAAAAATAACGGATCAGAAAAATGATACATCCAGAAAATACCGGATTAGTGAAGAAAGCAAAGGAGTTTTCGGACTGATCTCTACCATGAGCAATGCTTTCTGTGCTGGCTGTAACCGAATCAGGATCACTTCAGATGGGAAAATAAAAAACTGTCTTTTCGGAGCGGATGAATTTGATTTGCTGAAGGCTTTCAGAAACGAAGAAGACCTTCTGGAACTGATTCAATTAGGCATCACCAGAAAGCATAAAGAGAAAGGTGGACAGTTTTCTGAAATGGGAAGTGTAAAAAATCAATCAATTGTTAATCGGAGTATGATAAAAATCGGCGGGTAGTTTTATATTTGGAAAAAAATAAAAACAAAAATTAATAATAACTAAAAAACTGTAATCATTTTAAACACTAATAAATCAAACCGTGAGAAAATTTTTAAAATTCATTTGGGTGGTAGCGATGACCTACCCAATGTTGCAATGCAGTAAACCTGAAGCAGCAAAACCTGAAGTGCAAAGTATGGCTCATATTTCAGAAAACATTTCGGAAAAAGAAAATCATAAGCACGATGATGATGACTGGATCTATGTAAACAAAGAGATAACCGTAATGGGAGATGTCGTTAAGCCCTTGACACTCACTGTAGATTCTTTGAAAAAAATGAATGTAAAGGAAATTAAAGATTTTGATATTGTCTGTCAGTCAGGGATATCCAAAAGTCATATAGAATCTACTAAAGGTGTTCTGCTTACAGAAATTGTGGAAAAGGCAAAAATTGCACAGAAGGATCACACAGACAGGAATTTCTACATTGTTGCAAGAGCTTCAGATGATTACAAAGCTACCTTTTCATGGGCAGAATTGTTCAATAACCCTACTGGAGATAAAGTGTATGTAGTATTTGAACAGAACGGAAACCCCCTGAAAGAAAAAGGCGAAATGATCCTCGTGAGTCTGTCTGATACCAAAACGGGTCCTCGTCACGTAAAATGGCTGAAAAGCATAGAAGTAACAAGAGTGCAATAGCAAGGCATGATCAGAATGAATCAATACATAAGTGTTTCTGAAGCCAGAGAAATCATAGAGAACCATATTTTCCCGACAGAGAATATGATATTGCCTCTGTTGGAAGCTTTGGGTTTTTATACGGCAGAACCTATCATGGCGACCTTAGATGTGCCGTCTTTCGATAATTCTGCGATGGATGGGTATGGATTTCGTTTTGATGATCTGAAAGATTCTACCAAATTAAAAGTTACCAATACAATTCCTGCAGGAATTTCAACAAATGACCCTATTTTAGGTAAAGGAGAAGCTGTACGGATCTTTACCGGGGCAAAGGTTCCGGAAAGTATAGATACTGTGGTGATGCAGGAAAAAGTAGTCCGCAACGGAGATTATATCCAATGTAGTACAGATGAAATTAAAAAAGGGGACCATATCCGTCTCAAAGCTTCACAAACCGAGAAAGGAACTGTGATTGTGGAAAAGAACACATTTATCAATCATTCAGTGATCGGATTTCTGGCAGGATTTGGAATAGAAAAAGTTAAGGTTTATAAACGGTTAAAGATCGGTCTTGTTTTTACCGGCAATGAACTGGTGGAAGTTGGGAAAACTTTATCCGATGGAGAAATTTACAATTCCAATACATACACTTTACAGGCTGCTTTAGCGGAGATCAATCATCAATTTTCCTTCATAAAACATGCCGAAGACAGACAAGAAACAACTTTTTCTGCGATTAAAGAAGCCTTTGAAAATGCAGATATTGTACTGATTACAGGCGGAATTTCCGTGGGAGATTATGATTATGTAAAACCTGCTCTGGAAAAACTGGGTGTTACGGAATTGTTTTATAAAGTAAGACAAAAGCCAGGAAAACCTTTATTCTTCGGGAAATTTAACGAAAAATTTGTTTTTGCGTTACCGGGAAATCCAGCATCTGTATTTTCCTGTTACCATCAGTATGTAAAACCGTTTGTATTGGGATGTTTCGGAAGAAAGAACCTTAATGAAAGTCAGGATGTGGCGGTTTCAGAATCTTTCGTAATGAAAAGAAGCAGTGAGCAGACACAGTTTTTAAAAGCTTGGTATTCCCAGGGAAAAGTGCACATCCTCAATGGTCAGGAATCATACAAAATGAATTCTGTGGCACAGGCAAACTGTCTGGTTGAATTTCCTGAAAATATAACCGAAATAAATCCTGGTGAAAAAATAAAGATCTGGAGGATTTGAAAAT
Source organism: Chryseobacterium daecheongense (assembly GCF_003729955.1). Lineage (GTDB taxonomy): Bacteria > Bacteroidota > Bacteroidia > Flavobacteriales > Weeksellaceae > Chryseobacterium > Chryseobacterium daecheongense. The sequence continues at coordinate 546,540 of NZ_RJTX01000002.1, forward strand.
GATCAGAAATGAAAGCAGTTGTTTTAGCGGGTGGTAAAAGTTCCCGAATGGGACAGGATAAAGCCCTCATGAAGATGAGTGGAAAAACGATGATACAACATGTTGTGGATAATTTGGCGAAAGTATTCGATGAGGTTTTTATTTCCGGAAACCGTTCAGGTGATCCTGTTCCAATGAATGTGATTAAGGATCGATATGAGCAAAAAGGTCCTATGGAAGGAATTCGGTCTGCTTTAGAGCACTGTCAGGAAGATATTTTCGTATGTAGCTGCGATATGCCTTTTGTTTCTACGGAATTGATGAAAGATATTCTTCAAAGAAGAGCAGAAAATAAGATCAGTATCGCGGAATGTGAAGGTAAAGTATATCCGGTTTTAGGCATTTATCCTTATGTGGTTCTTGATGTTTTAGCAAATTCAATTAAGAATGACCGCCTGAGAATGACCCGATTTCTGGAACAGCAAGATGCTCATTATATTCAGTATGATGAATCCTTTAGACCACAGTTTTTGAATATCAATACACCGGAAAGCTTTTGGGAGGCAGAACGTATGATAAATAAATTAGAATTACTTAAAATCAGGACAGATGAAACTTAAAATATTTGGCAAACTCACAGACATCTTTAAAGTAGAAGAATATGATCTTCCATTGCACAATACAGCCAGTGTTGCTGAACTCAGATCGCAATTGTTCGAAAAATTTCCTGAATTGGGGAAAACCACTTTTTTAGTCGTTGTGAATGGAGTGAAAGCAGAAAACCAGCACTTGATTTCAGGTGAAGCAGAAATTGCATTATTACCTCCCTACTCAGGAGGTTAAAAAAATACATTACCATGAATATAAACAGATATAGCAGACAGATTATACTTCCGAATTTTGGGGTTGAAGCACAGGAAAAGCTTGCCCGTTCATCAGTTTTAGTGGTTGGAGCAGGCGGATTGGGATGCCCTGTTCTCCAGATTTTGGTCTCTTCAGGAATCGGAGTGATAGGAATAGCAGATTCTGATAAAGTAGATCTGCACAATCTTCACCGTCAGCTTTTATATGACGAGCAAGATGTGGGAACTCCAAAAGTCGTTGCAGCCCTCGAACATTTGAATACCATGAATTCTGAAACCGAAATAGTCGCTTTTCAGGAGCTGGTCACCACACAAAATGTTCTTTCATTGATCCATAATTTTGATGTGATCGTAGATTGTACCGATAATTTTACGACAAGATACTTATTGAATGATGCCTGTTTTCTTTTGAAAAAACCTTTGGTGTATGCTTCTATCTTCAGATATGAAGGTCAAGTGGCGGTTTTCAATGTTGAAAAAGTAAATTCGGTGACACAATACCGGGATCTTTTTCCGATACCGCCAAATCCTAATGAAGTTCCGAACTGTAATGAAGCAGGAGTTTTGCCGTCCCATTCATCCGTTATTGGTACTTTTCAGGCTAATGAAGTCATCAAATTGCTGATCGGCTCAGATGAGGTTTTGGTACATGAGTTACTGATCTTTAATACCAAAAATTACCAGTCTCTGAAAATGACTTTTACTGAAAATAAAGAAAGATCAGGACCGAAAACCATAGAGGAATTCAAAAATTTCAATTATGATGTATTCTGTAATATCCATAAAGGTGATGACATCAGCTCGCATTCAGCTTTAGAAGAATTTCTGAATCAGAAAAACAGTGTTCTTATTGATGTAAGAGAAACTGAAGAACAACCGAGATTGAAAGCTTTAAACGCTCTGGAAATTCCATTGGCATCACTTGAACAACATTTACAATCATTAAAATCCTATCAAAACATCTGTTTCATTTGCGCCTCAGGAATCCGAAGCAAAAAAGCGGTGGAGATCACAAAAACTTATTTTCCGGAAAAAGAGATCAGGCATTTCCCGACCGGAGCAAAATCAGTTTATCATGAAAAAAATTAAGAATATATTTATAGAAGGTCCTATTGATCCTGCATTCGTTGCCGAAAGTATTGCTAAACACACGGTAAAAACAAGTATTGGTGGTCATAGCATATTCCTGGGTCAGGTTCGGGAAGACAAAATCAACGATAAGAAAGTTGAATCTATAGAATTCACAGCTTATCAGGAGATGGCATCGGAAAAAGCCCATGAAATCCGTGAAGAGATCATAACCAAATACGGACTTACCTGCGCTCACATCTATCATTCATTGGGAAACATCAAAGTGGGGGAGATCTGTCTTTTTGTGTTTACTTCAGCTCCACATCGTAAGGAAGCCATCAATGCATGTGACGAAATGGTGGACAGGATCAAAAAGGAAGTTCCGTTGTGGGGAAAAGAAATTTTGGAGGATAAATCTCACTCCTGGAAAGAAAATAAACAATAAAGTATGGTTAATATCACACATAAAACAAATACACTCAGGAAAGCTATTGCAGAAGCCGTTGTCAGCGTCAGTTCACAGGAGACGATCGATGCTATTGTGAATCAAAAAGTTCCGAAAGGAAATGTTTTTGAAATGTCCAAAACAGCAGGCTTATTCGCAGCCAAAAAAACGAGTGATGTTATTCCGGACTGTCATCCGCTTCCTATAGAATATACCTCTATTCAGTTTGAGATCAGGGATTTGGATATTCATATCACTTCAGAAATTCATACGATCTATAAAACCGGGGTAGAAGTGGAGGCGATGCATTCCGCTTCAATCGTTGCCCTTACCATGTATGATATGCTGAAACCGATCGATAAAAACATTGAGATCAAAAACATCAGGCTGCTTGAGAAAAAAGGCGGAAAATCCGATATCAAAGATTCCGGTGAAGGGATCACAGCATCTGTAATTGTGTGTTCGGACAGTATTTTTGAAGGTAAAAAAGAAGATAAAGCAGGAAAAGCCATTATTTCATCCCTTGAGAAAAATAAGGTAAACATTAATGATTATGTGGTTATTCCTGATGAAATTGCTGAGATCCAGAGCAAGATCAGGCTGTATGCAGAAGACGGAATCTCGTTGGTAATGATTACAGGCGGAACCGGGCTTTCGAAACGAGATGTCACTCCCGAAGCTGTTCGTCCGTTGTTGGACAGAGAAATTCCCGGAGTTGCCGAAGCGATCAGAAATTATGGTCAGCAAAGAACTCCTTATTCGATGTTATCGAGAAGTCTTGCCGGGATGATCGGTGATACTCTGGTGATCGCACTTCCAGGCTCAACAAAAGGAGCCGAAGAGTCGATGGATTCTATATTCCCGGGGATTCTGCACATCTATAAAATACTGAACGGCGGAAAGCATTAAAGATTGCTGATAAAAATCAGTATAATAAAAGATAAAAAACTCTTTTAATTGAAGTTGAAATCTTACCTTTGTTCTATAAAAGATAAAAAGGTATTAATATTCTATTAAAACTAAAATGGATAAAAATCAATTAAAAGCAGGACATCCCGTTCACACTTATCTGGTGGAAGAGGAGCTGATCGATACATTACTGGAAGAATTGCTTCAAACAGATCCGAAGGAAGAATTTCAGAAATTTTATAACCTTTTCAACCACTTGTCAACCGTTGAGAGGAGATTTGAGCGAAAAGAAAATCAACTGTTTCCTTTTCTGGAGCAAAAAAGGTGGACCGGACCTTCCAGAAATATGTGGTCTTTCCATGATACGATCCGGGATATTTTCAGGATCATCAGAAAAAATATTGAAGAAAAAGATCTGGATTCCGCAAAACAAAACATAGAATATGCGGGTCAGAACTTAAGAAATCTGATGCAGGTGGAAAAAATGGTTCTCTTCCCGAATGCAATGGAGATCCTTACCGATGAAGAATGGATAAAAATGAGAGAAGGCGAAGATGAAATCGGCTGGATGCTGAGTCAGCCACCCGCAAAATATCCGGAAGAAGAGCAGTATGTACATCCTTCCGAAGATAAAACCATAAGAACCGATGTTAGTTTTGATGAAAATGCATCACACTTTGATGAAGGATATATGACAGTGGAACAGGTGAATCTTTTATTCAGAACATTGCCGCTGGATCTTACCTATGTGGATGAAAACGACAGAGTGATTTTCTATAACCGTGGAGACATTCGTGTTTTCCCGAGAAGTGCAGGAATTATCGGAAGAGAAGTGCGTTTTTGCCATCCTCCGAAAAGTGTGGATACCGTTCTGAAAATATTGGAAGCTTTCAGAAAAGGAGAGCAAAATGAAGCATCGTTCTGGTTCAATTATCGTGACAAGCTAATCTATGTACGATATTTTGCCGTAAGAGACGCACAGAAGAACTATCGAGGGGTTATCGAAATGTCTCAGGATATTTCGGGGATCAAAAAGATCGAGGGAGAAAGAAGACTTTTGGAATGGGAGTGATAATTATCATGAAAAATAAAATACCAAAAACTCTTTTATATAAATTCGAATATATATCTTTGTAATATAAAAATAACAAATGTTTTCTAAAACCTGTGAATACGCCATTCGTGCACTGATCTTCATCGCGCAGAAGTCCAAGGACGGAAGCAGAGTAGGGATCAAAGATATTTCATCAGGAATAGATTCCCCGGAGTATTTCATTGCCAAAATACTACAGGAACTCAGCAGAAAAGGTTTTGTACAATCTGCAAAAGGACCCAACGGTGGTTTTTATATGGATGAAAATAACCTCGAGCAATCTATAGCAGATATTGTAAGAGAGATAGACGGAGACAAACTTTTTTCAGGTTGTGGTTTAGGACTCAGAGAATGCTCGGAAGATCATCCTTGTCCTATCCATAATGATTTCAAACATATCCGTAAAGAAATAAGAGATATGCTGGAAAACTCCAAGATCAGAATGTTTGTCAAGAACTTAGATTTGAAACTGACTTTTTTAAAAAAATAAAATATTTATCAGAATCAATTAAAATCAAGTTTTAAGCAGTGACAAATAAAATACTAAAAGGTATTTATATCTTGTTAAATTGAATAAAATTATTTTAAGCCAAAAAACGTAAACCAATCAAAATGAAAAAATCCATCTTCATCACTGCCGTTTTGTCTGCGTTCATCAGTATGAATTCATGCAAACAAAATCCATCCGCTGCCACAGATAAAACAGTGGATACCGAAAAAATAGCTACAGACGGTTCATCAGAAGAACAAAAACTGGTTGCTCCGCCTTATGTACCTGCTCCTGTAGGAGAGAGAGCTGCCAAAAAAGTTATCGTAAGACTGGAAACTATTGAGAAAGTCGGTGAATTGGCAGATGGAACGCAATATAACTTCTGGACATTCAACGGAACAGTTCCCGGTAGTTTTATCCGCGCAAGAGTAGGAGATGAGATCGAGCTTCACCTTAAAAACAATGAAAACAGCAATTTTCCTCATAACATAGACCTTCATGCCGTGAACGGTCCCGGAGGAGGAGCAGAAGCCACATTTGTAGCACCAGGAACAGAGAAAGTATTCAATTTTAAAGCCTTGAATCCCGGACTGTATGTCTATCATTGTGCAACAGCACCTGTAGGAATGCATATCGCCAACGGAATGTACGGTTTGATCCTTATCGAACCGGAAGGAGGTTTACCGAAAGTAGACAAGGAGTTTTACATCATGCAAGGAGATTTCTACACCAAAGGAAAATTCGGGGATAAAGGATTACAGGAATTTGATATGGACAAAGCCATTGCAGAACATCCTGAATATGTAGTGTTCAACGGACATACAGGTGCTTTGCTAGGTAAAGGGGAACTTCAGGCTAAAGTTGGAGAAACAGTTCGTTTTTATGTAGGAAACGGAGGACCCAACCTTACCTCTTCTTTCCACGTTATCGGTGAGATCTTTGACAAAGTATACATAGAAGGAGGAAGCAAGATCAATGAAGATGTACAAACTACTTTGATTCCACCGGGAGGAGCTACAATCGTAGAATTTAAAGCAACCGTTCCGGGAGAATATGTGATCGTAGACCATGCCATTTTCAGAGCATTCAATAAAGGAGCTTTGGGAAAAATAAAAGTGACGGGTCCTGAAAATCCGGCCATTTATAAGAAAAATTAAATTAAAGTAAATATATAGTTGAAAGGGTGTTATTACTTAGGTCTCATTGGGGATTATAAAAAGGGAAATCATGAAAGGTGTATTAGTAATATTTTTTATAATTGTTATCAGTCAGGTTTCCTGTTCCGGTCACCGCGATGTTTCTGATACGAAGTCCCACGTTCAACACCATCCGAACAAAGTCTCCAGCTCAAAAAAAATGGTAAAAATAGATGGGGGAACGTATAAAGCCTTTATTGGTAAAGATTCAGGGAGAATCGTAAAAGTTAAAACATTTTATCTTGACGAAAGTCCTGTTACCAATGGAGAATATCTCGAATTCCTGAAGAAAAATCCCCAATGGGCCAAAAGTAAGATCCTAAGACTATATGCAGATACAACCTATCTGAAAAACTGGAAGAGCGATTTTGAAATTCCTGAAAACTTAGGTCCGGAAACGCCTGTCACCAATGTTTCCTGGTATGCCGCAAAAGCGTATGCCGAAAGTGTAGGGAAAAGACTTCCGACAATAGATGAATGGGAATATACAGCACTTGCGGACAGAGATTCCAAAGATGCTTCCCAAAAGCCGGAGTTTACAGAATTTATATTGAAATCCTATCAGAAAAAAGAAAAAAGCAAACAGCCTGTAAAGCATTCACAACCTAATTATTACGGTGTTTATGATATGTACGGAATGGTGTGGGAATGGACCTATGATTTCAATTCGGTGATGATGAGCGGGGAATCCAGAAAAGATAATACCACCAACGAATCTATGTTCTGTGCAGGCGCGGCAGTTACATCAGCGGATCTCAGAAATTATGCGGCATTTGTCCGGTATGCACTCAGAGGAAGCTTGAAAGCGGATTACTGTCTCAACAACCTTGGATTTAGATGTGCGAAAGATTAATTAAAGTTTAAATAAAATGAAAAGTCTATTATATTTTTTGTTGGCACTGGTTTTATTCTCCTGCAGCAAAAAAAACGAACCTTTGAAACCTGATTCCATATACAATCTGGCTTCTGAATGGGAAAAACAGGACGGAAGTAAAATAACCTTCTCCGACTTCCAGGGAAAAGTAATTGTTACCACCATGATCTTTACCTCATGCAAAACGGCTTGCCCCAGACTGGCTGATGAAATGAGAAACATTTCTAAAATGGTAGGAAAAGTAGACAGTGATGTCATCCAATATGTTTTGATCTCTATTGATCCTGAAACAGACACGCCGGAAGTTATGAAAGCCTATATGGAAATCAATAAATTTAAGGATGATGAATGGACTTTCATCCGAAGTACAGAAGCAGAAACAAGGGAATTGGCTAATATCATGGCTGTGAAGTATAAAGAAATTTCACCGATAGAATTTTCTCACTCCAATATCATCAGTGTCTATTCTAAAGAAGGAATACTCGCTTTCCAGAAAGAGGGCTTAGGAAATGATAATGAAGCCCTTGTAAAAGAAATCAAAAAACAATTAGAATTATAATCCGAAAAGTATTTAACAATGAAAAAATTATTATTAGCAGCATTACTGTTATCACTTAGCAGCACCGCTTGTTCAGACAAAAAAGAAACAGTAGCAACAGATACAACAAACGCTACAGAATCCAATATAATGCTTGATGAACCTAAACCGGCAGACTCTTCAGAGATTACATCCACAGCTGCAGCAAGCGGTCCTGAAGCTGAAATTGCAGAAGGAAAATCATTGGTGGAAGGTACAGACTGCCTTGGTTGTCATAAGCTAGACTCAAAGTTAGTAGGTCCTGCTTATCAGGAAGTGGCTGCTAAATATACAGAAGCAGATATTGATCAGCTTGCACAGAAAATCATTGACGGAGGTAAAGGCGTTTGGGGAGATATTCCTATGACACCACATGCCGGAATGAGTAAAGAAAATGCACAGAAAATGGTAAAATATATTCTTTCATTAAAAAAATCATAAGAATATAAATCCTTAAAAAAAACAAAAAAATTTTAAAACAATAAAAGATAAAAAAGTATTAAATTATGAATATAAAGACAGATTTTATAGGCGAAATAGTGGCGGAAGATTTTAGAACTGCTGCAATATTCAAAAAGTACGGAATCGATTTCTGCTGCAAAGGAGGCAGAACCATCGAAGAAGCCTGCGAAAACAGAAAGATCGATACAGAACCCATCTACGAAGAAATAGAAAACCTTTCAAAAAGAGATGACAATTCTATTGATTTCAACAGTTGGCCATTAGATTTACTCGCAGATTATGTAGAGAAGACACATCACCGCTACGTGGAAGAGAAAACACCTGTTCTTCAGGCATTTTTAGACAAGCTTTGTAAGGTACATGGCGGAAGTCATCCCGAACTGTTTGAGATCAGAGAGCTGTTTGATGCTTCTGCACAGGATCTGGGAGCACACATGAAGAAAGAAGAACTTATGCTTTTCCCATTCATTAAAAACATGGTTAAAGCACAGATTGACGGAAGTGCAATTCCACAGCCGCCATTCGGAACAGTGGAAAATCCGGTGAACATGATGAAGCATGAACACACCGTAGAAGGGGAAAGACTGAGAAAGATTGCAGAACTTACTGATGAATACACTCCTCCGGCTGATGCCTGCAACACATATAGAGTAACTTTCTCAATGCTTCAGGATTTTGAAAATGATCTTCACAAGCACATTCATCTGGAAAATAACATCCTTTTCCCGAAAGCAATTAAACTGGAAAAAGAATTTCAGTAAAGTACAACATTAAAAATTGAGTATATGACACCTAAAAAATTATGGATCTGGCTCACGGCGGTCATTCTGGGTTCCTTTGCGGTACTTATTTTCTATGGCGTGGAGATCTACAGAAAGATTCCGCCGGTTCCCGACAAAATTGTAACTACAGATGGTACCATTATAGCAACCGGACAGGACATCAAAGACGGACAAAATGTTTGGCAATCTATCGGGGGACAGACCGTTGGAAGTATATGGGGACACGGAGCATACATCGCGCCTGACTGGAGTGCCGACTATCTTCACCGCGAATCACTTCTTCTTCTGGAAGAACTGGCTAAAAAAGATGGAAAAGTTTATAAAGATTTATCCGACGATGAACAGGCGAAATACAAGGTTCTTCTGAAAAAAGAAATCCGCAAAAATACGTTGGACGAAGCCACAAACACCATTGTGATCAGTCCGGAACGTGCTAAAGTACAGGCAGAACTGGCTAAGTATTATGCAAAAATATTCATGGATGATCCGGAAATGGCAAAGCTGAGAGATCAATACGCTATTCCGAAAAATACAGTGAAGACTCCCGAAAGAATGGCAAAAATGAATGCCTTCTTCTCATGGGCAGCGTGGGTTTGTATCACAGATCGTCCCGGCGATGAGGTTTCATATACCAATAACTGGCCTCATGATGAGATGATCGGTAATATTCCGCCGCCTTCATTGCACTTATGGTCAGGTTTCAGTGTCCTGATGCTGTTGGGTTGTGTAGGTTTACTCGTATTTTATCATGCCCGTCATAAAGAAGAAGAACTCAGCGAGAAACTTCCGTTGGAAGATCCTTTAAGAAATATGAAGCCAACTCCTTCCATGAGGGCTACGTTAAAATATATCTGGGTTGTTGCTCTTCTGATCCTGGTTCAGATGCTTGCAGGGGTAGTTACCGCACATTACGGGGTAGAAGGAAGTGCTTTCTATGGATTTCCGCTGGATGAGATCCTGCCACAATCCATTTCCCGAAGCTGGCATGTTCAGCTGGCTATTTTCTGGATTGCAACCTCATGGTTGGCAACAGGATTATATATTGCACCTGCCGTTTCAGGATACGAACCAAAATATCAGGTACTTGGGGTGAATGTTTTATTCGGGGCATTGCTGATCGTGGTTTTAGGTTCATTGGCAGGACAATGGTTCGGAGTAATGCAGAAATTAGGGTATGTTGATAATTTCCTTTGGGGACATTCCGGATACGAATATGTAGAATTGGGTAGAGTATGGCAGATTTTACTATTGGTTGGGCTTATTTTGTGGTTGGTATTGATGATCAGAGCCTTATTACCTGCCTTGAAGAAAAAAGATGCCAACAGACATTTACTACTTTTATTCACGCTTTCTGCAGTAGCGATCGCATTGTTCTATGGAGCAGGATTAATGTACGGAAGACAAACACACATGGCAATTGCCGAATATTGGAGATGGTGGGTCGTACACCTTTGGGTAGAAGGTTTCTTTGAAGTATTTGCAACCGTTGTAGCAGCATTCTTATTTACAAGATTGGGATTATTAGGATTAAAATCCGCTACCAATGCCGTATTGTTCTCTACCATTATTTTCCTTGCAGGGGGTATCTTAGGAACATTCCACCACTTGTATTTCAGTGCTACACCTACCGCAGTATTGGCTTTAGGAGCTACATTCAGTGCATTGGAAATTGTTCCGTTGGTATTGATTGGGTTTGAAGCATGGCAGAATTATAAGATCAGTAAATCCACAAAATGGATCAGAGCTTACAAATGGCCGATCTACTGCTTCATTGCTATGTGTTTCTGGAATTTCTTAGGAGCAGGGATCTTTGGATTTGCGATTAATCCGCCGATTGCGCTATACTATATTCAGGGCTTGAATACAACAGCTGTACATGGTCATGCTGCATTATTCGGAGTGTACGGAATTTTAGGAATCGGATTGATGATGTTTGTATTGCGTGGATTGTATCCGGACAGGCACTGGAATGATAAACTCATTGGATGGGCATTCTGGCTTACCAACATCGGCTTATTGGTCATGGTTACCATCAGTTTACTTCCTATTGGCATCATGCAGTCTGTTGCATCTATTAAAGAAGGATATTGGTATGCCCGTTCCGCAGAATTCATGCAAACCGATATGATGCATACCTTACGCTGGCTGCGCGTTCCCGGGGATGTGTTGCTTGCTGTGGGAGAACTGTTGATCGTCATTTTCATTATCGGACTTAAAACAGGATGGTCATTAAAAGAAAAGAGATAATATAATCAACTTGAGCTGCTGCTGAAAGGCGGCAGTTCTTTTTAAAATTTGAAGATATGAAAAGGAATGAAAATTTAGTACCACTATCAAGAGATCATCATTTCGGATTGTTGTGCAGCTGGAAGATCCGTGAAGGGGTTAGAAAGAATATTACTTACGACAGGATCAAAAAATATATCAACTATTTTTGGCAGGAAAGCCTGAGCAAACATTTTGAAATAGAGGATACCGTATTGCCGGAACCGGAAAATGAAAGCCTTCAGTTTCAGATGCAGAAAGAACATTCTGAAATAAGAAAGCTGATTAATACTGTGAATCAATCTCAGAATCCCAGACTTTTAGAAGATTTTGCAGATGCTTTGAGCGGGCATATACGTTTTGAAGAACGAATGTATTTTCCACATCTGGAAAACCATTTATCAGATGATGAAATGACGGAAATAGGAAACAAACTGAGCCTTATCCATCAGAAAGAGCAGGACAACTATCCGGATCAGTTCTGGAAATGATTTTTATCATTAATTTTAAACAGTATGACTACTTATAAACAGGCAGGAATAGGCGAGTACCTCTATTTGGCAATGGGGATCTGCAACGGCCATAAAGTGGTGATGGGAGTAGGGTATACCTACGAATATGCTGATAAAAAGGCAAAAGAGTTTGAATTGGCAAGCAAACGATTGGTAAAATATGTTGACATTTCTCTGATAAAAACAGGAGAAAAAGAAAAATGCATGACCCTGAAAAAACTGGATTAATCTTCATTTTTCACGAAATGTTATTTGAATAATTCAACTTATACCCTTATCTTTGAAAAGAGATAAGAAAGTCTTATTATAAATCTTTCTTTTCGTGCTACTTATGGACAGATTGATTCGATTCGGACATTTATTTTTTACCATTTTCACTTTGTTACTTTTTTTTGGCTGTAAAAAAGAATCTGGCCATCAGAAAAATAGCACACAAAATTCATTTGTTTCTGTTGCAGCAGCGGCTAACCTCAGAGATGTTCTGGAAGAATTAAAAAAACTTTATATAACGGAAAATCCCGGTAAAAAAATAGAACTTACCTTCGGATCTTCAGGATTATTGACTCAGCAGATCGTCAATGGAGCACCCTTTGATCTCTTTCTCTCCGCAGATTCCTCTTTCATAGAGAAAATTAAAAACGAAAACAGGAATTTCGGTAAAGCCGAAATATATGCATTAGGAAAAGTAGCGATGTGGAGCTCGGCATTTGATCTTTCAGAAGGTTTGCAAACATCATTGAACCCCGAAATAAAAAAAATCGCAATTGCTGATCCTGAATTGGCTCCATATGGGAAAAATACCGTTCAGGCTTTGAAAAATACAGGAATCTATCCAAAGATCGAACACAAAATAGTCTGGGCGGAAAACATTGGTCAGGCTGCACAATTTGCCGCTACAGGGAATGCTGATCTCGCTTTTATAGCCCTTTCTACAGCTATGAGCAAAGAAATGAAAGCTAAAGGGAATTATTATCTCTTGTCGGAGAACGAAGCAGCTTCAATCCCACAAAGCGGCATCCTGCTGAAAGGAAAAAAACAGACAGAAGCCAAGCAGTTCTTTGATTTTATAAGAAGCCGAAAAACAGCACAGATCTGGCAAAAATACGGATACCAAACTGAAATACGACACTAAATGCTAGATCAGGAATTTATCTACACATTATTCCTAACAGGAAAATTAGCATTGGTGACCACTTTGATACTGATCATCATAGGCATTCCTGTGGCATATTGGCTCACCTATTCCCGTTTCAAGCTGAAATTTGTTCTGGAAACTCTTATTTGTATGCCAATGGTACTGCCTCCTACCGTAATGGGATATTATCTTTTGGTGGCTTTCAGTCCGGAAAATGCGTTCGGGAAATATCTTCAGGAATGTTTCGATGTCCGGTTGGCTTTTTCGTTCAATGGAATTGTTGTGGCGAGTATTATTGCTAACCTTCCGTTTATGATCCAGCCTTTACAGAATGGATTTTCAGCGTTGCCTGATGAACTTAGACAAGCTTCCTACACGATGGGAAAATCAAAATTGGTTACCCTTTTCCGCGTGCTTATCCCCAATATAAAGACTTCCGTTATTACAGCTATTGCGCTCACTTTTGCGCATTGTATAGGGGAATTCGGCATTGTGATCATGGTGGGAGGAAATATTCCGAAGGAAACAAGAATTGCCTCAGTGGCTATTTACGATCAGGTTCAGGCACTTAATTTTGAAGCAGCCAATAAGTATGCATTTGTCCTTTTCATACTGTCTTTTTTAATCTTGCTTCTGATTTACAGTATTAACCGCAAAATTAACTTTACAACTTTCCGATGATTGAGATCCACCTAAAACATCAGATTTTTACCTCTTCGGGAAGTAAAATGTTAGAGGTTAATGAACAGCTGGAAACAGGTGGGATTATACACGTTTCCGGAGATTCGGGGATTGGAAAGACTGTGTTTTTTAAGATCATGGCAGGATTGCTTACTCCGAATTTTGGGGTGATTAACATCAACAACGAAACGGTATTGGATACTGAAAACCGGATTTTTCTTCCTCCGCAAAAACGTAATACAGCATTGATGTTTCAGAATTATGCTTTGTTTCCGAATATGACGGTAAGACAGAATATTACTTTTGCACAGAAGGAAAAAAACACTGAAAAAATCGATCGTTTACTGGAAAAATTTAACCTTAAAAACTTTGAAAATGTTTTCCCATCAAAACTTTCAGGAGGGCAACAGCAGAGGATTGCATTGGCAAGAGCTTTGGTTCAGGATGCTGAGATCATTCTCCTTGATGAACCGCTTTCCGCAGTGGATCCTTTAATGAGAAAAATAATGATGACGGAGATCGTTGAACATCAAAATAATGGAGCGACGGTTTTTATGACCAATCATAGCGAAGAGGAACTCAGTGCTTTTCCGTGTAGAAAATTGATGATTAAATGAAAATAATGTAGTAATGAAAAACTTTAATTTCTGGCTGAAGCTTTGCCTGTTCAATTTCTTCATAGTATCGGTGGTCGGTGTTATGATGAGGTATAATCTCGCATTTTCACTTCCGGGATTTTCTCATAAATTCATGCAGGAATCGCATTCTCATTTTGCATTTTACGGATGGGTTGCGGCGGCGATCTATCTTTTTGTTACGAAATATCTGACTGAAAGTGATGCTGGAATTGCTGTTTCAAAATATCAGCTTTTGCAGACCTTTAATCAGATAGGTTCATACGGAATGCTGATTACTTTTCTTTATGGAGGGTATTTCTGGCTTTCCATCGTGTTTTCTTCAGTAGCTTTATTTACCGGTTTTGCTTATTATCTATTTTTACTGATTGATCTTAGGAAAAATAAGAATCCTGAAACCATTTGGCTGAAGTCAGGAGCATTCTTTGCTACATTGTCGGCGATCGGAATTTTCGGGTTGGGATATTTTTCGGCAAGGAAAGACGAGTTCGATGTGCTGTTCAGAGCTTCTACCTATTTTTATCTTCATTTTCAGTATAACGGATTTTTCCTGTTTTCCTCCATAGGTTTGTTTTTGATCTCCCTGAAAAAATACGGCGTTCAAATTCAGGAAAAACTGAATAAAACCATTTTCCGCTTATTGGCTGTTGGATGCTTTTTCGGATATGGACTTTCCATTTTATGGATAGATATGCCGGAGCTCCTTCACATCTTTTTCGGTGTGATTTCTATCCTTCAGATTATAGGAGCAATTAAACTTTGGAGATGGTTCGAGCAAACCAAACTATTCAAAAAACAGCATGTCATACAAAAATGGCTTCTTGTGGTTGTAGGCTTTGCATTTTTAGGAAAATTCATTCTTCAGATCTTATCGGCAATTCCTGAACTGGGAATTTACGCTTTCAGCAATATCAATATCGTGATCGGGTATTTGCACTTGGTTTTACTGATGGGAGTGAGTCTTTTCCTGATCTGGAAAATGCTGCATCTGGAAAATATCAAGATCAACAAATTCCTTCAGACCAGTATTGTGATCATGATCTTCGGGATCATATGTAATGAGGTTATTTTGGGACTTTCGGGATTCTTTTCCATCGTTTACATTCCATTTTTAAGTGCAAAATACTGGCTGCTTTTTGCTTCGGTGGTCATTATGATCTCGATCGGGATGTTTATCAGAGCTTTAAGAATAAAGAATTACATCAATAAAGAATTACATCAATAAAGAATTACATCAATAAAGAATTTAAAAATATCAATCTAAACCAATTTAATAAATAATGAACAAAAAACCAGTACACAATTTTCATATTCCTGTAATGGGACTGGCTTATACCATAGACAGTCCGATCCGTGTTGCCCAGTTTGGAATTTCTTCCGTAGTGTCTATTATCGATGATGAGATCGTGGAAAGAATGAGAGATTTTTACAGTAAGAAATTCAATTTTGATTATTCTGCCATTTCCATAAAATCGGAAGATCACAGAGCGAGAAGAATCACGGCATATCTGGATATGATGGATGATATTGTTACGAAAAAATGTAAAGATTTTAAAGAAGAAATTACCAAAAACACAGAAAGCTTAAAACAGTTTATCGGAATGTTGCCGAGTACTTCCGATTTCAAAAAAGGATTACAGAACATTCTCGATAAGAAAAACGATTTCGCAGCAGACATTAAAAAATTCATTGATGAAAACCTTTTTCCGGGCGAAATTGATGTCAACATCATGACCAAAGTAGATAAGGACAACTTCGTGAAGGATGTACAGCTTCCTACGATTTATAATGATGCCCATGCTTCTCTGCGTGGTTTTGCGAAGAGTAAACTGTCTTCATCTGTAGTGTTTTCAGCAGGGATGAATCCCAGATTATACAGCTATCTGGAGGAATTTGAACACTTTTTTCCTAATGAAAACGGAGAACTGAAAAAGAAGATCATCATCAAGGTAAGTGATTTCCGTTCAGCGATGATCCAGGGAAATTTTCTTGCAAAAAAAGGACTTTGGGTTTCGGAATACAGAATAGAATCCGGTTTGAATTGTGGTGGTCATGCTTTTGCTACGGACGGACTTTTGATGGGTCCAATCATGGAGGAATTCAAACAAAAAAAGAGTGAACTCCAGTCTTCGGCATATTCTTTATGGAGCGAAGCATTGAAACAAAAGGGTAAAACGGCTCCTTCCGAGCCTTTAGACATTAAAATTTCTGTACAAGGCGGTGTAGGAACTTCTGAAGAACACGAATTTCTTCTCTCAAATTATAATGCAGACAGTGTAGGATGGGGTTCTCCGTTTTTGTTGGTTCCGGAAGCTACTTCTCTCGATCAGGAAACAAGAGATCTTCTGGTGAAAGGAAAAGAAGAAGACTTCTATCTGAGCAACATATCACCATTGGGAGTTCCGTTCAATACAATCAAAGGAACAAGCAATGAGATCATCAAGGAAAAAAATATAGCAAAAAGTAAGTTCGGGAGTTCATGTCCTAAAAAACTTTTGGCTTTAAGCAAAGAATTTGATCCGAAAGGAACCTGTACCGCTTCAAAAAAATATCAGGATATCAAAATGGATGAGCTGGAAAATAACAGAGCAAATCTTACAGATAAACAATACGAAAAAAGCAGAAAAAATATCACCGATAAATCCTGCCTTTGTGTAGGTCTTGTCAATTCCGCTTATCTGGAACACGGATTGCCGATAAAAGGTGAGAAACAGGGAGTTGTTATTTGCCCGGGACCTAATCTTAGCTTTTTCGACAGAGAACTTTCACTTTCGGAAATGGTTCGCCATATTTACGGATACGAAAATGTTTTGCCGGATGAACGTCGTCCAAATGTCTTTATCAACGAATTGAAACTGTATGTGGATCATCTCAAAAACGAAATAGCCGATTTTTCTGAAGAGATCACCAAATCTCAGGTGAAAAAATGGGAGAGCTTCAAAGCTAATTTACTGAAAGGAATTGCTTATTATGAAGATCTTTTTGCCCATACAAACTATTTCAGATCAAAAGTAGACCGTATTTTTTCTGAACTGAAATCATACAGATCAAAAATTGATCAGATCCAGATTCCGCAGTTATAAGCTGTAGAATTTAAAATACTCCTGGCTCATTCATCAGCTTCATTACACTTCCAAGATCTTTCAGATCTTTGATCTTATATTGGAACATGATCATCACTTTTTCCTTTACAGCAACAGCAAGGTGATGAATGGGACAGGGATTTTCCCCATTACATAAGGATAACCCTAAAAGACATGAGGTAAGAACTTCCTTACCTTCAAAATTTTCATAGATGTCTTTGATTGTCAGATTCTCAAATTGTTCATCATCGAGATAAAAACCACCACCTTTTCCTTTTCCTGAAGAAATCAGTTTTTTTCTGGTCATATGCTGTAAAATTTTGGAAGTGAAAGGGGTAGGGGTGCCTATTTTTTCCGAAATATCTGCGATCCCAATCTTCCGCCTTTCAATGGCAAGTATAATACATGCTTTTATTGCATATTGACATGTATTCGAAAATATCAACATTTATTCTTATTAATGATTAAACTACTAACTTGGTTGTAAAAATACAAAAACCTCGCCGAAACCACAGATTTTTAGGAGATTCATATTTGGTATAAAGTTGAAGTGAAGCTTAAAAAAATGAAAGCCACTAAAATTCTAATGACTTTCATCGATTAAGACAAATTATTTCAGTTTGAAATTAGGCGCAATTTTCAGAGCAAGCCACGTCCACGTTTGCAGATCTTTTGGTTCTGAAACATTTTTAAGGACTTTCATACTGTCACTTGCAAACATAAAGGAATGACCTAGGTTTACCGTGATCACTTTCCAGAATTTTTGGATGAGAATCAGATCCAGTTCGCTTCCTAAATAAGATGAATATTTTTTTTCCAGATTATTCTCACCCAGTTTTCCGTTTGTAGTGAAAATGTGCAGGTTACCCGTAATTATGGAGTTAGAATTAAACTTAAAAGTAGATTTAAGATAATAATCATTCAACCCGAAACCGTTAAAATGGCTCGTTCCAAAATAAAAATAATCCATAAACCCATTATGCAGGTGATTGGTTCCATACAAAGGGCTGAACGATCTGTTTTCTCCGGAATAAGTATCATAACTCCTACCGGAAAGCCATTCCGTCCCGGCAACAATATTAATCTTTGGATGAATCAGAAAATCTGAATTGATTGAAAACTGATAAGCAGACTTGGTCTGAGCGCTTGTGTTTTTACCCGTTTGATAATATGCTGAACCGAAAAAACCGATGTTTTCGAAATATTTTTTCGCATTGATTCCCATTGTCAACATATCATAATGGGTACCTGATGGATTTTGCAAAATATTATTCAGAGCGATGGCTGAGAATTGGAATTTGTTGTTTCCGGTAAATTGATAATGCAAAACCTGAAGTGATTTTGTGATTTCTCCACCCTCCGAAATGCTGTAAATCTCTTTTTCGGACAAATCATTGGTATCATTATCATCATTGTTGTAGGTGATTGCAGCTTCGATTTTAGAATTCGGACTTAGGGTATAAATACCTTTCAAAGTTTCAAAACTTCGTCCCTGCATCATCCAATCCAATGTCCCAAGTAAACGTTCGTTGTCGTAGGAAAGAATCTGTTTCCCTAGTTTCAAAGAAAATTGGCCTGAAAACTGATATTTTGCCCAGGCTTCATGAATGGTGAAGTTCTGATTTTTTCCTGTATTGGAAGCTGTTTCTCCCCATGTTCTTACATCCTGTGCACTGAGGTAAACTTCCAGGTTTTTATAATAATAATCTATTCCGACTCGAGCACGGGAAAGAACAGTTGTCTCTGCAGATTTCCCTTTTGGAATGAGGGTTCTTGCTCCATTATCCAGTTCTGCTCGTGTTCGCAGATCAATGTTCATTTTCAGACTATCCATTTGTGCATTGGCCAATCCGAAAGCGAGGCTTAAAACGCCTAAAGTAATTTTGTTCTTAAACATTTCATTAAGGTTCAGCGGTTATTTTATAAGTTTGATGACAAGCAACACAGTTGTTGAGAAGTTCATTCATTTTCACCTGAATTTCCTGTCTGTCGTATTTTTGCTTGGCCATTTTTGACATTACATCAAAAAGTTCATGGGTATGAAAGCCCATTTGTTTGAACTCATAGGGTAAAGATCTTACCAGTCCCTGAGGAATGGTATTTATCTTACAGGCTCCGGATTGCTGACCAACACCGGCGACCATATTGGGATCGTTTTTAGCAATTCCGTCATTGATCTTTTGTACACTTTCCAAGAAACCCCGCATTTCTGCCATCACATATTCACGGTTTTCTTTGGTCATTTTTATCTCGGATCTGCTGTCTTTTTTAATGATCACTTTTTCGCCCTGATAAAAGAATTTATAGACCAGAACAACATTCAGAATGATGGATATCATCATCATCAGTAACATGAGGTTTTTTTTCATTTTTTTTAAGTTTTTATTATTAACAAGGTCTTTCACATCCCGATTTGGTATAGAAATGCCAGTTGACAGCTGTAGCCATTACGCAACCCACTACCAAAAACCAGAAAAAGAGCCTTGAATCACCTGTCATCATTCTGGATTGTGTGATCAAAACATTGAACACAAAAGGTCCGAAAGCGGCCACTGCTGCAGTCCAGCCTATAACTCCGGCTGCTTTTCTCGGAGAATCTGAGAAAATGACTGGGAATTGCTTGAACGTTGCTGCATTTCCAATTCCTGTGAAGAAAAAGATGGCTAAAACGATAAATAGGAAACCCTCGAACTGATCGGGAGAAGTAGGTGTTAAATATCCTCCGAGAATCAATCTGCAAATCAGGATGATCAATGCTATTCCGGTAACTTGTGTAAGTAATGCACCTCCGATCTTATCAGCAACTTTTCCAAAGATCACTCTGGATGCTGAACCAATAAGCGGTCCGTAAAATGCAAACTGTAGCGGATCAAGGTTTTTGTCTAAAGGAACATACAGGTTTTTGATCATCATAGGGAAGGATGCCGAAAACCCTGCAAAAATCCCGAAGGTCATGATATAGGTCATTGTACAGTACAGGGTATGTTTATCCTTGAAGATGTCCAATTGCTCTTTGAAAGATGCCTTTACCGGAATACTTTTTAATGAGAACCATGCCCAGATTCCAATGATAAATAGTGGAATAACATAGATGAACGCAATATTTTCCAAGTAGATGGTTTTACCTGTTTCCACAATGATCTCGCCACCTCCCATGAATGAAAAGATACTTAAACTGATCACAAGTGGTGAAAGCAACTGTACCAGGCTTACTCCAAAATTACCGATTCCAGCCTGAATACCGAGTGCGGTTCCGGCTTCTTTTTTCGGGAAAAATAAGGATGTTGAAGGCATAAAAGATGAAAAGTCTCCACCACCGATTCCCAACAAGAATCCAATCACCATAAAATAAGTAAAGGATGTCTCAGGATTCATAACGGCAAATCCAAGCATGACCACAGGAATGATCTTGATGAGTGAACTGACAGAAACTACCTTTCTGGTACCATAGATAGGAATTAGAAATGTATTGACAATTCTTAGAAGCCCTCCCGCTAATCCGGGCATTGCTCCCATCCAGAATAGCTGGTCATCTGTGAACTGAAAGCCAATGTGAGGAAGTTTGATAACGATGACGCTGTATAAAAACCAGGTCGCGAAAGATAAGGTGAGAGCCGCAGTTGTAATGGTCAATGTTTTCCATGCTGTTTTTTTGCCGCTGCGTTTCCAGAATTCTTCGTTGGAAGAGTCATAGTTGGTGAGCCAATGTGAGTCATTCATCTTTTTAGTTGTTTATTTTTGGGTTTAATGTTAATCTTTGTTGCAATTGACATGTTCAATTCTATCCTTAATGTGTGGTGCTTCTTTATGTGTCATTTTTTTGATTATTGTATTCATCCAGAAAAGAGATATGGCTGAAACTAGGAACACGAAAATCCATGAGCTGGTCCATAATCCTGAAAAATCTAGGAGATAACCAAATAAGATAGGTCCAATGAAGCCTCCTAAACCACCGATAAGCCCTACCATTCCACCAACAACACCCACTTCATTCGGAAAGTATTCAGGGATATGTTTGTAGACGGCCGCTTTACCGATTCCCCACATAATGCCAATAAGAATGACAAGAATGGAGAAAACCCATATATGTGCTTCAAATTTGATGAGGGTAACGCCCTGTGCTAAAAGTTGTTTTTTCTGTACTTTTTCATTGTGTTTTACCAAAACTTCCTGCCATGAAAATGATTTGGGTAATACAGAGGTTTGCTGAGGTATTTCAGGTTTTGAACTGATGCTGAATTCTCCGTTATCAAGAATAATCTTATCTTTTTCAATGGATTGAACTGTTCCTGTTTTTTTTGCAGTGATTCCTTTTCCCGGTGTCAAAATCTCCATTTTAGGAAGCATCAATAATCCGCTTAAGACCAGAGAAGAATAGAGTACCCAGTACATGACTTTTCTGGCCCCGAATTTATCTGAGAGATAGCCTCCAAATGCACGGATCACACCGCTCGGTAAACTGAATGCGGAAGTAAGAAGTCCTGCTAAAACCAATGAAGTTTGGTAAACACTTACATAATAAGGCAATAACCATTGTGAGAAAGCAACAAACAGGCCGAATACCAGAAAATAATACAGACCGAATCGCCAAACCCTGATTTTGCTTAAAGGATTAAGAAGCTGTTTTACTGATTTGTTCTGAACTGCTGCTTTTTTATTTTCAACAAAAAACAGGAATATAAATCCGATGATCGTTAACGTAATTCCGTAGATGATGGGAAGCATTCTCCATCCGTTTTCCGGATCATCAGCAGATAGATAATTGAGCAGAGTAGGAGCAAAAAATGTAGTAAGAGCAGCTCCTGCATTTCCCATTCCGAATATTCCCAATGCACGTCCCTGCCATTCTTTCGGGTACCAAGCAGAAGTGAAGGCAATACCTACGGCAAATGCTGTGCCCACCATTCCGAATAGGACACTTAATAACAAATAGATCCAATAAGAATCTGCAAAATATAATAAAAATAAAGGTATGCTGCAAAGTAAAAGTAAAGTTGAGAATACAGGTTTTCCTCCATATTTATCTGTTAAAATCCCTAAGGGAAGTCTCATGATAGAGCCTGAAAGAATAGGGATTCCCAAAAGCCAGCCTGTTTCTACCACAGACCAGTTGAAAATATTGTTGTCAACAAGATAAGTAACTAAAACACCGTTTAAAGTCCAACAGGCAAAACAGATCGTAAATGCCAAAGTATTCAGAAACAGAATTCTGTGGGCGGAAGATAAATTTGCGTTCATTGTTTCGGTTTTTTTTAATAATCTAGTTTACTTGCACAAAGATATTATAAATAAGACATTTTTGTCTTATTATAGATTTTTTTTCTATTTTTGTGTCATAAATCATGTTATTCTATACATAAAGCGATCAATGGAGTATATGATTCGAGGTTGTATTATCATCATTTCAAGTAATTAAAATATTCATTATGAGGAGTATTACGCGGATGGAAATTATCCTATATGTTCAGAAGCAGAAAAAAAGTACACATTTTTACTCAGCCTTATTCCGGCAGATCCCGGCTCCTAACGTCCCCAATAGGAAGAATGTTTTATTTGGAGATCACTACAGACTTAGATTCATACAACATAATATCAATGAAGATGAATAAATACTACGCGGGCATCTTTCTTTTCATGGTTTTCATCTACGCATTCTACAATAGAGAAATTTATACTGAAAAGGCAGATTACGGTGATTTTAAGCTTTCAGAAAAAGCCTTGAACGGTGAGAGACTGTGGCTGGAAAATAATTGTAATGCTTGTCATCAACTGTATGGTCTGGGGGGATATTTAGGCCCGGATCTTACTAATGTTACGTCCAGGCCTGATAAAAGTGATGAATATCTAAAGGTAATGATGATCAGCGGGATCAAATCCATGCCCAAATTCGATTTTTCGCCTGATCAGCAGGACCAGATCCTACAATTTTTAAAAGAAGTTGATAGAACGGGGTATTATCCAACACAGAATGCTGTGATCAATTATGGCGGATGGGTAGACTATCCACAAAAAGTAAAAAATGAAAAATAACGCTTATCCTTTCTATTATATACTGATCGGGCTGCTGAGCCTGGTACTGTGTCTTTTTGTTGGTTTTTTATCTGGTGTACAGTATGCGGTTCCGGATTTTGCTAAAACCATATTTCCATTTACTGTTCTTCGGCCGTTACATACTCTTTTTGCCCTTTCATGGATCTTTATGACAGCTATTGGCGGGATCATGTGGTATATCCAGAATGATAAGACAAGCTCAGGGATTATGAAGTGGCAATTTTGGGTCTTTACATTTACGGGTATATTGATAGCGGCTTGTTATATATTCAAGAAATTTGAAGGAAAAGAATACCTTGAATTTCCTCATGGTTTCTATGTACCTATTCTTTTAGGATGGATCTTGTTCGGAATTTATTATTTTCGTGTGATGTGGCGTACTTTTTCCCGTTGGCCTGTATATTACTGGATGTGGGGAACGGGAATCGTATTGATGATTTTTCATTTTACAGAAGCTCACCTCTGGATCTTGCCTTACTTCAGAGAACACTATACTCAAAACCTTACGATGCAGTGGAAAGCAGGCGGTGCCTATGTAGGGGCATGGAATATGTTGGTATACGGTACCTCTATGTATGTAATGGAAAGAAACAGTGGAAAGTCAGGTTACAGCCATTCAAAAACGGGATTCTTTTTTTTCTTCCTCGGTCTTATTAATGTGATGTTCAATTGGGCACATCACATTTATCCCGTTCCGAATGCAGAATGGATCCGTTATTTAGCATATATCATCAGTATGACGGAATGGATCATCCTGCTAAGAATCATCTATCTTTGGAAAAAAGATATTCCGGCACAAAGTAAGAAACAGTTTTCAGTATCTTACCGTATGCTGATGTTATCAGAGTTATGGATCTTTCTGAACCTGTTTTTAGCATTGTTGATTTCCATTCCTGCCATTAATCTTTTTACACATGGAACACACATTACGGTGGCTCATTCTATGGGAACTATCATCGGGATTAATACCACTATTCTGTTGTCTTCTGTAAGTTTTATCCTGGAAATTGTAAAAGGAATGAGACCAAAAGTTAAAAAGACTATTTTTCTGGGAAGCCGGATCTTTAATGCTTCATTCTTAGGATTTTGGCTTATATTGCTGGTGATGGGAGTTAAACGTTCAAAATGGATTTACTTTTCAGAGCAGATCTCTTTTGGTATGTTTCAGGATTCTATGCAAGTTTTACATATTATATTTGGCTTATTTGGAACTGGCTTAATCATAGGGATTTGTATTATAATCTATCCAATGATCAACCACACCATTGCTATACTCGTTAGGTATAAGACGAAAACTGCACAACAAAGAAGACTAGATGCTTTTAACCACCTGGGCAATGAGTCAATAAGGAAGAGAGATTGAAAAGTTTTAATGATGGCTGCTTCAGACAAAATTTATAGGCGATTTTCGTTTTCTCGCAGATAGTATATTGCCTCTTTTACTGCTTGCACTGGATTTTTAGGATCAAAACCAAGTTCTGTCCGGGCTTTTGAAATATCAAAATTTTGCTGAAGTCCCGAAAACATGGCAATGTCTTTATTAGTAAGCAATGGTGCTTTTGATGTAATTTTGCTTACTATTTCCATTAGCCATGCAATTGCGAAAAGTATGGGTTTAGGAACAGCAGTGGGTAATTTAATGTTCAGTTCAGGCAAAAGTTCTTGAGCAATTTTGGTTGTTTCTTTAATCGACATACATTGTTCGTTTGCTAAAATGTAGCGTTCGCCGGCTCTGCCTTTTGTTGCTGCGAGGTAGCATCCT
This sequence comes from Chryseobacterium daecheongense, assembly GCF_003729955.1. Taxonomy (GTDB): domain Bacteria; phylum Bacteroidota; class Bacteroidia; order Flavobacteriales; family Weeksellaceae; genus Chryseobacterium; species Chryseobacterium daecheongense. Next base: position 571,405 of record NZ_RJTX01000002.1, read on the forward strand.
TCGGCAACGTCTTTTACATCAATCCAATTAAGAGTGATATTGGTTTCTATAGGGATTTGTTTTTTCAAAATCAGGTTAATGATATTGTAAGATACATTTAGCGGTGCAAATGATTCACTACCAATCATGGCAGACGGCAATACGGCAACCAGTTCTATATTGTGTTTTTTGGCTAGGTTAAAGGCCATTTTTTCACCGTCGTTTTTTGAGTTATAATACATATCCCTGCGATCGGGATTGTAACCGTTGCTTTCTTTTGTCGGAAGTTTGGTGTAGTTCAACGCAGCAATAGAACTTACATAAACAATGCGTTTTACGCCAGCTTGTGCAGCAGCTTCTATCTGAAGGCGGGTTCCTTCTATATTGACATCATAGATTTCCTTTTTAGGGTCTTTGGCCCAAAGTTTAAAAGCAGCACCGACCGCATAAAATGTTTGTATACCTTGCAATGCAGTGGTCAGAGATTGCATGTTTGTTATATCGGCTTGTACCACCTCGCACTCCAGCCCTGCAAAAGGTGCCGTATTTTTGATGTTGCGGACAGCCGCACGCACGGGAACGCCTTTTTTTATCAGCAGTCTCACAAGGTTATTTCCCAGATGCCCATTTGCACCTGTTACTAAAGCCAAACTTTTCTGTACCATAATTTTTAATTGTTTAATATATGAGACAAAATTCGGCAAAGCTTTTCTAGGTATACTTCACAAATGTTACTTAATGTCAATTGTGATTAAAATTTTTAATGCTACAAATTTGTCATGTTTATCACTTAAGTTTATAAATGTGATTCCTTTCTTATTCGGCTTAGACTCTTAGGGTCCATGCCAAGAAATGAAGCGATATATTGTAATGGGACATTCTGTAAAATATGCGGATAATCTTTTATAAATTTCCGGTATCGTTCTTTACCACTTAATGTCGCCAGTTCTTTTGATCTATTATCATTATAGACAAGCGATTGCTGAAAAACTGAAATGCTAAAGTTTTTAAAAAGGGTACTCTTTTCGGTCAATATATCCAGATTATTTTTGCTAATTCTCAACAGCTTACATTCTGTAATACATTCCAAATTTTCATTGGATTTTGTCTGATTAATAAAATTAAAGTATGAGGTGATAAATCCAGGTGGACAGTTGATATGAGTGGTTACTTCATCTCCATAATCATTGTAGTGAAAAAGTCGTAGGTATCCCGAAACTACAAAGTACAAATACTTTGGTATCATGCCTTCTTCTTCAATCACTCGGTTTTTAGGAAAGAGTGTGGGCTCAAAATATTGTAAACACCATTTTCTCTCAGATGGCGGTATAACCGGTGAGATTAGTTTGAGTAATTTTTCATGCATTTTACAAAATTAGAGAATCATTTTTAGATATTATTTTTGGATGATGTTTTCATTCATCAAATTAGTGAATGTTGTTATTTCTTAGTCAAATCCAAATAATGGTATAAAGAAATTATTAAAGTATGATTATTTTCTATGCGGTTTTTCGTTAAATAAATGCGATGGTTTAAATATCCTAGGCCTAGCGTAAGCGATTTGTCCAGGAAAATATCCGCTCCTCCATAAAGCCTGTTTTGTGCCAGATACTGATTCACCAATTGTTTGTCTGTATTCAATATCATCTGCTCATAAAAAGAGAGACCTATCAAAGATTGGTTCTGTTGTTTCCACACGGGAAATTTTACGCCCGTCTGTAATCGAATGCGGTGAGTTACATCAGTATTCAGAAAGCGATGTTCCGCTCTTACACTAGTACTTAGCTTGAATTTGCCTAACACAAAATCATGTTTTAATTCTTCATAAATCCGATGTTCCGTACGCTTTTTTGAAATAGGAAATTCTCCGTAAGGATAAAGGATTATCCATTCGTAACCCGCAGCAATTTTCCAATGCCTGTTAAACTCATAGTCGGCTCCTATTTTTAGTTTTGATTGTTGCCAGTTTCTAACGAAATCATTCCTATTCCACGAATACATTGTCTGCACGTTAATGCGGGGCAGTATCTTATACGTTCCTGTGTAATACCACCACGAATTAAACTCATTGACCGTTTGTGCGCAGACAGGCAAAGAGGATAAAAATAATACCAGAGTGAACGTTCTCAAAAAAGGGATAGCAATAGCGTGCAATAATGAGATTTTTGAAATCATTTTCTATTTACTTTTTATTTAACTTATATTTATGGACAAGACTTTTCAGGATTAACGGTATCAGAAGGAAAGCAACAAAAAGAAAGGTTATCTGAAGTCCGAAAAACATTCTTTCGGATTGACTCGCTGCTTCGGGTGCGGATTCTGTAGCCTTCATAAATAATGTGCCCATTAGCGAAGCTCCTGTAATAAGCCCGATATTACGGGATAAATTCAGAATACCAGAAACAGCACCTGTCTGCTTTTCACCTACTGTTGACATTATAGAAGTATTATTGGCTGCCTGAAACAGTTGATATCCCGGAGTTAGCAGGATGATTCCGATAACATATCCTACCCATCCAAAAATACCGGGCAGTAAGGCTAAACATAGTGTCCCGGCAAGCAATATAATCAAGCTTGTATTCATAGTAAGCTCAGTACCAATATTATCTACGATCTTCCCAGAAGGAATGCCAGTGAAAATGGAAATCATCGGGCCTATGGACATTATTCCACCTACTACGTCATTACTGAACCCTAAACCTGACGCAAGGAAAAAAGGACCGACAATCAGCGTAGTCATCATCAAGCATGAAACAATTAAATTTCTCAGTAATGAACTTATCAGGAGTTTATTTTTAGTGATACTGACATCTATCAGGCGATGTGTTCTGCGCTTCTGTACCAAGAAAAAAAGCATTCCCAAAAGAAGTGAAACCAGAAATAACAGAAGTGTGTATATATTGAAACTTTCTTTACTGATGGTCATTGCTAATGCATAGGTTCCTACCGTAAACGAGAGCAGTAGCATATCGGCAAAATGTATTTGTCCAGATCTGTATATAGGCTCTTCTTTTGTGAGAAAACGTTTTGCCAGAAAAAAAACTGTTATTCCCAAAAAAGTAAGCAGTAGAAAAATAGACGGCCATCCAAAATGGGATAACAGTAATCCTCCTGCTGAAGGTCCTATTGCAGTTCCGATGGCAGACATTGTACCCAGAATCCCCATAGCAGTTCCAGTTCTCTCCTTTGCTATATTCCTTTTAACCATTGCCATACTTACCGTCAACAATATAGCAGCTCCTACTCCCTGAATTGCCCTCATAACAATTAATAACCAAATATTAGACACATACGCCGACGCTAATGAAGAAAGCGTAAATACAACGATTCCGAAAAGTAACGTTTTTTCATGACCATGTTGATCTGCCAACTTGCCTGCAATGGCAACAAATGCAGTAATAGTAAGCAGGTAAGCAATAACAACCCATTGAATGGCCTGGAAGCTCGCCGCAAAAAAAGCAGTTAATGAAGGAAGTGCAATATTAACAATGCTGGTTCCCAAGGAGGCTAGCAATATGCATAGTGAAATTGTCGTTAACAATCCTTTATCAGTGTATTTCATATTCGGTATTTTTTATGTTTTTTGAGTTTTTGGACAATTAGCTATTATTCTTGCTGTACCGTATAATCCGATACAATACACAATATGAAACAAGGCTACTTTCAGGAGAATAACAGGCTGTCCGGTATATTCGGAAAATGCCACACCAAAATTTAGTATCGGCTGGATGATGAAAATACTGAACATGAATGTAGTCAGGCCTGTGATTAATGCGGTAGCAAAAGTAGGGCGATGCAGCCACTTCTGTCCATATAGCGCAATGGGTACAAAGGCGAATAGCATTCCAAGACAGTAATGCGCCGTCCAACCGAGATATAATGCTTTCCCCTCAAGTTCTTTTTGCGAGGATAGGCTTAAATGAGAAATTATCCATTGGCCTACAAGCAACAGTCCGTGAGAATGTACTCCAAAAACCTTTAGAATGATAGTCCAAATATCCGTTGAGAATGTTCCGACAATTCCCGTAAGCAGTATTTTTCGTATTATTTTCATACACCTTGCATGTTACAGCTGCAAAGGTATTATAGAGCTTTACCCAGATAATAGGACAAAAATGAAGTTGAATGGGACTTATTTAAAATTGTTTCTGAACGCTTCTGGAGAATAGCCTGTATGTTTTTTAAAGAAACGGATAAAATAAGAGACATCTTCATATCCAAGATGCCATGAGATTTGGTTAATCTGATTGGTCGTGGCCAAAAGATAGCGTTTTGCTTCAAGCAAGATATGATCGTTAATGAGCTTTGAACATGTTTTGCCTAAAGTTGCTCTTGTGATGGAATTTAATTGGTAGGTAGTCATATTCATTTGATCAGCATACCAAAAAATCTGTTTATGATCAGAGATGTTATCGGCTATCAACTCCTTAAATTCTTCTAAACGTTTTAACTGATAAGATTTTTTTTCATCAGTTTGAGTTGTAATAAGATTATGTTTTTGTCTTAATAATTCTACAAAAAGCAATTGAAGATTTACTTGTATGGCATATTCATATCTATATTTTTTATCAGATATTTCTTTTTTTATTGTTGCCATTAAAGACAATATTTTTTCAAAAGATTCAGGGGCAGCTGAATAGTAGCTATTCTGACTGATTTCCTTCAGTATCTGATTTGTTGTGATATCATAATTCAGGTAAAATTCATCCGTAAACTGTAAAAGATAGCCTTTGCTATTTGAGCTAAGCATAAGTTCATGAACTTGCCCCGGATGTATCAGGTAAATACATCGATCAACCAACGGATAAGAAATAAAATCAATAATGTGCTCGCCGGTACCGTTTTCTATAATGAGCAGGAAATAGAAACTGTGCCTGTGTAGTTCCTGCACCATATCTTTGCCAGCTAAAAGTTCACGCAAATTCCAGATAATAAATTCTCCCGAAGTACCAGGCTCTTTTATCCTTGAATGAATATTTCTAACAGGTATTATTTGCATTATAGTAATAATATTCAGTATCTGTCTACAAAATTAATTAATATTTCGTTCCATTATACTATCTAATCATTCGTTGATTGCGATTAAATCATTTTAGATATAATGTTTTTCCAAATTGATCTTCTCCCCAAGAAAACATCTGTATTTATTATCATATCATTGATACGGATATCCTTTTCCGATCCGCATGTAGAAAATATTTCAAAAGAGAATCACAATGAGCCAGTTGGTAGCCGTTTAAAAATGAGTAGTTCCGTCTGAATAAAGACTTAGCCATTGTGATATAGTTGTCTGTAAAAAAATAACCATCAGAGAATATTTGCTTTTTAAATTGAACTTCTCATCTTATAGTCTAAAAGCCCGCCCTTGTCAGGGAATAGATCTTCGTTTAATTTCAAAAGTATGTCAGGTGATTCAACAATAATGCCTGATATTTGCGTATACTTAAAATTTTGAGTAGTTAATTCTAGATTCTTGTTCGTAGCAAAGTGTATAAACTCAAGAATTATTTTTTCATTGTCTTTTAATGCTTTTTCTGCCTCTCTTTCAAGTTGTTTAATATAATTTTCTCTAAAATCAGACATTTCACTCATAGTCGGTAGTCATTACTATTAAATAATTTGTAAGTTACAATCCTGTGGGTTAAGGTTTCTATCAATCGATATTTTTTTTCATTACTATGAAAAAGTAGTGATTTTATATGATTTCTCTTGTTCAATTTTACATCACCAGCAATCATAAAAATCACAGTTATGAATATCGAAAGAACAGAATTTATAGCCTGGATGGAAAGAATCATGGAAAGATTTGACCTACTGAAAGAACAGATGCTTAAGAACCAATCCAGATTTATAGAAGTAGACGGAGAGCAGCTTCTGGATAACCAGGATGTTTTACAGCTTTTAAAAATAAGTTCCCGATCATTACAGCGGTACCGGACTGATAAGAAACTGCCTTACTATACTATCAGCGGAAAGCTGTATTATAAGCTTTCTGATGTCCATCAATTGATCCGGGAGTGTTTAAACTCTTGATAGTAGCAAGACATCCACCGCCAAATCATTCATCACCATTCCAATCTTTACGAGTCACTTAATTAAGCCTATACCTTCGTTCCATTAAATAAAATACAATGGAAGATGAATTGATAAATTCACAGGAATCTGGTGGACTCAAACCATCAACAGACACTTTGATAGTGCTGAACATTCATACCAACCAGGTTGAAATGGTTAAAGGAATTGATCAGGATGGCAATCTGCAAAAGGTTCCTCCACAGGAAAAAAAGGATAATGAGCAGTTGATCAGGGTTGATAAACACGGCGATCTATTCTCCAATTTCTTTTCCAACTTTTACCGGCAGCTTAAAAACCCCACGCATTTCAACTTTTTCAAAGTTTCAGAATATGATGCTGTCAATACCGCCAAGGATCTTCAAAAATATGTTGATCAGGCATCCCCCGAAGAAAAAGAAAAGCTGAAAGACTACGAAGTTTTACCTCGACACAACAACAATCCAAAAAATCAATATACGATGGACAACAACACAGACAATCAGGAATATCGTTTTCAGCCAGAACAGATCGACTGGAAAACGATGGAAAAGTTCGGCCTTAATCAGGAGAAGCTTGAAAAGATGAACGCTATGGATTCATTACTCAGAGGTTTTAAAACCAATACATTAATTCCCATCACCATAAACCTTGGAACGGCGGTCAGTAAGATGGATGTCAGGCTTTCCCTTCAGACAGGAGATACAGGGCAGGTTGCCGTTCATCTGCACGGTATTCGGAAAGAACCTAACCTCAATAATAAATTCCTGGGTCATCAGTTTAGTGATGAAGACAAAAAGAACCTGAAAGAAACCGGGAATATGGGCAGGGTAGTGGATCTGGTCAATCCTAAAACCGATGAAATCATTCCATCAGTCATCAGCCGTGACCGTTTAACCAATGAACTGGTAGCTTACAGGGCGGAGTACATGAAAGTTCCAGATGAAATCAAAGGTATACAGCTCAATGAACATCAAAAACAAATCTTACTGGAAGGAAAACCTTTATATCTTGAAGGCATGACCTCCAAAAAAGGTGAGCTTTTCGATGCCATCGTACAATTCAATGCAGATAAGCGGTATGTGGAATTTCTGTTTGGCAATAACCAGGCACCGAAGCAAAGTCAACATCATCATTATAACCAACAGCAAACCCAGCATACGGATCCAGAAGCACCTAAAGTATTCAGAGGAAAAGAACTGGACGATTCACAGTATGAAAAGTTCAAAGCCGGGCAAACCATTTATATTGACGGCCTTACGGATGCCAAAGGCAAAGCCTATCAGGGGTATATTACCTTCAACAAAGAAACCTCCAAAACCGAATTCTCCTTTACCCATCCTAATAAACTTAAAGAGGCAAAACCTACAGAGGATCACAACACCCAAACCGCGGTTAACACCCAGGGTAAAACCAATGAAGCTACTAAAAATGTGAAGGAGCCTTTAGAATCAAAACAGCAGCAGCCTGCCAATCAACAGCAGGAAGATCAGCAAAAAAAGGTTAGAAAACCAAGGGGGCTAAAACTATAATCAATATTTAAATCCTTCATATGAAAGCAATCATCGCAGAAAAACCGAGCGTCGCAAGAGAAATTGCACATTTGTTAGGAGCTCATGAAAAAAAAGACGGTTACTTGTCCGGTAACGGATATTGTGTCACCTGGGCATTGGGACATCTGATCGCATTGGGAATGCCGGAAGATTATGGTATAAAAGGCTTTAACAAAACCTCTTTGCCTATCTTTCCAGACCCTTTTATTCTGACTCCTAAAAAACTAAAGAAAGCAAACGGCTATGAGCCTGATCCTTCCGCTTTAAAACAACTCAACACCATAAAACAAGTCATCAATCAATGCAGCAGTATTATTGTCGCCACAGATGCTGGAAGGGAAGGAGAGCTGATCTTCCGCTATATCTATCACTACCTACAATGCAACAAACCTTTTGAGAGACTATGGATAAGCTCCCTTACCGAAAAGGCAATACAGGAAGGTTTTACGAATCTTCAGCCAGGCGATGCTTTTGACGGTTTGTACGAAGCTGCTAAAGCCAGAAGCGAAGCGGACTGGCTGGTAGGAATCAACGCTACCCAGGCATTAACCATCGCCGGAAACCAAGATGTTTATTCATTAGGCAGAGTGCAAACACCAACCCTTGCTTTAATCTGTCAACGGTTTCTTCATCATCAAAACTTCAACAAGCAAAAGTACTTTCAAATCCAGCTGAGCCATAGAAAAGAATATACAGACTTCACCAGCCTTTCACAGCTGCAGTGGGAAGAAAAGAAGCAAGCAGAACAAATCCAAAAATTCATAGAGCGGGAGGGAAGAGGTGTCGTAGAGGATGTATCCATTCAAACAGTGCAGGAACAATCTCCGTTACTTTTCGATCTCACGGAATTACAGAAAGAAGCCAACAGAAAGCTTGGCCTTTCTGCCGATGAGGTTTTACAGATTGCCCAAAGCTTGTATGAAAAGAAATTTATTACCTATCCCAGAACCGGCAGCAAGTATATTCCTGAAGATTTATGGCCTGAAATTTCTGAGCTGGTCAGAATCCTTAATACATCCGACCCATTCAAAACTGCCATAACCCATTTAAAATTTGGAAACTTCAACAAGCGGATCGTCAATGATGTAAAAGTTACCGACCATCACGGATTACTCATAACAACCAAAACACCTTCTGCACTTAGTACTACCGAAAAAGCCATTTATGAGATGATTGCTTACCGCTTATTGGAATCCCTATCCCATGCCTGTACAAAGCAAGTCAGTCACATCACCATCAAAGTTCATCATTATGAATTCCAAATCAAGGGATCAAAAATACTCAGCAAAGGCTGGCGAGCGATAAAAGGAATCCTTTCTGACAATGAAAATACCAATAATGGTGACGAAGTCCTTACTGAACTTCCGGAACTCAAAATCGGCGATGAACTGAAGATCACAAAAACCGACCTATTGGAAAAAACTACACAACCTCCCAATCTTTATACAGAAGCTGATCTCTTATCAGCGATGGAAAACGCAGGCAGATCTATTGAAAACAAAGAAGAACAGAAAGCGCTATCCAATATCGGCATCGGAACCCCAGCCACCAGAGCTTCCATTATTGAAACCCTGCTCAGCAGAAACTATATCATCAGAAAAAATAAAATCCTGCATCCCACCGATAAAGGTTTACAGGTCTATAACCTTGTCAAAGACCAGAAAATTGCTAACGTCCAAATGACCGCAGAGTGGGAAATAGCACTGGATAGAATTGAAAAAGGTGAACTCAACAAAGACCAATTCATCAACGACATCCAACACTACACAGCAGAAATCACCAGCGAACTTTTATCACTCCATATTCCTCAAGAAAATATTCCACAACTCAACTGCCCCAAATGCCAACAGCATACTCTTATTATCAAAGACAAAATCGTAAAATGCCCGGATGAACAATGCAGTTGGATTCTCTTTAGAACTATCTGTGGAATACAGCTAACTATTAAAGATCTTACTTTATTATTAACTCAAAATAAAACATCACTCGTCAAGAACATGAAAAGTAAAAACGGGAAGAAGTTTGATGCTTTTATAGTTCTTAAAGAAGATTTTAGTACATCATTTGAATTTGGAATCAGAAATTAATTTCAAAAAAATAATATAGTAAAGAAGCAGCCGATGAGCTGCTTCTACATTTTACTTTTTATCCAAGTCTAATCCCCTTTTTCGTGTTCGTGAGGTTTTAGCTTTGGATGTTTCGGTTGATTGGGGGGTGTTACCCTTCTTCTTCTGTCAGGTTCTCCATCCGGTTTTTTAGGCTTAGGGCCTGGCTTGATTGCTTCGATTGTATTCATAGTACAATAAAGATTAATTAATAATTATTTTGATATTAAAACAGATTAATACCAGATCAAAAGTAAATTTTTGGTCATCATTTTCATTACGGAAATCCGTAATCATTGCTTTCTGAAAGGATTGACAAAACAATTTTGATTGCAACTATCTCCTTCTCGGTGCACTCCTTGTATGAGGTCGCACATAAGTTCCATCTTTTCGCGTATAACCTTTAACATGTACTGAACCACCTGAATTTGATTGAGAACTGTAACTAGAGGATGATCTTATTGGTGAAGAAGAATACGATGAGGTTTTAGAATAACCGCTATAAGCTGTGTAGCTGGGTTTATAGGCCCACCCGTAATAATTTTCCCATTTAAGTTTGCTGTAATTTTTCTTACCAGCTTTTGAAGACAAGAAAACTTCCGTATCTTTAGGAATAATGGTAACTGATCTACTGCTGTCACTGCTGTAGTAAAGAGGTGTATCTTCCTGTAGTCTAACAGTGTAATAGTTTGTACATGAAATAACGGAGAGAAGTAATACCAGATAAAGTAACGATTTTTTCATTGTAGTTAATTTTATGTCTACAAATCTAAATGAACTTTAAAGGAACTAATTACGGTTTTCCGTAGTCTCAAAAATTTAACGTTAGTAATGTTTAAAACCTTGATTAACGAATAAAAAAAAATTAAAACTATAGTAGACTCACTAAATAATTGCTACCTTACATTATCTTTTAAAGATTAAAACTAATGGCAATTGAAAAATCTACGGGTTATACTGAAACAGAAAGGATATTAGCAAAACTATGTGATGCTACTTTCTTAAAACTATGGTCTTATCCAAATCCTTATAAAGAAGATACAAAGGAATTGTGCGATTTAATGGCTGTCTTTGACAATAAGATTTTTTTATTTTTTGATCGTGAAAGCAGGAAATTCGATAATTTAAAAGGAGATATTAATGTGCAATGGAAACGCTGGTACAAAAATGTAATTGAGAACCAAATAAGAACAGCGGAAGGAGCAAGAAGATATGTACTTGAAAATCCCGATAAAATATATTTGGACAGTAAAAAAACAATACCTTTTCCTATACTCATACCTCATGACAATCTAACTATATATAGTATTATTATTGCTCATGGAGCAGCGGAAGCTTGTTTGCGACATTCCCCCGAAAATATTAACGGAAGTCTTGCTGTAACTTACAGTAAAATGGAAAAATTAGGGCTTGATATTCCTTTTCTCGTGGAGCTTGATAGTAATAAACCTATTCATATTTTTGATACCTTTAATTTAGAAATCATTCTTAAAGAATTAGATACTGTATACGATTTTTCTGAATATCTTTCAGAGAAAGAGAAGGCTTTAAAACACTATGATAGTATTATTTATTGCGGAGAAGAAGACCTGTTAGCTAATTACTTTCAAAACTTTGATTCGGTAAAGCAAAAACATTTTGTTGGAGTAACAGATGAAAAAGCAACCAGTATTATGATTTCCGAAGGTGCATGGAACTCCTTTGAAAATTCAGCTTTGTACAAAAGGAGAAAAGAAGCAAATAAAACATCTGAGCTGTGGGATAATCTACTTCAATATACTACTCAAAATGCCTTAGATCAAACTCTTAAAGGAAATAGTAACATCTTTAAAGGTGAAAGCGCCATTTGTGAAATGGCCAAAGAGCCTAGATTTTTTAGAAGAACGTTGTCTGATCTTATGACACGAGCTATAGAGGGATTTCCTGGAGATGGGACAACGCTTATGCGTAATTTATCTATTATGCCATCCTTTTATAAAAATACAGTTTATGTCTTTTTACAATTACACGATCCCAGAAATAAGGATTACGATAATGAATATAGACCTAAAAGACAAGCGCTGCTTGAAATCGCCTGTGGTGTTACAAAAAACAAATTTCCTAAATATGAAAAAATAATAGGGATTGCTATCGACGCTCCTAAATTTACTCAAACCAATTCTGAGGATTTCATTCTACTTAACGCAACGGATTGGTCCGAAGACGATATTTTGTATTATTCGGACGCAAATAAAAACATTAATTTCTTAGAAACTAAAAAAATGGTTCGGGAAACATTAACTGTTAGGGATTTTCCAATTAACAATAATTTGAGTCGTCATAAAAAAATTGGTAGAAATGACCAATGTCCTTGCGGCTCTGGAAAAAAGTATAAGAAATGCTGTATTGGTCTCAAGAAGTAATATAGTTGGTCTATTCATTGGTACAGAGATGTTTTTATTAAATACTTATCTATCTGTGTCGTTAAGCATTATATAATTTTATCTTCCAAAAAAGAAACCGATTTGCAACTTTTATGAGGGGTTTATTATTAGCCTATTAATGTTTTTAGGATGCTTATCAGCTTTTCTCTTTCCCCACTTCCCGTAGTCGAAAACCTTACCAACGGAATTCCATACTTTTTTAAAATTTCATTTTTCATGACATCTCTTTCAGCTTGTCTGCTTTCCAATTTATGGTACTCATAACCATCAACTTCTATTGCTAATATTGGATTTTTCCCGAGCCTATTGTAGATCAGAAAATCCAGATGAGTTGCGTGATGTCTTGCATATTTTTCTTCGTCGGAACTTAATCTGGAAAAATCTAACAGTAAATTTCTCAATGGATGATGCAGGATAACTCCATATTTTGAAAATTGATCATCAGATAAAACTTCCTTGATTAACGCATACATCAGATTCTCGCTGTCGAAAACAGATTTCTTTTTTTGATCCAATAAAAGTGCTCTTCTTTTTTCTTCATATCCTTTGTACAGGTAATCAAAAATAGAATGTACCTCACTGTTGATCGTGCTGAAATTATTGTAATCAATATAGCGTATCAGATCTGAGATATTCGTGTCATTGTCACTTTCATTTCCGTTTACCAATAGAATCAGCTGATCTTTGGCTCTGGAAATGGCTACATTCAGTCGGTTCGGATTGTCGGTGAATTCAGAGATTTCATTATCTACTGTAGAGAGAATGATCACATCATTTTCTCTTCCCTGAAATTTATCTACCGTATCGGCTTTGATATCTGTTCCCTGAAATGTTCCTTGCAGTGCTAAGGTCTGATTACGGTATGGCGTTACAATTCCCAGATTCACACCTTCCAGCTTTTGCTGTGGAATGATTTCCTGAATAATCACATCAATCTGTCGCTGATTCTCTCGTTGACGGGCATGATTGCCTTCAGTTGTTTTATAGACTAATAAAGGTTCTCTTTCCGTCTGTCCTTCTGAAAGGATGATCAACTGATCATTATAAAACTTACGGTTACAAAAATCAATGATTTTAGGATGGCAGCGGTAATGTTCCTTTAACAGTGTTTTAGACACCTTGGGAAATACTTCTATCACCGAAGAAAGCAGGCTATGGTTAGAATACCGATAAGGTTCCGGAATATAATAGTTCTTAAAAATCTGATCTGTATTTTCTGCTGTTTCAGAATCCACTACATTGGGGAGCTGTTTTAAATCTCCCACAATGACGGCCTGTTTTGCACAGGATAATGCGAGCACACCTGTTGCAAGATCTACCTGCGAAGATTCATCAACAATGACATAATCGTAGACTACATTTTCAGCAAGGCTTCTTCTTAATGAGTAGGTTGTACTCATGATGACGGGATAATCTTTAATAAATTCTTCTGATTTAAAACGAAGATCCCATTCAGTATATTCTGAACGTTCCTGTCCTTTATATTTTTGGTAGAGTTTGTTTTTAAACAGCTGCATCGATCCTTCCGTATATTCTTTCATTTTATCATGGAAGGAAAAATGCTGTAACGTAGTTTGCAGCTCCTGCTTTCTAAATTCAAGCTCTGAAATTTTTATCCCATAGTATTTTGATTGAACAATCCTGATCATCTCTTCATACGATAAGGTATAAAAAATCTTATCTCTCACTCCGTACAGAAAAGGAAATATAAGTTTACGCCACCAGTAAAATCTCTTACCAGTTTTCTCATAGTCTTCCAACGTCACCCATAATGAAAGCAGCTGGTCTGAACTGATATTCTTTTTAAAACGGATTTCCGTTGCCAAAGCGACATCATCTGTAAAATGCTGTTGCTCTGTTTTGATCTTATCTATTTCCAGCGTAAGTAAAGCCAGTTCATTCTTTAATTCCAACTTTTCAGCAAGCTCGGCAAAAAGAAGGGGAGTAGACTTAATAAGAGATTGTTCCTGTTTCTCCTCTAATCTAAAATCTGATAGATCCGGGATTTCAGTCTGAGCATCGATAAATTCTTTTTTATTCTGGCTGCTTCCCAACAATGCCGCTATAAAAGAAACTCCATTGCTCTCCAACTTTTCAAAAACATTTTTGGTCGCCGAATTATTGCTTGAAACAACAGCCACACTCTGATTATTCATCACCGCATTGGCAATAATATTAAGAATCGTCTGGGTCTTTCCAGTACCGGGAGGCCCTTCAATAACACTTAGCGGATTTGAAAATGCATGATCAACTCCTTTTCTCTGGCTCAGATTAAAACCAAAAGGAAAGATGTCAATAGGAGAGGCGTGGTAATTCTTATTGGGATCTTTTCCATTAAGGAAATTATACAGAATAGAAGTCTCAGGAATAAAAGATATCTTCCCATAGCTATTGGCAAGAATATTATTGCCTTCCTCTGTCTTCAAACCAATACTTTCTGCAATCGCCTTTAGATAAGAAAAAATATTTCTTGCTCTCTCACTTTGAATAGCAGATCTCACCATCTTAATTCTATGTTGAGGATAAGAATAGGCCTTACCACTGCTTTTATACACCACGACACACTTATTGCCCTCAAAAGAATAAGATTCTATCTCATCAGTTTTGTCTTTACCATCAATGTAGATGGCTTCTTTTCTAAAGGTATGTGGAGTGGGTTTTTGCATCAATTATAAGTTGTTTACAAATATAACAACTCAAGGTGGAATTTTTAAATCGAAAATAAATTACATTATTTATTGTAATCATTATTTTTTATATAAATAATTTATAAAATATTCATATTAATATTGCGAAATTTTTTGATGTCCTATTTATTCTAATGGTATTTTGCTTTCATAACAAACTTTTCCTTTTTTGTTATATATAGCTAAATAATAGCCTTTTGTCCCGACTATAATCATGAAAAATAATTCGGAATAAAATTTATTGGTTTTAATTGTTTTTTTAAAGCTCACAATGTCACAATAAGATGGGGTAGGATATTGCTCTGGATGAGTATGCCATTCTCCTAGGTAGATTTCTCGACCATCACTTATCTTAAATCGATTAATAAGAAATTCTTGTGCAGCGATTTTTGACCGAACAAAATTATATCTGCTACGTCTATCATGTGAACTTGGGACTGAACAATTACATACTTCCACCATATCCTTATAGATTAACCCTGTCAATATTCCCCCAGCTTCATTTTTTTTTTGATCATCTTGAATATATTCATTAAATATATCCAGCAAGCTCTCATCTATAGTAATCTTAATATTTTCAAACTTAAAATTCATCTAATGATAGTTCTTTTCCTTTTACAAAAAATATAGGCTCATAAGAATATCCAATTATGACAGTACATTGTACATCGCCTAATAATGAACCATAGAATGCTGTTCTATACCTGCTTCCTCTTTCCAATTTAGGTTTGAATGTTTTATTAATTGGCGTTGAAAAATAGTAGGATAGATGTGTTAAATTTATATTTTTATCTAAAAGATGAAAACCATCATGATAGATACAACTTTTTTTATTTATTAATAGAAGTTTTTTAACTATATCATTATCATCAGTAATATCCGATTCTATTAAATTATTATTTATCAATGGTTCTACAGGTAAGGAAGGTAAATTTTCATATATAATTAGTCCTGTACCACTGAAAGATTTATCCTTATTCTCATTAATAAGATTAATTATCTTTTTTAATTTATATTTATTATACATTAAATCTACCTTTTAATTTTTTAGATTTTAAATTTACTTCAATAGAACCAGTATTGCTTCTATCGTTAAAATACTTACCCTTCAATGTTTTTATATCAGGAAAAAATTCAAGATATGCTGTACCTTTATGACCTCCTTTGTTTGGTTGGCTAGACTCATTCTCATAATTATAATAAAGCCTATAAAATCCATTTTTTTGCTTTTCTAATTCTTCACAAATTGTTATGGATTTTGATGATTGAATATTTTGAAAATCACCTACATATGTGCATACATGCACTGTAGATGCTGTTTGTGTAATCTCCATTACACATTTAAGTTTTATATTATTATATGAAGATATCATTTCTCCCTCATATCTTCCATTCAAGTCAGGAATATTTATAATTAAGTTGGATATTTTATACTTCCAAAACTCGTGGTCAATTAGTTTCAAGCATAAAGTAATTAATCCTAAAACGGAAAATATTGAAATATAGCTAGAAATACTTTTCAAAGTTTCATTACTATTTATTAAACCTTCAAATTGATTATAAAATAGTGTAAGTAAAATTGTTAAAATGGGTACAAAAGCAATTAAGTTATTTGTTTTATAATATTTAAAATTCATGGTTTATTATTTTAAATGAAAATGATTCATCAATATTATCTTTTAAAGTCAGCTCTAAGCTGTTTAAAAAATTAATATCACCATACCAACTTATGGTACATGATTTATTATTGCTATTTCTAAAAATTATATCATAAATATATGGAAAACACGATGATAAAAACAATACTAAATAACTTTCTGAATATGGATAATAACCAGATTGACACGATCCTTCTTTTATATATAATTTATCCAAATTCTCTGCTGATTTTAATATATGATGTGGATAATTTAGTAACAAATCTTTTGCTTTCACTATATCCTTAGGCTCAATATACATTACTTGTCCACTTGCCATATATGGTTCTACCCAGATAATAAACAAGGGCTTGTCAGTATTAGTTTTTTGCAAGTAATCCAAAATATATAATTCTGATCTCGTATTTCCGGTTATGAGGAAGCTGTAATCATTATCACTAAAAAAAGAAGGTCTTTTTTTTATCACATCAGTAATATTCTTCTCAAATGTATTTATTTCTAAGAAAGGATTTTTATTAAGTAAATTATATTGTATAACTCTGGTTTTGTATTCATGTATGAAGTCTAACCCATAATTATATCTATATATATTTTCGATACTTAATATGTCAGGATCAACCAAATTGATTTCTTGGATATTTAATTTTGATAGAAAATGTAAGAAATTTGATCCCACGCTGCCTAGTCCAATCACATTTATTGATAAATCTCTACTTCTGTTTACACCATCTGTCCTTTTAATTAAACGGTTGGGAGTGATTTCCGAAAATGCAACTCTATCAACTTTTTTCTCTTTTATTATTGGAGATGTTAGTTTTTCCCAGTTGCTCTTATTTCTAAATCCATTAATTTTTTCAAAGTGGGGATATTTCCATCCATAATATTCATTTTGAATATTTTTAAAAATAATAAGAAAATCATTACCCTTGAATTTATTAAATTGTTTTTTTATATTTGGAAAACTATCATTTCCTAAATATTTTTTGGATTCTTCATATGTTATATCAAATGGAGGAATCTCTTTATTATAATTAACTTGAAATATTGGAATTGGAATATATGCAATCTTTCGCTTCCTTAAATAATCCGAAAATTTATAAAAAAGATTCTGATCATTATAAATTAAATATTTATAATTTCCAATTCCTCCTGCAAAATAAATTGCTTGTATTTCATTATCAATAGTATGGTCTATTAATGCTAATCCGTTTTGATTGCATTTATCGTCTTTTGAATATGAAATGCTCCAATAAGCTTGAAATTCTCGAGCAAATTCTTGTTTGGAATATTCCTTATTCTCTGTATCTCTAATAATAGCTTTTGCTTTCGAAATCAACTGTAAAACAATTGATGGAAGTTCATCGGAATTATAAAAAAAATTCAATGATTCATCAATAGTACAAACACTTAAATCACTATTTATGTGGGGAATATACTTTAATGGTTCATAAGATAATTTGTCGATGTATACTTTTGGTAAGTTTATTTCTAAGTTCTCTTCAAAACAAATGTATAGCGTTATCTCAATTAGTCTATGATCAAAAGATATTTCAGTATCAACGGAAATTATAGTATGATACCCGTTAAATTTTTTGTCATTTAAGGTACTTTTATCTACGTATTTGCAGTTTTCTGTTTTACTTAATTTATCAAAGATTGCACTAATCATCATGCAGACCTATTATCAATAAGGATTCTTTCAACTTGACTGAATTTTTTAGCTGATGATTTAGATTCATCATCAGTAATATTTGAACATGGGAATCTATCTCCTAAATGTTTTTGCCATTTTGAGCATGCATCTTTTTTTGATTCCAATTCTATAGCCTGATCTCCTGATTTAATGAAACTATCTAATGCATCTAAAAAGTTACTTTTTGTAGTGTTCGCAGAATATTTATCAAGTAAATTCTCAGAAGTATCTGTTGTTGGTCTATAACAAGAATAACTGGTGAAAAACTTATTGTTATCAATTTTTTTCTGAATTGCTTTTAATGTTTCCAATAAAGAAATATCATCCCTTGTATCAGCATAATAGTTTTCGCTAGCCAAAATTGTAAAAATCATTCCACTAGGAAATTTTAAAGAATTATTATCTTGTTGTTTTTTGTTTGACCAAGCTTTGAAATATCTAACTATTCTTTTTAACTGAGGTTTATCTTTAGCTTGTTCATCAAACCAAATTTTAAATTTATATGGGTCACTTTCAATCCATCCTTTTGATTTATGAGCTAATAAAGGTGGTTCTTCTAAAAAAGTATACTGGTCTTCATTTCTATCAAATATATAGTAAATAGGTAAATCAACATGGTAATCATTTTTATATATTACTCTAACACAAGTATTTTTATCTAAAGGCTCAGAACTCGTTCTATTTTTGACTGCGTCATAAATCCAATTATGTGCTGTTTGTACAGAAGGTTTATCTTCTTCTTTTCCAAAAATATATACTCCATCATCTATGTCAAATTCTTTGGACAATGGTTCGATAGTAGTATTCATCATATATGACCCTTGCCCTTTGAAACTGACAGTGTGCTTATCACGATTATTATTAAAATATGTACGGATATCTGTTCTTACAGAATTCCTAGATGTTTTTAATTGTTTTTTTTCTGTAGAATTTAATTTTATACAGTCATTAAATTCAATAAATGTAGAATGTAAATCAGCCATGGTTAATTGTATATGTTTTTTTTGTTGTAAATAATTTGTTTATTTTTTCATCTTTTTCATAAACTAAAGATTGTTCTTCAGCTTTTATTTTCATTAAATCATACGCCTCTTTGTTTGCAACATCTAGTTGTATTAAACTTTCTTGATCTTTTGAGATGCTAACAGACGGTATTCGGATATAATCAATGTTTATATCACTTATTTCGGTAATTTTTTTTAAGAAAAAATCCGTGAAATATGATTGTCCATTCATAGAAGTTTCAAATAAATCAGATCCCCAATCTTTGAAAGACCGCTCATTTTTTAAGCCTACTGGATTTCCTCCTGTAATGCTCAAACTACTTAATGATAAAATACTTATTTTATTATAATTCTTATTTGTTCCTACAAAATTGTTTAAGGCTTCCAATAAACCCACTAATGTTGGATTATTAGCCCAAACACCCCCGTCTATGAATTGTTCATTATGGTAATATTCTAGTTCCGCCATTGGAAAATACGTAGGCGCCGCAGACGTTGCTAATGCAATATCATACATAAGAGCACCATTATCACGGGATAAATTACCTTCAAGATGATCGTATTTAAAAACCTTTGGTTTTGCTTCTGTTACTGAATAACTAGGTATGCATAATAAGTTATTAGAATCTCCAATTTTTCTGTCTTCAAAAATTTCTATAAGAGATTTTTTTAGACCTTCTTGTTTATATTTACCTCCTTTTGCTATCTGCTTTAAAAATCCTATATCTATTTTACCGATAAAAGGAAGAGTTCTTACGGGATGCTTTGGGAATATTAATTCTCCTTTTTCCTCATAAAACTTACATATTTTATCAGCCGGTATCTTAGATGCTATAGCCAAAGCGATAAGACCTCCTGTAGATGTTCCACAAATCATATCGAAATGATCTGATGTTAAGCAATTAAATTTTGCTTCTAATCTTTTTAATATAGATGCAGAGTATAAACCTTTTATTCCTCCACCATCTACGGATAGTATTTTAAATACTTTTTCGTCTGGATTCATTATTAGTGTAATATTGTTAGCACTTTAAAGAATGCTTGACACCATGGTTACTGTGCAATTTAATAACAGAGAATTATAATTAAAAGTAATAAATCCCATCGTCCATTGGTGTTTTAAATCGTATACTTTGTTTCTAATGCAAAACATTTATATTTTTTAATAAAATTTTATTGTATCAAGTTTATTAAATAAATTTTTATGTCGCAAATAGTCACAATAGCCTACAAAATACTGGTTTTTAATACTATCTAAAGTGAAATCTTGATAGATATTTATTTTCTTTCTAAAGATCTCAATTTCTTGTCCATAAAGTGTATTTAGATCTATTTTTGAAAAATCAGGTCTAATTTCTAAGTATGCTTCTTCTTTTGGTCTATTGATAAAATGTAAAATCCTTTCGGAATCAGAATCGAAAATTATTTGATAGTTCGTAATAAAAGAATTAGGATATTTATCTCTAATTGAGTTTAATATTATATCATCAATTTCATCTGTTGGAAAACAGTTTTGCTTTGGATAGTTTATTAATTTCGTTATTCTATGTTCATCCGATCCATCATTATACTTGTATTCATCATTTATATCTCTTTCATAAATTATTTGCCCAATAGCAATGTCAACAGCATAAGAATTTTTTGAGATGATATTAATTTGTTTAATAATTTTCCACTCATTCGATTCAAGTAATTTCATATTTATCAGTATATTTTGTATATATCAAATTTATAAAACATTATTTACAATATTTTATGGATTCCCGCAAACAACAAAAATAAAAAATAGCGTAAAGTTTTGAGTCAGTATTTTCACGGAATTTCTCTAAGATTTCAAATGCTTTTCAAAAAAAATCCCGACTTTCGTCAGGATTATCGATAATCATTAAATTTTGAATATTATTATTAATATTTCCGAAGGGGAATCACTTAAGAATTATTAACATTAATATTTGCAATAGTACGAACATCATTGTCAATACTAACACAGTTTTGTATGTATCAGTTAAGCTAATAGTAATTAGATTCAAGAATTCTATTTCTAGTTAATTATTACTTTCTTCTATCGGATTCATAAAGATAATCCTGATCATCCAGCATGGTATATTTAGGATTTGAAATTCTTATCGACTGCTTGACTGCCTTAAAATGTTCCTTATCAAAATCAAAAAAAATATTATTCGGTAAATTGTGTATCATTCTAAATTCAGAAAAAAATTTATTTTTCTCCCAATTATAACCATAACCAGAATACCAATTGTAAAATAGCATTAACTGCTCGTAATTGCTTAACTGAGCTCTTAGTAATCTTAAATATTTTCTTTTATCTCTGTATTTTAAGACTGCAGAATCATAGTTTGCGACAAACTTAACAGACTGATATAGGTGTCGATAATAATGGCCTAATTGATTTTCGTGCCCCTGAAATAATTCATATTTTGCAATTACAAAAATACCTTCGAAGATGTTTTGCTGTTTTATTCTAGTAGGCTCTAAAAAGGCATCTCTAAATCTTTGTCGAAAACCTGTCAATTCTAGTAGATTATCTTCAGCTATATCTAAACCATTAAAAAAGATTCCGTACGCTTCTTCAAATGCTATTTTTTTGTGTTCTACATATTTTAAGACGTTTCTGTAGGTCATCTCCAATTCATTAGATAAAATTTTAAAAACTTCCCGACCTTTAATTGATTTTGATTTAGGCATAAATGATAATGGTGTCCCAGTACTACTTAATAATCTTTCCATCTCAATTTGAGTAATTTCAAGCTCGTTAACATTTTCCTTGTGTAATCTAATCATTTCATAAAATTGTGATTCAAATTGCTGAATTTTAAATTGATTTGTAATTTTTCGATTTGCAACGAATTGAATGTAAAAAGCTAAAAATGTTATAAATGCCGCAGTAATTCCTATAAGAGGATTCATTACTCCACCGAAATAATCACCATACTCATTTGGATCAAGTTGCTGTTTGTTAGATATATTAAAGTTTGTAAAATCTAAAATACAATCTACAGTTGAATAATAGCTATAAAGTAATTTACTTGAGAAGATAAATAATATGAGACCAAAAATTGAAAGTATAAATGAACCAAAGTTTTCTTTAATAATTGAAAACAATTGTCGCAGAGACGAATTTAAAATTTTCATGTTTGTTTTAATGTTATTAGTTGTTTCACAAATTTAGGGATTTTAGACCCCGATAATTTCTGAACTCGAAAAATTATGATGAGTTCTAGATGTTATTGGAATTTAGAAGGATTCTTATATTTTGATGAATTATAGTGTAATTATTCAAACAACTTTTTTTAAAGTTGCTGTTTATTAACAAAGATTTGAAAAAAAATATTTTCACTTGTTTTTTTTAATGAGTTTGAAATACTTTTCTTACTACATCAAAGCCAAAAAAGAATTTAAAGAAACAGAAAAAGTTCTAAAACAATGTTCCGAACCTTACTACGAAGCATTTCGTAAATAAAAGAAAATCCTAACTGGAAGTTAGGATTTTTCAGTATCGTATTTTTCAAAATTAAATTTAAAATCTAGCAAATCTTTCGGTTTGACTTTTAATGCGCTTGATAATTTAATTAGAGTTTTCATAGTTAGGTTTATTTTACCTAACTCATATTTGTTAATGTCACTTGAATCAATTCCTGTCAAAAATTCAATATCATCCAATGTTTGTTCTAGAAGCTGTGGACCAGTTGGAACGGATAATGAATGACAGCGGTTATATCCATCTCGAAAGAATAAATGAAGATGAGATATCAGGAACTTCAGAAAGCTCAGGTTTACTGGAACAGTATCTCACTTTATCTCGTGAAGCCAATCCCTCATTGCAGGACATTAAGTTGGGATCTGAAGAAATGCGGATTGGTAACAACCGTATTAGTATGCATACGTTGTCTGACACTGAAGATTTGCCAGGCACTGTTTCATCACACAGCCGTTATGAAAAGTTGAGTACGGACCGCAGTGATTGTCTGCTGTCATTTGCTTCCCCTGTGGGACTTCTACTAAACTGCAATCATATATACAACCAGTATCTGTTCATTGACAACAGTGATGAAAATCTTAGGCAGTTTGAAAGATCCGCAAGGAAAATGCATTCACTCGCAAGATACAGCAGAGCCAATCAGATCAATAAAGAGTGGATTGAAAAGTATCTGAATGAAGCCCATTCTTATGGTTTACAGTCTATACGTGCTCATTTCAATGTGATGTCGTGGTCTGACAATCCTCATGAGCTAAAGCAGTTAAAGAATGATACAGGCAGTGCGTTAGCATTGATGGAATGTAAGCCCCGCCATAATACTACCGATACAGCGACATTATATTGGGCTGGAATTCCGGGCAATGCAGGAGATTTTCCAAGTGAAGAAAGTTTCTACACGTTTATTGAACCTGCATTGTGCTTTTTTATCGAGGAAACCAATTATCAGGATTCACCGTCACCATTTGGTATTAAAATGGCAGATCGCCTGACCGGAAAACCGATTCATTTGGATATTTCTGATCTGCCGATGAAGCAAGGGATCATTACCAACCGGAATAAGTTCATCCTCGGACCTTCAGGCAGCGGTAAGTCTTTCTTTACAAACCACATGGTGCGTCAGTATTATGAACAGGGTGCTCATGTTCTTTTGGTTGATACCGGAAATTCCTACCAGGGATTATGTGAATTGATTAAAGGAAAAACCAAAGGAGAGGACGGGGTTTATTTTACCTATACAGAGGATAATCCCATTGCTTTCAATCCATTCTATACTGATGACGGCGTCTTTGATATCGAAAAAAGAGAGAGTATTAAAACCTTGATTTTAACGCTTTGGAAAAGAGATGATGAACCACCGACCCGTTCTGAGGAAGTGGCATTATCCAATGCAGTAAGCGGTTATATCGAAAAGATTAAATCCGACGAACAACAACCCTCTTTCAATGGATTCTATGACTTTGTCAAAGAGGATTATCAGAAAGTACTTGAGCGAAAAAAGGTCAGAGAAAAGGATTTTGATATTGCGAACTTTCTCAATGTGTTGGAACCTTACTACATAGGAGGGGAGTATGACTATTTGCTCAATTCGGAAAAGCAGCTGGACCTCTTATCAAAACGTTTCATTGTCTTTGAAATCGATGCTATTAAAGATCATAAAATTCTCTTTCCAATAGTTACCATTATCATTATGGAGGTCTTCATCAATAAGATGCGAAGACTTAAAGGAATTAGAAAACTAATACTAATTGAAGAAGCATGGAAAGCGATTGCTAAAGAAGGAATGGCGGAGTACATCAAGTATTTATTCAAAACGGTAAGGAAATTCTTCGGGGAAGCCATAGTAGTGACGCAGGAAGTCGATGATATTATCCAGTCACCGATTGTGAAAGAAAGTATCATTAACAATTCGGATTGTAAGATTCTTCTTGACCAAAGGAAGTACATGAACAAGTTCGATGATATCCAGGCAATGCTCGGATTGACTGATAAAGAAAAATCCCAGGTTCTTTCAATTAATATGAACAATGATCCAAAGCGACTGTACAAAGAGGTTTGGATAGGATTAGGCGGAACGCACTCTGCGGTCTATGCCACTGAAGTGTCCAGTGAGGAATATCTGGCTTATACCACCGAAGAAACTGAAAAAATGGAAGTGATGAATCTTGCATCAGAACTTGACGGTAATGTAGAACATGCCATCAGGAGGATATCTCTTAAGAGAATCAAATCGAATACAAAAGACCATTAAATCATTTAAAATTTTATAACAATGAAAAATTTAATCATTAAAACAGTAATGGTAGCATTCTTCGCTACCGTAACATTTGCGAAAGCACAATTTGTAGTGACTGATCCAGCTAATCTGGCATCAGGTATTTTGAACTCTGCCAACGAAATTGTACAGACTTCGTCAACGGTGTCCAACGTTGTTAAGAACTTCAACGAGGTCAAAAAGGTGTACGAGCAGGGTAAAGAGTATTATGATAAGCTCAAAGCTGTCAATAATCTGGTAAAAGATGCCAGAAAGGTCCAGCAAACTGTTCTTTTAGTGGGTGATGTTTCTGAAATGTATGTCAATAATTTCGGCAAAATGCTCAATGACCCCAACTTTAATGCGCAGGAATTAGCATCTATTGCGAATGGTTATTCTGCTCTTTTGACGGAGAGCACGGAGCTGCTGAAAGAACTCAAAGAAATTATCTCATCCAACGGCCTTTCCCTCAACGACAAAGAAAGAATGGATGTTATTGATCGAGTGTACAAAGAAGTGAAAGCATATCATAATCTTGTACGCTACTATACCAATAAGAATATTTCAGTAAGCTATCTGAGGGCAAAAAAACAGAACAACACCCAAAGGGTGTTAGATCTTTACGGAACCTCCAATCAAAAATACTGGTAAGATGGAACCGAACAATTTACACGAAGTACTGCGTTCCGTTTATGAAGAAATGATGCCGATGTGCGCTGATATGGCTGCTGTAGCAAAAGGAGTCGCAGGATTAGGCGCTTTATTCTATGTGGCATTAAAAGTTTGGCAGTCATTGAGCCGTGCGGAATCCATCGATTTGTTTCCAATGCTGAGACCTTTTGCCATTGGCATCTGCATTATTTTTTTTTCAACATTGGTATTAGGAGGATTAAATGGCGTTATGAGTCCGATTGTTCAGGGAAGTCATTCAATGTTGGAAAACCAGGTATTGGATATGAATGAACTACAGCAGAAAAAAGATCTTTTAGAGCGGGAAGCCATGCTCAGAAATCCAGAGATGGCTTATTTGATTTCTAATGAAGAGTTTGACAAAAAACTGGAAGAACTTGGATGGTCACCATCTGATTTGGTCACGATGTCAGGAATGTATATCGAAAGAGAAATGTTTGCGATCAAGAAAGATATCAGAGATGGTTTCCGCGAGTTTCTTGAAATCCTTTTTCAGTCAGCAGCATTGGTTATCGATACCATCAGAACCTTCTTTCTGATCGTTCTTTCAATCCTGGGACCGATAGCCTTTGCGATTTCCGTCTGGGATGGTTTTCAGACCACACTGACCCAATGGCTGACAAGATATATCAGTGTTTATTTGTGGCTTCCTGTTGCCGATATATTCAGTGCCATTCTGGCGAAGATCCAGGCCCTTATTCTGGAACGGGATATAGAGATGCTTGCTGACCCCACTTTTATTCCTGACACTTCAAATACGGTTTATATTATTTATATGGTGATTGGCATCATCGGCTATTTTACAGTACCAACGGTTACAGGCTGGGTGATACAGGCAGGAGGAGCAGGCAATTTCATGCGTAATGTGAACCAGACCGCTACAAAGTCGGGTAATATTGCGGGCGCTGCAGCAGGTTCTGCAACAGGTAATATTTCGGGAAGATTATTAAAATAAAAAATACAGTTCTATGGAATTTAAAACTTTAAGAAATATTGAGAGCAGTTTCAAGCAGATCCGATTATTTACGTTTGTTTTTGTGGTGTTGTGTTTTGGTGTTGTAGGCGTGGTGGTATTTAAATCCTACCAGTTTGCCGAAGAGCAGCGTCAGAAGATTTATGTGCTGGATAACGGTAAATCATTGATGGTAGCACTTTCACAGGATATGTCGATCAATAGACCGGTTGAAGCTAGGGAGCATGTGAGAAGATTTCATGAATTGTTCTTCACGATAGCTCCGGATAAGAATGCGATTGAAAGTAATGTCAAAAGGGCTTTTAATTTGGCTGACCAATCCGCATTTAACTACTACAAGGACCTCCAGGAGAAAGGATACTATAACAGAATCATTTCCGGTAATATCCAGCAGAGGATTGAAGTGGACAGTGTTGTTGCCAACTTCGATAATTATCCCTACGCCGTAAAAACTTATGCCAGACAGTTTATTATCAGATCCAGTAATCTTACCATCAGAAATTTGGTCACGAACTGCTCACTGGTGAACTCCGTACGGTCTGACAGCAATCCACAGGGATTTACGATAGAAAAATTCAACGTGATTGAAAACAAAGATGTAGAAACTGTTGAACGCTAACCTGACCGTAATGAAAAAATTAAGAGATACAATCGAACATTATGTTTTAAAGATGGAAAATCATTGGAAGGTTCTTCCTATAGCGAAGCAAAGATTGCTAACCAAAGTTTTCTTTGGTGGTTATGTTCTTCTAACAATCATTGTCATTATCAACGTCTTTATTTCGACAGGTCAAAGAAGGAATACCATGTCTATCAATCATATTGACGGAATTTCTAAGAAGACTACCGGAAAAGGATCAGGATATTATGATATAGTACACTCACCAACAAAAAAATAGAGCATGAAAGATTCAGATAAAATTAAAATCACAGAAAATGATCTTCCTCAAAATTCCAATGAATTGAGTGACCATCCCAAAGCCCAATGGGAGAAAGTGAAGAAGCCGGTTTTTTATTTCCTGATGGCTGCCATTTGCGCAACTTGCTTTTACCTTATTTTTAAACCAAAATCCAATAATACCCTAGTTGAAGAAGCAGGTTTTAATGCCGTTATTCCACAAGCAAAGGATGGACAGTTGCAGTCGGATAAGCAAAAGGCTTACGAGCAACAACTCTTGGAGCAAAAAAATGAAGAGAAAAGAAATACAATAACCACTTTATCGGACTATTGGAATGACCAGAGTACTTTAAATTCGAATGGGAATACTTCTGCTTTAATATCTAATAAGAGTACTCTTCAACAATCCGATCAGAATGCTATAAACAGTTATCGCAGTGCACAGCAGACATTGAGTTCTTTCTATGGCAGAGATGATCAGGAAGTCAATAATCTAAGGAAAGAAATCTCAAGATTAAAAAATGAGGCGATGCAGAACAACCCTATTCCAGCAGGTCTTGGAATGAACGATCAGTTAGAACTAATGGAAAAATCGTATCAGATGGCAGCCAAATACCTTCCGACAACTCCAAGAGAGGAAGAGTCTGCACCAAAAGAAGAGCCTAACAAATCTACTGAAAAGAAAGTTAAACTTACTTCAGTAAGACCTGCATATTCCAATATTGTTTCCTCATTATACAGAGAGATGTCAGACAGTGCTTTTGTTGCAGGTTTGAATCAAAATAGGTTTTATAATGCTCAAAATGAGACTGTAATTTCAGTTCAATCTAAAAATGCGATACAAGGTATTATCTATGAGACTAAGACTATAGTCAATGAAAGTACACTACCCATAAGACTGATAGAGGCGTTGCAGCTAGGGCGTACAGAACTTCCTCCGGGTAGTTTGCTTATCGCTTCAGGTAAATTTCAGGGTGGGCGACTTCAGTTAACAATATCCTCCATTCAATATAAAGGCAGCGTCTATCCTGTAGAAATCAATATCTACGATAATGATGGGCAATTGGGGTTATATGTTCCGTATTCACCGGAGCAAAATGCGGTCAGCGATGTTGTTGCCAATATGAGTCAGGCTTCCGGTACCAGCATTATGATGACCCAATCAGCAGGACAGCAGGTTGCTGCCGATTTAAGCAGGGGTATTGTACAAGGGTTGTCTGGTTATTTTCAAAAAAGGGTGCGACAGCTAAAAGTAACTGTAAAAGCAGGCCATCAGGTCTTGCTGGTACCCAAAAATAATTAATCAAAAAATTAAAAAATGAATACACTAAAGAGCCGTTATATTCTCATTATTCTGTTTCTGCTGTTTATAAGCAGAGCATTTGGTCAGGATTCCGTGATGACCTATGTTTCATTGGAAGGGGCAAAGCTGGAACCTTTCAGGATGCAAGTGACTTACAGTAAAACCACTCATGTGATTTTTCCTTCCACAATTAAATACGTTGATCTGGGAAGCGATCTTTTGGTTGCTAATAAAGCAGAACCTATCGGAAATGTTCTTCGGGTTAAGTCGGCCGTCAGGGATTTTGAAGAAGAAACCAATTTTTCAGTCATTACAGAAGATGGAAAATTTTACAGTTTCGATGTCTTTTACAGTGCATATCCTGATATCCTCAGTTACGATCTTGTCAAGATGCAGAGAAGCATTGAAAGGGAATATTCAACCGATGTACTTTTTGAAGATCTCAAAGGAAGCTCTTCATCACTTACAGAATTGATTATGGAAAGCCTGTATCGAAAGAGCCGAAAAACCATTAAACATATTGCGTCAAAGAGCTTCGGTATTCAGTTTTCTGTCCGTGCATTACACGTGAGTGACAATAAATTCTACTTTACCTTACAGGTTGATAACAGCAGCAATATAGCTTATCATATTGATTTAATCAATTTTAAAATTGCAGATAAGAAGAATTTAAAGAGAACCGTTATTCAGGATAAGTTGTTGGAACCAATTAGAGTTTACACTCCTTCTGTGACTGCAACTCGCCATTCCAATCTTATAGGAGTTTATTTACTGGAGCAATTCACTTTGTTAGAGGATCAGGTTTTGGAGATTGAAATTCTTGAAAGAAACGGAGGACGGCACCAAAAAATTCAGCTTGAGAATAAGGAACTGATCCATGCGAAACCGATCAATAGTTTAAATTTTAAAACCAACTAAGATGAACAGATTATTGATAGCAATGCTTTTCGTTTTAACAGTGAGTTCAAAGTCATTTTCACAGCAGATGACTCCGAAGCAAAAAGGATTTGAAATATCCTATTCTATATATCCTAGTTCTCCCAAAAAACAAAATTATGTTTTAACAGCAGGGCTTATTTCTTATGGAAAGAACGGGAATTATTTGTTTGGGCTGGCAGAATATAGCAGAAATTATCATGAGTATGCCAACTACGAAATCCCGATAGAAATGTTTCTGTTCAATGGAGGATACAGTTTTTATATATGGGGGGATATTATGAGAAATATCAATCTTAATTTGGGAATTGGCGGTCTGGCAGGTTATGAACAGGTTAATAAAGGCAATGAATTGCTGTATGACGGTTCAATGCTTACTGTAACAGATAACTTTATTTATGGAGTAAATGGTAAGTTGTCTATTGAAAGCTATCTGACACCGCATTTGGTTTTTCTGGTCAACGGACAACTTCGCTATTTGAAAAATAGTCAGATGGCGCAGTTACATGCTCTATTTGGTGTTGGAATAAGATGTAATTTTTAAAAATAATATGAAATGCAATATATACTTAATCATAAATTTAAATTATTGTTCAAGTGTTTCATCATTCCAGTGATGATCTTATTACTTATACAATCATGTGAGAAGGATAATTTGGAAATTCAGCAGAATTTTCCTTTTGAGGTAGAGGTGATGCCTGTTCAGAAATACATTTCTAAAGGTGAAACTATAGAGATCAGATGTCGTATTATTCCGGGTGGGAATTATGTGGGTACTACTTACTCGATACGATATTTTCAGTCTGAAGGGGTTGGAAGTCTGCGGTTATTTGACAATCCATCCTTTGTTCCTAATGATTTCTATCCACTAAGTAAAAAGGAATTCAGATTATACTATACTTCCGAATCTTCAGTCTCTCAAAGCTTTGATATTTGGATTTCGGATAATATGGGTAATAAGCAGGAAGTTAATTTCCAGTTTAATCCCCAAAGTATAGGAACTTTATAAGAAATCATCATTTAAAATTTCAGGCTATTTCATCAGAAATGGCCTTTTGTTTTTACATATGAGGTTATAGCGGATAACCTTACCATTTACCTGTAACCTTTTTAGAAAATTGATCTAAGCTAATATTTCAATAGGGTTACTCCTCAAGATGCGCGAAAAGACTTTTCCGACCAAGGGAAGGAATTGTCTTTTCGCCAAATTTTAAATAAGCGACAATGAAGAATTGTCGCTTATTCTAGTAATTGTAAAACTTATTCAAAGATGTCCTTCATCGGCAAACGACATATAATCTGTTGAAGTTAAAATACAATGATCTAATAATTTAATATTTAAAAATTCTGATGCACTTTTTATGCTCAGAGTAATTTTTAAATCTTCCGCTGAGGGTTTTAAATTTCCTGAGGGGTGATTATGTGCTACTATAATGGCAGTTGCATTGCACAATAGGGCTGCTTGCATAATAATTCTTACATCAACTATTGTTGAGGTAATACCGGATTCAGATATTTTCTTGATACCTAAAACTTTGTTTGCCTGATTTAGATACAATGCAAAGAACGATTCTCTATAATCTATTTCATCAGAGTCAAAGTATTGACGAAATACATCAACGGCAGCACGTGAACAGCTTATTAATTTCTCAGAATTTCCTTTTCGTGAGTAGATTAATTTTATTTCATTGACAATATTAAAATCCATGTGATTGCTCTTGTACGGCAGAGACTTGAGTTTCCCGTACCTGTTATATTTTAGATTTATTCCCATCCCTTCCCCAGCTTATTCCTTAAAGCCTTTCAGGCTTCGCTGAATATTTTTCAAAAGAAAACCGGAAAAAAGAAAGCAGATATGAAGTGTTGACAAAGAATAAAGACCAAAAGGAAACGGAATAATTGGAGGGTACCTTCAGGGAGGAAACCGTTTATGCCGTAGTCTTTTGGTGGGATTAGCAGATGGCTGACAACAATACCTTAGCTGCCTTTTTACCGGTTTTATTATGGAAAATATTAAGTCTAATAACAGTCAATAACCTGTTTTTGTATATGAAATAAATGTTTAAGTTAACATTGTTGATTTTATTTGTATTTTAGTTGAATCTAAGAATGATGAATTTCTTTGCATCAATTTTCTCTTGTTGCACTTAAAAAATAAATTTAAACGTAATCACATCTTTTGCAAATAAAATTTTTGTTACCTGATGGTGGATGTTAAGTGTTTTTAAGCGTCACACATTTATACTTAAAAGCCAAATGCATCAGATAAGTGTCTGGATTTACTTTCAGAACAGTTGTCCAATACTTTTATTAAAAAGTATTGGTATGAAGAAGAAAGTTGAAATTAGTAACATAACCGTTGAGGAGATTATCAAAATTTTTAAAGAAGAGGAGGGAATTGAATTAAGCATTGAAGAGGCGAAAGATATTTTAAGCTTTCTGACGATGCTCTTAAAAATTACTATTGAGAGTTTTTTAGAACAATAATATTTTCTAAGGTTTATATATGAAAAAAGCCGACTTATATATCCGTGTGTCAACTGATGAGCAAGCAGATAAGGGATACTCGCAAAGAGATCAGGAGGAACGATTGAAACGTTACTGTGAAAACAATAGCATTACAATTGGTCAAATCATTTATGAAGATTATTCAGCAAAGACCTTTAACAGACCAGAGTGGATCAAATTAATGGATACACTTAAGAGAAAAAGCTCAAAAACAAATCTGCTGCTTTTTACAAAATGGGATCGCTTCAGCAGGAATGCTGGAGATGCTTATCAAATGATTAATATACTTAGGAAAATTAACGTAGAACCGCAGGCCATTGAACAACCTTTAGATCTTTCAATTCCAGAAAATAAAATGATGTTGGCTATATATCTTGCTGCGCCAGAAGTTGAAAACGACAGGCGCGCTTTGAATACTTATTATGGAATGCGCCGTGCTAAAAAAGAAGGCAGATTAATGGGAAGGGCACCTTACGGCTATGTTAACAGAATAACGGAGAATGGAAAAAAGTATGTAACCCCGAAGGAACCGGAAGCTTCTAACATGCAGTGGGCATTTAACGAAATGTCCAAAGGCGTATATTCAGCGAGCCAGATAATGGATATGATGAACAGAAAGGAAGGAAAGTCAGTTAAGATAAGTGCCTTTCTTGCTAGTTTACGCAATACTGCATATTGTGGGAAAATTTACGTCGAACAATTCAATGAAGAGGAGGCTCATTTTGTTACAAGTATTCATGAGCCTTTGATCAGTGAAGAATTATTCGAAAAAGTTCAGTGTATAATGGATGGAAATGTAAATACAGCCAGACCCAACGTAAAAATATTGTCTGACGATAATTTACCGTTACGAGGTTTTCTAGTTTGTCCAGAATGTGGTCATTTGGTTACCGGTAGTGCATCTACGGGACGTTCGGGAAATAAATATTATTACTACCATTGCAAGTCTCCGTGTTCATACCGTTACAAATCTGAAATTCTAAATTCTAAATTTTTAGAGATATTGCAGTCATTGGAAATGCGCGCATCTATAAAAAATTATTTGAAAAAGGTGCTGGAGCGAAATTTTGAAAAATTAATCAATAATCCCCAAAAAGAAAGGAAAGCAATTCTATTAGAAATAGATCGTTTAAACAGCAGATTGAAACAGGCAAGAAATAAACTGATGCAGGAGGTAATTGATGATGAAGATTATCTTGAAATTAAGACCGATTGTAAAAGGCAAATTGAAAAGCTCGAAGCTAAATTAACTAAAGGAAAAGATAATAAGAAAATAGATTTTCAAAAACTACTAGACCAAGCATTATCGAACCTAGTAGACCTCGGGAAAGTCTATACTGATGGGGATATCGAGGTAAAACGTAAAATAATTGGTTCGATATTTCCTGAAAAATTGCAATTTTCAAAAAATCATTATCGAACCACCCGGCCCAATGTTTTTCTCTCTTATATATATCAGATAAACAATGAGTTAGGCGCGAAAAAAAACCGGAAAGAAAGTGAATTATCACCTCTTTCCGGTCTTGTACCCAGGACCGGGATCGAACCGGTACTCCTAAGAACTGGTGTTTGAGACCAGCGCGTCTACCAATTCCGCCACCTGGGCTGCTTTAAATTGGTGTGCAAATATAGAAACTTTTTTTGCTATCTGGCAAGTTTTTGTGAAGATTTCTTTAAAATTCTATTTCCAGGCCATCATAGGCAAGATGCATTCCCGCCGGAAGTTCTTTATCTTCAATATCATGCAGCCCCAGATGATGACTGATATGGGTTAAAAATAATTGTTTAGGTTTTAACTCTTCATAAAGCCGGATGACATCAGGAAGAATGAAATGAGCCGGGTGTGGATCAAATTTTCGGATGCAGTTAAGAACTAACACATCTAAGTTTTGTAATTTTTCCTTTTCTGTATCAGAGATAAAATTGGCATCCGTGATATAGGCCAGGTTTTTAAATTTATATCCGAATACGGTAATTTTATAATGAATCACTTCAATCGGAGTGATTTCAGTGTCTAAGATGGTGAAAGGATGGTTTTCTATTTCATGCAATTCAAAAGCAGGAGCTCCCGGATACCTTATGTCTGTAAAAGCATAAGGAAAACGGTTCTTGATCTCATGGCCAACCCGGTGATAACAATAGATAGGCATATCTTTTCCGCTTTTAAAAATAAGCGGCCGCATATCATCAAGCCCAATCACATGATCATTATGTTCATGGGTAAGAAGAGTAATATCTACATGGTGCTCATGGTTCAGCAACATCTGTTGTCTGAAGTCCGGGCCGCAGTCGATGAGTATTTTTTTGCTTTCTTCTGTAGTGATCATTACGGAAGACCGGAAACGGGTATCTTTCGGATTATTTGAAGTACATACTTCGCATGTGCAACCAATCACGGGCACGCCCTGAGAAGTTCCGGTACCTAAAAATTTCAACTTCATTTTATTTTTGAGGTTGGTTTAATTTTGGTAAATTTACAAAAAATTTAATGTTCTAATGTATCAGAAACTAACTCCTAAGCAAAAAGCATTAACAATTAATCTAGATCCTACTATTTATGGTACTTTCGCGGAAATTGGGGCAGGGCAGGAGACTGTTCGACATTTTTTCAGAGCAGGAGGAGCTTCCGGTACGATTGCTAAGGCAATGTCTGCTTATGACAAGGATTTTAGTGATGCCATCTACGGAAAAGAAGTAAAAAACAGATACGTTACGCAAAACAGACTTCGCAAAATGCTTCGCTATGAAGTAGCTTTGATTGAAGAAAGAATTTCCAGAGAAAACAATCCCAACAGAAAGTTTTTTTCTTACGCCAATACGGTTACGACCATTAATTTTGATAAGACTCAAAAAGGTCACGGTTGGGTAGGAATCCGTTTTCAGGTAGCCGAGAATGAAGATTATAACGAAATCGTCATTCATGTTAAGTTTAAAGAGAATGATGCTACTTTACAGCAGGAAACATTAGGCAACTTAGGGGTAAACCTTATTTTCGGGGCATTTACCTATTACGACAATCCAAGAAGACTGATTGAGTCATTATATGATGATGTAGCAAAGGATAACCTTGAAATAGATATGATCGATTTCAGTGGGCCGGCTTTTGCGTATGTAGACAATAGATTGATGTCATTACAGTTGGTGAAGAACGGAATGACAGATGCCGTGATCTTCAACTCAGAAGGTAACAATATGCTTCCGGCAGATATATTATACAAGAAAAATATTTTTGCGGTAAGAGGTAGTTTCAGACCGGTAACCAAAGTAAACATAGACATGCTTCAGAATGGTATTGATATGTTTTTGAAAGATGCTACCTGTACCCAGGAAGAAACAGAAATCCTTATTGAAATTACCATTTCCAACCTGAGGGCAGATGGAGACATTGATGAAAGAGATTTCCTTGACAGGGTAGACATTCTGGGTAAGTTAGGATATACGGTAATCGTTTCCAACTTCTCCGAATATTACCGTTTGATTGATTATTTTGCTTCCTATACAGGAGGAGATATTGGAGTTGCCATGGGGGTGAATAATTTATTGATGGTATTTGATGAAAAATATTATAAAAACTTATCAGGCGGAATCCTTGAAGCCTTTGGTAAATTCTTCCGTAACGGAATGAGAGTATATCTGTATCCTTATAAAGATCCGGAAACCCACGAACTTTTAGATGCATCTAATCTTAAAGTGGAAGAAAACTTAAAAGAGCTTTACAAATATTTCAAGCTGAACAACCGTATCGTAGATATCAAAAACTATAATCCGGAATTTCTGGAAATCTATTCCAGAGAGATATTAAGAAAAATTGCCTGTGGTATCAAAGGATGGGAAAATCAGTTGCCTGACGGTGTTGCAGAAATGATCAAAGAGCGCGGAATGTTTGGATATAAAGAAGAACTTTCCTTAAAACAATTCTCCTAAAAACAAAATATAATGCTAGAACTAAAGAAGAGACTTTCTTCTATCCTTGAAAGTCCGAAACATAATACTGAAGAAAAGCTTCAGAAAGTTTGCCATCTGCTGGATCAGGAGATTCCTTATTTCAACTGGACAGGTTTCTATTTTAAAAACGGAGACAAAGACGAACTGATCTTAGGTCCTTACGTGGGGGCTCCTACAGATCATACCATTATTCCTTATGGAAAAGGAATTTGCGGACAGGTTGCCGTTTCCAATGAAACATTTATTGTCCCGGATGTGAAATTGCAGGATAACTATTTAAGCTGTTCCATTGATACCAAAGCGGAAATAGTAGTTCCGATCTTTAAAAATGGGGTTAATATTGGACAGATTGATATAGATTCTCATACGCTGAATCCTTTCACGAAAGAAGATTTGGAAATGCTAGAATGGCTTTGCCATGAGGTTTCCAAAATAGTATAAAAAATACAGAGTGGGCTTTAGCCCACTTTTTTATTGAAATGAATTTATTTCTGAGAGTAACTCATTAAAATACTTCCCACACTTCGCAATATGCGTTCCATACCAGGAAAAAGCTTCCCCGTCCACGATCATAATTTTTTTATCCGGATAAAATGCTTTCAGCTCTTCCATATGTTTTTCCTTGAATGGAAACGGCTCGGAAGAAAGCATGATAATATCCGTTTTAGCTAAATCTTCAACTTTAATTTCAGGATACCGGATTTTATCTTTAAAACTATTTTCAAAACCTATTTCCGTTAAAATATGGTGGATGAAAGTATCGGAACCTATTGTCATGTAAGGATTTTTCCAGATCAGATAGGCTACTTTTATGCGGGAATTGATCTTTGCCTGGTTGAGAACCTCATAAGTCTTCAGATTATAGGCTTTGGCCTTTTCTTCTTGACGAAATATATTCCCTAAACTTTTAACTAGATAATAATTATCTTCAACGGTTTCCACATGAGTTACCATCACTTTGAAATCATGCATCAATGCTTCTACTTGTTCCTTAACATTTTCTTCTTTGTTGGCTAAAATCAGGTCAGGCTGTAAGCTTTTGATTTTTTCAATATTGATATTTTTCGTGCCACCAACAATTTCAACATTTTTGATCTGCTCATGAGGATGGATACAGAATTTTGTTCTTCCGATGACTTCATTTTCCGTTAAACCCAAATCAAATAATGCTTCCGTAATGGAAGGAACCAGAGAAATAACTTTCATTCAAATAGACTTTGCCTAAAATTACAAAAGTTTACCCGTAAGGAAAAGTCCGGCAACGGAAAAATAGATAATTAATCCCGTAACATCCACTAAAGTTGCTACAAACGGAGCGGAAGAGGTAGCTGGGTCGAGATTTAATTTTTTAAGGATAAAAGGAACCATAGAACCGGAAAGGGTACCCCAAAGTACGATCATTACTAAAGAAACACCCACACTCAATCCTACGAATGGCCAGTAAACGCCATAATCAAAAAGCCCGGTTTGATGCCAGATCATAATTCTTAGGAAACCAATAATTCCAAGGATCCCTCCAAGAAATAAACCAGTAAATATCTCCTTTTTCATGACATACCACCAGTCTTTCAAGCCGATCTCCTGTAACGCCATTGCTCTGATAATAAGAGTGGCAGCCTGTGAACCGGAATTCCCTCCACTGGAAATGATTAACGGCACAAATAAGGCCAGAACAACTGCCTTCTGAATTTCATCTTCAAAATAACCCATAGCAGAGGCCGTAAGCATTTCGGAGAAAAACAGGATGATCAGCCACATGCCTCTTTTTTTCACCATTTCGATGAGAGAAGTCTGTGTATAGGGTACATCCAACGCTTCAAGACCCCCGAACTTCTGAATATCTTCAGTATTCTGTTGCTCGATCTGGTCAAGAATGTCATCAATCGTTACAATTCCTACCAAAACACCTGCTTCCGTAATGATTGGAAGAGCAGCTCTGTCATATTTTTCGAAATAAGTAACCGCGTCTTCCTTAGAAGTGGTAGTTGTGATGGCTACAAAATGATTGTCGGTAATTTCAGAAATCAGAGTGTCTTCTTCGGCCAGTAGCAAACTTCCCAATGCAATATCATCAATCAGCCGGTTTCGTTCATCCACTACATATAGGTGGTTCATTGTTTCCACTCTCTTACCCACTTTTTTGATCTGTTGCAGGCATCGTTTTACCGTCCATTCCTTACGGATCTGAATGTAATAAGGCGTCATCAGACGGGCAATGGAATCAGAATCATAGCCCAAAAGTTTAAGAGCAATCCTTCTTTCCTGCGGATTAAGATGATTGATGGAATATTTGATCAGTTCATCCGGAAAATCCTCGAACAAAGCCGTTCTGTCATCCGGAGTCATGGCATTCAAAATTTCGGAAACTTCATCACTTCCGATACTTCTGATGGTTTCTTCCTGGAAATCAGGGTCTAGATGTGAAAAAACTTCAGCTTTGTATTCTTTCGGAACTTTCAGAAATGCCAATAATCTCTCATCAGCAGGGAGTTCGCTGAGAGTTTCGGCAATATCGGCAGGATTAAAGATAAGTTCGTCTGTAGAATTCAAAACATGAAATTTTGGCTATGCAAAAATAATTCAAATTTTTAAGATGTAATAATGATGCGGAAAAATTAAGGATTAATTAAATTTCATTTTTACGGATAATCAAAGAAGCACCTGTAAAACAGATGCTTCAAAAATTAAAATTTAAAATTACATAAGGTTACACATTCATTATTCCAATATAGGTTCACATATCGGATAAGGTGAAGCAATACACATTCCGCCACTACAACATTCGCCTGCCCAACACTGGGATGAATCCCTGCATTTTCTGATCAATCCGCCACCATTGATTTCTTTTTGCTCTTGTCTGCTGAGCTTTTTTAGATTTAATTTCATTGTTGTCAGATTTTAAGGTTCTATACAGGCATATTCTACACATGTGTAATTGCAACACCATCCAATGATACATTGCTCATGGCTTGTACATTGTTTGAATGCACCGCCGTTGATCTGCTTTTGCGCTTCTCTGCTAAGTTTTTTTAGATTTGATTTTTTCATATTATTTAGATTTGAGTAGAACTAAAGTAATAAAATGTTTTAAATTATTCACTGCCTTATGAATTTTTTCATACTCATTTACTGGTATTATGTATACGAAGTATTAAGCAAGAAAATAAAACACCCGCATTTGCGGGTATCTGTAAAATTGCCTGTCAATCTGTAAATTATAAGTCAGGATCAATACATGCCTGTGGAGAGCATATACCGTTACAGCACCATCCAATGGTACAAGGTGAAGTTCTGCTACATCTTCGGATGGCCCCACCATTAATGTGTTTTTGTTCTGATCTGCTGAGTTTTTTTAGATTTTTCATAATATTTTGTTTTACAATGTGCCTACTCTATATGCTTTTGGGCAACCGCATTTATTAGTTCATGCAAATATTATCATACTTGTGTATCCAAAAAAACTTTAGCCTGAACATTTTATAAAATGTTCAGGCTAAAGTGATATTTAACTGTTTTATTTACAGGGTGTTTATTTGTTGGTGAGAAGAAGTGATGCCGATGTCAAGTAAGAATTTTTAAATGATTTATAAATCCACTGTTGAGGACGGATTGATCTTTTTTAAATTTTTAAGAATACCTTTTAAGGCTCCATTAGTTCCAATTTTAATGGAGTTCTCGGTAGACCCTAAAAGACGCATGTTTTTTCGATAAGTATCGTAATCTGTTTCTGTAATGAAATTTCCTCCGGCATCAAAAAGCTTCATACTTACAATAACCTGATTGGAGAAAACATATTTACCTAACCCGACCTTAAAATATTTTACTTTAGGAACAATGGCGAAATCTGCATCATTATTAACACAATAATCGATAATGGTTTGCTGATCTACACTGTCAAAAGGAATCTGTACTTCCGCTCTAAGCATTTTGTTTTTTCTGTAGCTGCTTACTTTATCGGAAACAGCACTGAAAAAGGCATTATTGGTAGGTTCCTTTATTTCTTCAATATCGGGTTCTACTTCAGGATTAAAGTACAGGACTTTCCTGATCTTATCATCAGCATTTTTCTGGGCTTTTACAATAGCCATACCGATAAACAGAAAAGAGGTAAACGTTGTAAATAATAAAACTTTTCTCATCACTAATTCGTTTGCAAAATTACTGCCTTTTAATGGGATAGCATATAATTTATTAAGAAATTTTTAACATTTTTTTCTATCAATTTTGATATATGAAATCAATAATGTTTGCAGACTTAGAAAATAGTCGTATCTTTGCACCCGTTACATAATAATCATTTAAATAATATTGGAATGTACTTAACAACAGAAAAAAAGCAGGAAATTTTCTCAAAACACGGGAAATCTGCACAAGACACAGGAAGTGCTGAAGGACAAATTGCACTTTTCACTTTCAGAATCAACCACCTTTCTGCTCACCTTAAGAGCAACCACAAAGATTACAACACAGAAAGATCTTTGGTGAAATTGGTAGGTAAAAGAAAAAGATTACTAGATTACCTTAAAAGAAAAGATATCGCAAGATATAGAGCAATTATTGCTGAATTAGGTTTAAGAAAATAATCTATAAAGATTTTCAAAATAAAAGCAACTTCGAAAGAGGTTGCTTTTTTGTTGATATCAGGTTTTATCTTTTCCGATTTTTCCTAAGTGGGTATTTTGGAAACTGTCCGGGTATTTTAAGCCATACCCTAAAACCCTGTCAAATGCAGAATGGGTGAATAGTATTGCCCCAATCATATTTAAATAAGGAAGTGAGAATAAGGTTCCAAGTAAATATACGATAATGGCAATTCCAAAATGATGAAAAATGTTGTAGCAAAATGCTCCGACTTTATTATTTATCACATATCCCAACATAGAAATATCAGGAGCAAAGAACAGGCCTGCAAACCACCACCAGGAGAATTCAGTGTGTTTGAAAGCAAGAATTCCTAAAATGATAAAAGCTATATATTCCAGCTGCAATTGAGTTTTCATATTATATTTTGTTTTTAATAGATAATTCTGTTCTGCTAATTTCACTTTTTTCTTTAAAATTACGGTTTAAGGATAGATATTTGTCACTAAAATTTAATAAACCGTTAGAATACATTATCTTTGCATCTGAAAATTTAAAGAGTTTAAATATTAATCGTACTCAATACGGAGTACACAGAAGACAAATTTATGAGTATACCTCAAGCGTTTACAGAAACGATTACTCTTGCAGACGGCAGAGAGATCACTATTGAAACGGGGAAGCTGGCTAAGCAGGCAGATGGATCCGTAGTTGTAAAATGTGGCGGAACAATGCTTTTAGCGACTGTTGTAGCCAACAAAGAAGCAAATCCAGGTGTAGATTTCTTACCATTAACGGTAGATTACAGAGAAAAATTCTATGCAGGTGGAAGAATTCCGGGGAATTTCTTCCGTAGAGAAGCAAAACCTTCTGATGATGAAGTTCTTACTATGAGATTGGTGGATAGAGTATTACGTCCGCTTTTCCCTGAAGATTTCCACGCAGAAGTACAGGTGATGATTTCATTGATTTCTTATGATAAAGCGGTAATGCCTGAAGCTTTAGCCGGTTTGGCAGCTTCTGCGGCAATTGCTATTACAGATATACCTTTCGACGGACCAATGTCTGAAGCAAGAGTAGTAAGAATCGACGGAGAATTATCAATCAACCCAAGCTACGAAAATTTATTAAAGTCAGATATTGATATCATGGTGGGAGCTACTAAAGATTCCATCGTAATGGTAGAAGGAGAGATGAAGGAGATTTCCGAGCAGGAAATGTTGGAAGCTATTAATT
This sequence comes from Chryseobacterium daecheongense, assembly GCF_003729955.1. GTDB lineage: Bacteria > Bacteroidota > Bacteroidia > Flavobacteriales > Weeksellaceae > Chryseobacterium > Chryseobacterium daecheongense. The sequence continues at coordinate 613,378 of NZ_RJTX01000002.1, forward strand.
TTGCTCATGCTGAAATTAAAAAGCAGATCGAAGCTCAGGAAAGATTAGCTGAAAAAGTAGGAAAATCTTTTCCTAAGAGAGAATACTCTCACGAAGTTCATGATGAAGCGATCCGTGAAAAAGTATGGAACGAGTGCTATAACAAAGTATATGAAGTAGCAAAAACTCCATCCAACAAAGAAGAAAGAGGAGAAAAATTCAAAGCAGTTCTTGATGAGTTCTTAGCTCAATATGTTGACAATGCAGAAGAATTGGAAAGAGTAACTCCTTTCGCTAAAGTGTATTATCATGATGTAGAGAAAGAAGCGATGCGTCAGATGATTCTGGAAGAAAACATCCGTCTGGATGGTCGTGACCCGAAAACGATTCGCCCAATCTGGTCTGAAATCGATTATCTTCCAGGCGCTCATGGTTCAGCGATCTTTACAAGAGGTGAAACTCAATCTTTAACGGCTGTAACGCTAGGTTCTATAAAAGATGCGAACATGATAGACAGCGTTATTACGCAACATGATGAGAAATTCTTCTTACACTATAATTTCCCTCCATTCTCTACCGGTGAAGCAAGACCTTTAAGAGGAACTTCAAGAAGAGAAGTAGGACACGGAAACCTTGCTCAGAGAGCTTTAACAGCAGTGATCCCTGCTGAAAATCCATATACGATCAGAATTGTTTCTGATATTTTAGAATCTAACGGTTCTTCTTCCATGGCAACAGTTTGCGCAGGAACCTTGGCATTGATGGATGCAGGGGTAAAGATCACAAAACCTGTTTCAGGGATTGCTATGGGACTTATTACTGATAAAAAATCAGGAAAATGGACTGTTCTTTCTGATATCTTAGGAGATGAAGATCACCTGGGAGATATGGACTTTAAAGTAACAGGAACTGCAGATGGTATCACTGCTTGTCAGATGGATATCAAAATCCAGGGACTTTCAATGGATATCATGGAAAAAGCTTTGATGCAGGCTAAAGACGGAAGATTACATATCTTAAATAAAATCACTGAAACTATTTCTGAACCAAGAGCAGATGTGAAGCCTCACGCTCCGAAGATGGTAGTAATGGAAATCCCTAAAGATTTCATTGGTGCAGTAATCGGACCTGGTGGAAAAATCATTCAGCAGTTACAGAAAGATACTGAAACGGTTATTGCTATTGAAGAGCAAGGTGAAATCGGACGTATCGAGATTGCAGGGACAGACAGAGCTAAGATTAATGAAGCAGTTGCGAAAATCAACGAAATTACTTTCGTTCCGGTTGTAGGAGAAATCTACAAAGGAAAGGTAGTGAAAGTAATGGATTTCGGAGCATTCGTTCAGTTGGCAAAGGGAACTGAAGGTCTTCTTCATATCTCTGAAATCGAGTGGAAGCGTCTTGATAAAGTTCCATACAAAGAAGGCGATGAGGTAGAAGTGAAATTCATGGGGTATGATGACCGTAAGAAAATGAAACTTTCAAGAAAAGTTCTTTTACCAAGACCTCCGAAGCCGGAAGGAAAACCAAGACCGGAAGGACAGTCTAAACCAAACACTGAGCAGCCTGCAGAAAATCAAAATCCTTCAGCTGAAGTTTAAGATTATTCTTATATATAAATGAATCCCTCAAACTGAGGGATTTTTTTGTTCAATAAAAGTTCAAAATTTAATTATCTTTAAAATAAAAATTTATGAAAAAACTGGCCATACTATCCTTGATAAGTTTCGCTTCGTATTCATGGGCTCAAACTGTCAACGATGTACCTATTAAGGATATTGATGTAGATTATGTTCAGATTATCGGAACAGGGAGATCTTTAAGTACAAAAGTGAATGTGGAAATTGATTTCGGACAGGAAACAAAATCCATTTCATTCAAAAACGGAACAAATATTAAAGATGAAAGAGGCCGGAATATGAAATTTAACTCCATGATGGATGCCCTTAATTTCATGTCTGCCAATGGCTATACCTTTCAGTTTGCCTATACAACGAATGATGAAAAAGACCGAGCTATTTATTATATTCTGAAGAAAAACAAATAACCACCGGAATTTCCGGTGGTTATTTGTTTATTTAGACTTTAACCAGATCTCAAATCTGTTTTTGAGTTTTTTTGGATTGGAGTTTTTCACTGTCTGGACATCTTTTATACCCAAAGATTCCAGGTCTTTTTTTATGCTTTCTGCCTTATCGCTATCTTCAGAATTAAAATATTTGACCAAATTATTGCTGATTGGGAGATCAACGTATTCAGGGCCATCTGCATTATAACCCATTTTATCCAGTTCATTGATGATATTGTCTGAAAAATCCTTCAATTCTTTATTGGTATATTGAATATAAATAGGAACTTCTGTATAAAAGCCAATACCTTTGTTCAGGATTATATTTTTATTCTGGTTTTCTAAGAGCTCATTCTTTTTCTCAATAAGCTCAACATTAGAGATCTTTTCAACCAGCTCCAGGATTTTTTCAAATTCTTTTATATACTCTTCTTTAGATAGAAGGTTAGGATTGTTAAAATTAAACTCATTGAGCCGATATAAGGCGTCCCTTAAAATTACAATGGTTGTATTTCTTTTAGTAAGCTCAGATATGGCTTGGGTAAATTGCAAAGATTGCGAAGTGTTAAATTGCCCATTTAGTTCAAAACTGTTTTTAATTGCTGAGGTAAATGCAATAATTGCATCAGGTGGTGGTTCAGATAAAATTTTGATAGGGCTTTTGCTGTCTTCAAAATTATGAATGATTAAGCTTCCCCTTCTACTGGCATCATAATCTGCAAAATAAATAGATTGCTTAGTGTCCTCTTCGTATTGTTTCAAATGAATTACATTTACCTTGTGTGCTTTTTGTGACATAAAAAAAGACGAATAAAGTAAGGCCAAAAATAAAATTAGTGTTTTCATCAGTGATAAATTAATATCAAAATTCATCATAATATTTATTGGAATCAATTACCTTTTTGTGTGATTTGATCAGAGATGAGTAAAAGAAAAACTCCACAGGAAATTGTGGAGTTTTGATGGAATGTTCTCTGGTTTGGCTTTTTACCCGTTTCCGATTCTTTGTTTTAAATCTTCCGCACCGCCTGTTTTTCTGGGTTGTCCGGCTTTTCCTGATCCAAAGTTATACGTGTAAGAAAGGGTGACTACACGGCTGTCTCTTTCCACTACAAAGTTTTCTATATAATTATTGAAAGTCGTTCGTGCTTTAGGATTGCTGGTAAAGAAAATGTCATTGAAAGCAAATTTCAGTGTGCTGTTGTTCTTGAATTTCTTTTGTGCCCCGATATTCAAATACCAGTTGGGCTGTACATCCATATAGGCATAGACTTCTCTTGCCCTGTAATTTCCGGTAAGTTCAGCGGTAAATCCATTTCCAAGCTTAAAGGAATTGATGCTGTTCAGGTTGAACGTAAAATTGCCCTTATTGTTGATCTGTGTTCCCGAAACATTTCCTGTATATGAACCATAATAAAAGTTAGCGCTGTTATTCATATCCCACCATTTAGTTACTTTTACCGGAGCAATCAGGTACAGTCCGAAGTATGAAGCGGAGTTAAGATTATCATTGGTTTGAACGGTAATGTTCTCTCCGTTTTCAACGACGGGTTTAATCACATCTGTAATATTATCAGAAGTTTTACTGTAGCTTAAAGTAGCGAAATACTTATTGCTTAAACTGTAGGTAAACTCATAATTCATCGTAGTCTGCGGATCAAGGTCCGGGTTTCCGGCTTTGTAAGTGGTAGGATCAAGATAGAACTTGAATGGATTCAATTGATTATAGCTTGGTCTTGTAATTCTTCTGCTGAAATTAAGTTCCAGATTATTCTTCTCATTCAGGTCATAAGAGAATACAGCACTTGGAAAAATCTGGGTGTAATTCTTTTTGTTGATCTGATTTGTAGTGAGCTGAGTTCCCGTTACATTTGTGTTTTCCACTCTCAATCCGAAGGTAGAACTGAATTTCTTCCATTTTTTAGATACATTTCCATAAGCAGCATTGATGTTTTCTTCGTAAATGTAATGATTGGTTTTGGTGACATCCAGTATCGGAGTTCCGGAACTTGCATCAAAGAACTGAAGATCATTATCTGCTTTTACAAAACTTGTTTTTACTCCTCCTTCCAGTTTCCAATCTCCTTTTAAAGCCTTAGTAAGGTCAGACTTAAGGGAGAAAATATTAAGATTTCCATTGATGTCACCTTTCAGAATATCCACATTTTCCAGATTTCCTGACACACCATACGTTCTTGTATCAAAATTCTGCAAAGACGTGTTGGAATAATTGATATAATCGAAATCGGTAGTGATCTCGGAGCCTAAGGAATCAATGGTGTATTTATGATTCAGATTAAAAGTAGCATTCTTCCAATGATCATGCGAACGGTTTTGTGTGGTAAAGCTTCCCGTAGGAAGATGATCGCTGCCGAGAATCAGGGAAGAATTATCCCCTTTTGGGTCAAATTTATTGCTGATGAATCCAACGGAAAAGCCCAGGATATTTTTATCATTCATATAATAATCCATTCCTGCTTTGGCAATGTGATTTCTGAAATTCAGCTTTAAGAAATTATCCTGCACATAAGCTTTTTGAAAATTTCCATTCTCATAGAAATTTCTGTCCAGCATCAGATGATTGAAAAATTCTCTGTATGCAAAGCTGTAATTGGCAAAAACATTCACCTTTTTATTTCTGTGGTTGATGCTGAAATTATTATTGTTTTTGATAAACCTTCCGGTTCCTAATGCTACGGATGCGCTTCCATTAGTTCCTTTTCTCTGATCTTTCTTGAGTTTGATATTGATAATGGATGTTCCTGCCGCATCGTACTTTGATGAGGGATTTGTAATGAATTCGATTTTTTCCACGCTTGCTGAAGGGATCCCACGAAGATAATTCGCAAGATCCGAGCCTGTCATCGGAGTATTTTTTCCATCTACCTGTACCAGAAGATTTCCTTTTCCGCGAAGACTGATGTTGTCATTGCTGTCAATATTCACTCCCGGCGCCTTTTCTAAGACTTCAAATGCAGAATTTCCGGTACTTGCAATGCTGTTTTCCACATTCAGGATCATTTTTCCTTCCTGTCTTTCAATATAAGGTTTAGTTTTAGTGATCGTTACACCTTCAATTTGTTTTTCATTGAGTTGAATTTCAGGAAGGGTAGTGTTGCCTGCTATTGAAATAGGCTCTGATTGATAAGCTTGTGTTCCGTTTTTATTGATTTTTACATAATAATTTCCGGCGGCTAGGTCATTGAAACTGAAATTTCCTTTCTGATCGGCAACTTCCGTTTTTACCAGTTTGTTGTCGGAATTGAACAAATTGATCTCCATCTGATTCACTTCTGTGGAATTGATGTTTCCTGATAATGAAAAATCCTGTGTGGTCTGTGCAGAAAGCATACTGCTGAAAAGAGTCAGGATCCAAACAAACAGGAATAAAAATATTCTGGCCATTGTTTTATTTTTTAGTGTTTAAACAGTTATCTGAAATGGTAAGTAATGCTGAATTCATTATTTCCAAGGTGGTTTTTGAAATACCTTTTAAAGCGGTTTTTCTATTGGTCTCAATCAGGCCTTGTACATCTTTAATGATCTTCTTTCCAGAATCCGTTACTTCCAGATTGGTTTTTCTTCGGTCTTCAGGATGAGGATGACGAATGATAAATCCTGATTTTACGATCAGATCAATGATCCGTGTTACAGATGCGTTATCCTTGAAAACCAGATCCCCGATTTCGCTCTGGGTAATTCCTGGATTTTCAAGAATCGCTTTTATGATCAGCCATTGATCGATAGTAATATTGAAACCATTGGCTTTTAATTGTCGCTGTGCATAGCTTCTGTAGGCTCTTATCGCTTTATCTATATTATAGAATATGATTGAATTTAATTTTTCCATGATAAAAAGATTTAAATATGATTTATCAATTATTGATATATCAATTAATATGTTGCATAAAATTTTATTATGTTACAAGTACAGGGCAAAATTTTTAGTTTAATGGAAAAACCACCGTTTTTACGATGGTTTCAGGTTTAAATAGTTTTAAATAGCATATCTATTTTCTTCTTTACATGTTCATTCGGGGCCATTGTATAGAATTCACGGAGGAGATCTAAAGTGGTCGGCTTTTTAGGATACCTGTTATTTTGGAGGAATCTTTTCAAGGCTAAATTCACTTTTTCTTCACCTAGCAGTTCACTAAGTTTCACCATAGCAATAGCACCTTTAGAGTAAGAAATATGCGTATTATTTCCGGTTACTTTATAAACCGGTTGTTCCTGGGATAATCCTTTCTCATTATCATAGATCTGTTGATGAACTTTTATTCTTTCTATCATTTTATTCTTTCCATGCATTTTTTTGTACAACATCATTTCGGTATACATGGCAAGAGTTTCCGTGAGCATAGGAGAGCCTTCTCTTTCGTCAGGATCAATCTGGCTGTTTCCCCACCAAAGATGAGAGAGTTCGTGGCCTGCAAGTTCATTAATGACATCCTGCTCCTCATCTGCATGAATGTTCGCATGGAAAATCATATCTTCAGGCATAAAAACAGCAGAAGGATAAGCTGTTGCTGCAAAACCTCTGGTAAATGAGGATATTTCTGCAAAATTGATGGTTTTGAAAGGATAATTTCCAAAATTCCGAATACAGTAATCCAACGTTATTTTCGCATTGTTGATGAGGTGGTCTACATTTTCATCATGCTTTTCATGATAGAACACATTGATTGTTATGCCTTTATAAGAAATATTTTTTTGTTTGTATTTTGCTGAAGATACTGCAAAACGGAACGGAATATTCTTCGATTGATAGTGAAAGAATTGCCTTTCTCCTCTTGTAAACTGATCAGTAAGATCTCCTGTTCCGACTGCGGTCTGATCTTTTTCTGTGGTGATCATCATATTTAAAGTAATGAAATCTTGCCTGAAAACTTCCGGGGCTTCCAGCTTTTTTAAACCCTGTAGTTTTCCAAGCTTGAAGGCGTTTCTTTGTTTTTGATCTTCAATTTCATTGTCTTTTTGATACCCTATTGTAGGATAATACCTGCTGATCCTCATAAAAGAACCGTTTTCTACAATGGCATTAAATGATTCATGGCCATTAACAGCAAACCACTTATAAGAGATTTTGAAATTGAGATGAGCAGTTTCATTGGGTTGTAATGGCTTCTTTAATTGAATTTCAGTAACTGTATGATCAATTTTCTTTGTCTCAGAGCTAGTTTGAAGAATGGCAGATTGTATCTGCAAATCAGGATGAAAATTAATGAGAATCTTATCAATAGCTTTGTCAGTTGGATTGATGAGAGTATATTTTCCACTGATTTCATAAGACCGTTGAGAAGGATAAAGATCAATCTGAGTTATAACATCGGTAATAACAGGTTGCGGAAGGTTTTCATACTGTCGGTATTCTTTTTCATAATTGACTGCTTTTAGAACGGATTCTTCTTCATTTTTAGGCAGATATCCTTTCATAAACTGATTTCCTGCAAAACATCCGGTGATAAGTACAAAAGCTGTGAAGATCACTTTTTTGAAATTCCATTTTTTAGTTTTAAACCATTCATTGCTTATCCATAAAAAGAGAATAATGCCTGATCCGAATAAAAGTCTTTCGGCAAAAGCGGAGGAGTAAATTCCATATCCGTTGAAATCACTGTAAGTACCCTTAAAATCTGAGAACATTCTCAGTAACGGATAAGATATGATCTTCTTTGTGATGGGGGTTGCCATCATTATAAGAAACAGAACAGAAATCCCTAAAGCAACAAACCGGTTCCGGATATTGTCATTGATAAGGAGTACAAAACCGGAAAAAAGGATAAGCGGAAATGTATTAAAAAGAATAGTGCCTAAATAAGCATTCCAATCTGTATGAAAATAATGGTACCCCCACTGGAAAATCAATCCCTCAAGAATCAATAACCCGTTAAAAAAGAAAATCAGCACAGTGATGGACAAGAAATGACCGGCCAATTTATTTTTATGGAAATAAGTGCTTTTTTCAATCAGTGAAAATCCTGAAGAATGACTGCTCCAGTAAAGATCATTGATGAAGTAAACAGTAATCAGCAAACCAAATAAGTGAAAATTCTCTGAAATAGTATTGGCCATCAAGCCGGAACTTGCATATTTCTGCGGAAGCCGGATTCCTTTTTCAATTTCAGCGTACATTTCCATTCCGACAAAAAATAGAAGAAGAATAGAAACCGCCACCATAATAATACCTTTAAAAAGATAGATCAGATCAATTTTAGCAAAAGAAAAGACTGACCGCCAAGTTGAATATATTCCAAAATCCGGTAATGTAACAATATATGTTTTTAAGCTTGTTTCTGAAAGTGGAGGAGTGGTTTCAACTTTTTTCAGCTTTTTACCAGGAAGTCCGGAAAAAGAAAAAAAACGATAAGACAGAATTAAAAATAGGACCGAAATAGCCAGGAAAACAGCTCTGTTTATTAATAAAAACCACGAAAAGGGAATTGTTGATTCATTCTTTTCCAGAACAGATAGGTTTCTTCCTTCAAAAAAATAGGCAGATAAGCCAAAAGGGTCTATCAATGCAGATAATTGTTGAGCTTCTAATGATTGTGGAATACTCCCTGCCATAAAAGGAGAATTTGAAAACAGTAAAATAATCATGTATAAAACATAAAGCAGCAGTCCACCAATGACGACCAAAAGTTTTTTCTTTGTGGTCAGTGCAATAAAAAATAAGAAGCTGCAAACCAAAAGACAATTGATCCATCCGAAAATCAAAAAAGGAAACAGATAATACCAAAGGTTAAAATAAGGTCGTATTTCACTTCCGGTACGCATATTCTGACCGGCCATAAAACCGATCATTAAGAAGGTGAAGCTTAAGAAGGTAAGTAAAAAGAAAGAAGAAAATCTTCCGCTTACATAGTCCCATTTTGAAAAAGGAAGTGAAAACAAGATCCCATCAAATTTTGAATCGTGGTCTTTAAAAAGTTGCTGACTGGCCAAAATAGTAGCAAAAAATATTACTGCCAAGCTCAACATACCGGTCATAAAACCAATGGTGTATGGAGAATTCAGATAAATGCCTTCTCCAACCGTGAGATTGAACTTATTTCCGCAAAATGCTCCGATACCGATCAGAATAAAGGCAATAAGATAAGTAAGCCAATGCTTTATACTGCGCTGGACTTCGAATGAAAGTATGGCGTTCATGATTATATTTTTTGAGTAAGTGAATGAAAATAAACGTGCTCCAATAAAGGATTTACAGGATTAAAATCTTTGGGCTTTTCTTCAGAGAACGTGGTAATATATAATTCTCTTTCAATCAATTGCTGACTGATGATTTGATATGCTGACTGATAGCTGTCTAGTTCGGTTTTATCAATGGATTTTGACCAGATTTTCTGATCCAGTTCAGCAATCAGATCATTGGGTTTTCCTTTTTTTAGAACTTCCCCTTTATTCATGATGGCCATTTCCGAACATAGATTCCGGACATCTTCCACGAGGTGGGTGGAAAGGATGACGATTACCTCCTTACTGATGTCATTCAGTAAAGTATTGAAACGGTTGCGTTCTTCAGGATCAAGTCCTGCCGTCGGCTCATCCACGATGATAATTTTAGGATTGCCCAACAAAGCCTGTGCAACTCCGAAACGTTGCTTCATTCCTCCGGAAAAGGTATGAACTTCTTTGTTTCTGAAATCAGAGAGATTCACTTTTTCAAGCAGGCTTAAGATTTGGTTTTTACGCTCAGAACGGTCTTTAATGCCTTTTAAAATGGCAATATGTTCCAGAAGATCAAATGCGGAAATTTTCGGGTATACTCCGAAATCCTGCGGTAAGAAACCAAGGTTTTGTTTGATGTAATCAGGATTTTCGGAAACATCCGTTCCATTGAACATAATATGTCCTGAAGTGGGTTTCTGAAGACCTACAAGAGTTTTCATCAGGGATGACTTTCCTGCTCCGTTAGGTCCTAAAAGTCCGAACATTCCGTTGCCGATTTCCAGGGAAATGTTTTTAATAGCCTGAAAACCATTTTTATAGGTGAGGCTGAGATGATTAATGGATAAAGTATTCATATTGTAGAGTTTGGATAATAGGATTACAGGCAATGTTTCCATTGCTTAAAAAGATGAGTAAAGTCTGTTAAATATTCAGGATAACCCACAAAGACACAAAAGTTTGAAATCTATTGAGGCATAAGGGATTATGCTTTAAAGTGTATATAAGTTATCAATTGAAATGAAAATATTTGTGATTGTGGTTCATCAACGATCAATGAGCATTGATGAATCATTTCACTCCTTATATTCCAGAATATCTCCCGGCTGACATTCCAGTATTTTGCAGATCGCTTCCAACGTATCGAAACGGACTCCTTTGGCTTTGCCTGTTTTTAAAATAGAGAGATTTACAGGGGTGATTCCCAGTTTTTCTGCCAATTCTTTACTCTGCATTTTACGTTTGGCAAGCATTACATCTAGGTTGACTATAATTGGCATTTTATATAAATAAATCTTGTTCGTTTTGCAAATGTAATCCTTGCGTAAAAATATTCGCAAGAAATAAACAGAAAATTCCCAGCATGAAATGGATGAAAACCAATCCCCATATTATACTTTCCACCTCCACAAAGAAGCTTGCGATAATTACCATTGGTAATGGAAAGAAAATATTATATATGTAAAATCTTTTCAATTGCACCGTATTTTCTTTTGTAAAGAGTTTCGGTTGAAAAAAAACTTTAAACACCTTGGCAGAAAGCCAAAAGAAAATTCCATATCCCGTTAAAACCAATAAAAAAGAAAAGATGATATACGGATAATTGTTATCAATATTCAGAAAAGGTTTTTCCGTCAATGGATAATTGATATGCAAATATTTATTTTGGTTGTAAGGGGTAACTCCAAAACCCGTTATCAGGCAGATAGTTGCATACAGTGCAGTCATTAGATATCCCACAGATAGTATCAGACAAATGTAATAGAGGATCCTTGAGATGATTTTAGTCTGGTCCATGTCAAAAAATAATTAATTGATATTGCAAATATATAATTAATTATCGTAAAACAATAAATATTTTAAATAAAATTTTATTTAATTGAATTTTAATTGAAACTGAAATCAGGAAAAACCTCCAGGATATGGCAGTTTTTAATTAACTTAGAACTAACAAATTTTGGATAATGGCATATAATATTGAACTTGCAGACAGAATACGTGAACGGCTTTCTGAGATCCCGGGACTTGATATTGTTGAGAAAAAAATGTTCAGCGGATTATCTTTCCTGGTGAATGGAAAAATGTGCATCAATGTAAGCCATGATAACCTGATGTGCCGTTATCATCCTGACCTGGAAGATGAAGTTGCGGAAAGAAAAGGGTTTTTGCCCATGATTATGAAAGGAAAGCAGCTGAAAGGATATTGCTATGTGGAGCCCGAAGGTTTTCAAAAGCCAGAGGATTTTGAATACTGGATAAGAATATGCCTGGATTATAATGAAGTGGCTAAAGCTTCAAAGAAATCAAAGAAGAAATAGCCACTGCCATTATAAACAAATTGTGAGTGAAGTGAAGAATCTCTCATTGTAATACTGTGAAGATATTATTGATACAATTCTTCTCTGATCTCCACCAGAATTTTTGTTTCTTTTGTTTCAAGACAAAAGAAAAATATTACGCTTTTCTAAACTTCTTCTTTTTCTTCCACGGCGCATTTTTCTGCACATCTCCCGCCATTATACATCCATAAGGCATTACTTCATCCAAGACTTCACATAGTCCGTATTCTTCTATCTGAGCTCTTACGTTTTTAGCGCTTTTATAGGCTGTCGGAAGTTCGGAAATATCAATTTCATTGGAGAAGAAACGAACGTCAAGTCCTTTGGTTTCTTCCGCAAAAACTTCTTCAATGGTTTTATGAGCCAATGATTTTTTATGCTGGCTTCTGCTGAAATTTCTTCCCGCCCCGTGAGGAGCAAACCCTAAGTTTCTTTCATTGGTTTTTCCCTGCACAATTAATACAGGTTCTGCCATGTTCAAAGGAATCAGTCTAGGTCCGGTAATATCAGGCATGAATTTATCATCCAACGGAGTAGCTCCTTTGGCATGGTAGAACAAATCTTCATCTTTGAATACGAAATTATGTTCGTTCCAGTATCTGTTTTCCTTTTCCATTTCCAGTTTGTTTAAAACAGCGTCATGAATGGAAGTATGGTTTTCCTTTGTCCATTGTCTGATCAGCTGTAGCGCTTCCCAATAGGCTTTTCCTTCTTCCGTATCATAAGGGATCCATGCGTTTTCTTTTAATGTTTCAGGAGAGATTTCCTGTCTGAAACGATTGGCTACTTTCATTCCTTTATCATACAAAGAGGCTCCCGGAGCTCTTGAACCATGATGAGTGACCAACATGGTATTTCCAGTATTTTTGGAAATCCCCACAAAAAGGAAATGGTTCCCGTCTCCCTGAGTTCCCATATGAGAACGGGCAATGCTGATCAGTTTTTCATCATTCAGGAAATAATTTTCTCTGAAAGCATCCATCAGTTCCTGAGACATTGGCATCTGTTCTCCTCTCGGTCTTCCTCCGTATCCGAAATGCGTTACAGAATGAGCCGCATCTAAAACTTCTTTAGGATCAGCTTTTCCAAAATCTGTCAACATTACGGAACAGCAGATATCTGCACTATGGAATCCTGGATGGATCGCATTTTTAGCTACAACAACACCTCCTACAGGAATATTTCCTTCCGGTCCGGTAGGACATGCATCAGGCATTAAGGCACCTCCAACCAAAGTTGGCGTTTTCATTAAAACCTGCATGGTTCTGATTACTTTTTCCACATTGTCGGTTTCACTTTCATGTTCTGCTCTGATATTGATTACAAAATCTTTGGGCGAGTCATGAAGGGGAATTAGCTCAGGTTGTTTGAACTGTGCAAGATATTCTTTGATCTGTTCATCATCCAGGTTGTTTTCATTAATATGATCGATGGCTGTTTTAAACCATTTGGCTGGTCGGTACCCTAATTCAATTAAATGATTTCCGTTAAATTCCATTGTTTTTTCATTTTGATGATGCAAAGTAATATCATAAGTGCGCAGTATTTTTGCGTAGTATAATTTTTTAATTATTTTTATCAAAATCTTTCATATAAATTACTTTCTTTAAAACTAGTATTCCAAATAGGGACTGGACTATGCGTAAAGCTTCTGGAAACCGTCAAAAATTAATGGAATAGTTTATTCCTTAACATAAGCGCAAAAAATAAAAGACGAAGAAACCCTATTATTGTTGAAGATAAGCAGCATCCCGTGTATTAGCTTTGCATCATAGCATTAAAAAAGAACTGTGTAAAACAAAGAAAAAAACACTAAAGCGTGATAAAATTCACATTAAATCTTTTTAATGTGAATAATTATTAAAATTTGTTAAATTTGCAAATTATTAATAACAAACACTAGTATTAACTTTTAAATACACAAGATAGATGAAAAAAATCTACATGAGTGCATTCTTCTTATGCACTACCGCTGTGCTGTATTCTCAAAATGTATTGTGGCAGAAAGACATCAAATCCACTACCCAGGATTTTCTTTCACAGGTAACCACTACCATTGACGGACAGTATCTTATCTCTGGAAGCAGTATTCAGGCTTCCAAACAAGCAGAAAGCAAACAGAATAACGGTTACGATTTCCATTTGGTTAAACTCAACCAACAAGGTGAAGAAGTCTGGGAAAAATACTTTTCAGGACAGAACCATGATTTCCTTTCCGCTGCAGTGAATACCCAGGAAGGAGGTTTTCTTCTGGCTGGAACTTCCTATTCAGGAAAAACAGTGGATAAAAAGGAAGAATCTAAAGGAGGATCTGATCTGTGGCTCATCAAAATCAATGAATTTGGAGAAGAGCAGTGGCAGAAAACTTTAGGAACTGCCTCCGATGAAGAAGCCAGAGCGGTGATTCAAACGACAGACTTAGGCTACTTTGTAGCAGGAAATGTTCAGAACTCAGCCCAAGGATTTGGTTCTAAAGACATTTGGATCATCAGATTGGATAAAACAGGAAAACAGACTTCAGAACTCATCTTAGGAGGAAAAGGACTCGATGAAGTGGAGAAAATGATTCCTACCAAAGATGGAGGTGTTTTGCTAGGGATCTATTCAAGAAGTACAATTGGAGGTTCAAAGAAAACAGAGAACTATGGTGAAGGCGATTACTGGATCATCAAGCTGAGTAAAGACGGAAAAGTAGAATGGGAAAAGAACTATGGAGGGAAAGCAGATGATCATATAAGAACCCTTGCTTTAACTTCTATAGGATATGTGATTGGTGGAGAATCAAGATCAGAAAGATCAGGAAACAAAACCACGGGAATAGAAGAAGGAACCGACTTATGGCTGATTTCCTTAAATGAAAGAGGAGAAGAATTGTGGCAGAAATCCTACAACTTTAAGAACAGGGATGTTTTAATGGGAGCAAGTGTTATTCATACTTCTGATGATAATGGTACTAAAGGAATATTATTAGGAGGTTATACTCAGGCAGAAGGAAGAATAGAGAATGATGATGAGACGTTCTGGATGCTGTATCTGGACCAGGAAGGGAAAGAACAGTGGAGAAAGCATGTGAAAGGAGAATCCAGAAAGAAGGAAGAAAGATTATCAGATATTAAGCTTAACAGAGACGGTTCTATTATACTGGCAGGGACCAGTGCAGAGGAATTAGGAAAAGAAAACTGGAAGATTGTGAAGCTGGGAGACGGACAGATCGATCAGTTGATCGAGAAGCAGGATATCAGAGTCTATCCAAACCCTGTATCGGATTACACGTATGTAGAGATTGGCTATGAGTTTAAGGAAGCGGATATTTTGCTGTATGATATGAGTGGTAAGACGTTGCAGCAGACCAAGACCAAAAATAAGGTAACCAAGATCAATACTCAGCCACTGATTCAGGGAGCTTATCTGATCACCATTAAAACAGATACAAACAAAAACGCAAGTGCTAAAATCATTAAGAAATAAAACAAGATGAAAAGAAAAATAATTATAGTATTAAGTATGATGGCAGGAGCCATTATGTTTAATCCACTCCAAGGTCAACAAGAGATCAATTTTGGAGATTTTTCCAGACCTGTGTCGTCGGTGTCATCATTGGCAACCTATAACAATACACCAGTATCAATGGCAATAGGCACTACAAATGTTTCCATGCCATTATTAAATTTACCTTCGAAATCAAAAAATATTTCTACTCCATTACAGTTATCCTACAATCCTATGAATTTAAGGGGTACAGAAGCTGCAAGTGAAGTAGGAAGCGGATGGTCATTATTTGCGGGAGGAGTTATTTCCAGAGAAAATATTGATGCCATCAACGAAGCCACATATCGTCCCAATGCCACTGATTATAAGGCAGACGAATTCAATGATATATATTATTATAATTTACCCGGAATTTCAGGGAAGTTCAGATTTAACAGAAATGTTGCAGGTAATACCATTGATATTGAGAACTTATCAGCTAACAAGGTTAAAATCTCTTATGTAAGAGACTCTAATCTCGGATTTTTTAAAATCAACAGTTTTACTATTACTGATGAAAAAGGATACAAATATATATTTAGTGATTATAGTGAAAGTTCAAGAGACGAAATCGTTTTATACCGATCTGCTTTCTTTTTGACCCAGATTAAATTACCGAATGATACTTCAGTAGTAAATTTTGAATATAGAAAAGATGATAAACATGAAAGCGACGATCCTCTTTCCGCAATTTTATACAGAAGCTGTAAGCTTACCAAAATAAATGCAGATGGTGTAGGCTCCATAAATATTACTTATGTATATGATTCTACCAAAGAAAACACCATGAACGATCCTTATAGTATTTCTCAAATTATTCTTAAGAATTCGCAAGGTGAAGCGATATCAGGGTATAAATTCTCTTATATAGAATCAGGATTATATTTAGGAGAAACAACAGGTCGGAGAATGCTTGAGAAAATGACTAAACTCAACAAAGATTTGGTAGAATATGAAAAAACAAGCTTTCACTATTATACTAATACCGGAGGAGAGACATATGGCTACGGACCTTATAATTGGGCACAATCTTTTGATCCTGCCAATTATGGTTCTTATTTCATTCCGGGACTACTGAAAAAGATTATTTCTCCTACTGGCGGTGTTATTGAATACAATTATGAGCCCCATGAGGTGTTTTTTAACAGAAGTACTCCGGAATATTTAGAAAAAATGCAAACCAGTCAGGGAATTATTGATCCTATCATGCAGTATCAAGGAGATTTTATTCCGGTTGTAAATGTTGATACTAATCAAAACACAACTTATAGTTTAACTATTTCAGGAGACCCTACCAAGCAGAAAACTGTATATTTTCAGTTTGCCATTGACGAATATTATCAACCGGGTATTTGGGTTCCGGATCCGCCAACAGATCCCAATGATCAGCCAGACCCCAATGATCCTGGTGGTGGTCCCGGAGGGCATTATCATACTGAACTAAATTATGTATTAAAAAAAGATGGGGTTGTTATTACTTCTTTTGAGCTAGCAAGTTATTATTTATATCCAGGAAATTATACTATTGAGGTAACTGGGACAGGAGGAAAAGCAAGACTTCTGCAGGCCGAAATAAAATTAAAAAATCCCCCTTATATCAATAAAAATGATGCAAAACAGTATGGGGCGAGGATAAAAAATATAAAATATTATAACAGCATTTCGGAAACGACCCCTTTGAAATCGGAATATTTCTCATATAATAATTTCAACGATGCTAACAGTTCAAGTGGATATGTTTTCAGAAATGAAACTGAGGAAAGTACTGTTTTTCCGGGTTATGTTTTATATAGAAATGTTTCAACAACCGATGGAGAAAACGGATATACAAGGTTTTATTATAAATCCCCGGATGATTATCCTAAAACTCCCTATACAGTAGATGGCAATAGTACAGAATTTTGGGCGTATTATATGATCGCTAAATCCGGTATTTTAGAGAAAAAGGAAATTTTCAATGCGCAAAACAACTTGTTATCTTCTACTGATTACAGCAATACATTTGAAACATTAACCAACCTTCCTGAATTGAAAATCAATGGATTTGACGGGATTCCGACAAGATATACAAAACCTGCCTATATAAAAGATTCAAAAACAATTACTAAAAATTATATGGGCAATCAATTTGTTGAAAGTAAAATGGAAACCACCTTTAACAACTTAGGTAATTATGAACCAGCATATGTAAAAGAAACTTCTTCAGACGGGAAAATCTCTGAAAAATGGATCAGATATGCTTCTGACAAAAATAATACACGCCTTTTAAATGCCAATATGGTATCAGTTCCACTGGAATTTGAAGAAAAAACAAATGGGAAAATGATTGGAAAAGTTGAAAACAAATATGATGATGTAAGCAATTTTTACCCTTCATCGATTATTGCTACTAATCCAAATGATGGCAGTATCCAAACTACCGAAAAGTACGAAGCATTTGATGTCTATGGAAACCTTCGTCAAATGACTTCCAGAATTAGTGAAGTTACTGGAGATGGCGTTTCGAGTGTTGTGATCTGGGGATACAACCAAACACTTCCGATTGCAAAAATTGAAGGAGCAAAATTATCAGATATTGGAAATCTTGCCGATGATATAATTGCCAAATCCAATGCTGACATCAATTCATCAGCAGAAACTACTCTTATTAATGCATTGGACACATTCAGAAATAACCCTGCATTAAAAAACTTTGCGATCACAACTTATACACATGATCCATTAATAGGAATGACTACTGCTACTCCACCAAGTGGAATGAGAGAAACGTACCTATACGATCAGAATGGCAGATTAAAATCCACACTTAATGTTAATGGTAATATCATTAAGGAGTATAAGTATAATACGAAACCTCAACCTTAAAAACACAATTATGAAAAAGATCATATTAATAATACCTATCCTGATCGTTGCCCGGTTTCAGGCTCAGAATTTAACGCCATCAGAAAACTATATTTATAACAGAACCTATCTGGAACCGGTTACATCAGAACAGTCTAATGCAGCCCAAGTACAAAGTGTACAATATTTTGACGGCTTAGGAAGACCAAAGCAAAGTACTGTCATCAAAGCTTCTCCTTCCGGGAAAGATATGGTTGTTCATTCGATCTATGATAACGACGGAAAACAAACTAAAGCATATCTGCCTTTGCCTGTTAATTCTCAAAATGGAGCTTTCATTACAGGAATTACAGAAAATACGGTTAATACTTACTATGGGGTTAATAATGCTTTTTCTGAAATAAAAGTTGAAAAATCTCCTTTAGCAAGAGTTGAGAACGCAGCAGCTCCGGGGGCCGACTGGCAAATGAGTGGAACCAATACAAAAAAAATAGAATATCTGCTTAATGGAGCTAATGAAGTAAAAAGATTCAAAGCTTTTACGTCGTGGAATTCTTCAACACAAATTAATGACGTATCTGTTAGTATTGCTTCAGATAATACTTATACAACCAATGGATATTATAATCCTAGTATTTTGCTTAAAGTTGTATCAAAAGATGAAGATGGTAATGAAACACAGACTTTTACTAATAGTGACAAGCAGAATATACTAGTTAGGCAGATTAATAGAAAACCTGATGGTAATACAGAAAACGTTGATACTTACTATGTTTATGATGAGTTTGGAAATCTTTCGCTTATTATTCCACCTAAAGCTTCAATTTCTACATTAACATCAACCTTGCAGGATCAATTATGTTATCAATATAAATATGATAAATACAACAGATTGGTGGAAAGAAAGTTGCCGGGGAAGGATTGGGAATATCTGGTGTACGACAGTCAAAACAGATTGGTTGCTACTCAGGATGGAAATTTAAGAGTTAAAGGACAATGGCTATATACAAAATATGATAGATTTGGAAGAATTGCCATTACAGGAATCAGTACAGGTTCATCAAGAGTTGCGGAGCAAAACATGGTAAATGGGCTTGGCTTAAACAATGTAAATAGAATAGATTATGTTTTCTACAATAGACAAGGAATGGATGTATATTATGATAATCCGGATACAACATATCCTAATTCTACGAAATGGGTGTCTTTGTCGTCTGTTAATTACTATGATACTTATCCTGCTAATGCTCCTGCACAACCTACACAAATACAAAACCAGACTACACTTTCTTCAACGCCAACAGCCATTACTTCCAATGGATTGTCATCAACAAGAAGCACGAAAGCTTCTCCTACAGTAAGCTATACTAAAAATGTTGAAAATGATAACTGGTCTTCTGCCGTTATCTGGTATGATACTTTGGGTAGACCAATTGGAACTTATGGAAAAAATCATTTAGGTGGTTTTACAAAAACAGAATCAGAACTTGATTTTTCAGGGAAAACAAAAAAGATGGACACCTATCATTCCCGAAATACGGCTACAGCCGAAGTAATAATTAAAGATCGGTTTGTATATACTCCCCAGAACTACATTTCTCAGCATTATCAACAAATTAATTCTAATGCTGAAGAACTGCTTTCTGAGTATACCTATAATGATTTGGGGCAGGTTATCAATAAAAAGATAGGAAATAATCTTCAAAGTATAGATTATGAATATAATATTCGTGGTTGGCTGAACAAGATCAATGATCCGTCAAATTTAAATGGAAAGCTTTTCGGATATGAAATGAAATATACCAATACCCTTTACCCGGGTTATGCTTCTCCAAGGTATAACGGCAATATAGCACAGGTAGATTGGGCGACTGGAAATGATGGGGTTTTAAGAAGGTATTCATATCAATATGACCCCTTAAACAGGCTCGTAGACGCTAATTATTCAGAAACCACAAGCACTGTACCTGTGAATGAGTTTTACAATGAGTCGGTAGCCTATGACTTGAATGGGAACATTACCATGTTCTACCGAAATTCCAAAGGGGTAAATGGACAGCCAGAACAGATTGACAGACTTGAATATACTTATGATGGAAACAGACTATCATTCGTAAAAGATGCCAGTCATAATATTTCAGGGTATCCGGATGGGGGCAACACTATCTCATATGATGCAAACGGAAATATGACTAATCATGTGGATAAAGGTTACACAGGTATTACTTATAATTTCCTGAATCTCCCATCAAAAATCACCAATAACAATAAAGCTCTTACTACAAATTATATCTATTCGGCTGACGGAGCTAAAATGCAAATGACTAATGGATCGGCAGTAACTGATTACTTAGGCAACTTCCAATATACGAGCATATCAGGAGCAATTACTTTGTCTGTTGTTTCTAATGAAGAAGGATATTTTGATTTCGTTAACAACAGATATGTATATCAGTACAAAGATCACCTAGGAAATATTAGGATTTCTTATGCGAAAGGAAGCGATGGCAAACCAGTTATTCTGGAAGAAAATAACTATTATGCATTTGGGCTTAAACACGCAGGATATAATACCGGAGATATAACTAATAATAAATTTAAATATCTTTATAACGGAAAAGAACTCCAAACCAATGGTAATTTAGATTACGGTTGGAGACAATATATGCCGGATGTAGGAAGATGGAATGGTATGGATCAGCTTTCGGAGAAATATCATTTTTCAAGTCCATATGCTTATGTAATGAATAATCCTATTTTATTCGTAGACCCTGATGGAAGAATTTCTGATGAGTTTATGTCTGCAATGTGGAATTCTTCTCCAGCAGGACAAAACACTTTTTGGGAAAACACTGGAAGTGGTTTTGAAAGCGGCGGAGGTGTACTACTGGGTTATGAAGGAAATTATATTAGTTTAAATACAACATTAGGCGGTAACTCTGGAGGAAATGGTTTTGGAGACAGCTTTGGAAGCGCAAATGGATCTTTTAATAATTATGCAGGTATAGGCAACATATATATTCCTATAATTTATAAAGAACTTCCAATGTTAGTACTTAAA
The DNA here is from genome assembly GCF_003729955.1 of Chryseobacterium daecheongense. GTDB lineage: Bacteria > Bacteroidota > Bacteroidia > Flavobacteriales > Weeksellaceae > Chryseobacterium > Chryseobacterium daecheongense. The sequence continues at coordinate 634,370 of NZ_RJTX01000002.1, forward strand.
GGGGATAAATCCACATGGGTTGAACAATTTAAAAGTCATTTTGATAAATATGTAAATAATGGATTACTTCCAGATAAATGGTATGGTCCTGCGGGGCAAGGAAACTGGTTTTTTGGTACAAGTGCAACTTTAACTGGTTTTGTTGGAATTATACAATCTGAAAATATGTATGCACAAGGTGTTAGAAGAGGTATTTCCGGAAATTATACTTTGGCAGGAAGAAATTTAAATTTATTTGGAAAAGCACCAATGACAAAAGCTACTGTCCCTATTTCTAAAATTGGAAAAATGGGCGGTATACTAGGTAAAGTTTCTTTTGGTCTCGGAGTAGGTATGGACATTAAAGGGGTAATAAATTATTATGATAATCCCAATTCACCAAATGCTGTTATTCCAGCTAAAGCAGGTATTAATACAATTATGGGAGCCATTGGAACATGGGGTGGAACTCCTGGTGCAATTTATGGTGTATTTTACTTTGGTATTGATGCATTCTATGGTAATGGTACCGGTTGGAATGGAGTAATGAATGATATCGAAACAGCAGAACATAAATCGGATTATAGTATTGATTGGGGAACAATGGCTCCAAATGGAGCATAGAATTTAAGCTATGATAAAAAAAGCATATTATTATTTTTTCTATAAGATTTATAAATCAATAGAATATACCTCTGATGAACTAGGAGGTAAATTTTGGAGTGATTGGAAAGCAAGTTTGGTATTGGATGTATTATTTTATTTTATAATAACCTCATTATTTATTTATTATAAAATATTCTTCAATCGTTATATACATCTCAGTGAAAGCAATTTTGATATATTTTTAATCATAATTCCAATTATATTATTCAATTATTTTATTTTTCATCATAAGTATCAATGGAAAAATATAGTTAAAGAATTTGATAGACTGCCTAGAGAAAAAAATCTATTGGGGGGATGGATTGTTTTTGGAATAATATTATTTATTATTGCTAATCTGATTTTTTCATTTTATTTAATGAGTCAAATAGATTGGGTACAATATAGATGAATGGAAATGGAGGTCAAGGGGGGCTAGGTTTCTTTAATGGAGCTAATGATTTTCAAAGTGATATAGATAAAGGGTTTAATCAGGCTGGACCCTATAAGTTCATATTATGGGCTCATGAACCTAAATAAAATTTGGACCGATTGGAAAGCTTTTTTAGTTTTGACAGTTTTGGAAATTTGGTTAGTTTCTTTGGTAAAATATATTATTTATTTAATATTCCAATTGAAAGCTCAGATTATAGTAGTATTGACATTTCCACAGTTATTATAGGATTTTCTTTTATTATTTTAAATTGGTATATTTTTGAACATGAGGATAAATGGAAAACGATAATAAAAGAATTTGACTTGTTGGCTAAAAAAACTAATAGAATTGGAGGCATTATTGTATGGATACTAATCATATTAATTGTTGTGCTTTATTGGTATAGTATTTTTAGTATTCTTCCAAAACTCACTTATATTTAGTGTTTTGAAGTCAATACCATAATTTTTTAATTGATTCACAAAAGATTTACATAATCATATAGGACATATAGTTTTTTGATTTTTTATTCAAACTATAAAATATTTGATAATTCTTATAATTATAAATTAATATATACCGGCCCTTAATTGAGTCGGTATTTTTTAATTTGTTTTAGTCTTTTACTTGAAATAGTATTATTTTAAGTTAAACTAACACAAAAAATCTCTATATTTATTCTCCACCAACTAAATATACTATGGAAATCAGAATTACAGTAAAACAACTAGGTAAGAAACATCCTCTCCTCTCAGAGCAAACACTTGAAATTGCTTACAATCATCCTAATATTACATTATAAGACTTATTAAAGCTCATTGTCTAACAACAGGTAGAAATCTTTAATGAGAAATAATTTGAAAAGGAGGATGAGGATTACTTAAAAGCTCCACAAGAAAACTATCTTAACATTCTTACAGATACCGGAAAAATAGGCTTTGCCAGCATTTATAACAACAAAAAAGCTGATTTTGGGAAAGCACAGGAAAATGTCATTCAGGCTTTTGAAGACGGTATGTTTGCTGTGTTTTATAATGATGAGCAGCTTGAAAACCTCTCCCCAAACATAGATTAAGCTTGGGTCATACTTTCACTTTCATAAGGCTTACCTTTCTCGCAGGAAGCTACTGGTAATTATTTAAACACAAATCATAACATCAATGGAAATCACAGAAAAATTACAATCGAAAAAACTTGTCAATTACTATAAGAATTTAGCACTTGAGAGTATAAATTATAATTTCTCGGCAATTTGGAATTGGCTTTCGGCTTTTTGGAATTGTTGATTGTAATTGGAATTTTACATAAAAAGACAATTTTACTATGTATCGACACTAATAAACAGATTATAAAATAATTGAAATTATAGTGTACATTTAAGTTTATCATATTTATTTAAAATCATTCTTAATGAAATATTTCATAATTTTGACAGAGTGAAAAAGCTGATTTCCATATTGTTGTTATCATTATATTTGGTTTCTACAACCGAAGTGTATCAGCTTTTAAAAATGCCACTTCTCATTGAGCATTATTTTCAGCATAAAAACCTCAATCCTGAAATGTCGCTTACAGCATTTCTGAAAATCCATTACGACCATCCTGTGAAAGATAGTGATCACGACCAGGATCAGAAACTACCTTTTGTCTCCCACGTAAGCCTTCTTTCTGTGGTTTTTACCATCAATCCGTCTGTAGATTTTTATTTTACGGAGAAAATATACAATCCTCATGAGATCAAGAATACTCTTTATAAAAGTATTCTTTACCATAAAGAAATACTCAATTCTATCTGGCAGCCGCCAAGATTCCATCAATCTTAATCTGTATTTCTCAGTCATTTTTTGAACTGAGAAGGTATTCTGTTTACATATATATAAGTGCCTGCATGAGATGCAGATGCACTGGGATTTATGTTTCAGTATATTGGTTTTATCACAATAATTAAGATTAATCAATCACTTTATGCTTACAAAAATCATTGAGTTTTCAGTAAAGAATAAACTCATTATTGCATTGTTGGTATTAGGGCTCATTGGAGTAGGGGCCTATCAGGTCACAAAATTACCGATAGATGCGGTGCCTGATATCACCAACAATCAGGTACAGGTTATTACCACTGCGCCTTCTTTTGGTGCAACGGATATAGAGCGCCTTGTCACTTTTCCTATAGAACAGGCGAATAATAATATTTCAGGATTAAAGGAAATCAGGAGCTTTTCCAGATTTGGGCTGTCTTTGGTTACCATTGTCTTTGAAGATGATGTTGACATCTATTGGGCTCGGCAACAGGTTGCAGAAAGGCTGCAGCAGGTGAAAGCTGTCATTCCGCAAGGAATAGGAAACCCGGAACTTGGCCCTATTTCTACGGGGCTTGGAGAAATTTTTCAATATGTCATAAGGCCTGAAAAAGGATATGAAAAGAGATACAATATCACAGAACTTCGTACGATTCAGGATTGGATTGTAAGAAGGCAGCTTTTAGGAGTAAAAGGAGTAGCAGAAATCAGCAGTTTCGGAGGCAAACTGAAACAATATGAAATTGCAGTAAATCCCGACAAGTTGAACGCCTATGGAATTACCATCAATGATGTTTTTGATGCCCTTCAGGCCAATAATCAAAATACGGGTGGAGCTTATATTGAAAAGGGACCTACTGTTTTATATATCAGAAGTGAGGGGCTGGTAGGAAGTATTGAAGAAATCAACAATATTTCTATTGCTACAAAAACAAATGATGTTCCATTGTTTATAAGAGACATTGCAGAAGTGAAACCTGGCTTTGCAACCCGCTATGGAGCAATGACCTTTAATGATCAGGGAGAGGTCTCAGGGGCTGTAGTTATGATGCTGAAAGGTGAAAACAGCAATCAGGTTATAAAAAATGTAAAAGAAAAAATTGCCCAGGTTCAGAAGACCCTTCCCAAAGGAGTAGTGATAGAGCCTTTCCTGGATCGTACCAAGATGGTGAACAATGCCATTGGTACTGTCGAAAAGAACCTTACAGAAGGGGCGTTGATTGTTGTTTTTGTTCTCGTATTATTCCTTGGAAATATAAGAGCAGGTTTATTGGTGGCTTCGGTAATTCCTCTTGCGATGCTGTTTGCCATCTGTATGATGAATCTTTTTGGAGTCAGCGGTAACCTGATGAGCCTTGGGGCTCTGGATTTCGGATTGATTATCGATGGAGCAGTGATCATTGTGGAATCTGTTTTACATCAGTTCAGCCATAATTCAAAGTTTAAAAAGATATTATCTGTCGGACCATCAGAAATGGATACTATAGTTGTAGATTCTGCGGGAAAAATGATGAACAGCGCCGTTTTCGGGCAGATCATTATCCTGATTGTTTATCTTCCAATCCTTACTTTACAGGGAATTGAAGGGAAAATGTTCAAACCGATGGCTCAGACTGTTGCTTTTGCATTGCTGGGGGCGTTTTTACTGTCTCTGACTTATATTCCGATGATGAGTGCTGTTTTACTGAGAAAAAGAAGTGAAAAACCTACTTTTTCAGATAGAATCATGAAGAAAGCAGAGAAGATTTATCTTAATACTTTGCTTAAGCTTCTTAGAATTTCTAAAACGGTTTTTGTGATTGTGGCAGTCCTGTTTATAATGGCTGTTTTCATCTTATCCAGAATGGGAGGGGAATTTATTCCTTCTCTTGAAGAAGGTGATTTCGCAGTAGATACCAGGGTTTTGCCGGGAAGTAACTTGACAACGACTATTGAAAGTACCCAGAAAGCAGCTCATATTCTCAAATCCAGATTTCCGGAAGTGGAAAAGGTTGTTACAAAGATTGGAAGCGGGGAAGTTCCCACCGATCCCATGCCAATGGATGCCTCTGATATGATGGTGATTTTAAAAGATAAAAAAGAATGGACTTCAGCTTCCACTTTTCCGGAATTGGCCGAGAAGATGGGGAAACAACTTCAGGACGTCCCTGGAATTACTGCCAGTTTCCAGTTCCCTGTTCAGATGCGCTTTAATGAATTAATGACGGGAGCAAGACAAGATGTAGTAATCAAAATTTTTGGCGAAGACCTGGATGTTCTTTCACAAAATGCCCAGAAACTAGGGCAAATTATAGAAACAGTTGAAGGAACTCAGAATCTTTATATAGAGCCTGTTTCCGGAATGCCACAGGTGATCATAGAGTATAATCGTCCGCTGATTGCTCAGTATCATCTGTCTATCGCAGACATCAACAGGATTGTTAATACAGCATTCGCAGGACAAAGTACAGGATTGGTTTTTGAAGGTGAAAAGCGTTTCGATATGGTGGTGCGGCTTGATACTAAAGATCGCAAAAATGTTACCGATATTAAGAATCTCTTGGTACCCACTCCTTTCGGAAATCAGATCCCGCTATCCCAACTTGCCAAAATAGAGGTAAAAAATGGTCCTAATCAGATTCAGAGAGAAAATGCCCAGAGAAGAATTGTAGTGGGCTTCAATATAAAAGGCAGAGATGTACAAAGTATTGTGGAAGAACTTCAGCATAAAGCAGACCAAAAAATGAAACTTCCCACAGGATATTATATGACCTATGGAGGATCATTTGAAAATCTTAATAAAGCCAAACAGCGTCTTATGATTGCGGTTCCGATCGCATTGGCTCTTATTTTTGTGATGCTGTTTCTGGCTTTTAATTCCATTAAAGAAAGTTTACTGATCTATACTGCAATTCCACTTTCTATTATTGGGGGAGTATTTCTGATGGCACTCAGAGGAATGCCTTTTAGTATCAGTGCCGGAGTAGGATTCATTGCGCTTTTTGGAGTGGCGGTATTGAATGGGATCGTTTTAATTTCAGAATTTAATCGCCTGCGGAAGAGAGGAATTACAAATATTGTCAGAATTATTGTAGACGGAGGAGAATCAAGGCTTCGTCCCGTTCTGATGACGGCTTTTGTGGCCTCATTAGGATTTATTCCAATGGCTGTCAGTAATGGTGCCGGAGCAGAGGTACAGCGGCCTTTGGCAACTGTCGTTATTGGTGGGCTGATGGTGGCTACTTTTCTTACCCTGTTCGTTTTACCATTGCTTTACGTAAATATTGAAAAAGGATTTAAAATGAAAAAAAAGAATAATAAAAACTTGGCAGCTGTATTGATTTTGATTTTCGGTCTAGCAGGAATCGGGATTAAATCCCAAACTCCGATCAGTTTGCAGAATGCTATTAATATGGCATTGGAGAACAATAGAAACCTTAACAATGAAAAACTTAAAACGGAGTATTCAAAAGCGTTGATCAAATCGGCCAATGATATTCCACAGACAGGAATTACAATGGATTACGGGCAGATCAATAGTGCTTATAACGATATGAAATTCGGGGTATCACAGAATATAGCATTTCCAACAATGTATAAAAAACAGAAGAATGTATACACGGAAGAATGGAAAAAATCCATGTTAAACGTTTCTTTTAAAGAATATGAGCTAAAGAAAGCGGTGAGTCTTACTTTTTATAATATTTTATATTGGAAAGAAAAAGAAAAACTCCTTCAGGAAACTTTAAAGCTATATACTGATTTTCTGGATAAAGCAAGCCTTCGTTTGAAGGCAGGGGAGAGTAATATTCTGGAAAAAACAACAGCTTCCAACCAGAAGTCAGCGATAGAAATTCAGTTAAAGCAGGTAGAGCAGGAACTTTCTGTTTTAGGATATCAGCTTCAGTGGCTTTTAAATTCCGAAACAGATTTTCTGCCGGAAGATCAGAAAATTTTTCATGGCGGTCTTCAAGATGAGCTTAGCCTACATCCTGCCATCAAAGTACTGCAGCAGCAGAAAAATGTATATGAGCAACAGATTGTTCTTGAAAAGGCAAAAATGCTTCCTGGGCTTCAGCTAGCTTACAATCTCAACAGCTTCAGAGGAATGGGTGCTGATGATAACGTATACAACTCTGCACCACAGTTTCATTCCGTACAGCTGGGGGTTTCTGTTCCTGTTTTTTCAGGAGGACAGAAGTCAAGAATACAGGCCGCTAAAATTGCTGAATCAGTTGCTGAAAACGATTTGATAAATACGGAATTTGCTTTGAAAAGTCAACTTAAAAAGACAGCGCATATCTATCAGACCAATCTTGATATTGTTTCCCGATATGAAAGCTCAGAATTGAAAAATGCGGATGTCATTACTGAAACAGCTAAAAAACAGTTTCTTGCCGGGGAGATTAATTATCTGGAGTTTGTCATACTGGTCAATCAGGCGATTACCTTAAAGAATAATTATACCGACGCTGTATGGAAACTGAATCAAAGCGGTATAGAACTGGAATACATTACTTTAAATCCTTAACAATGAAATTTAAACTTAAAATTATATCATATTCCTTATCCATAGGATTACTCATATTTTACCAATGTAAAGACCATGAAAAAATAGAGACGGTTTCTGCTGCCTCTAAAGATGAAAATGTAGTAGTTCTTACCGATGCCCAATTGCGAAATGCTCCGATAGAAACAACAACGCTTTCTTTACAGAAGATTTCTTCGGTTTTAAAGCTTAACGGAATGATTGATGTACCTCCGCAAAATTTGGTTTCAGTCAGTATTCCTTTAGGGGGATACCTTACATCGAGCAGTCTGCTTCCCGGTAAACCTGTATCAAAAGGACAGGTGATCGCTGTTATTGAAAATCCACAGTTTATACAGCTTCAGCAGGATTATTTGATGGCAAAATCTAAATTGCATTTTGCCCAATTGGACTATAACCGTCAGAAAACACTAAACCAAAGCCAGGCAACCAGTGATAAGGTGATGCAGCAGGCACAGTCTGAAATGAACAACCAGAAGATCTTAATGAACTCTCTGGCTCAACAGCTTCGTCTTATCAATATCAACCCCGAATCACTAAGCTCAGGAAACATTACGAAAAGCGTACCTGTTTATAGCAGTATTAACGGTTTTGTCAGTAAGGTAAATGTGAATATTGGAAAATATGTAAATCCATCTGATGTGCTTTTTGAATTAATTAATCCGGATGATATCCATCTTAATCTTAAAGTATATGAAAAGGATTTGCAAAACCTGAACAAAGGGCAACGATTTGCAGCATATACTAATACCGATCCGGATAAAAAGTATTATGGAGAAATCTTATTGATAAGTAAAGATGTCAATCCCGGAGGTTGGGCTGAAGTACATTGCCATTTTGAAAAATATGACCAGAGCCTTGTTCCTGGAATGTATATGAATGCCGAAATAGAAACGAGTACTTCTTTCTCCAACGCAGTTCCCGAAGAGAGCATAGTTAATTTTGAGGGGAAAGACTTTGTTTTTGTCGAAGAAAAAAAGCAGACCTACAGGTTAACTCCTGTAACATTGGGTGAAACTGAAAACGGATTCATACAGATACTCAATTTTAATGATTTTAATAATAAAAAAATTGTAACCAAAAATGCCTATACACTTCTTATGAAACTTAAAAATACAGAAGAAGAATAGCTTGTAATAAATGAAGAATTATTCTAAAAAATTAAATAAGATATAAAAATAATGAAAACATCATCTTTAATAAAAAAAGGAGCCGGACTTATTGTGCTATTGATAATTATTATTCAATTTTTTGATACTGATGAAAATATAGCAGCTGCGCCCTCAGAAAATGCAATTGAAAAACATTATCAGGTGCCATCTCATGTACGGGGTTTACTAAAAACAAGCTGTTATGATTGTCATTCTAATAATACAGCTTATCCATGGTACAGTAGGATACAGCCAATAAAATGGTGGTTGGCAGACCATGTCAATTCAGGAAAACGACATTTGAATTTTGATGAATTCAACACATACTCTAATGAAAAAAAATTGGAAAAATTAGATGAGATTGCTGAGACGGTAACAAACGGAGAAATGCCTCTTACTTCATATACAGTTATCCATCATAATGCAAAATTATCTTCCGCAGATAAATCAGAAATAGAAAAGTGGGCAGCTGAAATTAAAAAACAGATCGAATAACAGCTGAAAAGGCAGAGGTTATCTTAATCTTCTTTTCAGGGAATAGTATTTAAATAAAAGTCTATCATACCATTGGGCAAATAATAGTAAAGCAACCGGAATAAAAAGGGTCTTCAATTGAAAATGCTGATAGGAGAATCCACCAATGATTCCGCCCAAAAAGAAACAGCTAATGATCATTAATTTTAAGAAGATACTTTTATTCAGTTGAATTCTTCTTCCTTTTTCTTTGTTAAAAAGGAGTTGTGACAACTCTATTCCTAAATCTGTAAAAAGCCCTGTGAGATGAGTGGTTCTTACAACTGATTGAGATACACGGGTAACAAGGGCATTTTGAAGTCCCATGGCAAAAAGCAATGCCGAAGAAATTATAAGGGGAACAGAAGGACGGTCTGGTAAGAGTTCGGGTGAAAAACCAACAGCAAGCATGATTATAATTTCAACAGACAAAGGAATTATATAAGAAGTGTGAGATTTGTGTTTTGAGGCCCATTCTATAATAATTCCCGAAAAAAAGGCACCCAGTAAGAAAAACAAAATATAGAACAAATAAATAAATGCCATCTTATAATTCTTTAAAAACAGTTCTTCAGAGAAATAAGCAAAATGCCCTGTAACATTGGTGGTGAGTGTACTTACAGAGAGAACCCCTGTGATATTCACTAACCCTGCAACACAAGATAAGATAGAAGCTAGTTTTAAATTATGGGAGTAGGTTCGTCCTTTCCCTTTATGTCTAAACATGGATCATTCCTTTAAAGTTATTATTTATGGCGGAAAAAACAAATATGCAGTTTATCAGAGGAGAGTATAAAGCAAAAAGATTATTTATCTGTAGATATTTGCAATACGGGTAAGTCTTTCCAAGTCTGTTAATTGTATTTTTCTTCCTTCCATTACAATGAGATGATCTTCCCTGAAATCATGAAGTATCCGGGCCAATGTTTCATTAGCTGTTCCTACCATATTGGCGAGATCAGCCCGGGAAAGAGTGATGTATACTTTATCTGAAATATCCGATTTATATTTCTTATGCAGGATTAATAAGCTGAGTGCCACACGCTCCCTTACAGTGCGCTGAGACAGAACTGTCATCAGGTTAGCCATTACACTGAATTCATGGCTAAGGCTTTTAAGAAGCAGTTTAGAAAATATCTCTGACCGATCAAGGATACTTAAAAAATCCTCCTTTGAGATAAAAGCAATAACAGAATTTTCGATGGTTTGAGTGGTATCCCCGTAAGAGTCATTACTTAATATCGCTGAATATCCAAAAAATTCTCCTGCATTATAGATGTAAATAATTTGTTCTCTGCCATCATTGTCCACCTTATATTTTTTTACTTTCCCTTTTTTTAAAAAAAATATACCATTAGGAATAGTTCCTTCGGTGAATATAGCATCATTTTTACGATAATTTTTAACCTGCATTACTTTTTGAAGCATCTCCTTATCATATTCAGAAAGCTCCTCAAAAAGATATTGATTATTAAAAATAAACTTTGAAATCATGGGTTACTAAATTAGGTAATTTTATGTCAATATAAATTTGACTTAAATCAAGTTTATGAAAGATATGCATCATTTATCCTTCTCTATAAAGCAATTATTTTTGTAACCATTGAAACCGGAATTTATTTTATGGAATATTTAGAATCTTTAAGGAAAATTGGAATAATACCTAATAAAGAAGTCTATAGCAATTTGTCTGTATCCCAGTTGATATCTCAAACTCTGAGAAAAAATCAGGGAATTATTACAAGTTCAGGTGCTTTGGCTTGTGATACGGGTGAATTTACCGGCCGTTCGCCAAAAGATAAGTATATCGTTATTGATGATAATACCAGAGATTCTATTTGGTGGGGAGAGGTTAATCAACCTTTTAATCCGGAGGATTTTGACAGGTTATATGATAGTGTTATTGCACATCTTTCAGACAGGGATATATATGTAAGAGACGTTTATGCTTGTGCAAAACCTGAATATAGGCTCAATATAAAAGTTATCACCGAGACTGCCTGGTCCAATTTATTTGTCAACAATCTTTTTCTCCGACCTACGGAAAAGGAACTGGAAACTTTTCAGCATGAATGGCTAATCCTTAATGCTCCCGATTTCAAGGCTGATCCCGAAATTCACAATACCCGTCAGCATAATTTTACGATTATCAACTTCACCAGGAAAATAATTCTTATTGGAGGAAGTGCCTATACCGGCGAAATCAAAAAGGGAATTTTTACAGTATTGAACTATATCCTGCCGTTTGAGAAAAATGTGCTCTCTATGCACTGCTCTGCCAACATTGGGACCAGGGGAGATACATCCGTATTTTTTGGACTCTCAGGAACAGGAAAAACAACGCTTTCGGCAGATCCCTCAAGAAAGTTAATCGGTGATGATGAACACGGGTGGGATCATGAAAGTGTTTTTAACTTTGAAGGAGGTTGTTACGCCAAATGTGTTAATTTGAGTAAAGAAAAAGAACCGCAGATATTTTCAGCAATCCGTTCAGGAACTTTACTTGAGAATGTCCGGTTTTTTGAAGGAACAGATATTGTTGATTATGATAACGTTTCAGTAACAGAAAATACACGAGCCGCTTATCCGATTGACTTCATTGATAATGCGGTGCATCCTTCCATAGGAAAAACTCCTGATCATATTTTCTTTTTAACCTGTGATGCATTCGGAGTTCTTCCTCCCATATCAAAATTATCGGTAGGGCAGGCTATGTATCATTTTATTTCAGGTTATACTGCAAAAGTGGCTGGCACTGAAGCTGGTATTACAGAACCACAGACAACCTTTTCGGCATGTTTTGGCAAGCCTTTTTTACCGCTTCATCCTACGAAGTATGCGGAGCTGTTAGGAAAGAAGCTAAAAGGAAGTAACATCAATGTTTGGCTTATTAATACTGGCTGGTCCGGAGGTGCTTATGGTATCGGAGAGCGTATAAAGCTGGCTTATACCAGAGCTATGATCTCAGCAGTCCTTGAAAATAAACTGGAAAAAGTAGATTTCATAAAAGATCCCGTATTTGGACTTCAAATGCCGGTGGAGTGTGAAGGTGTTCCATCTGAGATTTTAAACCCTAGAAACACTTGGAATAAATCCTCGGAATATGATGAAACAGCATTGCATCTTGCTGCGCAGTTTGTGCAAAACTTTAAGTCTTTTGAATCCTTTGCGGATAAAGAAATACTGAATGGAGGCCCGTTGGTCCAAAATTAAATGATAGAATAATATAGATAAACTACAAAAGATTTAGTAATAATGAAGATTCCTGAAAACCTTTTATATACAGAAGATCATGAATGGGTTAGATTAGAAAACGATACGGCCTATATTGGGATTACCGATTTTGCTCAGCATGAATTAGGTGATATCGTATACGTAGAAATTGAAACTTTAGGAGAAGATTTGAAACAACATGACGTGTTTGGAACAGTGGAAGCAGTTAAAACAGTATCTGATTTATTTTTGCCTCTTGCAGGAGAAATATTGGAGATTAATCCCAAATTAGAAACCCATCCTGAATTAGTAAATTCTGATCCTTATGGAGAGGGCTGGATGATTAAAATTAAGGTGGAGAATCTTTTTGATGCGGAAGGGCTATTGAGATCCGATTCGTATGCATCCTTAATCGGGCAATAATCAATGGAAGCAGTAAAATTAAAGAAAACGGCATTTAATGCCATGCACCATGTTTTCGGAGGGAAGATGGTAGAATATGCAGGCTATGAAATGCCCGTTCAGTACAAAGGAGTTAATCATGAACATGACACGGTAAGGAATGGTGTTGGAGTTTTTGATGTATCTCATATGGGAGAGATCTCAATACAAGGTAAAGGCTCCCTGGAGTTAATCCAGAAGATTACTAGCAATGATGTTTCAAAACTTTATTCCGGAAAAGCTCAATATAGCTGTATGCCAAATGACACTGGTGGAATCGTGGATGATTTGCTGGTGTATAAGATAAGTGAAAATGATTATCTACTGGTTGTTAATGCTTCGAACATAGAAAAAGATCTGGACTGGATTAAAAGCCACAATTCATTTGGAGCTGAGATAAATAATATTTCAGATTCCGTTTCTCTGTTGGCTGTTCAGGGACCTAAATCTATGAAAGTTTTACAGAAGCTTACTGATGTCAATTTAGAGAAGATGGAATCTTATACTTTCACTATCGGTGAATTTGCTCATATTCCGAATGTTTTGATCTCATCAACAGGATATACAGGAGAGAAAGGATTTGAAATATATGTAGAAAACAAATATGCAACCCATTTATGGGAGGCCATATTTACTGCTGGAAAAGATGATGGTATTGAACCGATCGGATTGGCAGCAAGAGATACATTACGTTTGGAGATGGGGTATTGCCTTTACGGAAATGATATTAATGATTTCACTTCACCTTTGGAAGCCGGTTTGGGTTGGATAACAAAATTTACTAAGGATTTTGTTCATAGTGGATTTTTAAATATTCAAAAAAATAAAGGAATTATTAAAGAATTGGCTGGTTTTGAAATTAAAGGCAAAGGAATCCCCCGTCATGGCTATGAAATTTGGGATAGTAACCATCAAATTATTGGCACGGTTACTTCCGGCACCATGTCTCCTACATTAAAAAGAGCGATAGGAATGGGGTATGTTTCCATTGAAAACTCTAAGCCGGGAAGTGAAGTTTTCATTAATATTAGAAATAAGCCTGTCAAAGCTATCATTGTTAAAACTCCATTCATTAAAAAATAGGTTATTTATTAGATTATAAAGTTGTATGATCGTTCTTAAAAATTTTTATTATACTGAAAATCACTTGTGGTTAAGAAAAATTGGAATATATGATTTTTGTATCGGTATCACAGATTTTGCCCAAAAAGAAATAGGAGAAATTCACCTGATTGAATTTAATGAAAAACAAGGCGTCATACGAAAAGGTGAATCTTGGGGAAGTGTATATGGAATCAATAAGACCTTTCAGCTTATAGCTCCTTGTGATTGTAAGATTATAGAAGTAAATCAAAATATAACTATAAAGCCTTCCCATATCAATACGGATCCTTACAATTGCTGGTTTTTTATTCTTTCAGCCAATATCTCTGCGGGCGAATTTTTGACATATAAAGAATATACACAAATAATAAAATGATTTTTAAACAGCTTAGGCAGAATATGAATGTAAAAGATGCCGTTTTCAATGGGATATATCCGCCTAATATACAGGCAGTGGCAGAAAGACACTGGACACCCGTTGCAGTGGCTAAAATGGCAGCGGAATATTTAGTGGATAGCCCGGGTAAGAAAGTACTTGATATTGGTGCTGGTGCAGGAAAGTTTTGCCTAGTTGGTGCTGCTTCTACAACGGGATTTTTTTATGGAGTGGAACAAAGATCATCTCTGACTAAGATATCAAGGAAAATAGCAGAGAGGCATAATATCACTAATGTAGAATTCATTAATTCCAATATCAATAAAATTAATTTTTCCAATTATGAAGCATTTTATTTTTTTAATTCCTTTTTTGAAAACATAGATACTTCATTCCCAATTGATCATACCATACTTCCTGATAATGATTTGTATCATTCCTATTCAGACTATGTAAAAGAGCAATTACATAAAACTCCTGTTGGAACCCGTCTGGTTACCTACTGGAGTAAATGGGATGAAATTCCGGGAAGCTTCGAATTGGTAGATTCCGCATGCAATGGGTTTTTGAGTTTTTGGAAAAAAGTATCATGATTTTATGAATCAAGAAACTCTATTTTTGGGATAAAAGCTTGCAAGTACAGAGAATGCAAAAGTATAATACATATGTGGTCTGAATATTATGTATGTTTTTTGGGTATTACTACAATTTGTAGTAATACCTTTTATCCAAAGACTGTGTATTGATTAATTGATGAAAAATCTTGATATTTTTTATCCCGTCAGTTATAAAACCAATTTGTTGTCCATAAATATGTTGGTTTGACATTACTATTTTTTTTAAGCATTGCCACAATTTTGTGGTAATGTTTTTTATTAATATGGATGCATTATTTATATTTGAAATGAGGCTCTACCAATGATTAAACCTTAAGTCTCATTTTATATAGAGTTTTTTTTAATTATCGTTAAAACATATGAGTAGAAGTAATATTCTTAACAAGGGATAGGATGTCCCCAATTATAAAAATGGAACATTTTAATTTTTAATGTTTTTTGTTAGGATATATTAAAGTAGCAATTTATATATTTGGATTTGTACTTTTTCGGCAATTTGGAAATGGGCTTTCAGCTTTTTAGAATTGTTGATGATATGAATTTTTAAAGTTTGAATTAAAATTAGAAATAAATGCTATTAGAACAACTGGAGAAAGCTCCTGAAACAATCCAATTTAAAGAAGTTATTGCCTATATTGATGAACATTATGATTTTACACCTACAAAATTCACTAATGGAAATACCATCAATGAAGCCAATCAGAATAATGGTTCCTGTAAAGTGTTCAGCTTTGCCCAATTGAATAATTTGTCCAAAGAAAATGTATTGCCTCTTTTTGGTGAGTATTATAGAGAAGATGTATTAAAAAATCCTGAGGGAACTGATCATCAAAACATCAGAAACTTTATGGAATTCGGATGGGATGGAATTTCTTTTGAAGGAGAAGCTTTAAAGAAGAAATAATGGATTTTTGCCATTCTGGACAAGCGAAGAATTTTATTTAGAAATATTCTTCCTTTTCAGAATGACAAATTTTAGTTTAAAAGATAAAGCACAACGCCATGTCATCCAATAAAAATGCCCTTATCCGCTATAAAACACTGGATAAATGCCTTAAAAACAAATACCGGAAATATACCTTGGAAGATTTAATTGATGAATGTTCCGAAGCGTTGTTTGAATTTGAAGGAAAAGAATCCTATGTAAGCAAACGTACCGTTCAGCTTGATCTCCAGAATATGCGAAGTGAAAAATTCGGATATGAGGCTCCTATTGAGGTATATGACAGGAAGTATTACCGATACAGCGATCCGGATTACAGCATTCATAACATTTCTGTGAATGAAAGTGATCTGAAAGCGATGAACAATGCGGTTCAGATCCTCAAGCAGTTTAAGGATTTTTCTATGTTTAAAGAAATGAACGGGGTGATCCAAAAGCTGGAAGATTCCATTCATGCGAAAAATCAGAAATCCATTATTCATTTAGACAAAAATGAGCAGCTGAAAGGGTTGGAACATATAGATATTTTGTATGAAAGTATTTTAAATAAAAAGGTTTTAAAAATTCTTTACAAAAGCTTTACGGCAAGAGAATCTGCTGTTTTTACCGTGCATCCGCAATTATTAAAGGAATATAATAACCGTTGGTTCCTGATCTGTCTGTATAAAGGAAGCATGTATAATCTGGCGCTGGATAGGATGGAAAAGATTGAAACAGATGAAAAAGCAGAGTATATTGATAAAGATCTGGATGGTGATGAATACTTCAAGGATATTGTAGGAGTTACGGTTTCCGAAACAATGAAGCCTAAAAATGTGGTATTCTTTGTAGACTCTTCCAATGCTCCATATGTAAAGACCAAACCGTTTCATAAAAGCCAGGAAATTGTAAGCGAAACGGAAGAAGGAACAGTTTTTAAGATCTGTGTACAGATCAATTATGAATTGGAAAGACTGTTTTTAGGTTTTGGAGATTGTTTAATTGTTCATAAACCCAGAAAACTGAGGTTGAAATTACAGGATAAATTCAAGGCAGGAAATAAGAATTATGAAACGCTGATCATTCCTGGAGAAGATTAATAATTTGAGTTGGCTTGGAAATTGTATTTAATTAATTATAAAATGCCACATTATGAAATCAAGACTTTTTAAAACATTGATCGCGGTTTTAGCACCTTTGGTGATAGAATTTGTAGTTAAAAAAATATCAGAAAAATTAAACGAGAAGAAGGAAGATAAAAAGCAGTTACCTGCTCAATGAAGTAGTTAAAGTTTAAAATTGAAATCGGCTTTTCCAGAGGAAAAGCCGATTTTTATTTATACAAAGTCATAAACCCCGTTTTTCCAGCCCAAAACTTTGGAAGTGTCTGCCTTAAGCCAGTTTTTAAGAATAGTTGCATACACTTTTCTGAAATCTTCCGAATAGATCAGATCACCCTCATTCAGATTCTGAAGGTCCGGAAGAGCATTTAACAGTCCTTTCTTTTTCAGGCCTCCGCTGATGAAAAACATCTGATTGGCTGTTCCATGATCCGTTCCATTACTTGCGTTCTGGGCAACACGGCGTCCAAATTCGGAAAAGGTCATAAGTAGGATATTATCGAAAAGACCATTACTTTTCATATCTGCCACAAAAGATTTTACTGCTTCATTAATGTCATTGAAAAGTTTTTTCTGACGGTCATTCTGATTAACATGGGTATCAAAACTTCCGATGGAAAGATAATAAACTCTGGTGTTGATATCAGATTTGATCAATGAAGCCACGGTTTTAAAATCTTTTCCCAACTGGGAGTTCGGATAGGCTTGAGTAGTTGTTTTCGATTTACTTTTCTCAAAAATATAATCCGCATTATTAATTGTAGAGCCTAAAGTCTGATAGAGATAAGATACTGTTTCATCATCGTGATGGTGATCATACAACGACTTGAAATATTTTTCCTGGCTCGTCTGATATAATCTTTTCGGATCTTTAAATGCAAATGCCTTATTATTTTCTCCTTTTAAAGCCAGACTTAACATATCGTCCACTTCCAAAGCCTGTGTAGGATGCTCACAACGGTAGCATTCTTCATCCAAAAAACGCCCGAGCCAGCCCGTTTCCAGATATTCATCGCTTCTGCTTGCAGAATGCCAGATATCCATACTTCTGAAATGCGATTTATCTGGATCCGGATAGCCGACATTGTTCATAATGGCTAATTCTCCACTGTCAAAAAGCTCTTTAAAATACGATAAGAACGGGTTGATCCCGGTTTCATCATTCAGGGACAGGGAATCTTTAATGGCAATGTTATTCCTTTCTCTGAAGTAAATATCGTTTTTAGTGGGAATGATGGTATTCAAGCCATCATTGCCGCCTGTAAACTGTAAAACGATCAGGATTTTCTGATTAGGTTCCAGTGCTTCATCCAAAGTCATGGCTTTCAAAAAGTTGGGCATCATGAATGATGCAGTAGCTAATGAGCTTATTTTAAGGAATTCTCTTCTTTTGATTAACATGTTGCTGATTTTTAGATGAAACAATTACATAAGCTGATATTCGGGAGTCGACATCAGGTTGATCACATTCATTTTCACGCTCTTGTCCGAGAAATTTTTCACAGAATTTATATCAAGCGTTTTGGTATTCAGAATCAGGTAGTCCTCACAGTTTTTATTACTGAAAGCCTTTTCAACGCGGTTCCAGTCGATAGTAATGTTAGGATTTTTGAAACTCTTATTCATAGCAGTTTCGCGGGATTTCATTCCCATATCAATATCGTCATCCTGTCGCGGGGTATATTCTAGAGGTCTTAATCCGGACCAGATTTGTGGGATTTGCAATCTCAGCATCAATGTGGAACTGTCGATCCACGATTTTCCATTAGGCCATCCCGAAACATTCGGCGGATACAAAAGCATCTGTCCTAATAATTTCTGATAGACAATAAGGTTTTCCGGATTCTGAATGTCCATCGGAAGTATTCTCATCATTCCTGCCATCAACTCAATGGGTGATTTTATACGATTTCCGATGTTTTTCTGGTCATAAAACCATGAAGCAGAAAATATTTCGGTCATCAGCTTTTTAATATCATAATTGGACTGATAAAAGCTTTCGCTTAATTTATTAATGATAGTGTTATCAACATTTTCATTGACAAAAAACTTGTATATTTTGGTAGTAATGAACTTCGCGGTGGCTTTTTGTTCCAGAATCATATTCAAAACATCTACACCGGTAAAATTTCCAGTTTTTCCCAGAAATGTTTTGGTACCGGTATCATGAAGATTAGGTCTTTCTCTGAAGTTTCCTAGCTTATCGAATCCCCATCCCGTAAATGCTCGAGCACCTTCTCTGATATCTTTTTCCGTATAATTTCCTCTTCCCATGGTAAATAATTCCATCACTTCGCGGGCGAAATTTTCATTGGGATGGCCTTTTTTATTTTGCTGGTTGTTGAGAAAGTTCAGCATTGCCGGAGACTGGCTGACCTCAAAAAGAAGGTCTTTAAAATTACCTAAAGCATTTTTTCTAATGACATTTAATATTTGTCTGCTGAATTTAGGATTAATGACCCTGGTTGCGAAATGTCCGTGCCAGAAAAAAGCCATTTTTTCTCTGAGCTGGTCTTTGCTGTTCACCATTTTTTCCAGAAAGTTGAGGTTCAGTTCAAGGTTTTGCTCCCTGTTGATCTTTAAAATCTCTTTTTTTCTTTCCGCTGGCGTTTTATCATTCATATAATCTATGATCTCCACATCCGGAGTATCATAATTGATTTCGGAAAAATTTTCTGTTTTGAACAGATCTTCTAATAAAACTTTAGTGTCCTTGGCCTTCAAATCTTCAATCTGGTTAATGCCCGGGCCGAAACCGGCACGCCAGAGAAGATGTTTATGATGTTGCAGAGAATGATCCATAAGCAGAGGTTTGTTTTTGGATATTCCAAAAGGTGAAAAGTTAAAATAAGAACGGTTAAGAATTCTTAATATTACTTTTTTGAAGAATAAAGTTAAACATTTATTTAATTTATCATAAAATTTAAATAATTGATATTCATTTATTTGCGGGTTATTTAAGTGTTAAAGTAGAAAAAAATACCCTGTTTTGGCATGATTTTTACAGTTTAGTGAATAGTAAAATTTAAAAAATCAGAGTTATGAAAATGTTTAAACAAGCGCTTTTATTGGCTGGAATTGTAACAGCCGGTGTAGCCAGTGCACAGGACTCACAAATGAATAACATGATCAAGGTAGGTGCCAACGTAGGATTAGCTGTTCCCGCTGATAACGTTTCTGCTGCTGTAGGTGTAGATGTATCCTATCAGAATTTAATTACTCCCGGATTTGGTTTAGGTATCGCAACCGGGTACAGTCATTATTTCGGAAAAGATAATGACGGACTGAACAATAATGATGTAGGGGTAATTCCTGCAGCTGCATTGATCAGAATTTATCCTAAACAAACAGGATTCTATTTCGGTACAGACATCGGATACGGATTCTTGGTAGGTGATAAAAAAGTGGCTTCCAACAGTACGGTTGACAGACCGGATGGAGGTTTCTACATCAAGCCTGAGATCGGATACCACAACAGAGACTGGAATTTCTTTGTACAATATCAGAAGGTATTTACGGGAGATAAAGGAGATATTGTTGGTCAGGACTACAATGTGGGGAACATTGGAGTAGGATTCGGGTACAATATTCCATTAGGAAAGTAGTTAGATTTAAATATAAACAATTATTAACCAAAACCTTTTCAATTTTTTGAAAAGGTTTTTTTGGCTCATACAAAAATTACGAAAACAATTATTATATTTGATAAAATTTGCGATTATGAATTTGAATCCAAAATTTCCATTGTATTTACCGGGAGTAAAGAATACTGATAATGATAATGTTTCTATCATTGGGGCAAATCTTCGTGAAGATGTTACCAACTTGGGGTATTTTGTTTCCAGCAACGGAAGTATAGAAATAAAAATACAAAACGATTATCCTACTAAAGAATATTCTTCCTTTTCGGAGATCTTAAAGAAGTTTATTGCGGATAATCATTTAGAGAATGTAAGTAGACTGGGAATGGCAGTTCCGGGACCTGTACTTGACGGAAAAAGTAATCCTTCAAGATTGGGCTGGAATTTAGACGTGGAAGAATTTAAGAGAGATTTTGGGTTCGGGAACGTGTATATGCTTAATGACCTTGAGGCTTCGGCATACGGAATGAGTCTTCTTCAGGACAGTGATCTTGAAGCGATTTATACTAGCGGACACCTGGAAAAAGGGAATGTGGCTATTTTAGCACCAGGTAACGGATTGGGCGAAGCAGGATATTACTTTGACGGAAAATACCTGAGACCTTTCGCTACAGAAGGAGGACACTCCGAATTTTCTCCAAGAACCAATGTAGAAGTTGAATTCTATCAGTTCCTGAATAATATTTACGGAATTGTAAGCTGGGAAAATGTATTGTCTAAAACAGGCTTATTCAATATTTATCGATTCTTAAGAGATGTCAAAAGACATCCGGAACCTGAAGGGCTGGCTGAGCGTCTTTCCAACGGGAATTTTGTTCAGGAACTATACAAAGCTGCTGTAGAAGATGATATTTTGATCTGCAAAATAGCATTAGATACATTCCTTGAGTTTTTAGCAAGAGAAACTAACAACTTAACCTTAAAGCTAAAAGCGACGGGTGGTGTTCTGATCTCAGGAGATATTCCACAGATCATTAAAGATTACATCGATAAAGACAGATTTTACGAAAAATTCAAGATCAGCGATAAAATGGAGAACATGCTGAGAAATATTCCAATCTATCTGATCAATAATGATCACACGGGATTGAATGGTTCAGCACTCTATGCGGCTTATCCTCAGGAATAAATACAGCTCCGGTTTTCCCGGAGCTTTTTTTTAACTGATATTATTCATAAAAAGAATTGGTTTTATTGATATACATCAACGAAATCTATCAAAGAAGATAACTACATTTGCATCATTAAATAACAAGGTAAATAACTTTATTCTAATGAAAAAAATATTATTATTAGCTGTATTAGCTGGTGGTTTAGCTTTTGGACAATCTAAAAAAGTAGTAGCTTCTGACGTTCACTGGTGGGGATATAAAGTAGCTAAATCTGAGGCTAGCTCTCATGATGGAACTGTAAAAGTAAAATCCGGAAACATGGTGATGAAAGGAAACCAATTGGTTGGGGGAACTTTCGTATTGGATATGACGTCTATTAATTCTACAGACCTTACAGGAGAATATCAGGCTAAATTAAACGGACACCTTAAAAACGGAGATTTCTTCGAAGTTGAAAAGTATCCTACAGCAACTTTCAAAATCACTTCTGTAAAGAAAAACAATGATAAAATCTATAACAGCCTTGTAACAGGAGACTTAACAGTGAAGGGAAAAACAAACGCAGTGACTTTCCCAGCTAAGATTTCTTACAGCAAAGGAGTGGTAAGTTTAGTTTCTAACAAATTCACGATCGACAGACAGAAATTTGACGTTACTTATAAGTCTACCATGCAGGATGTATTTTTGAAAGATGACATCGATATGCTTGTAAAGGTAACAGCTAAATAATTTAACCAAAAAAAGATTAGTAAAAGTGTAGAAGTTCTACACTTTTTTTTATTTTTGTTGAATTGTAAATAAAAAAGAATGAAAAGATTACTATTGTTTGCTATGATGTGTGTGAGCATATCATTCACTTATGCTCAAAAGAAATTTGATAAGGTTTCTAAAGTAACTTCATCTGAGATCAGATGGTGGGGATATAAGGTTGTAAAAGCAGAGGCCTCCTCGCATTCAGGAACCGTAAAGTTGAAAAGCGGTAAGTTCAATTTTGACAAGACCGTTCTTGTTGATGGTGAATTCATCATTGATATGAGAAGCATTATGGCAGGAGATGTGTCTGAAGAAGATCAGATCAAACTGACCAACGAGCTTAAAAGTACCAATTTCTTTGAAGTAAAAAAATTCCCTATAGCTAAATTCCACTTAACTAAAATTATTCCTTTAGCGAATAGTGAATATAATTCTACGGTATACGGAGACATCACGATCAAAGGGGTGAGAAAAACCATTACTTTCCCGGCTAACGTTTACGTTACACAATTTACTGTAGTGATCGAGTCTGCTAAATTCTCATTGAACAGAAGAGACTTTAAAGTATTCTATCAGTCTTCATTGAAAGATTACTTTATTAAGAATGAAATGGATTTCCAGTTCAGAGTTTCTACGGAGAAATTAGATAACGAAAACAGAGTTCCTGTGAAGAAAAAATAAGCAGGGCTTTAAGAATAATTCAATGGATATCTTTTTTAAGATGTCCATTTTTTTTATTTTAGTACTATGAAGATTTATATAGTAAGCGGCCTCGGAGCAGATTTTAAAGTGTTGGAAAGAATACAATTTCCGAATCATTACGAAATTGTATTCATAGACTGGCTTATTCCTCAAAAAGATGAGCACTTTCACGCTTATGTGGGGAGAATGGCTGAAAGAATAGATGCTTCAGAGCCTTTTTGCCTTTTGGGATATTCCTTTGGCGGCATCATGGTACAGGAAATCCATAAGCTGAAGCCTGCCGAAAAAATAGTGATTCTGGGAAGTATAAAATCCGATAAAGAAAAGTCCAGGCTGATCAGAGCCGGAGAAATTACCCGGATTCCTAAAATGGTTCCGGTAAGCTTTTTTAATGACAGAACAACCAATATTTATTCTGTGGTAAGAAAGTTCTTTGATCCTAAAAATCCACGGCTTTTACAATATTTCAGAGTCAGGGACCCTTATTACCTGAAATGGTCCATAGAAAAGATCTCAGACTGGAAATACGAGGAAAATCCGGATGTCATCCAGATATTGGGAGATAGAGATATTGTATTTCCTTTAAAAAACTCCAAACCCAATTATATCGTGAAAGGGGGGACTCATCTTTTTCCTGCAACAAAATATAAAGAAGTATCTAAAATTTTAGAGGATATATTTAAATGAAATCATAATTTATTCTTTTCATGTTAAAATTATAGGGATCGGTTATTAAAAATTATAGTTTTTATGAAATTTATGTTTACTTTTGATAGGGTTAAATGTAAATTAGTATGACTTTAGGTTTAAAATGGATCGTTTCATTTGCGATCATTACCCTTGTAGCCTTTGGCGGCTTGTTTTGGAGCCCCATTGTTGATTTTCCTAATACAGGAGAATTTTTAAGTGAAGATAAAATCATTGGTGCTGACGTTGCCTGGATTCTGGCAGCTGCAGGCCTTGTTCTGTTGATGACACCTGGTTTATCATTCTTTTATGGTGGAATGGTAGGAAAGAAAAATGTGATTTCTACCATGTTACAAAGCTTTATAGCCTTAGGGGTGATTTCCATTTTGTGGGTCGTGATCGGTTTTTCTTTATCTTTTGGAGATTCTTTGGGATTTGAGGTGAACGGAGTTCATTATGGTATCATTGGAAATCCTTTAAGCTATCCTTTTTTCAGCAGGGTAGGAGTTTTCCCTCATAATAAAATGGCTTCCACTATACCTTTTGTACTTTTTGCTCTCTTTCAGATGAAATTTGCAGTCATTACTCCGGCTTTAATTACCGGTTCTTTTGCAGAAAGGGTACGATTCATTTCTTATCTTCTATTCATAGTACTTTTCAGTATTTTTATCTATACACCTCTTTGCCATATGGTTTGGCATCCGGATGGGCTGCTCAATAAATATTTCGGAGTAAAAGATTTCGCTGGTGGAACCGTTGTCCATATGAGCGCAGGATTTGCCGCTTTAGCTGGTGCATTGGTTTTAGGTAACAGGAAAAACCCGCACCATGAGCCTTCTAACATTCCTTATGTGCTTTTAGGAACAGGAATGCTTTGGTTCGGATGGTTTGGATTCAATGCCGGATCTGCTCTTAGTGCGAATGCAACAGCGGCTATGGCATTCGGAACTACGACAATTGCTTCCGCTTCTGCGATGATGACTTATATCTTTTTTGACAGGATCAACAGGCGAAAAGTTTCGGCTTTAGGAGCTTGTATTGGTGCGGTAGTTGGTTTAGTGGCAATCACTCCGGGATGTGGTTTTGTGACCATTCCTGAAAGTCTTTTTATTGGATTTATTTCTGCTATTGTTTCCAATATGATGGTTAATTGGAAAGCTCTAAAGAAAATTGATGATACTCTTGATGTTTTTGCCTGTCATGGGGTAGGCGGAATTATGGGAATGATATTGACCGCCATTTTTGCTCACGGAGAAAATGCGAGCCTTCTGCATGGCGGAATTGAAGTGTTTGCTCATCACATGATGGCTTTGATTCTGGTTTCTCTGTTTGCATTTTTCGGGTCATTGGTTTTATATAAAATCACGAATTCCATTATTACTTTAAGGGTTTCCGAAGAATCTGAAAATATGGGGCTTGATCTTTCACAGCATGAAGAAAGTTTACATTAACTGTCTTGAAACCTTAAATAATTATTAATCGTTACATAAGAAAGAGGTTCATAAAGATTTATCATGTATCTTTGTTTTGAGGAAACAGGGTGAATCATTTATGGAGTCTATATCAGTTTTTGAAATCATTAAAGTAGGAATCGGTCCGTCAAGTTCGCATACGATGGGACCATGGAATGCAGCCTCTGCATTTATCAGAATTTTAAATAGAGAAAGATCAGTTGCCGAAGTAAAAGAGGTTTTTCTTGAATTTTTCGGATCTCTTGCCAAAACGGGAATCGGGCACGGAACAGATATAGCCGGAATGCTAGGTTTGAATGGGGAGGATTTCAAAACTATAGACACGACAAAAATTGATGAGAAAGTAGCCAAAATCAAGAACGATCAGATCCTTAATCTGGGTGGTGAAAAAGAAATTCCATTTATCTATGGATATCACTTGGTTCTGAATATGCAGAAATCCCTGGATTTTCATCCTAACGGAATGATCTTCAGAGCTGTTTTTGAAGATGGTACCGAGCTTGTACAGGATTTTTATTCTGTGGGCGGAGGTTTCATTGCAAGCCAGGAAAAAAATTCTATCCAAAAACATTGTATCCGTACATTATATCCTTGCCATCACGGTTCGGATATTGTGAAATATTGCGAAAAGCTCGGATTGAAAAAAATGTCGGATTTAATTTTAATGAACGAAGAAAGCTGGAGAACTCAGGAAGAAACCAGACAGGAAGCTCTTTACATTTGGCAGCAAATCAAAGAGTGTATTTACAAAGGAGTCAACAAAGAAGGAACTCTTCCGGGAGGACTGAATGTGTCCCGGAGAGCGGCAGGAATCAACAGAAAGCTCCTGGGTGATAAAATCTACAGAAATCTTGATGAATGGTTTCAGCTGGTAGTGGATGCTGAAGAAAACTTTACCAATATCAATAAATGGATCGCATGCTTTGCTTTGGCAGTGAATGAAGAGAATGCAAGTTTCGGAAGAATTATTACAGCGCCTACCAATGGAGCAAGTGGAGTAATCCCTGCTGTTTTAATGTATTCTCAGGCTTTCACACCTTTTACATCCGAAGATGATATCGTAAGATTTTTATTGGTGGCAGGAGAAATCGGGACGTTATTCAAAAAGAATGCAACAATTTCCGCGGCGATGGGTGGATGTCAGGCAGAAGTAGGAGTTTCCTCTGCAATGGCAGCGGCCGGATTAACAGAGATTTTGGGAGGAAGTGTCGGACAAGTCTTAATGGCAGCCGAAATCGCTATGGAACATCATTTAGGCTTAACCTGTGATCCGATTAAAGGATTGGTACAGATTCCTTGTATCGAGAGAAATACAATGGGGGCAATCAAAGCGATTACCGCTGCAAATATTGCCCTAGAAAGTGATCCTGGTAAAGCAAAAGTTTCTTTGGATGAGGTTATTCAGACGATGTGGGAAACAGCTCTTTCTATGAGTGATCGTTTTAAAGAAACTTCAGAAGGCGGATTAGCTATTGCGGTGAATGTTCCGGAATGTTAGTGAATTAATATCATTTTCAAAATATAAAAAATTAAAATAAGAGGATTACTTGTCAAGTATTCCTCTTATTTTATTGGCATTTTTGATCAGTTCTTCTAAGTATTCATAATTTTCTTTCTCCAACGCAGCCTTGAATTTTCTAAGCTGGGAAATATGCTCGTTCAAAACATCGAGAACGTTCTCTTTGTTCTGTTTGAAGATAGGAACCCACATTTCAGGATGGGATTTTGCCAAACGTACAGTACTTGAAAAACCTGAACTTGCCAATTGGAAAATAGTCTCTTCTTCACGTTCCTTTTCTAAGACGGTATTGGCTAAAGCATAAGAAGTGATATGAGAGATATGAGAAATATAAGCGGTATGAATGTCATGATCTTCTGCATTCATGTAGATCTTGTGCATATCAAGATTTTCAATGATCTTTTCCACCAGATCCAACGCATCTTGTGCAGATTCTTCCTTATTGCAAATGACTCCTGCTTTTCCGGAAAAACTCTCTGCAATAGCCGATTTAGGTCCGCTGTTCTCCGTACCCCACATCGGATGGAAAGCTACAAATCTGGAGCGTTTAGGATGATTTTTAACGGCATTGACAATTCCGGCTTTGGTAGAGCCTGCATCCATGACAGTCTGATCATCGGAAATCAGATCCAGCACATCCGGCAATATCTTTCTCGCTCCATCCACGGGAATGGCAACGATGATCAGGTCTGAATTTTTTATTCCGTATTCCAGGTCTACTTTGGCATCAATAATTTTTAAATCCAGTGCTTCATTAAGATGCTTATCATTGTTATCAATTCCGTAAATGAAGTTTGCAATTCCTTTTTCTCTTAATTTTAAAGCGATTGATCCTCCAATTAAACCTACACCAATAATACTAATTTTCATTTCTCTCTATTTTTAAAATAAAAAACCCCGTCCAGGACGAGGTTTTAAGTTATATACATAAGAATCCTATCCCAGATCTGAGGTAAAAATTCTATAATAATATGTTCTTTTATTTGCAATCACTAAGCGAAGGTATAAAATATTTTTTAATTGAAAAAAAATTAAGGGTTAGAAATTATCAACGTTGAAGGGATATCCGATAACCAGAAGCTTTTTGTATCAATAAGGTTTTTCCAGCTTTTGCTGCTGATCAGCATTAAATCCTGAGAGCTTAAGAATTCTTTTTCAATCTTTTTCTCATTGTAGAGCGTAATGTGATTCGGAGCAACCTGTTCAATACTTCGGATCAGTTCTTTTACTTCAATATTGTTTCTGATCTGTCCAGCAACATCTAAAATGATCACCTGGGAATTATTATTGTTGATCAGTCTTTTTGCGTATTCAAGCAAGTAAAAATCGCTAAGCCTGAAAATGGGAACAAAAACCCTGTCTGCAGATTTGAAATCTTTATCAACCAAAACTCCAACCGGAATATGGGTCTTATCTAGAATCTGCAATGTGAAATCGTCAAAAGGAGAATTATTAAAAATATAGCTTTTACCTTTTACCGTATTGAGAAGCTTTTCAGGATTGATGATTTTGGTAGTGAACCCCAACAGTCTTCCGAGCAAACTTCCTTCATACATGGATTTTCCAAGCATGATCAGAAGAAGATCATAATTTCCTTTGTTGGAAATACTGGCCAGATCATTTTCAATATCTGTAGAAGCTTTGAAAAGAGTGGTTACCTGGAGTTTAAGATCATGTGAGGTTTCTATCACATTTTTGAATTGCTGACTCTCGTATTCATCAATTTCATATGCATGCATTTCGTCTACAGGAGCAATATTCATTGCAGTGATGCTTTTGTTCCCGTTCATTTTATTAGTGAAATCATGGGCCAATCTCAACAATGTGCTTCCTGCTTCAGGTTTATCGAATGACAGCAAAACACGATATTTGGAATCATTTTCAGGGTGTTCTGCTTCTTCATCTTTTTTAGACCTGAATATAAAGTTGATAAAATCCAGCGCCGGACCCGTCATAAAAGTTGTGAATAATGCCATAATTACCATCATGGCAAAAATTTCAGGGCTTAAAACGCCTAGATCATACCCGATATTCAAAACAATAAGCTCCATTAAGCCTCTTGTATTCATCAAAGCTCCTATTGTTAAGCTCTCCTTCCAGTTGATTCCAAGAAATCTTGCCGTCAAGGCACTTCCTGCGAATTTTCCTACCACTGCGGTCAAGATAATGAATCCTGCCGTTATCCATAAATGGCTATCGTTCAATAATCCTATTTGTGTACGAAGCCCGGTGAATACAAAGAATAAAGGAAGTAAAAGAACCAGAGCCACATCTTCTACCTTATCGATGAAAAGAGTACGGAATTTGGCATTTTCCGGCATGATAGCTCCTGCCATGAATGCTCCGAAAAGAGCATGAATTCCAATTACTTCCGTAGCATAGGCGGAAAGTATTAATGTTAAAAAGAATATGGCAACCATTGGTTTGCTGATGGTATTTTTACCTGCCTGCAAATCTCCCACTCTTTTTAAGAAGGGCTTCACAATCTTGATCATTAAAAACACATAGGCAATAGCCATGATAATAACATAAATTGAGCTTGCAAACGAACCTGCTTTTACAATAGCAATAACTGCCGCCAGAATACACCAAGCCGTAATATCATCTGCTGCCGCGCAGGTAATGACAATAGTACCCAGTTTGGTCTTTTGAAGATTTCTTTCCTGTACAATTCTTGCCAATACCGGGAAAGCCGTGATGCTCATCGCAATGGCAATGAACAAGGCAAATGAAGTAAACTGAACTCCATCCGGTGCAAATTCCTGATATACATAGTATGAAAGTCCAATACCCAATGCAAAAGGAATAATGATACTTGCATGGCTGATTACCACGGCATCGTGAGCTTTTTTCCTCAAAACACTAAGGTCGAGCTCCATTCCTACAATGTACATGAAAAGGATAAGTCCTATCTGGCTCAAAAACTGTAGGTTTCCTAATGATTCTTTCGGAAACAGGAAAGCGGAAAATTCAGGAAAATACATTCCTACAAGCGATGGACCTAATACGATACCTGCAATCATTTCCCCGATTACGGTAGGCTGTTTTATTTTCATGCAGATCCAGCCAAATAATCTGGCTACCAAAATGATGGTGACAATTTGTGCC
The DNA here is from genome assembly GCF_003729955.1 of Chryseobacterium daecheongense. GTDB lineage: Bacteria > Bacteroidota > Bacteroidia > Flavobacteriales > Weeksellaceae > Chryseobacterium > Chryseobacterium daecheongense. Next base: position 664,209 of record NZ_RJTX01000002.1, read on the forward strand.
AGCAACAGAGCCAAAGGATGGTGGAGATTGGTTTTAAATGACTCAACGAAATTATCCCATGTGGAGCCTGTGGTAGTTTTTACAACAATACTTTCTTTTCCCTCTAATGTTTGTCCTTCAATAATGAAAAAATACATGAGACAGGAAAACACAATAATGGTGCTGATGTAAAAAATAATGCTTTTATATTTTCCCCAGTTCATAGTTCCGTTATTTTTGTGCAAAGTTGATAAGAATAAATTGATATTACGCAGAATTTATTCTAAAATGTAATAAGTGTGATGAAAAATGTAATAAAATCATTTAAAAGAATATCCTAATCCTATACCCATTTTCCAGCTACCGTCTTGAGTAGATGTTTTAGCATTGTAGTAAACAGGTATTTGTAGTGGCAATTTCCTATAAATTATGGAAACTCCTGCTCCCAGAGTAGGCATAATAGTACTGTTTTTAGTTTTTTCAGACTGGTCCTCTTTTATTCTTAAGGAGGGAAGCATTCCTAACAGAAATTTAAAATCTTTGTGTTTTACACTCATATTAGGGCCTGTAAAATTAATATAAGCTCCATGATCTATATATCCGGCTACTACTATTCCGTCAAAAAAAGAAGTTTTAACAGCAGAAGATGACTCCTGGGAAAAGCAAAAACCGGATATGAGAATTCCACAGGCATAAAGAAACGGTTTCATTATCTAAAAATCATTTAATCAATGGCGAAATTACGATGGCTAAATGGCTTTAACCGGTTGTATGTAATGAAGAGTCCTAATTTTGCAACAAAACTGTAAACCTTTGGAAGATCTATTTTCCGAACATTTCCATCAATGAATTTTTATAGGTCTCTCCGATTTGTAATCTGAGGAAATTCTCGCCGTCTGTTGAGATGGTGGTGATAATTTCATTGGTCGAAAATACTTTGATAGAAGATAGTGCAATGATTTCTTTTTTATTCACCTGTGCAAAATCTTTGGAAGGCAGCATTTCCAGAAGGTTTTTGAAATTTAAGTTTTTGAGAACGATGGTAGTTCCGTCATTCAGGATGATGTCTTTATCCCGGCTGTCTATTTCGGAAGTTTTAATATAGGCGATTTGTTCTGTGAAGATAACAGTTTTTCCTATATTGGTATTCCATTCGATAAAATCTTTCTTTTGAGAAGTGGATACCAATTGCTGTGCTTTTTCAAACGCCTGTGCCAACCTTTCTTTTTTTATCGGTTTCCGTACGTAATCCACCACATTCAGATCAAATGCTTCGGCAGCATATTCTTTGTAAGCAGTTGTAAAAATAATTTTTTTTGAATCTGAGATCAATTCAGCAACCTGAAGCCCCGTCATTCCGGGCATCTCTATGTCAAGAATACAGACATTACAGTCGATCTGGTCAATTTCGTTTAAGAAGACTTTAGGATCATTAAATGCTTTCACCACTTCCACGTTATCAATTTGTTCACATAGAAGCTTAAGATAGCTTATCGCCAGTAATTCATCATCAAGAATAACGCATTTTATCATAGAATTCTCCTAAATTGATACTTAATTCTGCAGTGAATATACCGTTTTTTGAACTTTTAGTAAGCTTATAATGATTATTGTAGATCATTTTCAGCCTTTGATCCAGAGACTGGCTTCCAAAACCGCTTTTTTCCTTTTCCAAAACATTTTTTAGTGAAGCTTTATTACTTACTTTCATCATGAACATTCCGCCTTCAAGTTCCATATGAATGGAAATAAAGGAGTCCTGTGCTAAAAAATCGGTGTGTTTGAAGGCATTTTCAATTAAATCAACCGAAATTAACGGGGCAAAAACTTTTTCTTCATAAATCATATCAGATTTATTGATTCTGGATTTGATCCTGAAATCAAAAAGGGGATTGATTTTAATTTTATTGATCTCGATGAGGCTTAATGCAAAGTTCAGTTCTTCTTTGGGACTTACAAACTTATTGTTGCTCTCGTATAAAATATAATCCAGAACATTGGCAAGCTTATCCAATGACATATACGTCTGATAGGCATGTGACTGAACGGAATTAAGGATATTTTTGAATAAATGAGGGTTAAGTTTAGTTCCGATGTGTTCCAATTGGACTTCATTCAGTTTTTGCTCAATCAGCTTATTGGTTTCTGAAAGTCTGGTATTTCTTTGTTTAAGCTTTTTATTCTGTCCCCACAAGTAAATACTGACCGTAAGAAAAAAGAAAACGGCAAAAACTCCAATGAATATCAGATAATCATGGATCATGTAGTAATTGCCTTCCATAGTGTCTATTTAAGCTTTTTAAGACTGTTCAGTGTAGCGGTTTCTTCACATTTTTCAAAAGTGATTTCATAAACCGGATTTTCCTTTGGATAAATCAAGAGGTAGTCAGGACACGGTTTTTTCTGTGCATGGCTACGGTCAAAATCTACTTTTCCGTTGGTAATGATACTGTCTTTTAGAAATTTTTCATCAATCTTATTGGCATTCATTTCACTTTTGAAACTCTCGGAATATTTGAAGTCCTTAGAAAGGGTTTCGGCAATAACACGGCTGTTCGGTAAATAGCCACTGCAGCTTGCTCCCTTTTTATTTAAAATAAAAAATACAATGATAAGTCCAGGAATAAGACCGATTAAGTAGAATTTCAGTTTTTTCATTAGAAAATTAAAAGATTGATATCGTGATAGGTAAGCCCAAAACGGTCGCAGATGATTTTTTTAGTATGTCTCCCTTTATACATATATAAGCTCTGCTTCATTTCATTTTTACGGATCAGCATGTTTTCAAAACCGCCTTCTTCATCATAATTCAGAATATAGGAAAGGAAGAAATTAGAAATAGCTTTTGTAGTGGTTCTCGGCATTTTTGAGGTCAGATTCGGAAGCCCACAATGGATTACTCCATGTTTGATGACATAAGGTTCTTCCATGGTAGTAAGCTCGGAAGTTTCGATTACTTTGCCGTTATCAATAGTAATATCGATAATTACACTTCCTTTTTTCATTTTGGACACCATTTCTTCGGTAACTATAGGTGTCATATTTAATCTTGGAAGAGCTCCGATCACCACATCTGCGCGTCTCAATGCTTTGCTTAATTCTTTTGGATCTATGATGGAAGTGGGAACTCTGCTGTCTACCAATGTATGAAGCCTTCTCAATTTGGAAAGAGAGTTATCAAAGACTTTTACACTTGCTCCAAGCCCGATAGCAGCTTTGGTAGCGAATTCTCCTACAATACCGGCACCTAGAATTACAACTTCTGTAGGTCTTACCCCGGTGATTCCGCCCAACATTAACCCGTTGGATAAGGCTAATAATTCAGAAGCGTATAAAATGGATACTGTACCTGCAATTTCACCGACTAATCTTACTAAGGCTAGCTGCTTATATTCATCTACAATGAATTCAAAGGCGATGGCATTTATTTTTTTCTCTGCCAGCTTCAGGAAGTATTCTTTATCTCTTAAATTGATCTGAAGCGCTGAAACCAGATAGGTATTCGGTTTCATATACTCGATTTCAGCTTCTGTAGGCGGGTTTACTTTAAGAATCAGGTCTTGTCCGAAAGCTTCCTTCGGATCGTTGGTGATTTTCGCCCCCGATTCTGAATATTGTAAATCTGTAAAGAATGAACCTTGTCCGGCTCCTGATTCTATGATGATTTCATGTCCGTGTTCGACCAAAACCTGTACTGCGTCCGGCGTGATGCAGGTTCTTCTTTCATGAAGACAAGTCTCTTTAGGAATTCCAATGCTGAACTGTTTTCCTTTTTTTATAACCTCCAATTTTTCTTCCTTCGGCATCAATTCTTCTTCAGTGAAAGGAGTAAAAATATTTGTGGTGCTCATTCTACGTTAAATTAGTTCTTACAAATAATTATTACAGTCATATTCATGAAGCAAAGATACATAATATTTACTCGAATGATATCTCTCTGCTTTCGCCGGTATTGATGATGCTCATAGTGTGATAGTTAAGCCCGTAAAGGTCCTCTTCATACACTTCCGGCCATTCTATAATGCAGAGGAAAGCATTGTCAAGATACTCTTCGATACCAATGTCATATACCTCATCAATATTTTTTAAGCGATACAAATCAAAATGATAAACTTTTCCTTGAGGAGTCTGGTACTCATTCACAATGGAATAGGTGGGTGAGCTGACTTCATCTTCACTTCCCAGTTTTTTCAGTAAAAACTGAGTGAAAGTGGTCTTTCCAGCTCCCAGGTTTCCTTTCAAGAGGAGAATATGATGTTTTAGCTGTGGAATGATCTGATCAACAATGTGTTGCCAGTCTTCAAGTTTATTAATTGAGTAGTTCATTTATTTATTCAAATTTTCAGAATATAAATCACAAAAATATTTTGCTCTGCTTTTTGCCTGTTCCGGATTTCTATTTCTGTTGTTTTTAACAGGGTTTTCATAAAGAGCAAGAATTTCTCCCATTTCTATCGGTTTTAAGGCTTTAGTCTGTTTATTAAATAAAGATTGTGAAATCTGTTCAGTGCCTTTTCTGTTTTCTAAGAAGTCAAAATTACTGAAATTAAAATTGAGACATTCTTTTTGGGTATAGCGGTGTTCAATATATCGTGTTACCCAAAAAATATCAAAAGTATTTTTATTTTTAATATCTAAAACTGGAAATAACAGATTGGCTGTCTGACTGCAAGGGCATTCTTTCCGGGTTGTTTTTGAACTGGAAAAAGTATCTCTTACCAAATCCCATGAGTTGTTAGACAAAGCATTAGGATAAACCGTATTATAAAAACCGGTAAAGTTTTCCGGTAATTTGGAGCTGCTTCTGATGTACCAGGTTATGGACTGCTTATCATCTTTATTGATTATATAATGACCTCCAAATTCTATATATATTATCAACAAAATAAAAGCTAAAATTACTAATATTAAAAACCTTTTAAAATATTTCATAAGCAATAAACGGCCATTCGAATGTATAATCAAAAATAATCAAATTTCTTTTGAAAATATGAGGTTTTCTTTCTCGAGTCTCAGAGGTCTTACTTTTGGTCTCTAACATCTCCAAAATTTATTTATTTTTACACTATGATTACGAAGCAGACCATAGACAAGATTTTCTCAACGATCAGGGTGGAAGAAATAGTGGGGGAGTACGTTCAGTTGAAAAGAGCCGGGTCTAATTTCAAAGGATTAAGCCCTTTTCATGACGAGAAGACGCCCAGCTTTGTAGTTTCGCCGAGTAAACAGATCTGGAAGGATTTTTCCACTGGAAAAGGGGGTACAGCCATTTCCTTCTTGATGGAGATTGAAAATTTCACTTATCCGGAGGCACTTCGTCATGCTGCAAAAAAATACGGAATTGAGATTGAAGAAGATCAACGGGAGTTTTCCGAGGAAGCCAAAAGTGCCCAAACAGAGAGAGATTTACTGTATAAGATCCATGAGGTGGCCAATAATTATTTCCAGGAAACGCTTTGGGATTCTGAAGAAGGAAAAAGTATTGGTCTGGCTTATTTTAAGGAACGTGAGCTTAAAGATGATATCATCAAAAAATTCCAACTGGGGTATTCTCCTGAAAAGAAAAATGCTTTCACGGAATATGCCTTGGAAAAAGGGTATGCTAAAGATATTTTAGAGAAGTCCGGACTTTCCATTTTTCCTGAGAATACACCTGCCGGAGTAGACCGTTTCCGGGAAAGAGTGATTTTCCCGATTCATAGTTTTTCTGGAAGAGTGTTAGGTTTTGGAGCCAGAATACTTAAAAATAATGTCAAAACAGCTAAATATCTCAATTCTCCAGAAACGGAAATTTATCACAAATCCAATGTATTGTATGGCCTGAATCAAGGCAAACAGGCTATTTCCAGAAAAAATGTCTGCTTTTTAGTAGAAGGTTATATGGATGTGATCTCACTGCATATGTCAGGAATTGAAAATGTAGTGGCAAGTTCAGGAACTTCTTTGACTACAGAACAGATCAAGCTTATCAAAAGGCTTACGGAAAATGTAACCATTCTCTTCGATGGAGATAATGCAGGAATTAAAGCCAGTTTCCGAAGCATTGATATGCTTTTGACCGAGGGGATGAACATCCGTGTTCTTCTCTTTCCGGAAGGTGATGATCCGGATTCCTTTGCCAGAAAGCATCCGCAGGAGTATGTAGAGAAATTCATTGAAAATGAAGCAATGGATTTCATTGATTTCAAAGCGGAAATTCTTTTAAAAGAAGCGGGAAATGACCCCATAAAAAAAGCCGAAGCGATCCGTAATATCGTAAAATCGGTAGCCTTTGTACAAAATGCACTGAAAAGAGAAGTTTACCTGAAGGAGGTTTCCAATAAATTCGGATTGTCAGAGCAAAGCTTGTTCAATGAGCTTGATGTTCAGAAACAGATCACTCAGAATCAAAATCAAACTGTTCAGCAGCAGAAAGAAAATAAGGCTCCTAAACTGGAAGTGGTTCCTAAACCTGAACTGGAAATAGATTCCGTACAGTTTAATATTCTTCATCAGGAAAACAGGCTGATCGATTTGATGTTGATGTTCGGAGATATGGTTTTGCAAAGGAAAAATGAAAATCAGGAAAAGTATGAAGTGACCGTTATTGAGGAGATTCTGCATCATTTCGAAGAGGAACACTATGAATTCCAGATAGAAACTAATAAAAAGATCATTGAGAACATCCGGGAGGGTATTGAACATGATGAGCTCCGTGCCGGAAACTTTTTTCTTACTTTGATGGATGAAGACATTACATCTAAAGTAGCTGATGCGTTGCTGATTCCTGATGAATTAAGTGACTGGACCACCCGGAATATATTTCCTCCGGCCATTGGTGATCATGTGGACCTGGAAGTCACCAATGATATTTTAATTCACAAATATTACTATATTCATTTCATGATCAAGCAACTTACTTCCGAGTTTGAAGGCTATCGCGATACAGATCCTGAAAAATATTTTGATTCTATCAAGAAAATCATGATATTGAATGAGCTTTCAAGAAAGATCACTGAAACATTAGGGTGGTCTCCTGTGACAAAAAGTCCTATAAAATTTTAGGAATAAAAGTTGTAATTTACATTTCAGATATTTTAAAATAATACACAGAAATATGGACATTAAAAAAGAATTCAGAGATTTCTCTGTGAAGCATTTAGGAAACAACGGTCTGGTTACCGATCAGTATATGGGAATGTATGGTCCTACCAATTTGACTCCGTACATTATGGAAGAAAGAAGACTAAACGTTGCTCAGATGGACGTTTTTTCTCGTTTGATGATGGACAGGATCATTTTCCTGGGTACAGGGATTGATGACCAGGTTGCCAACATCGTTACAGCGCAGCTTTTATTCCTAGAGAGTGCAGATCCTTCAAAAGACATTCAGATTTATATCAACTCTCCGGGTGGAAGTGTGTATGCAGGTTTAGGAATTTATGACACGATGCAGATTATTAAACCGGATGTTGCCACTATCTGTACAGGTATGGCTGCTTCTATGGGAGCGGTATTATTGGTAGCCGGAGAAAAAGGTAAGCGTTCTGCTCTTAAACATTCCAGAGTAATGATCCACCAACCTTCAGGAGGAGCTCAAGGGGTTGCTTCTGATATGGAGATCAACTTAAGAGAAATGTTGAAATTAAAGCAGGAGCTTTATGAAATCATTGCCCACCACTCAGGACAAACGTATGATTGGGTAGAAAAATCGTCTGACAGAGATTACTGGATGACCTCTGAGGAAGCGAAAGGATATGGAATGGTAGATGAGGTTCTACAGAGATCTACAGATAAAAAATAATTTTTAAAGAGTAGTAAAAAAACGCGCCGACAGGCGCGTTTTTTATTGTTTAATGAATTTATGAACGGTTGAATTGGTATGAGTTGTAATCTCTATAAAATAAACTCCCGGATTTAAAGCCTGTATATTCACTTTTTTAGCCTTTGAAGAAAGGATTTTTTGTCCTGAAACGGCATGAATTTTTATTTCTTTCACATTTTCCGAGGTTTCAATCTGAATGAAATCATGAGCCGGATTGGGATATATCCTGAAGGTTTGTTTTCCTATATCAGAAACGTCTAATACAGAATTGGCCGCTTCTGTAGGAGTAAATGGAAGTCTTTGTCCAAAACTTAATCCCATCCAGTCATTATTCACCAGTTGAATCTGAGATAAATCAGCATAATTTTTCCAACCCGAAAGATCTTTTCCTTTGTACAGTTTCCACGTATTGGATCCGGATACGTTTCCTGTAAAATTATTCAATGATAATGTAGAAATCTGGTTATTAGATAAAGTATAATTGAAATAAGAAGCTTGGGATTTGATCAATTGTAAGGCCTGTTCAGCAGTCATACTTCCATTATATTGAATTCCGAAAACAAAAGAATCCGTATGGGTTCCAAAATCTATAACAATTAAGCTTTTATTGCTTCCTGTACCAATCCAATTCACGATTTGAGAAGAATTGTACCACGCTGAGTTATATGCTGCAACGGGTGTGGAAGGGTGCGAAAGCGGTGGAGTAGTAGGCGTAAAACCATATCCGAAAGAAATTCCATACCACTTTCCATCAACCAGAATATCATTATTGACACCATTATTCAAGGTCATTGAACCAGAGCTGGTTCCGGACCAGGTAGACCAATAATCAGCCGAACTTGGAATATGATGGTTATAGGTAAAGCTGTAAAGAAATCCGGAAGGAATATCTGCCGAAATTTTCGGTTCTGCTGCGGCAATGGCATTAATGAGATCTTCCATTGTTAAGGTATTGGAATCAAAGCGGTATCCCCATGCATAGGAAGATGGATTGTTGTCATCATTGAAATCTGCAATGAAGTAGGCTTTCTTTGAACCTGTTCCTACCCAGAACTTAATGTCGTTTTCAGTGAATTGTGCCCATACAAACTGCATGCAGAGCAGCAAGAAAAAAAGATAGATATTTTTCATGATATAAAAATTTAAAGTTTTGTTCCCGAAACTTACTTACAGGATAAAAACATTCATGAAAAAAATCATAAAGCATTGATGATATTCCATAAACTTTTATCCCGAAAGTTGAAATGTATTAAAGGCAGGTCTCCTGGCTTGCATCTTAAGGTACACCTTCCCGGATCTCTCCAGTGGTCTTCTTGTACAATAAGTTTGAATAGCTTACAGTTGCGGGTACAGCTCAGGATTTGAATAATCTCACCTGATTCCCTATTAATGAACGGTATGTTCAACCTTAAACCGCTGCAAAGATATTTAAAATAGATTTATTATTGCATTCAAAGTGAGTTTATACAGAGGAATTATTTTCGCTGTTACAATAATAAACTATGAAAAAATTACTATTATCTGCATTCATGCTTTCAATATTGATGGCTTGTAATGATGATGACCATTCCAATAATCAGGATATTAACTATTCTAAACTTCCACAGGAGTTTCCTTTTTCAAAACTGGCAACACTGAGCGGGGTAGATGTAATCAACGGTGGCTTCGGTTCGGGAGCAACTGCTCATCCGACCCGTAAAGGAGAATTCTATGTCATCACCGACCGTGGACCGAATGTAACCTATCAGAATGGCATTAAAATCCTTGTTCCTTCTTTTACTCCCACGATCATGCATTTTAAAATCAATGCGGAAGGGAATATTGAAGTGATCAAATATATTAAGCTTAAAAATCCATCTGGACAACCTATTACAGGACTTCCAAATCCTGTAGGAATGGGAAGTACGGGAGAAGTTGCTTATGGAGCGGATGGAAGTGTATTGGGAACTGATAATTACGGTTTGGACAGCGAAAGTATTGTTGCCGCCACGGACGGTACATTCTGGGTCTCTGACGAATATGGACCTCACATCGTTCATTACAGTGCAGATGGAGTGGAATTGGAGAGAATAAGCCCAATCGGTGTGAATACAGGAACCAGAAAGCTTCCTGCCGTTCTGGCCAAAAGACGGCCCAATAGAGGGATGGAAGGGATGTGTATGACGCCGGACGGAAAAATGCTCGTAGGAACAATGCAGTCTACAATGTATGTTCCTACAAAAGTTCTTGCGACCAATACAACTTTGACGAGAATTGTAACTTTTGATCTGGCAACCGGGCAAACCAAGCAATATTTATATAAGCAGGACGGCGGAACTTCAGATTCCGTTTGCGATATTACCGCAATTAGCAATGCTGAATTTTTAGTCATTGAAAGAGACGGAAGATTTGGCTCACAGGGCGGAGTGAAAAAAGTTTATAGAATCAATCTTTCACAAGCTTCTGATGTCACCGGAACAGATGTGGCAGCAGTGGACGGAATGAAAATCAATGGCAAAGCGCTTGAACAGTCAACATGGGATGAGATTACGGCAGCCGGATTGAAACCTGTGAGCAAAACGTTAGCTGTGGATCTGGTAGCGAAATTAGGATATGAACATGATAAGTTTGAAGGAATTGTTTATCTAGGAAATAATAAGTTAGCTGTTTTCAATGATGATGATTTTGGAGTTGCGGATGACGGAAACGGAAACCCGAAAGCCAAAATCCTTCCGAAAACAGGAAAACAGGATAAAGGAACGATGTACATTGTGGATATTCAGTAATTAGACTTTTATAAACAGTTTCGGCGGCATCGAAGATGCCGCCGAAACTTATTTGTATTTATTTTAGATTTAATTAAAAGCTTCGATAATCTTAGAGAAATCCTCTAATTTCAATGCTGCTCCACCAATCAAACCGCCATCAATATCAGGCTGAGAGAAAATTTCTTTTGCATTATCCGGTTTTACGGAACCTCCGTAAAGAATGGATACTTCATCAGCAACTTCCTGTCCATATTTGGAAGCAATGATGTTTCTGATATGAGCGTGGATTTCCTGAGCTTGTTCCGGAGTCGCTGTTTCTCCTGTTCCGATTGCCCAAACCGGTTCGTAAGCGATCACTACCTTTTTGATTTCTTCTGCAGAAAGCGTAAACAAAGCCACTTCAGTCTGGTTTTTCACTACTTCAAAATGCTGTCCCGCTTTTCTTTGTTCCAGCGTTTCTCCATTACAATAAACAGGAATTAAACCTTTGTCAAGGGCTAATTTGATTTTTCTGTTGCAGTGGGAATCTGTTTCACCGTGGTACTGTCTTCTTTCAGAATGTCCGATCAAAGAACCGTTGACGTCGATAGATTCTAACATGTCAGCAGAAATTTCACCTGTATATGCCCCGCTTTCATGCTCGCTCATATCCTGAGAAAATACTCCGATCTCATCTTTTTCGAAGATATCTTTAGCCATCATTAAGTATAAAGAAGGCGGTGCAATCCAAACTTCACAGTTGGTCGTATTGTTGTTTTTATAGCTCAGTAATTGAATCATCAGTTGTTGAGCATCAATTACGTTTTTGTTCATTTTCCAGTTTCCGGCAACTATTTTTCTTCTCATAGTCTTATCTAAAAATTATTGATTAATTCCTTCTAATTTGAACATGAATGCATACACCAAAGCAACATCCTTCAGATAATCAAATCTTCCTGAAGCACCGCCATGTCCATAATCCATATCCGTTTTTAATAATAGTACGTTGTTATCGGTTTTCATATCCCTAAGCTTAGCTACCCATTTTGCAGGCTCAAAATATTGTACCTGGGAATCGTGTAAACCTGTTGTTACCAAGAGATTAGGGTAACTTTTCTTTTCTATATTTTCGTAAGGAGAGTAAGATTTCATATAGAAATAGGCTTCCTTATTATTAGGATTTCCCCATTCATCGTATTCGTTGGTTGTTAATGGAATGCTTTCATCAAGCATGGTATTCACAACATCTACAAATGGAACCTGCGAAATCACACCATTCCATAGATTGGGGCTCATGTTGACTACAGCTCCCATTAATAGACCTCCTGCACTTCCTCCCTGTGCATACAGATGTTTCGGGGAGGTATATTTTTCCTTCACCAGATATTCTCCGGCATCGATGAAATCTGTGAATGTGTTCTTCTTTTTCATCATTTTACCGTCTTCATACCATTGTCTTCCCATTTCCTGCCCGCCACGGATATGAGCAATGGCAAAAGCAAAACCTCTGTCCAGAAGACTCAGCCTTGTACTGCTGAAAGTTGCATTCATGGAATTCCCATAAGAACCGTAGGCATACAATAGCAACGGACTGTTTCCGTCTTTTTTGAATCCTTTTTTATATACTATAGAGATAGGAATTTTAGTTCCGTCTTTAGCAACAGCAAATAATCTTTCGGTGATATAATTCTTTTTATCATAACCACCTAATACTTCCTGCTGCTTCAGCAATGTTCTTTTCTCTGTTTTTAAATCCTGCTCATATTGAGAGCTGGGTGTGATCATAGACGTATAGCTGAAACGGAAATTATCGGTATTATATTCAGGATTTCCGGATGGAGAAACGGTATAAACCGGTTCGTCAAATTTCAAAAATTCCTTTTTACCTGTTTTTCTGTCATAAATGACCAATTGGGTAAGTCCGTTTTGTCTTTCACTGAAAACAAGATAGTTCTTAAACTCACTGATCCCTTCCATCAGGACATCCTTTCTGTGCGGAATAAAATCTTTCCAGTTTTCAACCCCTGTTTTATCCAAAGGAGTTTCCATCACTTTGAAATTTAAGGCGTCTTTATTGGTGGTAATTAAAAACTTATCTTCTAAAGGCGTCACATCATACAGGACGTCTTTCATTCTCGGTTGAAAAACTTTGAATGTTCCATTAGGATTGTCAGCATCCAGATATCTTGTCTCCGAAGATGTAGTAGCGCTGGAATAGATCATAATGAATTTTTCGTTCTTAGATTTTCCGACTCCTATGTAATTGGATTTGTCTTTTTCTTCATATACCACCGCATCTTTTGAGGAATCTGTTCCCAATGTATGTCTTTTGATCTTTTCAGATAGAAGCGTTATAGGATTGTTTTCCGTATAGTAAATGGTTTTATTATCATTGGCCCATGTGGCGTCTCCGTCCGTGTTTTTAATTCCCAGATCCGTTGTTTTTCCGGTAGAAAGATCTTTCAAAAACAATTGGTACTGTCTTCTGGAAACATCGTCTACACCATAGATGATTTTAGAATTATCCGGACTGATGCTGAAACCTGTCGCAGAGTAGTAGGAATGTCCTTCTGCAAGCTGATCTACATCCAGAATTACTTCTTCGGGGGCGTTAAGGTTTCCTTTTTTCCTGCAATATTTAAAATATTGCTTTCCCGTTTCTGTTTTAGTGTAATAATAATATCCGTTCTTAAAAACAGGTACAGATTCATCCTTTTCTTTGATCCTGGCTTTCATTTCCTGAAAAAGCTTGTCCCTGAAAGGTTCGGTGTCTTTCATCATCCCTTGCCAATAAGAGTTTTCAGCTTTCAGATAATCAACTACTTTCGTGGAGTCTTTTCCTTTTTTGAAATAATCGATCATCCAGTAATACGGATCATTTACTTTATCTCCGTGCATTTCACGGATGTGTTCCTGTTTTTCGGCAACAGGAGCTTTAAGATCAGGAAATTTCTGGGACTGCAATGTAGAAGCGCTCATGAGTAGTAATCCTAAATAATACTTTTTCATAGTTATATTTTGTTGAGAATGGTGCTGTTATTCCAGATGCCACAAATTCTTTAACAGCTTGTAGAAAGTATGTTCTTCATCTGTTACTACATGATCTGCTTTGATCAGTGATTTGGCAAACTGAGCAAATTTGATACGTTCTTCTTCCGTGGAATCATCATGGAAGCAACGGGCATGAAATTCAAAATGGTCTTTCCATTCTTCAGGACGCAGCAATGCAAGTGTTTCCAGTTCATTGTCAAGGTTCATTCTGAATGGGAATTCATCTGCTAAATATTGCTGAATAAGCATTCCTTCTTCCGGAGCAAATTCTCCGTCAACAGATGAAAGGATCATTAATAAGTGGTATCCGGCGATGGATTTATTAGATTTTTGCATTTCTTGATATATAGTGTTTAATTTTGATAATTGATAATTGATAATTGATAATTGAAAGTGGGATTGTTTTTTTAATTCACAATTGGCTATTCACTCTTCACTTTATTTAATATAATCTTTTGCTGGCTGCTTGTCTATAATTTTTCCATTTTGAAGGATTAAGACAAACGGATTGCTTCTTGCAATGGTTTTGATGGCTGTTCCGTCCATCATCGTATTTTTAATGGTTTTGAAGGTATTCGGATCCGTAGAAACACCATAAATCACCAAACCCTGTTTTTCGTCTTTCTGTGCATTTACTTTAGCTTCTACTTTCTGCAACAATTCTGCTGAAACATCTTTTGGATGATAAGAAAACACAATAATAGCTTTTGGAGCTTTGATCACTTCTTCCGTAACGTCAATTCCTGTAGGATCTTCGATCTTAAATTTCACGATCTCAGATTTATAGCCTTCTTTTACCAGTTTGGATTCATTTTTTCCTTCTTCAATTTTCCATGGAGATCCTTCTTCCCAATATTTTGTTTCTTTGATGTAATCATCCTGGTTTACTTTGATCACCTCTCCTGTTTTCTGATTTTTAAGGGAATAAAAAGTTTTATATTCCGATGGGTTTTTAGCAATCTTTTCTTTTTCGGCGGCCAGATTAGTTCCGATTTTATAATCACGGAAATCAATGATCGGTTCATGCAAAATTCCCTGAGACATAATGTAGATCATCACAAGAGAAAATAATCCCAATATGATATATTTAGGCCTATCCGAAGATTCTTTTTGAGCGTATTCATCTTTCTTAGTGAAGTCTCTTCTGTATAGTAAGAACAGAAGAACAAGTCCGGCTAAAAGCACAATATCTTTAATGAAACTTTGCCAAGGCGTAAATTTAATGGCATCTCCAAAGCATCCGCAATCCGTCACTACATTGTAATAAGCGGAATAAAATGTCAGAAATCCAAAGAATATACAAAGAGCGATCAATGCAGAAAGTGTAAACTTAAGTTTGATCTTCAACAAAAGCATAAAACCTAAAAAAAGCTCCAATACGACAACGATAATGGAAAACAGTAATGCGAACTTTTCAAAAAAAGGCATATTGAAAACAGCAGGAGAGAAGTATTCTTCCATTTTAAAGGAAAAACCAACAAGATCGACTGCCTTTACAAAGCCGGACAGAATAAAAATAACGGCAATAATGAAACGTAATATACCTTTGATCATATTAAATAGTTTTGGGTTCGAAACTGTTTTCTTTTTCGGAGAATTTGATGAGACAGAATACTGCATAGTTCAGCATGTCAAAATAATTGGCATCCAGACCTTCTGAAACTATGGTTTTTCCCTGATTGTCTTCAATCTGTTTGGTTCTGAGAACTTTCTGGTAAATAAGATCCGTAATGGAAGAAATCCTCATATCTCTCCAGGCTTCACCATAATCATGGTTTTTCTTTTCCATTAAAGCTTTTGCTTCATTGGCAAAACGGTCATACAGGCTTAAAATCTCCTCATTGTTCTCGTTAAAATCGTTAGAATATCCTTTTTCCAGCTGAATGAGGCCGATGATGGAGTAGTTGACAATAGCAATAAACTCATCTTCTTCACTTTCATCCACCATCTTTTTATCGGTCATCTGCAAAGTACGGATCCTGTTTACTTTAATATAAATTTGATCCGTAATGGAGCTGGGTCTTAAAACTCTCCATGCCGCTCCGTAATCCTGTAATTTTTTACTGAAAAGATCACGACACTGATTGATAATTTGCTGGAACTGTACTGAAGTTTTTAACATAAATTCTCTTAATCTTCCAAAGATACAAAATAGGTTGCAGAATTATAAATGATAGGTGATAAATCATCAATGATGGGTGGTGAATGGTGAATTGTAACAATAACCATCAACTATCAACAATTCACAAGTAATATTTACCTTTGTGGAATGCAAAATCATTTATCATCCATCAACTATCATTCACTGAATTGTAACGGCAGATTAGTAGATTTAAGTTCTCCGAAAATTATGGGAATTTTAAATCTTACCCCGGATTCTTTTTCCGACGGTGGAAAGTTTAATAATGAAAAAGATGCTTTGAAGCATACTGAAAAACTTCTTTCAGAAGGAGCCGGAATTATTGACATAGGCCCACAGTCTACACGCCCGAATGCTGAATTCCTGAGTAGCAAAGAAGAAATACAGAGAATAGGAAAAGTGATTTCACAAATCAAAAAAGAGTTCCCGGAAGCATTAGTTTCGTTAGACACTTTTTATGCGGAAACAGTACGATTTGGCTTTAATGAAGGAATTGATATGGTGAATGATATTTCCGGGGGACAATTTGATGAGACGATGTTTGATATTGTAGCAGAAACGAGATTACCCTACATCCTGATGCATGTGAATCCTTCCTACGAAACCATGCATGACAAGATTAAATACGAAGATATAACCTTGGAAATCAACCGGTATTTTTCTGAGAAAACAAATGTATTGCTTCAAAAAGGAGTGAAAGATATTATCCTTGATCCCGGGTTCGGATTTGGCAAAACAGTGGAAGATCAGATGAAAATGATTGATGAGGTGGAATATTTAGGTTTGGAAAGATTTCCTTTACTCATCGGAATTTCCAGAAAGTCATTCATATATAAGCCCCTTGGAAAATCTCCATTGGACATCGATGAAGAAACGCAGAAGCTTCATATGAAAGTTTTACAGCAGGGAGCTAAGATTCTGAGAGTACATGATGTAGCAAAAAGTGCAGCAGTTGTCAAACAATTTTGCGATAAAAATAAAAAATGCTAAAAAAACTTGCGCAGTATTTAGAAATTATTACTTTTGCAATATGAATTTTACGAATCAGAAAAATATTATGGTCATTTCTAACATTATTGTTGTGATTAACAACAGTAAAGAAGCGGCATTGTAAAATATTTTAATTTAAAGCATATAAGCCGTTTCATATTGAAGCGGCTTTTTTTATTTCAAAAATTATGTATCAGTTATTAACAGTAATTATTATCGTCATTATTATTCCCTTACGTTGGTGAGAAGGATAGAGTATGACTGTACATATTTGAGCCCTCTCACATCATGAGAGGGCTTTTTTATTTCCCTTTTGTTAATTTTTTAAACCCTATACAATGTATTACAACAGCAAAACGATCGTGTATTTTAACGGAAACTTTCTCAAGGCCGAAGAAGCAGGAATAGACCTTTATGGGCAGTCACTGCATTATGGGTACTCCATTTTTGAAGGTATAAAATCTTATAAGACCGATCGCGGAACCAAAATTTTTAAAGCAAAAGAACATTATGAAAGACTGAAAAGATCGGCAGAGCTGATGCATATTCCGTTTGACTATCAGGTAGGTGAATTAATGGAACTCACGTATGAGCTTTTAGAGCGTAATGGATTCAGCGATGCTTATATCCGTCCATTGGTGACCTGTTCTTCCAATATGTCTCTTTCAAAAGGACAAAAATCCTATCTCTCTCTGCTTGCCTGGGAATGGAGCAATGGCTATCTCGCAGATAAAATGAAGATCATGACTTCCGGCTTTCAACGCCCAAATCCTAATGCCTTTAAAATAGAAGCTAAAGTAGGTGGGCATTATGTCAATTCTATTCTTGCCTGTCAGGATGCCAAAGACAAAGGCTATGACGAAGCCTTGTTACTGGACGAATATGGAAACGTTGCTGAAAGTTCCGGGGCCAATATATTCTATGAAAAGGATGGAACTTTATTTACCCCTGCAAAAGGAAGCATATTGCCGGGAATCACAAGACAAACTGTTTTTGAAATATGCAGTGAACTAAATATTCCTGTCAAAGAAACATTCTTTAAACCTGAAGAAATGAGAGGAGCTGATGCCGCTTTTTTCTGTGGTACAGCAGCTGAAATTGTGGCATTGGATTCTTTGGATGATGTTCCTTTCACCAAAAACTGGAAAGATACAGCAAGCGGCAAGATACAACAGGCCTATTATAAACTGGTAAGAGGTCTGTCGTTGTAAATTTTAATAATTTAAATAATTGATTATCAGTTAAATGAATCTGTTTTTCAAGCAATTGAATGTTGTAATTTTCATAAAAGTGAAAATGAAAACAATATTACAAGCTGTAGTTTTGGATCAGAATTAAAGAATTTTTGACACCAAGCTGGAAATAAAAACAGCAAATGCAGGATAATATGCTAAATAAATATTCAAAAACATTCACACAGAACAGCGAACAGCCTGCGGCAAAGGCAATGCTTTACGGAATAGGCTTTACAGAAGAAGATATGCACAAGGCTCAGATTGGTATAGCCAGTATGGGCTACGACGGAAATACCTGTAATATGCATCTTAACGATTTGGCAAAAGTGGTAAAAGAAGGGACCTGGAATCAAGGTCTTGCAGGGTTGATATTCAACACGATAGGAGTAAGCGATGGAATGAGTAATGGTACAGACGGGATGCGATACTCACTGGTAAGCCGGGATGTGATTGCAGATAGTATTGAAGCGATCTGCGGAGCACAATATTATGACGGAATCATTGCATTACCCGGCTGTGATAAAAATATGCCGGGAACCATCATTGCGATGGGAAGGCTGAACAGACCCTCCATCATGGTGTACGGAGGAACGATAGCTCCGGGATGCTACAAGAATGAGTCCCTCAATATCGTTTCAGCCTTTGAAGCCTTAGGAAAAAAGATTACCGGAGAAATTTCAGAAGAAGATTTCAATGGGATTATCAAAAACTCGTGTCCTGGAGCAGGAGCATGTGGAGGAATGTACACTGCCAATACCATGTCCTCAGCTATAGAAGCGCTAGGAATGAGTCTCCCATATTCATCTTCCAATCCTGCATTAAGTAAAGAAAAGCAGAATGAATGTCTGGAAGCCGGAAAATATATTAAAATACTACTCGAGAAAGATATCAAGCCATCAGATATTATGACCCGTAAAGCTTTTGAAAATGCGTTGCGTCTGATTATCATTCTTGGAGGAAGTACTAATGCCGTCCTGCATTTTATAGCCATGGCGAAAAGTGTTGGTGTTTCCGTAACTCAGGATGATTTCCAGAAAATGAGTGACTGCACACCGGTATTGGCAGATCTTAAGCCAAGCGGAAAATACCTCATGCAAGACCTTCATGAGCATGGGGGAACACCTGCTGTCATGAAATATTTATGGGAGGAAGGGTTGCTGCATGGTGACTGTTTAACGGTTACCGGGAAAACCGTCGCTGAAAATCTTGAAAATGTTCCCAGCCTTGATTTTACAGAACAAAAAATCATCAGACCTCTATCCAACCCCATTAAAGAAACGGGGCATCTGAGAATATTGTATGGTAACCTGGCCGAAAAGGGAAGCGTAGCCAAGATCACTGGAAAGGAAGGAGAGAAATTTTCAGGGAAAGCCAGAGTATTTGACGGCGAAAAAGATTTGATCAAAGGAATTGAAAATGGAAGAGTTCAACACGGTGATGTCATTGTTATCCGCCACGAGGGACCTAAAGGAGCTCCGGGAATGCCGGAAATGCTGAAACCAACCAGCGCTCTGGTGGGAGCAGGACTGGGTGGAAGTGTAGCTCTAATTACTGACGGAAGATTCAGTGGTGGGACTCATGGTTTTGTGGTAGGACATATTACTCCTGAAGCTTATGAAGGTGGGCTGATTGCTTTTGTGAAAGACAATGACCTTATTGAAATTGATGCTGTAAACAATACTATACAGCTAAAGGTTTCAGAAGAAGAAATCGAACAACGGAAAAAAGAATGGCAAAAACCTGAACTTAAAGTAAAAAAAGGACTGCTGTATAAATACGCACTCACCGTGTCATCAGCTGCTGAAGGCTGTGTAACAGACGAACTCACTTAATAAAAAACAATGAAAAATCTAAGTATCCCTACAGAAACAGAAATCAGTGGCAGCCGGATTATTCTTGAAGCATTTCTTCAGGAAGGGGTAAAAACAATATTCGGGTACCCAGGCGGGGCCATCATTCCAATTTATGATGCTCTTTACGATTATAAAGATCAGCTGGAACATATTCTGGTCCGCCATGAACAGGCAGCAGTCCATGCAGCGCAGGGACTTGCCAGAGTTTCGGGTGAAGTTGGTGTAGTGCTTGCGACAAGTGGTCCCGGGGCAACCAATCTGGTGACAGGCTTAGCCGATGCACTGCTGGATAATACGCCTATTGTTTGCATTACCGGACAGGTTTTTGAACATCTTCTGGGAACCGATGCTTTTCAGGAAATTGATGTGATGAATGTTACAAGCCCGGTTACCAAGTGGAATTATCAGGTAACCGATGCAAATGAACTTTCCGACGTACTGGCCAAAGCATTTTATATCGCAAGATCAGGTCGGCCGGGTCCCGTATTGATAGATGTAACAAAAAATGCCCAGCTGCAGAAAATTTTATACAGAGAATACACGTCGTGTGATTCTTTGAGAAGTTACAAGCCTGATCCTGTTCCCCATATAGGCTATATTGAGAAAGCAGCCGCATTGATCAATGAGGCCAAAAAACCATTTATTATTGCCGGACAGGGAATTATGCTGGGAAAAGCAGAAAAAGAGTTTCTGCGGTTTGCGGAAAAATCTGGAATTCCTGTGGCGTGGACGGTTTTGGGAATGAGTGCTATTCCGACGGATCATCCGCAGGCAGTAGGAATGGTAGGAATGCACGGGAACTACGGACCCAATATTCTTACCAATCAATGCGATGTCCTGATTGCAGTGGGAATGCGGTTTGATGACCGTGTGACCGGAAAGTTGGATCAGTATGCCAAACAGGCAAGAATCATTCATCTGGATATTGACAAAGCAGAGATCAATAAAAATGTGACAGTTGAAGTTCCTATTCTTGGAAACTGTAAAGAAACCCTACCGCTTCTTACACAGCTGATAAAAGAACGGCAGCATGTTGACTGGCATCAAAAGTTTAAAGATTGCTATGAAATTGAACATGATCAACTGATAAGCCATGAATTGTATCCTTCTGAAGGAGAAATTACCATGGGAGAAGTGATCTGTCAACTGAATGATATGACCCAAGGAGAGGCTGTTATCGTAACTGATGTAGGACAGCATCAGATGGCTGCTTGCAGATACTCAACCTTTAAACATTCCAGAAGCAATATTACCAGTGGCGGATTGGGAACTATGGGATTCTGCCTTCCTGCAGCAATAGGAGCCGCTTATGGAAGAACGAACCATCCGGTCATTGCGGTGATGGGAGATGGAGGAGCTCAAATGAATATCCAGGAGTTGGGAACGCTGATGCAGTATCAGCCTGATATCAAAATTTTAATTCTTAATAACTGTTATCTGGGCATGGTAAGACAATGGCAGGAGATGTTTCACGAAGAAAGGTATTCATCGGTTGATATTCAGAGCCCGGATTTTGTACAGGTTGCCAAAGGATATAATATTCCTGGAAAGAAAGTAATACAGAGAGAAGATTTGGAGGCTGGTCTTAACGAAATGCTTCATCATAAAGGTGCTTTTCTTCTGGAAGTAATGACTGGTAAAGAGCACAATGTTTTTCCAATGATTCCTCAAGGGAAAAGTGTCTCAGAAATTATCCTTACTCATCATAAAACAGATCAATAAAATATAGAAAAGATGAAATCAGAAAACAAAGAATACACCATTACTGCTTATACAGAAGACTTTCTAGGGCTGATTGGCAGGATCAATGCTATTTTTTCAAGGAGAAGAATCTCTATTGTGAATTTCAGTGCAGGGCCTTCGGAGATTGAAAATGTGAAGAAATTTGTAATCATTATCAGGGAATCGGAAGAATCTGTACGCAAGATCACTCAACAGATGGAAAAACAGGTAGATGTACTGGAAGTTCATTATCATAAAAATCCGTATCTGACCTCAATAGTACATGCGAGTTGATGGTGATCAATCTAAAGTAATAAATATCAACAAATAAAAAATTAAAAAATGGCAAAATTGAATTTTGGCGGAGTAGAAGAAAATGTAGTGACAAGAGAGGAGTTTCCGTTACAGAAAGCTCAGGAAGTATTAAAAGATGAAGTTGTAGCTGTGATCGGATATGGAGTACAGGGACCTGGACAGGCATTAAACCAGAAAGACAACGGGATCAATGTGATTGTTGGCCAGCGGAAAAACTCAAAATCATGGGACAAAGCTGTGGCAGACGGATTTGTACCCGGAGAAACACTGTTTGAAATAGAAGAGGCTCTGCAAAAAGGAACAATTATATGTTATCTCTTAAGCGATGCGGCTCAAATCGAGTACTGGCCTAAAGTAAAGCAGAATCTTACGCCTGGAAAAGCATTGTATTTCTCCCACGGTTTTGGAATTACGTTTAATGAACGTACAGGAATTGTTCCGCCGGCTGAAGTGGATGTTTTTCTGGTTGCACCTAAAGGGTCGGGAACATCACTGAGAAGAATGTTTCTGCAGGACCGGGGGCTGAACAGCAGTTTTGCCATATATCAGGATGCTACCGGAAAAGCAAGAGATAGAGTGACTGCATTGGGAATAGCCATTGGAAGCGGGTATTTATTTGAAACGGATTTTAAAAAAGAAGTATTCAGCGACCTTGCAGGAGAAAGAGGTACCCTTATGGGTGCCGTACAGGGTATATTTGCAGCCCAATACGATGTATTGAGGAAAAATGGACACAGCCCTTCCGAAGCATTTAATGAAACAGTAGAGGAATTGACACAATCATTAATGCCTTTGGTTGCAGAAAACGGCATGGACTGGATGTACGCGAACTGCAGCACCACAGCACAGAGAGGGGCTTTAGACTGGTGGAAACGTTTCAGAGATGCCACTTCTCCGTTGTTTGAGGAATTGTATGACAGTGTTGCAAAAGGAGCTGAAGCCCAACGTTCTATCGACAGCAACAGCAAACCCGATTACAGAGAAAAACTGGAAGTGGAACTGGCCGAGCTTAGAGAAAGCGAAATGTGGAGAGCAGGTAAGACGGTCCGAAGTCTTAGACCTGAGAATAATTAATCAATAAAAAATAATGGAGACACAAACGTATCCAACTGTTTTGGAAAATGTCTATAAAGCGGCAGAAAGGCTCAAAAATGTTGTAGTAAGAACACCGTTGGCCATTAATAATAACCTCTCTGATATATATGAAGCGAAGATAAGATTTAAAAGAGAAGACCTGCAGCAGGTGAGGTCTTACAAGATCAGGGGAGCTTACAATAAAATGGCAGTGATGGCTCCTGAAAGCCTTGCCAAAGGAGTGGTTTGTGCCAGTGCAGGAAACCATGCGCAGGGAGTAGCTTTTGCGTGCAGGACAATGAAGGTGAAAGGAACTATTTTCATGCCTTTGCCCACTCCGGGGCAGAAGTTGGAGCAGGTGAGAATGTTCGGTGGGAATCATATAGATATTGTCCTTTACGGGGATACTTTCGATGAAGCTAAAGATGCCGCAGAGAAGTTTTGCAAAGATCATCAGGGAATATTCATTCATCCGTTTGATGATCAGGATATTATTGATGGGCAGGCTACGGCAGCACTGGAAATCCTTGAACAGTCGGATGAGCAAATTGATTATCTCTTTCTTCCAGTGGGAGGCGGTGGTCTGGCTGCGGGTGTTTGTACAGTATTCCGCGAATTGTCTCCACAAACGAAGATCATAGGAGTGGAGCCTTCTGCAGCGGCAAGTATGAAAAAAGCACTGGAGAGAGGAAAGCCGGTGCTTCTTGAAAAGATCAGCCGTTTTGTAGACGGAGCTGCTGTACAGAAAGTGGGAAATCTTACTTTTGAACTTTGCAAAAATGTACTGCAGGATATGGCTACAGTTGATGAAGGATTGGTTTGTGAAACCATTCTCTCCCTCTATAATAAGGATGCTGTAGTAGTGGAACCAGCGGGTGCTCTTTCTGTTGCTGCACTGGAAAAATATAAGGATGAGATCAAAGGAAAAAATGTAGTCTGCATCATTAGTGGGAGTAATAATGACATTACCCGTATGGAAGAGATCAAAGAAAAAGCTCTTCTGCATGCAGGGTTAAAACATTATTTCCTTGTTAGGTTCGCACAGCGTCCGGGCACCCTGAAAACCTTCGTCATGAATGTGTTGGGGCCGAATGATGATATCACTTTTTTTGAATACACCAAAAAAAATTCAAAGGAGAAAGGCATTGCTGTCGTTGGAATTGGATTAAGGGATAGTAAAGATTTTACTCCGCTGTTTGATAATATGAAAAAGTATGATTTTTTTGTCAATTATCTGAACAATGATCCTTCTTTAATGAACCTTCTTATTTGAGAATTTGAATTGATTTTAATTATTATCGTTTGCAGATTACGCAGATTTTTGAGCTACGGGTTTTAAGAATCGACACAGATGTTAACAGCAGCAATATCGACATTGGAAAATGGAGTGTTAAGAAAATGAACCCTGTAAACGTTAAGAAAATTCTACTGTCCTAAGCGCGGGACTTTATTTGATTCTTAATATAGATTGCTACCGCGCAAGTTTTAGAATTTTTAGAGAACAGGATTCATTTTTAGCGGAAGTTTCCCGGTCTTGAATTTTTGATTCTTTTGTTCAAGACAAAAGAATAATATTCAACCTCTATATTATTATGAACCCGGATGTGAAGTAATTTGAGTAAAGAATAGAATAAAGAATAAAGAGATTGCTTCGCTGCTGTGCTCCTCGCAATGACAAAAATAAGCTTCGGCGGCCCATTCGGGCCGCCGAAGCTTATCTCTCAAGCGTAAAATTTGAAATAACTTTTGGACGCTCTGTTTCATTGGCAACTTTCCAGGATGTTCTGTACATCCATTCCGTCATTTTATAGAGTTTTTTATAATTGATGTTTTCAGACTCATCTTGTGGAGTATGATACTGATCGTGCAAAACGCTTGTGAAGAATATAGCTGGAATTCCGGCTTTTGCATAAGGCAAATGATCACTTCTGAAATAAAAATATTCTGCATGACTTGGAGAATCCCAATCTTTTAGGTATTTGAATTTTGTACTTTCATGGTTAGCTTCTTCCGCCATTTTTACCAGTTCCTCCGAGTTTTTATGCGGAGCATTTCCTCCCAGTAAAGCAGCTTCTTCAAGATTGTTTCTTCCTATCATATCCCCATTAAGAACGGCTACAATATTTTCTTTCGGAACTACGGGATGAGCAGCATGCCATCTGGACCCTAACAATCCTCTTTCTTCAGCACCATGAAATACAAAAAGAATGCTTCTTTTTCCTGGCTGCTTTTTATATGCTCTTGCCATGGCTAACATAGCAACACAGGTACTTGCATTATCATCGGCTCCGTTATAAATGGTGTCATTTTTTACAGGGTGCCTTATCCCATCGTGATCCTGATGTCCGCTGATCAGGACATATTCATTTTTCAGTTTAGGATCTGTACCCTCAATTTTTCCGATGATATTTACGGATGGGTATTTATAGGTTTCTGTAATGAGTTGTAAGGAGATCTTAGGATTATTTTTTACCCAACCGGCGTTTTCTCTTTTAATCCATAGTACAGGAATAGCATTGGAAACGGTTTCTCTTAATCCTTCCACTCCATAAGTACCTCTTGTCATTTGTGGGACAACTTCCACCCAGCTTTTCTCCGAAGTATCATCGGTGATGAAGATGATGGCTTTTGCACCCAGTTCAAAGGCTTTGCTATAGTATTTGGTTCTTACAAATCCCGGGTATCTTCTTACAAAAAGAGTCATTTCTTTAGCAATGTTTTTGTCGGAGGCATTGATGGCTAAAACTCTCCCTTTCAGATTGAATTTTGATAAATCTTCAGGTTCTGCATTTCCCGCATAAACGATTTCTGAATCCAGATTAGCATTCACAGGTTCTGCAACCAGGAAGTCTTTCCATAATTTGAGCTTGCTTTCTCCAATTGTTAAAGTACTTTGTGGAATTACCTGATGCCTGTACATATCAAAGAACTGGAAAAATGTACCATGATCTCCGGCGGGGCTCATTCCCGCTTCTTTTGCTTTATCAGCCAGCCACATGGAAACTTTAAGTTCATCCAATGTTCCTGCTTCACGGCCCCAGAACTGGTCTGCTGCCAATTCGTACATATCCTTTTTAAGATCGGATTCCTTGATGGCGGAAACCAGCGGTTTTTTATAAGACTGTGCATTTCCCATAAAAAAAAGGAAAAGACCTAATAATGAGAAGTAATAATTTTTTTTCATGATGTATCGTTAATTCTTGTTAGCCAACTTTTCAGAAAACTGTTTTGAAAATTCTTTTCTGTCTTCTTCCAGCTTTTCCTGGTTACCCGGAAGAACATAATTGAAAAGGATTTTATCCTCATGATCGATGAAAATAATCTCTTTTTCTTCACCGTCTATCATCTGGGAGAAAATTTCCCACATGGAAACGTCTTTCAGCTTTAATAAATCGAAGAACTGATCTGCTTTTATCTCTATTTTTTTCATTTTATACTCAAATGTCTTTGACCATTTTTTAAAATTCTAAAAGTTTTAATTTAAACTGTATTGCAAAATTCTGTTTAAAGTTGGTGGTTGTGTAATAACCCACCCTGTAAAACAATCCCAGATTGAAGTAAGAAGATAAGAAGTTATTCCATTCTAACCCTACTTCCTGATACAGGTGATCCAGCTTTCTGAACTTGAACTGATGATACTCAGGATGTTTCATGTCTCCAATGGTTCCCCTCAGTACAAAATCAAAGCTCGAAACATTTTTTCCGAAGCTTTTGAAATAGAACGGAAGCTTATGGGTGAAATAATAGGCAATGAATTTATCATTATAATACTTTCCACCTTCCAATGTTGCAAAACCAAGATAAGATGTAAGGTTGAAATTGATGTCTCTGCCCGGAGAAGCCAGCCCGTTCATCGTAAAATGTTTCCAGATAGGCGCTTCACCCAATACCAAACCTCCGTAAAGCCGTACACCGGTAGTTCCCAGCATGGTTTTAAAGTTGTGAACAAAAAGCGCATCAAATCGGGTATAATTAAAGTCTCCACCGAATACTTTGAAGCTTTGCTCATAGTTAAAATACAACTCAGGGAATTTCTGCTCAATGATGGATTTCCCTTGTGGAGTCATTATATTGGTTGAATTGGGAGAGAATTTCAGGGTAAATAAAGTGTTGAAATTTTCAAATGCTGGGCCTCTTCCCCTGAATCCATAGTCGAACATGGCTTCTTCAAAATTTCTTTTGGCGGCAAATACGAGAGTGAGTCCGTTGGTGACGTCATTGAGATAGGATAGGGAAGCTCCTCTGAAATGATAGTATTTGTCATTATTAAGGTTATTTCCGTAATTCATCATTCTCATTTTAAAGTTCCAGAGTCTTCTGTAAAATTCTCCCGAAGCATTCACATCATTATAATATTCAGCCCTGAAAAATGAGTTTTTATCCAGAGTAGTTTTGATATCAAGACCAATCCCGTATTTCCATTTGTCGTCTTTGAAACCATACGCGAAATAATAATCAGGTGAAAAGTAGGGATTGAAGGTTTCATTCAGCTTAGCTTTTAAACCAACTCTGAATCCTTCATACAAGTTATAATTAACGATTTCGTCTACTGCAAAATCCACAACTCCAACTCTAATCTGTCCATTAATTAAACCAGTCAGTATTCTGGCTTTATTATCAATATTGTAAATCTTCCCTAAACTGTCAATAGTAGTATAGGTATTCCTTTCTCTTTCTGTGAGAGGATCTGTCCTGTAGAGATCCAGTGTTTTACCATCCGCATTCTTTACCGAAAAAGTGTAGCCTTTGAAATCTTTGGCTTTTTCTTCAACAGGTGATTGAAAATCAAAATATTTGGAAGTCAGGAAAGCGTAGGTTCCAAAACTTCTTTTATCTTTTTTCTCGGCTTTATTTTCCGGGTGTTCCTTATCATCTTCTTCCATTCCCATTTTACCCATCCTTAGTTTTACCTTTTCATGGGCAAGGAACCACTTGTTATTATAATAGACCCAGGTGCTGGTAATAATTCCGTCGTTTTTATTTTTACTGAAATTTTCTATTTTTTTGATCCCATAGGTTTCAGTATCTATATAAATGGCGCCATTGAATTTCCTTTTTTTATCAGGTTTTTTATAATTCACTTCACGGAAACGGATCACGAAATTCTTTCTGCCGTCCAACTCAATGGTATCGGTCAGGAAAAAACGGTAAAGCCCCCTGTTTTCTTGTTTTAATTGATTGGGAAGTTTATCTCTGTTACTTTGCTGCAAGGCTATCATTTCATAAATAGGCTGCTTAAGTCCTGAAATCCTGTTATCCAGGATATTCACCTTCTCACCGTATTTTTTAGAATATAGAAATTCCTGCGCTCGTTCCCAAAGGAATAATTTACTCTTGGAAAATATTTTTCTTGCAGAAATATTATTTAATGAATCTTTTTCTCTTTTCTTTTTGAAAAAATCACTCTCATCAAAAAACTGGTTGAATTGAGAAATGCTGTCTTCATCAATATCCAGGGAAACCTTTTCGTAGGATTTATAGGAATAGGAATCTAAGCTTTTCGGGGAATTCTCTTTGAATTGCTGATTAACTTTTTTAAGAATTTCCAATGCTCTCGGATCACTTTTATCTTCCAGAATGACCGTTTCAATAGCTGTTGTGGCAGAAGAACTTTTGAGAAGAGAAACTTCCATGGTATCTTCTACCGGAACGGTTTCTTTTTGATAGTTGACTGCCTGTATTTCGATACGATTACATTTGGATTTGAATTCCAGAGTTCCCTGATGGTCTGTGATTCCGAGAATTTTCCCGTTACAGGTTATTGTAGCATTGGGAACAGGGGTTTTGTCAACATCATCAATGACTTTAATTTTTGATTGTGAATAACCAAAAGCAAACGCCCAGAAAAATATAAACAATAAAACCCTTTTCATGTGAAAAACAATATCAAAAATAATAATATTTATCTGTTCTGAAAAGTTTTTAAGAATTCTTAATATTCTGGCAGATAAATAAAAACTCCCGAGACCTCGGGAGTTTTTTACTATTATTTATATCCTGTATTTATAGCTGCAATGCTTTTTGATAAGCATTTTCCAGTCCAGCAAGGTTTTTTCCGCCTGCTGTTGCGAATCCCGGATTCCCACCGCCTCCGCCTTGGATTTCTTTTGCTAAATCTTTTACAATAGCTCCAGCCTGGTAATTAGCAGCTAAATCGTCAGAAACACCTACGGTGATCATTGGTTTTCCATCTGCATCAGAAAGAACTATGGTAACAGAAGAAGGGATTTCCTTTTTCAGCTGGAAAACAATGTCTTTTACCGAACCTGCATCCAAAGAAGTTTTCTTTACCAGCAATTGTTTATCACCTTTTTGTTCGTAAGCGTTTTTCCAATCATTGATTTCTCCTTTTGCCTTTTCTTTTTTCAAGGCATCAACTTCGGATTTTAAAGAGGAGTTTTCTTCGAGTAATTTTTCAATAGATTTCACTACATCTTTCGATTTCAGCAATTGAGAAAGTTCAGTGATCTGTTTTTCCAGATTGTTGAAATACTCATCAGACTTATCTCCGGAAATGGCTTCAATTCTTCGGATTCCCGCAGCTGTTGAGCTTTCGGATGAGATTTTGAAATGGCCGATCTCGCTGGTGTTTTTCACGTGAGTACCTCCACAAAGCTCTTTTGAGCTTCCAAATTGGATCATTCTTACATTGTCTCCATATTTTTCACCGAATAAAGCCATTGCCCCCTTATCCAGAGCTTCCTGGATAGGAATATTTCTGAATTCCTGCAAAGCAATACTTTCTTTGATCTTTTTATTTACTTTTTCTTCTACCAAAGCCAATTCCTCTTCCGTCATTTTGCTGAAATGAGAGAAGTCGAAACGAAGGTAATCAGGACCTACGTAAGAACCTTTTTGCTCTACGTGAGTTCCTAAAACTTCTCTTAATGCCTCATGTAAAAGGTGGGTTGCAGAGTGGTTGGCCTGAGTGTTTTTTCTGTCAGTAGCATTCACTTTAGCATAGAAAACAGCTCCTGCATCTTTTGGAAGCCCATTGATCAAAGAAATGATCAGTCCGTTTTCCTTTTTGGTATCTAACACCTCAAAACTTTCGGTTGCATTTTCAAGAACACCTTTATCTCCGATTTGTCCACCTCCTTCCGGATAGAAAGGAGAGTTGCTTAATACCACCTGATAAAATTCCCCGTCTTTATTTTCTACTTTTCTGTATCTTGTAATATACGTTTCAGCTTCGATCTGGTCATAACCAACAAAAGTTTCAGGCTTTTCTTCTAAAATGACCCAATCATACACTTTAGAAGCAGAATCTTTTTTGGAACGCTGCTTTTGCTTTTCCATTTCAGCTTCGAAACCTTTTTCATCAATGGTTAGCCCTTTTTCCTCTGCGATAATTCTCGTTAAATCATCAGGAAAACCATAGGTGTCATATAATTCAAAAACCTCTTCGCTTGGCAATACTTTCAGATTGTCTGCAATAGTCTGCTGAATTAATTTTTCAACCCTGATCAACCCGTTTTCAATGGTTTTTAGGAAAGATTCTTCTTCACTTTTGATTACCTCAGAAACCAATTGTCCTTGTTTTTCCAGTTCCGGGAAGAATGTACCCATCTGGTCTTTAAGAACGGAAACCAACTTGAAAAGGAAAGGTTCTTTCATGCCTAAGAATCTATAAGAGTAAGAAATCGCTCTTCTCAAAATCCTTCTGATTACATATCCTGCACCTCCGTTAGAAGGTAATTGTCCGTCTGCAATAGCAAAAGAAACTGCTCTGATATGGTCTACCACCACACGGATCGCAATATCTTTTTCATCTTCTAAAACTCCGGTATATTTTTTACCGGAAAGCTCTTCCACTTTAGAGATCAACGGAGTGAAAACATCTGTGTCATAGTTGGAAGATTTTCCCTGTAATGCCATACAAAGACGTTCAAAGCCCATTCCGGTATCTACATGCTGTTTGGGCAGTTTTTCTAGGCTTCCGTCAGCTTTTCTGTTGAATTCCATGAAAACGAGATTCCAAACTTCCACTACTTGCGGATGATCATTGTTGACCAATTCTAATCCGGAAACTTTTGCTTTCTCTTCCTCGCTTCTTAAATCCACATGGATCTCAGAACAAGGTCCACACGGTCCGCTTTCTCCCATTTCCCAGAAGTTGTCTTTTTTGTTTCCGTTGATAATTCTATCTTCGGAAATATGAGACTTCCAGAAATCATAAGCATCCTGATCTCTTTCCAGGTTCTCAGTAGCATCTCCTTCAAAAATCGTTACATACAGGTTCTCTTTAGGAATTCCATACACTCCCGTTAAAAGTTCCCAGGCAAAAGCAATAGCATCTTTTTTAAAATAATCACCGAAAGACCAGTTTCCTAACATTTCAAACATGGTATGGTGATACGTATCTCTACCCACATCATCCAAGTCATTATGCTTTCCTGAAACCCTCAGACATTTTTGAGTATCAGCAATTCTGGGAGCGGTAGGTTCCTTATATCCTAAGAAAAAATCCTTGAACTGCGTCATTCCGGAATTGGAAAACATTAAAGTAGGGTCGTCTTTCAATACAATAGGTGCTGAAGGAACGATAAGGTGGTCTTTGCTTTTAAAATAATCTAAAAATTTTTGACGGATCTCTTGTGATGTCATCATGATATATATATTGCTTTGCTTTTTATAATTTTTTGATAAGATGCAAATTTAAGGTTTTTAGTCGATTCGGATATACTTTAAAATATTGAAGGCATAATTTTTTACAGGACCTATGTGGAACTCATGTTTTGGTTTCAAAAAGAGTTGTTTGTCATTCTGAACAGAACGAAGTGGAATGAAGAATCTCAACAGTTCTATGAAATGACAAAATTGATATTTAATCCTTCATTATTCAATTCCTTTTAATATTTTTGATTCTCGATGATTGAGCAGATCATACCGATGATAATGTTGTAAATATATTAGTGCATAAATGAAAAACGAAGTACTGAAAAGCTGGGTAGACCAGTATTCCGGGCCACTTTTGAAAAGAGCGGTTTATCTGCTTTCGGATAAGGAAGAAGCACAGGATATCGTTCAGGAAGTTTTTCTGTCCGCTTTTTCAGCTTATGATTCTTTCGAGGGGAAAAGCCAGCCTTTGACTTGGCTGATGACCATTCTCAACAGAAAAGTGGCAGATTTTTATCGAAAAAAATATAAATCTGAACCGAACATCAGTCTTGATCATTTTTTTGATGAAACAGGCTCCTGGAAGAATAATGATGTGCTGAATGACTGGGATGTATCTGCTAAAGAATCAGAACTTTTAAATGATAAAGATTTTAACACAACATTGGAGGAGTGTATCGAAGATTTGCCCTCCAGGTGGAAGATTCCACTGAAAATGTATTATCTTCAGGAAAAAAAAGCACCGGAAGTAAGTCAGGAATTGAATATTTCCACGACTAATCTTTGGAAGATTCTGCAAAGAGGAAGAATGCAGCTGAGAGAATGCCTGGATTTTAACTGGTTTGCGAAATCATAAAGAAAGAATATAAGAATGTTGAGCAAATTGATACATCTTGTTTTTTTACCATGCAGTGAGGCTACCTTACTGATGGAAAAACGTAATGCAGAAACCATTTCTCCCAAAGAGAACTGGAAGCTTTCTCTGCATCTGAAGATTTGTAAATGGTGCAGAGCATACAAACAAAAGCTGGAAATCTTAGATGATATTTTGAGAAGAAAGCTTTCACAAGCGGAAGATAATAAAATTAATGAATCTGATATTCAGGGTTTTAAAGATAAAATGTTTGAAAAATTAGATTCTTAATAAAAATTTTGTCAGGATTTTGAAATGGTTCCGACTATACTTTTGAAAATAATAAAGTATTCATTCAAAATCTTAAATCTATGAACGGAACTACTACAGAAATCAGTCAACGAAGCCCGACCTCTCAAATCGGTTATTACATTTCGTTATTCGGAGCGGCCCTTATTTTATTGTGGATCGGTGTTTTTAAATTCACCCCTACAGAGGCAGCAGCAATAAAACCATTGGTGGAAAACCATTTTTTGACATCTTTCGTATATGATGTTATGAGTGTTCAGGCAGTGTCAAATACTATCGGAGTTATAGAAATTATCATTGCCTTACTATTGATATTTAGTGTGAAATTTGCATTTCTAAGAAGATATGCGGGAATCGGAATGATTATTACGTTTCTTATGACACTAAGTTATTTGTTAACAACACCGGGTGTATGGAAAATAGTGGACGGAGTTCCGGTGACAGACTTTTTTATCCTGAAAGATCTGATGCTTTTAGGATTTGGATTGATGATACTTCAAAAGAAATAATAATGAATAAAAAGAATACAATGAAAAGTATATTCATATTGCTCGGAATTGTTCTGGGTATAGCAGTTTTTGCCACAAGCTGTAAAGATTCGGCGAAATCAAAATCAACGGAAACTAAAAAAGAAAATGAGACCATTATGGACAGTAAAAATGTAAGAGAAATTTATTTTGCAGGCGGGTGTTTTTGGGGAACAGAGCACTTTTTTCAACAAATTCGCGGTGTTGTAGGAACCGAAGTAGGTTATGCCAACGGAAATACCGAAAATCCCACTTACGAAGAAGTGGTAAGCCACACTACGGGCTTTGCGGAAACAGTGAAGGTAAAATATGATCCTGAGCAGGTTGATTTAAAATTATTAATTGATCTGTATTTCAAAACCATTGATCCTACAAGTATCAATAAGCAGGGAAATGATAGAGGAGACCAGTACAGAACAGGAATTTATTATACAGATAAAGCTGATGAAGCCATCGTAAAAGGAGAAGTTCAGAAATTGGCTAAAAATTACAGCAAGCCGGTAGTGGTAGAAACCATTCCTTTAAAGAACTTCTATAAGGCGGAAGATTATCACCAGGATTATTTGGATAAAAATCCGGGCGGATACTGCCATATTGAACCGGGACTTTTTGAAATGGCGAGAAACGCCAATCCGCTTCCGAAAACAAAATATCAAAAACAAAGTAAGGAAGTACTGAAGGAAAAACTGACTCCGACTCAATATGATGTAACCCAGAATAATGCTACAGAAAGACCTTACACTAATGAATATGACAAAGAGTTTCGTGATGGAATTTATGTTGACATTACAACTGGTGAGCCATTATTTATTTCAACAGATAAATTTGAATCCGGTTGCGGATGGCCAAGCTTTTCAAAACCGATTACCAAAAATCTGATCAGTGAAAAAATGGATAAGTCTCATGGAATGACAAGGGTAGAGGTAAGAAGTAAAACAGGGGATGCCCATTTAGGACATGTATTTACAGACGGTCCTGAAGATAAAGGAGGGTTACGCTATTGTATCAACAGTGCTTCCCTGAAGTTTATTCCGAAAGAGGAAATGGAGAAGAAAGGATATGGAGAATATCTCCCGTTGTTGGATAAAAAATAAAGAAAAGGTCGCTTTAAGCGACCTTTTTAATTTTAGAATATTTAATGTTTTTGCATTAAGTTGTTGATCTTCTTTTCCAGGGCATCAATTTTATTTTGCTGTTCTTTTAAGGCATTCACCAGTACCGGAATGATTTCCGTGTAAGAAATTCCAAGCATTTTATTTTCGGAAGTTTCCACAATTTCAGGAATGATCTTTTTCATTTCCTGTGCACTGAAGCCCAGCTTAACCGCTTTATTGGTGTCATCTTTTAAAGTATATGAAATAGGAGCCATTTCCATGATCTCTTTCAATCCGTAGCTTAGGTTTTTAATATTTTCTTTCAGGCGGATGTCAGAACTTACATTAGGAGAGTTGGTAAGGTAAAGCCTTCCGAAGCGATGATCCGGATCTCCTAAATCTGTGGTATTATTATATCCGGGTCTTATGATTCCTTCCTGAAAAGTATAAATATCAGCTGTTGAACCTTCTACATCAAAGGTCACACTGTTTCGTCCGTTGGCGTTCGTTGCAGGAACTCCTGTTAAAGCAGCAGTATTGTTGTTGGCAATATAACCGGGAGTGATCACAAAACGAGAGGTATTATTGCCTCCTGTGTCCTGGATCACAAATCCTTTAAAAAAGCCAAAATCCGGGGACTGTATTACCAAAGCATCCTTTGCACCGGGTTCAATAATACTTAGCTTTACGGTAGGAGCATTATTATTGATCCCTACATTACCATCATTTAACACTGTAAGAAGTTCTGTGCCTGAAGAATTATTGATTTCTAACGATTTTGTACTGGATGTATTGCCTAAACCAACAATATCTAAGGCGGCGGATGGATTAGAAGTTCTTATTCCAACTTGTGCATCAAACGTTGAAAATAAGGCACAGCTTACCATAAAAGTGATCATTTTTTTCATTTTCTTTGTTTTGTTTTTTTAAGGGGAGACAAAGTAAGTGATTAAAATTTTAATGATATTTTGGTTTATTTATGAAAAAAATAAATTTACTTAAAGTTATTTTAATGAATATTTCATTATTTTAGGGAATGAAATGTTAATAATCTATTATCCTATAGTATTTACTAAAAAAATGACCCAGCAATGAAGTGAATATTTTTTATGAATACTAAAAAAGTGATCCATTTCTGAACCACTTTAATTGTTAAATATTTTAATTTGAGAATTACCAGTCCCTCTTTTTCAAAATCCAGTAAGAGCCAAAAATAAAGATCACACTCCAAACGATACATGCAATTAAGCTTTCCGTAGGATAGGTGAATTCATATTTTAAGCCCATCATTTTTGCCAGATTTAACCGGATCAGAGGATTCGGGATCAAATTAGACATACTTTCCAAAGGTAAAAGTTTTGTAAAGAAGAAAGAATTTTGGGCAACATCGATTCTCTGCTGTTGGGTTAAGCCCTGTAATCTTGTGAACGATTCTACTCCGATTAAGATGCTTTCCGTGATCCAGAAAACAAAAAATGCAAGGAAAACGAAAACAGATTTTCTCAGTAATACCGAAAGGAACATCAGGAAACAGAAGAATGTAAATAACTTCAGGAAGTAATTTCCTATGAAGAACATTTCTTCAAAAACTTTTGCAGAATCTGTTACCTTGGAATATTTATATCCTAAGAACATGGTGATTACAAAGACAATTAAGGTAGAAATTATTGTGAATATAGTAATCGTTAGTAACTTAGAGCTAATAAATTCCTTTCTGCTCAATCCATCAATCGTATTCTGTTTAAACATCC
Source organism: Chryseobacterium daecheongense (assembly GCF_003729955.1). Taxonomy (GTDB): domain Bacteria; phylum Bacteroidota; class Bacteroidia; order Flavobacteriales; family Weeksellaceae; genus Chryseobacterium; species Chryseobacterium daecheongense. Next base: position 700,251 of record NZ_RJTX01000002.1, read on the forward strand.
TGTTGCTAAATTCCTGTGAAATGGAAAATACAATAATAAGCCCTAGGAAAATCTTTAGCAAAGCCACGATCCATGTTGTAAAATTCCAGATTTCAGGGAAATTATAAATACCCTGTTCCTTTAAATTGATTGGATTTCCAAAAATTTTAAGATCTACCAATCCAATGAAAAGCAAAGCAATGAGAATAGCAAAATAAAGAATCGTGAAAACCTTGAATGGTCGGTAATTCAGGTTTTTATAATATTCGAGTTTTAATAATTTAAGCATGGTTATTCGTGTTTTTTACAAGTTCAAGGAATTGGGTTTCAAGAGACAGCTTTTTCTTCGTTAGATGCGAAAGAAAAATCCCTTTTTCAGCAAGCTTCTGATTTAATCCAGATGCAGAGATAGAAGCATCTTCACGGATCTGGGCCTTAATAATATCACCTTCCAAATGAACAGAAGTAAACCATTGAAGTTCCTCCAGTACACTCAAAAGCTGTGTGTTGTTATCCGCCTTCAATTCAAAAAATCCTTTATTATTAGTCATTTCATCCACTCTTCCGCAGTAGATTGAATTTCCTTCTTTCAACACGATCACATGGCTGCAAATTTTTTCAATTTCATCCAACAGGTGGCTTGCAATAATGATAGTAATTCCCTGCTTGGCAATATTGCCGATGATTTCCCTAATCTGAATGATTCCTTCCGGATCCAGTCCATTCGTAGGCTCATCCAAAATGAGAACCTCCGGATTGTTAAGCATTGCAGAAGCGATGGCCAAACGTTGTTTCATTCCTAAAGAGTAGGTTTTGAAAGCATCTTTTTTTCTTTCAAAAAGTCCAACAGTTTTTAAAACTTCGTCGATTCTCTCATAAGGAGTGTCCTTAATTTCTGCCACGATTTTCAAGTTGGTTTCAGCACTTAAATAAGGATAAAAATTGGGCTGTTCAATAATGGCTCCTATTTTTTTCAGAGTGTCTGAATTTGTTCCTTTCTGCCCAAACCAGTACCAATCTCCTGCGGTAGGATTAATGGTGGAAAGCAGCATCCCGAATGTAGTGGATTTACCACTTCCGTTAGGTCCGAGAAGACCATAAACATTCCCTTTCTCTACATCAAAAGATATATTGTTTACGGCAACTCTTTTGAATTTTTTAGTCAGATTTTTTACTGATAAAATTTTTTCCATGTAATTTGTTTTACATAGTAGTAGTCCATGTAAATCATAAAATGTTACAACATTCAGATTAAAATATTTAAATTTGATAGAACAATAGGTAATTATGAAGTTAATTGAACTTGCCAAGGAATTAAAAATTTCAGCGGAAGCTATTAAAAGATTTATCCAGGATTTTGATCTTGAGTTGGGAGGCTGCATCAGTACCAATTTTGAGGTGACAGAAGACTTTGAAAAGTTTGCCCGTGAAAATGTGGATTTTTTAAAGTTATACGAAAAAGACCTCGATAAAAATAAAACACTGGAACAGATTGCAGAAACCATCAATCAACCTAAAGAAAAGATAGAAAAAGCCATCAAAGAAGATCATACCAATATTTTTGACAATGGATTTTTCCGTTCCTCCATTTCAAGCTATGGAATTGATAATAAGCTGGGAGGGAATTATAAGTTCGTATATGATTATTTTGGGCATAAAACAAGCCTGCAGCATAGAGATTTTATCGGCTACAGAGATTTGTTTTTCTACATTTCTGGCGTGTTGGAACCTTTTTTAAATCCAAAACAGATTACAGATTGGGGAATTCATAAACCGGCGGGAATTATATTGTATGGACCACCGGGAAGCGGCAAAATCTTCTGGGCGAATAAAATTGCAGAAATTATAGGGTACCAGTTTAAGGAAGTGAAAAAACATTACCTGGGAACTTCATTTATAGATGGAAACAGAACTAATTTCAACGATTTTTTGGTCAGCATGATGCAGGAAGACAAAGTACTTCTTTTCCTGGAAGATTTTGATGAAATTATGATGGCAAGAAACGCGGAGACCAATGTGGCATCCTGTAACCTGGAAACCCAGGAAATTATCCTGCATTATATTGGTAAATTCGAACAGGAAGATTTATTGATGGTAGGTTCTGCCAATTCCATTGCGGAAATAGATGAAGAAATTCTGGCTCCGGGGAGATTCGATGTAATGATTCCTGTTTTTCCACCTAATGCTTCGGAACGCTCTGAAATTATCCTGTATGCGATGACCAAAGAGCTTCAGGAAGACTCCTTACTATACACAATTCTTAAAAATAATAAAGCGGATAAGATTCCTTTCTGGCACGGTGTTTCTTCACAGATGAAGGCTTTCAGCAATACCATGGTTATAGACTTTACCCAAAGTCTGAAAAAACGGATCAAAAATCTTTATTCAAGAACGAGGAATGAAAAGCTGAAGATCGACCAGTCCCTGTTGAATGGAGCTTTAAGAGATGCAGCTGCAAAACTTACTGAAGAATATCTTGACCAGATTGCAAGGTTCCTGAATGATGTGATCATTAATAATTATGACGATTTCAAAAACAGGGTAATTGCTTTAAAAAATGAGCTTGATGCTTATAAAGTGGTTGAAATGCCTCGGAGAGCTATCGGTTTCCAGCATAACGGTGAAGATGAGAATAATGAAAATGAACCCCAGAAAGACAGTTCTAAATAGTTTTTAATTGCTACTCCTTAAATTACTCATTACTCATCATTTATGAACAGTATCTGGGAACTCGAAACTTTCTACAGGAAACGTGATATCATCATTGTAGGAGCCGGTTTTACCGGACTTTGGACTGCCGTTTCCATCAAGGAAAAATATCCTGAAAAATCTGTATTAATTATAGAAAGAAATGCAATTCCACTAGGTGCTTCTTCAAGAAATGCCGGTTTTGCATGCTTTGGAAGCCTTACTGAGGTGATCGCCGATTCACAAAAAATGGGCTGGGAAAAAACAAAGCAATTGGTAAAGATGAGGTTGGAAGGATTGAAAAAAATTCAAAGCTATTTCAAGAATGAAGAAATTGATTTCGAATTGACCGGAGGCTACGAAATTCTAAATAACGATGAGCCTTTGCAGAAAATGGATGAAGTCAATCAAAAACTTTCAGCCATAACGGGACTTGATACAACATATTCTCTTGCACAGGACAAAATACAGCGGTTTGGATTAAGAAAATCCGAGTTTTTAATCGAAAACCCTTTGGAAGGATGCTTACATTCAGGAAAACTATTGCAAAAGCTTTTGGAAAAATGCCAGGAATTGAAGGTGGAATTTCTTTTCGGAACTGAAGTCAAAAATATTCTTGAAACTCCGGATACAATTGAAGTTCAACTCTCAGATACGCTTTCTGTTGATGCTAATCAGCTTATTTATTGCACCAATGCTTTCAGCTCTAACTTTTTGGAAAAGGAAGAAATCATTCCTGCTCGTGGACAGATTCTTTTAACGGAACCTATTGAAAATTTAAAACTGCGGGGAACATTTCATTATGACGAAGGATTTTATTATTTCAGAAATCTGGAAAACCGTGTTTTATTAGGGGGTGGGAGAAATCAGGATTTTACAACAGAAGAGACCACCGCTTTTGAAACCACAGCATTTTTACAGAGTCATTTGGAAAACTTCCTGAGAGAAGTCATTCTTCCTGGTCAGGATTTTAAAATTGCTCATCGCTGGTCCGGAATTATGGCCATGGGATCAGAAAAAACTCCTATTATAAAACAACTTTCAGAAAGACAGTTCTGCGCGGTCCGACTTTCAGGAATGGGAGTGGCTTTAGCACCAAAAATAGGAGAGATTGTTACAGAAGTACTTTCAAATACACATGTATAAATACACAATATTATTTTCTTTATTAGCAATTCCACTTGCTATTATAACGATATTTCTTGCAGGCGGCGGTCATGGAACTTATTTGCCCTTTCTTATATTTTTTCCTTTAGGTTTGTTAGGTACTGTTCTCGAGAATGAGATTACAACACTATTTATAGTCCTTGGAATATTGCAATTTCCTGTTTATGGTTTTGTGATGGATAAATTCGGTTTAAAAAAAGCTTGGCCTTTTCTTCTTGGTATTCATCTAATATTAATAGCAGTGATTTTTATTCTTAAAAATAATAATTTTTAGAGTACACAATAATTTGCAAAAAACTGCTTTATCCGCTAAATCTGCGAGACATAAATTAAATATCATTATTTTTGCAAAAAAGTAACATTCGTGATTAACAACGACCAGATAAAAGAAGTTCAGTCCAGGATTGAAGATTTATATAAATACCTTCAGATCGAGAAAAAGAAGATCGAAATCTCCAATGACGATGAGAAAACAGCGGCACCAGAATTTTGGGACAATCCGAAAGAAGCCGAAACATTTCTGAAACAGCTTCGTTCCAAGAAAAGATGGGTGGAAGACTATGAAGAGATCAACAGTCAGTTTGAAGACCTTCAGGTGTTAGCGGAATTTGCCAAAGAAGATCCGGATTCTGAAAAAGAATTGGATGAAACCTTTCCGCAGTTAGTAGAGAAAATTGAAGATTTAGAATTTAAAAATATGCTTTCCAACGAAGGTGATGAGCTTTCTGCCGTATTGCAGATTACCGCCGGAGCAGGAGGAACGGAAAGCTGTGACTGGGCATCCATGCTGATGAGAATGTATACCATGTGGGCGGAAAAGCAAGGGTATAAGATCAGAGAACTTAACTTCCAGGAAGGCGATGTTGCCGGAGTAAAAACAGTAACGTTGGAAATTGACGGAGAATATGCCTTCGGATATTTAAAAGGAGAGAACGGAGTTCACCGATTGGTAAGGATTTCACCTTTCGACAGTAATGCAAAACGTCATACGAGTTTCGTTTCCGTATATGTATATCCTTTGGTAGATGATACGATCGAGATCAATATTAATCCTGCTGATATTTCCTTTGAAACCATGCGAAGTTCCGGAGCAGGAGGACAGAATGTCAACAAGGTAGAAACTGCTGTACGTCTTCGCCACGCTCCTACAGGTATTATCATTGAAAACTCAGAATCCCGTTCCCAGCTTCAGAATAAAGAAAAGGCCATGCAGTTGCTTCGTTCAAGATTATATGAAATGGAGCTTGAAGAACGTATGAAAGCCAGAAACGAGATCGAAGCCAATAAGATGAAAATCGAGTGGGGAAGCCAGATCAGAAACTATGTGATGCACCCGTACAAACTGGTAAAAGATGTTCGTTCAGGCCATGAAACCTCGGATGTGGATTCCGTTATGAACGGAAATATCACTCCATTCCTGAAAGCATTTTTAATGGCAGACGGAACGGCAGTTTCAGATGACGATCTCGACCTATAGAATATCATGACCTGAATTTGTTAAAAACTTATAATTAATTTTTGTTTCAGGTTTTTTAGGCTTATTTTTGTTACTCATCAATATTTATGGAAGATTTCAATAGTTGGAAGGATTTACTGAACCCTGAGTTTTATATCAAAATGGGTGGGTTCTGGCTTATTTTATTTATTATTTTCGCAGAGACAGGTCTTTTTGTAGGATTTTTTTTACCAGGAGACTCCTTATTATTTGTTTCTGGAATTTATGCAGTAGAAATTGTCAAAGAAACTTTTGGTTCTACCGGAAGTGATTTTCTGGATACTACCATTTTGGCCGCATGTGTTTCTCTGGCAGCAATTATTGGAAATGAAGTGGGATATTATTTCGGACTAAAAGCGGGACCTGCTTTATACAAAAGACAAGATACAACATTATTTAAAAAGAAATATCTTTATCAGGCTCATGATTTTTTTGAAAAACATGGTGCTTTAGCCGTTATTATGGCAAGATTTTTACCCGTAGTGAGAACTTTTACCCCTATTGTAGCCGGAATTGTAAAAATGGATAAGAAAGAATTCCTTCGAGATAATATTATTGGTGCAGTTCTATGGTCGTTCTCTTTAATCTATGCAGGACATTATTTAGATAAAGTATTCAGAGATGAGTTCGGAATTGAATTAAAATCCAAGCTGGAATATATCATTATTGTAATTGTATTGATAACAACGCTTCCTGTGATCATCAAATTCCTTTTCGGGAAAAAACAGGACTTCTCTAAATATGAAGATCAGGATTTTGAATAATACCATCATACAAAATAAATAACAACCTGCTTTCAAGCAGGTTATTTTTTTATCCAGTCCAGAATATTCGGATAAATAATGCTGTCTCTTCTTCTTTTGCTGAAAAACCTTGGAGCATGACCTGCCCCTTCCATGAAAACCAGTTTATGCGGAACATTCTGCTGAGCCAACGCAGAATCTAAGGAAAGTCCCTGTCTTTGATTCACCAAGAAATCCTTATTTCCCTGAAATAATAGAGTAGGAATATAGCTGATATTGGCAATAGGGCTCGCTTTCTGAAACTCTTCGGATAAGTTTTTACGGTTGAATTTTGTTCCCACAACTTTTTGAATGGTAGGGGAAGTGTATTTTGAATAGAATGAATCAAGATATTCTTTAGAAAAGAAATCCGTAGGTGCACTCAGAGAAATGATTTTTTTGATCTGATCAGCGTGTTGATATCCATAAAGCAATGCCAAATGCCCACCCGCACTTTCACCAAGGAGAATATAATTATTAGGCTGTAATTCCGCTTTTTGAGCCAATGAATTGAATTTTTCAATAACGGCTCCAATGTCCTCCAATTGCTGTTTGTAGGTGATTTTTTTGGAAACCAGGCGGTAATTCATATTAATACTCGGAATATTGTTTTTAAACAACATTTTCTGAATATGGATCATGTGTTCTTTTCTTCCGTACTTCCATGCTCCGCCATGAACAATAAGAACTACGGGAGAATTTTCCGGGTAATCGGAAGGTAAGAAAACATCCATTTTCTGTCTCTTATGTTCTCCGTATTTTAAATTGTAAATCTTCTGTTCATTATTAGTTCCCACCCAAACCCTGAATCTGGAATTACAGGAGTTTAATATAAACCCGATACATCCTAAAACAAAAAAGTGATACCTGAGAACGAACCTTTTCATACATTAAATTTAAACAAAAATAACTGCTTCAGCCATTACCCGAAGATGATTTTTTACCATTGTACAATTACATACCTTTTTCATATCCGGAAATCGGATTAAAACCTTATTTTTGCCGTACTTAACATTTATTAAAAAAATATTAAAATACTATGGCATCTGGTTTTTTTGCGATTTTGGATGATATTGCCGCTTTAATGGATGATGTGGCGGTTACGAGTAAAATAGCAACTCAGAAAACGGCGGGGATTTTAGGTGATGATTTAGCTGTGAATGCAGAAAAAGCCACAGGCTTCCTTTCTTCCCGTGAATTACCGGTTTTATGGGCAATCACAAAAGGTTCATTCATCAACAAGCTTATCATTCTTCCTATTGCCTTTCTGCTCAATTGGCTGTATAAGCCGGCAATTGAAATTATTTTGGTGCTTGGAGGGCTTTATCTTGCTTTTGAAGGAGTGGAAAAGATCATTGAATTTTTATTCCACCGTTCCAAGAAAGGACATGAAGTTATAGAAGAAAGCCAAATTGATGAGGATGAGCCGGATTCTGAAAAGACCAAGATAAAATCAGCTATTGCAACAGATTTTATCCTTTCCATAGAAATTGTAATCATCGCTTTAGGGACTGTTATCCAGGAAAACCATCCATTATTAACACAGATTCTTACCGTAACTTTTGTCTCATTCCTGGCAACTGTAGGAGTATATGGCATTGTTGCACTGATCGTAAGAATGGATGATGCAGGTTTCAAACTGATCCGAAAAAGTAACGACAAAGGATTCTTCTCCAAATTAGGGCATTTATTAGTGAATGCATTGCCAATCATCATTAAGATTTTGGGAATTGTAGGAACGCTTGCTTTAATTCTGGTTTCCGGAGGAATTTTTGCTCATAATATCGCATATCTTCACCATTTCCTTCCGACATGGCCTGATATGATCAAAGAATTTACATTCGGAATCATTGGAGGATTAATTGCTGTAGCGTTATTTACCATAGGTAAAAAGATCTATTCAGCGGTTATTCGTAAATAAATATAAAGTATAACTATAATAATTCGGCGCGGGAGCAAAGCTCCCGCGCCGAATTTCAAGAAAAAAAGCGGATTATTAATAAGCCGCTTTTTTAATTATATTCTTAGTTGAATAAATCTTTTACTTTATCAAAAAAAGTTTTCTCTTTTCCGGAGGGTTCAGCCACCATTTCACCACTTGACATCTGCTTTTCGAAAAAATCCTTTTGTTCCTTTGTAAGCTTTTGTGGGGTCCATACATTGATGTGGATGAACATATCACCTTTTCCATAGCTGTCAATGCTTGGAAGACCTTTTCCTGCCAATCTTAAGATCTTACCGGACTGGGTACCAGGATCTACCGTAATCTTCACTTTTCCACCCACTGTAGGAACCTCTCTTTTAGTTCCTAAAGCGGCTTCTGCAAACGAAATATATAATTCCTGGTGAAGATTGTCACCTTCTCTTTTAATAACTTTGTCTACCTCTTCTTCAATGATCACCAATAAATCTCCCGGAACACCTCCGAAAGGAGCATCGTTTCCTTTTCCTCTTACATTAAGCTGAATACCATCTCTTGCTCCGGCTGGAATGTTGATGGTCACTTCCTCTTCATCTTTGATCAAACCTTGTGCATTAGCACCTGCAGGAATTTTATCGGCTACTTTTCCGATTCCCTGACAGGTTCCACAAGTTGTTTGGGTCTGCATTTGTCCGAACATTGTATTCATTACTTTGATCTGGACACCGGAGCCGTTACAGGTAGGACATGTTTTTGAAGTAGCACCTTCCGCCATCTTCATTTTCTTTACTTTGATGGTTTTCTGGGTACCATTTACCATCTCTTCAAGGTTCAGCTTGATTCTGATTCTAAGATTGGAACCCTTCACCTGCTGATGTCCTCCGCCACCAAATCCACCGAATCCGCCACCGAAATGCCCTCCGAAAATATCTCCAAACTGGCTGAAAATATCTTCCATATTCATTCCGCCGCCAAATCCACCACCGAATCCTCCGTTTCCACCTACACCGGCATGTCCGAACTGGTCGTATCTTGCACGTTTCTGGTCATCACTCAGGATTTCATAGGCTTCAGCCGCTTCTTTGAATTTTTCTTCGGCTGTTTTATCTCCCGGATTTTTATCGGGGTGATATTTGATGGCCATTTTTCGGTAGGCTTTCTTTATTTCATCAGCTGATGCAGATTTACTTACTTCAAGAACCTCGTAATAATCTCTTTTTGACATGATTTTATAATTGATTATTGATAAATGATAACAGACATTCAGAATGGTATAAGTGAGATCTCATCAATTATCACTCATCATTTATCATTTATTAATATTAGTTTCCTGTTACTACTTTGGCAAAACGAATCACCTTGTCATTTAAAGTGTAACCTGTTTCAATAACATCTACGATTTTACCTTTCAGATCTTCCGTAGGAGCAGGGATCTGAGTAATCGCTTCATGGAAATCTACATTAAAGCTGTCTCCAGGTTTTACTTCCATTGCTTTTAATCCCTTTTCATTAAGTTTTCCTTTGAACTTCTGGTAGATAAGTTCCACTCCTTGTAAATCCGCTGAATTTCCGTTTTTGGCAATTTCTTTTAAAGCTCTTTCGAAATCATCCAGAACTCCCAGCATAGAAATCATCATATCCTGATTAGCGTACTGGAAGAATTCCATTTTCTCCTTCGATGTTCTCTTTTTATAATTTTCAAATTCAGCATAAAGACGAACATAACGATCTTTTTCTTGTGCCAAAAGTTCCTCTGCTGTCGGCTCAACTGTCACATTTTCTCCAGAATTGTTTTCATTAGGAGTAGTATTCTCTTCTTGCTTATTGATGTTTTCTTCGTTGATATCCTGATTTTCCATATTCAATAACTATTTTACAGAATTGTTTGTCAAAGATTCTGCCAAAGAAAAAATCAGGACATTAAGTCAGAAAATTTGGTTAAATAGTGGAAAAGTCAATAGTCAATTGTGAATAACCAATCTAAAATTCTCGATTGACCATTCACTTATTATATTATTCTCCGAAGAAAGTCTGGAATAGCAGATAGAGATTCAGAATGATGATCACCAAAGAAATGAGCCATACACAAACTTTCAAGAATGGTTTATTGGCAAATTCTCCCATTTTAGCCTTGTCATTGGTGAACATCACTAGCGGAACCACGGCAAAGCTGAGTTGCATGGACAGGATAACCTGGCTTAAAACTAAAAGATCGGTCGTACCTTTTTCACCGTAAATAATGGTGACAATCAATGCCGGAATTACAGCTATAAGTCTTGTGATTAATCTTCGCAGCCAAGGTTTTAAGCGGATATTTAAAAAACCTTCCATTACAATTTGCCCGGCAAGAGTTCCGGTAAGGGTAGAATTTTGCCCGGAAGCTAATAAAGCAATAGCAAAAGCAATACTTGCCATGGAAGCGCCCAGAATAGGCGTTAACATTTTATAAGCATCATGGATATCTGCCACATGCTTATTGCCAGTGGTATGGAAAGTGGCAGCAGCAAGAATTAAGATGGCTGCATTAATAAAGAAAGCTAATAATAAAGAAACCGTACTATCCAATGTTGCAAATTTGATAGCTTCTTTTTTCCCTTCCCTGTCACGGGTATAATCCCGGGTCTGAACAATGCTACTGTGAAGATATAAGTTATGGGGCATTACGGTAGCTCCTAAAATTCCGATGGCTATATAAAGCATGGCGGGATTTTGAATAATTTCTTTCCGAGGAACCAATCCTCCAAGAATTTCATTAAATGCCGGTTTTGATATAACGATTTCGTATACGAAGCAGGCCAGTATGATGAAAATAAGCCCGCCTACAATACTTTCAATCCATCTGAAGCCTTTTGCCTGGAGCAGAAGGATAATAAGTACATCAATGGTTGTAATCACGATTCCCCAAGTGAGCGGTATATGAAATAATAAATTCAATGCAATGGCAGAACCGATGACTTCTGCTAAGTCACAGGCAGCAATGGCAATCTCACAAAATACCCATAAGATAAAATTGGTTGTAGGATTAAAATGATCTCTACAAGCTTGGGCCAAATCTCTTTCTGCTACTACACCCAGTTTTACGGATAAGTGCTGCAATACCATAGCGAAAATATTAGAGATAAGGATCACAGAAAGCAGGGTGTACCCAAATTGTGCACCTCCGGCAATATCTGTTGCCCAGTTTCCGGGATCCATGTATCCAACGGCTACCATAAGACCCGGTCCGGCAAAAGCGAGATATTTCCTCCAAAAAGTAGCCTTTTTAGGAACTTTTATCGTTGAATATACTTCTGATAATGAGTGCGAAGTCTTATCTTTTCTCCAGCCTTGTTTTATATTAAAATTCATAAATGTTAGAAATGACTAACAAATTTAATTAAATAAATGAAAATGCAAAAATTATAAAAGAAAATCCCGGAAAATATTTCTCCGGGATTGGTTTATATGGTTTGTAAAAGATTATTTTGCAAATCTTACAGCCATTTTTCTGTCAACTGCTCTTTCAGCATCAGAAGCTTTTGCATCTACGGTAGCAAATTTGCTTCCATATCCTTCTGCTCCTAGAACCTGAGCTCCAACTCCTGCTTTAGTTAAAGCAGCTTTAATAAAGTCAGCTCTGGCTTGAGATAATTTTACATTGGATGCTTCATTACCTGTTTTGTCAGTATATCCCCCGATTTTAATTTTTGCATCAGGGAATGCTTTAAGAATAGCTACTAAATTATCCAGCTGTCCTTGAGAACCTGCTTCCAATTCAGTAGAGCTACCCATTTTGAAATTCACATGGTCAAAATCGTACCATACATCTTTCAATGCAGCATCATCTTTAGCATTTTTATAACCGTCAGACTTTAAGAAAGAAATCATTCTGTCTTCCATTCCGCCTTTGTATCCTTTTAATGCTACACCATTAAGGTCGATGCTTTCATCAACTTTTGTTGTCGTAGCTGTAGCTGCTGCCGTATCTGTAGTGGATACCGCTGCTGTATCAGAAGATACTGCTGCAGAATCAGAAGTTGTGGTGGTTGTAGTTGTTTCTTTCTTATTACATTGTTTCCATAAGAAATATCCTGCTGCTAACAGTAACAGTAATGGTAATAACCATTTCCAGATAGAACCGCCACCTCCGTCATTTCTGTCAGGATAAGTTCCGGTAGGAGTTGTACTTCTTGTTACTTCTATTTTAGGTTCTTCATGAGAAGTCACTTTTACCTTGTCATCATCATTATCGAACTTATATCCTTTTGCCCAATCACCAAGATTAAGTGAAGCTAAAGAAAGTCCGGCAGGCAATAATGTAGAAATGATACCTTTCTGTTCGCCTAATAGATTGGAAATACCAGATTGTCCTAAATTGTTATCAGAAGCATATTTTCCGATAGAGCCTAACGTAGCACCTGTCACCATATTCAACAAAGAGCTGGATGAATTGTTGCTGATGCCTGCATAAGTTGCAATAGTATTCACTAGTCCATTTACCTTATCACCAAAGATTAATGATAATAAGCTACTTATCCAGGAATTATTATTCTCAGATCCACCTAATAAATTTCCCAATATGCCACTTGATGAAGCATTGGTAATGGCATCCAAAACCGCAGGATTATCAGAATTGTTGGCTAAACCTCCTACAACTGCAGGTAATAATCCTCCAATTGCTTTTGAAATACCAGACTCACTTTCTCCAAGCTGTGATGCTGCCTGAGAAACTAAAGCGGGACCTAATTGTCCTTTAATTAAATCAATTACATTTAAAGACATAATAAATTTATTTTAAAATTAATGTTGACATAAATTTAAACAAAAAATAGTCCAAATAATATTTTTTTTGAAATATTTGACGTGTTATCTGAATTTTTTTTGAAGAATTGATAAAAAATATTGTGTGATTTTATAAATAATGCTCGACTGTGAGGCAGTTTGCCGGAAATTGGAAAATGTTTTAATCAACAATCACGAATGGGAATTGTTTTTCTCTAAACTGTGAGGTTATATGAAATAATATGGAATATAATTGTGATTCCATATAAAGAAAATCCGGATATTGCCAGCAATATCCGGATTTTTATGTTTTTTGTCTTTTTAATACGCTTTTGCGAATAATACTCTTCTTTTAGATGCTTTTCCTGAGATAAGAGAAATTCCTTCTTCTATATCATCATCTAAAGGGATGCATCTGATGGTAGCTTTAGTCTCATTTTTAATCTGTTCTTCTTCTTCGGCAGTGCCATCCCAATGAGCATAAATGAAACCTCCTTTTTCATCTAAGACTTTTTTAAACTCTTCATAAGTATCCACTCTGGTGATATTATCTTTTCTAAAATTATAAGCTTTATTATAGACATCTTTCTGAATAGTATTCAATAATTCTTCGATATAGGAATCTAATCCGTCAATAGAACGGACTTCTTTGGTAAGATTATCTCTCCTCGCGATCTCTACCGATTTATTTTCCAGATCTTTTGGTCCGATAGCAATTCTTACCGGAACTCCTTTTAATTCATACTCTGCAAATTTCCAACCTGGTTTATTTTGAGTGTCATTATCGAATTTAACAGAGATTCCTTTGGCTCTTAGTTTAGTTTGAATATCCAATGCAACCTCACTGATCTGGTTTAATTGTTCTTCACCTTTGAAGATAGGAACTATAACTACCTGAATCGGAGCCAGAGTAGGAGGTAACACCAATCCGAAATCATCAGAGTGGGTCATAATAAGAGCTCCCATCAGACGGGTAGAAGTTCCCCATGAAGTTGCCCATGCATGTTCAATCTTACCTTCTTTGTTAGTGAATTTCACATCAAAAGCCTTTGCGAAATTCTGGCCTAAGAAGTGAGATGTACCTGCCTGAAGCGCTTTCCCGTCCTGCATTAATGCTTCAATACAGTAAGTTTCATCAGCCCCTGCAAATCTTTCAGAAGGCGTCTTTAATCCTTTGATAACAGGAATTGCCATGAATTTTTCTGCGAAATCAGCATATACATCGATCATTTTTTCCGTTTCTTCAATAGCTTCATCCTTTGTAGCATGTGCAGTGTGTCCTTCTTGCCATAGGAATTCTGCCGTTCTTAAAAACAAACGGGTTCTCATTTCCCAACGCACCACATTAGCCCATTGGTTGATCAGGATAGGTAGATCTCTATAAGATTGTATCCAGTTTTTATAAGTACTCCAGATGATCGCTTCTGAAGTGGGACGAACGATAAGTTCTTCTTCAAGCTTAGCATCCGGATCTACAATTAATTTTTGAGGGTTGTTTGGATCAGTTTTTAGTCTGTAATGGGTAACAACCGCACATTCTTTAGCAAAACCCTCTGCATTTTTCTCTTCGGCCTCAAACAAGCTTTTGGGTACAAAAAGCGGGAAATAAGCATTAACGTGACCAGTTTCTTTAAATTTTTTGTCCATTTCATCACGCATTTTTTCCCAGATGGCGTATCCATACGGTTTAATAACCATACATCCACGTACCCCTGAGTTTTCAGCCAGATCTGCTTTCACTACTAACTCGTTATACCACTTGCTGTAATCTTCGCTTCTTGAGGTTAATTTTGCCATTACGATTTTAACTTTTATATATTATTGTTATCTAAAAATAAAAATCTATTTTTGATAGATTTTTATGACCAATATTTGGTACATTTTTGGTACAGATTGCAAATATAATTTAAATTAAAAATTTTTACATTATCATGAAAAGAAATATACATAAAAATTTGCTTGGTATGCTAAAGTCCAAAGGAATTTTAGCTATATCAGGTGGATTGCTGCTGGTGTCCTGTGGAGCGCAAATGGGCGGTTACAGTGAGACAGATGGGGTATATTACGATCCCAACAAAGATACCCTTCCTGAAGGGGTAATCATTAATGATGACAGAGGGAACAGAGTAGGTGAATATTATGATTATTATCAGGACTCCAATGTTATCCAAAATGCAGAGATCAATTCCAGAGAACAGGATAATAGGTACAATGCATGGAGCGGCAATGAATGGAATATGAATGCAACGGACTCCGACTGGGGTAATTTTGCAGGAAGCGTAACGAATTACTATGACAATTCCTGGGGATGGGGATATCCTTGGGGTTGGTACGGATATAGCCCATATTGGGGCTGGAACCGAGGTTGGGGCTGGAATATAGGCTTCTCTTGGGGTTGGGGCGGCTCTTGGGGGTATAACCCATGGAACTGGGGCTTTGGATATTCACCTTATTGGGGCGGATATTATGATCCTTTCTGGGGCTATTATGGATACCCTTATTATGGAGGATGGTATGGTGGAGGTTACTGGGGTAACGGATATTACAACAGACCTATTTACAGAAGAAGCGGTGCAGACGGCAGAGGATTCAACAGCTACAATGCAGGAGGCTTGAATAAATATGGAGCTGGTTCAGGATTCAGAAACGGTAACGGCAATACGTTGAGAAACAATACCGGTGGTTTCAGAAATACCAATACAGGAGGCTTCAGACAACAAGGAAATACCACTAACAGTGGTGGTTTCAGAAATTCGGGAACAAGACAACAGAATCCAACATATAATCCACCTAGAAGAAATGACAGCGGTTTTAGAAACGACAGTGGTTTCAGAAATGATAGCGGTTTCAGATCGGGAGGTTTTAACAATTCCAGCAGTGGAGGCGGCTTCAGATCCGGCGGTTCTACCGGCGGAGGCTTCAGATCCGGTGGTGGAGGCGGAGGCTTCAGAGGTGGAAGATAATTTCAAAACATAATAACTATTCAAAAAAATAATGTTAAAAAAATCTTTAGTCTTAATGAGTATTTCTGCTGCTTTTTTTGCGCAGGCTCAGGATGTTTCTGTGATCAGAAATTCTATTGATGTATATTCCGGATCCCCAATGGTTGGATCATCCAAATTCAATGCAATGGCCGGAGCTAACGGAGCTTTAGGAGGAGACGCAAGTTCCCTGCTTACAAACCCTGCCGGTTTGGGAGTGGCCATTTCTGGTGAAATTAATGGAACATTGTCTATCAATAATAATAAAAATACTTCCTCTTTGGCAGGTTCGTCCATCAATTATAACATCAATGATGTAGATCTTGGAAATGTGGGTGGGATCATGACGTTTCAGCTGATGACTGAAAGTGCATGGAAGTTCATCAATGTGGGAGTGAATTTTTCCAATCAATCTATTGAAAATTATGTGGAAACACCAGGTAATAGTAACCTGATGTATGATTTTGATGTAGACAGAAGTTCTTCGTACGCAGGGCATGCTTACAACAGATATGGTAATCTTTCTAAGACCAGCTTTGGGGTAGGCGCAAATTATAATCATAACCTGTATTTAGGGGTAGGATTTAATTTCTTCAATGCAAGTATCGATCAGTATGATACAGCGGCTTTCAAATCTCTTCAAAATGGAGCAATAGATTATTTTGATAAGCAAAACACGCCTTATTTTGAAAGATCAACCGGTTTTTCTGCTTCTCTTGGGGTAATTGGTAAGGTAAGTCCTAATTTCAGAATCGGTGCAGCTTTGGAAACACCTACTTTCTGGGAGATTGACAGAAGTTATGACTTTTATAATGATCCTGAATTAGGAGATGATTTCGGATATGAGAACAGAAGATTCACTTCTCCGCTTAAGGCGACAGTGAGTGCCGCAGTAGTTGCAGGTAAGAACTTCTCTTTGAATGCAGATTACAGCCTTGGCTTAACGACGCCAAAATATAAGGTGTACGGACCGGCAGAAACTGAATTAAATGATTTCTTCAAGGATAATTATAAAAATGTATCAGAAGTAAGAGTAGGTGCTGAATACAGAATCAAGCAGCTAAGATTGAGAGGAGGATACTCTTATGTATCCAACCCGTTAGATGCTTTAACGATTAACAGGTTTACGAATGAAGGAAGTACCGGAGATCAATCTTACAATAATCTGATTTTAAATGACAGAAATTTATTGTCTTTCGGTTTAGGGTATGATTTCAAATCATTTTATATAGATGCAGCCTATCAGAATGTGACTTCTAAGTACAGCAATCCTTTTATGAGAGGAGTTCTGTCTGATAATATAGATTCTGCTTATTATTCACCAACAGATATTGTAACCAGTGATGCTTACATTGTTTCCGATGTGAAAAACAGCAGAAATAACTTCTTTATTACATTCGGCTGGAAATTCTAATTTCCGGATTGTGTAATGAGTGATTAAATTGAGGCTCCGAATTTTAACAATTCGGAGTTTCTTGTTTTTAATGATGATGGATGTGTGAATGAGAATGGAAAAGATGCATCGTTAAAGCCAGCATAACTCCTAAAATTACAAGTCCTATTTTGGTCCAGTCGATATTGTGGTTTTTATTGCTTTCAAATATAATGACTGATGAAATATGCAGGAAAATACCGCCCACAATAGCCAGGAAATAAGGTTGAAGATCCGGGTTGAAATAATTTCCTAATAACATTCCCAGGGGTGATGCGGAAGCAAACAAAGCTATGATCAATAATGAGGGATAAGATGGAACTTTACTTTCGTTCCTGTTGAATAGAAAAGCCCCCAGAATAAAAGAGATTGGGATATTATGCACCAAAATCCCCAATAAATAAGGAGATAAAGTTTCCTGTTCGTTAGCCAAAGGAATTCCTTCAATAAAGGCATGAATGAATAAGCCCACCATTAATGCCATCGGAAGGATATTATTCTCATTATGATGATGGAAATGCCCGTGTTCAAAACCTTTGGTAAGTGCTTCCAGAATCATTTGAAGCAAAACCCCGAGAATAACGAAAATTCCCAGATTGGTACTTTCTTCTGAAACATACACCTGAGGAAATACCTCATTAAGGCAGATTGTAATTAAAAATCCGGCACTTAAGATCAATAAATTTTTAGCAAGCTTTTCTTTCTTACCAAAATATTTTCCCAGGAATACGCCTGCAATAACACTTAAAATCAGTAAAAGAACCGAGATCATATTGTTTTCTTAAATAAATTGATGCAACGTGGTGATGTTTGTTTATCAAATGGATTCAGTTGATAATCGCCCCATATTTTTATTCTTTCGAAACCGCATTCCGTAGCATACGACAGGATGGTTTCGGGAGTGTGAAGTTTTACTTTTTCGAAAAAGTGGAAAGATCTTCCATCCGCAACAAATTTAATATCCTTAATGATATGTCTTCCCTCTATTTTTTTATTGATTTTAAAATCTATATTTCCTCTTGTAATTTCAGATTCCGGAATGATGCTTTTTCTTACGAATTCTTCATTCAGGTAATCCAAAACAAAATATCCTCCCGGTTTCAATACATTATACACGGACTGAAAAACCTTTTTATCATCACTTTCCTTATCAAAATACCCGAAACTGGTAAACAGATTGAAAACCGCATCCATCGGATCGGCATCAATAGGGTTTCTCATATCATGAACATCGAAAATAAGAGTCTGATTCTCAAATTGCTTATCATACTCAATGCTTTGTCTGGAAAGGTCTAATCCTAAAACATCATACCCTAATTTATTGAGGAAAACAGAGTGTCTTCCCTTTCCGCAGGCAAGGTCAATAATTTTAGAAGATGGCGGTAGCTGGAGATCAGCCGTTAACTTTGTAATGAAGTTTTCCGCTTCAGTGTAATCTCTGTTACTGTACAGCAAATGATAATAAGGGGTATCAAACCAAGATTCAAACCATTCCATAATGCAAAAATAACTAAATTTGTGCTCTAAAAAGCAAGTATTTCCTTTCTGTAAAGTAAATATTTAGTTTTAAAGGGTTTACAAATAAAAATGAAACGATAGAAAAAAACTAATATCGTTGATCTTTACACTATGAATACAGACAATCTACAAATTCAGATAAAAACATTCTTTGGACTGGAGCAGGTTTTGGCAGAAGAAATCAAAAAGCTGGGCGGCCGTAATGTTGAAATGAAGAACCGTGCGGTGAACTGTGAAGGGGACCTGGGTTTTCTTTATAAAATCAATTATTCTGCGAGAACGGCTTTGAAAATCTTAGTTCCCATCCATGAATTTAAAGCTTTTAACCAGCATCAGTTTTATGACAGATTATTAAAGGTAAGCTGGGAAGAATTCTTAGATGTTGATCAGACTTTTGCTATTGATGCCACCGTAAACTCAGAAACGTTCAAACATTCTCAGTTCATGACGTTGAAGATGAAGGATGCCATTGTAGATTATTTTCAGGATAAATTCAAGAAACGTCCGAGTATTGAAACCAAAAATCCGGATATTAAGTTTCATCTGCATATTGACAGGGAATTGGTGACTATTTCCCTGGATTCTTCCGGAGATCCTTTATTTAAAAGAGGATACAGAAAAGAGCAGGGACAGGCGCCAATTAATGAAGTTTTAGCAAGCGGAATGCTCCAAATTGCAGGTTGGGATGGAAAAGGAAATTTTCTTGATCCGATGTGCGGTTCCGGAACATTGTTGATAGAAGCTGCCATGATAGCGATGGATCTTCCGGCTCAGATTTTCAGAAAGAAGTTTGCTTTCCAGAACTGGAAAAATTATGATGCGGACCTGTTTACAAAAATCAAAGAATTCAGAATTAACAGGATCAAAGCATTTGAAGGGAAAATTGTAGGGTACGATATCGATGCAAGAATGCTCAATGCAGCAAGAATGAATATTGAAGCGGCCGAGATGGAAGATGTGATTGAGGTAAAGAAACAGAACTTCTTTGAATCCAAAAAAGAGCTCTTCCCTTTGTTGATTGTTTTTAATCCACCTTATGATGAAAGAATCTCAATCAATGATGATGATTTCTATAAAAAAATAGGAGACACTTTTAAAACAAGCTATCCGAACACATTAGCATGGCTGATTTCATCTGATCTTGAGGCGGTGAAGAAAATAGGATTACGTCCTTCCAGAAAAGTAAAGCTTTTCAATGGAAAACTGGAAACCAGATTCTTACAGTATGAGATGTACGAAGGGACGAAAAAAGTACATAAAATTGAAAATTAATACACATTTTATGCAATAAATATTTACATTTATTGTCCAAAAATTGAATCATGAAATTATTAGTAATTAGTCCTTTTGATATAATAATAGCTGCTTTAATGATCATCACGTTATATGCTGTTGCTATTGCCATGCTGTTCAAAAATAAATCAAATATCTGGCCTTATTTGGCATTGCTGTTTTTCCCTATAATTGCCCCGATAGGCATTATTGCCGGATATTATATGACCAAAACAATTAAATCTTAACAAAGAATAATAGAAAATCCGCCGTAAAGGTGGATTTTTTATTTTAAATTCTTTCAATCACCTCACTAAAGAAGGCGCAAAACCAAATTGTTTTTTAAAAGCATAGGAAAAATGCGATAAATCTTCAAAGCTACTTCTATATATACATCGGATGCTTTTTTTTGATTTTTATTGATGAGACAAAGTTATCATGAGGAGTAATGAAGCGTTTTGTTTATAATTTCAATTGCTTTGTTGAAAATGCCATATTCAGAAAAAGTAGTCCAATGAATATGATTTTTACCATTTAAGCGTTAATTAATTGAATAAGTAAGAAAACTGTTTGCGGGTTCTTCCGTGAATAATTAATTTTGAAAAATTTTCAATTTGAAGCCTACCATTTCTATCATTGTCGCTATTTTTAACCGGAAGGATGAGCTTTTTGAGCTTTTAACTTCACTCACTCAACAGACTGATAAAGACTTTGAGGTGATTATTGTTGATGACGGTTCTCTGATTGACCTGCAACCCACCATACAGCATTTTGAAGGAATGTTAACCATTAAATACTTCAGAAAAGATAATTCTGGTCCGGGTTTAACTAGAAATTACGGAGCGAGAAGAGCTGAAAATGAATGGCTGGTTTTTGTAGACAGCGATGTTATTGTAGAAAAAGACTACATCGAGAACATCAAAAAAGATATCATTGAAATTCCATGTGATGCTTTCGGAGGGGCAGATAAAGCTCATAAAGGGTTTAATCTGATGCAGAAAGCCATTTCCTATTCCATGACCTCGGTTTTTACAACAGGTGGGATCAGAGGGAATAAAAAGGCGGTTTCCAAATTTCAGCCCAGAAGCTTCAATATGGGAGTTAAAAAAGAAGTTTTCAATCAGGTAGGAGGGTTTTCCGAAATGAGAATAGGAGAGGATCCGGATTTGTCCATGACACTTTGGGAAAATGGATTTACAACGGCTTTTTTTGATGATATTGCCGTGTATCACAAACGTAGAGTAGATTTTGGGAAATTTTCAAAACAGGTATATCAGTTTGGCTGTGCAAGACCTATCCTTAATCAGAGACATCCGAACTACGTAAAACTATCTTTTGCGTTTCCTACACTTTTTCTTTTAGGATATATAATGGGCTTCCTGGAATATTTTGTTCTGGGTAATGGTTTTATACTGGCTTTGTACGGATTATATACTTTCCTCGTGTTTTTCCATGCCTTAATGGTAACAAAAAATATCAGCATCGCCGGAATGGCAGTGATTTCCACATATATTCAAATGTTTTCTTACGGATATGGATTTTTGAAATCATGGATTTTCCTTAATATCTTCAGAATGAAACCTGAAGATGCATTTCCGGGTCACTTTTACAAGAAATAAAATAAAAATCGGCTGAATTATTCAGCCGATTTTCTTTAGTATATTGAAATAGTTTCATGGTTGAGAACGCCTGTTTTTTTCATGCATTCTTTCATTTTTCTGTAGGTTCTCTCGATGTCGTGGTCTAATCCGATAGAGAATCTGATCAAGCCGTCGGAAATTCCCATTGCTGAACGTTCTTCTTCAGGAATTTCTGAGGAAGTTGAGCTTCCTGAGCAAGAGAATAATGTTTTATAGAATCCTAAACTTACGGCAAGATATCCAAGATTTTCCTGCTGCATCAGTTCCATAAGTTCATTGGCTTTTTCGGTAGTTCCGGCATCTAAAGTCAGCAATCCACCAAATCCGTACTCTTCATTCATCATGCTTTTCATCAATTCATGATCCTTATGGGATGGTAATCCGGGATAAGAAACTTTCAAACCGTCTTTTTCAAATCTCTCAGCTAAATACATGGCATTATAGCTGTGCTGTTTCATTCTGATATGAAGTGTTCTCAGGTTTTTTAAGATGCTTGCAGAACGCATACTGTCCATGGTTGGTCCAAGCAGCATACAGGCACCTGTGTTTACATTTTTAGTGTCATTGATGAATTCCTGTGTTCCACAGTACACTCCTCCTACGGTATCACTGCTTCCGTTGATGAATTTTGTTAAACTGTGAATAACGATATCCGCACCCAATAATTGCGGGGAAACGGAAAGAGGGGAGAATGTGTTATCAACAATCAGTTGTAAATTATGTTTTTTACAGATCTCAGATAATTTTTTCAAATCAGCCACTTCAAGCAATGGATTGCTTACTGTTTCACAATAAATAACTTTGGTATTGGGCTGAATTGAATTTTCGATAGATTCAAAGTTGCTGATGTCTACGAAAGTTGTTTTTATATTGAAAGAAGGCAGGAAGTTTTTAAGGAAAGCGTAGGTTCCGCCGTAAATGGTTCTGCTGGAAATAATATGATCATCTGCTTTACAAACCTCCATAAGCACAGAAGTAATAGCACCCATTCCTGAAGCCGTAACATTAGCTGCTTCTGTATTTTCCATCTTTGCCAAAGCCTGGGAAAGATACAGATTCATCGGGGATGAATGTCTTGAATATAAATAGCATCCGTCGGCGTTTCCTTCGAATGTGTCGAACATAGTTTTAGCAGAAAGGAAAGTGTAAGTAGAACTATCTGAAATAGAAGGGTTCACCCCACCAAATTCTCCAAAATATTGCAAATCCTGAATTTCATTTGCGGCATTAAAAGTCTCCATTATTTTTTCTTTTAAATTTCACTCCTTTCCAGAATTATTACAATACTTTCTGTAAATATTAGATGATAAAACTATAATTATGTTATATTGGTGAAAAAATGTTTATTATATTTGAATGTGCTAAACTTTTACCAAAAAATTATCTATGAACTTTGATGAAACTGATAAAAAACTGTTGTCTTTTTTACAGGAAGATTGCAAACAAACCACCAAAGAGCTGTCTTATAAGCTTGGATTATCCGTTACAGCAATTTATGAACGTATAAGAAAACTGGAAAGCAGCGGAGTGATTTCAAAGTATGTTGCGATTCTCGATAAACAAAAAATAGACAGAAATTTTATCATTTTATGTCATATTAAGCTTACCCAACATAAAAAGGAGTATATTCTTCAATTTGAAAAAGAAGTAATGAACTTGGAAGAAGTTACCGAATGTTTCCACGTAAGTGGTGATTATGATTATATCATTAAAATAGGTGTAAAGGATATGGATGACTATCGTAATTTTATGCTGACAAAGCTGACTACTTTACAGCACATTGCAAGTACTCACAGTTCATTCATGATCTCAGAGGTGAAAAATACAACAGCAATTGTTTTGTAATTACACTAAAACGCCGTTCTTCGAGGCAATAGGATCCGGAAGATCTTCGTTTTCGCCTATAATCTGTAGTAAATCGATTTCTATGGTTCTGCAAATAGAAAGCATAGGGACATCAAACATCAATCCTGCAAACGGGTTTTCGGAATAATCTCCTACAAGTTCCATGATGATGTAAATCCAGCCAATAATGATACAGAAAGGAATAGAGGTCCAGATTCCCCAGTCGCCGAGTTTAGCGAATTCATTAACCAAACCTAAAGGAAGCAGCAAGATAAAAAGAACGTTGAAAACGAATGCCGTACTTGCAAACTGCCTTGGAGAAGGGAACTTTTTAATTCTTTCTGCCTGACCCTGAAAACCATAAAACTCATTCAACGTGGTTTGTAGCTGCATTTGATTAAAATCAGAAATGGCTTTGATGTTTTTAAGCGCATTGATATCTTTTGCCTGTTGAGAAATCAGGTAGGTAGCAAAATTTTTATACGTTGCTTGTAGTTCTGCTTCTTCTTCCGATAAATATTTATGAAGGAAAATAGGAGTTCTTCCATAATCGGGGAAACCAGCTTTAATCAAACGGTTACGTCTTTGGTTAACATTGTGATGAGAATGTTCTTCTTCCGCACTGATGTGCTCCCATTCAGTTGGGACCAATAACTGCTCACGGAAAGCATATAGCCAGGCGATGTGGCGATATACAATTCTCTTTTTTCTGTCTTCCAAATCAAAAGTACCTACTTCTTCATTCTCAGTATTAAATGCGGAAACCATGGATGCAAAAGCACGGCTGGAATTCACGATTCCACCCCATATTTTCCGGGCTTCCCAAAGTCTGTCGTAAGCTTGATTGTTTTTAAAACCTACCAAAAATGCTTCCGCTGTACCAATCAGAGCTACGGGAACCCAAGGAATGATCATCCATTGCCAATTGAAAAAATAGAAAAGAGTGGCGATCAATGTACACCAGATCGAGATCCAGATCAGATGAACGCCGGATAAATTAAGTACCTGCCTGTAATTGACATATTTGGTTGTGATCATACATTATGCGTTTTGATGAGACGTTTGGAAAACGTTATTACAAGTTTATTAAAAAAATAAAAAATGAGCATAAAAAAACCTCTAAAAAATTAGAGGTTGATATATTTGATCTAGTACTGTAGCATTTCTTCAATCTTCGCAGCCAGCTTCTCGGCATTAGGAAGCATTTCTTTTTCTAACACCAGGTTAATTGGAACTGCTGGTAAATCTAATGATCCCATGGTTTCCACCGGAGCATCCAGATATCTGAAACAGTTTTTAGAAATACGATGGGCAAAAGCTTCTGCAAAGGAGTTATTCAATTGCTCTTCTGTAAGGACGATGCATTTTCCATGGGCTTTCACTCTTTCAAAAACAAGCTCTTCATCTAATGGAATTAATGTTCTCAGATCGATCACTTCAACTCTCCCGTTAAAGTTTTTAACTGCTTCTTTAGCCCAATATACTCCCATTCCATAAGTCACTACAAGTAATGTTCTGCCTTTATCAGTTTCATCTTTATCCGCTTCAATAATTACTTTTCCTTTTCCGAAAGGTAAAATATAATCTTCCGCCGGCTCTATCGTTTTGGCATCTTCCGTTCCCGGAACCTTACTCCAGTATAGACCTTTATGTTCCAGCATTACCACTGGGTTCGGATCGTAATACGCCGCTTTTAAAAGTCCTTTAAAGTCTGCTGCATTACTTGGATATGCTATTTTAATACCTTTGATATTCGCCAGAATACTTTCAACACTTCCACTGTGATATGGACCACCACCTCCGTAAGCTCCGATAGGAACACGGATGATATTGCTTACCGGGTATTTTCCGTTGCTTAAATAGTTCGATTTTGAAATCTCTGTAATCAATTGGTTGATTCCCGGATAAATATAGTCTGCAAACTGCACTTCAACAATGGGCTTTAATCCAACCGCACTCATACCGGTTGTAGAACCGATAATATACGCTTCCTGAATAGCCGTATTAAATACTCTTTTACTTCCGAATTTCTTTCCTAATGTTACAGTCTCACGGAAAACTCCGCCGATTCTTTCTCCAACATCCTGCCCGTAAAGTAACGCTTCAGGGTGCTTCCACATCAACTCCTGGATAGCATGGATGGCCGCATCTACCATTACGATCTTTTCTCCGTCTTTTGGTTCGCGGGTTCCCACTTCTTCGATAATAGGTGTAGGAGCGAAAATATGATTCGTTACAGTTTCAGGTTTAGGATCCGGAGCGTTTTTAGCTCTTTCAAAAGCTTCTTCGGCTTCTAGTCTTGCTTTTTTGGTGATTTGTTTTAGTAATTCTTCATCCACTCCTGCTTCCAGCAATTGATTTCTTAAAATCTCTCCCGGGTCTTTAGCTCTGTGCTTGGCAAGATCTGTCTCATCTCTATAGAATTCTCTTCTTACCCCTGAAGTATGATGTCCGATTAAAACGGTTTTAGCGCAAACTACTAATGGTTTTCTTTCTGTTCTAACAAAATCAACAGCCTTTTTCATGACCTCGAAACTTTCAGCAAAGTCAGTTCCGTCCACTCTCATTCTGCTTAAACCGGTAAATCCAGCTACAAAATCATAGGCATCACAAGTCCTTGCCTCTTCTTTCGTTACGGAAATTCCCCACTCATTATCTTGAACAAGGAATATGATTGGAAGCTGGTGTAAAGCAGCAAACTGTAATGCTTCACTTACTTCACCTTCAGTCACGGAATTATCACCCAGGCTGCAAATAACAACCGGATTATTTTCAAACTGCTGTAAATTAAAGTCCTGGATATATTTGATTCCCTGTGCAACTCCTGTAGTTGGGATTGTCTGCATTCCTGTTGCTGAGCTTTGATGAATGATTTTCGGCATCTTTTCATCTCTGCTTGAAGGGTGTGAATAGTAAGATCTACCTCCTGAAAAAGGATCATCAGCTTTGGCTAATAACTGAAGCATCAATTGGTAAGGCTCGAAACCCATTCCAAGAAGAATACTTTCGTCTCTATAATATGGAGAAACCCAATCTTCTTTCGTTAATTGATAAGCGGTTGCCAATTGAATGGCTTCATGGCCTCTTGACGTACTATGAACATATTTACAGATATTTCTGTTTTCTTCGTAAATATCGGCCATAGCTTTGGCAAGCATCATATGGTTATAAGCCTTGAGTAAAATTTCCTGAGAAACTTTTTCGTGAAGTGTATTTTCCATAGAAAGCAAAGATACATAAAAAAACAAAATACTAACAAGTGTTAGTATTTTGTTGTATCCTGAATATTTTTTTCTGAATTATTCTTTGATAACCTTCTTAGAAACTACATCTTTATCTGTTTTTACTTCAATGATGTATATTCCTTTAGGGTATGATGATAAATCTACAGACTCTTGGTCATTGTTGATTATTCCATTTTGTAATTTCTTGCCAGAAAGATCATACACATTGAAAGTAGATTTTCTAGGTGCTTTCATGACTTTTACGATGTCCTTAGTAACCGTAGGAGCAATAGTAATTCCATTAGTAATTTCAGCATCTTTAGTACCTAGGACTTGTTGACTGTGACCCGTAACAATAATAGAATAGTTTTGAGGGTTGTTTGACCCTACATTGTCTACCAACGTTCCTTTGTTAGAGATCTCAATTCTATAGTTTCTTCCGGCAACCGGAGCATCGATAACCACTTGTTCTACATTATCAACATTGTTGTCAGCTTTTGTTGCAGGTGTATTTGGACTTGCAGCGTTAAGCTTCCATGGATAATAAATAAGGTTATTGGTTGTATCGATAATTCTAAGATCTAAATCATTAACTAATCTGGATGTTCTGTTATTGTGAATAGTTTGATAAGTAGTAGGAAGGTTTGTATATGCTGGGTCAATCCACGAAATAGTTACCTTTAATGGTTCACTTCCTGACGCCGTTACTAGTTTTTTATTTGAAACTCCACTTGTTAAACTTTCGTTATTAAAGATTACTGTACCATTAGATTTTCCTACTAAAAGTTCAGCACCTTTTTTGGCATCAGCATATCCCCAACCGAATAATGGATCAGGACCAACATTTCCTGCTTCTTTTGCTGAGTGTACTAATAAAGTTTTAGCGGAAGCTGCATTTAAAAGACTTCCGGTAAATAATTGTTTATGAATTTGTGTCCAAAGTCCGATGATCCCAGTAATTACAGGTGCAGAATATGATGTTCCACTACCATTAGTATAGGTCTCACTTCCTGCAGTGCTTGAAGAAGGAGCAAAAACATCAGTACCCGTTGTAGCGATATCTGGTTTGATACCTCCATCATCTCTAGGTCCTGCACTACTGTAGCTTGAATGTACTACATCTGTAGGAGCTGTATAACGAAAATTATTAGTAGTGATAACATCTGTAGCAGCAACTACGATAATATTTTTAGCCAAAGAACCGTTAGTAATACAGTCCGCACCATTACTACAGTTGTTTGGTGGAAGAGTTGCTCCTGCCGGGAATGCTACATAACTGGATCCGCTTCTGTAGTATGCTGAAGTGACTGAACTTCCTGTAGGCCCGTCACCAAAATAGTTACCAGCTGATTTTACAATAATATTAGATGGATTTTGATATACAATATCATCATAATTTGCGTCATTATCTAAATATGCTCCTTGCAGATCATAAGCTGTACCAGCTGTACCTCCCGAATAATAGCCGCTCCAGTACCATGCACTTTGAGGAAGCCCATAGCTAGGCCCCCATAACCATCCTCCGTTACTTCCATATGAATGGTTGGAGATATTCGGGTTTGCTAATAATATTTTATCAAATACATCACTTGCTGAAGATTGTCCTGGCAAAGTGGTATCATCAAACATATAAGAATCGATGGTAGAATTGATGGCAACACCTTTGATGTCTCCACTTAAACCACCACCACTTACGGTTATAGAACGTGCCCCAATAAATCCAGCTACACTTGTTGAGTGTCCACTGTAACTTTGAGTAGAGGCTTCTTTGTTAGTGATTCTTCCGGCTGCATTGGCAAATGCTGTATGGGTTGCAAATACTCTTCCACCATCAAAAATGGTATACTTTATATTTTCACCATTAAAAGCTCCGGTTAATCCTACTACATTTCCTGCAGTATTAAGAGCATCAGTATTAGCATTGTAGCCCTGTCTTATGTCTTCGGTTGTATAGAAGAAAGGATTACCATCAAATACAAAAGCCACTCTTCCCTTTAACTGATCAAGCTTTGCTTTTAATTCTTGATTTTTGTTTAAATCAATAGTACTGTAATTACTATTTATATAGTTTTCAAAAGCTTGTTGTTTTATAGCTTTTTGTTGATCAAATTTTCTATGCAAAGCTTCATTGCTTTGCGCACTTATTAAAGTTATAGCTAATGTACTGACTAAAAGTAAATGTTTCTTCATAACACTTAAAAAATATTGAATAAAATATTAAAAAGCAAATATATACAAAAATATTAAGGTG
Source organism: Chryseobacterium daecheongense (assembly GCF_003729955.1). GTDB lineage: Bacteria > Bacteroidota > Bacteroidia > Flavobacteriales > Weeksellaceae > Chryseobacterium > Chryseobacterium daecheongense. The sequence continues at coordinate 729,207 of NZ_RJTX01000002.1, forward strand.
GATAAATATGATATGGAAAAGTTGAATTATTATTGATAGATTTTTTCTAAAATATTGTTTTTATTAAGTTTTTCATGTTTTTAAATGATGTTGGAAAATAGTGAAAAATTGAAATTGTCTGCTTCCCAAAGACAGTTGTAAAAAAACTTAATATTGAAAAAATTGAAGTAACTTTACATTCTCTTTCTTAAAAAAGTTAGAAAATTATATGTACTTAATTTTTGATACAGAAACCACAGGGTTACCAAAAAATTTCAACGCTCCTCTTTCAGATTCGGAAAACTGGCCAAGAATGGTTCAGATTGCATGGCAATTACATGATGATGATGGAAATCTGATAGAAAACCAGGATTATATCATTAAACCTGAAGGGTATGATATTCCCTTTAATGCTGCCAGAATTCACGGGATAACCACAAAGATTGCCAATGAAGAAGGACGGGATCTGCAGGAAGTTTTGGAAGAGTTTTCTAAAGTTCTGGAAAGGGTACGTGTGGTATCCGGACACAATGTTGAGTTTGATTATAATATTGTAGGTGCTGAGTTTTTCAGAAAAAACTTAAAAGATAATCTTCAGGAAAAGCCAAAAGCAGATACCATGATCCTCGGAACGGATTTTTGCCAGCTTGGAGGCGGAAGAGGTGGAAGATTCAAGCCGCCAAAGCTTGAAGAATTATATGAAAAACTATATGGGAGTAAATTTGATGAAGCACATAATGCAGCGGCCGACGTAAATGCTACAGCACAGGTTTTCTTCGAAATGATGAGGGTAGGGATAATTCCTGCTGAAGTGCTGAAGATTTCCGAAGACCAGCTAAGATATTTCAAAACGCTTTATCCGGACCCGATAAAACCTTTCGGAATAGTGATCCGAAGACAGGTTGCGGACTTCCATAACAAGAAAAAGCAGACCGATTTCGGAAGTATTGATGAAATTGATCTTGGGAAATATTTCAATTTCGACAACCACAGTGTTTTTTCAACATTGATGGCAACGTCGAGCATTTCTGATCTTATCAAGCGAGCTTCGGATGATAATTTCCCTGCTGTAGGAATGGTGGATCTGGGGAATATGATGGGAGCCTTTAAATTTGTTTCTGCCGTAGAATCAGCCAATGCAGACAGAGCTAAAAAGTATAAAGAATATCTTGCCAAAAAGCAGGAAGCAGAAGAAAATGGTGGAGCTTTTAATGAAGAGGAGCCTGTTTTAGAACCTTTAATTCCGGTTGTAGGTTGTGAATTCTATATCTCCGATCGTTATGAACAAAAGCAATTTACCAAAGATGATCCGGATAGAAGAACACAGGTTGTTCTTCTGGCAAAGGACTTCAATGGATATAAAAACCTGGCGAAGCTTTCGAGCATTGGATTTTTAAAAGGATTTTACTTCGGAGTTCCGAGGATCAGTCGTGAACTAATTGCAGAATATAAAGAAGGTTTGATAGCCTTAACTTCCGGGATTCATGGAGATATTCCTGATGCGATCTTAAATACAGGGGAACAAAAAGGGGAAGAACTTTTCAAATGGTGGAAAGAAACTTTTGAAGATGATTTTTATGTTCAGATCCAAAACCACAAACTACCGGAAGAAGAACATTTAAATGAGGTTTTATTATATCTGGCGGATAAATACAATGTAAAGATCCTGGCTCAGAATGAAACTTTTTATACTGATAAAGACGATTCCAATATCCAGGATATTGTAAGCTGTATCAAAGACGGTGAAAAACTGTCAACTCCTGTAGGAAAAGGTTTTGGGAAGCGAAGAGGATTGGCAACCGGTGAATATTATATCAAAAACAGCGATGAAATTAAAGAAGCATTTCTTGCTTATCCGGATGCCTTTGAAGCCTATGAAGAATTTTTGGCTAAATTCAGTCCGTATACATTAAAAAGAGATGTACTTCTTCCTAAATTTGATATTCCTGAGGAGTTTGTTCATCCTGAAGATGAGGTTGACGGAGGAAAACGTGGCGAGATGGCTTATCTTACTTATTTAACTTACGAAGGAGCTAAAAAAAGATATATTGATACAGGGATAACCGATGAAATTAAAGAACGGCTTGATTTCGAATTGGATGTTATTGCCAATACAGGGTATCCGGGATACTTTCTTATTGTTCAGGATTTCTGTAATGAAGCCAGAAAAATGGGAGTGTGGGTTGGTCCCGGACGTGGTTCCGCAGCAGGTTCTGCTGTAGCCTATTGCATTGGAATTACTAATGTGGACCCTATTAAATATGACCTCCTTTTTGAGAGATTCCTGAATCCGGAAAGGATTTCAATGCCCGATATTGATATCGACTTTGATGATGAAGGAAGGGACAGAATTATCAAATGGGTAATTGATAAATACGGACAGAGCCAGGTTGCCCAGATCATTACGTATTCCGTTCTTGGAGGAAAATCTGCTATTAAAGATGCAGGAAGGGTACTGGATGTTCCGATTCCTGAAACTAATAATATTGCCAAATTGGTTCCTTCGACACCGGGAATGAATATTGCAAAGGCATTGTCAAAATATGACAAATTAAAGCCCGAAGAACAGATGCTTGTCGATGAGATGAGGATGGTTCTCAGTAATCCCGAAGATCCACGTTTTGATGTTCTGGAGAGTGCAAAAAAAATGGAAGGATGTATCCGAAATACGGGTATTCATGCTTGTGGAGTAATTATTACGCCGGAAGAGGTAAGTAATCTTGTTCCGGTAACCATTGCTGCAAAAGATGCAGACATTCTTGTTTCACAGTTTGATAACTCCGTTGCAGAAAGTGCCGGGTTATTGAAAATGGACTTCCTGGGTCTTCGTACATTAACCATCATCAAAGATGCCCTGAAGCTTGTTAAAGAAAGGCATGGTGTTGACATTGATCCGGATACGATCCCTCTTGATGATCAAAAGACTTATCAATTATTTAAAGAAGGAAGAACAGTAGGGATTTTCCAGTATGAAAGTCCGGGAATGCAGAAGTATATGAGAGAGCTTAAGCCAACGGTTTTTGCTGACCTTATTGCGATGAATGCGCTTTATCGTCCGGGGCCTATCAAATATATCCCGAATTTCATTAACAGGAAACACGGTATTGAAGAGATTGTTTATGATTTACCTGAAACTGAGGAATATTTAAAGGAAACCTATGGGATTACCGTTTACCAGGAGCAGGTAATGCTTTTATCTCAAAAATTGGCCAATTTTACCAAAGGTGAAGCCGATACTCTGAGAAAAGCGATGGGTAAAAAACAGATTGACGTTCTGAATAAAATGTACCCTAAATTCATTGAAGGTGGACGTAAAAATAATCTTGATGAAACCCGTCTGGAAAAAATCTGGAACGACTGGAAAGCGTTTGCGGAATATGCGTTTAACAAATCCCACTCAACGTGTTATGCGCTGGTAGCTTATCACACCGCTTTTTTAAAAGCGAATTATCCTGCAGAATACATGGCGAGTGTAATGAGTAATAACATCAACAATACAGCGCAGATCACCATGTTCATGGAAGATTGTAAGAGTATGGGGGTGGATGTTTTAGGGCCGGATGTGAATGAATCACAATATAAGTTTTCGGTAAACGAAAAAGGACAGATCCGTTTTGGCCTGGGAGCAATCAAAGGGATTGGGGAAGGACCAAGTGAAGCCATTACTAAAGAAAGAGAAAACGGAAGATTTAAAGATATCTATGACTTCTTTGAAAGAATTCCTTCATCACAGGTTAATAAAAGGGTAGCGGAGAGTTTGGTGATTGCCGGGGCTTTTGATGAATTGGATAAATATCACAGAGGACAGTATTTTGATATCGATGTAGCAGGAAGAACCAATTTGGAAAGGCTTTTAAGATATGGTCAAAGTTTCCAGGAGAGTAAGAATGAGGTGGAAAATTCTCTTTTTGCCGACTTTGCTGAAGAAATCCAGATTGAACAGCCTAAATTGGCTCCTTGTCCTGAGTGGCCGAATATGCATAAGCTTAATAAAGAAAAAGAAATTATCGGATTCTATCTTTCCGCACATCCATTGGATGAGTTCAAATATCAGTTCCAGTTTATGCAGGGACAGCTTTCCAAGAAATCTGTATTGGAAAAAGAAGAAGGTGAAAAAATAGTAGTAGACGAAGCTCCGATTTTGGAACAGGATACGGTGGATGAGGTTGCCGATATTGTGGAGATCGTTTCTGATGAATTACTGACTGGAGAAGAAGAGATTATTGAAGAAACAACAAAAAAAGCAGAACCTAAAGGAAACTTCGGGTTCCTGAATCTTGATGAAGTAGACGCTTATAAAGAGCAGGCATTTAGTAATAAACCACCGGAATTATTCGAAGAGAAGAAAAAAGACTGGAAACAGATCCAAAAAGAGAAAGAAAACGGAGGCGGAGGAAAAGAATTTACTGTAGCCGGATTGATTACAGAATATAGAGTGCAGGATGGTTTTAAAAGTGGAGAGAAGGTTGCTTTTCTTACATTAGAGGATTATACAGGTTCTTATTCTTTCAGGTTGGGAGACAGGGATTATATGCGTTTGAAAGAAAAGCTTGAAGTACAACGCTTTGTGATCTTAAAAATAAAGTTTGCACAAGTAAAAGACGGCCGTGTATTCGTGAACGTAAATGAGGTAATTGAGCTTAAAGAAGCATTTGAAAGATTTGCTAAAAGTATATCTTTGGTCATGGATGTGATGGATTTCAGAAAAGAAGATTTGGAGTTTTTCAGAAATGTTCTTGAAAAAAATAAAGGTGAGCAGAAATTAAAATTCTATCTTAAAAACATTGAAGATGATTCCCATATAGAGCTTCAATCCATGAAATATTCTGTTGATCTGAATGGAGATCTCATTAAGGAAATTCAATTACTCAATAAATATGAGTTTTATTTAAACTAAAAATTGATTTTTGTAGAATAATATTAATAAAAGACAGCTTATGCTGTCTTTTTTATTTGAATGTAAAAATTAGAGTTATTGTTATATATTATTGATTTTCAATTTATTATAAATAATTCATTTATTGATGAATTTTTATTTAACTAAATGAATGTTTAGTTTTTTGTTAATTAAAACTGTTTTAAATTATTGATTTTCTAATAAAAATTGTTTTAATATATTATTTATATAATTTATTTTGTAAATTTATACTTTGAATTTTAAATAAAACTAAGTATGAAAAAATTAAATCTACTCTTTATGCTTTTGGTGAGTATATTATCTTATCAATCGTATTGGGGACAAAGCTACACTGTTCCTGTTTGTAACGGAACGATTGGGACAAACAGTTATGGGACACCAAATAGTAATGCAACAGCAAATTCTAAAAGCCGGGGAGCTTTTATTATTCCTGCTTCACAATTAACGGCTATTGCTAATAACACAATTACGGCAACCTATTTCAAAAGATATACTGCCTCAGGAACCCTTAATGCAGATGCAAATTTTAAAATCTATATGATGAATACAACAGCTACGGATTTTGGATCCGGAGCGTTAGATTGGGCAACAGCAATTTCCGGGGCAACACTGGTTTATGATTCTAACCCTCAAACTGCCGTAGGGAACTCTGCCGGTTTTAAGCAATTTGTTCATTCTGTTAACTTTCCTTACACATCGGGGAGTAACCTAGCCGTATTTACGGAATATACTCAGACTACAGCGCAGGCAGCAACAATTAACTGGGAATATGAATATTCTTCTCCCTGTGTAAATACTGCTAACAGCAACACAACAAAATATGTAACCACAACTTCTGCTTTTGGAGCTACTCTTACGTCTTCTGATTACAGAAGGCCACATATTGCATTTGATGTACCTCCAACATCTGCACCATCTTGTACGGCATTAACTTTTCCCGCTAATGGAGCAACCAATACTCCATATTCTCCGACTTTAACATGGAGTGCAGTAACAGGGTCAGCTGCCGCTTCTAGTTATAAACTAAAAGTAGGTACTACTCCTGGTGGAAGTAATATTGTGGCAAACACAAATGTAGGGAATGTAACTTCTTATGCTCTTTCTAATCTTACTGCTTCTACAACATATTATGTAACGGTTACTCCGGTTAATTCACTTGGGGAAGCTACGGGATGTACCGAAACTTCATTTACGGTAGCCAGCCCTCCTGCTAATGATAATTGCGCCAATGCAATTCCACTAACTGTAAATTCTGATTTGAATTGTACAGTAACAGCTTCAGGAAATACATTAGGGGCAACCAATTCAGGAATTACTATGGTATCGCCATGTAGTACAACGGCAGTTGGTGATGATGATGTTTGGTATTCATTTGTAGCAACATCAACATCTCATCAAATTTCATTAACTAATGTTGTTTCTACAGGTCCAACAAGTACCACCGATGCATATTTCCAAGTATTAAGTGGAGTGTGCGGTTCCCAGACGAGTGTGCTTTGTTCAGATCCTAATGCAGCTGTGGTTACAGGATTGACAGTTGGACAAACTTATTATATAAGAGTATTCACCTTTGGCGAATCTACAGCCGGAGGGAGAAATATAAGCTTTAATATCTGTGTGGGAACACCGCCACCGCCACCTTCTAATGATAATTGTGTGAATGCTACTCCTTTAACGGTAAGCTCGGGATCATTATGTACTAATTCGGTGGCAGGAACTACTTTATCCGCTACGGATTCTGGGGTTGCTATTTCTCCTTGTACGGGAACAGCTGATGACGATGTTTGGTATTCGTTTGTGGCTACTTCTGCAACTCATGTGGTAGCTTTAACCAATGTTGTATCTGTAGGAACTACTTCTTCAACATCGCTGTACCTTCAGGTATTGGGTGGTAGTTGTGGATCACTGACGAGTGTTATTTGTGATACATCGTATGCTACACCAACTCAGCTTACAGGCTTAACGGTAGGGAATACTTATTATGTAAGAGTTTATAATTCTAATTCCGGAACCGGATATGCCAATACATTTAATATTTGCGTTACTACACCTGTGGCGCCACCAAATGATGAATGTGCTAATGCTGTATCTTTGACAGTGAGCCCAACTTCTACGTGTGTAAGCCCAACTGCAGGAACTACAGCTTCTGCTACCAACTCAGGTCTTGCTGTATCTCCTTGTACAGGAACAGCTGATGATGATGTTTGGTATTCATTTGTAGCTACCGCCGCCACTCATATCATTACATTGTCAAATGTAGTTTCTACAGGTACAACATCATCTACGAGTTTGTATACTCAGGTGTTTAGTGGTGCATGTGGAAGCTTGACAAGTATTGCTTGTGGAACGACTAATGGTACAACTGTTACCGGACTTACTTCAGGACAGACTTATTATGTGAGATTGTATAACAGTAATGGGGCAGGATATAGCAATAGTTTTAATATTTGTGTAACAACGCCACCTCCGCCTCCGGCAAATGATGTTTGCTCGGGAGCAATAGCCTTAACAGTTGGAAATAATTTTAATTCTAATGTTATTACTACAAGTAATGATGGTGCTACAACAGATGGAACAACGACCTGTCAAACCAGTAGAGGAGATAATGTGTGGTATTCTGTAGTGGTGCCTGCAAGTGGAACACTTACCATAGAGACGCAAGGTGTTACAGGTTCAGGATTTGTAGATACTGTTCTTTCTGTTCATGGTGGAGCGTGTGGATCATTAACGGATGTTGCATGTGATGATGATAGTGGTGTCGATAATTTCTCCTTATTGTCACTGACAGGACAGACACCAGGTGCTACTTTATATATAAGCGTATGGAGATATACAGGTACAGCAGGAGGAGGAAGTACTACTGGTCAGTTCAAGCTTTCTGCTTATGATGCTTCTGTGCTAGCTACTAATGAAACATCCTTGTCTAAAGATAAGATTAAAGTGTATCCAAATCCATTCAAAGATGTGTTGTATATATCTGACATCTCGAATGTGAAATCAGCATCCATAGTGGATATAAGTGGAAGAATGATAAAAACAATTGACAAGCCTGAATCTGCTCTTCATTTGGAAGGGTTAAAGTCAGGAATGTATGTGGTTATTCTTACTATGAAAGATGGATCAAGAAAAACAATAAAAGCAATCAAGCAATAAAAATAAATCTGATAATAATTAAAGTTAATTGATAGCAGCCAGAATCCTGGCTGCTTTTTTTTATGAATATTTTTTTATGTTAAGTGTCTAAATTGATTGCTTATCAGAATTTTGTTATCTGATCTAATTGATTGATTTTATGTGTGTTGTGAAATTGTCCTTATTTGGTGAATATTTTATAAATTTAAATGATTGTTTAATTTTAATTAAAAAAAGATCGATTTAAGTGTGTATTGTTAAAAAAATTATAATTATTTATGAGTTTGTTTGAAAAATATTTTTACTTTTACCTCCCTAATTTTAATTTTTACTAAGTATGAAAAAACTTTTACTAACATGTTTAGTAGCCCTAAGTGTGGGAGCGTATGCGCAAGTGGGTCCACCACAGGCAACGAATCCCAATACTAATAACGGGTATGGTTTTACGCAGAGTAGTGGCACTTATACGCCATTATCAGCTAGCCGAACCATTTGGCAATCAGGTGCTACTTTAGGTACAGATGCTGTATCGGCTGCGATTAATTTACCATCAGCTTTTAAATTTAATGGAAAATCTTATTCCAGTATTTATATCAGCAATAATGGTTTTGTGACATTGGGAACGGCGGCGGTGAGTTCCACTTATACGGGGCTTTCCACTGATACGACAACGCCGTATGAAGGTGCATTTGCCGGATTTGCAGTTAACTTAAGAAATGCAAATACAACAACTTCGGAAATTGCATATGAAACTGTAGGATCGAAATTTATTGTTCAGTTTACAGATCTGCAGGGGAATTCTGCAGCTGCAGCTCAAACCCTTAATTTCCAGATACAGTTTGACCTTATAACTAACATTGTAAATATTGTTTATGGGAACTGTGTTTCTGGAACAGCGGCTTTAACCGGACAAGTTGGGATTAGAGGTTCTGAAAGTTCTGATGTAAATAACAGAACAGGAACTGACTGGACAGCTACAGGTGTAGGAACATCCAATACTTCTACTTGTACCATAGGAACAACTAATGCAACTACTGTTCCTGCTTCAGGACTTACGTTTACCTATACTCCTGGTACATGGATTTCTGCAGCTCCGACGTATGCAACTTTACCTTTTACTGAAAACTTTGGATCATGGGTTAATGGTAATTCCACTGGAGATTTGCCAAATGCTTCGAATTGGAGAACATGGCCTTCAAGAGGAGATAATTCATGGAGAGCAAGTGATATTTCTACTTCTGGATTTACCAGTGCTTCAGGATGGACCAGTACAAGTGGTACAGCTACGGTAGCTACACCAGCTGTAGCACCAACAGCAAGATTCCATGCTTATAACACAGTAAATGCCTCAGGATATATGGATTTGTATGTAAATCTGTCTTCGGGAGGTGCGGGAGCTAGATTTTTAAGTTTTGATTATATTAACCCAACTGGAAGTGATGTTTTAAAAATTCAACTTTCTACAGATGGAGGAACAACTTTTAATACGGTGGGACCTACTTACGGAGTGTCCTCTTCATGGTCTTCTAAAAGTCTCGATTTAGGCTCCAATAGTGCGACTGCAATAGTTAGATTTATTGCAACAGGAGATAACGGAAGTGATGATATTTATATTGATAATGTAAATATAACAGCTTCTACCGCTCTTCCTAATTGTACAACAATTTCTTCGCCTACCAATGCGTCAACAGGAATTTCTGTAACTCCTACAATTACTTGGAATGCATCTACATCAGCAGTTTCTTCATATAAGTTAACAATTGGAACAACACCTGGTGGTACAGATATAATGAATGCGGTAGATGTAGGAAATGTTACCACTTATACTATTCCTGCTGCATCTCAATTGCTATATGGCAAAACATATTATGCTAAGGTTTCACCGGTTAATAGCAATGGAACAGCTACTGGATGTACAGAGATTTCTTTCAAAACTAAAGATATTGGTTGTCCGTCTGTAACGGCTCCGGCAGCGAGTGCAACAGGTGTTTCCTTAACTCCTGCTATTACCTGGTCTGCTGTAACTGATGCTACAGGTTATAGATTGACGGTAGGAACTACTTCAGGAGGTACTGATATATTAAATAATATTGACCTAGGAAATGTAACAACTTATACATTTACGACACCATTAAATAATAGTACAACCTACTTCTATGTAGTTAACGCTTACACATCTACAAGTAATTCAGCTTCTTGTACACAAAGATCATTTACTACTCTTTGTCAGCCATCTAATGCTCCGTATACTGAGAATTTTGATACTACTCTTGTTGGTTCATCTTCTAACACTAATGCGCCAACTTGTTGGTCATATGTAGAAACTTCCGGTTCGGCAGGATATGGTTATGTAACTACTTCAGGAGCTTCTACTCCAAACAGCTATTATTTATATAATTCATCTGCGACTACTGGAAATATCATGCTGGTTTCACCGCAAACCAACAATTTATCTGATGGTACTAAAAGAGTGAAATTCCTTGCAAAAGGAAGTACAGGATATGTATTACAGGTTGGAACCCTTTCTGATCCTGCAACACCTTCATCATTTACGGCAATAGGAAGCTCTATTACTCTTACTTCTTCTTGGAGTCAATATATTGTCAATATTCCTGCTGGAACTAACTTATATGTAGCTTTAAGACATGGATTAGGGGATACTTACAGATCTATCTATATTGATGACGTAACTGTGGAAAATATTCCTGCATGTGTAGAGCCTACAGGCCTTACAAGTTCGGCAATAACATATAAAGCTGCAACCATTTCTTGGACTGCCTCCAGTTCGGCTCCTACAGGGAACTATGATATTTTCGTGAGTACAACAAATTCGGCTCCTGCTGTTAATGCAACGCCGACAGCTACTAATGTAACAAGTCCTTATACATTAACTCCTTTAAATCCTTCAACTACTTATTATGTTTGGGTGAGATCTAATTGTGGAACTTCTACAAGTCCTTGGGCTCCATTGCCTTCATTAACAACAGCTTCGTTCTGTCCTTCAGTAACGGCGCCGACAGCAAATGCTACTAACGTTTCATTGACTCCTACTATAACTTGGACAGCCATGACCGGTGCAACAGGATATAGAATTACAATGGGAACTACACCAGGCGGAACGGATATACTTAATAATGTAGATGTAGGAAATGTATTGACTTACACACTTTCCACATCATTGAACAACAGTACATCTTACTTCTATACAGTAAATGCTTACGATGCACAAGTTACATCACAATCATGTACGGTGAGAATTCTTAATACAGCTTGTGCTCCTATCGTTCCATCATATACCAATAACTTTAATGCTTATCCGGGTGCTTGTTGGGTATCTGCATCAGGAGGAACTCCGGCTACAGGATCTACCGGTACTTCGTCTTATTGGGTGGAAGATGGTTTCTTAAATTCAGGAACCACAGGTGCAATAAGATATAATTCTTATTCAACAGGAAGAGCAGGATGGTTCAAGACTCCTGTCTTTAACTTATCTGCGGGAGGTTATAGAGTGAAATTTAATTATGGACTAACTAATTATGCAGAAACAACACCAGGTACATTAGGATCTGATGACGTAGTTCAGTTTTTAGTTTCACAAGATGGGGGTACTACATGGACTGTATTACAAACATGGAATGCCGCTAACTCGCCGTCTAATACATCCAATAACTATAGCTTGGACCTTACAGGTTATGTATCTGCGAACACAATGTTTGCATTCTATGCAAATGATGGCTCTGTAGATGATCCAAATGATGTTGATTTCTCTGTTGATAATTTCATCATTGAGCCTACATCTACAATGGGTACTGTAGAAACAAAAGGTAACAAAAATAATATTAAAGCTTATCCAAATCCGTTTGCTGATGTATTGAATATTTCTGATATATCCAATGTAAAATCAGTTTCTATAATGGATGTTGCAGGAAGATTGGTGAAAACTATCGATACTCCTTCTTCGGCTCTTCATTTGGGAGAATTGAAATCAGGATTGTATTTAGTAGTTCTTACTATGAAAGATGGATCAAGACAAACAATCAAAGCAATTAAAAAATAGAATATAAAACTATTTAACAGATGGCGACTAAAATATTAGTCGCCATTTTTTTAATGATATTGAAAATAATGAAATCAGTGTAAATTGTTGATATCCAGAATTTAAAGAATTTATAATTCAATTGTGTTTGAATTATTATTATTCAGTATTTGTTTTGTTATTTATAATGAAAGTGCTTTTTATTTAAAATTATTTTCAAAAAAACACTATAATCATGGAATTTAATTGAAAATATGCCTAAATTTATTTTCCCTAATAATTTACTGTAATGAAGAAACTACTATTTTTTATTTTAACCTTGCCTATCTTGTGTTTTGGGCAATGGACTGAAAATTTTGATGCTGGTACTACGATGCCGGCGGGTTGGGCTGTTATTAATAATGGCGGTGCCAATGGCTGGGTATTTGGAACTCCGGGAGCTGGAACCGCTCAGTCGGGATCTAATGTTGCTTCTCTAACGTATAATACCACAGCGCATGATGATTATTTAATTACAAAAGCAATTACTGTAACTACCGGAGTAAGTGACAGAATATCTTTCTTTGTAAAATCAAGAAGTTCAACTTATCTTGAAAATTATGAAGTCTTGCTTTCTACAACAAATCAGACATCAGCAGCATTTACTACGGTACTGCAAGCCACACAAAAAGCACCGGATGTATGGACGCAGAAAACCTTTAGTTTAGCTGCATATGCCGGGCAAACAGTATATGTGGCAATTCATGCTACAGATACCGATCAATGGCAACTGTATGCAGATACATTTGTTGTAGATTCCGCCCCTACGACTGCTCCGGGTTGTGCTACATTGACCGCCCCAACCAACACTGCTACGGGAGTAAACCCTGATGGTGTTTTAAGCTGGAATACCGTTGCTTCGGCTACCGGCTACAAAATTAAAGTAGGAACTACCAGTGGAGGAACAGATGTTATGAATAATGTGGATGTTGGTAATGTCACTAGTTATAATATTCCGGGAACTCTTAATTCAGGAACTACCTATTATGTTACTGTTACACCATATAACGGAGTTGGAAATGCTGCCGGATGCTCACAGATTTCATTTACAACAATTTCTGCACCTGCTAATGATAATTGTTCTGGAGCAATCGCTTTAACGGTAAACCCGGATTTAAATTGTGGCTCAGTAGCTTCAGGAAATACATTAGGAGCAACTCAATCTTTGGCTGCCACACCATGTAGCGGAACCCCGGATGATGATGTTTGGTATTCTTTCGTAGCTACAGCAACTTCACATGTTATAACATTGTCCAATGTGGTTTCTACAGGGACTACAAGCTCAACAGATACTTATTTTCAGGTTTTGAGTGGAGCTTGTGGAAACTTAACGAGCGTTTTGTGTAGTGACCCTTTATCAGGGACAGCTACTGGATTAACGGTTGGACAGACTTACTATGTGAGAGTTTATAGCTATTCGGGAGAGGGATATGCCCAAAGCTTCAATATCTGTGTAGGAACATTACCTCCTCCTCCGGCCAATGATAATTGTTCAGGTGCAATCACTTTAACAGTGAACCCTAACCTGAACTGTGGAGTAACAACAACAGGAAACACGACTAGTGCAACAGAATCTATGGCAGCAACACCTTGTAACGGAACTCCTGATGACGATATCTGGTATTCATTTGTGGCTACTTCAGCTTCTCATGTGGTGACCCTTTCCAATGTTTCTGGCTCTACCGATATGTATTTTCAAGTTTTGAGCGGAACATGTGGCTCACAAACAAGCATCATTTGCTCTGATCCTAATTCTGCTACTTTGACAGGATTAACACCAGGACAAACCTATTATATAAGAGTTTACACCTATAGCAGCGGAAATAATGCGAGCTTTACGATTTGTATTGGAACGCCACCACCACCGCCTGCCAATGATGAATGTTCAGGAGCTATACCATTAACGGTAGGTACTGATTTTGCTTCAGGAGCTATATCTTCAACTAATGCAGGGGCAACTACTAATGTTACTTCTACTTGTGCTTCGTCAAACTCAGTGAACAATACATGGTATTCTGTTGTGGTGCCGGCTTCAGGAAATGTAACCCTGGAAACGGGTGCGGTATCGGGATCTCAATTTACAGATTCTATATTGGCTGCATATAGTGGAACTTGTGGATCTTTAACGCAAATTTCATGTAATGATGATATTACAACAACCACTAATTTGTATTCAAGAGTTTCTCTTACCGGAAGAACACCAGGCGAAACCATTTATGTAAGTGTTTGGAGATATTCTACAGCGGGTGGGGATGGGCCAATTCAGGTTTCTGCTTATGATTCAAGTAGTTTGGCTACTATTGAAGTTGCTCAAGCTGAAAATAAGATCAAAGCATACCCGAACCCGTTTGCTGATGTATTGAATATTTCAGATATATCTAAAGTAAAATCAGTTTCCGTAACCGATATGACGGGAAGAGTACTGAAAACTATTGATGCTCCTTCCCCTGCACTTTATTTGGGAGAACTTACATCAGGAATGTATTTGGTAACATTGCAAATGAAAGATGGCTCTAAGCAAATAATTAAAGCTATTAAAAAATAATTTCTTTTAATTATTAAAATTAAAAATGGAGACTGGTTATTTAGTCTCCATTTTTTTTAATTAATAATTGAATTTTTATTAATAATATCTGTTTTTTATTTAAATTAGTGCGAAACAAAATTATTAACATGAAAAAATTTCTATTATTGGGCTTTGTAAGCCTAGGGATTGGAGCGTTTGCTCAAACATACTGTACACCACAATACACTTACGGCTGTGATGACGGAGATCAAATTGACAGTTTTGAAATACCAAGTGCCAGTTTCAGCCATTTGAATACAGGATGTTCTACAAATGCTTATGGTGATTATACCACACAAACTATCAGCATGAATGCGGGGCTAAACTATCCGTTTTCAGTGACACACAATTATGGAAGCCAGAACATACGTATCTGGATAGATTTCAACAATGATGGAAATTTTGATGATTCCGCTCCTGAGTTGGTAGCTTCTGCAAGCAGCTCCAACATCAATGGTTCGGATATTACCAACGGTGCAATCATTTTACCGGCTACTGCAACAACCGGAGTGCATCGTATGAGAGTAGGGGACAGATATTCTAGTCAACCGATACCATGTAATGCAGATGGATATGGAGAAGTACACGATTATATGGTTAATATTGGAGCCGCTCCAAGCTGTCTTGCTCCAAGCAATGTAACGGTAAACGGAGTGACGTCCAATTCAGCTACAATTAGCTGGGTTGCATCTCCTAGTACTGTGGGTGTAGGATATGAATATTATGTGTCTACTTCCAATACAGCCCCTACTACAACCACTAATGCAACAGGAACTGCCGGACCGTCTGCTGTTTCAGTAACTTTACCTTCTAATCTGGCTGCGGCCACCAATTATTATGTGTGGGTGCGTGCTGCCTGTAGCGCTACAGATAAAAGCCAGTGGTCTATAGGAGCTACCTTCACAACGGCGTGTGCTACTATTGTACCTACTTATACAAATGATTTCGCAACATTCCCACCTACATGTTGGGAACAGTTATCCGGAGGATCACCAACGGGAACTCCTCCTACAGGAACATATGGATATTGGTATGAAGACGGCTTCCTGGGTTCAGGTTCTACAGGTTCTGCAGTAATTAATCTATATACTACAGATACAGAGGGATGGTTGAAAACAGTACCTTTCAATCTGTCAGCTGGAGGATATCGTGTGAAGTTTGATTATGGTATAACCGAATATAATGGAACTGCATCTTCTGCAATGGGTTCTGATGATGTGATACAATTTGTGGTTTCTTCGGATGGAGGAAATACCTGGACAGTGCTACAAACCTGGACTGCAGCCAATGCCCCTTCCAATACATCAACACAGTTTTCGCTTAATCTTACATCTTACACAGGAGCCAATACGATATTTGCTTTCTACGGATCGGATGGAACAGTCAATGATACTGAGGATTATGAGTTCTTTATAGATAATTTCACTGTGGAGCCTGCTCCTTTGGCTACTTCTGAAGTTTCTGGAACTAAAAACAATATCAAAGCATATCCGAATCCATTTACGGATGTATTGAATATCTCAGAGATCAGAAATGTGAAATCGGTATCTGTAACAGATGCAGTAGGAAGATTGATCAAGACTATTGATAATCCGGGATCAGCTCTTCATTTAGGAGATTTAAAACAAGGAATGTACTTTATAACACTGAATCTGAAAGATGGTTCTCAGCAAACAATTAAGGCTATAAAAAAATAATAGTATAGACTAAACCAAAGAAGCCGGCTTAAAGCCGGCTTCTTTATTTTTATTTATTTGGGACAGGTTGCAAATCTCCTGTGTTCAAATTACTGAATACGGTTGGGAAAAACATGACTAGAATAAAATAAATAATGATCATCAATACTACTAAAGCGAATAAAATGATCACAAGGCTGTTGGGTTTGTTTTTCTTTTTTGGTTCCATGATCTTGTTGTATTTGGTTAATAGATTAATTATAAAAAATATTAAGCTAATTTCTTGCCACACTGTTTGCAGTACCTTGCATCATCATCAATATCTTCATTGCCGCACCTGTCGCAAATCTTTTCCAGGTTTTGTCTTTTATTCCTCATTTCAGCAGTTACAATTCCTGTAGGAACAGCAATAATAGAATAACCGGCCAACATCAATATGACGGCAAAAAACTTTCCGAGCGGAGTAATCGGAGAAACGTCGCCATATCCTACGGTAGTTACCGTAACGACTGCCCAGTAAATAGATTGCGGGATACTTTCGAAACCTGGTCTTCCTCCTTCTACCATAAACATCATGGAACCGACAATAACGGAGAAAATGATTAGAAACAGAAGAAAAATATAGATTTTTCTGGAACTATTCTTTAAAGCTTTTACGATGAGGTATCCATCATTCATAAAATCCATAAGATTAAAGATCCTGAAGATCCTTAGCATTCTTAGCATTCTGAAAATAAGAAAGTACTTTGTAACAGGAAAAAATAGACTCAAATAAAAAGGAACCAGTGATAAAAAATCTATGATCCCGAAAAAGCTGAAAATATATTGTCTTTTATTTTTAACCACGGCGATACGCATGGTATACTCAATGGTAAAAAGCAGAGAGATAACCCATTCCAGAACTAAAAAAGTGATATGAAATTTTTTGTCCAGCCATGGTACACTTTCCATCATGATAATGAGCGTGCTTACCAGGATAAGAATTAATAAAACAATATCAAACAATTTTCCCAGCCTTGTATCCGAACGATTGATAACACGATATAGAAATCTTTTCCATAAAGTGTCTTCGGGAATAAGATTATGCTCTCTTTCCATACTACTTAAAATTATAACCTAAGATAAGATTTTAATGAACTAGTTTACAAATATATCTCAAAAAGCTTTTAAGGAAAAGGATGGGAGAAATTATGCTCATCAATTTGTGAATTATTTGTACTTAAAGTGTTGGTTTTCAGAATATTGATTTTAGCAATATATGTAATTTATATGACATATAAAAATAAAATTTTAACAATATATTATGGTATTCTTTGTAATTTTAATTCACAAAAAAACATTATAATCATGAAAAAAATTATTACTTCAGCCCTCTTGGGGGCGTTATGCTCTTTGCTTAATGGTCAAGTAGGGATTAATACTACCAGCCCTAATGCAGCAACAGTATTGGATGTTACTTCCAATCAGAAAGGAATTCTGATTCCACGTCTTTCAGACACCGAAAGAAATACCAATTTAGCAGATAATGATCCTCTTACAGTTCCTCCAGCAGGAGTTGTCAATGCCAATCTGGCTATTGGTACCCTTATTTTTAATACTACACCAGGCGCATTCCAATATTGGGATGGTACGTTATGGAGACAGCTTTTTGTAGCTACATCTTCTCAGGCTGGTAATGATGGAGTTGTGAAAATAAACTCCGGAAATGCAGGGGTAAAACCGACTCTTAATCTTACTGCAGCGGGAAATGGATATGGCCCGAAACAACAAGTTATATATGCTGTTCCATTGGTATTTGCTCCAAGTCCTACCACCAGTTGGCCGGAAACAACAGTGCCGTTTCCAGGTGTAACATCTAATATCTATCTTTCATCAACCAATAAATGGCGTGAAAACGAAATTAATGGTCAGGTACATATCTGGAGACTTATAGCCAATGTAAGTCCAGGGTCTAACAGCTCGGGCTCTGTGAAGGCCACTATGACGAATCCTGATTCAGGTTTTGTGGTTAATTCCATTCAGTTCTTACCAAGTGGTTCCAGCGGAGTTGGGAATGTTCTTACGTTCTATTTCTATACTATTGCAGACCCGGCAAGTTTGGATCCCGGAAAAGGATATCAGCTTTTTATGGAAGCAGATACCGGCTGTACTGTAGTAGTGGATTCCTTTACCAGGGTATCGCTTTTCAAAGATTAAAAAATCTCATGACTATATTGGAACCCGGTTTGTGTAGGTACATGAGCCGGGTTTATAATGAAAATCTGTTTTATTTTTCATAAAATTAATATCTTCGTTGCTATAAGTACATCTCATGAAGCTAAAAGAAGTCATTTCCAAAATTGAGGAAAAAATAAAAATTAATCAGGCAGAAGATTTTGATAATGTTGGTTTATTGTGTGGCGTTCCGGATCGTCCTGTTTCCGGAATTTTAGTCTGCCATGACGCTTTGGAAAAAGTAGTGGAGGAAGCTATTCATAAAAGCTGCAATCTTATTGTATGTTTCCACCCCATTATTTTTTCGGGATTGAAATCGTTGACAGGTAAAAACTATGTGGAAAGAGCTGTTTTGAAGGCTATTGAGAATAAAATTGCTATTTATGCCATTCATACAGCATTTGATAATGATTTCTTCGGAGTGAATGCAGGAATCTGTAATCAGTTGGGATTGAAAGATCTTAAGATTCTTCAGCCTAAGAAAAATAACCTGAAGCAATTGACGGTATATGTTCCTAAAGACTATACCGAATCGTTAAAAAATGCCCTTTTTTCAGCAGGAGCAGGAAATATAGGTTTTTATGATGAATGTAGTTTCAGCATCAATGGAAATGGAACATTTAGGCCTATTGAAGGCTCTAATCCTTTTTCCGGGCGGCAACATATCCGGGAAAACGCAGATGAGGATATGATCTCGGTAATTTTTGAGGGCTATAAACAGGGACAGATCATTTCAGCGATGAAATCAGCACATCCTTATGAAGAAGTAGCTTATCAGATCTATAGTTTAGATAATGAAAACCAACACACAGGATTGGGAATGTACGGCGAGCTGGAAGAGGAGATGGATGAAAAAGATTTCCTGAAGATGGTGAAGGAAAAATTTAACCTTGAAATAATTAAGCATTCTGATTTCTTAGATAAAAAAATAAAGAGGGTAGGAGTATTAGGTGGATCCGGGGCAAGCGGAATTAAATCTGCCTTATCCCAAAAATGTGACGCTTACCTTACAGGAGATATCAAATATCATGATTATTTCTTGGCAGAATCTCAAATGCTGATTTGTGATATTGGACATTATGAGTCTGAACAATTTGTTGTTCAACAATTATTTGAAATTTTGTCACAAAAATTTAGTACATTTGCAATCTCAAAATCTAACGAAAAAACAAACCCAGTAAATTATTTCCTTTAGATATGGCAAAAACCACCGATATTTCAGTTGAAGAGAAATTAAGAGCTTTATACGATTTGCAGATCATTGATTCAAGATTGGATGAAATCCGAAATACAAGAGGAGAATTGCCAATTGAGGTGGAAGATCTTGAAATCGAAATTGAAGGACTTGAAAAAAGAGCTGAAAAATTTCATACGGATATCAAAGATCAGGAAGACCAGATCAAAACCAAGCATGAAGTAATCAACCACGCTAAAACTTTAATTGAAAAATACAAATCTCAGCAAGATAATGTAAGAAACAATAAAGAGTTTGAAGCATTGGGTAAAGAAATTGAATATCAGGAGCTTGAAATTCAGCTTGCTGAAAAAAGAATTAAAGAATTCGGAGCTAAAATCGCTCACAAAAACGAAACTTTATCTGAGCTTACTACCAAGATCAATGAACTGAAAAATCACTTGAAATTCAAAAAAGATGAGCTTGACGGTTTGATCTCTGAAACACAGAAAGAAGAAGAATATCTGTTGGAAAGATCTAAGGAATTTGCTTCCAAGATTGATGACAGATTACTGGCATCTTATAATAAGATCAGAACCAGCTCTGTAAACGGTTTAGCTGTTGTAGGATTGGAAAGAGGAGCTCCAAAAGGGTCATTCTTCACTATTCCGCCTCAAAAACAGATGGAAATCGCTCAGAGAAAGAAAATCATTATCGATGAGCATTCAGGAAAGATCCTTGTTGATGACGAATTGGTAATGGAAGAAACAGAAAAAATGAAATCAGTAATCAAATTTTAATACTGATTTTAAAATAATAAAAAGCTGTCTCAATTTGGGACAGCTTTTTTATGGGAATAGGTCAACTTCATGATCATAAAACAAGATGACCTATTTATCATTCTGTAGGAACCCAATCATAAAATAAAAAACCGCTTAATCAAGCGGTTTTTATTTATTCATGATGATCATACATCTTATTGTACAGATCAATAAACTTTTCTTTGATAGCCTTTCTTTTCAGCTTTAACGTAGGTGTTAGAAGTCCGCTGTCTATTCCCCAGACTTCTGGAGTCAGTTCAATTTTCTTGATCTTTTCCCAGTTACCGAGATGCTCATTAATGCCTTCTATTTCTTTTTCAATTCTGTCCTTTAATTCAGGGCTTTTGGCAATTTCTTCCGGAGTGGAACCAATGCTTAAATTATTACGCATTGCCCAGCTTTTGGCAAATTCAAAATCAGGTTGGATCAGTGCACAAGGCATTTTTTCGCCATCACCTACAACCATAATCTGTTCTATGAATTTAGAAGCTTTGGCAAGGTTTTCAATGGTTTGTGGTGCAATATATTTTCCTCCTGATGTTTTGAACATCTCTTTTTTACGATCGGTGATCTGCAAGAATCCGTCGCTATCAATATGTCCAATATCTCCAGTTTTAAAATAACCATCCTCTGTAAAGGCTTCTTTAGACATTTCTTCATTCTTAAAGTATCCTTTGAAAACAGACGGGCCTTTTACCGTAATTTCACCATCTTCCTGAATCTTCACATCAAGATTATCCAAAGGCAATCCAACAGTTCCCACTTTCATTTTTTCAAAACTGTTCACAGAAATTACTGGTGATGTTTCTGTGAGGCCATACCCTTCAAGAATAGGAATTCCCGCATTTTGAAACATTAAATTTAATCTTGTAGATAAAGCTGCGGAACCTGAAACCAGAGTAATGATTTCGCCTCCTAAACCTTCTCTCCACTTGGAGAACACAAGTTTATCGGCTATAATTTCCTGTAGTCCGGATGGTTTGGATACTTCTTTCTTTTTAGTAATAAGATTTAATGCCCAGAAGAATATTTTCGATTTTAAACCTCCGGCAGAAGATCCTGTATTGTAAATCTTATCATATACCTTTTCTACCAATCTAGGAACAACACTCATATAATGGGGCTTTACTTCCTTCACATTCTCGCCCATTTTCTCAATACTCTCTGCAAAATATACAGAGAAGCCATTGTATTGGAACAAATAGAACAGCATTCTTTCAAAAATGTGGCAGATCGGTAAAAAGCTGAGAACTCTTGTATCTTTATAATCTAAACTTTTCTTTCTTGGAATCCTTGGAATAGAACCTAAAACATTGGAAACAATATTGTGGTGCGTAAGCATTACGCCTTTAGGTTTTCCCGTTGTTCCTGAAGTGTAGATGATCGTTGCGAGATCTTCAGAATTGATGGTGTTAGACAGGTCTTCCACTTCAATTTGGGTAGAATCATCTTCACCAAGGTCCAGAATTTCTTTCCAGTTGGCGGCACCGGTTATATTGTCGAAAGTAAAAATACCCTGTAAAGATGGGATATTGTGCTTCACTTTCATAACTTTATTTAAAAGATCCTTATCAGAAACAAAACAGTATTTGATTTCAGCATCATTGAAAATAAATTCATAATCTTCCGGAGAAATACTTGGATATACAGGTACAGAAACTACCCCGATCTGTGAAAGCCCCAAATCCATAATGGCCCATTCTGTACGGGAATTGGTGGTGATCAATGCAATTTTATCGCCTGGCTTGATTCCCAGCTTTAATAGTCCTCTGGATATTTTATTTCCTTCATTGATAAACTCCTGAGTAGAGGTTTTCTTCCATTCTCCATGATATTTAGTGACAAACATATCATTTTTAGGATATTTCTCTAGAGCATACTGAGGTATATCAAATAATCTCTTAATCGTCATAATTTTTTAAGCAGTTTTAAACAATTCTAAATATAAGCATTTTTATAAAAATAGCACCTATCTATATGATAAATAACAAAAAAGTGACACTTCTTTTGAAGTATCACTCTCATAAATAGGCTAATTGATATTATTTTTATTCTATGATAAGTTTTTCCTGTGATGTTTCGCCTTCAGCGGTGGTAACATTTACAAGATATACTCCTTTCTTTAAATTGCCGAGCTTCAGGTTTTCTTCAAACTTTTTATCTGTGGTTTTATTATTTTCAAATGAGATCGCTTTGTTTCCGGACATATCAATAATATCAACCGTAAACTGAACATCTTTTGTTGTGGTAAACCTCATATTTAGAGTACCTGTATTATTAGGATTAGGTGAAAGTGTTAATTTACCTATAGGCCCCCCGATACGGGAACAGTATGTGGAACATAAGGTACTTGAATAAGGAGACTCTTTGCCACCGGGGCAAATGGCTTTTACTCTCCATGTAAAGCATGGATAATTGGCACTTACTGAAAAGGAATTGGTGGAGGTTGTTGTATTGGCCAGTGCAAATGGCAGTGAAGAGCCGCAGCATCGTGTATCATTGACAATAATTTCCAAAACATAGTAAAGAGCGCCAGGTACAGCTGCCCATGTTAAATTGGTAACACCATATTGATTTTTCTCACAGCTCAGATTAGTAGGTGAAAGAATGCTTTCACAGGCAACACAATCTGTCATTGCTTTAGCCGGAGCAATAAGCACAGGTGATGTTATAGATTTTTTTTCGATGAATAGGGCACTGTCCAGCAACATATCTTCAACATCGGCAATGGCAATGGTCATTCGGTATGTTTCGCAACGGGTCAGATTAGAGGCAGTGGCACGCAAAACCTTCGTAAACCCATCATATTGATGAACTTTCCCGAAGCAGTTGTTTTCAAAATATGCACAGTTCATGCACCCCGTTCCTGTATTGCTGTCACATTCTGTAGAATAGCCCTCATTTACATTATTTACGCAAACCGGGCTGCTGGTTCCTGGAACCAATGAAATATTCTGAACTCCTGCAATACCAGGCCCGGAAATGAAAATACCCATCACATCATTGTACTGATCATCTACATAATTGGGATATTCTTCAGAGGCGAATACATACTTTAAAGAAATACTATTCCCTTGAGGTACTATATCAAATGAAATGACACATGCATCCATTGTAGTCCCCAGGCCTAAATTGTCAAGTAATGGTTCTCCTCCTGTTCCATTTTCTACGGTTTTTTCAGGAGAGTTGACATTGGATCCTACAGCATCACTTATTTTACCGGTAGTGAGGATTACTCCTTCATTGATTCCGAGTCCTTTATATACTGAAGCTGGATTCCCATTAGTGAAAAATCCATAGGAATGGGATGGGGTCCCATTGACCGTTATATTGCTGATCGTGACACCTGAACCTACCAATGATTGTATCAGTGGATAAAGATTCTGGCTGCCTACCTGTATTGATTGTCCAAAAGCTAATATTGGGAATATTGTAAAAAACAATATTGTTATACATATTCTTTTCATGGTTATAGTTGATTTATTTTTTTATAAACGGATTTTAATCTGCCAGACAGGTGTAAGAAGAAAGTGTTCATCTTTTCGATAGTAAACTGTCTTTCCAACAAAGATTTTTTGTTGAAACTGATTTTCATTTGCTTGGTTTCATAGTCTCCGGATAGCGTGTAAAAGTCAAAAGACATTACTTTGCAAAATTTCTGAAGATCTTTCTCAGATTTAAAAGTCAAATCCGGAATATCTAATGTATAGCTTTCAGAAAGTTGATCAATCTGATCAGCATATACTGTGATGACCATATTGGGGCTCATAGTGACCTGCCCATTTTGTGAGTAATACTTTGTGAACATGCATAGGCAAATCACAATCATCAGGTTTAAAATGTTTTTTTTCATAATAAATAGTTTGTAAGTATAATTTTGGATAATAGAATAAGGATGTGGGTTAATGGATCATTATTTCCGGTGGCGGGAGCTGGATTTTTGTAAGCTGGATTTTCATGGTTCATATTTTATCCAAACTTACCTATAAGTCTAAAGGCGTAAAATGAGTATTTAATAAGTGTCGGTTTTTTTCCTGTAAGTGTAATGCGATCCTAAAATGAAGGAAAGCTGTTTTCAACTAATTTAAAAACCAGAATGTGTCCCTTTTTATAGTTAAATGAAACAATATCTTATAAAAATATGTCTCCGATATTATTTTTAAATATTGTCAGTAGGGAAGGGCTTTTGAAGGGCTTCAATTATTTTTTTTCAGGTTTCCTTAAAAAGTGTAAATTTACGACCATCTAATTATTCAATTTTATGGACTTTAATTTATCGGAAGAACAGCTGATGATTCAGCAGGCAGCAAGGGATTTTGCGCAAAACGAACTATTACCGGGAGTAATCGAAAGGGACCGCGATCAGAAATTTCCTACTGAGCAAGTAAAGAAAATGGGAGAAATGGGACTTTTGGGAATGATGGTGGATCCTAAGTACGGAGGAGCCGGTATGGATAGTGTTTCTTATGTTTTGGCAATGGAGGAGATTGCAAAAATAGATGCTTCTGCAGCTGTTGTGATGTCTGTAAACAATTCATTGGTTTGTGCAGGTCTTGAGAAATTTGCAAGCGAAGAGCAAAAGGTAAAGTATCTTACGCCTCTTGCAAGCGGTCAGGTAATCGGGGCATTTGCTTTATCTGAACCTGAAGCAGGATCTGATGCTACTTCTCAGAAGACGACTGCGGAAGATAAAGGAGATTATTATCTTTTAAATGGTATCAAGAACTGGATTACAAACGGAGGAACTGCTTCCTACTATATCGTAATTGCTCAGACTGATCCTGAGAAAAAGCACAAAGGGATCAATGCATTTATCGTAGAAAGAGGTTGGGAAGGTTTCGAAATCGGTCCAAAAGAAGATAAATTGGGAATCAGAGGTAGTGATACACATTCTTTGATCTTCAACAACGTAAAAATACCAAAAGGAAACAGAATCGGTGAAGATGGGTTTGGATTCAACTTTGCAATGGCAGTATTGAATGGGGGAAGAATCGGGATCGCTTCTCAGGCTTTAGGAATTGCTTCAGGAGCTTATGAATTGGCTTTGAAATATGCTAAAACAAGAAAAGCTTTCAAAACTGAGATCATCAACCATCAGGCAATTGCTTTCAAATTAGCAGATATGGCTACTCAGATCACGGCGGCAAGAATGCTTTGCTTCAAGGCTGCAACTGAAAAAGATGCCGGAAAAGATATCTCTGAAAGCGGAGCTATGGCCAAATTATATGCTTCTCAGGTGGCAATGGATACTACCATTGAAGCAGTACAGATCCATGGTGGTTATGGATACGTGAAAGAATATCACGTAGAAAGATTAATGAGAGATGCAAAAATCACTCAGATCTATGAAGGAACTTCTGAAATCCAGAAAATTGTGATTTCAAGAAGCATTGCAAAATAAGCAGATTTAAACTACACTATGAAATACTTGTGGATCACTCTCGGAGTCATACTTTTGCTTTTAGGAGTCTTTGTATGGTATAAGTATTACTTCGTTTTCGGGGAAGGAGTAAAATCCGGTTACCTGAACTATGCGATGAAAAAAGGATATATTTTCAAAACATACGAAGGAAAACTGATCCAGGAAGGTTTCGGAAGAGGAAAAACAGGTACCATAACAAGCTATGAATTTGAGTTTTCTGTAGAAGATCCAAAGATCTTTCAACAACTGGAAATGAATAGCGGGAAAACCTTTGACCTTCATTATAAAGAATATAACGGAGCATTACCTTGGAGAGGAAATACTAAGTATGTTGTAGATAAAGTAGTCAATATGAAATAACAAAAAGCCTTTCAGATTTTCTGAAAGGCTTTTTATTTCTAATTCTAAAAATGAAATACACTACCACTATCAAAAAAAAATAATATGGGAAAGTTAATTGCAGCCATCAACATGACCCTTGACGGATTTTGTGACCATACCTTAATAGCTCCGGATGATGAAATTCATCAGCATTACACTGATCTGTTAAAGACAGCGGATATTATTCTGTATGGTAGAATAACATATCAGCTTATGGAATATTGGCGGCCATTGGTAGCTAATCCCACAGGTAATGCATCGATGGATGAATTTGCTGTTGTAATGGATGGTATTACCAAAATTGTTTTTTCCCGCACCCTTAAGCAGGTAGATTGGGAAAGTGCAAAATTAGCCGTTCGAAATATTGAAGAAGAAGCATTGGCGCTTAAACAGGAATCAGGTAAAGATATTTTAGTAGGCAGCCCCAGCTTGATTGTGGCTTTGGCAAAACTTAATTTAATAGATGAATATCAAATTTGTGTCCACCCTGTAATAGCGGGAAATGGTTTACCATTATTTAAAAATATAAGCGAAAGGATTGATCTTAAATTCATAAAGAACAAAATATTTAGTGGTGGGGCAGTGATTCTTTATTATGAGCCCGAAAATAAAAAACAATAATCCTTATTATAAAAAAGCCTTCCAGATGTTCTGAAAGGCTTTTCATTATTTATTTTGATCAGTATGATCCGGAGAGTCCTGTGTTTTTCTCTTTTTATATAGATAATATCCGATACCAACAATGATGAATAAAGGCCAAAGAGGAAGCAAAAACAGGAAAATAGAAGTGATCACGTTCCATCCTGAAGAAATAGCGGCAAAAGATTTTTCACCGAAAGTTTCAGGCTCTTTTTTCGCAGCATAGTCTCCTTCTGTAGTTCCGTAAAGAGTAACTTCAAGATCACACATGGTATTTTCCGCGAAGTCTTGTCCTGAAACCTCAATTCCTTTATTCTCAATTTGCCCCAGATTACCAATGTCATCTATTAAGTATTCAAATTTTTGAATAGGGACTTTTACTTTCAGATAGGCAGTTTTCTTATCATCGCTGTTTAAGGAAATATTTTCGCTTTTGATGTATCCATCATATTTACGAACTTCTTCTTTTACGATTTCTTTAGCTGTTTCTGCATCGTTTACGGATAATTCCAGTGTTCCGGTTTTCATCATCCTGTTTTTAGACATATTAAGCTCGTAATTGTCATTTTTAGGTTGATCTTTATAAACAACTTTGGTTTCTTTGATCACCTTTGGAGCAGGAACATTTACTACAATTTTTTCAGGTTTCTTTTCTGTGGAGTCTTTCTTTTTTTCAGACCTGGATTCTAATTTTACAGAGGCGATTTTGTCAGAAAGAGAATCGATGCTCTTTGTGGTGGATTCTATTTTTTCTTTTATATCTTCTTTTGTTTCCTCATATTCTTTGATTTTTACATTGGCTGAGTCTAAAATCTTATCAGCAGAATTTTGAACAGAATTTACAGTTTCGGTAGCAACGGTTGCCACACTGTCTGCAGATTTAATTGTATCTTCAATTTGAGATTGGCTTACTTCTCCTTTTTTACACATGATAAAAGTGCTTGATACAACAGCTAACAATATGAACTTTTTCATAACATTAATTTTTTTGATGAAGTAAAATTAGGAGGGAGGAGGAGGTATCCTTTGTAAATGGAAAGTATTATTCTGGTAAAATTATAAATGGAATACAATCAGATCTTTATGTTTGTTTTACAAATGATTTACAAGAGATTTTCTAAGGTTCTTGATCTTTTTCAACGAAATAAAATAAAAAATCCGTGAAAAATTTTTCACGGATTCTTATGATGATGGAGTGATCAATTAACTGTTATGAAATTCGCTGATGAAATGCAGCTTTACATTCGGGAATTTTTCCTGCGTCATATGAATAGTAAAAGAAGAATCTGCCAAAAATACCAATTGATTGTATTTATCTCTGGCCAGGAATCTTTGCTTTAATCTTGCAAACTCTTTGAATTCTTCTGATTTCTCATCAGCTTCCACCCAACACGCTTTATGCATAGCAAGTGGTTCATATGTACATTTTGCACCATACTCATGTTCAAGACGGTATTGGATAACTTCATACTGAAGTGCCCCTACTGTTCCGATGATCTTTCTTCCATTCATTTCAAGTGTGAATAACTGGGCAACTCCCTCATCCATCAACTGATCAATCCCTTTTGCCAGTTGTTTCGCTTTTAACGGATCATTATTATTGATATAACGGAAGTGTTCCGGTGAGAAGCTTGGAACTCCTTTAAAGCTCAATTTTTCACCTCCCGTCAAAGTATCTCCGATTCGGAAGCTTCCGGTATCGTGAAGACCAACAATATCTCCCGGGAAACTTTCATCCACGACCTCTTTTTTATCCGCGAAGAATGCATTCGGAGATGAGAATTTCATCTTTTTACCTTCTCTTACCAATAAATAATTTTCATTTCTTTTAAAGGTTCCGGAAACAATCTTTACAAAGGCTAATCTGTCTCTGTGTTTCGGATCCATATTCGCATGGATCTTGAATACAAATCCTGTGAATTGGTTTTCTTCCGGTCTTACAATACGAAGATCACTTTCTTTCGCCTGTGGCATAGGTGCAATTTCAATGAAAGCATCCAGCAATTCACGTACCCCAAAGTTATTCAATGCAGATCCGAAGAAAACTGGTTGTAGTTCACCTTTCATATAATCTTCACGGTTAAATTCCGGGTAAACGGATTGTATAAGATCAAGCTCTTCTCTTAAAGTGGCAGCAGCTTTTTCGCCAATGGCTTCGTCTATAGAAGGATCATTAATGTCATCAAAGGTAATGGATTCACCTACTTTTTGCTTTTTTTCTTCCAGAAACAACTGGATGTTGTTTTCCCAGATATTATAAATTCCCTGGAAATCACTTCCCATTCCGATAGGAAGAGACAAGGGGACAACACGTAATCCTAATTTTTGCTCCACTTCATCCAGCAAATCGAAGGCATCTTTCCCTTCACGGTCAAGCTTATTAATGAAAACCAGCATCGGAATGTTTCTCATTCTACACACCTGTACCAGTTTTTCCGTCTGTTCCTCAACCCCCTTTGCTACGTCGATTACAACAATTACGGAATCAACAGCTGTTAAGGTTCTGTAAGTATCTTCAGCAAAATCTTTGTGACCCGGAGTATCCAGGATATTGATTTTATGGTCTTTATATTCAAAAGCCAATACGGAAGTTGCAACAGAGATCCCTCTCTGTCTTTCGATCTCCATAAAGTCAGAAGTCGCTCCTTTTTTTATTTTATTGGATTTTACTGCCCCTGCTTCCTGAATAGCACCCCCGAAAAGTAGTAGTTTTTCCGTAAGAGTCGTTTTTCCGGCATCGGGGTGGGAGATAATCCCGAAAGTTTTTCTTTTCTGTATTTCTTTGATTAAATCTGACATAGTGTATTTTGAAGTTGCAAAATTCGTGATTTTTTATTGAAAATGAAAACTTTCCCTACATACGAATTTCATCAGTATGATAAACCTTGATTTTTGTTTGACAGAATATTTTTAACGATTATATTTGTTTTAAATTTCTTTCCATGAAGACTAAAAGATTAATTCTTGTTACTTCACCGCCTGCTTCAGGAAAAACGTATATTTCAAAGAAAATTTCGGAAAAACTAAGACATGTGGTTTATCTTGATAAAGACACGCTGATCCCACTCAGTAAACAGATATTTGTGGTTGCAGGACAGGAGTATGACCGGAGTTCTGATTTTTTTGAAAAATATATCCGTGATTATGAATATACTGCCATTGTAGACCTGGCCTTAGAGGCTTTGCAATATGATGACAAAGCATTGATTAATGCCCCTTTTACAAGAGAAATCCGTTCACCGGAATATATGAATAATCTTAAAGAAAAACTAAAAGATTACCATGCAAAACTTACAGTCATTTGGGTCATAACAAAACCTGAAGTTATTCATCAGCGTATGATTGAACGAAACTCTGACCGTGATACATGGAAGCTGGAAAATTGGGATCAATACATTTCAGAAGTAGATTTTTCCATTCCTTCAACTATTGATGATAAGAATGATGATCTGGATTTCCTGGAATTTTATAACTCCTCAGAGGAAGAATATACTGAATCTATGGAAAGAATTGTGTCATTATTGGAAAATGAATGACCTATTTAGAAGTAATTACTTTATTTTTGACAAAAAATTAGAAATTAATGGAAAACAGCAGATATCCGAAGTTTACTTTTACATGGATCGGGGGGCTTGTTCTATTGGGCGGATTGTTGGCGGGAACTATATTCGTTTCCTTTTTAAACGTTTTTTGGATGTTTGTTTTTAAAGAAAATCTGCAATACAAAGAATGGTTTTTAATGCTTTCAAATGCTGCCGGTTTTCTTACAGCCATTGCCTTTTTTGATTTCTTTATTGTAAGACCCAGTACAAAGAAAAAACTGAATTTCAATTTTTCTCCCACCAATTTTTATACCTATCTCTTGGTTTTTCCCTTAATGTTGGGAATGATGTTCATAGCAGAGTTTATCACGGCTCAGATCCCTACTACAGGACCTTTCTTTGGAAAGTTCTATGAGTTTTTCTCGGATCTGATGAACCAATTAACGGATGATAAGGCAGTAATGATCATGACGGCCGTTATTATGGCTCCGATCTTTGAAGAAATTATTTTCAGGGGGATTATACAAAAAGGATTGATTAATAAAGGAGTAAAACCCTGGAAAGCCATCTTATATGCTTCCATTATTTTTGGAGTGGTTCATGCGAATCCGTGGCAGTTTGTAGGTGCGGTTTTATTGGGATGTGTTTTAGGATTGGTCTATTATAAAACCAAATCACTGCTGTTGCCAATGTTATTGCATGGCTTTAATAATTTATGCTCATCATTACTGATCATGTATACTAAAAATGAAAGCTTTGCAGATGCATTCAAAGTTTCCGAATGGATCATATTAGGAATCGGAATTGTAATTTTTTCACTTTTCTATTACCTGTTTATGAAAAAATATAAAGTGCATTACGCTGAAATTTAAATAAAAAATGAAAATGGATATGGAATTATTGGTTGCCACACACAACGAACATAAGAAAGAGGAAATTCAACAGATTTTAGGAAATGATTTTATCGTTAAAAGTCTTACGGATTATGATATTCACGATGAAATTGTGGAAGATGGAGATTCTTTCAACGCCAATGCATTAATTAAAGCCAAATATTGCTTTGAAAAAACAGGAATTCCAAGTTTAGGAGACGACAGTGGGCTAGTTGTTGAAGCGCTGGACGGAAGACCGGGGATTTTTTCCGCCCGTTATGCAGGAAATCATGATTTTGCTAAAAATATTGAAAAAGTGTTGGGCGAAATGGAAGGTGAAGAAAACAGAAAAGCGTATTTTATTACCGTTCTATGTTATTATGACGAAAACGGGGCAAAATACTTTGAAGGTAGGGTTCATGGGAATCTGTTGACTGAAAACAAAGGCTTCAAAGGGTTCGGGTATGATCCTATTTTTGTTCCTGAAGGCTACGACAGAACCTTTGCTGAAATGAACCCCGAAGATAAAAACCAGATCAGCCACCGTAAAAGAGCACTGGATTTATTTCTGAATTACCTGAAAGTCGCTGACCAGCAACAATAAATTCGGGTTTTAGGTTTTTCTGTTGTACATTTGTTATCATAAACTATTGATTTGAGTACTTATTTAACGATATTAGGTTTTAATTCAGCGATACCCACGATCAATTCATCTCCCACATCACAATTGCTGGAAATGGAAGAAAGGCACTTCCTGATCGATTGCGGAGAAGGAACACAGGTACAGCTGAGAAAAGCAAAAGCAAGGTTTTCAAAGATCAATCATATATTTATTTCTCATCTTCATGGAGATCACTGTTTCGGACTCCCAGGGCTTATTGCCTCCTTCAGGCTGTTGGGAAGGGAAAACCCTTTACACGTTTACGGGCCTAAAGGAATCAAAAATATGCTGGAAACCATTTTTACCATTACGGAAACCCATCGTGGTTTTGAAGTGGTGTATCATGAACTGGATAAAGATTACTCCGAAAAGATCTATGAAGATAACAGGGTAGAAGTATATACAATTCCTTTGGATCACAGGATCTATTGCAACGGTTATCTGTTCAAGGAAAAACCAAAAGACAGACATCTTAATATGAAGGAGATTGCGAAGTATGATGAGATTGAGGTCTGTGATTATCATAATCTTAAGGCTGGGAAAGATTTTGTCTTAAGTGACGGATATGTTCTTAAAAATGAGGTGCTTACAGTGGAACCCACTCCATCAGTTTCTTATGCTTTTTGCAGTGATACGAGATATCTTGAAAGTGTGATCCCGATCATTAAAAATGTAACGGTTTTATATCACGAATCTACTTTTTTACATGATCTGAAGGAAATGGCAGATTATACAGGACATTCAACGGCTCTAGAAGCTGCAAAAATTGCACAAAAGGCTGAGGTGGGGAAATTGATTTTAGGACATTTTTCCAATCGTTATGCGGATCTTACGGTGTTTACGGATGAAGCCAGAAATGTTTTTCCGAATACATTTCTCCCGAAAGCACTGGAGTGCGTGAAAATTTAAAGAAAGTATGTTGAACTCTGAAGAATTGAAAAGCTTTTTGAATGAAAAAGCTGATCAATACAATAATGCAGATTTTATAGAAAATGATCCGGTGCAGATTCCGCATCGCTTTTCTATACAGCAGGATATAGAAATTGCAGGATTTTTGGCAGCAACCATTTCCTGGGGAAACAGAAAATCAATTATCAAATCAGCAGAGAAAATGCTGGATCTGATGGGGAATTCACCCTATGATTTTGTATTGAATTACTCTGAGAAAGACTTAGCCTCTATTCAGGATAAAAGTATTCACCGGACAT
The DNA here is from genome assembly GCF_003729955.1 of Chryseobacterium daecheongense. Classification (GTDB taxonomy): domain Bacteria; phylum Bacteroidota; class Bacteroidia; order Flavobacteriales; family Weeksellaceae; genus Chryseobacterium; species Chryseobacterium daecheongense. Next base: position 762,487 of record NZ_RJTX01000002.1, read on the forward strand.
TTAACGGGCAGGATTTTACTTATTTTATCAGACAGTTCAATAGAATTTATAAGAATCATGGAAGTCTGGAGGATTTATTTAAGGTTGAAAAACCAGAAATCAACTTCTATCATTCTATTGAACGCTTCAGGAAGCAATTTTTAGAGTTGGAAAAACATAGAAGCCATAAGCATGTAAGTTCACCGTATAAAAATTCTTCAGCCAAAAGAATCATTATGTTTCTGCGTTGGATGATCCGTAAAGATCAGCGTGGCGTAGATTTTGGAATCTGGAAGAATATCGATCAGAAATACCTGTCGATTCCTTTGGATGTACATACCGGAAATATTTCAAGAAAGCTGGGATTGATTTCCAGAACGCAGAATGACTGGAAAACAGTAGAAGAATTGGATATTGCCATTAGAAAATTTGATGATCAGGATCCGGCAAAATATGATTTTGCCTTGTTTGGATTAGGGGTTACTAAAGAACTGTTATAAAATTAAGAATGATGAAAACAGATAATGAAAAAATAGAAACTTTAGAGAAAATTGCCAACGGAATAACTTGGTGGATCGGGTCTATTCCTTCTCTTATTGCCCATACCTTATTTTTTATTATTTCGTTTCTGCTTCCTTTGCTGGGAATCGTGGAGTTCGATAAAATGCTTTTAATCCTCACCACAGTGGTTTCACTGGAAGCTATTTATCTGGCTATTTTTATTCAGATGTCAGTAAACAGGAGTCATGAAAAAATTGAAGATATCCAGGAAGATATTGAAGATATCCAGGAAGACATCGAAGAAATCAGTGAAGATATCGAGGAGATCAGCGAAGATATTGAAGAAATTAATGAAGATATTGAAGATATCCAGGAAGATATCGAAGAGATCAATGATGAGGAAGATGATGAAAACCATAGTGAAAGAGCGAAAAATGTGATGCTAAAGAGCAATGTGAGCTCCAATAAAAACGAGATCAAAGCATTAAAAGATAAAATTCAGGAGCTTCAGGATAAAATTGATGAACTGAAAAAAGATTAGTTTCGGTTCTGAAATTCAATGTTTTATATTTTTTTTAATTATTTAATATTGGGGAAATTTTCTAGATTTATGAAGTATTTCAAATAATTTATTGGCTAAAATTCAACATTGTTTGATTTAATTTGCTGGATAATCAAAAAATCACGATGTTTTATCTGATATTACTTTATTGTCTCATTTCTAAAAAATATAACATCATATGTTTATTTTTGCTATTTTTGAATAAACAATGATAAAATGTTACATTATAGGTTAGAAAAATACTTTTTATTTTTAGTATTACTATTAGTTTCAACGTCTGTGTTTTCTCAAACTAAGCAAAGAAAACCGCAAAGAGAGAAGATGAGTACGGAGAGTATGAAAGCAGGAGCATTTATAGATGTGAATGCTGCTTCTTATACGCCTTCCGGCTATACACCCACTCAACTTGTAAGAGATGTGCTGATCACGGGAGGAAGTACTTGTACAGTACCTAATGTGAGCAATGTTACAGTATCTCCTAACCAGCCGGTTACAGATGCTAACAGAGTTTGGGGATATTTTCATAGAGGAACTACCAATTTTCCTTTTAAAGATGGTATTATTCTGGTAACAGGTGCAGCTAACAAGGCTGGGAATGCTTTCGAAGTCAATACTTTGAGTGATAGTCCGGGAACAGGGAGTGATGCCGATTTAGTGGCTGCTATTAACCCATTAGCGGGACTTCATGATGCTGTTGCGCTGGAATTTGATTTCGTACCGAACAGTAACCAGGTTAAATTCAATTATTTATTTGCTTCGGAAGAGTATACTTCCAGTTTCCCATGCGGGAATTTTTCCGATGGTTTTGCCTTATTATTGAAAAAAGTAGGAGATCCTACCTATACCAATATGGCTATTTTACCAGGTGGGGCAGGACCTGTTAGTGTTACTAACATAGTACCGTCCAATTATACTTGCGGACCAATTAACGCACAGTATTTTGCAGGACAGAATACTGCTAACATTGAAACGAACTTCAACGGGAGAACAATTCCTTTAACAGCTGTTGCCGATGTAATTCCAGGGCAAACTTATCATTTCAAAATGGTATTGGCAGATGCTTCAGACTCAAGTTATAATTCTGCGGTATTTATTGAAGGAGGTTCATTTGATATAGGTATTAAAATTGTTGATGAAAATGGAGTTGTACTACCGGATACCATTAATATGTGTGATAATACACCTAAAATATTGAAAGCTCAGGTGGGCACTGTTGCAGGGATGACTTTCCAGTGGTATAAGGACGGAGTTTTGATTCCGGGAGCTACCAATCCGATTTATACAGCTACACAACCTGGTGTATATGAAGTAAAAGTAATGGTTCCGGGAAATCAGTGTCCGGGAACAGCTAAAATCACTATTATTGGTGGAACTACACCCGCAGCGCAGAATGCTTCATTAAAACTTTGTACTACGCCAACAGTTACCAACTTTAATTTGAATGATGCTATTCCTTCCATCACAACGACTCAAGGAGCTGTGATCAAGTTCTATGCAAACCAGGCAGATGCAACGGCACAGAATAATAACTTTATTACTAACCCTACAAGTTATAACGGAAACGATGGACAAGTGCTTTATGTGTTGGTTTCTAATGGAGGATTCTGTAGCAAAATAGTTACATTAACCTTAATAAAAGAGGCTACACCTGTTGCTCAGGTTGCTGCTTCTAAAATGAAAATATGTTTGGGGGAATCTGTAATCCTAACGGCTTCAGGAGGTTCAACTTATCAGTGGAATAATACAACAACTTCGGGAGCAACACAAACCTTAAGCCCAACTCAAACCACTACGTATACAGTATACGCAATCGGAGCAAAAGGATGTAAATCTTTACAACCTGCAACAATAACAATAGAAGTAGTTCCTGCAATCACTTCCGGATTGAAAGGGGGAATGATCTGTATCGGTGACAAAATTACGCTAGATGCAGGAGCGGGACCAAATTATACTTATCTATGGAATAACGGAGCAACAACTCAGACAATTATCGCAGATGAAGCAGGACCTTATACTGTTACGATCAGCAACGGAGTTTGTAGCAAAGATTTTACCACTCAGGTGATCCAGGCTATTGTTCCTGAAATTACCAACGTAGACTATAATGAGAATGGGACTCTTACGATTACGGCAGTAAGTAACGGACCAATGGAATATTCTGTAGACAATGGCTTAACTTGGCAGTCTTCAAATGTATTCACCAACATTCCTAAGAATAAATTCATTCCTATCAGAGTACGAGTGAAAACTACCACTTGTGTGGGGATGTTAGATTACTTTACGTTTGTAGTGAAAAATGTAATTACACCTAATGGAGATAATGTAAACGATATTATTGATTTCAGAGAAGTGATCAACTATAAAGAATTTAAAGCTACTATATTTGACCGTTATGGAAAAGCGGTTTACGTAGCAGAGAAAGTTAGACCATACTGGGATGGCTATTTCCAGGGTAAAAAACTTCCTACAGCATCTTATTGGTATCAAATCTCTTATGAAGACCCAGCCAATAAAGTTACAGCAGTAAAAACAGGATGGATATTATTAAAAAATATTGAATAATATAAATTTTAACAGATATTTTGAAAGGCTAACAATTTGTTAGCCTTTTTTATGTTTTTATAAAATAGATTTGATATTTGAAAATAGATAAGTTTATATGAGTAACAATACAATTTGTCTTGAAGTGAATTTCAATCAAAAAAAATAGTATTTTTGTTTAAAATAATATAAAATGTTAAATTGTAGGACAAGAAGCTTATTTTTGGCTTTCTTTTTAGTTCTTATAGGTAACTTTACTTTTTCCCAAAGTAGAGGTAAAACCGTAACTACCCAAAAAGCGAGTGCCCAAACTATGAAAGCGGGAGCTTTTATAGATGTTAATACTCCTGGTTATCCTGAATCAAGCTACGGTATCACCCAATTAATAAAAGATGTTCTAATCAATGGAGGTTCTACATGTTCCAGTGCCAATGTAAGCAATGTTGTAGTCTCCCCCAACTTATCTCCGAGTGATCAAAATCGTACCTGGGGATATTTCAATAGAGGAACTACCAATTTCCCGTTTGCCAAAGGGATCATACTTACTACAGGGCATGCAAGAAAAGCAGGTAACACTTTTCAGTCTCCCCAACTGGGAGATGTTTTTGGCCACATAGGAGACCCTGATTTGGCAGCCGCTCTGGGAGTTAACAACAATTCACTGAATGATGCTACTTATATAGAATTCGACTTTGTACCTACTTCTACGGAAGTTAAGTTCAGATATTTATTTGCTTCGGAAGAATATGAAGGAAACTTTCCTTGTACAATTACAGATGGATTTGCGTTGCTATTGAAAAAAGTAGGTGATCCTACTTATACCAATCTTGCTGTACTTCCCGGAGGAGCAGGACCTGTAAGTGTAACAAATATAGTTCCTGCGACATATGTTTGCGGACCTAAAAATGCAGCGTATTTTGGTGGGCAGAACACAGCTAATATAGAAACCAATTTCAGTGGGCGCACCATACCATTGACGGCGCAGGCTACTGTAATTCCGGGACAGACCTACCATTTCAAAATGGTTTTGGCGGATTATGATGACTCCAATTATGATTCCGGGGTTTTCCTGGAAGCCGGATCATTTGATATTGGGGTTCAGATTTTAAACTCCGCGGGGGTGGCGCTTCCGTCATCAATTAATGTTTGTGATAATCAGCCACAGACGTTTACGGCATCTGCACAAATTCCGAATGCTACTTATCAGTGGCTCTTTAATAACAATCCTATTCCGGGAGCCAACTCCATAAGTTATACAGCTACACAACCCGGTTTATATACAGTTCAGGTTTTCATTCCTGGGAATACATGTCCGGGAACAGCAAGTATAACTATAGTGGGAGGAACTTCTCCCACAGTACAGGATGCTACATTAACGAGTTGCTATGTTGCAGGAAATGCCACTTTCAACTTAACTACGGCACAGCCTTCAATCAGTACCACGCCGGGAGCAACGTTCGCATACTATGCCAACCAAAGTGATGCTCAGGCTCAAAATGGAAATACAATTGCAGCTCCTACAGCTTATTCGAGTCCGGGAGCACAAACAGTATATGTACTTGTTAAAAATGGATTCTGTTCCAAAATAGCTCAACTTCATCTGGTAAAGGCACCTCAGATGACAGCTACTATTGCAGCACCGACACCATTAACCTGTACAAATTCTCAGATCACATTAGATGCTTCGGCTTCGGTATATCCTGCAGGCTCCACTTTTAACTGGACCACAACAGGAGGAAATATTGTTTCAGGAGGAAATACGCTTAATCCGGTAGTGAATGCAGCCGGAACGTATACTTTAACCATTTCCAATACATATCAACCGGGAAATATAACCTGTACTGCAACTTCAACAGTAACTGTTGTGGGTGACAGTGCACCCCCTACTACAGGGCTTACGGCTACAAAAGTTCTAATTTGTGCCGGAGAAACTGTAACATTAACGGCATCCGGTGGGGCAACGTATAACTGGACTTCATTACCGGGTACAGGGAATACCCAAACCGTTACTCCTACAACTACAACTACTTATACGGTAACCGCGGTAGGAGCGAATGGCTGTGTTTCTCAAAATCCAGCAACCATTACCATAGAGGTTTCTCAACCTATTACGGTACAAAATGCTTCATTGCTTAAATGTTATGAGCCGGGAAATATTACCTACGATTTAACTTCAGCTCAACCACAAATTACCACAGCAACAGGAGTAACGTTTACCTACTATGTGAATCAGGCAGATGCCCTGGCTCAGAATGGAAATACAATTGCAGCTCCAACGACTTATTCAAGCCCGGGAGGACAAACAGTCTATGTATTGGTAAAAAGTGGAGGCTGTAGTTATGTGGTTTCATTACAGTTATTAAAAACTGCAACAACTACTTTAACGATAGCTGCCCCGCAAACCATAACATGTACAACCACTCAGATTACCTTGAATGCATCTGCTTCAGTAATTCCTGCCGGATCCACCATCGCCTGGACGACTACGGGAGGAAACATTGTTTCAGGAGCTAATACATTGACACCGGTTGTGAATACGGGAGGAACATATACTTTAACAGTTCAGAATACTACTCAACCTGGAAATTTAACCTGTACTTATACAGCTACTGTAACCGTAACTGAAGATAAAGTACTTCCGGTTGCCGGACTTACATCATCACAACCACAGATCTGCGTTGGAGAATCAGTAACATTAACGGCTACAGGAGGAGCTACCTATAACTGGGGTGGTGGTTTACCTGGTAACGGAAGTACACAAGTGGTATCGCCTACGGTAACAACAACATATACAGTGTTTGCAGTAGGGGCTAACGGGTGTGTATCTGCAAACCCAGCTACTGTAACGGTCATAGTTGGTCCTCCAACGGCTACTGTAGCTGCTTCAAAATCTAAAATATGTGCCGGTGAATCTGTTACACTAACGGCTTCTGGAGGTATTACTTATAATTGGGTCGGATTAACAGGAAATGGAAATACCCAAGTTGTTACTCCTACCACCACGACTACCTATTCAGTGTATGCATTAGGAGGAAACGGATGTAGTTCCGTAAATCCTGCTACCATTACTATAGAAGTAGTTCCGGCCATCACTTCTACTTTACACGATGTGTATGTTTGTGTCGGGGATTCCGGAGTTTTAGATGCAGGAGCAGGACCTGGCTATACTTATTTATGGAGTACAGGAGCAACTACTCAGACAATAACTACAAATGTTGTAGGTACGTATAGCGTGACAATAAGCAATGGAGTTTGTTCTAAAACTTTCTCTGCTCAGTTGTTGAATCCGGATCTTCCGCAGTTTACGAATGTTGTATACGAGAATCATGTTCTGACGCTTACGGCTTCTAATCCAACGGGTGGAGTTTTAGAATACTCAATTGACGGTGGTGTAACATGGCAGACATCCAATATTTTCTATAATGTATTGGATAATACCAATTATAATATGATGGTAAGAGTAAAAGATGCCAAATGTAGCACTTCATTGAGTTATTACACATTTGTGATCAGTAATGCCATCACTCCAAATCAGGACGGTATTAATGAAGGGATTGATTTCTCAGGGATAAGTAACTATAATAATTTTGCGGCTTCTATTTTTGACAGATATGGGGCGGAATTATTTAAAGCTACAAAATCTGAGCCTGTATGGAGAGGTTCGCTTAAAGGAATAAATCTTCCGACAGCAACGTATTGGTATAGGGTTCAGTGGGAAAATCCTGCTAGTAAGAAACTCGAGCTTCGTTCGGGCTGGATATTGCTTAAAAACAGAAACTAAATATAAAGGCGCCTCAACAGGGCGCCTTTCTTTGTTTTTCAATCATAAAAAAAGTTAAATATTAGTGCGATATATTCAAAAAAAATTTAAATTTGTTAAAACAAAAATATTATGAATAGAAATCTACTGTTTATTTTCTTTTTATTAATTACACCGTCCTTTTTCTTTTCTCAGAATCTTCCAAGGAAACCTCAGAAAGAACAGGCTTCGGCATTATCAATGAAAGCAGGAGCTTTTATTGATATCAATGCAGTGGGCTATAATGAATCCAATTATAGCATTACCCAATTGGTAAAAGATGTTTTAATTTCTTCAGGAACGAATTCCTGTATAACTCCGAATGTTTCCAATGTGGTGGTAAATCCTAACCTTCCGGTAGGAAATGCCAACAGATCTTGGGGATACTTCCATAAAGGAACCACTAATTTCCCTTTTAAAGATGGGATTGTATTATCTACAGGATATGTAGTGAAAGGAGGGAATTCTTTGAATGCAGGGACACTTGGTGATGATTTACCAACAGGGAGTGATCCGGATTTAGTAGCAGCAACCAATCCTACTGGGACATTGAATGATGCTGTGATTCTGGAGTTTGACTTTGTACCGACTTCCAGTCAGGTGAAATTTAATTATTTGTTTGCTTCTGAAGAATATACAGGAGGATTTCCATGTAATTTCTCAGATGCATTTGCGCTCTTACTGAAACCTGTTTCAGGAGGACCGTATGTTAATATGGCAGTACTACCTAGTGGAGCAGGACCTGTGAGTGTGACCAATATTCACCCGGCTACTCAGTTCAGTGGGGCACCGCTTAGCTGTGGAGCTGCAAATCCAACATTTTTTGGAGGATATAACACTGCCAATATCGAAACTAACTTTAACGGAAGAACAATTCCACTTACGGCGACAGCAACTGTAGTTCCTGGGCAGGCTTATCACTTCAAAATGGTGTTGGCTGATGCTCTTGACAGCTCTTATGACTCTGCTGTATTCCTGGAAGGTGGTTCTTTCAACATTGGTGTGGAGCTTCTTGATAATAACGGAGCTACTTTACCGGCAGAAATTAATGTTTGTGATAATGTTCCTCAGGTATTAACAGCTTCTGTGAATGACCCTGTGATGACATTCCAGTGGTTCTTTAATGGAACTCCAATACCAGGAGCTACAACAAACACAATTACAGCTGTTCAGCCAGGAACATATACAATTGAAGTAAGTGTTCCGGGAAATCCTTGTCCGGGAACAGCCTCTATTCAAATTCATGGAGGTACAACACCATTGGCTCAGGATGCAACCTTATTGCTCTGTACCACACCGGATATTACGACCTTTGATTTGACGAATGCTATGTCATCAATAAGTCCGACACCGGGAGCTGTTTTCTATTTCTATGAAAACCAGACTGATGCTCAGGCTCAGAATGGGAACTATATTCAGAATATTTTGAGCTATAACGGTACAGACGGACAAATTTTGTATGTTGTTGTATCCAATGGCGGTTTCTGTAGCCAATTGGTTAAATTGAAATTGTTGAAAGAAGCTACACCAGTAGCTCACCTTACATCTTCCAGAATAAAAGTTTGTCCGGGTGAGACTGTAAACTTTACGGCATCAGGAGGAAACACTTATTTGTGGAGTAATTTCCCGGGTACAGGTAATACTCAATCTGCAACACTTTATCAAACAACAACGTTTACAGTATACGCTTTAGGAGTAAAAGGATGTAAATCTTTACAGCCTGCAACTGTAACCGTAGAGGTTACCCCTGAAATTACATCTCCTCTAAAAGATGTTGAAATGTGTATTGGAGACAGAGTTACTCTGGATGCAGGAGCAGGACCAAATTATAAATATTTATGGAGTACCGGTGCAACAACGCAGACTATCAATGTAGATCAGTTAGGAGTATATACGGTGACTATTGACAACGGATATTGTACAAAAACGTTCACATCGAAAGTAATGGGCGCAGCTACACCATATATTACTAATTTACAATATGGTAATAACACACTAACAGTTACTGCACAGAATACTTCGATTAATAATATTTATGGAACCCTTGAATATTCTATTGATAACGGAATTACATGGCAAGAATCAAACGTATTCACTAACCTGTTGAATAATACAACTTACCATATTCAGGTGAGAATACAAGGTACCCACTGTACAGGAGAGATTGAATTCTATACCTTACATATCAATAACCTGATTACACCTAACCAGGATGGTGTGAATGATGTATTAGACCTTACCGCTTTTGGGGACTTTAAAAACTTCACCGGATCTATCTATGACAGATATGGAGTTGAAATGTTCAGATTCTCAAAAGAAACTCCAATCTGGGATGGTTCAGTAGGAGGTAAGAGACTTCCGACAGCTACATATTGGTACAAGTTCAATTTTGAGTATCCTAAATCAAAAGCTCAAATGAACTGGTCCGGATGGATTATGTTGAAAAACAGAGAATAATAATTAATAGATAATGCAAATAAAAAAGCCTTTCAGTATTGAAAGGCTTTTTTATTTAATTTTATTGATTCATTTTCCAAAGATTGGTAAAATTAATAAAGTCTGCTACACTAAGTTCCTCGGCTCTTTTATCCATGAACTCATGAGTTTTTAATGCTTCCGGAATATTTAATATTTTCAAGGCATTAGAAAGCTTTTTTCTCCTTTGATTAAAGCCTGCTTTTACAATCTGCTTGAAAAGAACTTCATTGCCTGCAAGGCCTTCTTTCGGATTTCTTGTCAGTCTGATGACTCCGGATTTTACTTTAGGAGGTGGATTAAATACATTCTCATGAACGGTGAAAAGATAAGAAGTGTCATAATAGGCCTGTACAAGGACAGAAAGAATTCCGTAATCCTTTGTTCTAGGAACGGCTGCTGTTCTTTCGGCAACCTCTTTTTGGAACATTCCCACCATTTCAGGGATCAGTTCATAATGGTCAATGATCTGGAATAAAATCTGTGAAGAAATATTGTAAGGAAAATTACCTATAATGGCAATTTGTTCATCCTTTACAAATGAGAAATCCTGTTTTAAAAAATCTCCAACGAAGGTTTCTTCAGTAACAGCAGAATAGTTGTTCTTCAAATATTCTATGGATTCCTTATCAATTTCAGCAAGATATATTTTCTGATCTTTTTCCAAAAGATATTTCGTGAGAACACCCATTCCGGGTCCCACTTCCATAACATTTTTATAGTTGTTGAAGCTTAACCCTTCTACAATTTTTCTAGCGATGTTTTCATCTGTCAAGAAGTGTTGACCAAGATGTTTTTTTGCCTTTACACTCAACGTTTTTTTATGATTTTGTTAACAATGATTTTCTGAATTTCGTCCCAAATTTCGGAAGTTTTTTTCTATTTTAGCCAAAAATTTTAATATTAATGGCTAAATCTGTAGATGAATTTAATAAGAAAAGGCTTCGGTCCAGCAATATTACTGTAGTAATAAGTATTGCCTTAGTGTTATTTTTGTTGGGATTAATGGGATTGATTTTAATAAATGCTCAGAAATATTCCGACTATATCAAAGAACAATTGGTGGTGAACGCCTACTTTGATGAAAACTATGATGCTAAAGATTCTTTGAAAATTGCTAAACTGGAGGAAGAAACTTTTAAAAAAGTACAGACTTTGGCACCCGTAAAAAAAGCGACTTACATCTCAAGGGAAATGGCGTCCCAGGAAGCCAAAAAGAGTATGGGAATTGATGCTGATGCACTATTCGAAGAGAATATCTTCCCGTCATCTATAGAAGTAGCTTTAAAACCGGAATATGTAGATCCGGCTAAAATTGATGAAGCCATCAAAATAATCAAATCTGTTCCGGGAATTGTAGATGTTAAAAATGACAGCACCTTAATGGTGGAAGTTTATAATAACCTGACCAAGATCCTGAGATGGATATTAGGTTTCTCCATTTTATTCCTGGTCTTAGCAGTTGTTTTAATCAACAATTCAATCCGTCTGAAAATATTCTCAAAAAGATTTATTATCAAAACCATGCAGCTGGTAGGAGCAAAAAGAAGGTTTATCTTAAAGCCTTTTATTATTGAAGCCATTGTTTTAGGTGCTATTGGTGCTGTGATCGGACTTCTTGCTTTATTCGGGGTTTGGTATTATTTCACGAATCAGATTGGGTCTGCCTTTGTACAGAACAATCAACAATACTTCTGGTTAATTTTATTGGTACTTGGAGTGGGGATATTGATTACGGTTTTAAGTACTATTGTAGCAACCTGGAGATTCCTGAGAACAAATGTTGACGATTTATATTACTCTTAATAATGAGCAAAAAAACAAATAAATTTTCCGCTGCGGATTTCGGCACGGATACTGAAACTCCACAAGAAAGAACCTTCTATTTCGGACAGCAGAATTTTAAATGGATGCTTATTGGTTTAGCATTTATTGTAGTTGGATTTCTTTTAATGATGGGGCCCGATGCAAATACAGTGGAGGGGAAATTAGATCCTAACCAATGGAACGATGATATCTTCTCTGTTCGCAGAATCAGAATCGCACCGTTGTTTGTTGTTATCGGTTTTGTTATAGAAGTATATGCAATCCTAAAAAGAAAATAATACAATTTACTTTGAAGATTAAGGAATTAAGAGATTTGGATGGTCACATTCTAAATTTCCTATTTCTTAATCTTTAAATTTTTTAGATAGAATATGGATTTAATAAAAGCAATTATTATTGCCATTATAGAAGGACTTACTGAATATTTGCCTATCTCCTCTACGGCACACATGGGGTTTACGGCAAATTTGCTGGGATTGCAGGATGATGAGTTCCTAAAAATGTTTCAGGTTTCCATTCAGTTCGGAGCCATTCTTTCTGTGGTAGTGGCGTATTGGAAAAAATTCTTCGACTTTAACAATATCAAATTTTATTATAAACTGGGCTTCGCTGTAATACCGGCTTTAGTATTGGGATATATCTTTGATGATAAAATAGAAGCGGTTCTTGGCAACCAGATAGCGATTTCCTCAGTATTAGTTCTAGGAGGAGTTGTTTTGTTATTTGCGGATCAGTGGTTTAAAAATGCAAAGATCGATGACGAAAAAGGAATTACCGTAAGAAATGCAATTACTATAGGCTTTTGGCAATGTTTGGCCATGATGCCCGGAACCAGCCGAAGCGCGGCTTCCATTATCGGAGGTATGGCGCAGGGATTGACCAGAAAAGCAGCCGCTGAATTTTCTTTCTTTTTAGCTGTTCCCACAATGCTTGCAGTTACGGTTTACTCTGTATTCCTGAAAACCTGGGGTAAGGAAACAGGAAATCCACAAAAAGGATATGAAATGATCCTTTCTTCACAAGAGCATATCACTATTTTCATTGTAGGTAATATAGTAGCTTTTGTTGTGGCTTTGATCGCTATTAAGGCATTTATAGGAATGCTAAACAAATATGGTTTCAAACCTTGGGGATGGTACCGTATTTTTGTTGGAATTGCTTTGCTTATTTATTTCTATTTCTTTAAATAACGGAATTTATTACCATTATTCATCATTAATGACAGCCGAAGAATTACAGTCAGGACAGATATTTTTATTGGACAAGCCATTGGATTGGACTTCATTTCAGGCGGTCAATAAAATGAAATATAAGCTTAAAAGAGAATTTAAACTTCCCAAAAAATTTAAAATAGGACATGCCGGAACACTTGATCCGAGAGCAACAGGTCTTCTCATTGTATGCTGTGGAAAATTCACTAAGAAAATCCCGGAAATTCAGGATGCCCCCAAAGAATATTGGACGGAGATCAAAATAGGCGTTCAAACAGAAAGTTACGATACAGAAAAGCCTGAAATCCTTCACCAGGATATTTCTCATATTTCAGAAGATTTCATCAAAGAAACCTTAACAAAATTTGTTGGAGAAATAGAACAAAAACCACCGGTATTTTCAGCCATAAAAATAGATGGTGAAAGAGCTTATAATCTGGCAAGAGCAGGAGAAGAGGTAGAGATGAAATCCAGAAAGACCACCATTTTTTATATTGAAGATATCAGAATAAACTTTCCTCACGTAAGTTTTATGGTAGGATGTTCAAAAGGAACTTATATCCGTAGTCTGGCTCATGACATTGGTCAGGAACTTGGAGTAGGAGCGTACCTTACTCAATTGAGAAGAACCAAGATCGGAGACTACCGGATTGAGGATGCCACAGATCAGTTTCTGGATAATGATTTTAGATTTGAAAGTTTTAAAAACGAAGATCATGCAGGAGAAAACACGCATTAATAAATATCTTTCAGAAGTAGGATACTGTTCCAGAAGAGCAGCGGATAAGCTGTTGGAAGAAGGAAGAATAAAAGTAAATGGAAAAATTCCTGAACTTGGAACGAAAATTTCCGATGAAGATGTAGTGGAAGTTGATGGAAAACCGATTCGCGAGCCTCAGGAAAAAACTGTATATATTGCTTTCAATAAGCCAGTAGGGATTGTCTGTACAACGGATACTAAACGTGAAAAAAATAATATAGTAGATTACATCAACCATCCTAAAAGAATCTTCCCGATCGGAAGACTGGATAAACCCAGTGAAGGGTTGATTTTACTGACAAGCGACGGAGATATCGTCAACAAAATTCTGAGAGCCAGAAACAACCACGAAAAGGAATATCTGGTAAGAGTGGATAAACCTATTACGCCTAAATTTCTGGATAAAATGAGAAATGGGGTTCCCATTTTAGATACGGTAACCAGAAAATGTGAAGTGGAGAAAATTGATGAAATGAATTTCCGTATTGTTCTTACCCAAGGTCTTAATCGGCAGATCCGCAGGATGTGTGAATATTTAGGGTATGAAGTTAAGAAGTTGAAAAGAATCCGTATTATGAATATTAAATTGGATCTTCCCATTGGTAAGTGGAGAGACCTTACGGATGAAGAGCTTTTAGCTCTTAATACACTTCTCGAAGATTCCAGTAAAACAGCAGATTAATTAACTCAAAACTATTTTAAATACAACTTCATTCTCGTTTCATATTCCGGCTTTAGCTTCAAAAATTTCCAAATCTTCTTTTCATCCGGGTTACTTACTCTGTAAAAAATGATCTTATCCGCAGAATATTTAAAGTATGGGTGATTTTTTAGCCATTCTTCGGGAGCATCCAGCAAAGTATATTTTTGAACTTCTGATGCATTTAATGGGCAAATAGAAATTAATTTTTCAGCCAGTTCTTTGTCGATATTATAAGTTTCTAGAATTTGTTGTTTATTAACAAAGCCCCCAAGTTTTCTTCTAAAACCTATTAATGAAGCTGCACTCCTTTCATCAAGCCCAAATTCTAAAAGTTGCTTAAAGGTAATTACATTCAAGTCAATTTTTGAGAAATCTGTTTTCTCCTGTTTAGTAGAAATAGAAGGAAGAGCTATCTTGATGTATGGTTTCAATTCTTCGAATTTTTCTGCAGAAATAACGAAACATTTCTGAACGTCTTCCAGACTCTTAAAACTTCCTTTTAAGTTTCTGTCCCGATAATTAATGATAACTTTCGTCTGGTTTTGTGAAAAGCCCAAAGATTGCCATCCATCCATATCAAGAATGTTAGGATCAAAAGTATGGTATTGTATTTTTGTTGTATGGTTAGATGAATTCGTAACGTCTTTGTCTGGTAATAGGAGATAGGGCTCTAATTGGTGGTATTTCTTTTCACTAATGATAAAGCATCCTTTAAATTTTTCTTTACTGACGAAACTTCCACCAAGATATTTTTTATATTTTAAAATAGCCTCTGCCTGCTTTTCAGTGAAGCCCATTTGAATCCAACGATCAGCAGAAATGTGATCAGGATTAAATTTTCCGGAAAGATTAAGTGTTTTTTCAACGGGATTTTTAGGCGTATAAATGCCAGTTTTCTGTGTGTTTTCAGGAAGCAGAATGTAAGGGCTCAGCTCTTCAAATTTTTCTGCTTTAATCGCATAGCATTTCTTTAATTGTGTCTTGGAAATAAATTTTCCGCCAATCAGCTCCTTGTAATGAAAAATGGCAGCAACCTGCTTCTCAGAAAAACCTAATTTCTGCCATTGCTTGACATCCAGATCATTGGGATCAAATTCTGATAAGGGAACTGTACTTTCCGTAATGAACCGTACATCGGTAAAATTATCCTTCTTATCTGTATATTTTTGAAATCCGGACAGGATAATGAGCAGCACTCCCAGAAATGCTACCTTTTGGTAATAATCTTTTTTCATCATAAGGTAAACTTAATGACAAAATTGAAAATTTCATAAAATAATGGGTAAATATTTGATTTTTAATTGGTTTTAAATAAATTAATCCCATTATGGTGATTGAAATAAATTGAATTTATACTTTGAAAGAATTTTTTTTGTTATTCTTAAGTTGATTTGGTGACCTCTTTTTTGGTTTTTCAGAATAATCGTTCCTTGAATGTATTTTAACTCATTGATTACCAGTTTATATTTTTCATTTAGGATTTTATTTTAGTTAAAAGTTTTTCTTAATTGTGTTAAATATAATTTGTTTTACCGTGTTTTAATGAAAAAATAATCACCATTTGGTGATTAAATGTTTTTTTAATATTTTTGAAATACTAAAACACAAATGCCAAATGATGAAAAAGGCAACAACTTAGGCTGCCTATGTGAGCAGCCTAAGTTTTTCTCTGGTTTTAAAAAAATAAGCCTTCCAATTTGGAGGGCTTGTTTATTATGCAATTTATTCAGTATCCTTTTCTACTAATGATTCTTTAAGTTTCAGAAGTTCAGCCTTTACGAATTCAAGCCTGTCTATCAGTGTAATGGTTTCAGAAATTTTGCTGTTGGTTGTCAATGCGATACGGGCACCGTCTAAAGTATATCCCTTTTCTTTTACGAGATGATAAATGATCTGAAGGTTTTTAATATCCTCCGGAGTGAAGTAGCGGTTCCCTTTTTTATTTTTTTTAGGTTTGATGATAGGGAATTCCTGCTCCCAATAACGTATTAGTGAGGTGTTTACATCAAAAGCCTTAGCTACTTCTCCTATGGAATAATACAGTTTATCAGGTAAATTTATCTTCATTTTACTAATCCTAAACTCCAAAGATAAAATTTTTTAAAATGTATTACAACTATGAGTTTTAAATATTATTCAGAACCATATCTTATGATGTTTTTCGCAGATAGTATTTATTTTAATTAACATAATAAAAATAACCTTATGATTTCCTTAACAAATCATGTTTTTTTGTAACTTTAGACGAAATATCCCCCTTACAATCAATATAATACAAACCTAAAATATTCAAATATGAAACGCTCTTTATTTATTATGATGCTGTTGATCCCTTTTTGGGGATTTTCACAGTGGTCTAAAACGGAACTCCGGTCCCAAAAAGTAAAAAAATCTCAGGAGAAGCTGGAATATTCAGCACTGTACTCACTTAATACAGATGAGCTGAGACAAACATTAAAAAATGCTCCAGAACGTTCATCAAATAGTAAAGGAATTATTGTTTCAATTCCTGGTGCCAGTGGTGAGGTTGAGAAATTCCAGGTTTGGGAGTCTTCTAGTATGGCTCCTGAATTACAAGCACAACATCCGGAAATCAGATCTTATGTAGGAATAGGAGTAGACGACCCATCTGCCTATTTGAGATTTAGCTTATCTCATATTAATTTTTCATCCATGATTTCCAGATCAGGGGCTTCGGAATATATAGAACCTTATTCTGAGGATAGAAAGATCTATGCAGTTTTTGATTCAAAAGCCAGGAAAAATCAGACTGATGAACCTTTCATCTGCTCTACTATGGGTGAAGTAGAAAAGAATATTGCGAACGGAAACATTTCTACGAATAAATTGGCTGGTTATAATGTTTTCAGACTTGCTTTATCGTGTACAGCAGCTTATGGAGATTATCATCTAACTGCCGCGGGAATTCCGGGTTCAGCTACAGATGCTCAAAAGAAAACAGCTATTCTTGCGGCCATGAATGCTACCGTAACAAGGTTAAACGGCGTATTTGAAAGAGAATTGGCTTTACATTTTAACCTGATCGCCAATACCAATGCTCTAATATTTTATACCGGTGGTACGGCAGAACCTTATACGACAGGAGGACCTGATGATGCCATAACGGGAATAACAGGTATAATTCCGTCTACAGACTATGATCTGGGACATTTGATCGATAAACAGAATGCTAACGGGGCTGCTTATTTAGGAGTGATTTGTAGCAGTGGCCAGAAAGCAGGAGGCTGGACAGCTCATAACTTCCCTGAAGGGGATAAATTTGATATCGATTATGTAGCTCACGAGATGGGACACCAATTGGGAGCAGGGCATACTTATACTTTTTATACTGGTCAGCTAGATCAAAGAGTAGAGCCGGGTAGTGGAAGTACCATTATGGCTTATACGGGAATTGCCGATGGAAATCTGGATGTACAATTCAACTCCAATGACTATTATCATATTAATAGCATCAACCAGATCAGAACTAAGGTGAATTCAGTGACCTGTGGCACCAATACACCATTTACCATTGCTGCTCCGACAGTGACATTAAGTGGTAGTAGTTATACGATTCCAAAGTCAACTCCTTTTGTTATCAGAGGAACAACATCTGATGCAGGCAGCGCTTCTTATACTTACACGGTAGAACAAACAGATCAGGCTGCTAATGCGCAGATTGGCGCCAATTCTATTGCCTATGCCGCAAAACCTACGGGACCTTTATTCAGATCTGTAAGCCCAGTAAGTACTCCGGCAAGATATTTCCCTGGTTTCAATAAAGTATTGGCAGGCGTATTAACGACTACGTGGGAATCCGTATCCAGCGTAGCAAGAACACTTAACTTCAATATGTCTGTAAGGAATAATAATCCTACACAGGCACAAATAGGTCAGGCAACCATGGCCGTAACAGTTGATGCTGTTTCCGGTCCGTTCCAGGTTACTGCACCTACATTTGGACAGTCATTAACTTCCGGGGCCAATACTACTGTTACTTGGAATGTCGCAGGTACTACAGCAGCTCCGGTAAGTACGGCAAATGTCAACATCAAGCTTTCTATTGACGGTGGAGCTACATTTACAACCATTGCAGCCAATACGCCTAATGACGGAACTCAGCAAGTAACTATTCCGGCAGGATCTACATCTGCTAACGCTTATATCTTAGTTGAAGCCGTAAATAATATTTATTATGCAGTTAGCCCAAGCTTTGTGATTGATTATACCGTAACGGGAGAAAGCTGTACTACATATACGTATAGCGGACCTGCAGTAACCATTACAGACGGACCTGGAGGAGATGCCATCTCTTCTCCTAGAGTATTAGCGCCTTTAACAATCAATAATACGGGTACTATCACAAAAATTAAAGTGACTCCAAACATTGCACATACTTATGTTCAGGATTTAGCAGTGGGAATTGAAGCTCCTAATGGTGCTTCTGCTCTTATTTGGAACAGATCGTGTACTTCTCAGGATAATATCATAGCTGCGTTTAGTGATACGGGAGCTACAGCTACTTGTGCTACTCCGATCCAGGGAGATGTTAAATCTTATGAATCTTTAGGAATCTTTAAAGGTCAAAAGGCA
This sequence comes from Chryseobacterium daecheongense, assembly GCF_003729955.1. Lineage (GTDB taxonomy): Bacteria > Bacteroidota > Bacteroidia > Flavobacteriales > Weeksellaceae > Chryseobacterium > Chryseobacterium daecheongense. Next base: position 781,438 of record NZ_RJTX01000002.1, read on the forward strand.
CAGGGAACTTGGAAATTATTTGCATCGGATAACTATGTAGGAGACCAGGGAACCATCAATTCATGGGCTATTGAAGTATGTACTCAGACTACTCAGGCTCTAGGAGTTAATGAAGCACCTGCTGTAAATAATGACATTAAGATTTATCCTAACCCAAGTAATGGAAACTTCTTTATCAAATCAAGAAACTTATCCGGAGATGTTAAAGTAACATTGTTCGATTCAAGCGGTAGACTGATTCATTCTTCTTCTTATCAAGGAGCTGGAGACCATACCGAAGAATTTAATCTAAGCATGCCTAAAGGAGTTTATATTATCAAACTCAACTCTTCTAAAGGAGTACACAGTCAAAAGCTTATCATTAAATAATTTTTAATACCTCAATAACTACAGGGATTAGCATTTTGTTAATCCCTGTTTTTTTGTTGGTGGTTTTGCGCCATGAAGGGCTGATTTTAATGATAAAATAAAATCCTTTGTTTATTTTTGAAATAAAAAAAGAAATGGATTCTATTTCGGTGCTTCATATTAATCTTTTTCAGCCTGAAAAAAATGCTTCGGATTTCTATTTTAATACATTGAAGAATCATTTGGTTTCAAGCCACAAGCATATTGAAAACCCACACCGGCATGATTTTTATGTTACCGTTCTTTTCACCAAAGGAGTCGGAATTCACGAAATCGATTTTCAGAAGTATGACGTTTCCGAAGGAAGCCTGTTTTTTTTATCTCCGGGTCAGGTTCACAGTTGGGAACTTTCACAGGAAGCAGATGGTTATATTTTCTTTTTTTCCCAAGAGTATTATGATATGCATTATGTAAATCAGAAACTCAGGAATTTTCCGTTTTTTAATTCAGCTGCCTTTCCAAGAAAGCTCCTGTTAGAAAGGTTGGATTTGGAAAAAACGATTGCTTTATTCCGGGAAATCGAAAATGAATATAATGCACAGAACTTGATGAAAAATGAGAGTATTCTTTCCCTTATTTCCAAGATATACATCAATGCTTCAAGAAAGTTTTCCAAAGATTATGATGCATTGGTATTGCCGGCAAGCGTTTCTTATTTAAAGCATTATCAGGATTTTGAAAATCTATTGGAAGCGCATTTTTCTACTGAAAAATCAATTTCTCATTACGCTTCTATGATGAATGTTTCTCCTAAACATTTAAACAGGATTACACAAACGGTAGTTCAGAAAACGGCTACAGAAGTAATTACTGAAAGACTGATGCTTGAGGCCAAAAGAATGCTGATGTATCTTGATGAAAGTCTTGTGGAAATTGCTTTTCGCCTGGGATATGAAGAGTACTCCTATTTTGTAAGGGTATTCCGGAAAAACTCCGGAATGACACCTACCCAATTTATCAAAAAATATAAATCATAAGATTATAAAAGCAACTTAAATGGACCTTCAAATGTGGTTTCAAATGAATCTACAAGTTTTCCTTTCTCATCGAAGACACCAATGACCATATCTTGTTTGGAGAACTTAATTTCCTTTTCAGGAAAAGAAATATTGATATTTCCTTTCAGCATCTGATCACCTTTTAATATGATCTTTTCAGCACCAAAATAAGTGATTTCTGCATTTTTAGGTGCGATCACTTTTATTATAAGGGTCTTTTTCTCATTAGACTTATTCAGAAGAGTATAAATAAAAGAGTTGGTGATTTTGCCGTTTTTCACGAAAAATGTAGAGCCTGCCGGTTTAATGAATTTTGCTTCCATTGAACCACGGTCATACATTAAAAAGCCAAGAAATCCGATCAGTAATGCTAAAATTACGGTTGTGGCTTTCATTCTAGCCGTAAATCTGAATTTTTCCCGGTTTTCAATTTCGGCCTCTGTAGCATAACGTACCAATCCTTTAGGCAGCCCTACCTTTTCCATTACTTCATCACAAGCATCAATACATGCGGTACAGTTTACACATTCCAATTGCTGCCCGTTTCTGATATCAATTCCTGTAGGGCATACTACAACGCACTGATGGCAGTCAATACAGTCTCCTTTACCATTTGCTTTTCTATCCTCCCCACTTCTCCATTTGGCACGGCCTTCCCCTCTTTTAAAATCATAATATACATTGATCGTCTGTTTGTCAATCAGTACACCCTGAAGTCTTCCATAAGGGCAGATCAATGTGCAAACCTGCTCACGGAGCCATGAGAATACGAAATAGAATGCCATGGTGAAAAATATCATGATGGTAAACTTCAGTGAATTTTCTGCAGGACCTTCGCTCATAATGTGGAAAACCTCTTCATACCCTACAATGTACATAAACATGAAGTGGGAAATAATAACAGAAATCAAAAGGAATGCTGACCATTTCATCAGCCTTTTTCGGATTTTTTCTGCGTCCCATCCCTGTCTGTCAAGTTTTATCTGCTTATTTCTGTCACCTTCGATCCAATATTCAATCTTACGGAAAACCATTTCCAAAAAAAGAGTTTGCGGGCAAAACCAGCCACAGAATATTCTACCGAAAACCACGGTAAACAACATGACAAAAATGACAGACGTTACCGCTCCCAAAGCAAGGATGAAAAAATCCTGTAGATAAAACGGCTGTCCAAGAATAAAAAATTTCCTGTCGATGATATTGATAAGCAGAAAAGGATTATGATTGATCTTTATAAAAGGCAATCCAAAAAATAAAGCCAGAAGAAGATAGCTCGTATAATTCCTGTAGTTGGTATATTTCCCTTTCGGCTTACGTGGAAAAACCCATTTTCTTTTTCCCATTTCATCCATTGTTCCCACTGAGTTACGAAAGGCTTCATTTTCTATTTCAGAAATTTTAATGTCGGGCTGTGCACTCATCGTCTTACAGATTTATTATCTTTGATTTTAATAATCTCGTATTTTATACATTGATGTCTGAAAAAAATACTTAAGATTTAATGAGTACAAAGCTCTTAATTAAACTTTTTTATAACTAATATTATCTACTTACAGAATAGGATAATTAGGACATTTTTTTATTTTTTAATTTTTGCATCAAAATGAGAAAATAAAAATTGAATCTTATTTATCCATATCGTAAATTGCCGCTTTAAAATCATGTGGTATGAAAATTATGAATAAGATATCTATGATTGGTTTGGTTTTAGCATTGGTAAACTGCCAATCAGTAAATTACAGCCATATGTTTTATGATGTGAAACCTGAAAAAGTTTCAGGCCAGTTTAGTTTTACCGAAGGCCCTTCTTCGGATCAGGAAGGAAATGTGTATTTTACAGACCAGCCTAATGATAAAATTTATGTTTGGGAATGGCAAACCAATAGGATCACTGAATTCTTGGATAAGACAGGAAGAGCTAACGGAACGCACTTCGATAAGGATGGAAATCTGATTACCTGCTCTGATGATAAAGGGGAAATATGGAAAATATCAAAAGACAAAAAAATTCAGGTTTTATTAAAAGATTTTGAAGGAAAACGTCTGAATGGCCCCAATGACCTTTGGAATGATTCCTTTGGCGGATTATATTTTACAGATCCATTATACGAAAGAGAGTATTGGGATGATTTCAAGCAGGAGATTCCACATAAGAGCCTTTATTACAGAAGCAAAGATGGAAAAGTAATTAAAATTGACACTTTTACTCAACCTAATGGAATTGTTGGGAGTGAAAAATTTAGAAAACTTTATGTTTCGGATATAGATGCCAAGAAAACTTATGTGTATGATATTTTAGATGAAGGGAAGCTTTCAGAGAGGAAACTTTTCTGTGAAATGGGTTCCGATGGAATGACGTTGGACAAACATGGAAATCTTTACTTAACGGGAGATGGAGTACACGTTTTTAATCGCAACGGAAAAAAGATTTATCACATTCCGATCCCAGAAGACTGGACATCCAATGTGACTTTTGGCGGTGAAAATAATGATGTACTTTTCATTACAGCTTCAAAATCGGTTTATATTTTACCCACCAAAGTAAGAGGAACAAAATAACTAAAATGGAAGTATCAGTATGCTACTTCCATTTTTACTTTTTTACCTTTTAATTTTTCATTGCTTAGCTTTTTGAGAACAGCATTTACTTTATCCCTTACAACAGCAACATAGGAGGTGGTATCTTTTACTTCTATTAAGCCAATATCTTCCTTTTGCAATTCTCCTTTTTTGATCAGGTATCCCACAATGTCCACTTTATTAACCTTGTCTTTTTTACCTGCACTGATGTAGATGGTTTGAAAAGGTGTTTTTCCCGGAACCTTGTTGAAACCGGACACATTTTCTTCGGGGATATTATTTTTAATGAATGGGAAATTTTCGTCCTCCGTCATTATTAAATAGGCGAAACCTTTGGCATTCATCCTTGCAGTACGTCCATTTCTATGAATAAAAGCATCTTCTTTGGGAGGCAATTGATAATGAACAATAGACTCAACTTCCGGAACATCCAAACCGCGGGAAGCCAGATCAGTGGTAATCAAAATTCTGGCGGAATCATTCCTGAATTTCAATAAGGCGCGTTCTCTTTCATCCTGTTCCATACCGCCATGGAATGTCTCTCTGTCAATCCCCTTTTGTCTTAAGAGCTCAGAAATCCGGTCAACAGCTTCGCGGTGATTGCAGAAAATCAATGTTCTTTTATTTCCTATCTTACAGATCAGATTGAAGAGAGTATCCAGTTTTTCTTCCGGAGTGGTCATTACCTTTTTCAGCTGAATATCTGGTTTGGTTTCGTTTAGTTTTAAGAAATTAATAATCTTCTCATTCTTTAATCCGGTAAATGCCGGAATTTCATCCATGGCAGTAGCCGAAGTCAAAATCCTTTGAGAAACATTTTTCAGGCAATTGATAATAAAATCCATATCCTCCTGAAATCCTAATTCCAGAGCTTTGTCAAATTCATCCAACACTAAAGTTCGAATTGTTTTCGGATCAAAATTGTTATTTCTTAAATGATAAACCACTCTTCCCGGAGTACCGATCAAAACCGCGGGAGCTTCTATCAGATTGTTAACTTCAATCTTTTTATCATGTCCGCCATAGCAAACAGAAACTTTAAAATCCGTTCCCATTGCTTTAAACACCTGTTCGATCTGCAAAGCCAATTCCCTTGCCGGAACTAAAATCAAAGTCTGAATACCGGAATCCTCTTTTTTAAGATTTCGGAGAACAGGGAATAGAAAAGCAAGCGTTTTTCCTGAACCGGTAGGAGAAAGCAGAATAATATCCTGATTATTTTCAGAAGCTTTATAGGTAGACTGCTGCATCTGATTCATTTCCTGAATCTGCAGTTTTTGATAAATTGATTCTAATTCCATTTTGCAAAGGTAGTGATTAAGGAGCAGGAATTAAGAATCAGAAAATTGATAAATAGTTTAAAAACCTTTTGGTGAAATTTTAGTTGATCTGTTCTTCATAATGTTTTACAGCGTTAGAAATAATAAAATTGATCATGTTGAAATCATACTTATCTTTGTGAAAATAGTAGATTCCCAGTTCAACCATAAGTTTTCTGTGAAAAGCTCCGAAAAACTCAATATCATTCAGCATTTGTAATGCATTATCTGCCATATACTCTTTGTACTCTTGTGATGAATAAAGTGAAAGGTTATTATTAAACCGTTTCAGTTCTTCTAATTGGGATAATGTAATCGGTTTAGCCATAATAATTATTTTTTATACTTTACTTTTCAGCACTTTAAAGTTATAGATTTTTCATCAAATAAAAACCGAATGAAAAAAAATAAGATGATTTTATTGTGTTGATTGATAATGATTTAAAAGAAAAATGAATAGAAATGGAATTATTGTTTATCTCAAATAAAATTCTTATCTTTGCACCCACTTTTGTGGTAAAGGTCTGAAGAGTAAAATATTAATAATTAATTACTTCCGTATTTTTTAATCCGCATTTATTCAGACCATTAAAAAAGAAGGAATACAAATTTTATTAGAAAATGTCAAAAGAGACAAATTCAGCAGAGGTTTTATTAAACCAAAACGTAGCACCAGAACAATTTGATTGGGATTCTTTCGAATCAGGTCTTGATGCAGATGCGAGAAAAGAAAAAAGCGATTTAGAAGAAATCTACAACGGATCTTTGAACAACCTAGACGATAATGACGTTTTAGTTGGAAAAGTTGTAAGATTAACTGACAAAGAAGCTATCGTAGACATCAACTTCAAATCAGAAGGTGTTATCTCTCTTAACGAATTCCGTTACAACCAAGGATTAAAAGTTGGTGATGAAGTAGAAGTAATGGTTGACAGAAGAGAAGACAAAACAGGTCAGTTACAGTTATCTCACAAAAAAGCCAGAACACTAAAAGCTTGGGATAAAGTAAATGAGCTTCACGAAACAGGAGAAATCGTAAACGGTTTTGTGAAATCAAGAACTAAAGGTGGTATGATCGTTGACGTACACGGAATCGAAGCATTCTTACCTGGTTCTCAAATTGACGTTAAGCCAATTAAAGATTACGATCAGTTCGTAGGGAAGACTATGGAGTTCAAAGTGGTGAAAATCAACCCTGAGTTCAAAAACGTAGTAGTATCTCACAAAGCATTGATCGAAGCAGATATCGAAGGTCAGAAAAAAGAAATCATCTCTCAATTAGAGAAAGGACAAGTTCTTGAAGGTACTGTTAAGAATATCACTTCTTACGGTGTGTTCATCGACTTAGGTGGTGTAGACGGATTGATCCACATTACAGACCTTTCTTGGTCTAGAGTAAACCACCCATCCGAAATCCTTGAGGACGGACAAACTGTGAAAGTGGTAATCCTTGATTTCGATGATGAGAAAACAAGAATCCAATTGGGTATGAAGCAATTAGAGCCGCACCCATGGGATGCTCTTTCTGCTGACTTAAAAGTAGGAGATAAAGTAAAAGGAAAAGTAGTAGTTCTTGCTGACTATGGTGCATTCGTAGAAATCGCTCCAGGTGTTGAAGGATTAATCCACGTTTCTGAAATGTCTTGGTCTACTCACTTAAGATCTGCTGGTGATTTCGTAAAAGTAGGTGATGAAGTAGAAGCTGAAGTATTAACTTTAGATAGAGACGAAAGAAAAATTTCTCTTGGTATCAAGCAATTGTCTAAAGATCCATGGGAAAATATCGAAGCTAAATATCCTGTAGGATCTAAGCATGTAGGAACTGTAAGAAACTTCACTAACTTTGGTGTATTCGTAGAGTTAGAAGAAGGTATTGACGGGTTAATCTACATCTCTGATCTTTCTTGGACTAAGAAAATCAAGCATCCATCTGAGTTCTGTGCAGTAGGTGATAAATTAGATGTTGTAGTTCTTGAATTAGATATCCAGGCTAGAAGATTATCTCTAGGTCACAAGCAATTGACTGAAAACCCATGGGATACATTCGAAACTAAATATGCTGAAGGAACTATCCACGCTGGTAAAGCGGTAGAAGTTCACGATAAAGGAGCTTCTGTACAATTCGAAGATGCTGAGGTTGAAGCTTTCTGCCCTTCAAGATTATTAGAGAAAGAAGATGGATCTAAAATCAAGAAAGGAGAAGAAGCTGATTTCAAAGTAATCGAGTTCAACAAAGAATTCAAGAGAGTAGTAGTATCTCACACAGGTATCTTCAGAGATGAAGAGAAGAAAAATGCTAAAGAAGCTACTAAGAACGTTACTTCTTCTTCAAACGAAGAAAGATCAACTCTTGGAGATATCGATGCATTAGCAGAATTGAAAAGAAAAATGGAAGAAGGTAAATAATCTTTAACCATTATCATACATGAGCCACTCTTTGGAGTGGCTTTTTTAATGTTAAGGAATCGCCTCGGGCTTTGCCCGAGGCGATTTTATTTATCTATTATACCGATGAACAGAGGAATAATATAGTCAGTTATCGTACCTTTGCTGGCTGAAAAAAGAATTATGAAGAAGAAAAATATACTAAAAGGAGTGTTATTTGTTGGAATTGGGGCAAGTATATATGGGATGTTAGCAACATTCGTGAAAATGGCCTACCAGGATGGATATACTACCTCAGAGGTGACAACATCACAGTTTATATTAGGATTAATAGGGCTTTTGCTTTTAAATTTTATTCAAACCATAACCTCAAAACAAAGATTGTCATCACCAAGTCCGAAAGAAATAAGGACACTTATGCTGGCTGGAACATCAATGGGATGTACAAGTCTATTTTACTACATTGCTGTTCAATATATCAATGTTTCTATTGCTATTGTATTGCTGATGCAATCTGTTTGGTTCAGTGTCGTAGTGGAAAGTTTTTTATCCAAAAAACTGCCTAATGCAAGAAAAATATTTGCTACGGCTGTTGTTTTGTTGGGAACTGTATTAGCAACCAATCTTATCAATGTAGAACTGGAATTAGATTGGAGAGGGATTTTCTGGGGATTATTGGCTGCGGCATCTTATACATTAACAATGTTCACATCGAACACTCTTGCAACCCATTTACCGGTATTCAGGAAAAGCTTGATTATGCTTTCAGGGGGAGCTGTTGTAGTTTTTGTATTTTTATTCTTTGCTCAGATCGGGCCGCTTTATTTTGATGGATTAAAATCTGTTTATTTAAATTTTACGGAATATACAGAACATATTCATTCTTTCAATTACTCTATACTTTGGAAGTATGGTTTGGTCTTAGCATTGTTTGGAACTGTTATTCCACCAATTTTATTTAATATAGGTTTTCCGAATGCAGGTTTAGGCTTAGGAAGTATAGTTTCCTCGTTAGAACTTCCTGTTTCGGTAACAATGGCTTTTGTGCTTTTAGGAGAAAAAGTCTTATTGATTCAGTGGATAGGAATTGTATTGATTCTTTTCGCTATTGTTTTAATGAATCTCCCATCAAAGAAAACAAAGAAATATGAGGTCCCTGAATTCTCTTAAAATAGTATAATTTAATCATAAATAACAATGAAAACCACTTCTTTTGAGGTGGTTTTTTTTAATTTTATATAAAATTAGTTTTATGAGATATATGAAAAATGTAATGTTGGCAATACTATTGATGATACCACTTTGGATATTCTCTCAACTCAAACCTTTAGATGCAATGCTTACGAATTATCAATATCCTTTTGAAGTTCATTTTATCAGCCTGAAATCTCAAAATAATGATCTGAAAATGGCTTATATGGATGTAAAGCCTAAAATACCCAATGGAAAAACAATCATGCTTCTTCATGGAAAGAACTTTAACGGAGCTTATTGGGAACAGACCGCAAAAGATCTTTCTGAAAAAGGTTTCAGAGTTATAATTCCGGATCAGATAGGCTTTGGAAAGTCTTCGAAACCTCAAAATTATCAGTTCTCATTTGCTCAATTAGCCGTCAATACAAAAGCGATTCTGGATGAACTTAATGTGAGTAATACAATTGTTTTGGGACATTCAATGGGCGGAATGTTGGCTACGCGTTTTACATTGATGTATCCTGAGATGGTTGAAAAATTAATTCTGGAAAATCCAATAGGTTTGGAGGATTATAAAGCATTGACAAAATATCAAACCATTGATGAAGCTTATAAATCTGAATTAAAAAATACTTACGAATCATATAAAAATTATCAACTGAAGTTTTATTATGATAATCAGTGGAAACCAGAATATGATAAATGGCTGAATTTGCTTGCCGGTTGGACATTAAGCAAAGATTATCCGAAAGTTGCCTGGAATGCGGCTTTAACCAGTGATATTATTTTTAATCAGCCGGTTGTCTATGAATTCAAAAATATTAAAACACCAACTTTATTGATTATCGGTACCAGAGACAGAACAGCAATAGGAAAGGATAGAGCACCAAAAGAAATTCAGCCTTTAATGGGGCAATATCAGGAATTAGGTAAGAAAACGCAACGCGAGATTGTGGGCTCTAAATTGGTGGAATTAGAAAACGTAGGACATCTTCCACATATAGAAGTATATCCTAAATTCTTTGAGGCTTTATATAATTTTATAAAATAAGCAAAATAAAAAGAGGCTGTTCATTTGGAACAGCCTCTTTTCGTATGTATTGTTGTCTGAATTTCTATTTCTTGAAAGCAGCATCTTTGATTCTAGCTTTTTTACCTCTAAGGTCTCTGAAGTAATAAATTCTAGATCTTCTAACTTTACCTCTTCTGTCAACTTCAATTTTTTGAAGAGCTGGCATGTTGATAGGGAATACTCTTTCTACACCTACATCACCACTCATTTTTCTGATTGTGAAAGTTTTTGTAGAACCAGTACCTCTTAATTGGATAACTGTTCCTTTGAAGAACTGAGTTCTTGTCTTTTGTCCTTCTTTAATTTCGTAATACACAGTAATGGTATCACCTGCTTTGAATTCAGGGAATTCTTTTTTCGCAATGTACTTGTCTTGTACGTACTTTAATAAATCCATTATTAATAAAATAAAATGTTAAAGCTAAGCAACTTACACGGTTATCGTCAGAGGTTGAATAACAGGTTGCAAATATACAAATTAGTTTTTGAAACTGCCAAATATTTACTGTGTAAAAAACTATAATTTTTCAGGGAATAATGAGGCTGAAAATTAACACAACTTTTAAGTTCTCATCAAATAAGGTTTACATAAGGGTTCTACTTTTGCACGAAATAAAATGAATTCATTTTCAATCTGTTACAAACATATAACATCCCTTAAATTATTTTACTATGAAACTTAGATTATTCTTTTTCTGTTTTGTCGTCCAAATGACTTTTGGACAGACCTTGTTTCCTTATTTACAAAATCCAACCCCCAACTCTATGATTGTCAATTGGAAAACGGCTTCCAATAATGAAACAACAGTAATGTACGGAACCACCCCAACAAATCTGAACGTTACGGTTACCGGAACCACCAATGTATTTTCAGATACGGGATATAATAATAACTATTATTACCATACTGCTAAAATCACTAACCTCCAGCCTAATACAAAATATTATTACAAAATAAAAACCGGAACCAGCGAATCTGCAGTTTACAATTTCAGAACCCTCCCTTTACCTGGACAACCTGTTACTGCGGATGGTAAGATCCGTTTCCTGATCATGGGAGACAACCAGATTAAAGCAGAACCGAGATATGACACGCTTACTTTAAATGCTTTTAAGAAATTGAAACAAAAGTTTGGGGCAGCTTCCGATCCTTCAGATAATGTAGCACTTACATTTATGGTAGGAGATCAGGTAGATGTAGGAACGCTGGATCACTATGAAAATGTTCACTTTAAAAAGAATACTAAATTATCCCCTTATTTACCAATTCAAACAACAGTAGGAAATCATGAAACCTACGGAAGTTTGGGAATGAACTCTTATTATGCCCACTTTTATATTGATGAAATCAGCTATAAAGGAATTACATCAGGAAATGAGAATTATTATGCTCAGCAAGCAGGAAATGTATTATTTGTAAGTTTGAGTTCTGAACACACAGGCTCTGCACAACAAACCTGGCTTCAACAGGTTTTAAATGAGGCCAACAATGATTCTACCGTAGATTGGATCATTTCATTAAGTCACAGGCCTTATCAGGCGGAGCAATATGTAGGAGACATTTCTCCTTGGGTAAGAAACAATGCAGTTCCGCTTTTGATTACTTCAGGTAAATATTTGATGCATATAGGAGCGCACCACCATTTGTACCACAGAGGACAATTAAAGAACACTCCGAATTACCAGATTATTTCAGGTGGGACAGCTTGGGATCAGTATTGGGGAATGTCCAACGAGCAGGATTTTGATGATGTTCAGAAAACATTAACCGATTGGACATACCAAATTGTAGAAGTAGACGTAGTCAATGGAAAAGTAGATATCGAATGCTATTCCATTGGAGGTATTTATACCAAAAAATATAATGAGCTGATAGATACCTTCCACCGGTATAAAAATCAGCCAAAACCTGTAAAACCATCTATTACCAATACTTTTACAGGACCGGTAACTTTACCGTTAACGTTAAATGGAAGTGCATTTTCATCTTCCAACGGTGAACTTTTAAATACTACCCAATTCCTGATCAGTAAGGCTCCGGATTTCTCGGTTATCGATAAAGAATTTTACAGGGATTATGAAAACTGGTTTGGAAAAGACGGAAATGGAAACCCAGATCTTACTAAAAACCTGAATGCAGGGGTGGATATTACAAAAGCAAACTTTCCTGCCAATTCCATTTCAAACGGAACATATTATGCGAAAGTCCGTTACAGAGACAGAAACCTGGAATGGAGCGAATGGAGTGATGTAAAACAGTTTGAAGTTACAGGAAGTGTAGTTTCCAATCCTACTTTCACCTTAAATAAAACTGAATATTTACAAAATGAACCCATTACCGCCACCTTCACGGGAGGTCCCGGAAATCAGCAGGATTGGATCGGAATCTATAAAAAAGGACAGACTCCGGCAACCACAACTTCCCAGGTATATTCTTACACCAATGGACAAACCGCAGGAACAGTGAATTTTAATAATGGATTAGCCAATAAAGGACAATACTTCGCTGGTTTCTTCGCAAATAACGGCTACACTGAAATCACTCCGAGAAAAAGCTTTTATGTAGGACCAAAGGTTCAGTTACAGGCAACTTCGGATGTCTATCCGGTGGGAGGAACTGTTATCATTAATTATAGCAATGGTCCAAACTTAGTAAAAGACTGGATCGGTATTTATAAAATGGGACAGGTTCCGGGAACCAACGCCTCTACACAATGGAGTTATGTGAATGCGGCTTCAGGAACACTTAATTTCACGGGGCTTCCCAAAGGATATTATTATGCACAATATTATCTTGAAGATGGTTACACGCCAATCGGTGATAAAATATTCTTTAAGGTAGGAGACATTGTTACAGAACTTTGGATCAATAAACCTGTATATACACTAGGGGAAAGTATTACAGCTTCCTGGACAGATTCCCCGGGAATTATCAAAGACTGGCTGGGAATTTACCCTCAAAACATACAGATTCCGGATGATAACTTTACCTCTTATACTTATTTTGATGGGATCACACAGGGGACTAAAACCATTACAGGAAATGTAAACGGTGTGCCAACAACACCCGGCAACTATTATATGGTTATGTTCACCAATGATTCCTATACAGAGGTTTCCAATAGAGTACAGTTTCAGGTAACTTCATCATCTCTAGGAACAGATGAATTGAAAAACACTACGGAGAAAAATGTTATTTTGTATCCTAACCCTTCAAAACCGGGAGAGCCTACATTCATTAAAAGTGATTACCCGATCGAAAAAATAGAATTAGTATCTGCATCGGGAGAATTACTATATGAATCTAAGAATATTCATAACCAACGTTTTTCTTTAGTGAATGAAAACCTGCCAAAAGGAGTCTATTTCGTAAAAGTACATACCAGAAAGTTATTTACATTAAAATTAATCATTCAATAATATCAGGTTATCATAATGGACAATGCGGAGAATTTCTCCGCATTTTTTGTAAGTAAATTCAAACCGGTTGCGGAATATCCGCAGTTACGAGAAAAATTATTAAATTTAGCGGATAGAAAATCTAATGTTTCATGATAGATAAAAGAGTAAAAAATGCAAAGGAAGCCATCGAAGGAATTCAGGATGGAATGACGCTGATGTTAGGCGGATTTGGGCTTTGCGGTATCCCTGAAAACTCCATAAATGCTTTGGTAGAAAGCGATGTGAAAGATCTGACTTGTATTTCAAACAATGCAGGGGTTGATGATTTTGGATTGGGATTATTGCTTCATAAAAGACAAATCAAAAAAATGATCTCCTCTTATGTAGGAGAAAATGCTGAATTCGAAAGACAAATGCTTTCCGGGGAATTGGAAGTAGAGCTCACTCCACAGGGAACGCTTGCGGAAAAATGCAGAGCTGCACAGGCGGGAATTCCTGCGTTTTATACTCCTGCGGGTTTCGGTACCGAAGTGGCAGAAGGTAAGGAGGTGAAAGATTTTGACGGAAAACCTCATATTTTGGAGTATGCTTATAAAGCAGATTTTTCTATCGTCAAAGCCTGGAAAGGAGATCATGCAGGAAACTTAATTTTTAAGGGATCAGCGAGAAACTTTAATTTCCCAATGGCCGGTGCCGGAAAAATCACGATTGCAGAAGTAGAAGAACTGGTGGAGCCTGGACAATTGGATCCCAACGAAGTTCATATTCCAGGAATCATGATCCAGAGAATTTTCCAAGGGGAAAAATTCGAGAAAAGAATAGAACAAAGAACAGTAAGAAAGAAAGAATAATCTAAATTTCGGACTTTTCTTTAGACTAAAATAAATAAAAAACTCCCTAAGAAATTTCAGGGAGTTTTTATTTGATAATATTCTGAAAATCTTAATTTACCGGAGCTGAAGACTCAACTTTCCGTTCTCCGATCTGCTGTCTCCACATGGCATAATACAATCCTTTTTCTTCAATAAGATCTAAATGTGATCCTGTTTCTACAATTTGCCCACGTTCCAGTACATAAATCCGATCTGCATGCATGATCGTACTTAATCGGTGCGCAATAAGAACTGTAATTTGTTCTTTTTGTTTGGAAATTTCTTTAATTGTGGAGGTGATTTCTTCTTCAGTAATGCTGTCTAATGCAGAAGTAGCTTCATCAAAGATCAGCAAATGCGGTTTTCTCAACAAAGCTCTTGCAATAGCGATTCTTTGTTTTTCTCCCCCGCTTAGCTTTAGTCCGCCTTCACCAATAACGGTTTCTATACCATTTTCGGCACGTTGTAAAAGAGCAGTGCAGCTTGCTTTTTTAAGTGCTAATTGCAACTCTTCTTCTGTTGCAGAAGGATTCACAAATAAAAGATTTTCTTTGATCGTTCCTGCAAAAAGCTGGGTGTCTTGGGTTACAAAACCTATTTGGTTTCTCAATTCATCAAAATCGAACTCTTTTCCATCAATTTTATTATAAAAGATACTTCCTTCCTGAGGTCTGTATAAGCCCACAAGAAGTTTTACCAATGTACTTTTCCCGGAACCGCTAGGTCCTACAAAAGCAATCGTTTCACCATTTTTTACATTGAACGCAATGGAATTAAGCGCTTTATAATGAGCGGTCTGATGCTGGAAAGAAACATTCCTGAATTCCAACTCTTCAATAGCTCCGATCTGCTTAGGAGTATCAGGCTTGGGCTCTACTGATTTTTTCATCAATCCGTCAAAATTATTGAGTGATGCCTGTGCTTCTCTGTAAGAGATAATAATATTCCCGATCTCCTGCATAGGTCCGAAAATAAAGAAACCATAAAACATCAATGATAAATATTGTCCAGGAGTGACTATATTTTTAAAAATAAGCAACAGTAATGTGAACGTAATGATTTGCTGTAAAAAATTCACTAAAGTTCCCTGTACAAAGCTCAGAGAGCGGATACTTTTTACTTTTCTTAATTCAAGGTTCAGGATTTTATATGTATTGTTATTCAGGCGCTCCACTTCTTGATTGGTGAGCCCCATACTTTTTACAATTTCTATATTCCTAAGGCTTTCTGTGGTGCTGCCAGCAAGACTGGTAGTTTCCTTTACAATGCTTTTCTGGATGGTTTTTATTCTTTTGCTTAATAAATTGGTCACTACGGCAATAAGAATGATCCCAACTACATATACGGGCATAATAGACCAATGCAAACGGATAGCATATACGGAAACGAAGATGATGCTTACCAGGATCCCGAAAAACACATTGATGAAATTGTTGATGAATTTCACCGAATCTTCTCTTACTTTCGTTAAAATGGAAAGCGTTTCACCGCTTCTCTGATCCTCAAACTCCTGAAAAGGCAATCTCATGGAATGCTTGAGCCCGTCAGTGAAAATCCGGGCTCCAAACTTCTGGATAATCACATTCACTACATAATCCTGGAATGCTTTTGCGATGCGGCTTACCATTGCGGTGCCGATCAACAGTCCTAAAAAGTATAATACACCATGATAAATATCAGTTCCATATAGATATTCATTCAGATTTCTCGGAATCTGTTTTTCTTTATCGAAAAAGTTAGGGTGAGTAACCAGTTTATCTAATATGTTTCCTGTAATGGCCGGAGCAAACAATGAAAAAACCTGGTTTACAGCAGCTAATATAAGTGAGGCAACAATTAACCAGCGATAAGGTTTTAAATAATATAATAAAGTTTTCATTTTGACAATGGGAAAGTTCGCAATTTACAACAATTTACGAAGCAAAAAATTACCGTAAGGTAAGAACAAAAGTATTTTCATAGTTCTGAAAAATTAATTAATTTGGCAGGATAAGATTATGCTATGCTAACGAAAGAACAAATTGCCAAAAGAATTTCCAAAGAAGTAAAAGACGGGTATTATGTAAACCTGGGAATTGGAATTCCTACGCTGGTTGCCAATTATGTCCCTGAAAACCTTTCCGTAGAATTCCAGAGTGAGAACGGAGTGTTGGGAATGGGACCTTTCCCTTATGAAGGTGAAGAGGATGCGGATATCATCAATGCCGGAAAACAGACGATTACCATATTGCCGGGGGGATCATTTTTTGATTCTGCATTCAGTTTCGGGATGATCCGTAGTAAAAAAGTGGATTTAACGATTCTTGGAGCAATGGAAGTTTCAGAAAACGGAGATATTGCCAACTGGAAGATTCCCGGAAAGATGGTAAAGGGAATGGGAGGAGCGATGGATCTGGTGGCTTCCGCTGAGAATATTATCGTTGCCATGATGCACGTAAATAAAGCAGGAGAAAGCAAAATTCTAAAAAAATGTACACTTCCTTTAACAGGAGTGAATTGCGTAAAAAGAGTAGTGACGGAATTAGCAGTCTTAGATGTGACTCCGGCTGGTTTTAAGCTTGTTGAAAGAGCTCCAGGAGTTTCCGTGGAAGATATTGTAAAAGCAACTGAAGCAGATTTGATTATTGACGGTGAAATTCCTGAAATGCAATTCTAATAAAAATATTTTAGTATAAAAAAAGGCTGTTTTTACAATGAAAACAGCCTTTTTATGTTGTATCATTAAATTTATTTCGCTCCGAATACCTTTTGTAAAAGGGAAGTTGTTCTTAAAGCAGGATTATTTCTGATTCCACTCTCTTTCTCTGCAATCATTTTGAAAACCCCATTGATGGTTTCAGTGGTTACATATTCATTAAGATCGGTTGTTACAGACTGTCCCGTCAATAAATTATATTTTGAAATCAAATTTTTCCAAACAGTATCAGCACCTACTTTCCCTAATGAAGCCTTTACTTTAGGTTGGAAAGCTGTAAATAACTGATTTTGGGTTTTGGTTTGTAAATAATTGGTTGCTGCATTATTTGAACCCAGTAAAATGTTTTTTGCATCTGTAATGGTCATAGAAGTAATGGCATTGGCAAAGATAGGCGCAGAACTCGTTACAGCATCTTCGGCCGCCCTGTTCAATAGTTTTACTCCCTGGTCTGCAAGGCTTCCTAAGCCTACTGCACGAAGTTTAGTATCAATCACTCTTAATTTTTCAGGCATTAAGATTTTTACCATTTCGTTTTTATAAAAACCGTCGGTTGTACTTAATTTTTTTACCCCTTCTGTTACCCCTAAATTTAAAGCTTCTTTTAATCCTGATGAAATCTGAGTTGAGCTCAAACTGCTGAGGTTTACAGAAGAATTACTGGTAGTAGTACTTGTAGGAGTTGTGGTTGTAGAATTGGTTGCTTTTACCGGTTTGTTAAGATCAATCCCTGTTTTTTCTTTAACTGTAGATTTGATGGCCTCTAAAATTTGTGCCTGAGTAGAAACTGAAAATAATAAAAAGGAAACTAAAACAAAATTTTTTTTCATTGTGATATTTTTTGCAAAATTAGATCTTTCTTTGGTGAATAAGTTAAAATTGATGAAGAAAATTTTTTAGAAAATAAGTATATTCGCCTAAATCTTAATCTAATACAATGAAGCGTTGTTTACTGACCTTTCTAATTCTGGCTTCTCATATGTTTTTTACTCAATCTACCCTTAATTTAATCCCGAAACCTCAGAAAGTTGAGATGTTGAAAGGGGAATTTATTATTCCGGAAACACTCGTATTAAACAGTGACCTTCCGAAAGAAGAAACAGAATATTTCAAAAAAAGATTAAATGCTCCGCTGAAATTCAAGTATGCTCAGAAAGGAGGTGGAATTCATTTGACCAATTCCATTATTCCAAGCTTGCCAAAAGATGATGAACAGAAAAAAGAAAATTATTCCTTAGAAATTTCACCCAAACAGATTCATATACAATCTTATACCAAACAGGGATATTTCCTGGCACTTCAAACCTTAATTCAATTGTTTGAAGAACATCAGAATGATAAGAAAATTCCTGCTTTGAAAATTGAAGATCAACCCAAATTTGCATGGCGAGGAATGCATCTGGATGTTTGCCGCCACTTTTTCACAGTGGATGAGGTAAAGCAGTACATAGACTATCTTGCGATGTACAAAATGAATACCTTTCACTGGCATCTTACAGACGACCAGGGTTGGAGAATTGAGATCAAAAAGTATCCGAAATTAACGCAATTAGGTTCAAAAAGAAAAGAATCCATGATCGGGGCTTATGTAGATAACCAATTTGACGGGAAGCCTTATGGCCCTTATTTTTATACTCAGGAACAGATCAAAGATGTGGTGAAATATGCTCAGGAAAGACACATCACTGTTGTTCCGGAAATTGAAATGCCCGGACATGCTTTAGCGGCACTTGCAGCATATCCTGAATTGGCCTGTACAAAAGGACCTTTCGAACCGGCAACAAAATGGGGTGTTTTTGATGATGTTTTCTGCCCGAAAGACGAAACATTTACCTTTTTAGAAAACGTATTGGATGAGGTGATTCAGCTGTTTCCGTCACCATATATCCATATTGGCGGTGATGAATGCCCGAAAACAAGATGGAAAGAATGCGCACATTGTCAGGAATTAATCAGGAAAAATAATCTGAAAGATGAGCATGGTTTGCAGAGTTATTTTATTCAAAGAATTGAAAAATACGTTAATAAGAAAGGCAGAAAAATCATTGGCTGGGACGAAATTTTAGAAGGTGGACTGGCTCCGAATGCAGCCGTAATGAGCTGGACGGGGATTAAAGGAGGAGTTGAAGCTGCAAAAGCTAAACATTTTGCCGTAATGACACCCGGATCTTATTGTTATTTCGATCATTATCAAGGTGATCCTCAAACCGAGCCCAATGCTTTCGGAGGATATACACCACTTGATAAAGTATATTCTTATAACCCGATTCCAGAGGAACTTAATGCAGAGCAGGCAAAGTATATTTTAGGGGTTCAGGCCAATTTATGGACGGAATATATTACAGATTTTAATCATGTACAGTATATGATTTTTCCAAGATTGATGGCTCTTTCAGAAGTAGCCTGGGGAACATCAGACCCGAAAAATTATAAAGAATTTGAAAACAGGGTGATCAGCCAGTTCAAAGTGCTGGACAAAATGAAGATCAATTATGCCAGAAGCATTTACAATATTTCAGCAAAAGTAATTCCCCATAACAACGGAATAGCTTACGAATTATCTACTTCACAAGATCCAAAAGGAATACGATATACTCTGGACGGAACAGATCCAACTGCCAATTCATCAGTCTATCAAAATCCTGTTCCTGTTTCAAAATCATTAATGGTAAAATCGGCCTATTTTGAAAACGGACAATTAAAAAGCGCTATTTCTTCACAGGAATTTTCCGTTTCAAAGGCTACAGGGAAAAGTATTACCTTAGAACACCAGCCAAGTGAAAACTATTCTTTCGGAGGAGCTTTTACTTTGGTAGACGGAATTATTGGAAATCAAAAGCAATTAGGAAAAACCTGGTTGGGCTTCCAGGGAAAAGATGTAGTAGCAACTATTGATTTGGGTCAAAAGATGAGTTTTTCTGAGGTTTATTTTAATACTTTAGAAAATAAGGGAAGCTGGATTCACCTCGCCAAGTCTGCACAGGTCTTTGTTTCTGATGACAATAAGAGCTTTAAAATGATTAAAGAAATCGGAAAAGAAGAAATTCAGAAGGCAAAAGGAAGAATCAAACTGAATGTAGGCAATCAAAATGCTAAATATATAAAGATCAAAATAGAAAATGCAGGGATTATTCCAGCAGGAAACCCTGGTGCTGATTCCAAGGCATGGCTCTTTGTAGATGAAATAGGTATAAAATAAATTATGATATAAATGCAAAATACAGCTTTATCTGCCGAGTTTACCACTTCACCCGAATTGGTGGAAAAACTTCACCGTTTCGGAATCATCAAAACGTATAAAGCAGGGGATATTATTCTGGATGAAAATGCTTCTATTAGATCCATTCCTATTGTGATGAAAGGAATGATTAAGGTCATCAGAACAGAAGAGGACGGGCGAGAGATTCTATTGTATTATATCAAAGCCGGTGAAAGCTGTATTATGTCCTTTTTAGGAGGAATGCATAATGAAAAAAGTATGGTGAAGGCAGAAGTGGAAGAAGATGCGGAAATACTCTTTCTTCCGGTTGATAAAGTCTCGTTATTCATTAAAGAATACCCGGAATGGCTGGATTATATTTTCAGGCTTTACCATAAGCGTTTTGAAGAGCTTTTAGATATCGTCAATGCAATTGCCTTCAAAAAAGTAGATGAAAGACTGCTAAACCTTCTGAATAAAAAATCAGAACTTACCCAATCCAGGACTATTATTATCACTCACGAACAGCTTGCCAACGAACTGGGTACAGCGAGAGTAGTGGTGTCAAGACTGCTTAAACAGCTTGAGGAGGATGGAAAAGTAAAATTAGGCAGAAATAAGATCATCCTCCCTGATTCCTTTTAAAATGATGCTTATGTAACAAAAGTAGCTGTAGGAGCTTTTGAATCTTTTCATTTTTGTTTCAGAAATTATTTGAAAGAAAATGGAAATATTAGGTTATCTGGCAGCAGTTTTAATTGGAGTTTCACTGGGACTCATAGGTGGGGGCGGAAGTATTCTTACCGTACCTGTTCTGGTTTACATTTTTGGGATTGATGCTTTACTGGCAACAGAATACTCTTTATTTATAGTAGGAATCAGCAGTGTTGCAGGTTCACTTTCCTATTTTAAGAATGGCTGGGTTGATCTTAAGACAGCCTTTATATTTGGGACACCTTCACTTATTTCTCTTTTCCTTACGAGAACATACATTTTACCGCTGATTCCTGATGAGATTTTCAGAGCAGGTCATTTTTTACTTACTAAAGATATTTTTCTTCTTTTGATTTTTGCGGTGCTGATGATCCTGGCTTCTTATAAAATGATCAGGAAAAATGTTGAAGTGAATCCTGTTTTAATACAGTCCAATAAAAATAATTCTCTACTGGCGGCAGGAGAAGGTTCCATCGTAGGTATTCTTACAGGTTTGGTTGGAGCCGGCGGAGGCTTTATGATCATACCAGCTTTGGTGAATCTTCTTAAAACTCCCATGAAAGTGGCGATCGGAACTTCTTTAGTCATCATATCATTCAATTCTTTGATAGGTTTTTTTTCTTCCATAGGCTCTGTGAAATTACAGTGGGATCTGTTGATTACTATTTCTGCCATTGCCATATTGGGAATCATCATAGGCACTTGGCTTTCAAAAAAAATTGATGGTAAAAAACTGAAACCTGCATTTGGCTGGTTTATACTCATTATGGGTATTTATATGATTATCAAAGAAATTTTTCTTTAAACTGCTTATGTAACAAAAGTAGCTGTACAACAAATAAGAAAACAGGAATTTTGAACAATAATAACAATAGAACAATATGAAAATAGAACAAATTTATACAGGATGTTTGGCTCAGGGAGCTTACTATATTTTGTCAAACGGAGAAGCGGCAATTATAGACCCGCTAAGGGAAACACAACCCTATATAGAAAAACTGAAAAAAGATGGAGTGAAGCTGAAATATATTTTTGAAACCCATTTTCACGCTGATTTCGTAAGTGGACATCTTGATCTGAGCAGAAAAACAGGAGCACCTATTGTATATGGACCTACTGCACAACCGGAATTTAACGCTATTATAGCTAAAGACAATGAAATATTTCAAATAGGAAATATAAGTATAAAGGTACTTCATACACCAGGGCATACTCTGGAAAGTTCTTCATATCTTCTTATGGATGAAAATGGAGAGGAAAAAGCACTTTTCAGCGGAGATACATTGTTTTTAGGAGATGTCGGCCGCCCGGATCTGGCTCAGAAAGCGGCTGGTATGACTCAGGAAGAATTGGCGGGATTATTATATGAAAGCCTGTACCAAAAGATTCTTCCCTTGCCTGATAATATTATAGTGTATCCGGCGCATGGAGCAGGATCAGCCTGTGGAAAAAATATGCAGAAAGAGACCGTAGATAGTTTAGGGAACCAAAAAAGAACAAACTATGCTCTCCAGCAGAAAGATAAAGAAAGCTTTGTAGAGGCCGTTACAGAAGGTTTGCTTCCTCCTCCTGCATACTTTGGAATGAACGTAGCTATGAATAAAAAAGGGTACAGCAGTTTTGATGAAACCCTGCAAAGAGGATTACATGCTTTAACTCCGGATCAATTTGAAGAAATGGCAGAACATACAGGAGCTCTGATCCTGGATGTGCGAAGTAATAATGAATTTGCCAAAGGCTTTATACCACAATCCGTCAATATCGGGTTGGATGGTGATTTCGCTCCATGGGTAGGAACACTTATTGCTGATGTAAACCAGCCGATTCTGCTTGTTGCCGATGAGGAAAAACAGGAAGAAGCTGTTACCAGGCTTGGAAGAGTGGGCTTTGATCATATTCTTGGATATCTGGAAGGAGGCTTTGAGACATGGAAGAAAAGTGGAAGAGATATCGATAAGATCAACCGTATTTCGGCTGAGCAATTTGAAAGTGATATCAAAGAAAAAACGGTAAAAATTATTGATGTAAGAAAAGAAAGCGAGTACAAGGCAGAACATGTGAATGATGCTTACAATAAGCCTTTAGCTTATCTTAATGAATGGATAGGCCAGATTGATCCATCAGAACATTTTTATCTTCATTGTGCAGGCGGCTACAGAAGTATGATGGCAGCAAGTATTCTCCAGGCAAGAGGGTACAGGAATTTTTCGGAAGTAGAAGGAGGCTTTAATGCGATCAGCAAAACAAATGTCCCGAAAAGTGATTTTGTATGTCAAAGTAAAATTTTAAATTAAAATGAATATGTTGGAAATCATAAAAGAACCTTGGTCGTGGTATGTAGCGGGACCTTTGATAGGACTTACCGTTCCCGCCTTGCTTATCCTGGGTAATAAATCTTTCGGGATAAGTTCTTCGCTGAGGCACATTTGTGCTGCATGTGTACCGGCGAACATAAACTTCTTCAAATATGACTGGAAAAAAGAAGCCTGGAACCTGTTTTTTGTATTTGGGATTTTTCTTGGAGGAATGATGGCGGCCCGCTTTTTAATGGTCCCCGGAGAAATAAAAGTAAATCCCGAATTGAAAACTGAGCTGGCTGCCTATGGAATTACAGACTACGGTAATCTAGTTCCTGTTCAGCTGATGAATTGGGAAAACCTTCTCACGATCAAAGGTTTTGTAACGATGATTGTAGGTGGATTTTTAGTGGGCTTTGGAACAAGATATGCGGGAGGCTGTACCAGTGGACATGCTATTATGGGGCTTTCCAACCTTCAGTGGCCCTCACTTATTGCAACCATAAGTTTTATGGTAGGCGGTTTTTTAGTAGCCAATTTTATTCTCCCTGTTATTCTTTCACAATAATACATTACAGCAAAAAATGATAAAAGATAAAGATTTTGAGATCCGTCATCAGGATACGGTCTGTGTAAATGAAAGCGAACTTAGCCATCGGTGGTATCACCATTTAAAATACCTTATAGTAGGGGTTTTATTCGGAATTGTGTTTGTGAAAGCTGAAGTTGTCAGCTGGTTTAGAATTCAGGAAATGTTCCGTTTGCAATCCTTTCATATGTATGGGATCATTGGAAGCGCCATTCTGGTAGGAGCTGTTTCGGTGTGGATGATTAAAAAATTCAATATCAAAACCATATATGGGGAGTCAATCAGTATTTCTCCTAAAAAGTTTAATAAAGGACAAATTTTTGGCGGACTTATATTTGGTTTCGGGTGGGCGATTACAGGAGCTTGTCCAGGGCCGCTTTTCGCCCAGATCGGAACCGGTGCTTTGGTTATAATTGTAACATTGCTGAGTGCCATCGCCGGAACTTGGGTATACGGATATTTCAGAGAAAAATTACCCCATTAATTTTAATTTCAATAACATCACAATGGCTACAGATTGGCTTCTGTAGCCATTTTATTTTTTTAGTCTCTGAAAAATTGCTAATTTGGACTTCATAAATCTTATCATGGAAAGTAGAAGAAAATTCATAAAAAAATCCGCTGTTGCTTCTTTGGCTTTAGCGATAAATCCTCTGGACCTGATTGCCAAAGAACCTGTTGAAAGAAAAGGAATTGTAAATAAGCCTATAGTTCTTTCTACATGGAATTTCGGTTTAAAAGCGAATGAAGAAGCTTGGACGATCCTTGGAAAAAACGGAAGAGCTTTGGATGCCGTTGAAAAAGGAGTTCGCCTAGTTGAACTCGATCCCAATGAAAGAAGTGTAGGATACGGCGGACGTCCTGACAGAGATGGAAGAGTAACATTGGACGCTTGTATTATGGATGAAAACTATAATATTGGTTCTGTGGCCTGTCTGGAAAACATCAAAAATCCGATTTCCGTGGCCAGAGCCGTCATGGAAAAAACACCCCATGTTATGCTGGTAGGAGACGGAGCATTTCAGTTTGCAATTTCACAAGGTTTTAAAAAAGAAAACCTTTTGACTCCGGAATCCGAAAAAGAATGGAAAGATTGGTTAAAAACAAGCCAATATAAACCCATCGTTAATATTGAAAACCACGATACCATTGGAATGATCGCATTAGATGCACAGGGAAATCTTTCAGGAGCGTGTACAACCAGTGGAATGGCCTTCAAAATGCATGGGAGAGTAGGGGATTCGCCAATCATCGGAGCGGGATTATTTGTTGATAATGAAGTAGGGGCAGCAACAGCAACCGGTCATGGAGAAGAAGTGATCCGAACCGTGGGAACTCATCTTGTGGTAGAATTAATGAGACAGGGGAGAAATCCGCAACAAGCATGTAAAGAAGCGGTAGAAAGGATTGTGAAAATCGCCCAGAGAAGAAATAAAAACTTAAAAGACATTCAGGTTGGCTTTATTGCCTTAAATAAAAAAGGCGAATATGGTTCTTATTGTATTCAGGACGGATTTAGCTTTGCCGTTCATGATCAGAAAGGAAACAGATTGGAAAAACCTGAATTTGCTTTACAATAATACCCTTAACAAACTCCTGTGAAGAAAATAATTATTGCTTCTTTATTTTGTGTCCTTTCCTGTATGGAAGATAAGAAAGGACCTATACCTCAAATACGGCCTCCATCTGTAAATAACGTTTCGGCCAATAAAACCAACGAATCTGAAGCCGCTAAAAAATGGCTGATAAAAAACATTGAAAGTTATTTCCAGGCAGATCCGGGAAATATGGATAAGGTGATGCAAAACATCACTACCAGGGATTACTACAATTATAAAACTGATGCCATGAATGTAGATATGGATGTAGATGGAAGCCTCACTTTAAAAGAGTTTCAGGATAAATGGAGAATGAAATTTGATGTTCAGAAAGCAGGAATAGGGGTAGGATTTTTAATAACCGGACAGGATTGGGATGAGATAAAAGTTTCAAAATGCGATTTGATTTTGGAGACCCTTGATGATACTTATCTATTTGATGTGATTCTCATAGATAAAAAATATGATGTAAAATATCCCATTACAATAAGCGTTATCAAAAATCAGAGCTCTTTTCTGATTGAAGATATATTACAGGAAGTACCTCAATCTAATTAATTATAAAAGAAAGAATGTCAAAAATAGAAATAGCATGTTTCAATCCCGAATCGGCAATGATTGCCTTTGAAAATGGAGCAGACAGAATAGAATTATGTGACGGGCTTAGTGAAGGAGGAACGACTCCCGATTTTGAAACAGCCAGAACACTCCGTGAAAAGATCAATATCCCGATTTTTGTAATGATCCGCCCTCGTGGAGGTGATTTTACTTATTCTGATGCAGAGTTTGAACAAATGAAGGACGAATTATCTCAGTTAAAAGCTTTACAGGTAGATGGATTTGTTTTTGGGATTTTAGATGAAAATGATGAGGTAAATATCGAACAGAATAAAGCTTTAGTTGAACTGGCAAATCCTCTTCCATGTACCTTCCATCGAGCTTTTGATAGAGCAAAAGACCTTGAGATCTCTTTGGAAAAAGTAATTGACTGTGGCTTTAAAACCATCCTCACTTCCGGACAAAAACCTAATGTCTCCGAAGGAAAAGAAAACCTGAGAAAACTGGTGGAGCTTTCTAATGGAAGAATCGAAATTTTAGTGGGTGGCGGGCTTCGCTCAACCAATATAGAAGAGATCAGGGAATTTACCAAAGCAGGATATTTTCATTCTTCTGCCATTACGGATGGTGGTGCTTTTGCCAATCCGACTGAAGTGGTTGCTTTAAAGAGTAAATAAAAACAGTTTTAACACAAAGTTTTTTTAAAGGCTCTGGTTTATTTTAAGAAAGCAAAGAATAGCGACAAAGTCGCTTAAGAAGACAGCTTAATCAAATTTATTCTCAAGTATTAACTTATCTGAAACTGATGAACATGCAACTTGGGCTTCTTATTAATTTTAATAATCCTCTTCTTAAAAATGGCATTCACAGAATTGTAAACAAATTGATCGATGAATAAAACAATCCTTTTTGCTTTCCTTCTTATTCAGAATATTATCTCTGCACAGCTTGCAGAACATAGTTTATCTGGTGAAAAATGGCAGTTCAAAAATGCTAAAGATAACAATTGGCTTTCGGCAAAAGTTCCAGGGACAGTTCATTTGGATCTGATGGATCACAACATAATTCCGGATCCCTTCAAAGATGAAAATGAAAAGAAAGTACAATGGGTGGAAAATGAAGACTGGGACTATCAGACCAGTTTTACAGTTTCATCAAAACAGTTGTCGGAAAGCCAAAATATCGACTTGATTTTTAACGGATTGGACACCTTTTCAGAGATCTATCTCAATGGTAAATTATTGAAGAAAACAGATAATATGTTCAGGAAATGGGTGATTCCCGTTAAAGAACATCTGAAGTCCGGTGAAAATATATTGTTGGTTCAATTTAAATCGGCAGTCAGTACCGGGAAAGAATTAGCAAAAAAGGTTCTGTTTACCATGCCGGAATCTCCCAGAAGTTTTGTGAGAAAAGCGCAGTATCATTTCGGATGGGATTGGGGACCGAGATTGGTAACGGCGGGAATCTGGAAAGACGTAAAATTGGAGTTCTGGAACAATGCTAAACTTGAAAACGTAAAAGTTGGGCAAAAAAATCTTACCAAAGATAAAGCGGATCTTGCTATTCAGGCTGAAATTATTACTGAAAAAGAAGGAAAATATACTGTTTCCATCAATAATAAGCCATTTAACTTTCAATTGAAAAAAGGGAAGAATGCTATTCAGATTCCTTATGCAATTATTAATCCGAAATTATGGCAGCCGAATGGGTGGGGAAAACAGGAATTATACCCCATCAGAGTGTCTTTGCAAAAAGGCTCAATTCATATTGCCGATAAAGACTTCAATATTGGTCTTAGAACGGTGGAATTAATTCAGGAAAAAGATAGCAAAGGAAAATCATTTTATTTTAAAGTCAATGGAAACCCATTGTATATCAAAGGAACGAACTGGATTCCCGGAGACAGCTTTTCCCCAAGAATGACGAAAGAGAAGTACCAACATCTGATCAAGCAGGCTAAAGAAGCAAATATGAATATGATCAGAGTCTGGGGTGGCGGAATATATGAAGATGATGAATTCTATAAGGCCTGTGACGAAAACGGTATTTTGGTTTGGCAGGATTTTATGTTTGCCGGAAGCTTTTATCCTTCGGATGAACATTTTCTGAATAATGTGAAAGAAGAAGTGGAAGATCAGGTCAACCGTTTGCAGAACCATCCTTCAATTGCTTTATGGTGCGGAAATAATGAAGTGGATGAAGCCATTGTAAATTGGGGATATCAAAAACAATTCAACTATTCAAAAGAAGATTCATTACAGGTCTGGAAAGATTACAGAAAAGTTTTTCATGAACTTATTCCAAATACTTTAAAAGAAAACGCGACAGCAGATAAAAATATCTATTGGCCAAGTTCACCTTCTATCGGATGGGGACATCAAGAAAGCTTAACCGAAGGAGATTCCCATTACTGGGGAGTCTGGTGGGGAGAACAGCCATTTGAGATCTATAATGAAAAAGTGGGACGATTTATGTCTGAGTACGGTTTCCAGGGAATGCCTACCTTGGAAACAACCAAAACCATGTTTTCAGGGAATCCGGACCTGAGTTTACAAAATCCAACCATTAAAGCCCACGAAAAACATTCACGAGGATGGCAGATCATAGATGAATACATCAAAAGAGATTATATATTTCCTGCAGATTTCGTAAAATACAACTATGTTTCTCAATTGGTCCAGGCACGGGGAATGCAGATTGCCATTGAGGCCCACCGCCGTGCAAAGCCTTATAATATGGGAACTTTATATTGGCAGCTGAATGATTGCTGGCCGGTGGTTTCTTGGTCTTCAATAGATTATCTTGGAAATTGGAAAGCACTCCACTATCAGGTGAAAAGAAGCTTTGAACAACAGGTGATTTTAACAGAGGAAAAAGAAGGTAATTTGAATTTTTACGCTATTAATGATGAATTAAAGAAATTCAACAATATAAGTTTAAGTATTCAAGTGGCTAAATTTAACGGCGAAATTATAAATCAAATTCATATTAGTCCCGCGGAAAAAGAATTGAATGATATACTGAAGCTTAATTCCGTTGAAATAAAAAAACTGATTGGAGACTCAGATAAAAGTAAAATCTTTTTAAAATTGTCCTTACAAGATCAACATGGAAATGTTATTGCTCAAAACAGTTATTACTTTTCCAAACCTAAAGATTTAAAGCTATCCCAACCGAATATCCGGATCAACAAAATTTCTCCAATGGAAATTGAAATTTCCACTGATGTTCTGGCTAAAGATGTGTACCTGATCGGGGATGTTCATTTTAGTGATAATTTCTTCGATTTGCTGCCCCAAACTTCAAAGAGAATTCAGTTGTCAAAACCGTTGGAAAAAATAGAAGTGCTGAGTCTGTGGGATACTATGAATTAATTTGTTATTCTGAGGGGGACGAAGAATCATATTTTCTTGCAATATGTCTTGTAAAAAAGACCATAACTCAAAATTCAGCCGTAAATTTGCGGCATATTCTTGAAAAGCTATGGTCAATTTTGTTCTGATTGCGGTGTGTATTCTGGCGGGAATGATTTTCAAAGCAACAAAATCCATTCATCCCGATGCTCATAAAGGCATCAATACCTGGATTCTTTATCTGGCTTTACCGGCAGTATCGTTTAAATATCTGCCAAAAGTACATTGGAGCACAGAAATGCTTTTTCCCATTGCGGCTACATTTCTTATAGCGGTTTGCTGTTTCTTTTTTATGATGTTTTACAGCAAGAGTAAGGGCTATTCAAGACGGTCCAGAAGCACATTGGAACTCACAAGCGGATACAGCAATACATCCTTTATAGGTTTTCCTCTGATCAGTGCATTTTATGGAGAAAGTTTGCTAAGTATTGCCATCATTTGTGATCAGACGATGTTCCTGGCCCTTTCCACATTGGGAATCATTGCAGCGGTGAAAGGAGGGAGCAAATCCGGGAAAGTAAGTGCCGCATTTATTCTGAAAAGATTGATCACTTTTCCTCCGTTTCTGGGATGTATAGCAGCATTAGTATTATCTCAGTTCATTGATTTTACTATGGCAGAACCTTTTTTTGATAAACTGGCGGCAACTGTAAGTCCGTTAGCTTTGTTCTCGGTGGGGTTACAGTTAAAATTCAATGGTTGGAAAAAACTGATTCCACAAATGTCGGCTTCCATGTTGTATAAGCTGATTCTAGCTCCGGCAATTGTTCTTGGAGCTGCTTTATTGTTCGGAATAAAAGGCAATATTGCCAAGATCACCATTTTTGAAGCAGCAATGCCCACAGTAGTCACTTCCAGTATTATTGCAGAACAATTCCGGTTGAATACCAAACTGACCAACTTGATCATTGGATTTAGTATTGTTGTAGGTTTTCTAACTTCTGCAATTTGGTATAAAGTGCTTGATTTTATATTCTGATTATTTCTCTAGCTGAAAATCATATAATAAAATAGAATCAATATCATCTCGCCATTCTTCTATAGAAGTGGTGTTACTTACAATAGGAATGATAGAGGTAGGCTGATATGATGAAGTACCTTTCAATCTTATTTTAGCTTTGAAGGTCATTCTTTTCCCCGTTTTTTGAATAGTTTTCAATGCAATTAAAGAAGAGTTCATCATCTGAGCTTCAGAAAAAACAAATTCGATGCTGTTATCTTTTATATCATCTTTTTCGAAGCTTTTTAATGCCTCGAGCAAATCGATTTTTTCTGTAATATTTTGTTCATCAACAGTTTTGAAATTGATAATCTTGTTCTCTTTTATTTCGGCTTTAAGGGTTATTTTTTTACCAATAGGAATTGTGATTTCTTGCTTATTTACCGAAACTTTGTCTTGAGACTGAGCAGCAATTGCAAGAAAGAATGTGATAAGTAAAAAAAATCTTTTCATGGTTGGTTTCTTTTAGATTGAATTAAAGTATTTTAAGAACGATAAAAATAGAAATTATTGCAGTTTTCTAAAGAAAAATCTAACTTTACCCTTTAATTATTTCTCTTGCGATACGCCCAGATTGTTTTACCGCTTAATTTAAAAGGATCTTTTACCTACAAAGTTCCCGAAGAATTAATACCCGCAATTCAGCCGGGAATGAGAGTTTTGGTCCCATTTCGCGGAAAGAAGATTTATACGGGAATTGTAGTTGAGCTTCACGATGCGGAACCTGAAAGTTTTGTGCCCCGCGAAATCATCAGTATTCTGGATGAATTCCCGATTCTGCCTAAAGAGCAGATTGATTTCTGGAACTGGCTTTCAGAATATTATTTGTGCAATTTGGGAGAAATCTATCGATTTGCTTTTCCTTCCTCTTTAAAGCTGGAAAGTGAAACCTACCTGAAATTAAAACCTAATGTAACGGTTGATTTCGAAAATCTGGATGTGAATGAAATGTATCTTATTCAGGCACTGGAAATAAGACAGCTTATCAACTTAACGGATATTGAAGCGTTTATCCCTAAAAAAGAGATCATTAAAACCATCAATTCACTGATAGACCTTCAATATATTGAAATTGATGAGAAAATCTCCGAAAAATATAAAGCGAAAGAAATTGCTTACGTAAAGATCAATGAAGGGCTTTTGAACAATCAGGATCTTACGGAAATACTTTCCAAGCTTAACAAAGCGCCTAAACAGAAAGATCTTTTCCTCCATATTTTAGATCAGCAAACCGAAAATCCCACCGGTTTTATCAAAAAATCCACTTTATTTGAAGATGGATACTTTGGGAATTCTCATTTCAAAGCATTGGTGGATAAAAACCTTGTGGAAGAATATTACCTTCAAAAAGACAGGCTTGAAAGCTATGAAGGAGAAACAGAAGACATCGAAGAGCTTTCTGAAACACAAAAACAGGCGAATAAAGAAATTGAAGAAGCGTTTAACCATCATAAAAATGTATTGCTTCATGGCGTTACTTCTTCCGGGAAAACCCATATTTATCTTGAAAAGATTGAAGAATGCGTCAATTCCGGGAAAAATGTATTGTTTTTACTTCCTGAAATTTCTTTAACGAAGCAGATCACGCAAAGATTAGAAAAAAAATACGGGAAAAAGCTGGGTTTTTATCACCAGAAACTTACCGATTTTGAACGCGTTGAGGTCTGGAGAAGAATTAAAAACAATGATATACAAATTCTCATAGGAACACGGAATGCTTTATTCCTTCCATTTCAAAATATAGGCTTGATCGTGGTGGATGAAGAACATGATTCGGCCTATAAGCCAAGAGAAGTTTCACCTTATTTCAATGCCAAAGATGCAGCATTGGTTTTGGCGGGGTTTTATGGTGCTAAAGTAATCCTGGGTTCTGCCACACCTTCTGTGGAGAGTTATTATCTGGCTCAGAAAAATAAATTGCAATATGTTTCCCTCAACGAAAGGTTTGGTAAGGTGAAATTGCCTGAGTATGAACTGATCAATTTCAAAGAAGCTCAGGAATCCAAAAAAACTTCCGGGAATTTTTCTTTGCGTTTACTGGAAGAGATTAAAAAAACGCTGGAAGATAAAAATCAGACCATGATCCTTCACAACCGCCGTGGTTATGCCAATGTGGTGGAATGTGAAAGCTGTGGATATGTGAATTACTGCTCAAATTGTGACGTGGTCATGACCTATCACAAAGCGGCCAATGAAATGAAATGCCATTATTGCGGGCAAAGAGCGTCTAAGCCTAAAACCTGCCCGAAATGCCATTCCGAAAACCTTAACGAAAGAGGAGTGGGCGTAGAACAGATTCATGAAGAGGTATCCAAGCTGTTTCCGGATTATGAGGTAGACAGGATGGATGTAGATTCCATGCGAAAGAAATTTGCTTATGAAAAACTCTACGAGAAAATTGAAGAAGGAGAAACCGATATTATTGTAGGAACTCAGATGATTTCCAAAGGCCTGGATTTTGATCATATCGAGCTGGTGGGAATTCCCAAAGCTGATTCTTTATTGTATGTTCAGGATTTCAGAGCAGAGGAAAGAGCGTATCAGTTGATCACTCAGGTTTCCGGAAGAGCGGGAAGGGTTTCTGGAAAGGGAAAAGTATTGATTCAGACCTACAATCCGGATCATTCTGTATTTCAGCTGATCAAAATGAATGAGGTGGCGAAAATATATGAATATTTCTTACAAGAAAGACAGAAATTCCATTATCCGCCCTTCACGAAGCTGATCATGATTGAGCTAAAGCACCGTCGGGAAGATAAAGTGAACCGCGCTTCTCAATTCTTAGGGTCTGTGTTAAGAAAATATCTGCCGGAAGATTGTGTTTTAGGCCCGGAAAAAGCACAGATTGCGAAACTTAATAACCTGTATCAGTTTCAGATATTGCTTAAGCTTCCGAGAGGAAAGAACTATGAGAAGTTCAAAAATCTGGTTTTGATAAGTTTGAATGAATTTGATAATATTACTGCTTATCAGAGCATCAAAAAAGACGTTTTTGTGGATTTTTAACAATTTTTAACAAACTTTACACACTTTTATAAGGTGTTAATGCTCAGGTTTCTGACAATAATTTCTACTTTTGATCGTTGATTTAATGTTTGGCTCTTTTATTGATGATTTTTAACCGAATCGTTTTTATGACATCCAAACATAGAAACAAATTATAAGATAGATGGTAAATTTCAGAAAGTATATTTCAGGCTTTGCGGTAATAGCATCCGGATTTTTCCTTGCTCAGACTACCGTATCTACAGTTCTGTACTCTCCGGCTTACGATAATCAAAAAAGTAATTTAAACTTGCCTTCTCCCATAACTTCGGTTGTGGAAAAAACGATTTTGTCGCCGAAAGAACTTGTAGACATTAATGTAAACACAATGATGTCCGACCCCGTGCTGAAAAATGCAAACTGGGGATTCGTAGTGTACGACCCGAAAACGAAGAAAGTAATCTCTTCGTACAACGAAAATACTCCTTTAGTTCCTGCCTCCACCACTAAGTTATTGACCACTGAAACAGCTTTAAACCTGTTGGGAGAAAACTACCGTTGGATGACACAGCTGGAATATTCAGGAAATATTGATGAGAATGGAGTTTTGAATGGGAATCTTTATATCGTAGGAAGCGGTGACCCGTCTTTAGGGACGAACAAGGCCGGAGCTTCTTCATACAGGGATATTGTTTCAGACTTCGTAAGCGGAATTTCAAATGTGGGAATCAAAAAGGTAAATGGTGATATTATTATTCAGACAGCGCTTTTCAAAGGTACTATTTCAAGGCTTCCGGAAAATGTTGTTTGGCTAGAGAACGGTAATTACTATCTGCCTGTAGGAACTACACGAGAAATAAGCCCGGCTAACGAAAAGCTGATCAAAAAAGGAAGCAATTTTTCTGCAGAGAAAAAATATTTCTATATTTCTCCGTATGTGAACCAAATGGTATATGCTGACAAATATGACGGAGAGGGAATTTTGACAACAAAATTACCGGATGCTCCTGCTTATCTGGCGAACACATTCAGAACAACTTTAGTGAAAAGCGGAGTAGCGGTTACAGGGAAAGTAACTCCTAAAATGACAGACGCCACTCCTGAAAGCAGAAAAATGATTTCTGCCTATAAATCTCCTACATTAGGGGATATTGTATATTATACCAACCAACATAGTGATAATTCCTTAGCCGAAGCTTTATTAAAAACTGTCGGGTTCCAGAAACTGGGAGACCAGACTTCTGAATCTGGAAGAGTTGTAGTAACAGGTCACTTAAAAGATATTTCTTTTGATCTGAACGGGTTAAGCTATGTAGACGGAAGCGGTCTTTCGAGAAGCAATCTGGTAACACCAATCTCTCAGGTAAAATATCTGACCTCATTAATGGATGAAAAGTATTATAAGGCTTATCTTACTTCATTGCCAATAGGAGGACAGTCCGGAACATTGAAAAGAATGTTCATAGGAACCGGAAACGGGCAGATCTTTGCTAAAACAGGAACTTTGAACAGAGTAAAAACCTTGGCAGGATATATGAAGACCAATTCAGGAAAAACATTGGTGTTCTCTTTATTAGTAAATAACTATTCCGGATCTGTAGATATGGTGAAGAAAAGAATGGAAAAAATTCTTGAACCGGCTTTAGACCTTTAATGAATAAGTAATTAAAATTATATAAGAACCTTTTAATCAATGATTAGAAGGTTTTTTTTATCTTTGAGAATAAAAGTTGTATTATGAAGAAATTATATTTTTGGGTTCTGAGCGTTTTTGCGTTTCACTCATTCTACGCACAGAATGAAAATATAGATAAAAAAGGATTGATGGCCAAGGAAATGAATTCCTATACCCATAAGATGAATGTCGGTAATGTCAATCCCAATACCTTGAACTACGATTTACAATACCAGAGAATGGATGTGACCCTAGATCCGGCGGTAGCTATGATTTCAGGTTCGGTAACATCTCATTTTAAGCCGAATCAGAATATCAGCAGTATCTATTTTGATCTCGTGAATTCTTTAACGGTTTCTCAGGTAAAATATCACGGAAACAATCTTAATTTTCAACAACTTGCCACAAAGGAGGTGAAAATTGATTTTCCATCTGCTTTGCAAGCCAATGTGCTGGATTCTTTAACGATCCATTATTCCGGAACACCACCTACAGCTAATGGTGCTTTTACAAACGGAACGCAGGGGGGGACTCCGATGCTTGCTACGCTTAGTGAGCCATACGGAGCCCAGGATTGGTTTCCTACCAAGCAAAGCCTTAATGATAAAATAGAGCGTTTTGATTTTAAAATTACCACTCCTTCTCAGTATAGTGTAGCATCTAATGGAAAACTGATGTCTGAAACCGTTACCGGAGCAAATAAATTAACGTTCTGGAGAACTATGTATCCTATGGCAGCTTATCTGGCGGCTCTTTCCATTACCAATTTCGTGAAACTGAATGATACGATGGGAAATCCACCTTTTCCTTTCGTTAATTATGTATATCCTTCTACAGCATCCGATGCAACGAGCATGGCCAATATAGATTGGACGAAGCAGATCATGAATACGTTTGAAACCTATTTCGGACCCTATCCTTTCAGAAATGAAAAATACGGACATATGCAGTTTATGCCTGGTGGCGGAATGGAGCATCAGACGATGAGTTCTATGGGAAGCTGGAGCAAGGGGCTTATTGCGCATGAGCTGGCCCACCAATGGTTTGGAGATAAAGTAACTTGTGGTGCATGGAATGATATCTGGCTGAATGAAGGCTTTGCTACTTTCGGGGAACATGTAGCGAATGAAAAGCTGATCATGTCCAATACAGATTTCATGAATTATCTGGCAGGCCAGAAAGATTTTGTGACCAGTGCAACAGGAGGAAGCACGTATGTGTCAGATGCCAATCTGGCCAATGTAAATGCTATTTTTAACAGCAGATTGAGTTATTCAAAAGGAGGCTATATTCTAAGAATGATTAAGTGGATTTTAGGGGAAACCGTATTTTATCAGGCTCTTAAAGATTATCACGCAAGACCGAATCTGGCCTATAACTACGTAAGAACGGCCGATCTTAATGCTTCTTTACTTCAGTCTACAGGAAAGGATTTTACGGAATTTTTCAATGATTGGGTTTATGGACAGGGTTATCCTACGTATGACATCAGATGGAAGCAATCGGCGAATCAGATCACTTTTAAAGTTTCCCAGACTCAAAGTAATGCTTCTGTGAGCTTCTTTGAAATGCCTTTGCCGATTAAAGTCAATGGAACCGGAGGAGAAGTTGCTTATTTTGCGTTGGATAATACTTCAAATAACCAGTATTTTACAAAAACGGTTGCATTTCCGGTAGCAAGTGTCCAGTTCAACTATGAATATCAGATGCTGGAAAGAAATTCAACAGTTACTCAGGATGCCACCTTAAGTACAGTTTCTGTAGATGCAGATAGTTTCGCTTTATACCCGAATCCGGCTAAAAATGAACTGTATGTAAAGGGAATTGACCGACCAACAGATTATACCATTCATACCGCAGACGGAAGATTGGTAAGAAAATCAACGTATCAGCCGAATAAACCGATCAACATTACAGAATTGGTTCCGGGGACCTATATTTTCTCTATCAAAGACAAGACAGTTAAATTTATTAAGCATTAATCCTGATATTAAAAAACCGGAACAGTATAAAAAACTGGATAAAAATAATACAGAGAACGTTCAGCAGAGGTTATCGCATACAGTAATTCCATTGTTACAATAAATTTAATGATTAATATATAAGAGAAGCTTTCAGATATGGAAGCTTTTTTGTTTTTTAATAGCGCGATTGGCTTTCCTTTTGGCTTTTCCCATTTTGAAGGCAAACCATTTTTCCCCAAAGATGTTCCTCATCGCATTATCAAAATTTCTGATCAGGATCATGTTTTTAAAGCCTCTCCATTTTTCAAGAAAACTTAAAGGCAATGCCCTCACGGAAACGGAATAGCCTTCTGTTTCATATTGGATATAATGCCAATACCCGGAAGGAATGTAAAGGGTTTCCCCTGGTTGTATAACGGCTTCATAACCGTTTAAATAAAGCAGTCCCGGAAACTCCCGGTAATCGGGTTCTTTGATATTGGTGATGCTGTGGAAATTATAAGGGAGCTTATACATCAGGTCAGATTGTTCCCAGGGAAACAGCCAGATCTTTTTGATGCCCTGGAATTGTGTGATGAATACATGTGACATATCTATATCAATATGATTGCGGGTAATAGAGCCTTCTCCGCCGAAAAACATAAAAGGAAGCCATTTCAGTATTTTTCCATGGGTAACATCGTTATAGATGATATCATTTTTAAGCTCCGGTTTAATGCTTAATAAGTTGAATAAAAAAAGCCTGTGTTCGGTAGGAGATGAGCTTATCAGATCCAGGTATTCTGCAAAAGAGCTTTGCCCGATGGGTTTACTGGCTACTCTGTCCAAAGAATCAAGATCACTTCCGTAAATATTGACAATATGATCTCCGGCCACTTTTTTAAAATACTCATAATTCCATTTTTTGAAAGCGGGGCTTTCAGGATCCACAAAGTCTTCTAAAACGACAGGTTTTGCAGGCTTCATATAGGTGGAAAGAAAGTCTTTATGGTCTATTTTTTTGATTTTTTGTACCGGTGATAATCTCATTTCCCTGAATTTTGGAACAAATATAACAATTAGTCTACTAAATTTATAGACTATTGAGAAAAATATTGTTCATTAATAGAAACATTCAGAATAAAACGGATATAAAGCTGATACTTTACCGCCTTTTTACTAAATTAGCGCATCTTAAAATTTACTAAAAATGATCTCGAAAAAGTATCTTGAAAATCTACAGAACGAACTTCAGAATATTGATAACGACGGGCTTTACAAAAGAGAAAGAATTATTACTTCTCAACAAAGCGCAGAAATAGAAGCGAACGGTAAAAAGCTTTTGAACTTCTGTGCGAACAATTATTTGGGATTATCCAACCATCCTGAAGTGATGAAAGCTTCTCAGGATATGATTGAATCTCATGGGTATGGAATGTCTTCTGTTCGTTTCATCTGTGGAACCCAGGATATTCACAAGCAATTGGAACAAAAGATCGCTGAGTTTTTAGGACTTGAAGATACCATCTTATATGCTGCATGTTTCGATGCGAACGGAGGGGTTTTTGAACCTTTGTTTACTGAAGAGGATGCTATTATTTCCGATGAACTGAACCACGCTTCTATTATTGATGGCGTTCGTCTTTGTAAAGCGGCAAGATACCGTTATAAAAATAATGATATGGCTGATCTGGAAGCTCAGTTAATTGCAGCTTCTGAGAAAAATCACCGTTTCAAAATCATCGTAACGGATGGAGTGTTCTCAATGGACGGAATTGTTGCCAACTTAAAAGGAGTTTGTGACTTAGCAGATAAATATGATGCGTTAGTAATGGTAGATGATTCCCATGCAACAGGTTTCATCGGAAAAACAGGACGTGGAACTCATGAAGCGAATGAAGTGATGGGTAGAGTAGACATTATTACTTCTACATTAGGAAAAGCTTTAGGAGGTGCTTTAGGAGGATTTACTTCTGGTAAGAAAGAGATCATTGATATGTTAAGACAGCGTTCAAGACCTTATTTGTTCTCTAATTCTTTGGCTCCGGGAATCGTAGGTGCTGCTTTAAAAGTATTGGATATGATCTCCGACGATACTTCACTTCGTGATAAAGTAATGGAAAATGCTTCCTATTTCAGAACGCAGATGAAAGCTAAAGGATTTGATATTCCTGATGGTGATGCTGCGATTGTTCCGGTAATGCTTTATGATGCGCCTCTTTCCCAGAAAATGGCTGAAAAGCTTATGGATGAAGGAATCTATGTGATCGGTTTCTTCTATCCTGTAGTACCGAAAGGAAAAGCGAGAATCAGAGTTCAGTTATCTGCTGCGCATACAAGAGAACATTTGGATAAAGCGATTGCTGCTTTTGAAAAAGTAGGAAAGGAGCTTGGCGTGATTTCCTAAACTATCAGAATGCTTTTTAAATCCAGCTACAGAATAGAATTTTCCCAATCCAAAGAGACTGTTTTAGAAAATATAAAAAGCAGTTTGTTGGAAAACCGTTCCAATTTGCCCAAGAATTTTATTGGAAACGTTTCTGAAAATGGTTTTAAAATTAAACTGTTAGGCAGATATTCTCCGGATTTTAAGGGAAGTTTTGACCAAGGAAATAATTTACAGCTAACTGTTGGATTAGGGCTTTTGCAAATAATCAGCCTTTTGTTTATAGTTCTGGCTGCATTTTATATGTATTATAAAAATGAATATTACACAATGGCTATTATTTTAGGCTTGGGAATTTTCATTATACAGGCAAGTTACTATAATATAAAAGTGTCAAAGCGTAAATTCTTTGATTATCTCTTGAGTGTAGATAGTCGATGTAAAATTTCAGATATTTAAAAGTTTATATAATGCTTTACACCATCATCAAAGCTTTACATATTATCTTCATGGTAAGCTATTTTGCGGGAATTTTTTATCTCGTGAGAATTTTTGTTTACTATAAGGATACGGATGAATTTGCCGAAGAAAAGAAAGCTATCTTAAGAGAACAGTATACGTTCATGGCCAGAAGACTCTGGAACATTATTACCGTTCCTGCAGGGGTGATCATGACGGTATGCGGAATTATCATGATCTTTCTGAATACAGGCTTACTGAAAACTCCGTGGTTTCATCTGAAGCTTACTTTCCTGATCGGTTTGGCAATTTACCATTACTGGTGCTGGAAAAAAGTCCTTCAATTGAAACAGCTTAACGGGAATACCCTTGAAACAGCCAATATCAAGCTGAGACAAGCCAATGAAATAGCAACTTTTATATTATTCCTGGTTGTATTCACCGTGATTTTAAAATATCAGGTGATCGAATACTGGTGGCAATTAATTGCAGGATTTTTCGTTCTGGTAGTTCTGATCATGATGACGGTGAAGCTGGTGAATAAGAATAAAAAAAATAAACAATAGTAGTTATAAGTTATGAGTTTTGAGTTATAAGTTGGTTTTTAAAACTGGCAACAAGTAACTCACAACTCATCACTTATCATTTAAAACTCATAACTCAAAAACATGTTTGCAATTTTTAAAAAAGAACTTTGGAGTTACTTCGGGAACTGGAGCGCATGGATCATCATTGCGGCTTTCAGTCTCATTGCGGCTCTTTTTCTGTTTTTTTTCGATAACGATTCCAATATTTTCGAGATCGGGATGGCATCTTTACAGAGCTATTTCGTTCTGGTACCATGGTTACTGATGTTCATTATTCCTGCACTTTCTATGAAGACCTTTGCAGAGGAACAGCAGACCGGAACTTTATACTGGCTTTTTTCACAGCCTTTAAAAGTATCTGACCTTGTATTCGGGAAATTCCTTTCCATTTGGGTAGTCGGGATTTTATGCCTGATTCCGTCATTGGTTTACCTTTATACGGTATATGTTTTGGGAGTTCCGGAAGGAAATATCGATTTGGGAATGACGTTCGGAAGTTATATCGGACTCCTCATCCTGATTGCTGCTTTTTCAGGAGTGGGGATTTTAGCGTCTTCACTTTCGCAGAACCAGATCATGGCGTATTTACTGGGCGTTTTCATGTGTTTCATTATGTATTTCGGGATCGAGCAACTGGCGAGTTATAAGCTTTTAGGCGGAGCAGATTTTATATTACAGAACATTGGGTTTTATCAGCATTTCTTAGCCTTTACAAGAGGGTTGATTGATTTCAAGGATGTAGCCTATTTTGTTCTGATCATTGGTGTTTGTTTAGCGTTGTCCAATCATTTTATTAATAAAAAGAAGTAAGATCATGAAGAAGATATCATTCAAGTCACCGGTAGGAATTTTACTGTTCGTTATTTTGCCTTTGGCGGTGATCCTGTATATTTCAGGAATCAGATTGGATTTAACGAAAGAAAAAAGATATACCCTTTCAGACAACACCATTAAAGTACTGGAATCGGTTAAAAAACCATTAACGGTTGAGGTTTACCTTGAGGGAGATTTCCCGGCAAGCTTCAAGCAGCTTCAGAGCGAAACCAAATTCATGCTGGAGGAATTCAGAAAGGTGAATCCGAAAATAGATTTTAAATTCATAGACCCTATCAAAACCAAAATGTCCCAGGATACTTTGATGGCGATGGGAATGCAGCCTTCCGTATTGCCGGATGTAAAGGACGGGAAGGTTTCACAGATCGTACTGTTTCCGTATGCGGTGATCAAGTATAACAAAAATGGGATTTCCATTCCTTTGGTGGTACAGCAGGCGGGGATTGATGCCGATCAACAGCTTACCAAATCCATTGAAAATTTAGAGTACAACCTCGTTTCCAATATCAAGAACGTAGCAACGGATAAAAGAAAGAAAGTAGGAATTCTGGTAAACCAGGATGAATTGAGTCCGGAAGAATTCCAGGGATTCATGCATTTGGCATTGGAAAGCTATGATGCAGGTCCTATCATTCCTAAAAATCAAACTGAGCTTACAATCGCCGATGTTCCTTTGTTGAAACAAATGAGCGCCTTGGTGATTGCAAAGCCAAGAAAAGCGTTTACGGATAATGAAAAGGTGATTCTGGACCAGTACATTATGAACGGCGGGAAAACCCTTTGGATGATCGATGCGGTGAATGCTGAAATGGATACCCTGATGAGATCCCAAAAAGTAATGCCTTTCCCTGTGGATATCAATATGACGGATTTCTTCTTCAATTATGGAATCAGGATCAATCCTGCTTTGGTAAAGGATGTGAAGAAATTTGCGCTATTAAGGCTGGTAACGGGAGAGGTGAGTGGAAACCCTCAATATACAAGCCTTCCATGGCCGTATTATCCGCTTGGAATTGCTGAAAAAGATCACCCGATCACCAAAAATATCAATCCGGTAAAATTTGAGTTCCCGACTTCTATTGATACATTGGGAAGAAAGAACATCAAAACCCACGTTCTTTTTGAATCCAGCGAAAGAACATTGCTGAAGCAGGTTCCGAATTATGTGGATTTAAAAGAAATTGCCAGCGTAGACAGCCTTGGACAAATGGAAAAACCAAGCACCCCGAAAATCTATGCCGTAGCACTGGAAGGCAAATTTACGTCTGCCTATTCTTCAAGGATTGAAAGAAAATCTTACCCCGGCTTCAAAGGACAAAGCCCGGAAAATAAAATGATCGTGATTGCAGACGGAGACGTGGGAAGAAACAAAGTGATCAAAGGGGAACCTTTACCATTAGGCGTAGATATGCTGACCAACGAGCAGTTTGGAAACGAACAGTTTTTAAGAAATGCACTGGATTATCTGTTAGACGACAGCAACCTGATGGAATTAAGAAACAGAAACATCGAAGAAAGGCTTCTGGACCGACAGAGAATCACCGAAGAAAAAAGCAACTGGCAATGGTTTAATTTGCTGCTTCCTTTAGTGGTGATAGGGGCTTTAGGAGGATTGTTCTTCTGGTTGAGGAAGAGGAAGTTTGGATAACTAAAAAGAGAAACCGGGAGGTTTCTCTTTTTTATTAAGAGGTTTCTTAAGTTTTACCTTTGCAAATACCTTGTTGTAAGTAATGTTTAAAATGGTAAATCAAATCCAGTTTCTGTATTTTCAACAATGTTTTTTGCATCTATTTGTAATTCTATTT
The DNA here is from genome assembly GCF_003729955.1 of Chryseobacterium daecheongense. Classification (GTDB taxonomy): domain Bacteria; phylum Bacteroidota; class Bacteroidia; order Flavobacteriales; family Weeksellaceae; genus Chryseobacterium; species Chryseobacterium daecheongense. The sequence goes on from NZ_RJTX01000002.1 coordinate 824,408, forward strand.
TTTCAATAAACCTTATTGCTGTTGAGATGTTATTTAAAATCAATAAACTTTCGTCATAATTTAAAATAGGATTGTCGTGTGCTAAACTTTTATTATTTCTTACATCATTAAATGCATCTAGTATATTGATAGAATATTTCAAAATTTTTTCTGTCATTTCGGATTCTAACAATTTTTGATTAAATAGATATTTCACATATTTTCCAAAAATACTATTTAATGATTCTTCTTTTTTAAAATCAATATTGTGTTTTTTACAAAGTATCCGAATGTATTTAAATGTAAAAGTGTGTAATCTATCAATAGATAATTCTGGCTCATTTCTTTCTATACTTTCTCTAATATTTTTAGCTAAAGTTTCAAAATCTTTGTCATCAAAATTATTAGGCTTAATAGCTTCAATATTTTCAACAATTTTTTCTATTTTGAGTTTTTCAACTATTTTAAGTGTTTCTTTATAAAGATATTCATCACCCTTAAACCTGTTAATAGAACCTCTTTGAGATTTAGCATACCAATAGCTACAAAACTCTTCAATTAATTTGCCAACGATTGAAGAATTTTCAATTTCAATAAATTTTCTTAACAAATTTGCTTTTGAACAAGAAGCGTATTGGTAAATTGGATCATAAATATCTTTTTTGACAGCTTTATATATAAATTCCTGAAATGTCCTGTTTGAAAAGTCCATCACATACCCACTTTTCATTCCTAGAAAGTCTTCTATAGTTTCCTTTTCTTGATAGTTTAGTTCTGCCATAGTATTATTGGTTAATAATTGCCTATAACTATTTCGGCTTTGCGTTAGTGGGCTTTTGAAAAAGTAAACTTTCTGTCATCATCAACGTTTATTAATTGCTAATGTTTTTATTTACAATCTACCCACTAACACAAAACCCATGTTATACGCAGGTGTTTAGTTTAATGTTCTTCTTAGTGTTAAATTAAGGTATTTTTCAGTAATCAAATTGATTAAGTCATCAGTATTATTTAATGCCAAGATTTCAGCTCGGTCAATTACAATGACTTTAATTCTATCAGCAGTTAATGCATCCATAATAACAGAGTTTGCATATCTATAACCATTTAACTGTCCAGCAATACCACTAGAAGATATTAGCAAACCAGTATTTGCTCCACGACTCCTTAGCTTTGCAACAAACTCCCTGCATTTTGCACTACTCAATGGAGGAGCTTCATTTTTACACTCCGAAATAAGTATTGGATCAAGAAAATCAAAGGGCGACCTTACTCTGTTGTTCCAAAAAACAACGTCCAGTTCCTGTGCTCCAGTGTTATCCAATACATTTCTGTCGGCAACTCTGACACCTTGAAAACGTTCAAATAAATAAACAATGAGGTCTTCAAAAATTCGACCTTTAGCATCTGGATTGGGTGCTGTGTCTGATCTGTCTAGAAAATCTTGAATCCTTGCTCTACTGTAATTTGGCATGGCTTAAAAATTTCCGTGAACAGATTTATTTCTTTTGTCAATGAGGGTTTTTTCAAAACCGTCAGAGGCAATCCCATTTATAAAATCTTCGAGATCAAACAGCAATATCGAATTGTAGATTGTTTTAATATTTTCAAATCGCTTATTATCTCTATCCAAATAAAGAATTATTGCTCCTTTAGCCTCGGAGTGATTTAAATATTTTAATAGTTGCTGTTCTGCTTGAAGAATTCGTTGTGCATTTAAATTGCCAGTTTTGACTTCAACAAAAATTGGGTTTCCAAAATATGGCGTTAAATTCTTGCTTCGAATAATCAAGTCAACGCCCTTGTCGACCGTTGATTCGCTTATTGATACATTTTGAATGTCTATTCTCGAAAAAGTGTCCTTTATTAAGCTGAATATTTCTCTTTCATTGGGATTCTTTCTGAGATTTGAAATTCTAGCCAAAGTATTTGTAGTCTCATCTACTGATAGTGTATCTTTTTCTTCCTTCTTTAGGATGTTTTTTTTTCTACTTCCAATATCCTGTACAAAATTTTTCAAAGCCAGCTCAATGAGTGATAGATCTTTGAAGTTAGTTTGGTAATAAAATTTTGTATCTAGAAAGAAAGGAACTTTATATTCTTTGTCTACGAGTATGAAAGTTGGCTTTTTTAAGCCCTCAGCAACTCCCAGTTCAAAGAGTACATTTGAGTTTTCTGATTGTAATACAGCGATGACAAAATCCGATTCTCGAATTTTTCGTCTTATTAAGTCGGAAAAAGTAGTGCCAATAGAAAAGTCATAAAAACTATGATATTCGATTTTTTGACTATTGAGCAAAGATTCTAACCTTGTTAGATCAAAGTTTGCAGGAGCAGATATGTAACAATTCAATTTATGTTTCATGATTTCTTGTAGCTTACATATAATGCCATGATTGATGCAATTTGTTTAATTACTTGCTTTTCAACCTCTCATTCTCATCCTTCAAAGCCACAATCTGCTCTTTCAAAACTTTAATGTAATCCTGTAAGTTTTCTAGTACAGAATCTGGTACATTAAACTGTTGATTATAAAAATTTCCAGAATTAGAATTATCGCTAAAAGTTGAATTGTCATTATGTACAACATTGGTAGCTCGTTCCTCCTTTATTTCTTCCACCGGAACATCCAAAGCGGCGGCCAGTTTTTCCCATTCATCGTCGTATATTCTTACTTCATCATTTTCTTTTCGGGAATAGTTGGAGACATCTGTGGAGATGATCTTAGACATATATTCCTGGGTGTATCCTCTTTGTTTTCTTAGATTTCTTAGCTTTTCCATATACGTTCTTTTATCTGTGCTTTGTACAAATATAGACAAAAATGAGGCAAAATTTTGAAATACGCGATAAGTGAGGGGAGATTTTTTGAACCATTAAGCTTTAGTGAAGGAGTAAAAGTATTAAATGAGATTCTTCATTACGCTTGTGAACTTTGTTCGCAGACCTTCAGTCTGTAATCAGAATGACAAAAGTTACGTTATAGTAGCAGTCTCCTTGTCATTCTGACGAAGGAAGAATCTAAATTTAACCATTAAGGTTTTGGGTGAAGAAGTTAAGGATATAAGTTGAACTTCGTTTTAAGCTTTTATTTAACGCAAAGAATCTTTAGGAAGAATATTGATAAAGTGAGCAAAGGACTCAATCAATGAAATTGATTGTAAGAAGCAAGCTTTATAAGCGACTTAGTCGCTATTCTTTGCACTCTTAAAATATAACGATAGAAAATGAAACTTTGCGTTTTTGTTGATTTAGACCGGCTGTGTATGTCTCTTATCCCATAGGTGGAGGTGGAGCAGGAGCCGTCCTATACATTTTCATCTGCTCTGGAGTACCAATAATTTTTACATTTTCATCTATATACAAAATGTTCATTTTTAACTTAGTGTTTTTTCTTACATCTATTTCTTTTAATTCGTTTCCTCTAATAATTAATTGTATTAATTCCGGATTATTAGAAATATCAAGCCTTTTTAATTGGTTATTGTCAACAGACAGGTATTTTAGTTTTCTATAAGGCTTTAAATCAATCTCTGTAATTTTATTATCCATCATATTAAGAGACTCAATATTAGGACAATTTTTTATTTTAACAGTGGTTAATTGATTTATTCCACAAGCAAATTCTGTCAACATCGGCATATTACTTATTTCTAAATTTTTTAGATTATTTCTTGCACAATATAATTTTTTCAGAAATTTAAAATCCTTAAGTTTCAGGTTTTCAATTTTGTTTATTGTTAAAGTAAGATATTCCAAATTTTTAAACAGATTAATATCATTTGCATGGGTAATATTGGATTCCATCAAATCAAGTTCTTTTACACTTTCTGCCTCAAATTTTTCAATTTTTCCATTTTTATTGATGTCAATTTGAGGATATTTATTCAGAATAATGGACTCTATCTGTGGATTTTCAAATTTCAGCTCTTGTGAAAAAGTGTAATTTATAAAACTTAAGAAGAATAATGCAAAAATAGATTTCATGGACTAGCTTTCAACAAATATAGACAAAAATGAGGCAAAATTTTGAAATACGCGATAGGTGAGGGGAGATTTTTTGAACCATTAGATTTTAAGAAGAGTAAGAGTATCATTTTAACGCAAAGAAAATCTTCATGATGGATATTTAAAAGTGAGCAAAGAGATTCAATCAATACATTGATTGTAAGAAGCCAGCTTCATAAGCGACGTAGTCGCCATTCTTTGCTACCTTAGAATATAACGTGGTGAAATGAAAAACTTTGCGTTTGAACCAATAATGGTTTACCAATAAAGTCGTCACTTATCAGAAACCGCAAGTTTCAGTTAAACAATTTCCTAAACTCTCCCGGCGACTGATTGGTCTTCTGCTTAAACAGCTTACTGAAAGACTGCGGATGCTCAAATCCCAATTCATACGCAATTTCACTCACCGAAAGACTCGTTGTGCTCAGGCGTTCTTTGGCAGAATCAATGATTTTGTTCTGGATATGCTGCTGTGTATTTTGCCGGGTATGAATCCGCAATAAAGTTCCCAGGTAATTCGGAGAAATATTCATTTGCTCGGCGATGGTTTTTACGGAGGGAATTCCTTTTTCGAGGAGATTTCCGCTGTCAAAATATTGGGAAAGAACTTCTTCAAACCTTACCAGCAATTCGTGGCTGGATTTTTTCCGGGTGAAAAACTGCCGTTCATAAAAGCGTTCGGAGTAGATGAGGAATAATTCAAGCTGGGCTACAATGAGATCCTGCGTAAACTTATCAATATTGGTCTGATATTCTTTTTCAATGTTTTTAAACAGATCCACAATGATCTTCTCTTCCTTATCCGAAAGGAAAAGCGCTTCATTGATCTGGTAGCTGAAAAACTCGTAAGATTTTATCTTCCTGATCAGGGAAGTTCCCCAAAGAAAATCGGGATGGATCAGCAATAAATATCCGGTGGGTTCCACTTCCACCTCCGGTTTCATTTCCAGGCTTAAAAACTGGAGCGGAGAAACAAAACACAACACGCCGGAATCAAAATCATATTCCTGCTGCCCGTAATTGAACTTGGCATTCACATTGCGTTTCAGGCCGATGGAGTAGTAGTTCTGCACCCATTTCAGTTCATTATCGTTCACGGGATATTTTACCTTGCTGTAATCGATCAGGCTGATCAGCGGATGTTCAGGATTCGGAAGACCACAGAAAGCATGAAAATCTGAAATAGAATTGAAGCGGAATGTCTCTTTCATAATGACTAAGTTATTTAATTAATTTTAATCCTGGAAAAATTTTGAATCACTAAACCTTAATGGTTCAAAAACGCAAAGCTTTTATTTTTATCATGTGATATTTAAGAGAGCAAAGAATGGCGACTACGTCGCTTATGAAGCTGGCTTCTTACAATCAATGTATTGATTGAATCCTTTGCTTACTTTATAAATATCCATCATGAAGATTTCTTTGCGTTAAATAAAAGCTTCAAATGAAGCTCAACTTAATATTCTTAACTACTTCACTAAATCTTAATAGTTCCAAAAACGCAAAGCTTTTATTTTTATCATGTGATATTTAAGAGAGCAAAGAATGGCGACTACGTCGCTTATGAAGCTGACTTCTTACAATCAATGTATTGATTGAATCCTTTGCTTACTTTATAAATATCCATTATGAAGATTTCTTTGCGTTAAATAGAAGCTTCAAATGAAGCTCAACTTAATACTCTTAACTACTTCACTAAATCTTAATGGTTCAAAAAGATAAATTAAATGGCAGTTGCTTCTGTCAAAGTTTTCCAATCTTGGGCATCTTTGGTCATGATTTCAATCTTTTTATCAAGGTAGTCGGTTGTTCCCACACCCAATAAGAAGTGTACCGGTGGATTAGCCTGTTTACTGATCTCGATCAGAACTTCTGCGGCTTTATCCGGATCGTTCGGCTGGTTTCCATTGATGTCATTAAGGTGCGCCTGTTCCAGGGTTCTTGCGGCTTCATAAGCTTCGATAGGATTTTCCGGTGTTTTTATGGAACCTTTGTTCAGGAAATCCGTACGGAAATATCCCGGATATACTACGGTTGAATGAATTCCGAAATCTTTCGTCTCTTCAGCCAATGCTTCAGTAAATCCTGCTACGGCAAATTTGGTGGCACAATACACTCCCCAACCCGGAAAATTCCCGGAAAACCCTCCGATGGAAGAGATATTGATGATGTTTCCGGATTGTTGCTCACGAAGATGAGGCATCGCATTTCTGATCACATTTAAGGTTCCGAAAACATTCACATCGAAATTTGCTCTTGCTTCTTCATCCGTAAGTTCCTCCAAAGTCCCGATCTGTCCGTACCCTGCATTGTTTACCACGACATTGATCTGTCCGAAAGCGTCCATTGTTTTTGCAATGGCAGATTTCACATCATTGTTGTCTGTTAAATTGACTTCAAGGGGTAAAAAATTCCCGGAAGCTTCCCCGATTTCAGAAATTAAGGATTGTGCATTTCTGGTAGTAGCAGCTACGCGGTAATTTTCAGATAATAATTTTTTAACCAAAGAAAGTCCTAAACCTTTTGAAGCTCCTGTCACGAACCATACATTTTTTGTTTCCATTTTTAAATATTTTTATTTGTTTTAATTGATGGTACAAAGATGGAACGTTGTAAGGTGGAAAATGTAGCCAAATCAACGAATGATGTATCTGAATCGTGGATACTCCGTTTTTTAATAAAAAAGAGAAACACAAAGGTCTCTCTTTACTTATTGATCTCACATTTTACCAGGGGCTTATTCCTGTTTCATCTTCAATATCATTGCTGAAATACTGACCTGTAGGTCCGTTTTCATCAGTCAGAGTATGTTTGATAATAAAAGATGCCGCACTTTCTACAGAACCGGGCCCGCTGTGCGCATTGAAATCTGTGGCGGTATAACCGGGATCAATGACATTCACTTTGAACGGAAGGTCTCTTAATTCATAGGCCAGAACAATTGTATAGGCATTCAAAGCTGATTTTGATGGTCCGTAAGCTGCAGATTTTACATGATAATATTTCCAGTCCGGATCGCTGTGTAAGGTTAAAGAGCCCAGTCCTGAAGTAATATTACTGATTCTCGGGCTGTCTGATTTTTTCAAAAGAGGTAAAAAAGCCTGTGTAACATTGATGACTCCGAAGAAATTGGTTTCAAAAACTTCTTTAATATTATTAACGGAAGTTTCGGTGGCTGTTTGCGGATTTACTCCTAAAATCCCGGCATTGTTGATGAGAATATCCAGTTTTCCCTGTTCTTTTTCCACAATATTTCTAGCTTGTTCAATAGATTCCGGTTTAGTGGCATCGATCTCAATGGCTTTGATATTTTGAAATCCTTTTTCATGGAGTTCTTTGACAACGGCTTCACCCTTTTCAAGATCACGGCTTCCCAAATAAACAAATAATCCTTTTGCTGAAAGTTGTTTTGCGGTTTCCAGGCCAATGCTTCTGTTGGCTCCTGTGATGAGTACTGTTTGCATTTCTTTTGTTTTTAATTGTTGGTGTAAAATTCCGTCAATTAAACAGGATAACATTTGTCATTTGACAAAAAGTGTTTTCAGCGTATATTTTTTCTTATCCGGCTTAGGGAAGATTGCGTAACGCCCAGATAAGAAGCAATATAGGAAAGAGGAATGCGGTTGACGGCATTAGGATAGATTTCCAGGAATTTCAGATAACGGGTGGTAGCATCTTCGGAAACGAGCGGGCTTCTTCTTTCTACTTTTTGAATCAATGCCCGTGAAGTAATTTTGTGCACAATGGCATCCCAGCCTACAATGGTCTGCAAAAGCTCAAGCCAGTCTTTTCTTTGGAAGACAATGAGCTTACAGTCTGTTACAGCTTCCACATAAGAACTGGAGCAGATTTCATTGTCAAAACTTTCCAGATCCACCACCAGATTATTTTCATCGATGAAGTATTTGGTAACTTCTTCTCCTTTGTTATTGTAATAGCAGACCCTCAGGATACCATCTGCCAGGAATCCCACCTGTCTGGCAATTTTTCCCGCTTCTGAAAAATACTCATCTTTAGACAGCTGAAGCTCTGTCGCCTTACTTGCAATAAGATCCATCTGCTGCTGATTCAGACTTCCGAATCTTAAAATAAAATCAAATAACTCTTTCATACTGCAAGATAAATAAAGGTAAGGTAAAGACATTTGCCATTTGGCAAAAAATGATACTAAAGAAAGGGTGTAAAACAATTATTGTCTCTGTTCAGCACGGTATCGTATGGCTTCTTCAAGCACTTCGATATGGATGTCTTTCAGCGCTTTGAATTTGATGCAGTATCCGGTCACACTCGCTTTTCCTATTCTTTCTCCGTAATTTTGAACTAAGAATTTCTTGTCCTCAATACCCATGATATATACGGAAATTCCGGTTGTATTAGCACTCATTCCAATCTTGTAGAATTCTCTGGTTTTTCCACCTGTATATTGCATCATATAAGATCCGTAGCCGATATTCGGATTGGAAACGGTTTCATTATTGTCATTTTTACCATCCAGAAACCATAATTGACAATTCGGCATAATTTGCAGAATGAGCTTGTGCAGTTCTTGCATATCGCTACGTTTAGTTTCGGGCTGGCTGGAAATATAGTTTTCGATTTGTTCCTGGGTGTTCATGCTAACAAAAGTGAGATAATTTTTTTATTACACAAAGAAATTTTCTCCGAAATAGGTATTTGAAATATTACATTCTCTATTCTTACAATCAATTAAAAATATTAAGGATAATAATTAAATTTTAGTATATTTAAAGAAAAATGGAATGATAGCAGATCATTTTTCTAAAAAGGATATCTGGACATTCATGCGGGTAATCCTTTTTTATTTTACCTGCACGCTGTTGTTTATTGCCATTACAGGTTTTACGAACATTTTTTCTAAACCTTTCGGAGAATTATTGTCCGTGATACTAGCTTCTGTATTAACATTAGCTTTTGCTATTCTATTTGCAAAATGGGAACATTTGAGTTTAAGGCAGATAGGTATTATTCCGGGAAGATTTACCATAAAAAGATTTTTTTCAGGCTGCCTAATCAGTTTTCTTGCTGTATCATTACAGGTGCTTATTGTATATTGCTTTAATCATTTGACTTTAAAATTAGTTCACACATTAGACATAGGAGTTATTTTTTTTCACGTAATGCTCTATTTCTTTGTGGCTTGCCGTGAAGAATTGGTCTTCCGGTCTTACGCTTTAAGAGCTCTTAATTATAAATTCAGATCCGTATTCGCATTATTCGTAATTACCGTCATATTTATTGTTGAGCATCTTGTTGCGGGAATGGAGTGGAAAATGGCAGTCATAGGATCCGGATTAGGAGGTCTGTTATTTGGGATAGCAGCTTTAAAGACAAAAGGATTGGCATTACCAATGGGGCTCCATTTTGCATGGAATTTCGGGCAGTGGATTACAGGATTCAAAAATCAGGCGGGAATATGGGAGGCAACCGTAGATAAAGGATATGAGGCAGAAACCCAAAATATAGGTTTGGGAGCATATGTATTTGCCATTCTGATTGCCTTGGCTTTAATTCTCAGATTTTATAAGAATCAGGAAGAAAATAATACTTCTATAAGCCAGGATAATAAAGTGTAGTCTAACAATTAGTTTGATTTGAATGAAAATTTTCTAAAAAATCAAACATCCTTTATAAAATCCTCATATTCATAATAAAACCTCTCAAAACCATCCATTTTCTCTACAAAAAACTCAAAAGTTTCCTGCCATTTATTCTTATTGAAAATGGAAACGCCATGTTTCTCCACCCAGATTTTGCTGATCACTTTGCCGTTTTCCAACGTGTGGTATTCCTCTTTTTGGAAATCTCCGATAAAGTCTTTGAGGATGTCTTCCAAAGACCAGATCTTTTCATAATAGGCATTCCGGAAGATCTCATCTTTCATCTCTATATCCAGGGAAACTTCCGCCTTTTTATTGTCTGCATAAAACTTAAAAGAAAAATCTTTGATCTTAGTATCATACAAAATCCATTTTCTCGGAAAAGATTTTCCGAAAGCGGTCCAAAATTCCTTTTTTAACTGCTGTGCTTCCTGTTTACTGAACATAAAAACAAAAATAAGTATTTTGGATGGAAGATGGAAAGAATGTGAAATCGCGAAATTGTTGAGTTGCAAAACCGCAAAACTGCAAAATCGCTAAATATGAACCCGTGACCATGAATCACCACTGGAATTGTGAGCTGTGGAAAGAAAAACTGTAAGTTGCTAGCCGTACTATGCAAATCCACGATTCTGCACTTAGCAATTTTACTCTTTTGCAACATATCAAACAATTTATTACTTTTGCTGTAATGCTGTCTAAAAAATCTCAATATGCTTTTAAGGCGCTTTCATACCTGGTAGAAAAAAGGAATGAAGGCCCGGTTCTTATATCCGAAATTGCGGAATACAAGAAAATTCCATTAAAGTTTTTAGAAAATATTCTGCTTGAGCTTAAAAAAGCAGATATTCTTGATAGTAAAAAAGGAAAAGGAGGCGGATATTTTTTTAAAGAAAATCCTGAAAATGTGAAGCTTGCTAAAATTATCCGGTTAGTAAACGGACCTATTGCGCTTCTCCCTTGTGTAAGCTTGAATTTCTATGAAAAATGTGAAGACTGCAATGAAGATCACTGCGGACTTCATGATGTTCTGATAGAAGTTCGTGACGCTTCTTTAAACATCCTGGAAAGAAAAACATTAATGGATTTGATCGACTGATAAAAATCCTTTTTTTTGAATAAATAGTCCACTGATTTGGTAGGATAAATATTTTATTTCATATTTGTATTGCTTCAAATCAATAAATGATGAATAGAGTATGGTAATCTCCAGAAAAATCCAGATAAGGCTGAATGTTCTTTTTGTAACCATAGCTATACTGTCGGTGGTGGTATTTTCTATGTTTGAATTAGGTTATCTGGATGAACTTTCAACTATTCTGGCTAAAGACAATTACATTTTTTACTGGATGCTTTTAGTCGGAGTCTTTGCAGAAATAGTGGCCGGATCTATGGGAATGGGCTACGGTGTTATTTGCACAACAACACTCTTATTCCTGAATATTCCGCCACACATTGTAAGTGCGAGCATCCATTCGGCGGAAAGCTTTACAACGGCAGCTGGAAGTGTCAGTCATATCAAGCTTAGAAATGTAAGCAAAAGCCTTGTTAAAAAATTGGCAATTCCTGCTGTTATTGGTGCCATTATCGGGGCTTTATGCCTTACTTATTTCGGTGAATATTATGCAAAGGTTACCAAAACCATTATCGCTTTCTATACCTTATATCTCGGTTTTCAGATTTTCAGGAATGCTTTTAAGAAAAAACAGAACAGGGCATTGAAAAGAAAAACCAATTTAACCAGACTTGGGCTTCTCGGAGGTTTTATAGATTCTTTTGCAGGAGGAGGATGGGGACCGTTGGTAACAGGAACTTTAATTAAGAATTCATTTACGCCCAGATTTGCAGTGGGAAGCTCTACCGTAGCTAAATTTATTCTCACTATTACTGCTGCTGTTACGTTCTTTTTTACCTTGGGAATACAACATTGGAATATTATTTTAGGCCTTCTGATCGGAGGAATTCTTACTGCTCCTTTTTCAGCAATGCTTACCGCTAAATTGCCGGTAAAAAATATGTTTCTGATCATTGGTGCTTTGGTGATGGTGATGAGCTGTATTACTATTTATAAGTCAGTTTTTAATTGATTTTTTTGTTTATTGTGGAAAACTGGTGATAGGAAAAACAGATTTCAGTCCTGAAATCATTTATTTTTACATCACAAAAAACAGAACATGAACTTACACATTGTCGCGCTTTTTAAATTTAATGAAAATTATCTGATGGAAGCGGTGGAACTATTCCAAAACCTGGTGAAAGAAACAAGAAAAGAAGAAGGATGCCTTCAGTATGATCTAATAGAAGATAAAGACCAAAAAGGGACATTTTTCCTGATTGAATTATGGGAAAGTGTAGAACATCACGGCAATCATCTTGGGCAGGATCATCTTCTGAATTTCCGCAGAGATGCTTCAAGAATGATGGAAAGCTCAACAGAAGTCTATAAAGGATTCAAAATATATTAAAGATCAACTTTAATTCATTGTAAAAGGCAGTTTCAACATATTGAAACTGCCTTTTTATTAGAAAAAATAGAAAGTATTGTTGGTTGGCAAGAATTGCAATTTATTTTTTGATGAATTTTGTTTTAAGCACTGAACCATCCATCGCTTCAATTAGAATATAGTACACACCAGTCTGAAGCTGGCTGATATCGAATCTCTGGCTATTAAGCTTACCTTCCGCAGCCTTTTGACCATTGGCGGAATAAATACTGATATTCTTTACCTCTTTTCTTGTCACAAATTGTAACGCTGTATTCTCAGCATTCAGGGCAAACCGGATATCACGGTCTGAAGATTTTACCTGATCGGAAACTCCCAGAGTAGAAGTTGGAGCATATACAACATCATCCAGCTGGATGGCAGTATGCTGTGCACTTCCTATGATTTTGAAAGCGATGTATTGCTTGGTAGAAGCAGGTATAGTAAATGAATACGTAGTATCTGTGGAGGTTAAAGTAATGACACTTCCTATGGGAGTAAATGATGGCATTTCTGCGGAACTTATACCATCTACCAATCCTACTTCTATTGTACCGGTTGCTCCACCGGCAGAGCCCCCTGTAATTGCGGCCTTAAAGGATAAGGTTTTACTGCCATCCGGTGCCACAATCTGTGGAGAAATGAGATATCCGGCGGTATTGCTGGTAAAGAAGCTGTAATACTGAATGTGTTTATCTGTAGTTCCATCTGCGTATACCCAGGGTCCGGATCCACTTTGGACTCTGGACCAGTTATTTTGCGGCCAGGCAGCACTTGTTCCAATCGTAAAGTTATCAAAATTCTCATTGATTGTTGCCAGCTGTGCCTGAGCTGAAATGGTTGAAAGCACTAAAGTTCCTAGAAGTAATTTCAATTTCATAGCTTATTTTTATTTAGAATTATTCTACAAAACTAACAAATTATTTTTAATTGTTCTAAATAAATATATATATTTGTCAAAAATTTTTTGCCATTATGAAGAAGAAAGTGCTTTCTATTCTATCATTATCCGCAGTTCTATGGATACATGCACAGGAAAAAGATACTCTTGATCAGAAAAAAATAGAGGAAGTTGTCATTACTGGGCAATATATGCAGCAATCCATTAATAAATCCATCTATAAAGTTGAGGTCATTGATGCACAGCAGATCAAAAATATGGCAGTAACCACGGCGGCAGAGGTGCTTAATCAGAATCTTAATATTCTCATTGAACCAAGCAGAGGTTCCGGGGATTCAAGTGCCAATATAATGGGTCTTACAGGGGAATATACTAAAATCCTTATCGATAATATCCCGGTAGTAAGTGATCAGGGAATGGGAAATCTGGTTGACCTTACCAAGTTGAACGTCAACAATATCGAGCGTATTGAAATCGTGAAAGGCTCAATGGGAGTGGAATATGGAAATAATGCGGTAGCAGGAGTGATCAATATCATTACCAAGAAAAATTACAGCAAAAAATTTACAGGAATAGCTTCTCTGCAGGAAGAAACGGTAGGCAAAGATTATGACTGGTTCAAAAAAGGGAACGGACGCCATATCCAATTTTTAAATTTGGGATATAAGATCAATGATAACTGGACGATTGCAGCAGATATCAATCATAATGACTTCCAGGGTTTCAAAGGAAGATACAACGGTTATAAATATTTCAGTGAAAATAATGATGGATTGAGAGGCTATGACTGGCAACCGAAAGATCAGTTAACGACCAACGCATCTATTCGATACAATAAAAATAACACCACTTTTTACTATAAAGTCAATTTTCTTACGGAGAAAATCAATGTTTATAACCCCGTGATTGAAGAATTATATGTAGGAGGCGGAAACAGAACCTATATAGCCAATGACGCTGATTATAAAACAAAAAGATGGATCCACCAGTTCAACATTCAGACAAAGATCGGCTCAAGAATCAATTATAACGGAGACTTTTCTTACCAGACACAGGAAAGAAAAAAGCAGGAATACCAGTATGACGTTCCGAACAGGCAGGAACTCTCCAGAGGAGAAGATTTTACCTATTATAAATCGGAAGTGATGTATTCCAGGGGGATGTTCAGCAATTTCTTAGATAGTGATCGGGTGAATTTCCAGATCGGATATGAATTGGACAGAACGAAAGGTTTTGCGAGCGGGGAAATCGGGGATTTCGGAAGTACGGGAAATGATGACGTGAACAGGACTATTTTCAATTATGCCAATTTCTTATCAGCAGAATGGAACGTGAACAGCTGGTTGTCATTACGTCCCGGAGTAAGACTAGCGTTAAGCAACAAATTCGATTCCCAATACAATTACTCAGCAACGGCAAGATTTAAGACTACCCAAAATTCAGACATCCGTCTGGTATTTGGTTCTGCTAACCGTTTCCCGACTTATGATGAATTGTACACTTATATGGTGGATAATAATCATGATATCAGAGGAAATGAAAATTTAAAGCCTGAAACGGGATATTCGGCAGGAATTTTCTGGGATTATACTACGGCAACAGCTGATAACTGGAAATTCAATTTCAGTGCTTCAGGAATGTACCTTGATGTAAAGGACAGAATTGAAAGTGTTATTATCAGCAATAGTCCGTTAAAATATACCTATCTCAATGTTGATAATTATAAATCTTTGCTTTTCGGAGGCTCTATAACGGCTAAAAAAGGAGACTTATCCCTTAATGCAGGAGTTTCTGTTTTAGGGATTTCTCAGGGTTTGAATACAGGAAACATTACTTCACCCGACGACTATAATTTTTATGCAGAAGCCAATTTAGCGGCGAACTATACTTTACCTTATACCCAAACGCTTTTTGCCCTTTATTACAAATATACGGGAACCAAAAAAATGTTCACGCATCAGGTCAATGCACAGGATCCTTTAGATCCGGGACAATATATATTGGGTACAATTGATGATTTCAGTATGCTGAATTTTACGGTAAGCCAACCCTTTTTCAACAATCATCTTGAACTGAGTGCAGGAATCAAAAATATTTTTGATGTAAGTACCATCAGAAATACAGTACAGGGTGGAGACGGCCACAATGCAGCAGCCAATCAACAGAACTTATTCTATGGCAGAAGTTACTTCGCCAGATTAAATTATAACTTTTAAAACTTTAAACATGAAGAAAATACTATTTTGCTTTTTGATAGGAACTTCTTTGATCTCTCAATCATGCATCAATGATAACGAAGATCCTGTTTCCATAGCTCCTACGGATGGTGAAGTTGTCAATCCTGATGTGGGTGGAGCCACTCAGCCGAACCAGGCCTGGATTGATCTGGGAACCAATACGCAAATCCTTACCAAAAGAACGGATTGGGATTTGGCTTTCTATTCCGGAAGTGCTTTTAAAGTAATGCTGAACTCTTCGATCATGATGGCTGCGGGAAAAATTCCTAATGCAACTGATATAGATTTAGTTACAGAAGCCAATGTAGCAACCTTAAAAGACGAAGTACAGGTCGCCAATTTTAATCCGGCCAACGTGGTTTATATTGATGATGTGAATGGGAATTTCCCTTCAGGATATACAGCGATTGAGGAAATCAAGGTCAACGATGCTGAAAACGCAGTATATCTTGTGAACATGGGAAAAGAAATTTATACCGGAACAGTAGCTACAGGATCGGTGGCAACAGGAGGAGACAGCAGGGGCTGGATGAAAGTTCAGGTAGTGAGATCAGGAGACGGCTATAAAGTAAAATATGCTAGTTTAAATGACACCACCCACAAAGAATTGACCATTACGAAGAATACAGCATATAATTACAATTTTGTAAGCCTGAAAAACAATAAAGAAGTGCCTGTTCAGCCCGAAAGAAAAAAATGGGACATTAGCTTCACCGTCTTTACTAATACTATTACGGGAGCAGGAAGCTATATTTATGCAGACTTTGTCACCATTAATAATTTAGGTGGAGCAGGAGCTTATGAAGTAAAAGTAACGGCACCTGCATCCGGTGTGGAAGCCTACAAGAATTTCAAGGCAACAGATATTGATCAGTCTAAATTGATCTACAATGACCAGAGAGTAATCGGTTCCAATTGGAGAAATCCGGTGGGAGTGAACGGATTGGAAGTATATGGTGACCGTTTCTACATCATTAAAGATGCGGAAGGATATTACTTTAAGCTGAGATTCACAAGACTTACCAGTACAACCGGAGAACGTGGAAGACCACAATTCGAATATCAACCTTTATAAAAATAATCTAATCCATATCAACATGAAAAAAATTGTTGTAATAACATCTGTACTTTTAGCAGTGTATTCTTGCAAAAAAGCAGAGGAAACCAAAAAAGAAAACACTACAGAAGCTGCTTCAGAAGCTCCGAAAAGCAATCATAAAATCGTAACTCTGAGTGGCGGAATTACCGAGATTGTAAGCGCATTAGGCCATGAAAAAGAGATCGTGGGAACTGATGTTACCAGTACTTATCCTGAGACATTAAAAGCAACAGCCAAAGATTTAGGCCATGTAAGATCAATGACCATTGAGCCGATCATGGCAGTAAAGCCAACCCTGATTTTAGCCTCTGAAAAAGATATTAATCCGGAATTATTAGGGAAAATCAAATCTTCAGGGATTAAAGTTGAGGTTTTCAAGCAGGAATATTCAGTGGAAGGAACCAAAAAATTAATAGCAGATGTTGCCAAAGCTATAGGTAACACGGATTATCAGAAACTGATCGATAAGATTGATGCCGATCTGAAGCAAATTCAGCCTATCGCTAAAAAACCTAAAGTATTATTCATCTACGCCAGAGGAAATATGCTGATGGTAGGAGGGAAGAACACACCTATGGAAAAACTGATCACCATTGCAGGAGGGGAAAACGCAGTCAATGATTTCGAAGATTTCAAACCGTTAACACCTGAAGCTGTTGTAAAAGCAAATCCGGACGTATTATTTTTCTTTACAAGCGGATTGCAGGGAGCAGGAGGAAACGAAGGAGCTCTTAAAATGCCTGGAGTTTCGCAGACCAATGCGGGTAAAAATAAAAGAATTATAGCCATGGACGGGGGATTGGTTTCAGGATTCGGACCAAGATTAGGAGAAGCAGCAGTAGGATTAAATAAGCTATTAATTGAAAACACAAAGTAAACTCTACTTTTATTTTACTATAAGTGCCATACTGCTGATCCTTATCGCAGTATGGTCACTGAACACCGGGGTTTATGATTTTGGCGGAAAATCCCCTTTCACGATATTGTGGCAGTCTATACAGGGAAACCCTGATTTGGCCTTAAGCGATCAATATGTGATCTGGGATGTACGTGCAGCGAGAATTGTAATGGCTGTTCTGATCGGAAGCATGTTGGCTGTTTCAGGGACGGGATTGCAGGGACTTTTTAAAAACCCTTTAGCAACCGGAGATCTGATTGGTTTAACTTCCGGAGCAACCTTATTAGCTGCTGTTGCCATTGTTTTGGGAGGACATTTTAAAGAATATCTTCCTGAAGCGGTACAGTTTTCACTGGTAAGCCTGTCTGCATTTATAGGGGCTTTTTTATCTATGATGTTGGTATACAGAATTTCTACCAATGGAGGAAAGACCAATATTGTGATGATGCTTTTAACGGGAGTTGCTATTACTGCCATCGGATTTTCTATTACTGGCTTTCTGATCTATATTTCAAAAGATGAGCAATTGAGGGACCTTACTTTTTGGAATTTAGGGAGTTTAGCCGCAGCCACCTGGACGAAGAATATTGTTTTAGCAGTAGTGTTGATTATTTCTTACGTTATTTTACTGCCCAAAGGAAAAGCATTGAATGCCATGATGCTGGGTGAAAAAGATGCACAGCATTTAGGAATTAATGTCGAAAGACTGAAGAAGCAGATCATCATTATCACAGCATTAATGGTTGGAAGTAGTGTTGCTTTCTCAGGAACAATCGGTTTTGTAGGACTTATTGTCCCTTATATTTTAAGGCTTTTATTTAAATCGAACTATACCTTTATTCTGCCTTTGTCAGCAGTTTGTGGGAGTATTTTATTATTGACGGCTGACACATTCAGCCGGAGTATTGTAGCACCTTCGGAACTGCCGATCGGGATATTAACAGCATTGATGGGAGGACCGATTTTTATAGCGATTCTGGTTAAACATAAAAAATCATTGTAATGATAAAAGCACATCAGATCAATTATAAGCATAAGGAATTCCATATTCTGGACGGTGTGGATGTTTCTTTAGAATATGGTGAGTTTTTAGCCATTGTTGGGCCCAACGGAGCAGGAAAGTCAAGTTTGCTAAGCGTATTGGCGAATGAAGTGAAATCCAAACAGAAGATTCTGTTTAAAAGCAAACCTATCAACAATTGGGAAGTCAGAGAGCTTTCTATGCACAAAGCTAAATTTTCCCAGCACAACAGCGCTGATATTCCTCTTGAAGTAAAAGATGTAGTGATGATGGGAAGATACCCTTATTTTGACGGGCAGCCGAGAAAAGAAGATCATGAAGCCATGAATAATATGATGTATGAGACAGATGTTTTTCATCTCAAAGACAGGGAGTATAATACTTTGTCCGGTGGAGAAAAGCAGCGTGTGCATCTATCCAGGGTGATGGCTCAATTGCAGAATGAAATTGCCCATAAACTTGTTTTTCTGGATGAGCCGCTGAATAATTTAGATATCAAACATCAATACAAAACGTTAGAAATTATAAAAAACTTTACTAAAAAAGCTAACAGTGCTATCGTTGTTTTACACGACCTGAATTTAGCCGCACAGTTTGCGGACAAAATTTTACTGATGAAATCAGGAAAGGTTTCATCCTACGGGACACCGGAAGACGTTTTCACAGCTGAAAATATCAGTAATGCCTACAACTTTCCGTGTACCATTTGTCCGCATCCTATCAATCATAACCCAATGATCATTTTTGGATAACCATGGAAAAAGACGAACTAAGAATACTTGCTGAAAATCTTGCCTGTCCACAAGGGGAAAAAGGAATTGAAATAGGTGAAATGATGAATGAAACCAATATCGGGATGACTTCAGAAAGCATTAAAGCTCTTTTGATAGAAGATAACGAGCATGTTCTTGAGATAGGACATGGCAACGCCGGACACCTGAAAACCATTGTAAGCAAAGCTAAAAATATTACCTATACCGGAATTGACATTTCCGAAACCATGCATTTCGAAGCTAAAAGACTGAACAAGGAATGGGAACTTCAGGCGGATTTCGTCCTGTATGAAGGAAAAAAGCTTCCCTTTCAGGATGAAACCTTTGATAAGATATTTACCGTAAACACGGTGTATTTTTGGGAAGAACCCGTTGCATTTCTCAATGAGATCCACAGAGTACTGAAAGACAGCGGAACTTTTGTTCTCACTTTCGGGCAAAGAGAATTCATGGAAAAACTACCTTTCATCACTTTCAATTTTACTTTATATAACAACAGTGAAATGGAAGAACTTGTCTCGGAAAGCGAATTCAAGAGAATGAAAATTTCTGAAAAGCAAGAAGACGTAAAAAGCAAAACAACCAACGAAACCATACAAAGAATATATACAGTTTTAACCATCAAAAAATAAATGAAATGAGCACATTAGTAAATGATCTAAAAGAAAAATGGGAAGCTCTGAAAGCGGAAAATCCGCATTTGAGAATAAGAAATGCCGCTGAACAATTAGGAGTAAGCGAAGCCGAATTATTAATCACAAACATCGGGAATGAAGTAACAGTTCTAAAGCCGGAATTTGCAAATATCTTGTCAGAAGTTGAACAATTAGGAAAAGTAATGGCTCTTACCCGTAACGATGAATGCGTTCACGAAAGAAAAGGAACTTACCTGAACGGAGATTTTAGCAGTCCTCATGCACAATTATTTGTGGGTGAAGATATTGACCTTAGAATCTTCTTACACTCATGGAAGTTTGCTTTTGCGGTGGTAGAAGGAGATAAAAAGAGCCTTCAGTTTTTCGGAAAAGACGGTTTGGCACTTCATAAGATCTATCTTACAAAAGACAGCAATGCAGAAGCTTTTGATGTTATCGTAGAAAAATATAAAGCGGAAGATCAGGATCAGACTTTTGAATTTGAAGCAGTTGCTGCGAAACCAGTAGAAAAGCCGGATGCTGAAATTGATGTGGAAGGTTTCCAAAAAGAATGGAGAGAGCTGACAGACACCCACAATTTCTTCATGATGACCAGAAAATATGGGGTGAGCAGAACCCAGGCTTTAAGATTGGCTCCGGAAGGATTTGCGGTGAAAATCGACAATTCTAAAGTAGTAAACGTTCTTGAAGATGCTTCAGAAAAGAATATCCCAATCATGGTATTCGTTGGAAACAGAGGAATCATTCAGATTCACACAGGAAATGTGAAGAAAACGCTTTGGCACCAACAATGGTTCAACGTTATGGACCCGGACTTCAATTTACACCTGGATGTAACCAAAATCGCAGAAGCTTGGATCGTTAAAAAACCTACGGAAGATGGTGAAGTAACGGCGATAGAAGTATTTAATAAAGAAGGAGATTTTATTGTTCAGTTCTTTGGAAAAAGAAAACCCGGAATTCCTGAATTACAGGAATGGAAGGATCTTGTAGCAGAATTAGAGAAATAATAGTTAGATGATTTGAATGAGGCCGTTTTGTTTGTCATGCAAAGCGGTCTTTTTTCTTACTATGTAAACTGAGGATAAAGTAAATTTAATGTTGGCTTTCTTTTGTAGTTTGGAAATAGTAGTATTTTTATAACATGATAAGAATGAAAAATATTTTCATAGCCCTGTTGATGGCAGGATATTCTTTCCTGAATGCACAGGAGTTTAAGGCTTACCAGTTTTATGATCAGAAAGGGAAAGCCATTAGCACGGATAAATTAATTAAAGAACTGGCGGAATATGATGTTGTGTTTTTTGGTGAAAACCATAACAATTCCATTAATCACTGGCTTCAGCTGAAAGTGACGGAAGCTCTGTATACCTTTAAAAAAGGACAGCTTATCCTGGGAGCTGAAATGTTCGAAAGAGATAATCAATCCCAATTGAATCAGTATTTAGCAGGGACTTTTGATGCCAAAACGCTGAAAGATTCCGCCCGGTTATGGAATAATTATACCACAGATTATAAACCTTTGGTGGATTTTGCAAAAGCTCAAAAGCTGAATTTCGTTGCCACTAATATTCCCAGAAGGTATGCCTCTCAAACCGCTAAAGAAGGGATTGAATCTTTACTTACATTAAGCGAAAAGGAGAAATCCTATATTGCTCAATTACCCATCAAAGTGAGCCTCGAAACTCCCGGTTATAAGGAAATGAAAGCTATGATGGGGGACCACGCCGAAGGAACGAAGGTAATGAATTTCATTTCTGCACAAGCCACAAAAGACGCAACGATGGCGGAATCTATCCTGAAAAATATTCAACAGGGAAAAACATTTATTCATTACAACGGAAATTATCACAGCAAGGAATTTGGCGGGATTTACTGGTATATCAAACAAAAGAATCCCCATCTGAAAATGGCAGTGATCTCGGTTTTTGAAACAGAAAATCCGGATTTGAGGATTCCTGAAAAAGATTATACCCCAACGAATTTCAATCTGGTTATTCCATCGGACATGACCAAGACATTCTGACTTTCCACGAAACATTACCAAATAGAACGGGCTCTAACCCGTTTTTTATTTTTGACAAAGAAACTGTCATGCTGAATGGTAAAAACTATTCATCGCAATATCTATCTTTGTATTACAAAAGTTAAACATGAAAAAATTCCCTTTTCTATTCCTGATCCTGATAAGCTTTGTCCATGCTCAGAAGCTCACGCCTAAAGAACTTTCCATTATTAATCAGGGAGATATAAACTCAGCACTTCCAATTTATCAAACAACAGATCCGGAGCAGCATAAAACGTTATTAAGCACTTCTACGGAAGTCGATCCGGTTGATCCTAATACAGCCACTTTGGTTAAAAGGATGAAGCTTTCTCTTCTTACAACAGACGGTGGAGTAGGAATTGCTGCACCACAAGTAGGAATTAATAGAAAAATAATCTGGGTACAGCGTTTTGATAAAGAAGGGGAGCCTTTGGAATATTTCATCAATCCTGTTATTGTCTGGAGATCCGAAATACAAAACCTGGGACCTGAAGGGGATCTGTCAATTCCAGATTTCAGGGATCAGTTTTATAGAAGCAAAGTTATTCAGTTGGAATATGTGGATTTGAAGGGACAGAAATATTCAGAGCTCGTGGAAGGATTTACCGCAGTCATCTTTCAGCACGAAATAGACCATCTTTTCGGAATCCTGATTTCAGATAAAAAAGAAAAGCAGAAAAACGATACTTACCAGAAAGTGGATGCTTTTCAGAAGAACCCATAATAAAAACAGGCGATCATTTGATCGCCTGTTTTTATTTAATGTCGTTAATCTGTCTTATAATATTCGTATTATTTTCAATACCTATATTAAAGGCTTTTCCCTCTTTAGCACTCTGGTTCAGTTTCTCCAAAAGAGACTTATAATCGGAATCTTTTTTTGAGAGATAAAAAACCTGCTGGCTTATCCCAATCGTAATCCGCAGAAATTTTTCAGGATTTTCCGGATCTTCAGAGACCTGATTGATCGTTGAGTTATTATACCAGGTTAAATTCTGTGAATTGGGATTGCTATTGGAACAAGAAGTTATCATAAAGAGTACTATATAAATCCATGCTTTCATAAAAATAGTATTAAAAAGCAACCCCTGCAATTTGCGCAGAATATACAGGAGCTGCATAGTAAGTTTTAAGAGATTCCTCCACAGTGCGATACACTCGGTGCAGGAGTCGGAGAACAACCTGAAAGAGATGAGAACGTTGTCAGTACACAATTGGTATTGATATAACTGTTATCATACAGGTAAGAACCGGTTGAGCTTCTGTAATAAATATTTCCTGCCGTATTCGCATATGAAGAGGAAGAAGCTGTTCCGCAAGAGGTATTTACACATGCATTTCTCCAGGTAGTTTCGGTAACAGGTCCGTTAGGAAACAGGGAAGGATCAATAATTCTTTTTTCAGTAACTCCGGAAGCATTTTTATAGCTCACCAAAATGGCTACATGATAATTCCATGATACGCAGCAAGAACCGGTAGACGCTTTCAGGTTTCCATAGATAAACTGTTTTTCACAGTCATATCCATTATTTACTAAAATTTGTCTCATTTTGTGAGCTCTTGCATAGCATCCGTCCACCGCATATCTGAATGTGATACACGGAGAAGAAGCTGTGGAAGTTCCGCAAGACTGATTTTTAATTTGGGTAAACATACTGTTTAAAGTTGCCACATTAGGGAGGACAGATGTTAATTTGTTAAGTTCCTGTTTTTCTCCTTTGGTTAGAATAGATCTGAAGTATTTGATGTCTTCTTCACTTCCTTTTTCAACCTTCACGATCTCATTACTGTTATTTTTCATGAAAACATGGATAGGTGATTCATTTTGTATAGCCTCCTTAATCAAACTGATATATTCTTCGTTTTCTTTGGTAGGCTTGATTTCATAGAACTGGGCACTGAGAATAAAAGAAACTTTCAACGTTCCGTTTTCTTCATTGATTCCCACAGGAACCGTTTTTCCGAAGTCCCTTGAAGCAATCGGGGTACTCGTGTTTTCTTTTCCGACTACATCCTGATTGGTAGAGGAGTCTGAGCAGGCATTTGATGACAATACAGTCAAAAATACCACCATTGATAAGAATAGTTTTTTCATGATTTTTAAGATTTAATATAATGGTTTGGTGTTTGGTAGGAATTATAGTTTTTAATTAATCATATGTTTAATATTTCCCTGTTTGGTGATATGAAATTAAAAAAAATCAAAATACCAGCCAATTATTTTTAATAAAAAATTAAAAAAAATACACTTTAAAGTTGAAAAAGTCTTTATTAAAAGGAAATTAGTAGAATATTCATAATCAAAAAAGAATAAAATAGAGATCCTTATTAAAGTTATCTTCATAACTCCGCAAGATCCGGATTTTTTTAGAAGGCCTCAATGGCAATCTTTGTAACAGAATTTAAAAACAGAAAACAATGCAAAGATTTAAAAACAAATTTGCGCTGATTACAGGCGGTACCAATGGAATGGGTTTAGCAACGGCCCAACAGTTCATTGATGAAGGGGGAAATGTAATTATTACGGGTAGAAGTGAAGAAACAGTGAACAAAGCTTTAAAAACACTTGGGAAAAATGCTTTTGGGATTGTATCAGACGCGGGAAATATGAAAGATCTAATGAATTTACAAAACGAAGTCAGAAAATATACTTCCCAGATAGATTTGGTTTTTGCCAATGCGGGATATGGAAAATTTGCTCCTATTGAACATGTGGATGAAAATGGATTTGATGAGCTCTTTAATTTGTTGGTAAAAGGTCCCTTTTTTACGGTTCAGCAAATGTTACCTTTGATGAAGAAAGGAAGTTCTGTTATTTTCAATACATCTGTAGCCACAGATATTGCGATGCCGAACTTTTCCATTTATTCAGCAGCGAAATCAGCGGTGCAGTCATTCATCAAAACTTTTGCTACTGAACTTACGGAAAGAGGAATCCGTGTGAACGGAATCAGTCCGGGACACATCAAAACCAATATTTTTAATAATACGGGACTGAATGCTGAACAGATTGAAAATGCGGTTGAGAAAATTATCCCTACCATTCCTTTTAAGAGGCAGGGAGAACCTGCGGAAATTGCTCATGCTGTACTTTTTCTGGCATCTGATGAAGCCTCCTATATTCACGGTGCGGAATTGAAGGTGGATGCGGGAATTTCTGTTATTGGATAAGATGTAGTATTTGAAATTTTTTGCCACTCCGTAGGAATCTAATAGAAAGATTTTCGAGAGTGATTTCGAGACTCCTATGGAATGGCAATTAATTTTATATTATGCTATGATAGAATATCCTTTATCTCCTTTGCTTTTTCATGAGTAAGCCAATCAATAATCCTGATTGTAAGATTGTTATAAATAAATGTAACAGAAAATGTTGAATTTGAAAAAATATGATAGCGGGTATTAAATTGAGTTTTTTCTATTTTGAAGTCTTCTATATTTATACTTTGAATTTTTGCTCTATAATATGTTTTTGATTTACTGAATAACTTATTCTTTTTAATCAAAATTATTTTCTCTGTATCAAATTTTAAAATTGTTTTTCCAAATGTATTCCAAAGCCAAATATACATGAATAGAATATAAAAGGCTAAAAAAGGAATGACTAAAGCTATATAAGAAATAGCAGACAATAAATAAGTTTCTCTTATTGAAGCAAGAGGTAGGATCAAGACAATAATAAAGGTTAGAATTAACAATCCAATACTTGAAAAAATTGTTAAAAACCAATTGGTTTTATTTTTAACCTTTATCGTTGTCATTATTTCTTCACAAGCTCAGCTCCAAAAACATCCACAAAATGCTTTCTGATGCTTGATTTTACAGTATCTACTTCTTCAGGAGTAAGCTCTCTTTCCAATTCTCTTTTTAAAGAAGTTACCTGCTTGTCTTTGATACCACAAGGAATAATGTATTCAAAATAGCGCATATCCGTATTCACATTCAATGCAAAGCCGTGTAAGGTTACCCAACGGGAAGCTTTTACGCCCATTGCACAGATTTTTCTGGCATAAGGTTTTCCTACATCCAGCCAAACACCGGTTTCTCCTTGTGAGCGTTCTCCCTTCAATCCGAAATCACCGATGGTTCTGATGATCACTTCTTCCAGGTTTCTCATATATAAATGAATATCAGTAAAGAAATTTTCAAGGTCCAGAACAGGATAGCCTACAATTTGTCCGTATCCATGATAGGTAATATCTCCACCACGGTTGGTCTTCACAAAAGTGGCATCAATTTCTTTTAGCTTATCAATTCCGGCCAGCATATTTTCTTCATGACCGCTTTTTCCTAAGGTATAAACATGCGGATGTTCTACCAAAAGCAAATGGTTGGGAGTGATAACGTGCTGTTCTGCAGGAAGGTCGCGGTTTTTTATTTTGGTATCAATAATATCTTTCATCAGGCTTTCCTGATAATCCCATGCGGACTGATATTCTTTTATGCCCAGATCTTCAAATTCTACTACTTTATTCTGATGTGTATTCATACCTTCTATTGATGTACAAATTTACTGAATTTTATCCTTTTATGGAATTGAGAAAATCTATGGTGCTCTTTCTCCAATCTTTATCTTCTAAAAGTATATTTACGAAAGCCGTTCCAATGATTCCGCCGTCCGCTTTTTCGGTAACATTTTCAAAATCTGCTTTTGATTTTATACCGAAACCGATCATCACAGGGTTTTTAAGAGGAAGAGAAGCCAGCTTTGAAAGGTAATCTTCATTTTTCAGGACAGTATTTTCTTTTCCTGTTGTGGATGAGGAACTTACAGCGTAAAGAAATCCGGAACTTAAAGAATCCAGGTAAAGAATTCTTTCATCGGACGTTTCAGGAGTGACCAGAAAAGTAAAATTAAGATCATATTTTCTCAAAATTTCCCGATAATTCTTTTCAAACTCAATAGGAGGTAGATCGGGAATAATCAATCCTGAAACTCTGCTTTCTGAACATTCTTTGCAGAAATTTTCAAATCCGAAGCTTAAAACGGGATTGATGTAACCCATTAAAATAATGGGAATTTTTATTTCGTTTTTAATGGATTTCAATTGAGAAAAAAGCTTTTCTATTGTCATTCCGTTTCTCAAAGCCAGTTCATGAGCTTGCTGAATAACCGGACCATCCGCTACAGGATCGGAATAGGGCATCCCGATTTCTATCATGTCGACTCCGGAATCCTGAATAAGTTTTATAATTTCACCCGTATCTTCCAACTGTGGAATTCCTGCTGTAAAATATATGTTGAGTTTTTTCATTTATTTTTAGTTGTTAGAGATTAGATGTTAGATGAGGGTGGTGCAACTCATAACTATTAACTTATAATTCATAACTCTTCAAATACGTTTCCATATCCTTGTCACCACGTCCGCTCAGACAAATTACCACAATATCATTTTCATTGAACGTCTTTTTGTCTAAAACCGCCAAGGCATGGGCACTTTCCAAAGCAGGGATAATTCCCTCCAGCTTCGTTAGTTCAAAAGCGGATTGTAATGCTTCATCATCATTAATGCTGAAAAATTCCGCCCGTTTTTCCTGAAACAGATGAGCATGGAAAGGCCCGATTCCCGGATAATCTAATCCGGCGGAAATAGAGTGGGGTTCAATCACCTGCCCATCATTGGTCTGCATGACAAGGCTTTTGCTTCCGTGCAAAACACCCAATGTTCCCAAAAAGGTAGTTGCTGCCGATTTTCCGGACTCAATACCATGACCGCCGGCTTCTGCGGCAATAATTTTCACATGTTCTTCTTCTACAAAATGATAAAAAGTCCCGGCAGCATTACTTCCGCCACCCACACAGGCAATCACATAATCCGGATTTTCTCTTCCAATGTGTTCTTTCAGCTGCTCTTTGATCTCTTTTGAAATGACACTTTGAAATCTTGCTACCAAATCAGGGAAAGGATGAGGTCCAACCACACTTCCAATCACATAATGGGTAGTTACAGGATTGTTGATCCAGTCTCTTAACGCTTCGTTTACAGCATCCTTCAATGTTTTTGACCCTGAAGTTGCGGCAACCACTTTAGCGCCAAGCATTTTCATTCTTGCGACATTCGGAGCCTGTCTTTGGATATCGATTTCACCCATATACACGATGCACTCCAATCCAAGCAATGCACAGGCTGTAGCAGTGGCAACTCCATGTTGTCCTGCTCCCGTTTCTGCAATGATCCTTGTTTTTCCAAGACGTTTCGCCAGTAAAACCTGTCCTAAAGCATTATTGATTTTGTGGGCTCCGGTATGGTTAAGATCTTCTCTTTTTAAATAGATATGCGTATGGTATTTTTTACTCAGATTTTCAGCATAATAGAGTGGAGTAGCACGTCCTACATAGTTTTTCAATAAAAACTGATATTCTTTCTGAAAGTCTTCGGATTCTATGATTGCAAGATAGTTTCTCTGTAATTCTTCTACATTCGGATACAGCATTTCGGGGATGAATGCTCCGCCAAATTCACCATAATATCCGTATTCATCCGGGTTTTTATAATTCATTTTTTATTCTTTAGTAATTAAATAAGCATTATTCTGTGAACTAAGCCGGCTGAGCTTTTCTTTTTTTTCCTGAGAGATATTGAAAATTAAAATATCATTATCTTCCGAATTTACCCATTCCTGGCCAACTTTTTCCTGGATCGCTTTAGCTTTATCATACAGGATTTCTATATTGCACTTCTCGTAAAAAGGACGAAGATTTTCATGACAAAACCCGATGGTTTCAATATTTCTTTGAGCGACATTATCTTTAAAGTATTGAACCAGTCTGGATCCATTTCCTTTTTTTCTATAGTTTGAAATGAGTCCGACCGCTTCCGCCAAGGCAATTCGTTCTCCAGATATTTCCAAAACAAAATCAAAATTAATTCGGATAATCGCCAATATGCTGTCATCTGGATTCAACAGAAAATGAAACTCCGAATCTTTAAAAAACTTTCGGAAATAGGTGGATTTCATTGCATTCCATGCCGGTATATCCCATAATTGCAGAATATATTCTATCTCATGTTCTGTTAGTTCGTCGGTTTGTTTTACCTGATATTGCATAGGTTTGGATTATTCATTATCATTTTACAATATATTCCTTTCTCTTTGTAAAAAAGATTTGAATTGCCTGATTTTGTCAATGTCTTTATTACCGGGCATTATTTCAAACTTTGAGTTAATATCTAAAGCAAAAGGCTTATGTTTTAAAGTCTTGCTATTCTCTATGTTTTCTTCTGAAATCCCGCCGCTTAAAAAATAAGGAAGCGGTATTTCAAACTCATTCAGGATACTCCAGTCAAATTGTTTCCCTGTTCCGCCAAAAGCTTTGCTGTCCGTGTCAAAAAGAAAAAAATTAACAGTTGATAGTTGCTGGTTGATAATTTCTTCAATTTGGTTTTTGATTTTCGGTTTCTGATTTCCAACCCTGATCGTTTTTATAATCCCTGTTTCCGGCCTCAGTTTTTCTCTTAGTTCAAAAACAAAATCTGCATTTTCATCACCATGAAGCTGTATAAAATTCAGGTTGGTATTTTTTGCTATCTCTATCATTGTATTCATTTCTTCATTTACAAAAACTCCGACTTTTCCTTGATGATCAATTGTTGAAATATCATCTAAACTTAAATGATTCAGAACATATCTCGGTGATTTTTCATAGAATATGAAACCAAGAAAATCTGCATTCATGGAAATCAATTCATCTATCTGATCCCTTTTGGTTAAACCGCAGACCTTGAGTTTTAGATGTAAAGTTTGAAGTCCGGAATTCATGATTCAAAATTGCTTTTTTGTACAGAAATAAATTCTTCAAATGCTTTTCCGGGATTTTTATTTTTCATAAAATATTCCCCCATAAGGAACCCGTCAAATCCTTTTTCCTTTAAATAATTAAAATCTTTAATACTGTAAATTCCACTTTCTGCAACTGATACAGTTTCTTTGGGCAGCAGATTTTTCAATTGAACCGAATGCTGTAGATCTACTTTGAAATCCTTTAAATTTCTATTGTTGATCCCGACCAGATCCACTTTTGAGTTATAATGCTTCAATTCTTCTTCAGTATGAATTTCAAGCAGAACTTCCAGTCCCAATTCATGAGATAAATCGGTGAATTCTTCAACCTGTGCTGGTGAAAGACAAGATGCAATCAGTAAAATCACATCCGCGCCTATGCTTTTGGCTTCATAAAACTGATATTCATCTATCATGAAATCTTTTCGCAGAATCGGAATATTGATATGGTTACGGACATTTAAAATATCCTCGGATGAGCCACCAAAGAAATCTTTATCAGTAAGGATTGAAATCCCGCTGGCTTCAAATTTTTCATACGCTGAAACCACTTCCAAAGGCGAAACATGATCATTAATGATTCCTTTTGATGGAGATTGTCTTTTAAATTCGGCAATAATCCCGCTTCTGCTTTTTGTGCTTTCTTTTAAAGAAATGTTTTTTCTTCCGAAGAATCCGGAGTTTTTTAATTCCTCAACAGAAACTTTTAATCGGGATGCTTCAACTTCCTCTTTTTTTCTCTCTATAATTGTATCCAGTATTGTCATTACGTTTTTTTAACTTATAACTCATCATTTAAGAATTCTACTCCAGCAAAAGCTGAAGACATTTTAATGCTTTTCCGCTTTCTAAACTTTCCTGGGCCTGTAGAAGGCAATCATCATAACTGCCAAACTTATTGGTGTTATATAGCGCAACGGAAGCATTGGCTAAAACCACGGAATTCTGCTGTCTGGTTCCTTTTCCCTGTAAGATGTTTCTGAAAATTTTTGCCGTTTCATGGGAAGTGCTTCCCGCTTCTATACTTTCCGGAGAAACAGAATCAAAACCGAGATCCTCAGTAGAGTAAATCTCTTCTCCTTTTTTTGTAATAATCTTTGTATCGTGAGTGAGGCTTATTTCATCATAGCCGTCCATACTGTGAACCAAAATGAAATCACGCTCATCTTTTTGCATAAGATACTGGTAGATTCTTGCTATTTCAAGATTGTAAACTCCGATCATTGAAAACTTGGGTTTGGCCGGGTTTACTAAAGGTCCAAGAAGATTGAAAAAAGTCCTTAAACCCAATGATCTCCGTAAAGCACCAACAGATTGAAGCGCCGGATGAAAATAAGGAGCATGTAAAAAGCAAATGTTGGCTCTTTCCAGATCCTGGTTTAATGTATCGACGTCTGTCTTGAAAGTATATCCAAGTTCTTCCATAACGTTGGATGATCCGGTAACGGTTGATGCTCCGTAATTTCCATGTTTGCTTACTTTCTGGCCTGCTCCGGCAACAATAAAACTAGCCAGAGTAGATATGTTGATGGTATTTTTTCCATCTCCGCCCGTTCCTACAATGTCTATGGTATCATCGGCATCCAAAGTAATGGGAACCGCCATCTGTAATAGCGCTTCTCTGAAACCTTCCAATTCTTTTAAAGTAATATTTCGCATCAGGAAAACACTGATGAAAGCCGTTACTTCAATACTATTGAACTTATTCTGTGCAATCTCAATCATGATCGCCTTAGCCTCAGACTTGGATAAGGTATGATGATTGAACAGGTACTGTAAAATTTCTTTCATTTGTGGGGTCTTTATCGTTGAGGGATCTTGTGTAATACTATTCATTTCAGGGCATTATCAATCATCTTTGATGAGAATTATACTTTCTTTGTTGCTTTAGTTTTGTAAAAAATTGCGGATAATGATTTCCCCATCTGGAGTCAGGATGCTTTCAGGATGGAACTGTACCCCATGAACATCATATTTCTTATGTTGCAAAGCCATGATCATTCCGTCTTTATCTACAGCCGTTATTTCCAGTTCATCCGGGAAACCTTCAGGGTTTACCGCCCAGCTGTGATATCTTCCGACTTCAATTCCGGAGTGTAAGTTTCTGAAAAGCTTAGTGTCATTTTTTACAAGCTCAGCAGAAGTGGCAACACCGTGGAAAATCTCGGTAAGGTTGATTAAACTTCCTCCAAAAGCTTCCGCAATAGCTTGTTGGCCTAAGCAAACTCCCAGAATACTTTTGGTGGCTGCATATTCTTTGATAAGGTCCAATAAAATTCCCGCTTCTTCAGGAATTCCCGGGCCGGGCGAAAGTATTATTTTATCATATTTTTCAATTTCCTCTAAAGAAATTTCATCATTTCGATACACATCCACTTTATCATTCAGAATTCTTTCAATGATCTGAACAAGGTTATATGTGAAGCTATCGTAATTGTCAAAGACTAATGTTTTCATTTTGATCGTAGTTTTAATCTATTGTGGCAGCTTTCTGAACTGCTTTTTTTAAGGCATTTAATTTATTATTCACTTCCTGAAGCTCATTTTCCGGCTCTGATTTGGCAACAATCCCTGCTCCCGCCTGATAATACAATGTATTGTTTCTGCTCAGGAATGTTCTGATCATAATGGCTTGATTACAATCGCCATTGAGTCCGATGATTCCGATACAGCCTCCGTAATATCCCCGCGAATCTTTTTCATACTTATTGATCAGTTGAAGGGCTTTATGTTTAGGAGCGCCGCTTAATGTTCCCTGTGGAAAAGTGGCTGCAACCATTTCAAAAGGATTCTGGTTTTCCGGAAGTTCGGCGGTAACTTCACTTACCATATGAATGACATGAGAAAAAAGCTGGATTTCCTTTAATTTCGTAACAGTGACGTTTTTTCCTAGCTTTCCTAAATCATTCCGGGCTAAATCGACTAACATCGTATGCTCCGCATTTTCTTTAGGATCTTTTTTCAATTCCTCAATAGACTGAAGATCGGTATCGAAATGTCCCGTTCTTTTGAATGTCCCTGCAATGGGGTGAATGATAGCTTTGTTATTTTTGATGATCAGCTGACTTTCCGGGCTGGAACCAAATAATTTATAGTTCCCATAATCAAAAAAGAATAAATAAGGAGAAGGGTTGATGTTTCTTAATGCGCGGTACACATTGAACTCATCTCCCTGAAATTTTTGCTCAAATCTCCTGCTTAAAACCAGTTGAAAGACATCTCCTCTCATACAATGCTTTTGAGCGGTTTTTACCAGATCAATATATTCTTCATCCGTAATATTAGATGTTTCTTCACCTATCTTTTCAAAAGAATAAACAACAGAATTTTGATTTTTAATGAGACTTTCCAGTAAATACAGTTCAGATTTCACGCCTTCGATCTGGTTTTCAATAATGTGCATTTCATCGGTGTAATGATTGATGGCAATGACATATTGGTATAATCTGTATCTGAGAATAGGAATCTCAACCTCAGAACTTTGAGCTTTGAATTGTATTGTGTCAAAGAACTGTACCGCTTCATAGCTGGTATATCCAAAAAGACTCTGGGCTGTTTGCTCAACCGGATCTTTGGTTTTTTCGCAGACAAAAATGTGAGAAAAATGTTCAAAAATATCAGCAACTTTATGTTCGATGATGAATTGCTTGATAGGCTCTTCTCCCGGAAGTTTTATTTCAAATTCGTTGAGGTTTTTTATTTCAATCCCTGCAACGGCATTAATGGCAATAAAGGAAAAATTATTGTCAATGTTTTTAGAATCGGAGCTTTCCAGAAGAATGGTGTCCCGGAACTTGTCCCGAAGTTGTAGATAAATGTTCATCGGGGTTTTCAGGTCGCCCAACGTTTTTTTGGAAACAGTTTTTATTTGTATTTTTTTATTGAACATTTTGGGAAGTATTTTGATATGAATTTAATAAATAAAAAAAAGACTCTGACGAATTCGTCAAAGTCTTTGATATATTTTTTGTATTATTCCAGTTGTAGATTAACAACATGACAAAAGCTTCAGACCCGACGAAGAGTTTGAAAGCCACCACCACATATTGTTGTTGTTATTTAACATGGGACAAATGTAAATAAAAATTTTAATATAAAAACAAATTGAGCTGTTAAATTATTTTTCAAGGGCTTTTAACTCTTTTCTTAATGCTGCTAATTGCTTCTGATAGGCATCATTATGATATAACTTCAGATAGTCTTCCAAAGCGGAAATGTATTCTTTTATGAATTCCGGATTCGTCTTATCTGCTTCATATTTAATTTTAGCAGCATCAATGGGTTTTCGTTTTTCATATTTCTCCATTATTTTTCCTTCTTCGGATTGATTATAGAGAATAACGATATTTTTTTCATACCCCGGAATATATTTTACCGGAAAAGCGATTCCCGTTTGAGGAATTCTGATCGCATTTTCTATCGGATAAATAGTTGCTGTTGTGGTAGAGAAAAAGGTAGTGATGTATTGTCCGTCAAGCTTTTTTACAATCGCTTCGTAATCGTGAATATAACGCTCATTTAAAGTGGAATTGGTTTCAACATCTGACGTAATAATTGCTGTACTTTCCACACCGTATTTATTCAGGAACCATGCGTTTAAAAACTGACCTGCAACTCCGTTGGCTATACTTAAAGGAATAATAGGAATAAGGAACCAGCCTTTTTTCGTAACAAAAGTCAATAATCCGAAAATAAAGAGCAGGATCACCACAGTATAAAAACCGTGATGGCTTGTGAAAAACAAAATTTTAGAAAGACTTACCATAACTTAAAATTAAACAATCTTTATGTATATAGGTTACAGAAATTATTAATTTTCTGAGAAATATGATGAAGATGGAGATTTATCATGAGTTTACAACGTAATTTTTTATATTTTTGCTCTGAATTTATATAGAAAAATAATGAAAAAAGTATTAGCAATCGCATTTATCGGAAGTTTATTCGTGGTAAACTGTTCTAAAAAACCGGATCATTCTTTACAAGACAGCAATACGATGCTTGAAGAGCCTGAAGTAACAACTGTAGTAGATTCTTCTGCAACAACGCGTAATAAGCCTGAGGCAGATGTAAATGCTGCTGTATCAGTTCCTGCAAGTGAAGCAAAAGCGGATACTCTTACAAAATAATACATGAAAAAATTGTTTTTGGCGGGATGTATAGGGTTTTTAACCCTTTCCTGTTCTCAAAAAGAAAATACACCTGTTGATGCCGGATCTGCAGAAGCAACATCTGTTTCTGAGCCTGCTAAAGCCAATCTTTCAGGAGATCAGATCATTGAAACATTGGATTGCACCGGTTGTCACACTGTGAATGAAAGAATGATAGGACCTTCATATCAGGAAATAGCAGATAAATATGCTGAAAAAGATGTTGAACTGCTTGCTTCAAAAATTATTGAAGGCGGAAGTGGCGTTTGGGGGAGTGTTCCAATGCAGCCTCATCCTCAGGTATCCAAAGAAGATGCAAAAAAAATGGTAGAATATATTTTGACTTTAAAAAAGAAATAAATTTCACATTTTTAAATAAAAAAAGCCTTACAAATCTGTAAGGTTTTTTTTATGAACGAAAACTGAATAATTTAACGCATAATGGGATCAGCCCGCATGAAATGATTATAAAAATAGCCACTCTTACACAGTTGAGTTTTTGCCAAAGAGATACTTTGCTGATAAGATTTGCGGGTACTGTTTGTGATTCCGCTATTTTTTGAAATAAGATGATATTAGGAGCAAAAAATGTCAATGTCCAGACCCTAACTGCAATATGAAGAATAAATAAAACGAGAAGCCAGTTTCTCACAGGATCGATTTTCCAACAAAAGAGAATGGTTAAAATGAATATAACTTCATGAAGAGAATGAAAAATAATCCAGAAATTTTTCAGACTGGTGCCATTTCCATCCAATAATAGTTTGAAATGGTTTGGTGGGAATGATGCCCATTTAGGAACAAAGACCAGGGTTTCAAAAATTTGGGCCCCATTCATTAGAAAATAGATCAGTGTTGTGGCACAAAGCCATATTTCAGCACGTGCTACATAATTGGTGGTTAGAGTTTCCATTGTATTATTTTTTATTAAGGTGGTCTGACATCTCTTGCATAATGACTGCCGCTTCTGTAAAATAGCGTTTGATTACAGACAATTCTTCCTCTGAAAAAGTAGAAATAAGTTCTTGTGTTTTTTGTTGTAAATCGTCAAAAAGTGGTTTTAAAAGTTTCATGCTGTTTTCCATATTGGGAATAATGATCACTTTTCTTCGGTCTTCCTTGCTGAATTGCCTTTTGAGAAGTTTCTTTTTCTCCAGGCGATCTATTAAGCCTGTGACTGCACCGGTAGTTAAGCCCGTCAGTTTTGATATTTCACCGGCAGTGATGGATGGATATTGAAGGATAAGTCCTAAATATTTATGATCTGTCCCGGAAAGTCCAGCTTTTTTTGCAATGGCTTCATGCATAAAAATGGAGGAATCAGAATATTTTCTGCTCGCAGCCCTGAATTGTTGTAAGAATTCTTCAGTCATTATTTAGTTTAGTTGTTAATTATCTTAGTTGCTAAGATAAAATATTTTTTTGAATTACAATAGGTAGTAGTCAATTTTTGTAATCATGAATAATTGTTTGAGCCGTAAGGAATTATTAAATCCGTTTTTTCCTCTAGGATTTTATAAATTATCACTAAATTTGTACGCTTTTAGAAAAATAAGAAATGCAATTATCAGAACAAGAAATCATTAGAAGAGAAAAGCTGAACAAGCTTGTTGAAATGGGAATCAACGCATTCCCTGCGGATGAATATGTAATTACAGATACTACACAATCTATAAAACAGGATTTTTCTGAAAATAAACAGGTGAAGATCGCTGGTAGATTGATGTCCCGCAGAATTCAAGGTAAGGCTTCTTTTGCTGAATTGCAGGATTCTACTGGTAAGATCCAGGTATATTTCAACAGAGATGAGATCTGTACAGGTGAAGATAAAACGTTGTATAATGAAGTATATAAGCACCTTTTAGATATAGGAGATATTATTGGGATTGAAGGGGAATTATTTACTACACAGGTAGGGGAGAAGACTGTTTTAGTTAAAAACTTTACCTTGTTAACGAAATCTCTTCGTCCGCTACCATTGCCTAAAACAGATGCGGAAGGAAATGTTCATGATGCATTTGTAGATCCGGAATTGCGTTACAGACAACGTTATGCAGATTTAGTAGTCAACCCACATATCAAAGAGATCTTCGTGAAAAGAACAAAATTGTTCAACGCGATGAGAACTTTCTTTAATGATGCAGGATATTTTGAGGTGGAAACACCAATCTTGCAATCGATCCCTGGAGGAGCTGCTGCAAGACCGTTTATTACCCATCATAATGCATTAGACATTCCATTGTATTTAAGAATTGCCAATGAATTGTATCTGAAAAGATTGATCGTAGGTGGATTTGACGGAGTGTATGAATTCTCTAAAAACTTCAGAAATGAAGGGATGGACAGAACCCATAATCCGGAGTTTACTGCCATGGAAATTTATGTAGCCTACAAAGACTACAACTGGATGATGGACTTTACAGAAAGATTATTGGAATTCTGTGCTACACAGGTTAATGGAAATGCAGAATCAACTTTCGGTGAGCATAAAATTAGCTGGAAAGCACCATATCCGAGAATTTCAATGACGGAAGCCATCCAGAAATTCACAGGGTTTGACATTACGGGAAAAACAGAGCAGGAATTATTTGATTTCGCAAAATCTATCGGAATTGAAGTGGATGAAACGATGGGTAAAGGTAAGCTGATCGATGAAATCTTCGGAGAAAAATGTGAAGGAAACTTCATCCAGCCGACATTCATTACAGATTACCCGGTAGAAATGTCACCTTTAACGAAAAAGCACAGAAGTAAGGAAGGTTTGACCGAGCGTTTCGAATTAATGGTGTGTGGAAAGGAAATTGCCAATGCGTATTCTGAGCTGAATGATCCTATTGACCAGAGAGAGCGTTTTGAAGAGCAATTGAGACTTTCTGAAAAGGGAGATGATGAAGCAGGACAATTTATTGATGAGGATTTCTTAAGAGCTTTGGAATATGGAATGCCGCCAACTTCAGGATTAGGAATCGGTATGGACAGATTGATTATGTTCTTAACGAATAATCCGTCTATCCAGGAAGTATTATTCTTCCCTCAGATGAGACCGGAAAAAACGGTTCCTCAGGTTGAATTGGGAGAAGATGAAAAAGTAATCCTTGAAATTCTGAATTCTCAGGAAGAACCATTTTCTTTAGCTGAAGTAAAAGAGAGAAGCCAGTTATCCGGAAAAAAATGGGATAAAGCATCCAAGACTTTAACAAAGAATAATCTGGTGAAAGTTGAAAAGATTGATGAAAATCTTTTAATGAAATTAGTATAATCTTTACAATAGAATAGTACAAATAGAATTCCTGAGTTTTTCAGGAATTTTTTATTTTTATGAACTATAAATTGACCTTTCCCGTTGTTTAGAAAACCTACAACCGATGAAACCTGTCCTTTGCCTCAGTCTTATTATATTTTCGGCAGGAATTAATGCTCAAATGCTCACATCTGTTTATTTTGAGCATAACAGTTATGAGCTTGGCGCAGAATCTAAAAAGAAGCTGGATAGTTTAGCTGCGTTAAAAACTAATCTTACATTCAGAATTTTTGGAAATTGTGATCCTTCAGGAAGTACAGAATACAATAAAATCTTATCTGAACATCGGGCAAATACTGTTTATGAATATTTGCAGGGAAAAATAGGGAATAATATCCAATTGGTAAGCTCAAGAGGGTTAGGAGAAGAAAAACAGATCAATGATAATACTACAGAACAATTACGAGAAAAAAACAGGAGGGTAGATGTTTTCATAGAACAGAAGTATGTTCCGGGACAAAAAATATCCAGAAGAGTACTTCCGAGCTTTTTGGATACTCAAATTTCCCAAATGAGAGTAAATGATACCTACTCGTTGCCTGATGTCAATTTTATCGGGAATCGGCATGTTTGGCTTCCCAATGGAG
Organism: Chryseobacterium daecheongense; assembly: GCF_003729955.1. GTDB lineage: Bacteria > Bacteroidota > Bacteroidia > Flavobacteriales > Weeksellaceae > Chryseobacterium > Chryseobacterium daecheongense. Next base: position 862,948 of record NZ_RJTX01000002.1, read on the forward strand.
ATGCACAGCTTCTCCGCCTTTTAAAGATATTAAAAGAGAATCCGGCATTGGAAATTGAACTGCAGGGACATATTTGCTGTGATTACGAAAATTTTGATGGGGAGGATATCGATTTAGGAACGTTTAATCTTTCCTGGACAAGAGCCAATGCCATCAAGGAGTATCTTGAAAAACAAGGGATAGATCCTTCACGGATCAGAGCAAAAGGCCTTGGACATCTCAATCCTGCGGTTTATCCTGAACTAACAGAAGCAGATCAGGTGAGAAATAGAAGAGTAGAATTGGTTTTGATTAGAAAGTAAATTGGAAAGTTTCGGCGGCAGCTTTGCTGCCGCCGAAACTTTTTATCAAAAAATAAAATACATTATCACCTCCTTTGTTTGCTAAATGAAGCCATCAGATAAAACAAAAACGGTAAAATAAAAAGCGATCCCAACATCAGAGCCCATGCTAAAGCGGAAATAGCTTTGGGAGCCGCAGCTTCATACAATAATGAAAGATGGCTGCCATTTCCTAATAAGATAATATCCGGATAATGTTGATAGGTTGCAGCTACCAGGATCATGATCATCTGAAATCCGGCTAAAACCCGGACAGGCATAAGCTTTCTTTCCCTCATACAGTAAAAGATCAATCCTAAAGCTAGTGTTGCCAAAACAACAGCCGTAATACCCAACGGTTTAGAGAAAACCCACATCAGAAGCGGAATATCTGAGAGATAAGCCGTAATGAAAACCAGGATACCTGTTACTACGACGAAAATCATGGTTTGTTTAGACTTTCTGATCATCAAGGTAAGATCCAGTTTATCCTTAGTTTCTCTTAAAGAAAAGATTGATGCTAAATAAGCGCATAGAGACACAGTGAATAAGCCTACTGCAGCTCCGAACCAATTCAGCCAGCTAAAAATATAAAGACTTAAAAAATCTGTAGCATCGGGATTGATGGATTTTGAAACCGTAGAAGCGGCAATTAACCCAAGGAAAAAAGGGGTCAATAAACTCGCATAGTAAAAAATCTGGGTGTATAAAATCTGCCAGTCGTCCTTTACAGCATCATAATGCCTGAACGTAAAAGCAGTTCCTCTTGCGATAATTCCCAAAAGCATTAATACCAAAGGAATATGAAGGTAGGTCGACAAAGTAGTATAAATACCTGGAAACCCTACAAAAAGAATCACGATAGCAATGATCAGCCACATATGATTGGCCTCCCAAACCGGGGCAATAGATTCATACATGATCTGTTCCGTTTTATGACGGGCTTTTTTATGTGTGAAAAGTTCCACAATACCTGCCCCGAAATCGGCACCGCCTAAAATGATATACAGGCATATCGATAACCAAAGGAAAGCTATAACAACGTAGATCATGATTTCTTGTTTTTATCGTTAAACTGACCATCTGTAGGATCATAAAGTTTAGGAACCATTTGTATTTGTCTTCTCAAAAGAAAAATGATAATAAAAGATAAAGACACGAATATAGCGGTGAAAAAATAAAAGGAATACTGAATTCCAGGCATTGGAGTTACTGCATCTATGGTCCGCATGATCCCATAAATGATCCAGGGTTGTCTCCCTACTTCTGTTACAGTCCAGCCGGCTTCTAAGGCAATATACCCGAAAGGTGTTGCAAAGAGGAATGTTTTTAACAGCCATCTCTTTCCCAGCCATTCTTTCCTGAAAAATAAGGCATATAAATAAACGGTTCCAATACAGATCATTACCACTCCAAAGAAAATCATAATCTGGAAAGCATAATGTACTACAGCAACAGGTGGCCATTCATCTTTGGGAAAATCATTCAGACCTTTTACTTCGGAATTGAAGTTATTACTTACTAAGAAACTTAACACTTTTGGGATTTTTATAGCGTATTTAATTTCTCCTTTTTCTTCATCAGGAACTCCGCCGATTACAAAAGCCGCCCCTTTTTCTGTTTCAAAATGAGCTTCCATGGCTGCCAGCTTGATAGGTTGTCTTTCAGCAACGGATTTTGCAGCAATATCACCACTCAAAGGTGCGCCAAATGCACCAATTAAGGCAAATCCAGCTGCAATTCTAAACGCTTTGGTATGAAATTCAACATTCTTTTTTCTCATGATCAGATAAGCATGAACTCCTGCAACCGCAAAGCCGGTAGCACAAAACGCAGCAACAGTCATGTGTAAAGCCTGTGGAAACCAGGCGTCATTGAACATTGCTTTTATAGGGTCGATATTCACATATTTACCATCAATATAATCAAATCCGGCAGGAGAGTTCATCCAGGCATTGGCGGCCACGACAAGAATTCCGGAAGCCAATCCGCTTAAACCGACTAAAAAGCCGCAAAACCAATGAAACCATTTATTGAATCTGTCCCAGCCGTACAAAAAGAAACCAATAGCAATAGCTTCAATAAAAAAGGCTGTACCTTCCAGCGAAAACGGCATCCCGAAAATAGGTCCTGCATATTTCATGAATTCAGGCCAAAGTAATCCCAATTCAAATGAAAGCATGGTTCCGGAAACCGCACCGGTAGCAAATAAAATTGCAACTCCCTTACTCCAGGCTTTTGTGAGCCCTTTGTAGATCTCATTATTGGTTTTAAGGTATTTCCAGTGTGCAAAAGCCATTAAGAAAGGCATCACCATACCAACACAGGCAAAAATGATATGAAAACCGAGGGATATGGCCATTTGTGCACGAGCGGCAAGAAAATCGTCCATAATATCAACTTTTTGAGTAAATAAAGGTACGGATAAATTATGGACAGCTCATATGATTTACAACAGCTATGATTTGTGAAATTCCATATAACTTTGATTTTTTTGAATGGATTTTGTGTGGATAAATCAACTTTTTTTTGACATATTTTAACTTTCATACCTCGAAAAAAATCACGATATTTGTAAGTCTTTGCATTAGGCAAAGATTTTTAATATTTAATATGAGTCAGAAACAATATACAGCTAGTAGTATTCAGGCATTGGAAGGAATGGAGCACGTTCGTATGCGTCCTTCAATGTACATTGGTGATGTAGGAGTAAGAGGTCTTCACCATTTGGTTTATGAAGTAGTAGATAACTCTATTGACGAGGCGTTAGCAGGTTACTGCGACACTATTTTTGTCAGCATTAAAGAAGGAAACGGAATCGAGGTTAGTGATAACGGTAGAGGTATTCCGGTAGATTTCCACGAAAAAGAACAAAAATCTGCTCTTGAGGTTGTAATGACGAAAATTGGAGCCGGAGGTAAGTTCGATAAAGATTCTTATAAAGTTTCCGGTGGTCTTCACGGAGTTGGGGTATCGTGTGTGAACGCACTTTCTAACGAAATGATCACTACTGTATATAGAGACGGAAATATTTATCAACAGATTTATTCCAGAGGAAAGGCTCAGACAGGAGTAGAAGAGATAGGTCACAGCGACAAAAGAGGAACAAAGCAGTTCTTCCAGCCGGATGATACTATTTTTACTGAACTGGTTTATAATTATGATACTTTAGCAAGCCGTTTAAGAGAGCTTTCTTATCTTAATAAAGGAATTACTATTACCCTTACCGACGAAAGAGAAAAACTGGAAGACGGTTCTTTCAGAACAGAAGTTTTCCATTCTGAAGGGGGATTAAAGGAATTTGTTGCCTATATCGATGGAAACCGTGAATCTATCATGGAACACGTTATTTTCATGGAAGGAGAAAGAGATGATATTCCTGTGGAAGTGGCAATGCGTTACAATACGTCTTTTAATGAAAACCTTCACTCGTATGTTAATAACATCAATACTCATGAAGGAGGGACTCACTTGGCTGGTTTCAGACGTGCTTTAACAAGAACGCTAAAGAAATATGCCGATGATTTGGGTATTCCGCAAAAAGAAAAAGTAGAAATTACAGGGGATGACTTCCGTGAAGGTTTAACAGCTGTAGTTTCCGTAAAAGTAATGGAGCCTCAGTTTGAAGGACAGACTAAAACAAAATTAGGTAACTCAGAAGTTTCCGGTGCGGTAGATAAGATCGTAGGGGAAATGTTGAGTAACTTCCTGGAAGAAAATCCTAATGAAGCTAAGCTGATCGTTCAGAAAGTTGTTTTGGCTGCAAAAGCAAGACAAGCGGCTAAGAAAGCCCGTGAAATGGTTCAGAGAAAATCACCGATGGGTGGTTCAGGCCTTCCGGGAAAACTTTCAGACTGTTCCTCAAAAGATCCTGCAGAATCGGAAATTTTCCTTGTAGAGGGAGATTCCGCGGGTGGAACTGCAAAGCAGGGTAGAGACAGACATTTTCAGGCTATTTTACCTTTAAGAGGTAAGATTTTGAACGTAGAGAAGTCTATGCTTCATAAAGTATATGATAATGAAGAAATCAGAAATATCTATACTGCGCTTGGCGTTTCCGTAGGAACGGAGGAAGATAGCAAAGCTTTGAACTTAAGTAAATTAAGATATCATAAAATCGTGATCATGACCGATGCCGATATTGATGGTTCCCACATTTCTACGCTGATCCTTACATTCTTCTTCAGATATATGAAAGAGCTTATTGAGAACGGATACATCTATATCGCTCAGCCACCTTTATATTTATTGAAGAGAGGAAATAAAAAAATATATGCTTACAACGAGAAAGAGCGTGAAGAGTTTACCTTAGAAATGTCTCCGGATGGGAAAGGTGTTGAAGTACAGCGTTATAAAGGTCTTGGGGAAATGAACCCTGAGCAGCTGTGGGAAACAACTCTTAACCCTGAGCATAGAATTTTAAAGCAGGTAACAATTGACAATGCTGTGGAAGCAGACAGTATCTTCTCCATGCTAATGGGAGATGAGGTTCCGCCAAGAAGAGAATTTATCGAGAAGAATGCAAAATATGCTAAGATCGATGCGTAATTCTTAAACAATATAATATTTTAAAAAGACTTCAGTAATGAGGTCTTTTTTTATTTTTTTAATAAAATTTTAACATTTATTAAGATTTTATTATTTTTGGGAAATTTTTATAACCATGATGAAAATCTTAATTATGGGAGCTCTGTCTTTAGCTTCACTGCATTATGCTCAAAGTTATCCCGTATCTGCCATTCCTGAAAATTTAAAGAAAAATGCCGATATAGTCGTAAGAAAAGATTTTACGACAGTACAGATCAATAAGATTGATGAAATAAAATACCAAAATACTACCGTTACCACAGTCTTGAATAAAGACGGAGATTCTAAAGCGGTAGCCTATATTCCTTACGAGAAAGGGGATAATATCTCAGATGTTAAGGTAAATGTGTACGATGAGTCCGGTAAAAAGCTTAAAAGTTTTTCAAAGTCTGATTTTGGTGATTTTGCTAATAATCAGCAAGGAACATTTTATTCTGACAGTAGGGTTTTAATTCTTTCCTATACCCCTATCCAATATCCCTATACTATTGAATTTTCTTATCAGATTACTGATGAAAATACAGTATTTATCCCTGATTTTATGCCTTTCTCTGATACTAACATTTCGTTAGAGGAAAGCCAGTTTAAAATTATTAATAAAACAGGGATTGAACTGCGTACCAAAACCTATCCTTCACAATATAATTATACTTCGGTTGCAGAAAACGATAATGGAGTGGAGAAAACGTATTCCTATAAAAATGTTCCGGCCATAGATGATATTGCTTTACTCCCGGATGTTGTTAAAATACTTCCGAAAGTAAGTTTTTCTCTGACAAAGTTTAATCTTGAAGGAAAACAAGGAACGATCAACACCTGGAAAGACTTCGGTTCCTGGTATTATAATAGTATTTTGCAGCCGGTATCTGTGTCTACACCTGCCATTAAAGCTGAAGTTGCCGCTCTCAACCTGCAAGGATCCACTGAAGAAAAAGTAAAAAAGATCTTTCAGTATATGCAGTCGAAAACAAGATACATCTTTGTGGCTTTAGGGATTGGAGGATGGCAGCCAATGTTGCCTGATGAAGTTCAGAAAAAAGGATATGGTGACTGTAAAGGTTTAAGCAACTATATGAAAACTTTGCTGGATGAAGCGGGAATTCCTTCTTATTACTGTAAAGTATATTCCGATTCCTCACCGGTTTCATTCGATCCTGATTTCCCCAAAATGGGTGGAAACCATATTATTCTGATGGTTCCTACGGAAAAAGGAAATATCTGGCTTGAAAATACCTCTCAGCAGATTGCATTTAATCATTTAGGGTACACTACTACCGACAGGAATGTACTTCTGGTTAAAAAAGATGGAATAGAAGTCATCAATACACCTGTGTATACAGCTGAACAGAATAAAGAGAAACAAAACCTTACTGTTAAACTGAATGAAGATAACAGCATTTCGGGACAGGGGGGATTTGAATATACAGGGAGCCAATATGATTTTAGCCTGAGATATTCGGCTTTATCTCCAAAAGAAAGAAATGAAGTTTTGAAAAATCAATTGGACATCCTGAACTTCGAAAAGGTAGAGATGAAAGACTTTGTGAATGACAGAGATCATGCGGTTTCCAAATATAACATTGATTTTAAGGCAAACAATTATTCTAAAAATGCCGGAAATAGTATGATCTTCAGAGCGGTTCCGATTTTTTCAAACAATATTTATAAAACAGACGAAAACAGAGAATTGCCGTTTGAAATAGGGCAGTCTTTTGAAGATGAATACCAGATCAGATTTGAAATTCCTAAAAATTATAAAGTGGAAGAAATTCCGGATAATATTACGATCAACTCTGAATTTGGCTCTTACCAATTAAGTGTTGTAAAAGATGGTGAAAACCTGAAAGTGAGCAGAACCGTAAGAGTAAATAAAGGAATATATCCTAAAGAAAAATATAATGATTACGTGAGTTTCAGAAAGAAAATGAATGGTATGGATAACTCGAAAATTTTAATTACAAAAATCTAAGCATGAGAAAAAAGTTATTATTAGTCCTTTTTGCAGTCAGTTGCATTTTTATGGAAGCTCAAAAACATGAGTTTCTTGATCCGCCGAAATTTAATGATGCGGATCTTTCCAAAACAAAATCAGCTTTAGATGAGAATGCTCCTGCAGAAATTCTATATAGATCATTACATTTCATAATAGATGGTACTACAGGGAATTTACACAAAAAATATTTTTACAGAGTAAAAATATACAACAAGGATAAAGCAGAAGACTGGTTGAATCTTGAAATTTCATTGTATCAGAACGGAAGTGATCAGGAAATATTGAATAAGGTCAAAGCCTTTACCTATAATTCGGAAAACGGAAGTTCAGTTCAGACTAAAGTTGAAAAAAACTCGAAATATAAAAGCAAGGAAAATAAAAATATCACGATTACCAAATTCGCTTTTCCAAATGTGAAGGATGGTTCTATTCTTGAATATGAATATGAAATCATATCACCATTTCTTTATGCCATTCCTGAAATTCTGATAGAAACAGATACTCCGTCATTGTATACCGAATATGTGTTGGATAGTCCTATTAATATTTCATATAATTTGAACTACACTGGATCATTGGCTCCCAAGTACAGAGAAGTAGAAGAAAAATACCTGTTCGGTTCTCAATACAGAACTTACAGATTCGGGTATGAAAATGTGAAAAATTTCAAAACGGAGAAATTTGTCAAAAACGACAGAAACTACAGAACCAAGATCAGCGCTGAATTGAATTCTACTAACTTCAGAGAATTGAAGTTATATTCTTGGTCTTGGGAACAGATCAAAGAGAGATTGTATGAAAATGAAGACTTCGGGGGAGAGTTAAAGAAAACCAGATTAGCAAAAGAAAATATGCCTCCTGGAATTTCCGAATTAAAAAGTGATGAAGAAAAGGCCAACGCCATTCTGGCTTATGTACAGAAAAACTTTACCTGGAATAAGGATCGAGGAGTATATGTAGAAGATGGGATTAAAAAACTTTTAGAAACCAAATTAGGAAATGCTTCCGAAATCAATCTTTTTCTGGTAATGCTTTTCAGAGAAGCCGGACTAAAAGCAAATCCGCTTCTTATTTCTACAGTTGATAACGGATTAATTAACTTAAGCTCGCCGAATATTTCCAATATGAACTTTGTAATTGCTGCAATAGAAACCAAGGAGGGATTCACTTTATTTGATGCTACATCCAAACAGTCTTCAGCCAATGAGCTGCCTCCAAGAGACTGGAACCAGTACGGAATTCTTATTGCAAAAGAGAAAGTGAAGCAAATTCAAATGATCAATGCAAAACCTAGTTTTACCTATCTTACTGTTAATGCGAAAATTAATGAAGATGGTTCGGTTTCCGGAAGCTATTCAGATAAGGACACAGGGTCTTTTGCAATGTATAACAAGGAATATTATGATGATAATGCGGAGAAGTACAAGAGGCAGTATAAAGAAAACTTTACGATAGATTTTGCAGATATCAATTCTAAAGTACACGATAATGGAGATTTTGAAAGCACAATGAAATTTGATTCCGAAAATATGATAGATAGAATAGGGAAGAAAATGATCATCAATCCAATGCTTTTCTTAAATAAAAACTCCAACGAGTTCGATCAGACTGAGGAAAGAAAATATACCATCGATTTTATTTCTCCATTTACAAGAGTGAAAAAGATAATGCTTCAACTACCGGATGGATACACTATTGAAGAATTACCGAAAAATAAAAAAATCACTACAGATGACAAGGAGATCGCTTATAGCTATTTGGTAGAACAAAAAGGAAACGTATTAGAGATTACTTCAACAACTACTGTGGCAAGCAGCGATTATCCTAAAGAATATTACCCCGCCTTCAAACAAATATGGGGAGTAGCATCAAAAAGTGAAAATCAGGTCATAAGTTTAATTAAAAAATAACTAGGAAAAGCTTCTAATTTTAGAAGCTTTTTTTATATATTTGATCGAACCATAAAAACTATTAATATGCTAACTCTATTACAAGCAGGTGCTTACGACGACAGTATGGATGCCGCTTCAGGTGCTGCCGCAGCCGGAATCGGAATTGGAATGATGATTTTTTATCTGATATTATTTCTATTCTATGGCTATTGCATGTATAAAATTTTCCAAAAAGCAGGACGTGAAGATGCATGGGCCGGTTTTATTCCGATTTATAATACTATTGTTCTATTGGATATTGTTAAAAAGCCGATATGGTGGATTATCTTATTCTTCATTCCTTTGGTAAATTTATACGCAGCATGGGTGGTGAATGACAGGCTTGCTAAAGGCTTCAATAAAGAAACTCCATTGTATACCATCCTCTTATTTTTCTTAGGATTTATTTTTCTTCCGGTATTAGCCTTTGGGAATGATACCTATGATAAGAACAGGATACCAAACGATTAAAAAAAAGTAAAAAAAAATTAAAAAACCATTCAGAAATGAATGGTTTTTGCATTCATATGGGAAATCAAAAATTATGAAAAATACTATTGCTGTTCTGGCACTCTCTTCTTTTTTCGTTTTTACTGCCTGCAAAAAAAATGAAGTTAAAAATGATCAGGTAAAAGCAGAAACCAAAACTCCTCAAACATTTACAACAGATTCTGTTACCATCAATGATTCTATAAAGATCAGTGATTCCTTAACATTAAAATATACTTCGAAATTATTGTTATTTCCCACGATACAAGATAAAAAGCTATTGGATAGTATCTATTTTAATAATAAAGGGATCAAAGATTATTCAAAAGAAGGTTTGAAAGCATATCTGGAACAGGAGAAAAACAATTATTATAACTCCATTAAAAATGACAGTAAAGACTGGATGTCCGGAATGACCTATTCTCAGCAATGGTATACCAGTTCAGCCATGAATCTGAAATCCAATAGTAATGACTACCTGCATATAGAATACGTTGGAAGTGCCTATGAAGGTGGTGCTCATGACAATTACGGATTTTCTGAAAGGGTTTTTGACCTTAAAGACAATAAAAAAGTAGAATTGAAAGATATTACATCCATGCCGAAAGAAAAGCTTGAAGCATTATTAATGAAAAATATCAATACTATCCATAGTGGAACTACCGGCTCCGAAGGCGAGATCAAAAATTCTGAAATGCTTTTGGTAGAGGTTATTCCTGCTACAAACAATTTCTATTTTGATGATAAGAACCTTTACTTTCACTACAGTCCTTACGAAATTGCGGCATTTGCAGCAGGAGATATCGTAATTCCTATTTCATGGGAAGAGTTAAAAGGTACATTGAACCCGAAATTTAAAGAAAGAATGAAAATTAAATAACAATAATGCTTCCGGAATAGGAAGCATTTTTTATTTTTGTGACAATGGAAAAAGTAGCCTTCATTATCAATCCTTTTTCAGCTAAAAAGAATTATCAGCCTTTTCTTAATGAGCTTAAGAAAAAAGTGAGTAATCCTCTATATTATATTTCTGAATCTATTGAGGGAACCGATGCATTTATTCAGGAAAATTTCAATCAAGTGAAGATCTTTGTAGCTATAGGAGGGGACGGGACTATTTCCACTGTAGCAAGAAATCTTATCAATACGGATAAAATCTTAGGAATTTTTCCCGCTGGTTCAGGAAACGGTTTTTCCAATGAGACTCAGTTCAGTAAAAATCTGGATGAGCTGTTAGGGAAAATAAAAGCAGGAAACTCCAGGAAAATAGATACTTTCACAGTGAATGACAGACTTTCTATTAATGTTTCCGGAACGGGATTCGATGGGAAAGTGGTTAAAGAGTTTGAAAAAACTGACAGGGGATTCAAAAACTACATCAAGGTTTCGCTTAAAACGTTTTTCAATTATAAACCGATAAAGGTTAAATTCTTTGATGAGGCTTACCAGAAGTATAATGGGAAATATCTGATGCTTAATATTGCCAATACACGCCAGTTTGGAAACAACGCTTATATTGCTCCTAAAGCTAGCAAAAGTGATGGGAAAGTAGATATTGTATTGGTGAAAAAATTTCCTTTGACCTATTCTCCGCTTTTTGCCTTCAGAATGTTTACAAAAAGATTAAAAGACGATGAATATGTGACGTATCTCTCCGTTTCTGACATTGAGTTTAAAGTCAACACCAAAAACTGGCACCTTGACGGGGAATTCAATAAAATAAAATCTCCGATCCACGTAAAGGTACAGCCTTCAAGTCTTGCTATTTTGATTTAACAATTATCATGGGGAGTAAACATTTTTGTTGTAAAGCTCCATCCATTTGGATGGCTCTGCAATATCAGTCCAGCCAAACTGGCGGTAAAGTCCGTGAGCATCGCCGGTAAGTAAAATCCATCTTCGCAATCCCTGCAGATCGGGATGAGCCATAATCGTTTCGATTAACCATTTGGAAAGTCCGATTCCTCTATATTCTTCCAGAATGTAAACATCTCCTAAATAAGCAATCGTTGAAAAATCAGAGATGATTTTTGCAAAACCTATTTGCTTTTCGTCGATATAAACCCCAAAGCATAGTGAATTTTGAATAGTAGTCTGTACCTTATCTTTAGGAATATTCAAAGCCCAATATGCTTTTGTTGACAAAAACTGATGAATGGAATCTATATCGAGTTTTGCTTTATCTGTGGAAAGACAAAATTTGCCTTTGTATAAAGTAATGTCGGTCATATGCTTTTTAATAAATTATTTAAATTAATATGATTTGGCTCTCACTTAAACTTCCAGTTTCTTTTCAATTTCATTAGGATGATCTAAGCAATAGTGCAGTTGTTTTTTATCCAGTTGCTTTTCCCAGTTGGCTACTACAACCGTTGCTACAGAATTACCAATAACATTGGTTAAAGCTCTGCATTCACTCATAAATTTATCAATTCCTAAAATTAAGGTCATTCCGGCAATAGGAATTTCAGGAACAACCGCTAATGTTGCAGCCAAAGTAACAAAACCGGCACCCGTAACTCCTGCTGCTCCTTTAGAACTCAGCATCGCTACAAGAAGAAGCATGATCTGCTTATCAATAGGAAGATGAATATTCAATGCTTGAGCGATAAACAATGAAGCAAGGGTCATATAAATATTAGTTCCATCCAGATTGAAAGAGTAGCCTGTAGGAACTACTAAGCCCACAATCGCCTTGGAACAACCTGCTTTTTCCAGTTTCTCCATGATCCCGGGAAGTGCTGACTCAGATGAACTGGTTCCTAATACGAGAAGAAGCTCTTCTTTAAGGTAATACATCAATTTGAAAACATTAAAGCCGTTATACCATGCTACGGCTCCCAAAATCAAAACAATGAACAAGATAGAAGTAATGTAAAAGGTACCAACGAGAAAGATCAGGTTCAACACAGAATGCAGTCCATATTTCCCAATGGTGAAAGCCATAGCTCCGAACGCACCAATAGGAGCCAGCTTCATTAGCATATGTACGATTTTAAAGACCGGCGTAGATAGATTCTGTAAAAACTCCGTAACCTTATGACTTTTTTCTTTCGTTAACACTAGGGCAACCCCCATTAAAATAGCCACAAGCAGTACTTGTAAAATATTTTCTCCCACTAAAGGGCTGAACAAGGTTTCAGGAATAATATTCATGATGAATCCTGTAAGAGTAGATTCATGGGCTTTTTGCTGATATTCAGAAACATCTCCTGAAAGTGTGGCAGGATTAATATTCAGTCCCGCTCCCGGCTGTAAAATATTTCCAACGACTAACCCAATGATCAATGCAAGCGTAGAAAAAGTAAAGAAGTATATCATTGCTTTTACTGCAATTCTTCCTACTTTTTTCAGATCTGTCATATGGGCGATCCCCAATGTTAGGGTAATGAAGATCACCGGGGCAATGATCATTTTTACGAGCTTGATAAAACCATCTCCCAGTGGTTTCATTTTTTCTCCTATTTCAGGATAGAATCTGCCTAATAATATCCCTGCAATAATGGCAATGATCACCTGGAAATAAAGCTGCTGGTAGAATTTTTTTGCTTTCAAAGGAGAATATTTACGTTTAAGGATGAAAAATAAGAAAATTACTTAGAAAACAGGTTATGAAGGAGGGAAAAGTTTCGGCGGGATGGAAGTTCTGATAATAGTATTATAGAGGTTTTATAGATAACGCTGCCATTCCATTGATATGACCGTCCGTGACTACAAAGCCAAAAAACATATTTGTAATTCGTTATATAATAAAAAGGGTTTTATTCTAATTATTCTAAAATCTTTAATCAACAAAATAATACAGCTCCATAAAAATACAAAAACCACCGCATAACGCAGTGGCTTATTTTTGTCCTCCACATGATAAAATAGTAGAGGAGATTACAAAGCCAAGAGATAGGGATTTTATCAATCTTCTGATCTATAAAAATTTAATACTTCTCCAGTATTTTTATTAATATTAATATATATCTTACAGTATCTGCAATTATAACTTTTTACAACAATGTGCCAAACTTTATTATCTGCAATCGAGCTAATCTGATACGGTTTAACTTTCTCAGGATCTAATAGCTCTTTTTTTATAAGAATATCAGTGTATTTGATTGCAGTTTCTTCATCGGATATAATATCTGTGCCATAACGATATGTAATCTTACAAGGTAATTGATCTATTCCTCTATTCTTATCTTTACACTTCACATCTTTATTCTGTTGTGCTACAACAAACAAAGGAAGGAAGAATAGAATTATTAAAACTTTCTTAAACATTGCTAATATTTTTTTAGGTTGTTCAGGATATAAGTTTAAGTACCTCAAAAATCCCCAAAGCTTTTGTAGCTTTTGCATCTCCGGCAAAAGATGTAAATGAACCATCCTGATCATTCCATTTTCCCATCCCTCTTGCTCCAGAAGGTAATTCATCTGTATCCATTAATTGTGGATCAGGCTTATCCGGTCTAAGAGTGTAAGAAGACATATAGTTTGGAAGCGGATCTGTTGTATAAACATCATATTGAGTCATTCCTGTAGAAATAATCATTCCTCTATCTTGTCGCAATTCCAATCCTTCTAATTCTCTTCCAAGTCCCATTTTATTTTCCTGAAAAGCATACGTAGAATTATATGCATATTTCTCAGCTAGTGGATCAATATTAAAGAACCTTCCCACATCGGGCATGTAATTTCGCCACTTAAATGAATAAAATCCAGTCTCCTGTAATTCTTGTCCTTGGTACTTGTAATTCTATATATCCGCTCAACTTTCTGCAAACTTCCTACTCCGGGTTTTTTCGTGCGAGGCTTTCCTATGACACAAACTTATATGCTTTTTTTTCTATTAAAAATTAATTTAAAGAATTCTATAAATAATAAAATAACAGCAATATATAAGTATTTTATATAGAGATTATTTTGTTTTTCTACAATATTATATTCACTATTAATCCATTTCTTTAATTCTGTTTTAGCTAGATTTAAATCTTTTATATTATTTGTTTCCGCTATAAAATCTTCATGATTAATTTCAGTTAGTTTAGGCATAGTATTAATTCTAAACACTGTTAAATCTATAATTAAGAACAATATCAATATGAAAGAGATATAAGTAAGTATTTTAATTAGTTTCATTTTCTTAAAATTATAATTATAAAATATGTGAATTCTATTCGTTTTCATCATAAAGCTTTCTACCTAAAGGTGCAGAACGATTGATATTAATTAGAGGTCTCTGTCTAATAAAACTGCCTATAGCATTTGATTCCTTCATTTTTGTATCTAATCTTCCGGGTCTAGCAACATCTACAGAACTAATTCCACTTTTTTGCAATAAAGAACACACGTTTGTTGTACAGTTGTTTGATTGAAGACTATAATTTTCAGGATTCTTTTTAAGTTCATTTGCTCTATCATTAACTGCTGATACTAAATTCTCTTTTTGCTCATTAGTGGTTTTAAAGAAAAATACATTAGAATTAGGATATTTGTCACTAAATTTACTAGTAGACTTGGTGTCCATAACTAAGGGAGTAAACCACCATTCAGTCATCTCAAATTGTCTCGAATTATTCTCATCGGTAGGATAAAAACTGAATACTTTACCGTCATATCCCAATCCAGAATGACCAACAGCACCTTCTATTTCAGTGTAAACTGACACAATGGAATAATTAGGATTTTTATCTTCTTGTAAATATTCTGTTTTGCCATTTATTTCTGTTGTATGAGAGTAAGAGTCTTTAGAAACAACATTAAAATACCTATCCTCATTATCATTTAAATTAACACCAACCAATTGACCGTTCTTAAATATATAATCATTAATAGGTTCTCGTCCATCAGGATCAATAAATCTTATAGGATTATTAAATGTATAGTTATATGGACTATGTCTTGTCATCTTCTCCGCAAGCGGATCCACAACACCCCATCTTCCCAGATCCGGCATATAGAATCTTGCTCCGTAATCATACATTCCACTTTCCTGAAGTTTCCTTTCCATTGTACTTATATTTATATGCCGGATTGCCTGCAAACTGGTTATATCCTTCATGCTTCAATCTTACTCCAATTATATTATCGTATTCTTTTTTACTAACATAGAAAACTTTATTTTTTTTTGCTAAAGAAGATGTATGAGAAAAATCTATAATTGCATTATTAATTACATTTTCCAAAGATCCTTTTTGAGCCATTTCTTTTTTCCACCCTGAACAATTCATGCAAAGAAAAGTTAAACTTAATATTGAAAAGTATTTTTTCATTTATTAATCAATTACTGGTTGGTATAATTAATTTTTTGTACACTATAAGGGTAGGAGCTTCACCTGTTAAAATAATAAATTTATAAAAAATCTGTTTTAAATTTTTCTTGTGATTTTTAAAATCTAATGCAGAAAGATTCTCATAGAATCTCTTGAATCCTGCAATTAGGTGCACGTGAAAATCTGTGTTTTTTAAAGATATTTTTGATAAAAACAAAGGTATTATAAAATCAGAACTCCACAATTGTAGAGTTCTGATTCTTTTTATTTCTTAAACTGTATATTATTACATTTATTCTTTTCATACCAACTTATCCAACCTTTTCTGTCTTCTTTATATACAACTATTGGATAAGAACGAGCATAATTCAACATACTCTCTGTAGATACATGAGAATATTTTGAAATAAATAGCAATGATTTTTTAAATCTTTTGTTCTGCGATTTCTCCACTAGACTATCGATAACTCCAATATGGAAAAAATATTCTTTCTTAAAATCTAAATTTTCTAAGCATTCTGCATTATTTGTAGTAATATTATTATTCTGTTTAGAATTTGAAACAGAGCAATTTATTAATACTAATGTCAATATCAAACTATAAATTATTTTTTTCATACTATGGTAATTTCGTTTTCTTAACTTCTGTACCTCTACTACTTGGAAACCACAAAACTTGTTGGTTTTTTATCCTTAATGCTCTAGTTCAAAAGGGAGTAGTTGTTCCCTTCAATGATCTCTACTTTTGAACCATTATTGGTTTTATACTTCTGACAAATATTATAATAAAAGCCACCAAATAGTGGCTATTTTATTATCTCATTTAATAGTTATTGCTTCTTTTTTAGATAAATTATTTTTTTATATATATTCCATTTGTATTGTTTAAATAACGTGGTATAGCTTTAGGATTGTCGCCACTTTTCCACAATATTCTTTTTCCGACTCTAAAAGTTAAATTCTCATAAAAATTAGGCATTGGCAATAATTCAAATAAGTATTCTTTATTTTTTTTAATTTTTTTATAGTCGCATCTTCTTTCCAATTTTTCCATTTTGGATATAAGAATTATAGTGTCTCTATTGTTAATTCCTTTTATTATATAAGAATTATCTTCTCTTTCTATGTTGATAACTTTTATCCTTTTCGTTTCAATTTGTTGGGCAGATAATAAGTTACCTATTATAATTAGTAGTATTGTTATTACTTTCATCTTTGTAAATTATTTATTAATATTTCCGGGTTCATAGTTTTGTACATCATCGGGTCTACGTTGAAAAATCGTCCAATCTCAGGCATATAATTTCTCCATTTGAAACTATACCACCCAGTTTCATTTTGTAATTCCTGTCCTTGGTATTTGTATTTATATGCCGGATTGCCTGCAAGCTGGTTATATCCCTCATGCTTCAGCCCAAAAGGATAGTAATTGTTTTCTTCAATGATCTCTGCTCCTGAATCACTCTTTGCATGACTTAGTCTTACTTTATTAAATGATTGGAAAAATTATAAATTATACCTTTTTTTCCTTATGTGAAAGAGCTAAAGTTAGTGGATTTTATTCGTTATAATGGGTGTGAATTTTGTCATTTTGCAATTTAGAGTATCAATTTCATAATATCCTATCTCTTTTTTATTCCCAGGAATAGGTTCTCTTTTATTAAAATAAATTTTTCGATTTAGAAGTTTATAACAATTTGAAAAACTATTATCTGTAAACAAAAAAATTGTATCTCTGTCAATTATCTGACAACCTTTAAAGTTTGAAGCAGGCAATACTTCTTTGTACTTTACTATCTCACAAACATTTTTGCCTTCATCTGTAAACAAACTGACAATATACACACCTGATTGTTTTGAAAAATTTGTCTCATTTTTTATTTTCTCTATAATATTATCATGAAGAGATATTTCTCTGAAAGAGATTTTTTCTTTACAAGAAAGAAATAATAAAAAAATTATAATATAATATTTACACATACTTAAATATTTATCTGTGAACATTTTCTTGTCTCTGATTTGGAAACCAAAATCTTTGATCATTATAATAGATTATATTAGGATGCTTTTGAGTTGGTATAAAAATCCAAGCATTATTAGGCATTATGTCTTTATTATTTTCAAAAGTTTTTCTATCCCCACGATCAGAGTTAATGGTTCCATTTCGGTTAAATCCTGAAGGCCAATTATTTTCATAAGTTGAAGACTCTTTCATAAGAGTATTCATTGGATGATTATGTCCACTTTCCAACCAAGTATATCCTTCATTTTCCACAAGATTTGCAGTAACGCCATGATCAGTAGCATCTTCTGCACGGTGTTGTGAACGAATTAAATAAAGAGTAGTGTCTCCAAATATTCCATCCTTTGATAACTTATCATAAGTCCACTCCTTACTAGTATTTGCCGCTAAAAAATAAAAATAATTTTTAATTTGTTTAGAGGAAATATTAGGATTCTCTAAAGTTATATTTGTTTCTGTTGGATAGTACCCTCTATATGGAGCCCATTCAACATTTTGCTTAAAGTTTTCAGTAAATTCCTTATTAACTTTAATTGATTTTGTTCCACTTTCATTATAATACCGATCAAATTTATCGGATGTATGTCTAATAAGTTCTCTTCTGCCATCTTTATATATTCGATAGTCATGTTGTGGCTCTCTTCCATCAGGATCAATAAAACGAATAGGATTATCAAAAGCATAGGTATATGGAGACCAGCTTGGCATTTTCTCCGCCAGTGGATCCACAACACCCCATCTTCCAATATCCGGCATATACATTCTGGCCCCATAATCATACATCCCACTTTCCTGCAATTCCTTACCATTGTACTTGTAGTTTTTAAAACTAGCAGTACCAAAGTAAGCCTGTTCTTCTTCAGCATTTCTAATAAAACTCATTCCAAAAGGATAATAGTCATTATTATCCACTACTTCAGGATGATTATAACCATTATTCTGGTAGCTTACCCTTACATTACCCAAATGATCTTTATACTGGTAAATATACTCTTTTCCTAAAATTAGGATGCTGAAACCAGCATCCTAATTAATATAAGAAATATATGCTTTTTGTCCTAAAAAGGTAGCAACTCCACCAGCGCAAATTGCGAGGTGTTTTATTTATTCCCAATCTAAAAAATTTTCTACAACAGAAGAATTGAAAATTTTATCATATCCTATCTGCTCATAAAATATGAAAGTAATGATTAATGGTTTTTGTAGATGATTTGGATTACTATTCTTAATTTGATATTGAACATATTTCATTTTAGTTCCTACATAAATAGTATCTTTCACTTTTATATTTTTCTTTAAATTAACATAAGAATTAATTTTTTTATAGTTTTTATGTAAAAAATGAACTTGCATATGAATACTACCATAAGCATCATGACCATCCTTAATTAGATCTGCACACTGATTTGTACTATTTTTTTCCACCGCACCCAAAAAACTTGTCACTGTTCGTTTTATTTTTCTTTCAGCCGAAGCTTGGGTATTACAAGATGTTAATGTAATGCTAAGCAATACTACTAATGTCCATATTCTCATTGTCCTACGTTTTGTAATTTTTCTTGTTGTTGTCTTGCTGCTTCATTTAGCTCTGTTCTTTTTTTAACTTCCGGCTATTGTAGATTATAATTCCGTTTTTTCTCATAATGGAGTTTGCTGTATTAACAATATTGGTTTTTGAGTTTAGAAAAACAACAGAATTGTTCCTTTTATCAATATCTTTAGGCAACGAACCATTAAATATATAATTGGTAATTTCTGTTTGAGTTTTAGTATCTAATTTTAAATTAGCTTTATTAACAACATCTTGAGCAGTTATCATATCTTTAAACTGATCAGTTAATTTCCCCATATAATTGACCGCTTTTACATTTTCACTAGTCTTCTCCATTCCTTCTACACCATCTATTCCTGTTTTTATAAGTTTAAGTACCTCAAAAATCCCCAAAGCTTTTGTAGCTTTTGCATCTCCGGCAAAAGATGTAAATGAACCATCCTGATCATTCCATTTTCCCATCCCTCTTGCTCCAGAAGGTAATTCATCTGTATCCATTAATTGTGGATCAGGCTTATCCGGTCTAAGAGTGTAAGAAGACATATAGTTTGGAAGCGGATCTGTTGTATAAACATCATATTGAGTCATTCCTGTAGAAATAATCATTCCTCTATCTTGTCGCAATTCCAATCCTTCTAATTCTCTTCCAAGTCCCATTTTATTTTCCTGGAAAGCATATGTTGAATTATACGGATATTTTTCTGCAAGAGGATCTATGTTAAAGAACCTCCCCACATCAGGCATATAATTTCTCCATTTAAAACTATACCAACCAGTTTCTTGTAATTCTTGACCTTGGTACTTGTATTGATAACAACCCTCGCAAAGGGCGAGGGTTCTTTTTTCTATCTGTTACGAATTTACAAACTTCGCAGAGTGGGTTTTGTTTTTACAGATTTGTATTAAATGTTTTTGCACTCTGAATAAATGTTTGAAGATTTTCAGTTTTTATATTATAAAGCAATATTTTGTATTTGCCATTTGTGTATAATTTCGATACACGTCCATTATGTGCTTTATAGAGATGATTCTCATTATAATTTCTTTCTTCCCAATATTCATTTAAACTTAAAGCATCGTGATAATTAATATCTTTTAATTCCCAATTTCCAGACTCCTTTACTTCATTTTTATATGGAACATAGATATAAATGATTTGCTTGTTATCATATTCAAAAATGAAATCATGTCCCTTCATGCTCCAATTAATAATTTTTTTAGGAATATTTATTTTAAAATGAGTATTGTAAAAAAACTGTTTATCAGCTATTCCATTTACATTATTGTAATAATGAAAAAGATTGTTTTCTTCATTATATTGTAGGAGAAAACCAGATGATTTTACATTGTTATTTTTATCAGAATCTATATAGGATTTGCAAGAAGTACAAAGTAATAATACTGCTGTTAATATAATAATGTTCTTCATATTAATTTAATTTATTTGTTAACTTTTTGCATCGCATTTATAAAACTCTTAACAGGAACAGTAATTGGCTTTCCTTTGTCATCAGAAATACTTCCAGATGTATTATAAAAACCTACCGTAGGAATGTAAGAAACAGGAGGAGTTCCTCCAATTTGTCCAGATGGCAATGATCCTACTTGTTGTTCAAAGCCTATAACTAAAGCGGGTTGTGTAAATCCAGTATTGTTTTTAGGATCTGTATCTTTACCTGGACCCGTAGACGGTGATGGAGTACCTATTCCTGTAACATTGCCATCACTATCATATTCTAAAGGATGTAAATGAACATCTGAAGCTACTATATCTCCTTGTGCTTTTAAATCCTTTTTTGCTTCAGCCCACTCTTTTGAACCAACTTGTCCTGTCGTGAGACCTGTTACAATTTTAGAAGACTTTCCTCCTTGTCCTAAATAAAATCCCTGTTCAGTCCCTGTTTTATCTTTTAGCCCAAAATCAGCAACTAAACTTATTTTAGATAAATCTTCATTAGATAGTTGATTTATAACATGTCCTTTACTTATAGCTGCGTCAGCATCAGATTCCTTTTTACTAGTAGTTAAAACTATTTTCTTGTCCGTTTTACCATCTTCAACATGTTTTGTAAGTTGTCCTTTTAAATTATAATAGTCAGTAAGAGGACTTCTTCCATCTGGATCAATAAATCTTAAGGATTATTAAATGCGTAATTATATGGACTATGTATTGTCATCTTCTCAGCTAATGGATCTACAACACCCCATCTTCCCACATCCGGCATATAGAATCTTACACCGTAGTCGTACATTCCAAACTCTTGCAATTCCTTGCCATTGTACTTGTATTGATACAAAGAGCTTCCTACAACTGATTGCATATTTCAAGAAATTTACTATTAGAGCTTCCAAAATATAATGACTCTAAATTAACTTTTATTTTACATTCATATAAGTTTTAAAAACAATTAATTTCTTTGCATATTTTCCTTTCTCTTCGTATGTTTTATATCCTTCTTTTTGTAAAATGACATATACATATGCGCTTTTTCTCAAAATAGTATTATAATATCCTTGATCATTAGTTATTAATTCTATTTTATCATTCCCCAGATACTCATCATAATTTATATGTCCGTTATCACTTTTATATCTTTCATTAATTATTGTAACTTTTACATTATTTAATGGTAAGGAATTATTAGAATCAAAAACATGTCCTTCAACCTTTACATTTTCCACGTCCTGATTAGAACGATAAAACATAAAAAAATAGGTGATAATTAATGTTATTATAATAAAAATTATGATTATAGTTTTAATTATTATTCGCTTCATTTAATCTTTTATTTATTGCTGTTTGAATATTGTACTTAGCTTTTGTTTGGATATTTCCATGATTTAAATTTTTCCCTGTAAGCTTTATGTTGATTACTTTTGCTTTCCCTTCGGATGTATGTGGATATCCTCTTGAGCCTGGAGAATTAGAAGAACCATCCGAAGAATTTTTTTCAGAACTGTTAGGATCATCGGAATTTATTGAAGTAATCTTAGATGAATTTCCAGAGGCTTGAGTTTGGTAAAAATTGTAAGTCGTATCAACATTATCTGAAACCGAAGTATCTACTGTTGTTCCTCTTAATGGTCCATCCGAACTATCTACTATTATCATTGTATTGATTGGTATATTAGGAACTTCCTCTGCTAGATTTACTGCATTATCCCCTCCATAACTATAGCCATACAAAAGTACTATATCACCTTCTCTATAGTTTTTCTCTAAAAATTCTTTACCACTTTTAACCCCTTCTCCTTGGGTTAATCCTGGTGATATAACTGCTCCTTTAAAATCCATTCCTAATGATCTAGCATAAGAAGCTGTTACATTATATCTAGTACCTGCCCCACCAGTATTTTTTGTATCTCTTCTTATTTTTCCATCTCCATCAGGTCCTCCATGATAAAATACAGCCAAAACCCTGGGTTTGGGTCCTCCAGGAAGGTCAGGTTCTTTGCCGTCTGGATCTATGTACATTAGAGGATTATCAAAAGCATAATTATACGGACTATGTCTTGTCATCTTCTCCGCAAGCGGATCCACAACACCCCATCTTCCCAGATCCGGCATATACATTCTTGCTCCGTAATCATACATTCCGTTTTCCTGAAGCTCTTTTCCATTGTACTTGTAGTTTTTAAAGCTAGCAGTACCAAAGTAAGCTTCCTCCTCCGCATTTCTTATAAAGCTTAGCCCAAACGGGTAGTAATCATTACTGTCTACAATCTTTATATTCTCACCATCTTTATGGTAACTTAATCTCACATTACCAAGATGATCTTTATACTGGTAAATATACTTATTATTTTCAAAATCATAAAATCCTTCGGCAGTGGGGAAAAATTTCAAAGTGGGAAATGGATGCCCTTGAAGAATCTCGGTAATAAAAGCTTCCTGCTCATAGGCATGATCAAGAGCACTGCTAGTCATTGGATTTGCATCTTGTGTAGTTAAATAATGAAACCCATCAAGGTATTCTGTTATAGCAAGAGATGCAACATTGTCAATTGCTAAGTGAACAGCTTTCCGAAGTTTAGTGCCATCTGCCCTGTAGAGATACAATAATTTATTATTGCCATCATTAATTGTAAATGCATCAGGAAGATTAAGATAATTATAGCCTATCTCGTTGATCATTTTATCATACATATTGACCATATTGCCATTACTGTCATAGTCAATGTTATTTCCTCCGCCTTCATAACCTGTGGGATTTGTACTTATGTCATTAACTGAAACAAGCTTGTTGCCTTCATAAGCATACTCTAAATCATCAATCTGCTCATAATTATTGCTATAAAAGGAAGGGGCATTTCTCAATAAATTGGTAATGTTTCCATTCAAGTCATAACTCAATGTTTCATTATAGTAATTATTGATAGGTATGGAAGCATTTGGGTGTGAAAACACAGCATTTGTTAAGCGGTTAAGCTTATCATAAGTATAATTGTATCTGCTTAAAGTGTTTCCCATTTCACTTACAAACTCACCATTTTTTTTCCAATCAATCTCAGCAATATTTCCATTGTATTTAGCTGGTGAAATTGAAGTATTAATAGGATTATTATACCGAATTTCATATCCAAAGAGCTTTCCGTCTAAATTCGCAGGATCATTGATCTTGGCCATCCAACCCCTGATGTTGTAAGCATAATCTATGCTTTGAAGTGGAGTAGCAGTATTCGTTCCCCCTACTTTTTTATTGGAAAGTTGGGATAGTTCATCGTAAGTATTCTGAGTAAGGATTTCTTCCGTGTTATTATCAACTTTATGTTTATGTACTAAAAGCCTGTTCTGGTTATCATACGTAAAAGTTTCGATAATTACTTTTTCGGTATCTGTACTCAGCCTTTTGTGATAGGTTTTGGTCTGTAATGGCACTCCTGCAAAATCCAGGTCGGATTCTGTTCTGGTATAGCCTCCCAAATGGTTGATAGAGTGTGAGCCGATAGCTCTTCCTTTCAGATCATAGTAATTATAATTCTTCGTCCAGTTATTATCTTCAATATTCTTTACTAACGTCATTACGGGAAGACTTTTAGTACTTTTTCCTACTGTTGCGGGATTATCCGTTAAAGTCTGTTTTCCGTAAATAGTGCTTGGAAAAGAGGGGTTGAAGCTGTAAGCAGGGTAGGTGTCATAATAATTGACAGATAAAACCGTTTCAAATTCGTAGAACAGATTATTGGTGTAGTACACCTGCATCCCATTTTTTGTAAATCCTGTTGCATCCCTCGATTCTACAATAGCGAGTGTACCTGCCTGAGATTGCATACTTCCTCTATTACCTCCAAGCATAATTCCCGTATAAACAGGTCTTCCAAACTTGTCATATTTCGTGAACAACCATTTTCCCTGGGCACGTAAATTGGCATCCTGGGTCATGATAAGTCGGTCAGCTTTATCATACACCATATATTCCCAACCTTTCCCAGGGAGCTTCTTTTCCACTAATCTGTTTCTACCATCATATTTGTACTGATAACAAAGGTTATCCAGTGTGGTCTGATTGATAGCCGTTACAGAAGCCAATGGCGGAATGACATAGGACAGCTGGTTATATTCATTATAAACGTAATAGGTATCTGTATTTTGGGTAGAACTTAATTCTTTTCTGACCAAAATAAGCTGTCCTTCTTCGTTTTTGAATTCTATGGTTTTGTTCCCGTCTTCATCAATCACCGTATTCTTATACAGGATATTGGCTGCATAGTTTTGAGACTGTTGAAGAGAGACATTATAGATCTTGTTAGTAGCATCCCAAGTGGTTGTGGTAATGTAGTTTTTCACCTGATCCGCATTGCTGTTGAGGTCATATTGCAGATTAACGGGTTTATTGCTCCACGCGTTTCCCACCTGAATCTGCTGCAGAGGTCTGTCTAATGGAGAGCTTTCCAATACTTTTTCGGAATAGATCTTTTCGCTTCCGTAAATAGCCGTGGCATTTCCTAGCGGGGAAGGATAAACAGCCCCATTTTGCGTACCCGATTGTGGAACGGGAAGGTAATCCTTGACTTGTCTTCCATATGGATCATATTCAATATAACTTACTACGTCTTTTCCCTGAGGAGTCGCTTTAACGTTTACTGCCTGCTTAGGCCTTCCCAAACCGTCCAGGTATTGTACGGTCTGCATTTGTTTTGCTGTAGCACTGGTTGATGTTACAGGCTCAAGATAAACCCTGGTCTGGACATAATTTTCTGTAGAAGTTGCCTGTGCATGAGCTAATCCTGCTACAAACAATAGGCTGATCGGGATAATTGCTTTTTTCATGATTTGTATTTTATTGTTTGTAGTTGTATTTGAATTCTTTTACTATTTTACCTTCTTCATCCATCAGCTTCTCTAATCTGTTAGCATTGTCATACTGATACGTTTCCGTGATTCCGGATGGCGGGATCATGGTGGTAACACCAATCAGTGGATTATGGGTAAGTGTAGTTACCTGGTAATTCTGAAGGGCAGAATGGTTTCTGAAGTTATTCAATGCCGTCACTAAAGCTCCTTCTGTGGAAGGATCATTACCATCAGTATCAGACGCTGAAACAATGGCAGAGATCAATCCTAAATTTTCCAGATCAGCATAAGTAATACCTTCTACTTTGGCAATCGGTTGAGTCTTCTGATACCCCCAGACAATAGATACAGGAATGCCTTCTTTGGTCGTGTACTGCAACAGGTTACCTAGTGCATCATATTTATTGAAGGTAACAGTGGTTTCCAATGTCTGAGCACCTACAGCAGACTGTATCTCTTTCGGAAGATAAGATACGTTGGCTCCCCAGTTGTTGTCATAAATAATCTTTTTGCTGTCTACTAAAGTATTGTTCTTATAACTTTCGATTTTTTCAATCTCGGCAATTCTGTTTTGGGAATAAGCAGAGTTTCCTGTGTGGTAATAATATAATGTTTTTAGGATTCCGCCGTCTGCTTTATTCACTGTATGAGAACTGATCCTTTTGTTGACCGTATTATATTCAAATGCTTCATTTCTTTGAATGACTTTCTGGGTACTACCTTCATAGAAATAGCTCTTTGATGTGGTATTCGTAAGCTGTGTCCATCCAAATGTTTCAAAAACAGGCACAGGAATAAACTTAGGGGTATTAAGATCCAATGGCAATCCACCCCAGAAAGATCTCGGAGAAGAATAAGCTTCACTACACTCCATACATGAAATTCCATCGTTGAGAGCAAATTTATATAAAGCATATGTTTTAGGATAGCTTGCATTGCTTCCGTTATATACTTCTGCAGGCTTCGTAAATTTAACTCCGGTATATTCTTCGTAATTGATATAGTTATACTGGTTTTCCGTTTCGGATAATTTTCTGGAAGTATTATCATACACTATCGAACGGATCAGGTTTCCTCTTTTATAATCATAATTTTTAGGCTGTACAAAAGGAGGACCCGCTGGATATTCTATATTAGGAAAGTCTATAGGAGAGGTGTATTCAAAAGTGGTTTTTCCTTTTCCTGTTCCGGTACCGTCTTCTACTGTTACAAATTTATAACCTACAGCTGCTCCCTGAGTTTTAAACAGGGGAATATTATTTTCGGTAGTGATAACATCATAAGTGTTGGAATAGGTATCAATCTGGTTGTCACCATCATAACAGGTGGTCGTCCAGCCATAAGGTTTGAATTTAAATTTAGCATTAAAACCCTGGGTATATTTAAATAATGGCTCTGGATCTGCCAAAGCTCCACTGCTGGTGGTAGTTCCCTCAAAATTATAGGTGTATTTTTTTTCTTTGGCCGGAGGAACAGGATTCAACTGTAAGTTTTTATAAAAATCTGCCGGAGCATTATAATCAAAATAGCCGATTCTTCTGATTCTGTTTCCGCCACCATATAGAAAATTATTGGCTGTACCTTCATTATAATATTCTACTCCCATAGTATCCGTTCCATTATAATTAAGATCAAAATTCTGCCACCAGATACGATATCCTTTATTTTTCTGCAGAATAACATGGAAACAGCATCCTGAATTCCCGGAAGAGCAATTGAGATTCTGTACTTTCTCCCACTGGGAGGTGGTTGTATTATACACCTGCAATACAAACGAACGGGTATCAACACCCGGATCGCCGGATAAAGTAATGCTTGGCGTAAAAACGCCTTTTCTGTCCGATGTAGAAGTAGGCAATAATAGGGTGGTATTGCTATTATTGAAGCTTAAGCCATCTGTAGACTGATAAGTATAATCTTTACTTTTGCTAAAATCAGTCACCTGCTGATCTCCTACATAAGAATATCTGTTGGCTTCAAAATCAAAAACAACGCTTCCTCCTGTAGGATATTTAATTTTTTGTAATATATCTGTGGTAGAAAATGAAGGCGTTACTTTTCTTCTGTATTCGGAAGAAGCATTGGAATCACAAGCATCCGTCAGATTAAAATATCCCCATGCATCTTTACTGACTACTTTTCCGGCAGTACTATTATCTTCATAGGTCAATTGGTAGCTGCCAATCAATTGATTATTTTTATCCAGCTCATCTACTTTGCTTAAAAACATTCTTTCATCCAGTGTTGTCTTATAATTTTGGGTGAAGCTGTATTTTTTAATAAGATGATCATCCCAATCGGATAAAGAAACTGATTTAAGATAAGATGCATTTTCAGGCAGCATCAAATTGCTATCCTGTCTTCCCTGTATATATTCAAATTTGATTAATGCATTATTGGTTACTTTAATCGTTTTCAATTTCTTTGTTTTCACCAACGTGGAAGATCTGGTAACTGTTGTTATTGGTGGAAAATCATCACAGGGGTTATAGGTGTCGTAAATATAGGAGAGACTTTGACCCAGATCACCAAACTCTGTTATTCTTTTTGTTACATTGGTAAAACCTTCCTTGATCTCATTTTCATTGTATTCGTAGGTGATCAAAGTAATATTATTGGGACTGATTACTTTTGAAAGATGGAAAGAACTGTTGAACTCCCGATCTGTATATAAGTTATCAAATGAAACCAATTGTCCGTTCCTGTAGTAAGAATTTAATGTTCCTCCATAATTATTGGAGACTTCTATGACATCAAAAACATATTGATACCCCAAGTCGTCATAAATGGTAAATCCTGTAGGCTTTAAAGTATTGGCATCATACTGATTAATGATTTTAACCGTATAACTATCCAACGGCACTATTTCCAGATTTCCCGAACTGTTTTTCCTGATATAAAATCTCCCTGTTCTTCCGAAAAAATTGAACTGCCATATATCCTGTTCCGTGTCATATTTTTCAGAACGATTAGCTGTCCATATGTATTCATTCCCGGTTTCCTGATCCGCTGCCGATAAATTGGTTTGATAATAATCTTTGGTACTATTCAGAATATTGTTTGAAAAATAATAGAAGTTATTAATATGATTGGCAGTAGTGGTCTGGTGAACTCCTACTTTTCCCGGTTTATTTCCTGACGCTAATACCAATTCTTCATCCGGATATCCTTTTACAGTTCTGGATACGGTTCCTCCTGCAAATAAATTCCATCCTAAACCCACGTCACTGGCAATTTCATCAGCAGCAACACTGGAAGTATGATATTTTAAAGCAATATTGACATTAATGTCTTTAGAATTACTTGCTACGCTAAAAAGAGGCAGAGAAATATCCGGAACTCCTGTATAATTGCTCACCGGAACTTCTTCAAATTTCATCAAAGATGCTACTGTAGGAGAAGGTGGGATCATTTGTGGCAAGTCGGTTTTAATAGTAGGAGCATCTTGTCCCTTAAGATTGCTATTGATGGCCATAATGCCTAACATGGCTACCAGTATATAATTTTTCTTCATCTTAGTTTATTTCTTAATGATTTTAGCACTTGCGTTTTTGTTTGTATCTGTTTTAATGGTGACAAGGTAAGCTCCCTGAATGAGTGGTTGGGTATTGATCTTCGTTACCTTATTCTTGGTCTTGGTTTGTTGTAGTAGCTTACCACTCATATCATACAGCAAAATATCCGCTTCCTTAAACTCATATCCGATCTCTACATAGGTGTAATCCGATACAGGATTTGGATAGACTCTGATATCCTGCTTCTCGATCAACTGATCGATCTGTCCGTCTCCCAGTTTCACTATCTTCCAGTTCTCCTTTCCTAATTCCTCTGCACTGGTTCCTGCCAGTATAATGGAACCGTCTCTGTTAAGCTTAATATCTGATAACCTTTCTTCCTTCTTTCTGGATTCTCCTTTCACATGCTTTCTCCACTGTTCTTTCCCTTCCTGGTCCAGATACAGCATCCAGAACGTCTCATCATCATTCTCTATTCTTCCTTCTGCCTGGGTATAACCTCCTAATAATATTCCTTTGGTTGAAAGTGCTGAATTGTCTTCCGATACAGAATTAATCACACTCATTCCCATCAAGACATCCCTGTTCTTAAAGTTGTAGGATTTCTGCCACAATTCTTCTCCTCTTTCATT
>NZ_RJTX01000003.1 GCF_003729955.1 Chryseobacterium daecheongense
AATGAAAGAGGAGAAGAATTATGGCAGAAATCCTATTCTTTCAAGAACAGGGATGTCTTGATGGGAATGAGTGTGATCAGTGGGATGATGGAAGCAGGAAGCGGGAAGTCTAATGAAAATGCAACCAAAGGAATATTATTAGGAGGTTATACTCAGGCAGAAGGAAGAATAGAAAGTGATGATGAGACGTTCTGGATGCTGTATCTTGATCAGGAAGGGAAAGAACAGTGGAGAAAGCATGTGAAAGGAGAATCCAGAAAGAAGGAAGAAAGATTATCAGATATTAAGCTTAACAGAGACGGTTCCATTATACTGGCAGGAACCAGTGCAGAGGAATTAGGAAAAGAAAACTGGAAGATTGTGAAATTGGGAGACGGACAGATTGATCAGTTGATCGAGAAGCAGGATATCAGAGTCTATCCAAATCCTGTATCGGATTACACCTATGTGGAGATCGGCTATGAGTTTGAGGAAGCGGATATCTTATTGTATGATATGAGTGGTAAGTTATTACAGCAAACCAAGACCAAAAATAAGGTAACCAAGATCAATACTCAGCCTCTAATTCAGGGAGCCTATCTGATCACAATAAAAACGGATACCAATAAAAACGCAAGTGCTAAAATCATTAAGAAATAAACACAATTAGAATGAGAAAAATAATAACAGCTATTGGCATAATAGCTATGCAAATGTATTTTGCACAAGATGAAGACTTTTTGCCTAAAATTGTTCCACCATCACCACAGGCTACGGAGCTGGGAAGATATGGAAATGTTCCTGTAGGAATGTTTACAGGTTCTCCGAATATTAATTTGAATATTTATAATTTACAAGAAGCAGGAATCAATATTCCTATAAGTATTACCTACAGCTCAAATGGTGTACAGATTGATGGGGTTGCCAAACAGTTAGGTATTGATTGGAACCTAATCACAGGGGGTGTTATTAATAGACAGGTAAATGATCTCGATGATTTACAGTATCCATTTACTAATGTCAATGTATCAAATTTATGCTTATCTGATAATACTGAAGCAGCAAGCATGGCTAATGGAACGATAGATACGGAAAAAGATATATTTAGTTTCAACTTCTTAGGAACCTCTGGGAAATTTTATTTTGATGGCAGCAATATTATTCAGATTGATCCATCTAGTATAAAAATTGAAAAACTAGTGGCTCCAAATAATACAACTCCCAAGTTTAAGATAACTAATGCTGATGGAACTGAATATTACTTCGGAGGTATAAATGCGGTTGAAAGATCCTGGAGTAGAAGTCATTGTGGGACAGTTGCTCCGCCTAATTTAAATGAGACAGCATGGTTCCTAACTAAAATAAAGACAATTCAGGGGCAGGAAGCTATATTTACTTATGCACAGGAAGACTTCCAATATATTCAATCTTATTATCAAACTGCTATTGCTGGTGGAAGTTATAATAGTTTGTCTAATGCTACACTATATCCACCCTGTTATAATGAGCTTCGTCATGAAACCTCATTTTTACAGGAAATTAGTATAAATGATAAGAAGCTCAAATTTTATTATCAAAAAATAGATCCTAATTCTTCAGAATCTAAACAGCTTGTATCAATGGAAGTCTATAACACTGCTTCTAACGTTATGAAGAAATATAATTTTAACTATGACAGTTTTGCAATTACTACCTCTTCTGGGTCATTGAATAGTTATACCAATGCTAATGAAAAACATATTTTTCTAAAAGATATTAAAGAAGCGGTTCCTACTTCCAATGAAAGTATTACAAAATATACATTTGATTATTATTCTCCAGATCAGCTGCCCCCAAGGCATTCCTTCGCTAAAGATATTTATGGATATTATAATGGACAAAACAATACTAATATAATATATAACAACCTTGTAAATCAAGACCCCTTAAATGATACAGATGCTGTTTACAAGGCATTCAAAAATATAAGTTCTAATAGAGAGCCTAATATTTTATATACCAAAAACGGGATGCTAAAAAACATCTACTATCCTACTAAAGGAAAGACTGAACTTATTTATGAACCTAATACTGTTTTAAGGGATAAAACAATTACTCCTCCTGAAATACAATTGGCTGATGCTGTTATTTCAGAATCTGTAGGATACAATACCATAGTATATTCCCAGCCATTTACAGTAAGTGGTAGTGTTACAGCCGTTTTACACGCAGTTGCATGGAGAGACTGTGGAGAAGATGATCCTGTTCACCCACCACAAGTCACAGTAGATGTAATTGATGCTGATACAGGAGTCATCATTAAATCCTTGTTGGCGAATGAAACCCCAGCCAATACTACAGTTAACTTATCCTCTGGTATTAATTATAAAATCAAGAGTAGAGTAAGCAGACCATGTCTTGGTGCTAATGCTTTTATAAAGGCTCCTGGCGGCCCATCATATACAATTAAAGTAAATGATCCTGTAGCAGGCGTAAGAGTGGTCAAAACATTAGATTATGACAATAATGGAAATATAGAAACAAAGAAATATTTCTATGGAAAATTAGAAAGCCTTGGTACTACTTCAGGAATATTTGCAACAATAGATCCTACTTTGATCAGAAATGTTGATTTATTTGAGAAAAGCAAATTATATAATTATACAACCTCAGTTGTAACAGCTAAGTTTACGATGAATTCAAGTCCTAAAGTAAACTTATTTTCTCTGGATGGATATATGATTATGTATCCATTTGTAGTTGAAAGTTTTGGAGAGAACTTTGAAAGAGGCGGGATTTTATATAGTTTTTATGATAATAAAGAAGATCTTCCAGAATATATATGTAATGGAGATCTTTTCAGGGGGATTTCTTTCTCTAATAATTTCCTTGCAGGAAGAGAAAAGCTCAAATCAGTATTCAGAAAAGTAAATAACAATTTTATTACGGTAAATTCAGAAGAATCTATTTATAGCGCAAATCCTACTTTCAATCAAAGTATAAATAATTATGTTGCAAGATTAGTAAGAACGGAGGAACAGGTATCCACGGATTCTTATGGAAATACTTCTATAAAAGAATTAAAATACTATGGCATCAATAAATATAAATTAAATAGCGAATTTAGGTATTTGTCATCCAGAAAAAATACCATATATGACATTGACGGATTAAACCCTGTAAAAACAGAAACCCAATATTTTTATAATAATTCATCACATTATCAGCTAAGTAAGCAGAAAGTGACTTTACCTGATGCAACAGTGAATGAAACAACTTACAGTTATGCTCACGAAAAAGGTAACCAGTTAATGATTGGAAAAAATATGGTTGGGGTTCCTTTGGAAACAGTTTCTACACAGACTATTGGCAGTACAACCCAAACATTATCCAAAACAGAAACGGTATATCCCACTTCACTCCCAACTACGGAAACGGGAAGTCTGATATTGCCAATTTCAGTGTTATCTTATGATCTTCAGAATCCATTAACAGGATCTACCGAGGTAACCTATAATAAATATGATACTAAAGGAAATCTATTGCAGTATACCACGAAAGCAGGGATTCCTATTGCCATAGTTTGGGGATATAATAATACACAGCCTATTGCTAAAGTAGAAGGAGCAACCTATGATCAGTTGGTAAATTCAGGGCTAATATCAGCTATTATTTCAGCGTCAGATAATGATGCCGCTGACCCAAGCACTGAAGGGACACTGCGCAATGCCTTAGACAGTTTCAGAAACAACTCTAGCTTATCAGGATACCAAATCACTACCATTACTTACAATCCTCTGATTGGGGTAACCAGTATGACACCTCCTTCAGGTATTAGAGAGGTATATATTTATGATTCTTTCAATAGGCTAAAGGAAATAAGAGAGAATGACGCAACAGGAAACCTTCTCAAAGAATTTAATTACAACTACAAACACTAACACAAATATGAAAAAACATCTAATTAAAAAAACAGTATCAATATTCAGTTTATTGTTTGTGGGAAGCTTATTTCATGCGCAAACAACCTCTGAAAATTATGTGCAGACCAGAACCTACTTAGAAGAAACAGCCACTTCTAGTATTTCAGCAAAACAAATTCAAACCATTCAATATCTTGATGGATTGGGAAGACCTAAGCAGATGGTGAATGTCAAAGCTTCTCCCACTGGAAAGGATGTGGTAAACCACATTGAGTATGATGCTTTTGGAAGACAGATAAAAGATTATCTTCCAATTCCCCAATCAGGAACTCAGAACGGGGATATTTATACTTCACCCTTAGGAAATGCCTCTACAATCTACGGATCAGAAAAGATATATGCTGAAAAGGTATTAGAAAACTCTCCAATAGACAGAATCCTTGAGCAGATTCAAGTAGGAAATGACTGGATTAATAAACCTGTCAATTTTGAATATGGTGCCAATATAGCAGGAGAAGTAATAAAGTTTACAACCACTACAATCTGGACTAATAATGCCACTAATTCTAATTTATTTATCTCAAATGTATCTGCAAGTTCTACCAATGGTTATTATAATGCGAATACACTTTATAAAAATACAATAATAGACGAAGATGGAAATAAAACCATAGAATTCAAGAATGGAGAAGGACAAGTCATTTTGGTAAGAAAAGTGTTGAGCACTACAGAGAATGCAGACACATATTATGTTTACAATGAATATAATCAGTTAGCATTTGTTATTCCACCCAAAGCAATTCAATTTCTTATAAATGATACTGGTATAATAGAAGGAGACCCTTTTGATTCAACAACTCTGACAGATCTTTGTTATCAATATCGTTATGACGGAAAAAACAGGCTTGTGGAGAAAAAAATCCCTGGAAAAGGATGGGAGCATATGGTATATGATAAAGCAGATAGACTCATATTTACTCAGGATGCTATTTTGAGGCCCCAGGGAAAATGGCTTTTTACTAAATACGACCAATTTGGAAGGGTAATTTATACAGGAATTATTTTAGCGGCACCCAGACCTTCTCTACAAAATACTGCCAATGATTATATTGTTACCGATTCAAGAAGTTCAACAGGTTTTACCAAAAACGGAATGCAAGTGTATTATACCAATGTGCTGTTTAATGAAATACAGACTTTGCTATCTGTTAATTATTATGATACTTATCCCGATTTATGGCCAGGAATTGCTGCACCAACCTCTATTCTTAATCAGGAAGTCTTAAGGCAACCAGACCAAAGCACATCTGTCAAGAATACAAAAGGACTACCTTTAGCTACCTATATCAAGAATATTGAAGATGATAACTGGACCAAAAATTATAATTGGTTTGATACTCGTGGGAGAGTTATTGGAACCTATTCCTTAAATCACTTAGGAGGATACACCAATACAGAGTCTGAACTGGATTTTTCGGGAGTTACTAAAAAAACAATTACCTATCATAAAAGATTAAGAACGGATACCGAAAAAGTAATTACAGAGACTTTTACGTATGACAACCAAAACAGGCTTTTAGTCCATAAGCATAAGATAAATAACAACACGGAAGAAATCCTGGCTCAAAACACTTACAATGAACTATCCCAACTTTCCAATAAAAAAGTAGGGGGAACGAATACTGCTACTCCACTTCAAAGCATAGATTATGCTTACAACATCAGGGGTTGGATGACTAAGATTAATGATCCTAATAATTTGGGTGAAAATCTTTTTGGATATGAGATGAAGTATATCAATCCTATTAATACTAATATTTTAGCAAATTACAATGGGAATATTTCGGAAATTGATTGGAAGAAAAATGCTGGAGCAGACAATGGAATATTAAAGAGATATAGTTTTAGTTATGATAAGCTGAATAGGTTGAATATGGCTATATTTTCACAACCTGAAATAACTGTCCCTTTCAATGACTTTTATAATGAAACAGCAGAATATGATCTAAATGGAAATATTACGCATTTGACCCGAAATGCACCTTCGTTCTATAGTAATAATTATGAAACAATTGATGATTTGTCATACGATTATGAAGGAAATAGGCTTACTGCAGTTAATGATGGCAGTGGAAACCCTACAGGTTATGAAGGTGGTGGAGGGTATATAGAATATAACAGTAATGGAAGTATGATTAATATGCCAGATAAAAGCATTAACGATATTGGCTATAATCACCTTAATCTGCCGAATGCATTTGGAATTAATAATAATATTAATAAATTACTATACCTATACGGAGCAGATGGCACAAAACGTAGAAAGATAACTCATCTATCAAAGCCTGATGGAGTATTTTTAACTATTACAGAATATCTGGACGGATTCCATTATCTAACTACCCAAGGAACGCCTGATAATGGAGATAACCCTCTGGACTATGCCTATGAGCAGGAATCTTTTATAAATAATATAATAAAAGATCAACCCATCCCTGCATTACAATTTTTTCCAACAGCCGAAGGATTTTATGATTATGCAAATAATAAGTATATTTACCAGTATAAAGATCATTTGGGTAATGTAAGGGTAAGCTACCAAAATAATGGTTATAATCATCCTGAAGTAGTGGATAATAATGACTATTATCCTTTTGGAATGAGTTTTATTAGAAATGCTGAAGAAGAACAGGCTTACTTTGGTACTGCTAGTTTTAAAAACTACAAGTACAACGGGAAGGAGCTACAAGAGACCGGAATGTATGATTATGGAGCAAGGTTCTATATGCCTGATTTAGGACGTTGGGGTGTGATTGATCCTTTGGCGGAAATGATGCGTCGCCATAGCCCTTACAATTATGTATTTAACAATCCAATTAACTTTGTTGATCCAGACGGTAGATCTCCTGGAGGACCAGGAGATCAAGGTGATGGAAAGACCATTGAGATAGAAGAAGTTGTGATTTATGCACAGAAAAAAACTAGAAGCTTTTGGAATTGGGCTTGGAATGGGATTAAGAAAATTTTTCCAGGTAATCAATATACTTCAAAAACTAATGCAGATAAATATGGGGGATTAGATTCTTACCGTCAATGGCAAGGAAGTCCTTTTTATAATGAAGGAGAAACGAAGATGGATAGAATTTTCAGATTGATGGGAAATAGTAAAAATGAAGAAATGCTGAATTTTGGAGGTGGAGGATACAATATGTTTGGAGGTTATGGAAGGGTAGCAAATGTATCTAGAGCTGTAAATGTATCTGGAGCTGTAAAGAATACACCTGAACTCATATTTACAGATATAAGTCCTGTTAAAACTATAGTTCATGCTAATAATATACAAGTGGGGATTATTGATTATGCAGGCATGGCAAGTACAGGTGTAAAATTAGAAATTAATTTAGCAAAAGATATGCAAGGGATGGGTATAGGATCCAAAATATTTAGTACAGCTGTTGAAGAAGCTTCAGTATTTGAAGCAAACTGGGTAAAAAGCTCCAGACTATATCCTGAAACAGGAATGTCCAATAATTTGATTCAATATAATAATGCAGTACAAAAAGGATTAAGTACAACCGAAGCCGCTTGGAGTACTTGGTCTGGAGGTCAGGCTAAAATTAATGGTTTTAACAACGTCACCGTAAAACCAATGGAAAATGGAATAAAGGCTACATTTACAAAATAATAACAAAATATGACTAAAATTTTAATACAAAATATGTTTTATAATCATGGTGATGAATATTATTTAATAGTATGCAAATACCAAGGAATAGTAAATACTGGGGATTATATTATTATAAATCCAGATATTCAAATCAAAATTGAAAAGATTGAAAATGGACTTTTTGAAACTCTTATTTTATCTGTATCAAGAGACTCTTTTGAAAAAGTGAATGATAATTTATATAATAAAGAGTTTTTAATACACAAGGTAGATCAACAATCAAATCACAGTTAAGATTAAGACATAATTAAAAAACAAAAGAACAGGTCTATATTGAGCCTGTTTTTTTAGTAGCACTTTTCTCATTTTACAATATAAACACAAAAATTATTTCTAGTTGCAAAAGTATATTTACAACTATACAGACCACTTAGGAAATACCCGATTGAGCTATTTGAATAATGGTTTGGGAGCTGAGATCATTGAAGAGAACAATTATTATCCATTTGGATTAAAATAAGGTACAGGAGGTGTTACAGGAAACCCTGTATATAGATACCAATACAATGGAAAGGAACTTCAGGAAGAAACAGGAATATATGATTATGGAATAAGATTCTATATGCCTGAATTAGGAAGATGGGGTATCCATGACCCTCTAAGTGGAACAACTCTTGAGCCATATGGATATGCTTATAACAACCCTATTTTCTTTAATGATCCTACTGGAATGATTGGGGAGCCTGGAGAACCTGAATTAGCTCCCAATGCTCCTGGAGGGAAAAATAATCCAATTGAAATTCCAGAGGTTGTACTTACCAAGAAATCAAAATCGATAAATATTAATAATTTTGGTTTATACAATCCAAATTCTTTAAATTTTGGTCAATGGGTACAATATCAGCAAGCATCTCAGCGGTACCAAAAAGTAATTGAATTTCTGCAATCTCGAGCTAATTGTGGATATTGCCATGATCGTGGTGTAATGATGATTGGAGGAGCTGGTGATCCTATTGGTATTTTAGATGTTGGAGCCCTTCTATTATCAAGAATGAGCCAAAGAATAAATATGCCGCAATGGGAATTGGTTTAGCTGCAATTTTGGTCACTCGATCTCCAAATGCAGTAAAAATGGAGGCTAGTATAGCTAGAACGGAGGCGTATGCTGGAGTCAGAGAAGCTTCTGTATATTTACAACAAGCGGGTGTTCCTAGAGATTATAGAAAGCAAATTCTTGAAAGTTTTGAAATTGAAACAATTTCTTTAAGAACTGCCGATAATTCAACTTATGGATTAAGATTTTATGGAGGTATAGCAAAAGAATCGGGAAGATATTTATTTCCCACATTTAATAACTATATAAATAGAGTTGGATTAGCTCTTCCTCCTAAGTGGAATACTATGTCTGGCTTTACACAATTTAAAATAGCCCCAGGAACACCTTATGTTTTTGGACGAGCGGCTTCACAAGGAGGAATATATACAGGAGGCAGTCTTCAAATGTATATTAATGATGTTAAAAATTTAACTAAATAAAAAATTATGAAAGAGGAAATTTTTATAACAAGAAAAGAGAAATTAAAAGCCTTTTTAGAAATGTTATTGGAGACACCAGACTCGTCAGAAATAACTACTATTTTAGAGATATTGAATCAATATACTTTTGACAATAGATTAAAGTTAAAAGGTACATTAACAAGATATATAATAGATAGTTCAGAAGTTGATTATTCAATTGGTGAAAAAGTTATAGAATTCGATACAAATATTCGATAGCAAGTTAATTTAGAAAATATTTTAAATAGAACCTACAATTTTTGTATTGTAGTGATCAAAAAGGACATTCTATTTACAAAAACAAATTAAATTTGCATTGAAATAAACAAAAAGCCTCTACAATAATAGAGGCTTTTATTTTATAGGAAAAATTTACTATAGGCAATAGATACATGTGATAGCAGTGTATAAATTTTAACCTAAAAACATATATATTCTGACAGTTTTGTAGTATAATAAATTTTGTTGGAAATTACTATATTGAGGTGTATATTCCAATTAAAATGACCTGTTGATTCCAGTCCAAATTAATCAGAAATCAACTGGTCACTTTCGCAGGATTATGGTCAATTTTTGCAGTATTCTACACTATAAATAAGCTTAATATCGGTTGCAAATCGTAGTGCTGTTTTTATTTTTAAAACCCTCAGTAATAACTTTTATGACCTGATCTATCTATCATTCTCTTACCGAAGTCTTATCCTCCAAAGTCATTTTTGCTATCTCATCTTTACGCCTGAATGATACTCCGTGGTGGTTTTTTATATAAGTAATAAGCTCACTGGTAGCATTAACTATTTGAGGAGTTCCTCCGATTCTGTCATGAAAGCTAATGGAAAGCATCCGGCGTTTATGCTGACTTTCAACAAACAACTGATCAAACTCTCTTTTCACCTGGTTAAAAAACTGATCTACAGAAAATTGTTTTCCTTCGATCAGAACAATATCATTACACCTGATCGTATAGGGAACAACAGCAAAATCTTTAGTATTAACATCAATAATAAAAGGTTCATCTCTGCTTACATCATCAATATGATATAAAAATCCCAGCTCCTGCAAAATCTTCAATGTATTCTCTCCCCTTCTCAGCCAATTAGCATTATAACCTACCGGAGAAAAACCAGTTATATTTTTTATAGCATCTGCACCATCTTTAATAAATTTCTTTTCCTGATCATAAGACATCATATACTGCGTATCCCAATTCATTCCATGTGCCGCTGCTTCATGGCCCCGTTGTACAATTTCTTTGGCTAGAGATGGATTTTTCAGCACCGCAGAACCAACCATGTGAGAGGTTACTTTGACACCCAGTCTGTCCCAATTGTCAAGCATTCTGGGAATACCTTCCTTGTACCCATAATTATACCATGTTTCTGCAGGAAGATCAACGTATCCCTTTTGCATATTCTGAGGAAAAGGACTTTCTGAGTTTACAGGCTGTCCTCCCGCCTCAAACTGCATTGAAA
Source organism: Chryseobacterium daecheongense (assembly GCF_003729955.1). Lineage (GTDB taxonomy): Bacteria > Bacteroidota > Bacteroidia > Flavobacteriales > Weeksellaceae > Chryseobacterium > Chryseobacterium daecheongense. The sequence continues at coordinate 10,578 of NZ_RJTX01000003.1, forward strand.
TTGACACAATAAGCCTTGAGCCATCCAGCCATTTGGTTTGTTCTTTATTTTTCATGTTGATTTCCTCAGATGTTGAAATCAGTTTTTCAATCGGGGATAGAGCACCTGCCAAACCTAACATGCTGCTTTTCTTTATAAAATCTCTTCTCGTATCCATCATTATTTTGAGATTAAATTGTCTACAGCATAAGAATTATAAGTAAGATAGTTAAGCAGAAAAGCGAAGAATGCTGCATGAATAAGCTGAGAAGGTAATGCCTCCCAGTTTTCACACAGTGCAGTTCCTAAAATTAAGGCAACCATAATCATTCCTCCTGCAATACAGGCCATCTTTGTAAAAAGACCGCTGATAATCATTATTCCCACGCTGAATTCTGCAACAGGAAGAAAATAACTGAAAGGAAGCACCATTTCTTTAGGAAGCATAGATTTTTCGAATGAGCTTACCATCCAATGACTAAACTCAACAAGCTTTGGTAATCGTACCAGACCGTGTCCCAGCATACTTGCTCCAATGGCAAGCCTTACCAGTAAAAAAGATGTAGTATTCATTATAGATATGTTTTACAATACAAAAATCTTTAGAAAGAAAACAGTTTTGTTGTACAATCAAAGGAAATATTTGTAGTTTTAAATTATGGAAATACGAAATTTACATCAGCCTTTTGAGTTAGATTTAATGGAAATTGAGGACTATGAACCTTTTAGTCATAAAAACACTTTTTTTGAAATGGTTTTTGTCCTTGAAGGAAAAGGCATGCAAATCATTAATGAACATCAGCTTCCTTATACCCGAGACAAATTATTTTTAATCTTTCCTCAGGACACCCATACTTTTGAGATCAAAGCAACAAGTAAATTCTTTTTTATACGTTTCAACGAAAGTTACCTGAAAAACCAAAGCCGGGAATGGATTCAAAAACTGGAATTTATTTTTCACAATCACAACCATTTACCAGGCTGCATTTTAAAAACAGTAGCAGATAAGCCATTGGTAAGAGCATTGATAGAAGCATTAATCCGCGAACGTACGAATCAGTACCCTCAACAAATGGAAGTCATAAAACAGCTCATCAATACCATTATTACTATAGCTGCGAGAAATATTATGTTGTTGCCTGTCATTACTGATCAGTTCAATCCTTCCGGCACAATCCCTTTACTTAATTATATTCACCAGAATATTTATGAACCTAAATTGTTAAGAACAGAAATAATCGCTAAACATTTCGGGATTGCCCCAACTTATATAGGCGAATATTTTAAAACCCATACAGGACAAGGCCTGCAGGAGTATATTATGTCTTATAAAATAAAGCTTATTGAAACCCGTCTGCGTTTTACCGACATGCAGATTAATGAAATTGTACATGAACTTGGATTCACTGACGCAAGCCACTTAAACAGACTGTTTAAAAAGTATAAAAATATAAGCCCCACTGCGTTTAAAAAAAGTATTACACTATAATTTATTGATAAAAAATCATCATATATATTAAAAGAAACAATACTTTCTTTTGTATTTCATCTCAAAAAAAACAAAAGGTGCTTATACCGAAGTCTGAAATCTTAAAAAAATATTATGAAAAAAAGAAAACAATAACCCTGTTCTAAATATCTGAAAACTAAAACACTAAACATCACTATCTCAAAATCCGTATTGTCTACCCACAAAAAAGACTAAAAAAATGTTTTATCGTAAAGAATTTTATATATTTGCACCATCTAACAATTAAAAAAATAATTTACTATGTCAGACATTGCATCAAGAGTAAAAGCTATCATCGCTGATAAGCTTGACGTTGAAGAAACAGAAGTAACTCCTGAAGCTAGCTTCACTAACGATTTAGGAGCTGATTCATTGGATACAGTTGAATTAATCATGGAATTTGAAAAGGAATTCAATATTCAAATCCCTGATGATCAAGCTGAAAAAATTACTACTGTAGGACACGCTATCGCTTATATCGAGGAAGTAGTAAATAAATAATATTCTTCAACAAAAAAGAAATTAAACAAAGTTTATGGAATTAAAAAGAGTAGTTGTAACCGGTTTTGGCGCAATAACACCGATTGGAAATAATGCAAAAGAATACTGGGAAAATCTTCTTAAAGGTGAGAGCGGTGCTGCTCCGATTACTCTTTTTGATGCCACAAACTTCAAGACCAAATTCGCTTGTGAAGTGAAAGGTTTTGATCCATTGCAGCACTTTGATAAAAAGGAAGCTAAAAAAATGGACCGAAACACTCAACTTGGGTTGGTAGCTGCTAAAGAAGCGGTTGCACACTCAAGAATCATCGAAGACAATGTAGATAAAAACAGAGTTGGAGTAATCTGGGGATCAGGGATCGGAGGTTTGGAAACATTCGAAACAGAAGTTTTAGGATGGGCGAATACAGATATTCCGAGATTCAACCCTTTCTTTATTCCGAAGATGATTGCGGACATCACACCGGGACATATTTCTATTGAATATGGCTTCCATGGTCCGAATTATACCACTGTATCTGCATGTGCGTCTTCTGCTAATGCTATTATAGATTCCAAAATGCTGATCCAGCTAGGAAAAGCAGATGTAATCGTTTGCGGGGGCTCTGAAGCTGCCGTTACAGCAAGTGGTGTTGGTGGATTTAATGCAATGATGGCGCTTTCTACAAGAAATGATGACCCAAAGACAGCATCAAGACCTTTTGACAAAGACAGAGATGGATTTGTATTGGGTGAAGGTGCAGGATGTATTATTCTTGAAGAATACGAGCACGCGGTAAAACGTGGTGCTACAATCTATGCAGAATTAAAAGGTGGCGGTATGAGTGCAGATGCACATCACATGACAGCACCTCATCCTGAAGGTTTAGGAGCTTATCTGGTAATGAAAAATTGCTTAGAAGACGCAGGATTAACTGCTGATGAAGTAGATCATATCAATATGCATGGTACATCTACTCCATTAGGAGACATTGCAGAATCTAACGCGATTTCGAGATTATTAGGCGAGCACGCTTATGACATTCAGATCAATTCTACAAAATCAATGACAGGACACCTTTTGGGTGCTGCCGGAGTGATTGAAGCTATTGCTGCGTTAGGAACTATTATTCATGGTATTGTTCCTCCTACCATTAATCACTTTACTGATGATGAAAATATTGACAGCAGACTTAATTTTACCTTTAATGAAGCTGTGAAAAAAGATGTAAAAGTAGCCATGAGTAATACTTTTGGATTTGGTGGGCATAATGCCTGCGTTCTGTTTACGAAAATCTAAATTTACTGAATGGAGTTACAGAAATACTTTTCTAAATTCCTTCTCAAACACAGAAAAAGAAAATTAACGGAGAGAGACTATTTCCTTAGTACACAACTCAACATCATGTTAGGTACTGAGGTTCAAAATATTGCTCTTTATCGAGAAGCCTTCTCTCTTAAAAATTCTTCTAAAAATCAGGAAAGCAATTACGAAAGACTTGAATTTTTAGGGGATTCTGTTTTGGGAACCGTTATTTCCTGCCATCTGTTTCAAACCTATCCTCAGGCCAATGAAGGATATCTGACGCAGATGAAATCTAAAATTGTTAACAGAAAAAATCTCAATAAGCTTGGAGATGATCTGAAACTGACTGATCTTTTACAGAAACAAAGCTCAGTCGTTTTAAGTGAAAATATCTCAGGAAATTTATTTGAGGCTCTAATTGGCGCTGTTTATTTGGATTTTCAGTATGATGCCTGCAAAAAGATCATTTTGGAAAGACTTTTGACGCCAACAGAAATTAACAAACTCGAAAATAAAATTGTCAGCTATAAAGGTCTTCTGCTGGAATGGAGCCAGAAGAAAAAAGTGAACATCAAGTACGAGACTTGTGAAGAAATTCAGGTAAATAAAGCAATTGTATTCAGGTGCCACGTTTGGCTGGAAGAAGAAAAAATTGCAAACGCCACGGAAACTTCCAAAAAGAAAGCAGAAGAAAAAGCAGCACAAAGGGCATTTTATATTTTAAACAAAAAAGAAAATATACTTGGAAATCCAAAAACTTTATGATATTGATGATATAGAATTCGAAGATATTACCATTGGCTTGGTAAGATTGGTGAAAAATATACCTGATCATGAGTTTTTTTACAAAATCAACAAGAACAGCGATCTTACATTTTCCAGAATAAAAGATCTCGTCTATCATGGGTCTTATTATGATTATCACTTCCCAAGATTCGAGGCCTATCACAAATTTACCAAGACCTGTTTTACTTTTATTTCTAATCAATCTTCTGAAAGTAAACAAAAAAAACAACAGACTGAACTCTTCTCAGAAGAAGAAAACATTAAATTTTTATTAAATAATCAGGTAGAAGTAGAATATATTTTGCATAGTTCGGAACAGTTTCCTGATTTTTCCGTAATTTTGCTCCCTGAAAATCTTGTGTTTCCTATTCAGGATTACACTTTAAGTTCTGATGAAGAACTTTATCAAATTATCCAATATTATGAATAAGTATTTAAAGAAGACAAAAATTATCGCAACACTTGGGCCGGCTTCATCATCTAAAGAAGTTATGTTGGGACTAATGAAGGCAGGTGTTGACATTTTCAGAATAAATTTTTCACACGCAGATTACGATTTAGTTCGAAAAAATATTGAAATCATCAGAGAGCTTAATAGGGAATATGGATTCTCTGTCGGCATTTTAGGAGATTTGCAAGGTCCTAAATTAAGAGTAGGTGTTGTAAAAGAAGGGTCTTATCTTAACCCTGGAGATATTCTTACCTTTACCAATGAGAAAATAGAAGGAGATTCTACCAAGGTATATATGACTTACCAACAGTTTCCTCAGGACGTTAAAGAAGGCGAAAGAATCCTTATTGATGATGGAAAGCTGGTTTTGGAAGTTATAGAAACTAACGGAAAAGATACTGTAAGAGCTAAAACTATTCAAGGGGGACCTCTAAGCTCTAAAAAAGGAGTAAACTTACCTAATACAACTGTTTCTCTTCCTGCTTTAACAGAGAAAGACATTCAGGATGCTAATTTCATGCTTGATATGGAGGTAGACTGGATTGCTCTTTCATTCGTTCGTCATGCACAAGATATCATTGATTTAAAAAAACTTATTAAAAATCACCCGAACGGTAAATTCAAAACTCCTATCATCGCGAAGATTGAAAAGCCTGAAGGTGTAAAAAATATTGATCAGATCCTGTTGGAATGTGACGGACTAATGGTTGCCCGTGGTGACTTAGGTGTAGAAGTTCCAATGGAAGAAGTTCCTGCCATTCAGAAAACTCTGGTAGAAAAAGCGAGATTTTATTCCAAGCCCGTTATCATTGCAACCCAGATGATGGAAACAATGATTAACAGCTTAACCCCTACAAGAGCCGAAGTAAATGACGTTGCAAACTCTGTACTGGACGGTGCAGATGCTGTAATGCTTTCAGGAGAAACTTCTGTAGGAAGATATCCGGTTCAGGTGGTGGAAAATATGGCTAAAATTGTGAAAAACATTGAAATGACACACTTTTACCAGCATAAAAATGAACCTATTGAAAAAGATTTCAATTGTATCGACGATAGATTCATTACCAATAGAGTTTGTTTAGCAGCGGTAAGAATTGCAAAAACCACCAATGTTTCTGCAATCGTTACCCTGACCCATTCAGGATATACGGCATTCCAGCTTGCAGCACATAGACCCAATTCTCATATCATTGTATATAGTGGTAACAAACGAGTGATTACCATGCTGAATCTTCTTTGGGGAGTTCATGCTTATTATTACGACATGAAAAAACCTACCGATGAAACCATTATCCAGGTTAATATGCTGACGCATAACTATGGGTACATTGAAGCTGGAGACTTTGTGATCAATATCAATGCGACCCCATCTTACGAAGGCGGAAAAACCAATACCTTAAGATTAACTACGGTTTAAATATAGAGCAAAACAGAGAATTTGCTTTCTAGAAATAAAAAAAGCTCCTGAAGATTTCAGGAGCTTTTATTTTATGTATTTATAGATTATAGATTCCAAAAATTATGAATACATTTTACTTTTTACATTGAATTAGTTTCCTACAATAGTTTTAGGTGTTACAAACTCTTTTAAAGCGATCAGGGAAAGCTCGGTTCCATATCCTGAAGCTTTGGTACCTCCGAAAGGAAAACGGGGATCAGAGCTTGTCATTCTATTGATATTCACAGTTCCTGATTCTAGCCCTTCAATAAAAAATTGTTGACGTTCCTTGTTTTTGGTCCATACAGAGTTTGAAAGCCCAAAAGGAATATCATTCGCAATCTGTAATGCTTCTTCATCATTTTTGGCCACCATCACCATTCCAAGAGGCCCAAACAATTCTTCCTGCAAAATAGGATTCCCCTCTTTTACTCTTATTAAGCCCGGTTTAAACTCATTATCAGAGATTCTTTCCAACGGGATGATAATTTCGGCACCGTTTTCCAATGCTCTTTTAAATTGATCTTCCAGGTCATCTGCTAGATCAGGTCTTGCCATTCCGCCCAATTTGGTTTCCTTATCCAAAGGATCACCGGGAACATATTTTTTATATTCTTCTATAAATTTCGGAAGAAATTCTGCTTCAATCTTTTCATCAATGATGAATCTTTTGGCAGCCACACAGGTTTGCCCACAGTTCTGAAGCCTTGCCAAAGCCCCTACTTTTGCCGCTTCATCCAAATCAGCATCATCCAAAACGATAAAGGCATCGCTTCCACCTAACTCAAGCACAGATTTTTTGATATTCATTCCTGCAACTGAAGCTACTTCACCACCGGCTTTTCCACTTCCTGTCAGGCTTACTCCTTTTATGATCTCATGTTCCAGAATTTCTTTTACTTCCTTATGCCCAACTTCCAGATTCTGGAAAATACCTTCCGGGAAACCGGCTTCTTCAAATACTCTTTCAATAGCATTTCCACTTCCGAAACAGATGGATGCATGCTTTAAAACTACTGTATTTCCCGCCAAAATAGCAGGAACAGCAAATCTTAACACCTGCCAGAAAGGAAAATTCCAAGGCATTACTCCCAGGATTACTCCTTTGGGAATATAATGGACTTCTGAGAAAGTATATTCTGAATCTATTTTTTCCGGTTGTAAAATGTTGTCTGCTTTAGCATAGTAATTCATCATTAAAGCACATTTTTCTACTTCCGCCACAGCTTGTGAAATAGGCTTATTCATTTCTGTGGTAATAATTTCACCGAATTTTTGTGCATGAGCCTTTAAAATTTCAGCAGCTTTTGCGATTAATTGCTGTCTTTCAGCGAATGGTACTTTTTTCCAGTTTGAAAAAGCATGATTTGCTTTAATAAGTTTATTTTCAATTGATTGTTCCATGTTCATAAATAATAATATGCTTTTCGTAAAAGCATGATGAAAGCAGCAAATTTTGTTCCTTCCAGGTCAATAAAATAGTGATTTTCTCTATCGGTTGCTATGGCTCTTTAAATCATGAACCATTCGTTAACTAAGCACGCCGCCAATCGGGCTGTCCTCTCCTGAATATCATAAGAAGGGTTCACTTCAGCAACATCCAATGCAATAAGTTTCTGACTTTTTAAGATATGCCTGTAAAAGTGCATGAATGCGGCATCCACAAAAATTCCATTATAGGCGGCAGCAGAAACTCCGGGTGCAATGGAAGCATTAAAAACATCCATACAAATGGTAACATAGATGACATCCACTTCATTCAGCAAATCATCAATACGCTGATAAATCGACGGAAGATTTTCAAAAAATAATTCATCTGCCAAAATGTATTTCATTCCCAACTGATGAGCAGTATCGAACAATTTCAGCGTGTTGGAATTTCTTTGTATTCCAATATGTAAAGAATGGATTTTTCCTTCCTGGGCAATTTGCCAAAAGCCTGTTCCTGAACTTGGTCCTACTCCATTTTCGGGTTGCCTGTTATCAAAATGGGCATCAATATTAATGATTCCGATTTTCTTATCCGGAAATGCTTTCCTGATTCCGGAATAATGTGCAAAAGTTACTTCGTGCCCTCCTCCTAAAACCAAAGACTTACCTCCTTTTGTAAGAACCTTTGAAACATTTTCAGCCAGAATATTTTGTGCGCTCTCTAAGTTCTGATCATCACAAGTGATATTTCCGAAATCAAGCAAAGAAAAATCAGGGAGAACCACCGGGAAATTAGACATATTCTTTCTGATAATGTCCGGTGCGTCTTTTGCGCCTACTTTGCCTTTATTTCTTTTTACTCCTTCATCAACTGCAAATCCGTGTAAAACGAAATCATTCGTTGAAATATGATCATAATTGGTTTCCTCTTCCACTCTTTGAAAAACTCTGTGAAAAAGAGGTTCTTCACCATCAAATCTTCCTTGCCAGATCATTATATATTTTTTTTATTAATTGAAAAATACCTGTCATACTCTTTATAAAAAAATAGAATGTAATTTCATTTCTATTTGCCCTTTATTTTATCTCAGTTTTGTTTTATTCCATCAATGTAAACATTCTCTGCTTTCAAACTCCCTTGATTATAAAGCACATTCTGGAAATTGTTGGTTGAATACGTTACAATATCTGCCTTTAACCCTTGTTCTAATTTCCCTCTGTCTTCCAATCCAAGAGCATATGCAGAACGGAAAGTCATTCCCGCCAGAACTTCTGCTGTTGTCAACTTTTCATATGTTGCCAAAATAGAGGCTTGTGTTATCAAATTCCCCATGGGTGCAGAACCAGGATTCCAATCACTTGCAATAGCTAAAATGGCTCCTGCATCCAGTAATTTTCTTGCCGGAGTAAATTTTTCGCCTAACCCTAAGCTTGCACCAGGTAAAGCTGTAGCAACTGTATCGGATTGAGCGATGAAGTCAATATCTTCATCTATTGTTGCTTCCAGATGATCTGCTGATTTCGCTCCCACTTCCACCGCAATCCTTGAGCTTCCGGGTGTAAATTGATCCGCATGTACCGTAATTTCAAAACCTAAGTCTTTAGTTTTAAGTAGGAAATCTTTACTTTCTTCCGGCTGAAACGCCGATTTTTCGATGAAAATATCTACACGTTTTGCCAGACCTTCTTCTTTTACTTTAGGTAAAATGTCATTAATAATATAATTCAAATATTCCTGATTACTTCCTTCAAAATCTCTTGGCTTCAAATGAGCAGAAAGACATGTCGGAACTAAAGTAGCTTGAGTTTGTTGCTGGGCTTTTTTAATCATTCTCAACATTTTAAGCTCATTTTCAACATCTAACCCATAGCCGCTTTTTATTTCAATGGTTGTAATTCCTAAAGAAATAAGAAAATTGATTCTTTCCAATAACGTTTTTAGTAATTCCTCTTCTGAAGCATTTCTTGTATGCTGTACAGAGCTCCAGATCCCACCGCCACTTTCAGCAATTTCCAAATAAGTTTTTCCTGCATTACGCATCGCAAAATCATTAGCACGATTTCCACCGAAACAGATGTGGGTATGAGAATCAACAAAAGCCGGAAGAGCAATTTGTTCTCCTTTTATGAATTCAATATCTATATCTTGATTTTCAGATCGCAATTCTTCAAAATTTCCGACTTTCTGAATTTTCCCTTCATTTACCACAACTCCTCCATCAACAATAATTTCAAGCTGGTCATCAGATAATTTCCCCCTCAAAGAAAGGTTAGCAAGTGTCACAATTTGCTTAAATGGTCCTATTAATTTCATTAAGTTTAAGGTTTAGGATAAGTTTTAGATCAACTTAAGACTGAATATTTTTGTTCAAATGGGTATTAATTTTATTTAACTCATGAATTACTTCATTAATTAATTTTTCAATTTCCAAATATTGATTTTCTGAAAAATAATTTACTTTTATTCCATAAATCAAATGACTTTTCGTTTCAAATGCCGAACCTCTTGAAATATCATAAAATCTACTTTTATCTTTAGTGGTTCTTCTTCCAAATCCTTCTGCAATATTTGCAGAAATACTTTGTGCAGATCTTCTTAGTTGAGAAGTAAGTGCATAGTCTTCCTTTTTAGGTAAATTTTCAGAGATATAAAAACATTTTTCAGCAATTTCCATTGCTTTTTGCCAAACAGGCATTTCAGTAAAATCTTTGATCAATTCAGTCTTCTTATTTTCCTTCAAAAATACTTAAAAATATCTTCTTTCTCAACCTTTTCCTTTAGCTTAATATGAGTATTTTTTAATGACCCTTTTCCTTAACCTTAGCCTAAATTTCCTATCTTTGAGGTAAATGAAATGATTTAATGCCTGATTTTCTACATCCAGATAAGGAAAACTATTCCCGTGAAGAGCTTTTGCAGGAAGAACAAATACGTCCACAGAGTTTTAAGGATTTTGCCGGACAAAGAAAGACTTTAGAGAATCTTGAAGTTTTTGTAACGGCTGCCAAAAAACGTGGCGGAGCTCTTGATCATGTCCTTTTACATGGACCTCCAGGTTTGGGGAAAACAACACTGGCAAACATCATCGCCAATGAGCTTGGAGTGAATTGTAAAATTACTTCTGGTCCTGTTTTAGATAAGCCGGGAAGCTTAGCCGGATTATTGACGAACCTTGAAGAAAACGATGTCCTTTTTATTGATGAAATCCATAGGCTATCTCCAGTAGTAGAAGAATATTTATATTCTGCCATGGAAGATTATAAAATTGATATCATGCTGGAAACCGGTCCAAATGCGAGAAGTGTTCAAATCGGTCTGAATCCGTTTACCTTGGTGGGAGCTACTACAAGAAGTGGTATGCTAACCAAACCTATGTTAGCGAGATTTGGGATTCAGAGCAGATTGGAATATTATACCATCGAGCTTTTATCCATGATCATTCAAAGAAGCTCAAGGGTTTTGGGTGTGAAAATATACGAAGATGCCGCAATAGAGATTGCCCGAAGAAGCCGCGGAACTCCCAGAATTGCTAATGCTTTATTAAGAAGAGTACGGGATTTTGCCGAAATCAAAGGGAATGGCGAAATTGAGATCAATATCACCAAATATGCATTGAATTCTCTGAATGTAGATGAGTTCGGATTAGATGAAATGGATAACAAGATCATGCGTGTAATGATTGAAAATTTCAAAGGAAAACCAGTTGGGATTTCTGCTTTGGCAACTTCCATTGGAGAGAATCCTGAGACATTAGAGGAAGTATATGAGCCGTTTCTTATTCAGGAAGGGTTTATCATCCGAACTCCGAGAGGTAGAGAAGTTACGGAAAAGGCCTATAAACATTTAAATATTTCAAAGCCTAAAAATCCGGGGGAATTATTTTAAAAGTGTATGTATATCCCTAAATTATATAAAAGTGAGGATTACCACCTGATGAAAGAGATCATCAAGGAAAATGCCTTCGCCCTCTTGATCTCTTCAGTTGATAAAATAAGAGCGACTCACTCTATGATGATGCTTAATGAAGATGATCATGAACAAATTTATATAGAAACACATATTTCAAAAGCGAATCCACAGGCCAAACTTTTAAAGAATGGTGACGAAGTCCTTTGTGATTTTTTAGGAGCGCATACCTATATTTCCAGCAGTTGGTATGATCATGTGAACGTTTCCACCTGGAACTATGAAGCGGTTCAGATCTATGGAAAAGTTGAACTGATGAATCATGAAGAACTTTATGACCATCTGGATAAACTGACCTACAAGTATGAAAGTGCACAGCGCTGCCCTATGTTTGTAAAAGATATGGGGAAAGAGTTCGTAGAAAAGGAAATGAAAGGCGCTTTTGGGTTAAAAATAATCCCTACCGAAATATGTATTAAACAAAAACTTTCTCAAAACAGGAAGGAAAATGATTTTCAAAACATTATTTCTAATCTGGAACAATCCGGTGAGAATGAAAAGAAAATCGCTGAAAAAATGAAATCATTAAAAAGATAAACAATATATTTATATGAAGCTATATCCTATACAATGTGGAAAATTTAAATTGGACGGCGGAGCCATGTTTGGAGTCGTCCCAAAGAGTCTGTGGGAAAAAACAAATCCTGCAGACGACAGGAATTTAATTGAATTGGGAACCCGTTCCCTTCTTATTGAAGATGGTAAAAAACTTATTTTGGTTGACTGCGGTCTCGGGAATAAACAGGACGAAAAATTCTTCGGTCACTACTCTCTTTGGGGAGATGATAATTTAGATAAGAACTTAAAGAAATATGGCTTTGTAAAAGAAGATATTACGGATGTTTTCCTCACTCACCTGCACTTTGACCATTGTGGTGGAGCTATTGAATGGAATGATGATAAAACAGGCTATAGACCCGCTTTTAAAAATGCTCAGTTCTGGACCAATGAAAATCATTGGCAATGGGCAACCGAACCGAATGCAAGAGAGAAAGCAAGCTTTTTGAAAGAAAATATACTTCCTATGCAGGAAAGTGGACAATTAAACTTTCTTCCCCTTCCTACAACTGGAAATTATGGTTTTGCCCCTGACTTGAAAATGGATGTAATTTTTGTTGATGGACATACGGAGAAACAAATGCTTCCTGTGATCCAATATCAGGAAAAAACAATTGTTTTTGCTGCGGACCTTATTCCAACAACCGGACACATCAACCAGGTGTATGTGATGGGATATGATACAAGACCTTTACTAACCCTGGAAGAGAAAGGTAAGTTTTTAAAGCAGTGCATCGATAATGAATATTTATTGTTTTTTGAACATGATGCACATCATGAGTTGGCAAGTCTTAAAATGACTGAAAAAGGAGTAAGACTTGATGAAACCTATAGTTTTAATGAAGTTTTTGGATATTAATTTTTAATTATGGAAGAACTACATTCAGAAACGCCAAAAACTGAACCGGAACCTTTATCAAAGATCATTGGATTAACCGGCGGAATCGGCTCCGGAAAGACTACTGTGGCGCAGTTTATAGAAGAATTCGGATTCCCGGTATATTATTCTGATGACAGGGCAAAAACCATCGTTAATGATAACGAAGATTTAAAGATAAAAATCAAGGAGCTTCTCGGGAACGAGGCCTATGATGAAAATGGTTTTTATGACCGGAAATATGTCGCAGAAAAGGTTTTTAACAACAAGGATCTGCTTCATAAATTAAATGAGATTATTCATCCTGCCGTTCGGATTGATTTTGAAGAATGGGTAAAAAAACAAACCAAGTATTTAGTTTTTAAGGAGACTGCTTTATTGTTTGAATTAAAACTGAATCTGCAATGCTACAAATCTATCTTGGTCACTGCAGAAGACAATATAAGAATCAAAAGGGTGATGGATCGTGATGGAAAAACTTACCGAGAAGTGGAGTCCATTATGGAAAAACAAATGCCGGAAAAAGATAAAATAAAACTGGCAGATTGTGTGATTTACAACAATACCAATCTGGATGATTTAAAAGAACAAACAGAAAAAATTATCTTTGAGATTGAATAAAAAATAGAAAAAACCTCGTCAAAATCTGATGAGGTTTTTTGTTTTTGGCTCAAAAAATAAGCTCTCATTTCTGAGAGCTTATTCTTATATATTGAAGTTAATTATTATTCTTTAATAAACTTCTTCTGTACAGAAACTGAACCATCTTCGATATCTATTACAAATACTCCGTTGATCAGTTTGCTTACATTGATCTGGTTATTCAATAGAATTCCATTAGCCACAAGCTGTCCTGCCGAATTGTATATTTTATACTTCGCTTTTTTGCTGATATTCTTCACATACAATACTGAACTTACCGGGTTAGGATAGATCATAATATCATCCTGATTAAGTCCGGTAGCAACAGGCAATTTGGAAATTCTTACCGTGTAATCTTCAACTTCTCCATAAGGGAAGCTTGTACAGTTTACAGGAACGCCACCTCTCTGCATGGCTACTCTCATCACCACATACTTATAATCAGTCATACTTACAAATGCATTCGCCGGTACACTGAATGTTCCTGTGATAGGAGTGGTTGTATTCGGTCCTGCTGTAAGGATTCTTTCATGTGGATCAAAAGTACCGCTTCTGTCGAAGTCGATCCATACTGCAATACCAGCCTCATTGGTAGTCGTCTTCTCAATAGTGATCTGATTACCTGTAGAACCTTGGATCAACTCAATGAAGGTTGCCGGGTTACCAGAATAATCTGTGTAATTAGAGGCTCCGGAAGCATTCGTCATTACTGGCTTACCATTAGGAGTTACCTTAACATTAGATATATAATCCGTAGCTGAGCTCTGACCAGACATCTGACAATAGATTACAGTAGGCGTCGTGAAATAGTACGGTGGGGTAAAGTTACCCGGAGTACCGCTACAAACGTTTGCTACCTGCATTTCATATTTCGTTAATTCAACTAAGTTGGTAAGCGTATATGTATTCGTTGGAACTGCAATAGTCGTCCAGCTCGGAATACCTACTTTTCTATATCTCAAGATATAAGTTGCTCCTGGGAACGGATCCCAAACCACAACTGCAGATGTTGGAGTAAGAGTAGTAATCGTTAATCCCGGAGGCGGCAATTCACATGTTCTTTCCGTAGTAAATACTTTCGGATTTGAATATGGATTAGGAGTAGTCTCACCATTACAGATATTGGCAATCTGAACTTCATAAGTTGTATATGGTGACAATCCCGGAAGTGTATAAGTATTCACTGGAGGTGCCGGTAAGTTTACCGTTATCCATGTAGTTGTTCCTACTACTCTATATCTCATCACATATGTTGAACTTGCAGCAAGTGGAGTCCAAGTGATTTGAGCAGAGTTAGTTGTTATATTACTGATACTTACACTTGGAGGTGTAGGATCACATCTTGTCGTAAATGTCTTAATCGCCGTAGGAGTTCCAGGTGTATTTCCACACACTGCAGAAACTTGTACTTCATAAGTCGTTGCAGGAGTTAAACCTGTTAACGTCAATGGAACATTTCCTAATAGTGTAGAGGCATATACATCCGTCCAAGCTGTTGTTCCCTGCACTCTGTATTGTACCAGGTAGGTGATATTATTGGTAGCACCTGTAATGTTTACAATTGCTGAGTTATGGGTAATCGTATTGAAAGTAGGAGCATTAGGAGTAGTGTTTGCACACGGTCTTAATTTTACTGCATAATCTTCTACTTCACCATTTAAAGCATTCTGACACATTACCGGAGAACTGCTACGTTTTAGCACCACTCTCATAGTTGTTGTCAATGGTCCGTTGTAAGCCGTTGTCGGCACATTGAATAATGCCGTTACAGGTGAGTTTGTACTTGCTGCTGAGTTTAATATTTGCTCAGTAGTTTCGAATACTCCATTTCTGTTGAAGTCAATCCACGCAGATACTGCATCACTATAAGTAGAACCTGTCCAACCTTTAGCAACAGAAATTTTATTACCATTAGAACCGATGTCTAAAGTAACAAGAGTTGCCGGAGTGGTATAGCTGATATAATTAGTCTGTACAGACGTATTATTCATTGGTGGAATACCAGGGTTTACAGGAGTAATTGTCACATTAGAAATATGATCATTCGTTCCTGTACCTGTCATTGGACAATACGTAATAGGTGTTGTAGTAAACGTTGTAGACGTTGACCAAGGTCCTTGAGTTCCACCACAAACGGTAGATACCTGTACTTCATACGCTGTTTGTTCTGTAAGACCTGTAATATTATAACTGTTAGTAGTCACAAGAGGTGAAGTCTGCCATGTTCCTACAGGTGAAGTGGTTCTCCATCTCACATAATAGGTAGCCCCTGTAGCTCCCAACCATGAAACAGTAGCCGTAGTGGCAGCAATATTACTCATCGTAATACTGGTTGGCGGCGCAGTAGTACAAGCCGGGATATCAACAAATTTAACCTGGTAATCTTCTACTTCTCCATTACTCGTAAGAGGTGAACAAGCATCAGTTGGTGTTAAGAAATATACAATAACACGCATTTTCAATTTGTTCGCACCTATATAAGCATTGGCAGGAACAGCAAAAGTAGCTGTTACAGGAGTCGTTGAAGAATATCCTAAGTTCATGATTCTTTCTCCTCCAGGAGTTGTTGACGGGTTGTTATTAAATAATCCGTCTCCGTTGAAGTCGATCCAAGCATAAGTAGAATAGGTACTGGAAAGAATTGTTCTTCCTACAGAAAGAACGTTACCTGTTGTATTACGTCCTAATGTAATAAGCTTAGTAGGATCATTAGAATAATCCGTATAAGTACTAGGGCCTGAGTTATTACTCATGATTGGTGTGTTTACACCCGTCATGGTAATATTATTGATATACCCATCCGTTACTGTTGCAGTACCATTATTACAGTAGCTTATTGCTGGAGTAGTAAAGTTGATTGAAGCAGAGAATGGTCCCTGAACACCACCACAAATAGTAGAAACCTGTACTTCATATTGAGTTTGTCCAGTTAAACCGGAAATCACGTATGGGTTCGTAGCAGGGTTGATGGTATTCCAAGTAGGAGAACCAATTTGTCTATATCTTAATATATAAGTAGCTCCTGTTGTTCCAATCCAAGAAACATTTGCTGTTGAAGCCGTAATATTAGCTACGTTAATGTTACTTGGTGCTGCCGTTGTACAAGGTTGCATGTCAACAAATTCTACAGCATAGTCTTCAATTTCTCCACCACCAGAACCGGTAAGGTTATTACATGGTCCGGTGATTGTAAGATATGACATGATTACACGCATTTTTACAATACCGGTAGCAGTAGTAGCAGGAACACTGAATGTAGCAGTAACCGGAGTCGTATTGGAGTAACCTAAATTCATCACTCTTTCAGTAGCTGTGTTTTCAAAAACACCATTTCCGTTAAAGTCAATCCATACTGAAGTAGCATAGGTACTTGAAGGAATAAATCTTGATACAGAAACTGTATTATTGGCCGTATTTCTTACTAAAGTAATTAATGTTGCAGGGTTAGTTGCATAATCCGTATACAAGCTTGGTCCTGAGTTATTACTCATTGAGTAAGAGTTCGTAGGATAAACGGTTACATTAGTAATATGTCCGTTTGAGTTATTGGATGTAACAGGACAATACGTCTGTGTTAAAGTAATAAATATTACAGAAGGAGAGAAATTCCCCTGAACTCCTGAACATACATTCGCTACCTGAACTTCATATTTTGTACCTGCCGTTAGCGGGCTCAATACAACACTGTTCGTAGTAGATGTAGTTTGTTGCCAAGTAGTACTTCCTACGACACGATAGCGAATCACATAAGTAGCACCAACTGAAGAGTTCCATGTAACAGTAGCCTGAGTCTGTGTAATTGCAGAAACAGTAACACCCGCCGGCGGAGCACTTGTACAAACTGCCAAGCTTGCCATAACAGCATTTCCGATAGCATAGAATACGTTTCCAACTGCGCTTACTCTGATCTTAACGTTAGTACCTACAGGTAATGATCCGAAGTTTAGATCTTCATTTCCGTCATTAGCTGTAGATGCGGTAAGAACTGTCCATGTATTCCCGTTATCTGTAGAAAAATCAATTTTTACATTGGCAACACTATATGGAGCAGCAGATGTATTAGCAACATTCCACGTTACGTTTGTTGGACCATTATTATATGCTGTAGTAGTAGTCACGGTGAAAGGGCCGTCATTTCCTACAATGATCGTTTGTTCAGCATATTGAGTTTGCTGTTGATTGGCAGCAGGATTGTTATCTCTTACTGTTACAGCAAATTTTGAAGTTCTTGCCACTGTAGATACAGATTCCCAGGTATTGTTAGCATTGTTTAATACACCTGCCAATACTGAAGAGAATTTAGGGAAATATCTTGTCGGGCTTGTAGTTGGGTTGAATGATCTGAATGAAGCTCCAGATGTTGTAGTTCCCAAATTGTTTTTATTGATTGTAACCGTAGCATTATCTACTTCTTCCCAAGTATACGTCATTGGGTCATTCTCTGGATCTGTTGCTGAAGCCGTAAGAACAAATGCTGTTCCTTTAGGAATATTATAAGTAGGTAAAGCGGCAATTACCGGTGGGTTATTGGTAATTGCAGTTTCAACGTCACAAGTTTTGTTGATCAAATTAGCCTGAATCTGCTTGATACTTACATTATGGAAATAAGGATCAGAGTGTGGCTGTACATCTGTATTAGCTCCAGTGATACCTGCATATCCCATAATGGTTGAACCTGAACCCGGTTCAACATTTACTCCTGCTCCTTCTAATCCATGAGAGAATGTATGGTTACCTCCCAATTGGTGACCCATCTCGTGAGCCACATAGTCTATATCAAAATTATCTCCCTGAGGAATACCATCCGCAGGAGAAGTATATCCTGAACCTTTCTGTTGTGAAGTAGGCCCTGTAGGGTTCACACAAACACAACCGATACAACCTGCATTACCACCACCTCCTGAAGCACCGAATAAATGCCCAATATCATAATTGGCATTTCCTACGTTAGCTGTAAGGGTTTGCTGAAGCTCCAGGTTCCAGTTGTTCATCTGGGCAGCGGGAGAATATGGGTCAGTAGCTGCGTTTGTATAAATTAACGCAGGATAATTCTGCAAATTTAAATGTAACGCGAAATCTTTTTCAAAAACACCATTTACTCTTGTAAGAGTAGCATTGATAGCTGTTAATGCACCTGCTGTACCTCCAAAATATTGTGTATATTCCCCGGTAACAGACATTGCCAGTCTCATCGTTCTGTATTTCTTATCAGAATTTTTCGCGAAATCAGTAGATTGGTTGGCAAACGATTTGCCGTTCTGATAAAGCTTTTCCAACTCTTTTTGGTAAGCCGGATCCTCTTTTGTTGAACACAAAAAGCCTTCATTACTTTTATCAGTTTTAGGATGCACACCGTAAACTGTTTTGGCTTGGTCCACCGGCTCTATAAATTCATAATGCCCGTTTTTGATGATCATGGACTGAAAATCATTCGGAGCTAAACTGAATCTTAAGTATTTGCCGGGATCATCTATCCCAACTCCTACATAAGAGCCTAATTGATATTGATCTGCCAAAGCTTTCACCACAACCGGGAAGCTGTAAACGGCAAATTTTTCCATTTTTCCGTCTAAAGTCGGCAAGGAAATCGTAACGGGTTTTGCATTTTTCCCCATTTCCTGTGCTCCTGCCAATTGAGACCTTAATTCGGAAATATCCAGCGCAAAATAGTCTTTAATATCCGATCTTGCCCTGAGTTTTTCCCCACTGAACGCTGCCGGTCTCCACTGTGCACTGGTGACCACAAACAGACAGAGGAAAAAGAAAGAAGTAAAAATTTTCTTCATAACTTTCTCAATATTATATTAATCACACAAAGCTAATCATTTTTTATTATTAAATTATAGCTCCAAAATATTTTTTTATAGAAACTCCACAATAATTCATTTTATGATTTAAGAAATAAAAAAACCTCAGACAAAGTCTGAGGTTTATATATTAAACAGTTGTATTATTATTTTTTGATGAATTTGGATGTGAATACATCTTTTCCTTTTTCTTCAATAGTAATAATATATCCGCCTTTCACTAATGCTGAAACATTAATTTTTCCGCTGTTAACATTTCCACTTCCCACCAATTGTCCTGTAGTACCATAGATTTTGTAAGAAGCTTTGTCTGAAACTTTAGTAACATTTAAGACATCAGTTGCCGGGTTAGGATAAATCTGAATACCATCGTTATTTTTAATGATATCATTGGTCCCCAATACCTGCTGGATAAGTACCGGATAATCTTCAATTTCACCGTAAGGATATACCTCACATCCGTTATCAGCCTGAGCTCCATACGTTAACATCACTCTCATGATAACATTCTTACCACCTGCATAAGCTGTTGCAGGAACAGAGAATGTTCCGGAAACCGGTGTTGTTGTGTTAGGTGAGCTGGTGAAGATCATTTCCGTATCCGAGAAGTTTCCGTCTCTGTTGAAATCGATCCAAGCGGTAACCCCTTCAGCATATAGACTTGATGTCCAAGCTTTTGTAACACTGATACTATTGTTTGTTGAACCTTGTGTAAGGGTTATTAATTTAGATAAATCAGTTGTATAATTAGTATACGTAGACGCTCCACTAGGGTTTGAAATAGCAGCAGATCCTGTAGGAGTTACCGAAACATTTGAAATATATTCATCTGCGGCACTTCCTGCACTATTTGTACAAAATGCGTAAAGTAAGGTATTAAAGTTGACGGAAGCAGAATAAGCTCCTAATGTGGATCCACAAACATTAGCCACTTGCACTTCGTATGAAGTCCCTTCTTCAAGACCCGTTAATTGATAAGAGTTTGTTGGCACAGATACCGTAGTCCATGTAGCAGCTCCTGTTTTTCTGTATCTTAAAGAATAGGTAGCACCTTGAAGTGCGGTCCAGGTTACATTCACGGATGTCATAGTAATACCTGTAACTGCAACACCTGTTGCAGCAGCAGCAGAACAAGCTCCCGGAGTTGCAGAAACTGTTGCGCTTCCGATAGCATAGAATACATTTCCGATGGCACTCACTCTGATCTTAACATTCGTTCCAGCAGAAAGCGAGGAGAATGAATATGGTTCAGCACCGTCGTTAGGAGTGGACGGAGTGATCACTGTCCAGTTAACTCCATTATCCGTAGTATAATCTATCTTAACATTTTGTGTGTTATATGAGCCTCCATTTGTACCTACAACATCCCAGGTAATTGCTCCCGGCGTATTGTTATAGACAGTTGTTGAAGTTACCTTAAATGGTCCTTCGTTACCAACATCAATATGCTGTAATGCAGAATTGGTTTGTTGTTGAAAAACATTAGGGTTATTATCTCTTACTGTAAGGACAAAATTTGCAGATCTTGGCTTAAGAGGGGTAGCTTCCCAATCAGCTGTTGATGATAAATTCCCAGCCAATACTGTAGCTAATTTAGGAAAATATCTTGTCGGGCTGGTTGTAGGAAGTATGGATCTGAACAATGGACCTAATGTATTGTTTCCGTTAATCGCTGTAACCGCAGTTAATGCCGTATCGAATTGTTCCCAGGTATATGTCATTGGATTTCCTTCAGGATCGGTAGCATTTCCCGTTAGCACAAATGCTGTTCCTTTAGGGATCATATAATTATTCAAAGCACTGATTACCGGAGGGTTATTAGCCACTGCCGTTTCCACATCACAAGTTTTGCTTGTCATGTTATTTTGTATCTGAATAATACTTGCTACATGGAAATAAGGATCTGAATTCAGCTGTACGTTAGCACTTGTGATTCCAGCATACCCCATAATAGTAGATCCTGATCCAGGCTCCATATTTACACCTGAACCTTCCACATTATGAGAGAATGTATGGTTTGCTCCTAATTGATGCCCCATTTCATGAGCTACATAATCAATATCAAATGAATCTCCTTGTGGAATTGCATTCGCAGGGGAAGTATATCCTGATCCTTTAGCCTTTGAAGTGGGCGAAACCGGATCCACACATACACAACCGATACATCCTGCATTTCCACCACCACCACTTCTTCCGAAAAGGTGTCCTATATCATAGCTCGAGCTTCCGATAGTATTGGTAAGATTCGCCTGTAATTCCACATTCCAGTTCCCCATTGAAGAAGCGGGAGAATATGGATCATTATTAGGATCTGCATAAACCAGTACCGGAAAGTTCTGCATATTTAAATGGATCGCCAGATCTTTTTCAAATACTCCGTTTACTCTGGTCATGGTATTATTCATTGCCACTAAAGCTCCTGAAACACCCCCAAAATAGGTTGTATACTCACCAGTAACGGATAATGCCAATCTCATGGTTCTGTATTTTTTATCAGAAGATTTGGAGAAATCCGTAGGGTTATTGCTAAAAGATTTAGATTTTGTAGAATTAAATAGTTTAGCAATTTGCTCTTTAGACAAAACATCTTCATTCATAGAACATAGGAATCCTTGAGATCCTGTATCTATTGTTTTAGGATGTACACTATAAATTGTTTTGGAATTATCCGCAGGGTCAATAAACTGATATACTCCGTCTTTAATAATCATGGATTGAAAATCAATCGGAGATGTTGAAAATCTTAAATATTTTGAAGGATCGTCAATTCCCACTCCCACATAAGAGCCTAATTGATATTGGTCTGCCAGTTCTTTTACAACAACCGGAAAACTATAAACCGCAAACTTCTCTACTTTTCCACCTAATGTGGGTAAAGAAATTTCTACAGGTTTTGCGTTGTTCCCCATTTCCGGGGCATTCGCTAACTGAGCTCTTAACATGGTAAGATCCAATGTATAATGGCTCGTCATTTCCGCACCTTCTCTAACTTTTTCTCCCTTAAAAGCCGCAGGACTCCATTGTGCATTAGCAGTTCCTAATAAAGAAAGAAAAAAGAAAGAAGTAAAAATTTTCTTCATAACTTTTTAATTATATTTAATTTGCAAATATAATTATTTTACAATACGAAATTGATAATTTAACACATTTGTTTTCAATTACTTTTCAATTATTCAAAATTAGATTTAAAAATAAAAAACCTAAGGTACTACACCCCAGGTTTCTTTATTTATCTGATAAATTGATTAAAAAATCAATAATGTAATTTATTAAAATTTATAGGCAATGTTCCATGCAAATCCCATATTAAATTTGGAAGAGCTTCTTCCAAACCCGGGTACAATCATGGGCTGAATATCCTCTTGTTTGGTAGTATAGATCAAATATTTTGGCTGAAGATTCACATCAATATAAAAGTTCGATTCAAATAACTGTACTCTTCCTCCAATAGTTCCTTCAATCCAGTATGAGGATTGTGAAGAGGATGGAAAAGAAACAGAAGAATTACTTCCCCCGAATCCACGAACCGGCACCGCCATATACTCCTGATTGTAAAAAGAACCTGCCAACTTACCTCCTGCATAGAAACCATTAAATTCATTCTCCGCATCTTCAGCAAGCATGTAAAAAGCACCTAGCTTCACAAAAGGCCCATTTACTTTAGCATCATATCCGTTCTTCTGATAGATATTTTTTTCAAAACCTGCTTCAATAACACCATGAACGTTTCCTTTAATCCTCGATGATACGAATCCCTGGTAAAGCTTTCGGTCCGAGAAGAAAGAAACTCCCGTATTGAGAGCATCAAAACCAATCATGAAATTGGGTTCATATTTCCATTTTGCTTTTTCTGTCTTTTTATTGTCCTGTCCAAAACTCAGAACACTCCAGATGCTAAAAAAGAAGGTAAAGATTAGTCTTGTTTTCATTCTCTATAAAATTTTGTCCCAATTCCAATCCCAGAACCGGATTTGCTATTAGTAATTCCGAAGTTAATCCTTCATACGTTTTTTTAATACCGCAGCCAGGAGAAACATAGGTTGATTTTGTAGTATAGTTAATTTTAACTTTGGACTCTGTTCCTTTATTTCTGGTCTTAAAATACACTTCTGTATATGGGGAATCATCAACACGCAAAGGAATTAAGGTAGATTCTACTTTTGTTTTCCAGCCTAAATTCACTTTTCCAGACCCATAATCTACAAATACCTGTAAAGAATCTAATGTAATAGCTTTATTGTCTGCATTTTTAAACATGACCATCATTCTGGGGGTTCCTTCACCGCTTTCGCA
This sequence comes from Chryseobacterium daecheongense, assembly GCF_003729955.1. Taxonomy (GTDB): domain Bacteria; phylum Bacteroidota; class Bacteroidia; order Flavobacteriales; family Weeksellaceae; genus Chryseobacterium; species Chryseobacterium daecheongense. The sequence continues at coordinate 34,103 of NZ_RJTX01000003.1, forward strand.
GATATCATCATCGCCACCGCATGAACAAAGCAGCCCGAGGAAGCTTAGGAATATAAAAAACTTATAATATTTCATAGTAAGATTTGATACTCAAATTTAGCTAATTTATTTTTTTAGCAATAATGCAATATTCTCTACGTGATGGGTTTGCGGGAACATATCTACCGGTAAAATTTTAACCAGGGTATAATGATCCTTCATCAGAGCCAGATCTCTTGCCTGAGTTGCAGAATTACAGCTCACATACACTATCTTTTCGGGAGATAATTTCAAGATCTGTTCCACTACTTTCTGATGCATTCCGTCTCTCGGCGGATCGGTAATCAACACATCTGCTTTTGGGTGGTTCTGCAAAAATTCATCATTGAAAATATCTTTCATATCTCCGCAATAGAAGGTACAGTTATCAAGACCATTCAATTCAGCATGCTCAATAGCTGCATCAATAGCTTCCTGAACAGATTCTATACCGATTACCTGTTTTGCTTTTCTGGCTACATATTGTGCAATAGTTCCTGTTCCGGTATATAAATCGTAAACCACTTCATCTCCTTTCAGATCTGCAAATTCTAATGTTTTTCTGTAAAGTTCCAACGCTTGTTTATAATTGGTCTGAAAGAATGATTTCGGACCGATCTTAAATTTCAATCCATCCATTTCTTCCATTAAAAACCCTTCTCCCGAATGTATATTGATCTCTAAATCATAGATGGAATCATTTGGTTTTGGATTGATAGCATATACCAATGTTTTGATTTGCGGGAATTTTTCCAGTAAGAATGTAAATAGCTTTTCTCTGTTTTCTTTTTCTTCTCTGTAAAGCTGGAATAAAACCATCCATTCTCCTTTAGAGTTCTGTCTCATCATTAAAGTTCTCAGGAATCCTTCCTGGTTTTTCACATCAAAGAAATCCAGACCGTTCTGATCTGCATATTCTTTTACAGCCAATCTTATGGCATTGGACGGATCTTCCTGAAGAAAGCATTCTTTAAGATCAAGGATTTTGCTCCACATTCCCGGAATATGAAATCCTAATGCATTTTTATCGTTGAAATCGTCCTGGGAATTGATTTCTGCAACAGTTAACCAACGTGCGTTGGAGAAGGAAAATTCCATTTTATTTCTGTAGAAATATTCCTCTTCTGATCCAAGAATAGAAAGGGTTTCAAAATTCTCTAAACCTCCAATCCTTTTTATATTGTTATACACTTCTTCCTGCTTGAAATCCAATTGCTTTTCATAGCTCATATTTTGCCATTTGCAACCCCCGCAAGCTCCGAAGTGAATACATTTCGGGGCTACTCTGAAGGGGGATTCTTCTAAAACTTCCACCGCTTCAGCTTCATAATATTTGGATTTGGATTTTTTCACTCTTGCATTCACCACATCACCGGGAATGGCTCCTGAAACCAGAACTGTTTTCCCATCCTCAGTTTTTCCAATGGCAACTCCTTTAGCACCCGCAGTGACAAGTTTTATATTTTCAAGAATAATGTTTTTCTTCTTTTTCATTCAGCACTTTCTATTGTTTCTATAATTGATTGAAACTCTTCCTGGTTTCATTCCGCAAAAATACAAATAAAAAAACCTTATCCGAAGATAAGGTCTTATCTATAATAAAGTTTATTACTTGGTTGGAGCCGGTTGAGGATTTGCAGGTTGTTCCGGCGCTGGCTGCATCGCTGAAGGATCAATGCTCATTCCTGGTTGCAGCTGTACTCTCGGGTCCACTTTAGGAGCAGTAAGCCCTGTTTGCTTATCCAATACGGTTACCAATTCAGGATCTCCTAAATTAAAGAATGGCTTACTTGCAATTTTACCGTCTTTATCAACGATGATGAAACAAGGTAATTTAAATCCATATACCCCATATTTTTTGGCAATATCAGAATCAAGACCTCCTTTTCCATATACATTTACACCTGTGATTCCTTTTAACAATGAGTTGCTTGTTTTTACAAACTGTTCTTTGGTATCATCAACATTAACGAATACAAAATTCATTTTGGATTTATAGAAATTCACCACTTCTTTCAATACAGGAACTGTAGCTTCTCCGATATATGGGTTCCATGAAGCATAGAATGTGATCATATATGGCTTTCCTTTATTTTCAGAAAGATTGTATGATTTATCATCCTGCTTTATTAATGAAGCTTCAGGAGCAGGCTCACCTACTTTAAATCCGTTGATCGCAAACTGGATCTTTTTCAAATCGCTTTTGATAGTAGCATCCTTGATATCTTCATCAATAATTTTCTTGATTTTTTCAATTGTTTTCTCCGGTGTTGTCGGGTGAATATCCGATTGAGCCATTACAAAAGCCAAAAGATAATCTTTCGCTGTTTGAGAAAGGTCTTTTTTAGACTTTAAATATTCAGCAAATAATTCTGAAGTAGTAACATCTGTTTTTCCTTTACTTTTTGCTTCCGCATATTTTTGGAAATCAGGACTCATTTTAGTTAATAAATACTGTCTGTAAACAGGGTTTTCCTTTACCATAACGTCTTTATTCTCCTGAAGTTTGTTCTCATAATCCGTGAAAGCTTTAGAAGACTTGAATGAAGGATTTCCGGACATTTGCTGCTGTCTCAGCTGGTATTGAGTCATAATAGAAAGCAATGTACTTGCTACATCATTCTTTTTCCAGTTGATAATTTCTTTGTCAGGATTGAATTTCTTTACATTTTCATCAATATTCTTATTGATGTCTGCTTCTACTTTCTGAACACCTTTGATAAAAGTATTTTCATCCTTCATCATAAGCTCATTCATATTCACTGTCTGAGCATAGTTAGTAAGATATTTTTGAGTGGCCATGAAGAAGTCATTATCCTTTTTAGCGTCTCCTGTAATAACATATTCCATTGGGAACGTTGCTCCGTTACCTGAAATATTAAGGGTTTGACCACCTTTTAAATAAATCAGATTTTGCTTTCCACCATAAGAAACCACATACATTCCGCTTTTAGGAGCTTCGAAAGTTCCTGAAAAGGTCCCGTCATTTTTCAAACCGATATTGGCTAACGGAAGTGTTGCTACTCCTGAAGCCTCAATAAATTCGATTCTTTCTAATGGAGATCCGCCTGTGATTTTTCCTTTTACTTCAACTTTTTTAGAGCAAGACATTGCAAAAACTGCAATGATAAACAATAAAAGATATTTTTTCATTTTTGAATTGTATAATTGAACAAAAATAAGTTTTTCGGGATACCCGACACAATTTAAAAGTATTTTTTATGAAAGATTTAACTAAAAAAAATCGCCATCCGATAGGGAGACGATTTTTTCATGTATATAAAGTCAATTCTATCCTCTATCAACAAAAGCTGCCATGTACTCTCTATTCATTCTGGCAATATTTTCAAGGGAAATTCCTTTAGGACATTCCACTTCACAAGCACCAGTATTAGAACAGTTTCCGAATCCTTCTTCATCCATTGCCTTCACCATGTTCAGAACTCTTCTTTTTGCTTCTACTCTACCTTGAGGAAGTAATGCAAACTGAGAAACCTTAGCTCCTACAAATAGCATTGCAGATCCGTTTTTACATGTAGCTACACAAGCTCCACATCCGATACATGCAGCAGCATCCATTGCTTTATCCGCATCATCTTTAGGAACCGGAATCGCATTTGCATCCAACGTATTTCCTGAAGTGTTCACCGAAATGAATCCACCAGCAGCCATTACTCTGTCGAATGCGCTTCTGTCTACCATTAAGTCTTTGATAACTGGGAAAGCAGCACTTCTCCAAGGTTCGATAACGATGGTTTCACCGTCTTTGAACATTCTCATGTGAAGCTGGCAAGTAGTGATTCCTGTATCCGGACCATGTGCTCTACCATTGATGTAAAGAGAACACATTCCGCAGATTCCTTCACGGCAATCGTGGTCGAAAGCTACCGGCTCTTTTCCTTCGTTAATTAAGTTTTCGTTCAGAATGTCCAACATTTCCAGGAATGAAGAATCCGTAGAAACGTCCGATATTTTGTAGGTCTCAAACTGACCTTTAGATTTATTATTTTTTTGTCTCCAAATTTTCAGCGTAAGATGTAAGCCTTTTTTTGCACTCATAATTATGTATTTATAGGTTGGAGATTATTTGTAACTTCTAGTTTTAACCTCGATGTTCTCATAGATCAGTTCTTCTTTATGCAACACTTCTGCGTTGATATTGCTTCCCTGATATTCCCAAGCTGCAACGTATTTATAATTTACGTCATCTCTTTCCGCTTCTCCATCCGGAGTGGAGTGGTCTTCACGGAAATGTCCTCCACAAGATTCATTTCTATGAAGTGCATCGATAGCCATTAATTGTCCAAGCTCAAGGAAATCTGCCACTCTGAATGCTTTTTCAAGCTCAGTGTTCATACCATCATTATCTCCAGGAACTTTTACGTTTTTCCAGAAGTCGTTTCTTACTTCTTCGATTTCTTTGATTGCTTCTCTTAATCCTTCAGGAGTTCTTCCCATTCCTACTTTATTCCACATGATGTGTCCTAATTGCTTATGGAAATGATCTACTGAATGAGTCCCTTTATTATTTAAGAAGAAGTCGACTTTTTCTTTAATTCCTTTTTCAGCTTCATCAAAGGCCCCCGTGTTCGTTGGAATAGCCCCTGTTCTGATATCCGCAGAAAGATAATCTGCAATAGTGTATGGAAGAACGAAATATCCGTCCGCAAGACCCTGCATCAAGGCAGAAGCTCCCAATCTGTTAGCTCCGTGGTCTGAGAAGTTAGCTTCACCGATTACGAAACATCCAGGAATAGTAGACTGAAGATTATAATCAACCCAAACACCACCCATTGTATAGTGAACGGCAGGATAAATCTTCATTGGAGTCTTGTAAGGGTCATCAGCAGTGATCTTTTCGTACATTACGAATAAGTTACCGTATTTCTCCTCAACCCATTTTTTACCTAAATCGTAGATTTGCTGATCCGTTGGGTTATGAATATGTTTTTCAATAGCGGCTTCTCTACCTTTTTTCATGATCTCTGTAGAGAAATCCAGATAAACACCTTCCTTTGTATCATTATTTTCGATTCCGAAACCAGCATCACATCTTTCCTTAGCCGCTCTTGAAGCAACGTCTCTAGGAACAAGGTTACCGAACGCAGGATATCTTCTTTCTAAATAATAATCTCTATCTTCTTCTTTAATATTCTCAGGTCTTAATTTACCTTCTCTGATCGCCACAGAATCCTCAATCTTTTTAGGAACCCAGATTCTTCCCGAGTTTCTTAATGATTCAGACATTAACGTCAGTTTAGATTGCTGTGTTCCATGAACAGGAATACAAGTCGGGTGAATCTGTACATAGCAAGGGTTTGCGAAATAAGCTCCTTTCTTGTGAATTTTCCATGCTGCAGAAACGTTTGAACCCATTGCATTCGTTGAAAGGAAATATACGTTTCCATAACCTCCGGAAGCAATAACAACAGCATGAGCAGAATGTCTTTCAATTTCACCTGTTACAAGGTTTCTTGCAATAATTCCTCTTGCTTTTCCGTCAACAATTACAAGATCCATCATTTCATGACGGTTGTACATCTTGATTCTACCTTTACCGATCTGACGGCTCATTGCAGAATAAGCACCTAATAATAACTGCTGACCAGTTTGTCCTTTGGCATAGAAAGTTCTTTTTACCTGAACCCCACCAAATGAACGGTTATCTAACTGACCTCCGTAATCTCTTCCAAAAGGAACCCCTTGGGAAACACACTGGTCGATAATATTTGCAGAAACTTCAGCTAATCTGTAAACATTAGCCTCTCTTGCTCTATAGTCACCTCCTTTAATGGTGTCATAGAATAATCTGTAGGTAGAGTCACCATCTCCCTGATAATTTTTAGCTGCGTTGATTCCCCCCTGAGCTGCAATTGAGTGTGCTCTTCTAGGAGAATCCTGATAGCAGAATGCCTTTACATTATATCCCTGCTCAGCTAAAGTAGCTGCTGCAGAACCTCCTGCCAAACCTGTCCCTACAACAATAATATCAATCTTGTCTCTGTTGTTTGGTGCAACAAGGTTCATATGGTCTTTATGATTTTTCCATTTATCCTTAAGAGGACCTGCTGGAATTTTTGAATCTAATTTACTCATAAGTATGATATTATTATTGAGTTACAAAGTGGAAAATTGCGATAAAAACGAAACCTGCAGGAATAAGGATAGAATACCATTTTCCGAAAGCTTTAATTACCGGCGTATATTTTGGATGTCTTGCGCCAATCGACTGGAAAGAAGATTGAAAACCGTGAGCTAAGTGTAATCCCAATAAAACAAAAGAAATTACATATAAAGCCACTCTCCAGATATCAGCAAATTTCTCATGAAGCTCCGGCCAGAAACGCTCGGCATCAGGAGCAATCCCTTCAATATACTTATAGTTCATTTCATGGAACCAGAAATCATATAAGTGAAGTGCCAAAAAGGCTAAAACAACAGCTCCGGAAATAATCATATTTCTGGACATCCATGATGAGTTCACAGAAGGATTGTTCGCTGCGTACTTTACAGGACGCGCTTTGTTATTCTTAATCTCCAGCACAAATCCCATAATGAAATGGAAAATAACCGCAAAACCAAGAATAGGCTGCATTAAGAACTGCACAAAAGGATTATAGCCCATGAAGTCCGATGCTATATTGAAAGCATCTCTGTTCAGGACTGATAACAAATTGGTCGTCAAATGCAGTATAAGGAAGATCAGCAAAAACATAGCCGATAATGCCATAGCATATTTTCTACCTATCGTAGAACTCGTTAAACCTGCCATAAAAGTTTAAATTTGATTTTCCACAAAATTAAGAAATGTTAACAATATCGAAAAGTGAGAAATCTCACAATTAGCCAGTTTGTAATCTTTCTAAATAAGATTGCAAAGTATTATAAATAAAGGAAAAAGAAGATTTGTTAACAATTAATTTATGTCATAAATTTTACCATGATACACTACCTTTTGCACGTGCTCCGGAAAAATTTTTATTTCAACGGAATGTATTCTTCTTGAGGCTATATAAGGTTTAATGATATACTGAAGAACCTTATCTTTCTCTGTGTGATCATTAATCCAAAAGCAAACACTGTTCCTATTCTTTACCAATAACACTTTATTTTTATAAAAATCTTGTACCAATACTTCCTCCTTATTGTATTCAATGATATTGAAGGAAAACCTCACAATGAAAAATATAAAAACTGCCATGGTGAACCTCATCGAGTTTTTAAAGTCAAATCTGATAATTATCCATCTCATTAAATAGATGATCACCAATAGTAAAAGTACTTCCATTTGATTCATAGGGATGCTTTCAAAGAAAAGCCCATCAAAATCTGCAAACCAATGAATAACATCCAGCAACACATGGATCATTGCATCATATATTGTATTGATCACCGAAATATTCATCCCTATCGCTATAATAGCTGTCAACACAAATGAGAACACTATAATGATTTCTGAAAACGGAACAATAAAAAAATTCGCTATAATGGAAATAAATGAAAACTGATGGAAATACAATAAGACTAATGGAAGAGTTGCAAGCTGGGCAGAAAGGGAAATAGAAATTGTGTTAAACAAGAGTCTTTTAAAGTAATTATCCTGTTTCGGAAAGTATTTCAAAATAGGCTGATTCAACCAGAAAATCCCGAGAACAGCTGTAAAGCTCAACTGGAATCCAATATCAAAAATCTGATAGGTATCAGAAAGCAATATGATAAACGCCGACAGTGCCAATGAATGCAACAAATCCGGTTTTCTTTGAAGCAAAATATAGATGAAGTACATACTCAACATAATACATGAACGTAAAACAGAGTTTCCAAACCCTATAAATCCGGCAAACAACCAGATGAAAACAAGACTCAAGATCACAGCATATTTTCTATATTTTAAAGGCAAAAGCTGCACAAAGAGAAAATAAAATATTCCGAAAATAACGACAATATGGGTTCCTGAAATGGCTAAAAAATGTACCAACCCTGATCTATTGAAATCTCTTACGGTTTCCGGGTCAATTTCCGTTCTATCGGCCAGAATGATCCCTTTCAGAAAAGCTTTGCTTTTGATAGACATTTTTGCCTGGTCAATATTTTGCAAAACCTCTACTCTTTTTTGTGAAATTTTTTCGCTCAAGGTGAGATCATTTCTTTTGGAAGAATAGATTTTGTCTGATATAAAAGCCTGATAATATATTCCTTTCCTGCTTAAATATTTTACATAATCAAATTGGAAATCATATTGTGGAGGTTTTGGCTGGGTTATATAAGCTTTTGCTCTGTAATAATGATTAAAATCAAGCTCTTTGTTATGTTGTGGAACATATATAAGAGAGTTAGTGTATCCTTCTCTGGTCTGGATAACAGCTTCATACTTTTTATATTTACTATCAGAATTTAATTTCTTTGTGATTTTGAAAAGGACAATATCATTTGATGCCGAATGAATGTTCTTGTTTGATCCATCAACCGTATTAAAATGATGACATATAATTCCTACACCGAAAAAAAGAAAGCCTAATAAATAAGACCTGGCTTTATGTAAAAAATAGGAACTAAAAAGTACCAAAACTAATATCAACAGACAACCTCCTGCAATACCATATACTGGAGAATTACCTAAAGAAACCCTTTCCTGAAAGCAGATTCCGAAGATAAAGCAAATGACCAGAATGAGAAGAGGCTGTTTATTCAATGGTAATGATTTGAAAGTCAAAATAATAAATTTATTGACTTACAAGTAGTGCTGCAATTGCTGATAAACATCACTCTTTCCCATTAAAGAGGAAAAATAAAGCGTGAATTTATATTAGTAAAACTGCAATTCAATTAAAATTTTAAAGCAATCCAGAAACCCTGCTATTGCTTACTCTTCAAAAACTTATCCGTTAGTTTTTTTGTCTCTTTAATATACAACATGGAATCCTTTCCATAATCTTCATAAGTAAAATTGCCGGCTTTTTTAGGAATTGCCGGTTCGATCTGGGTTCCTTCGTGCCATTCATTAAAAGAAGTAATCCCTATAAAATCCGGGTTTACATTAATAGCTGCATCAAACATATTTTCGTAATACTTTCCATTATCCCGGCTTTTAAAATTAGCTTCATTCCAGGGTCTTATTCTGGTATCAGAATATCCGGGACCTACACAGGGGATAAATATAAGGTGATGTTCTTTTGCATATTGGGAAAGATATTCCCAATTGGAAGTTGTACTTCCGAAAACAAAGCCGTCACTGGCAAAATAGGTATAAAATCCATCAAACCCTGATTCTCCAAAAAAGCGTGAATCATCTTTCTCTACCCACAATCCGATGTAAAAAGCATCTAATTCCGTATTTCTCACCGTACTTTCACCTTTTTTAGAAAGTAATTTCGCCCATTCCTGCGGGGAAATCTTATAGCTGTCATACACATAATATAACGGTTTCCCATCTTTTTTATAAAATGCATGATGAGAAGAATAGGTTTTCACCAGATAAGAAATCTGATCTTTAAATTCAGAAACCGTTTTATAAAACGGCTCTATGTGGAAAGCAATTTTTAAGTTGAAGCGGTCTGCAATATCCAGATACTTTAGGGTACTTTTATCCGTATAAGAATCTTTTCCCAACCAGCTTATCACCACAACGCCAACTCCGGATTCTTTGATCATTTTCATATGTTTTTCTATGATCTTCGGATCGTTGGAGCTATAATTTCCTAAAGCCGGATAGAAATTAGCACCAATGTCATTCCCACCTTTGTAATTGCCTAAGTTATTCCATTTCGGGTTACTCCAGTGAGGCAGAATATCGTGATTCCAATGATGATAGCTTCCATCTGTTTCGGGATTCCCATACCATCCATAATAGAAAATCTGAACTTTTTCCCTGAAAGTATTTTTCTGCGCAAAATTTTCTGAGAAAAAAAATGTTAGTGTAATCACTAACAAAGCTTTTTTAAAATAATTCATGATAGCCATTTGAATTAAAGTTGATATATAAAGATCAGATTGTTAAAATAACCTCAGCAGCTTTTTCACTCGCTCCTTTCCCTCCTAACTTTTCTCTTAAAAGCTCGTAATCCTTTAGCACTTTTTCTCTTTGACTTCCCTCTAAAACTTTATGTAATTCTTCAACAAGGTTCCTTGTATTTAAATCATTTTGAATCAATTCCTTCACAACCTCTCTATCCATAATAAGGTTTACTAAAGAAATATATTTGATGTTTTTCACCAATCTTTTCGCAATGGCATAAGAAATTTTACTTCCACGGTAACATACCACTTCCGGAATATTCAACAAAGCTGTTTCCAAAGTGGCCGTTCCAGAAGTCACTAAAGCCGCTTTAGAACACCTTAGCAAATCGTATGTTTTGTTGGAAACAAAATGAACATTGTCATCCACATATTTCTCGTAGAATTCTTTAGGAAGGCTTGGCGCTCCTGCAATAACGAATTGATATCCTGCAAAATGAGGTCTCACAGAAAGCATGATTTCAAGCATTTTTTCCACTTCCTGTTTCCTGGACCCCGGAAGAAGCGCAACAATTTCCTTATCGTTTAAGCCATTTTCCTTTTTAAAATCATTTTTATTGATTTCCTTAAGATCTGAAATAGCATCAAGCAAGGGATGTCCTACGAAATGACCATGTACACCATGTTTCTTATAAAAATCTTCTTCAAAGGGTAGAATCACCATCATTTCATCTACATATTTCTTGATGATCTCTACTCTGCCTTCTTTCCATGCCCAAAGCTGCGGTGAAATATAATAGATCACTTTTATTCCCAGCTCTTTTGCATATTTGGCAATCCTCAGGTTAAAGCCGGGATAATCAATCAGAATAAGAACATCCGGCTTGTTATTTTTAATATCTTCTTTACAGAATTTAATATTATTCAGGATAGTTCTTAGATTCATGGCTACTTCCAGAAATCCCATAAAAGCCAGATCACGGTAATGCTTCACTAACGTTCCGCCTTGTTTCTGCATGAGATCACCACCCCAGAACCTGAATTCTGCGTGCGGATCTTTCTGTTGTAAAGCTTTCATTAAATTGCTTCCGTGCAAATCTCCGGATGCTTCTCCTGCAATAATATAATATTTCATTTCTATAATCAGAATAGAGAACAAATTACATCTTTATAGATCTTAATTTGTAAATTTGTTCAAAGATAATGATAAAAAATGTCAGAAGAATTTGAAATCCGCAATAAAGTTGCTGAGAGTGGTTTAATCAATTTTGATCTTTCTGATCTTGTTCCCAGAGGAGTAAGAAAAGGGATTGATCTTAAAGATTTTCTTTTTATGGAAATGATCCTAAAAGAAAAGGACTTCCGTGAAAAAGTAGCCGCCATTGATGTTGAGCAATATAGAGACACCTATATCTATATCTACAATTCTGCAGATGCTATTGTTCCGCTTTGGGCTTATTTTTTGATAACAGCAAAGCTTACGGATGTTGCCAAAAAAATAGTTTTCGGAGACCGTGAGGATCTGGAAGTCATATTAATGCATAATGCCATTCAGACTCATGATTTTGAAGACTTCAGAGGTAAAAGAGTACTGGTGAAAGGGTGTTCCGATAAAGAAATCCCTGAAAATGCTTACATCGAATTGGTAGAACAATTAAAACCACTTGTAAAGTCTCTGATGTTCGGAGAGGCATGTTCCAATGTCCCAATATTAAAAAATTAACACTGAAAACCAGATACTTATATTAATTTATATGCTTTAACGTTATTTTTGGTTCAAAAAAAATTGTTAAGGAATATTTTTTGATAAATTTGGTTCACTTAACATTTTAATAAACACAAACTATGAGTTTAATTGACCTACTTACAGGGAACACAAGCAACCAGGTTGCTGAACAGGCTGAAAATAAATTCGGGATCAGCAAAAATCAGGTTATTGCCTTATTAGCGGTTGCAGCACCTTTGATCATTTCTTACCTTAGAAATAAATCCCAAGACTCTCAAGAAGCTGAGGCATTAAATAATGCACTAGATAAAGACCATGATGGAAGTATTCTGAATGATGCTTCACAAGTAGAATCAAGACAGGCTGAAGGTGGCTCTATTCTTGATCATATTTTTGGCGGTCAAAAAAATACTGTTGAAAACCAGCTTTCGCAAAATACAGGAATTTCCATTGATAAAATTGGACCTATTTTGGCAATGCTTGCCCCGGTAATCATGGGATATATCGGAAAAGAAAAACAACAGAATAATGTGAGTGCAGGCGGACTGGGAGACTTATTGGGCGGAATTTTAGGAAACGCTTCCAATCAGGCACAAGCACAGCAATCTAATCCGTTGAACGATATTTTAGGAAGCGTTCTTGGTGGTGGACAACAACAGTCTTCAGGAAATCCTTTGAATGACATTCTGGGAAGTGTTCTTGGCGGCGGTGGACAACAGCAACAAGGAGGTGGATTGGGAAATATCCTCGGAAGTATTTTAGGAGGAAAATAATTTAATTGTAAATACAATCATCAAAAAGACCGAAGATTATTCTTCGGTCTTTTTTGTTCTTTTCGCTTTCGGAGCTTTTTCAGTAACTTCAGTTTTTTCTGAAACCAAGAATGATTTTGAACCTTTTTTAGGTCTCGTTTTTCCGTAGCTCCCGGAATTTATTTTTCCTCTTCTTGTCTTTTTATCTCCTTTTCCCATAGTAATGTATTTTGATGATGTAACGAAATTAAAAAATTAAGCCCTAAAACTCAATACATCAAGATGTTAAATTTTTATAAATCTATACTTTGATGGTTTTCCACTTTCCTTTTTTAAATAAAATAAAGGCAACAATGGTGATAAGCGTTTCGGCAGCAGGAATAGAAATAAAAACACCTTTCGGCCCCATATCCAGATATTTGGAAAGCAAATAAGCTAAAGGAATCTGAAACAGCCAGAAACCGAAAAAATTAACCCATGTTGGGGTCCAGGTATCTCCTGCTCCATTAAAAGCATTGATCATCACCATTCCTATCCCATAGAAGATAAAGCCCACACTCATGATATGTAATGCATTCTTAGCAAAGCTTTTTATCATTTCCTCCTGTGTGAAAAAGCTCACCAGAAAATCACCAAGAATAAAGAAGATTAAACTCACAGCCAACATGAAGATCACATTATATTTTACCGTTTTCATCACAGACTGTTCAGCGCGAAGCATTTCATTGGCACCCATATTTTGCCCCACTAAAGTAGATGCCGCATTACTCAATCCCCATGCGGGAAGCATAAAGAACATCATAAGCCTTAGTGCAGTCTGGTATCCCGCAGAAGCATTTTCACCTCCGGTCGTTGCCACCAGTTGAGCCAAAATGATCCAACTGCAGGAAGCAATCACAAATTGAAAAATACCGGGAGTCGCAATCTTAATAACAGACCGGATCAACGTAAAATCAGGTTTAAAATATTCCGTTTTGATACGAACCTGGGAATCAGCAATGAAAAGATGATAAAGCTGATACAGAACTCCCGTACTCCTACCAATCGTTGTAGCAATGGCTGCACCGGTTAATCCCATTGCGGGAACCGGACCAAGACCTCTGATCAGTATCGGACAAAGAATAATGTTTGCTATATTGGCAATCCACAAACTTTTCATGGCTATAGCAGCATTTCCTGCTCCTCTGAAAATACCGTTAATTAAAAACAATAGCATAATAATGACACTGCTTCCCATCATTATTCTTGTAAACTCTTTACCATAAGCTGCTGCTTCAGGTCTTGAACCCATCAAAATCAAAATTTCTTCAGCATATATTACTCCCAGGAGACTCAGAACCAGTGTCACTGCAAAGGAAACCAATAAAACCTGCGCTGCACTTCTGGAAGCCTGTTCAGGATTCTTTTCCCCAATTCTCCTGGCCACCATGGCAGTCGCCGCCATACTCATTCCTATTGCAATGGAATACATAATCGTAAGAACAGATTCCGTTAATCCTACAGTCTGGATTGCAAAACCACTTTCCTTCAGATGTCCTACAAAATAGAGATCTACTAAAGCAAAAACAGATTCCATCGCCATTTCCAGCATCATGGGAATAGCCAGAAGCAGGACCGCATTACGGATACTGATCTTCGTATAATCTACCTCTTCTCCACTCAATGCTTTCTTAAGAAAATTGATATATCTTGACATTTTTTCAGGGTAATTTTATGGGGATCTAAAATACAAATTCAAATTTCAATTAATATCATTCGTTTAATTCAAGTTTTTATTTAAATTTGTTACCATAATAATTGAAAATTCAAATCTTAAAGAAAAGAATAGAAAAATAATTAGTAAAAAGTATCAAAAAATATTAGCTTTGTATATTCTTAAAATAAAATTTATGAAAAAAATAATCTTTACTTTTTTAATATTCGGGATATCAGTATTCACAAGTATGCTGTCTGCTCAACAATTGACTAAAGAACAAAGAAAAGCAATTCAGACTGACAATATTGCCGTGTTCAAAAAGCAATTTGCTAAAGATGACTACAACAAATGTTTTCAGGTTAAAACAGAATCATTCAGTCCATTGGCTTATAGTGTGATGAATGACAAAAAAAACATTGTAAACTTTTTGATCGACCAGAAAGTCGATGTTAACAAAAACTGCGGTAACATGACTCCACTTGCTGTGGCAGAACAATATCAGAGAACTGACCTTGCAAAATTATTGACAAAAAAAGGTGCATTAAAAAATTAAACACCACATTTATCCCTATAAAGTATTTTAAACTTCCATACCGGAAGTTTTTTTTATGCATAAAAACTTTTAAAATCTTATCTTTGCCAACGAAAAATCAGGCTTATAAAAGTCTAGTATTTAAAGTTTAATCTCTAACATCTAAAACACATGTTTCGATCGCACACTAACGGAGAACTGTCTCTCACAAATCTTAATGAAGAAGTTACACTTTCAGGATGGGTACAAACTATCCGAGATAAAGGATTTATGATTTGGATAGATCTTCGAGATCGTTACGGAATTACTCAGCTTGTTTTTGATCAGGAACGCTCTTCTGCTCAATTGATGGAAGAAGCCAAAAAACTGGGCCGTGAATTTGTGATTCAGGTGACCGGAAAAGTGATTGAAAGAGTAAGCAAAAACCCGAATATTCCAACTGGGGAAATTGAAATTTTAGTTGAGAAATTAACGTTACTTAATGATTCTCAGCTTCCGCCTTTCACTATCGAAGATGAAACGGATGGTGGTGAAGAATTAAGAATGAAATACCGTTACCTGGATATCAGAAGAAATCCGGTGAAAGATAAACTGATCTTCCGCCATAAAATGGCACAAAAAGTAAGAAATTATCTTTCAGACGAAGGTTTCATTGAAGTGGAGACTCCGGTTTTAATCAAATCTACTCCTGAAGGAGCTAGAGACTTCGTAGTTCCGAGCAGAATGAACCCAGGACAATTTTATGCCTTGCCACAATCTCCACAAACCTTCAAACAGCTTTTAATGGTAGGTGGAATGGATAAATATTTCCAAATTGTGAAATGCTTCCGTGATGAGGACCTAAGAGCCGACAGACAGCCGGAATTTACACAGATCGACTGTGAAATGGCTTTTGTAGAGCAGGAAGATGTGATGAATGTTTTTGAAGGAATGACTAAAACATTGTTGAAAGATATTACTGGTCAGGAATTCGGAGCTTTCCCTAGAATGACTTTCGCAGATGCAATGAGAAAGTATGGGAACGACAAGCCGGATATTCGTTTCGGAATGGAATTCGTAGAATTGAATGAACTTGTCAAAGGAAAAGATTTTAAAATATTTGATGATGCGGAATTGGTAGTAGGAATCAATGTTGAAGGCTGTGCAGAATACACCAGAAAACAGATCGATGAGCTTGTGGATTGGGTAAAGCGTCCACAAATTGGCGCATCAGGAATGGTTTGGGTGAAATTCCAACATGACGGTATGAAAACTTCTTCCGTAAATAAATTCTATAATGAGGACGATTTAGCAAAAATCATTGAAAAATTCGGTGCGAAAGAAGGAGATTTAATGCTGATTCTTTCCGGAAACGAAAACAAAGTAAGAGCCCAGCTTTCTGCTTTAAGAATGGAACTTGGAAACCGTTTAGGATTAAGAAAAGGAAATGAATTTGCTCCGCTTTGGGTAGTTGATTTCCCGTTGTTGGAGTTTGATGAAGAAAGCGGACGTTATCATGCCATGCACCACCCATTCACATCTCCAAAGCCGGAAGATATCCACTTATTGGAAACTGATCCGGGAAAAGCAAGAGCCAATGCTTATGATATGGTGTTGAATGGAAACGAAATCGGAGGAGGATCTATCAGGATTTTCGATAAAGACCTTCAGTCTAAAATGTTTGACCTTTTAGGGTTCTCAAAAGAAGAGGCAGAAGCACAGTTCGGATTCTTAATGAACGCTTTCAAATACGGTGCACCTCCTCACGGTGGTTTAGCTTTCGGGTTTGACCGTTTGGTAGCTATTCTCGACGGAAATGAAGTGATCAGAGATTATATTGCTTTCCCTAAGAACAATTCCGGACGTGATGTAATGATTGATGCACCTTCCACCATTGCAGATGAGCAACTGGATGAATTGGAATTACAATTGAATTTAAAAGCATAAATTTAGAGCGGAGAAAATATCTCCGCTTTTTTAATAATTCCATGAAAAAACTTTTTATCCTCTTTTTCTATTTAATCTCTATTTTCATATATTCTCAGAGTTTCAGAATTCCATTTAGATTAAAGAATCTTTGGGGATTTGCAGATCAGACGGGAAAAATTAAAGTATCCCCAAAATATGATTCTGTTTCAATAAATAATGAAAATTTCAGGTGGTTTGTTTATAAAAACAATAAGGTTGGTGTTATAGATTCTTCAGGAAATGAAAAACTGGCTGTTGAATATGATTCTATTGAAAGAAAACCTCTGCATAGCCAGGATAATGATTTTTATCTTTTCAAAAATAAAAGAAAAGGATATGCCGATATCACCGGAAAAATAATTTTTCCTTGCGATTACAAAGATATTGTTGCCTGTGATGAAATACGTATCGGCAAAATCTCTAATTTCTTTATCAAAAAAGAGAACGAGAATTCCTGGGAGCTGCAAGATTACAGCCATACTACTCAAATCAATCAAATCCAGGAATTCAAAAATTTTTACAACGGAAATTACACCATTAGAAAAGGGAATCAATGGGGATTTTATAATGTCTCATTAAAGAAATGGATATTTAATGCTGAGTATGACGAAATAGGAAGCTTATCCTACAAAGATTTTTATGAGAAGAAAAAGGAATATTCAGACTATAAATACTTTGCTAAAAAAGGCGATGTCTTTTATCTGTGCACAAAAGATTTTAAAATAGCTGAATTCAAAAATAAATATGAAGATTTTTTTGAAAATAAAAGATCTTCTGCTGAAACTTATGAGGTGTACACGGATATTGGAAAAGCGGAGAAAAAAAGCCTTACACAGAACAATTCTAATCTTTCTCCAACCTATAAATTAAGCTCTTATTACGGAGGACCTGGACAAATAAAAATCCTGCAGGAAAAGAATAAATTCGGATTTCAGGTTCTGGGAATTTATGAAGAAAAAAAAGTTCCTCCAGCGTATGATGAAATCCAGCTAATTTTCGAGGGCGGTGCTTACCAAAATGATATTGCTTTCTTTAGAAAAAAAGATAAGTGGGGAATTTTCAATCTTAAAAAATTTGTTTGGGTTACTGAGGTTTCCTATAATGATATCACTCTTTCTGATATAAGAAATATCCTACTGATTAAACACAAAAATAAAGTGGGATTGTTTGAAATTAATGATGGAAGAATAGATTTCGACACACAGTTTATTCCCCCAATCTATGATAAGTTCTCCACCATACAATATGCAAGATCTTTGGATCACACATATAAAAGCTTTCATGTATATTTTTTTCATAAAAACAACAAAATTTATCCTGTAGGAATGAATGGTGTCCAATTTTATCAGGATTAAAACCAATTAGATACCACATTTAACAAATATTTTTCTCTCGGCACAATCATTGCACGCTCTTACACAAAACGTAAGACAATGAAAGCAATTTGGAATGGCGCCATTGGCTTTGGTTTAGTCAATATCCCGGTTAAAATCTATTCTGCTACAGAAACCAGTAAATTGGATTTGGATATGCTGGATAAATCCGACTTTTCTAACATTAAGTTCAAACGGGTTAACGAAAAAACAGGTAAAGAGGTAAAATGGGAAAACATTGTAAAAGCTTACCTTATGGAAGACCGATACATTGTTTTGGAAGATGAAGATTATGAAGCCGCGAGCCCTGAAAAAACCAAAATACTTTCTATTGATCAGTTCGTTAAGGAAATAGAAGTAGACAGTATTTATTTTGAAAACCCTTACTTTCTGGAGCCCCAGAAAAATGGAGAAAATGCATACAGGCTTTTACTAAAAGCACTACAGGAAACCAAAATGGTGGGTATCGGAACATTCGTTCTGCGTGAAAGCGAAGCGATTGGTATGATCCGTCCTTATAATGATGAAATACTGCTTTTAAACCGATTAAGATTTGATCAGGAGATCAGAGATTACTCAGATTTAAAAATTCCTGCTAAAAAAGCACCTAAACCTGCTGAATTAAAAATGGCAGTAAGCCTTATAGAACAGCTTTCTCAGAGTTTTGACCCCACCATGTATAAAGATACCTATTCTGATGAGCTATTAAAGATCATCAAACAGAAAGCAAAAGGTAAAGGGGTAAAAGCAAGAAAAACAGAACCTGCTAAGGGAGGCAAAGTGATTGATTTGATGGCACAGCTAAAAGCCAGTTTACAAAGTTCTAAATCTAAAACAGCATCGTAATGGCCCTTAAAGATTATCAGAAAAAGCGTAAGTTCGATGAAACCACCGAACCTAAAGGAAAAACGAAAAAAAGTAAAGACAAACTTATTTTTGTGATTCAAAGACATGCTGCATCACGTCTGCATTATGATTTCCGCCTTGAAATGGAAGGGGTTCTGAAAAGCTGGGCCGTTCCTAAGGGTCCTTCTTTAGATCCGAAAGATAAACGTCTTGCGATGATGGTAGAAGATCATCCGTATGATTATAAAGACTTTGAAGGAAATATTCCGGAAGGCAATTATGGAGCAGGGCAAGTGGAAATCTGGGACAGTGGAACCTATGAACCGTTGGAAGAAAACTCCAAGCTTTCCGATGAAAAAGAATTACTGAAAGAATTGCATGCCGGTTCGTTAAAATTTATTTTACATGGTAAAAAGCTGAAAGGTGAATTCGCTTTGGTCAAAATGAAAAATTCCGAAGATAATGCGTGGTTACTGATCAAACATAAAGATGAATTTGCGGAAAGCCCATACAATGCTGAAGAAAATACCGCTGCAAAATCTTTGGTAACGAAATTTTTAGAGGAAAAAAAAAGCCCGAAAACAAGCAAAAAGAAGTCATAACTTCTTCTAAAAGGTTCCAACGCTTTAATTCTTTAACAGACGAAAAAAAGCTTAAAGATTTCATCAGACCCATGCTTGCCAAATCTTTTGATAAAGCATTCGATGATAAAGACTGGATTTTTGAAATAAAATGGGACGGATACAGAGCTATTGCCGACCTAAGTAAGGATGATCCCCTCTTCTATTCCCGCAACGGAATTTCTTTTCTATCTAAATTTCAGAAAATATCCCGGGATTTCAATTCACAACAACATAAAATGATCATAGACGGGGAAATTGTAGCGTATGATGATCAGGGAAAACCCAGTTTTCAGCTTTTACAGCAAATCGGTGATAATCCTGACTTAGCATTGGTTTACCAAGTTTTTGACCTGCTATGGCTTAATGGCTATTCTACCGAAGATCTTCCGCTCCTCCAAAGAAAAGAACTTTTAAGAGAAGCACTTGTTGAGACGGATGTGATTAAATACTGTGACCATATTCCTGAAAAAGGCATCAATTTTTTTGAACAAATGAAAAAAATGAAGCTGGAAGGAATGATCGCTAAAAAAGCAGACAGCTTTTATATAGAAAACCACCGAACTACAGATTGGCTTAAAATAAAATTCTCTGATACCGATGAAGCCATTATTTGTGGATTTACGGAGCCCAGGGGATCCAGAAAAAATTTCGGAGCATTGATTTTAGGGAAATATATTGATGGAAAGCTCATATATTGCGGACATACCGGGACCGGATTCAACAGCACTACATTAAAGGAAATGTATCAACGGCTTGAAAAACTGATTATCAAAAAATCCCCTTTCGAAATCATTCCAAAAACCAACATGCCTGTGACCTGGGTACAACCGGAACTGGTCTGCGAAATCAAATATTCCGAAATTACCAAAGACGGTATTTTCCGTCATCCGGTTTTCCTGGCTATCCGGGAAGATAAAGAGCCCGAAGAAGTTAATAACAGCTCTGAAGAAATAAACAACATTCAAAAAACAAAAGAAATGAAAGCCTCTTCAAAAACAAAAACATCTGAGAAAGAGAAAGAAGTTACTTTAAATAAACATAAAGTAAAACTGACCAATCAGGATAAAATCTATTTCCCGAAGGATAATATAACAAAGGGAGACGTAATAGAATATTATCAATCCGTTGCTGAATATATTTTACCTCATTTGAAGAACCGCCCGCTTTCATTGAACCGCTTCCCGAACGGAATCGAGGAACAGGGCTTTTATCAAAAAGATGCCAGTGACAATATCCCGGATTGGATAAAAACCACGCCGGTTCACTCTGAGTCGAATGACAAGTATATTGATTACATCATCTGTAATGATAAAGCAACAATGGCTTATCTTAATAATTTAGGTTGCATAGATTTTAACCCGTGGAACAGCTCTTTACCTGATCTTGAGAATCCCGATTTTCTGGTGTTAGATCTTGATCCATCCAAAAAAAATACATTTAATGACGTGATTGAAACCGCACTTCAGGTTAATGAAGTTCTGAAATCAATAAAAATCGAAGGGTATTGTAAAACTTCCGGAAGTACGGGAATCCACGTTTATATTCCTATGGGTGGAAAATACGATTTTGATCAGGTAAAAGACTTTGCCCACATTCTGATGCAGCAGGTCCAGGAAAGACTTCCTGATATTACTACTTTGGAAAGAAATTTAAAGAAAAGGGATGACGATAAAATCTACCTGGATTATCTTCAAAACAGAACCGGGCAAACATTAGCAAGCGCTTACAGCTTGCGGCCTAAAGAAGGCGCTTCCGTCTCTATGCCTTTGGATTGGGAGGAATTAAAACCGGGATTAAAACCCACAGATTTTAATATTCATAATGCATTGGATAGAATTAAAGAAAAAGGAGACTTGTTTAAGCCGGTCTTAGGAAAAGGAATTGATATGGTAAAAGCGCTGGAATTGTTGCAGAATCTTGGGTAAATCTATATTTTTGGCATCATAAACTGATCGCCGTGAATGAAAATATAACAATTGAAATTTCTTTTAATGAGAAAATAGAAAGGGAAAATCAAAAATTCTTTTTTAAGCATATTTGGAAGAAGAATTTCAGAGAATTAAAAAAAGCCGTCATTTATGTAATCATTTTTTTAGTAATAGGCTTTTTCCCTTTAAAAGACTTTGATCAAAGTGCTATACCTTATATTTTCAAGTATGTTGCCTTTCTTTATATAGGATATATTTTTTTATTACTCTATCAATATTGGATTTCTAAAAAGAAGAATTATAAATTAATTGAAGAATATATTGAAGATTTTAAAGCTAACAATAATCAGATGAGTTACATTACTTTAAATGATACCTCTTTAGAAATCAGAAATACCTTTCATACCTTCAGTTCAGTTTGGAAAAAAACAAGCTATCAATTTGTTGATCAATACCTTATCATTGGAATAGTTAAAGATCGCTTAAACTTTGTATTGACAAAACAAGAGTTTAATAATTCTGATTATGACACCTTGCTGCATTATCTACAAAAATATTCTACAAAAAAATAATTACGGAAGCTTCGAGACTAAGCTTTCAGGCAGAATTCGCAAAATATGATAAATGATTTTCCATTTAAAATTCGGAACAATAGTAAAAGAATTCCTGGCATTCACTATAAATTTCGCCACATAATCCGGTTCCATGATCAATGATTCATTAAGTTGAAGCCCTTTATTGATCTTTGTGCGGATATAGCCAATCACTAAAGCGTTAACAATGATTTTTCTGGATGCCAATTCCTGTCTTAGTCCGGCCAGATACTGTGTAAACGCAGCTTTCGTGCTACCATAAACAAAATTACTTTTTCTTCCTCTTACTCCGGAAAGGGAAGAGAGTCCTATGATTCTTTCTAAATGGGTATTGCTTTCATCCATTGCGATGATATTGAGGATGGAAACTCCACCCATATAATTCACCATCATCATTTGTTTTGCACCTTTAAAATCTTTCAAAGCCTTTTCATTATCCACTAAAAAACCTGCTGCATACACCACAATATGAGGCTTGATCGGAAGGTTATCATAAAATTTCTGATGAGAATCAAAATCTTCAGCATCAAAATACAAAACCATCACTTTTGATGCCTGCAAGCTTTTTTCCCGGATAAAGTTATCCAACGATGTTGTATTTCGGGAAGCCGCTATAACAGAAAATCCTTTTTCCAGATACTGAATAATACATTGCTTCGCCACATCGGAATTAGCACCTAATATGAGAACAGTTTTATTTGTATTTTTTTCCATGGAGCAAAGATAAATAAAGAATAGAGATTCTTGCCTTCGTTCAGAATGACAAAGTGTAGAGAATATTATAAAAAGAATCGGCGCGGTGAACGAAGTTCACCGCGCCGATCTTATCTTATCATAACTGAATTATTTCTTCTCAGTTTCTGCTTCTTTTTTCTCCACTGTTTTTTCAGCATTTTTAGCCGCTTTTTCTCCAAAACGGGCATCAGTGAATTCTCTTGAAACAGCCGCTTTTTCGAATTTTAATTTTCCGGATAATGTTTCAATGATAAAACCATCTTCCTGAATCTGAGCAATTCTGCCATGAAGACCGGAAGTAAGAACTACTCTGCTTCCAACTTTCAGATTCTCTTGAAAATTTTTCTCCTGCTTCTGTTTTCTCATTTGTGGTCTTATCATCAGGAAATAAAATCCCACAAACATCACTCCCATCATGATCAGCATCATAGATCCGCCACCTTGTGGTTGTGCCTGTAAAAAAAGTGTTAACATATTCATTTTTATTTAGGTTGAATGTCAGCAGTGAATGTTAATTTAATCGGAGATTTCTCTACGTTCACAAAAACATCTGCATATTTCTGAACATTACCATCAAAATTGGAAGAATCGAAATGTAATGTGATTTTTCCTTTTTTACCTGGTAAGATCGGGTCTTTGGTGAAATCAGGAGCTGTACATCCACATCCCGGCTTTACTTCAGAAATTACCAACGGATTAGTTCCTGTGTTTGTAATTTCATATACGTGTTCTACTTTATCTCCTTTTTTGATTTTTCCGAAATCGAAATTGCTTTCAGATAGAGCCGCAGTGGTTAACGGTTGATTAGAAGTTGGTGCAGCTTCAGTTGCAGGAGCTTCTGCAGTGTGAGCACTTCTGTCATATTGAATTGAATCTGAAGATAATGTTCCTTGTGATTCACTAGCTGCTTTATTTTCTTCTTTTTTACAAGAAACCAATCCGAAGCCTATGATAGACAAGGCGATGATGGATAACGTCTTTTTCATTTGATATTCTGTTAAATTCTGTTTTTATCTTTACAATATTTATCTAAAATTCCATTAATGAAAATATTCGATCTGTCCGTAGCAAATACTTTTGCAATTTCAATATATTCATTAATAATGACTCTTGAAGGAGTGAAAGGAAAATTATCCAGTTCCGTTATCGCAGTAGATAAAATAACTTTGTCCATTAAAGAAACTCTTTCCAAATCCCAGTTTTCTAATCTTTCTCCCAATTTCTTCTCATTATTTTCCCAGTTATTCAGTGTGTCTCTTAAAAGTTTGCCTGCAAAAGTTTTATCCTCCTCATCTTTGATCATTTTGATTAATGTTCTGCTTTCTTCATTTTCTTTCATGAAACCGATCGTCTTCTGAACCATGGAATTGGAAATATGAATATCATTGGACCATGACAATTCCTTATCCTCGATATAATCATGGAAATCATCATTTTCAGCAATATATCGTAAGAACAATTTACCAATAAACTTCTGATCATCCTCAAAAGAAGGTTCTCCCTCTTTCATAAAATCCTGATAACGTTTTCCGGCAGTAATCCTTTGAAAAGTTTTCACTAATAAATCATCATGCAGATCCCACTTCAATTCTTTATGCTGTCCTGAGAAAAAAAGCCTTTCCGGATTTTCTTCCAATTTGATCAGGATCTGGTTGTTAATGAATTTTTGATTAGGATTGATATCTGCTTCTGTCTTAATGAATTTCTTTTTCCCGATTTCGATTTGATTTTCTGCCAATTCTTTTAAACCTACCAGAAAATTCAGCTGGTAAATGTAAAGATGATAGATTTTTTCTATTCCAGAGAACATGTTTTTCTCTAAAACATCAAATTTAATAGGGTTTTGGTAGTATGAATACACACTTTCTACCACTTTTTCACGGATTTGTCTTCTTCCTAACATTCAAAGAGCTTTTTATGGGCGCAAAGATACAAAAATTAAAATTGATGAAATTCGTAATCTGTTTGAATTTTGTAATTTTGTAAAAGTTTATGAAAGCTTTAAAAACTCTGAACCCTTACTTCTGGAAGCACAAAATATTATTGTTTTGGGGGTTATTATTTATTATTGCCAGTAACTTCTTCAATATCTATAAAGTTCAGTTCGTAGGAAAGTCCGTAGATGAGCTTACCAAAAGCGGACACTTAGGATTCAACAGGCAGGTTCTGATCTATGTAGCCATTATTGTGGGATGTTCTCTTTTAACAGGATTTTTCACTTTCATGATGAGGCAAACTATTATTGTGGCTTCAAGAAGAATTGAATATGAGTTGAAAAATAAAATTTACAGACATTACCAGGAATTATCTTTAACGGATTATAAGCAAACAACTATTGGAGATTTGATGAACCGTTTAAGTGAAGATGTTGTGGCCGTAAGAATGTACCTGGGACCAGGAGTAATGTACGTGGTCAACTTATTGGTTTTATTATTGATCACGAGCATTTATATGGTGAAAACAGATGTTTCCATGACCTTATGGACATTGCTGCCTCTGCCTATTCTATCTTATTTAATTTTTAAAGTAAGTTCTATTATCAATAAAAAGTCGAAGATCATGCAGAAAAGCCAGTCTGCAATCTCCACTTTTGTACAGGATAGCTTTTCAGGCATTCGGGTGGTGAAATTCTTTGCCCGAGAAAAATATATTGAAAAAAACTACGGTGTAAAAGTTTCAGATTATCAGAATAAAGCTTTAGATCTGGCTAAAACCGAAGCCTATTTCTTTACCATCATTTTATTTGTTATCGGTCTGCTCAATGTTGCCGTTATTTTAATCGGTGGACAAAAATATATTGCAGGAGAATTAACTGTTGGTAAAATTGCTGATTTTTTCATGTATATCAATATCCTGATCTGGCCATTCTCATTGGTAGGTTGGGTAACATCAGTCAATCAGAGAGCGGAAGCTTCAATGCAGAGAATTAATGAGTTTTTAGATAAAAAGTCTGAAATTGTCAACAAAAACTTTGAAAACTACCCTATTAAAGGTGATATTGAGTTTAGAAATGTTTCTTATGTGTATCCCAATACAGGAATCAAGGCTCTGGATAACTTAAGCTTTACTATTAAAGCCGGAGAATCTTTGGCAATCATGGGAAAAACAGGAAGCGGAAAATCAACGATCGCTTTATTGCTTTGCCGATTAATTGATCCTACCGAAGGAGAGATTTTAATTGACGGAAAGAATCTCAAAGAGCACAATCTGGACAATTATAGAAATTTCATAGGATATATCCCGCAGGAAAGCTATCTGTTTTCAGATTCTATTGAGAACAATATCGGTTTTGCCATTGACCATCCATCCCATGAAAAAGTAGTTGAATATGCCACCATTGCCGATGTTCATAAAAATATTGTGGAATTCAAAGAACAATATAAAACAATGGTTGGAGAGCGCGGAGTGATGCTATCCGGAGGCCAGAAACAGAGGATTTGTATTGCCAGAGCCTTAATTAAAGACCCTAATATCATTATTTTCGACGATTCCCTGTCTGCATTGGATACCGAAACAGAACAGAATATCCTTGAAAATATAGAAGCCAAAATCCACAATGCTACTTCCATAATTATCACACACAGAGAGTCTAGCGCTCAGAAGGCAGATAAAATCATTAATCTTACTGAAATTACCAATTCTGTAACCGCTTAGCCGTTTCATTTGGAATTGTTAAATAAATCATAAAAAAAATTTTGTGATTAAAAGAAAACTTTTATATTTGTTCTTAACAAGATTAAAAAATATCTAACAATGAGTGAATACAAGGAACGCCATGAAAATGAAATTTTCACGAAGGTGCTAAAAGCAGGGAGAAGAACTTATTTCTTTGATGTGCGCGAGACGAAAGCAGGAGATTATTATCTTACGATTACCGAAAGTAAAAAGAATTTCGGGGAGAATGGAGAAGCTACATTTGAGAAACACAAAATCTATCTTTATAAAGAAGATTTTAAAAGTTTTCAGGAGATGTTCAATGAGTCCACAGAATTCATCATTAATGAAAAGGGTGAAGATGTAATATCTGAAAAGCATGACAAAGACTTTAAAAGCAGATCTTACACTATAGATTCAGACGACGAGGTGTAAACCAGAAAATAGTTAAAAAACATAAAGCATCTTTTCAGATGCTTTTTTTATGCTTTTCCAATAAATTCTAATTCACTGTCTCCTCCCACAATTCAATCTTATTCCCTTCAGAATCCATAATGTGAACAAATTTACCGTAATCGTAAGTTGCAATTTCATCAAGTACGGTTACTCCGTTTTCTTTCAGCTGATCTACAAGTCCTTCAATATTCCGCACTCTGTAATTGATCATAAATTCTTTTTTCGAAGGCGCGAAATATTCACTTCCGGTTTTAAAAGGACTCCATTGTAAAGAGTTAATCTCATCTGGATTATTAATATTTCTGGATTCAAAAGTAGAACCCCATTGATTAACATCCAGTCCCAAATTTTTCGCATACCATTCCCTTGTTTGTTCAGGATTATCAGAAAAAAAGAAAATTCCACCGATTCCGATTACTTTAGGAGTTGTATCATTTGTTGTTTCGTTTTTTTGCTCTTCCATACTTTTATTTATTGATATAATTGGTAAGATAAGAATTACATTTGAAAATTCTCACTATTTGTTTTAACCATTCCTATTGCTAATCTTCACAAGCAATAAGCCCATTCACTTTTGCATAAGCTATTTCAAGGAGGTAAAGTAGCATTTTTACATCATCATCCATCTGCAACTCTTTTTGAAAAATGTTCTTCTTTGAACGAACTATGAATTTAATAAAAAAGCTACATCTAAAAAACACCACATAACTCGCTACATATCAACAAATAACGATTTTTGACAGAAACTCAATAGATGTTGAAAGATAGAATTTTTGAGAATCTCTTCCGCCAATTATAGATTTGCTACACTAAGAATGAAACTCTAAAAATGTTCTAATTATGGAAAATAAATTTATTCGACTTATACTTCTTTTTGTAAGTGTAGGATTTTTTGGTCAAGTAGGTATTAATACTTCTACTCCCACCAGCACACTGAGCGTAAACGGCTCTTTTTCAACATCTTATTCAGAAACTAATTCAACCAATTATACTATTGGGGCTACGCAACATGAAATCACCTGTACTAATACAGGATCAACGCCTCCAACCTGGACTTTACCTGCTTTGGCTGCTGGAACTAATAATATACAAGGCAGAGAATATCTTATAAGAAATGCATCAGGAAATACTTTAACATTAAAGGGTGACGGATCTGAACTGATCGATGTTG
The DNA here is from genome assembly GCF_003729955.1 of Chryseobacterium daecheongense. GTDB lineage: Bacteria > Bacteroidota > Bacteroidia > Flavobacteriales > Weeksellaceae > Chryseobacterium > Chryseobacterium daecheongense. The sequence goes on from NZ_RJTX01000003.1 coordinate 62,107, forward strand.
CTGGTACAGGCAGTAATGCGATATTAATACCTCACGGTTATACCGGATTTGTAAAAAGTACTGGTGGTATTTCTCCTACAGGAGTGACCTGGGCATTTTCGATGATAGGAACTCCCGGAGGAGCATCATTATCTTTACAATATTCAAGAGTAAGAGTAAGTCCTATAGATACCGCCACCCCCACTAATTCTGTGGTAACCATTGGTAATTTAAAAGTAAGATTTAATGCTACATCTCCAACCACATCAGGTGTAATTGAATACCAGCCTCTTGTAAACAGCCATATTTCAGTGCTTTACTATAAAGGGGGGTCCGGAGCTGCTAATAATGTATTTTATGGTCAGAATGCTGCTACTAGTACTTGGTACAGAATGCCGGGTGGTTCATTTACGGATTATAATCTATCTCAACAAAACAGGGATATCGGTTATGCATATATTGTATTGCACAACACAAAAGAAGTCTATAGAGTTACTGCAAATGTCAATGCAGATATTGCTGCAAGTGGTTCAGTTCCGGCAGTGGCTTCTTCCGCAACATTATTTGTCGAAAAACTAGATTAAGTCAACTCAAATTTTGAATGAATTTAAAAGAAATAAACATTGGCCATCTGATCTATATAAAGGTAAGGGAAACTTCCATAACTATGGAAAGAATCTGTAATTTTTTTGGATTGAGTGAAAATGAGATCAATGAAATGTACGATAAAAGATCCATAAATACAGAATTATTGTTGAAGTGGTGTAAATTATTGGAATATGATTTTTTCAGACTGTATTCCCAGCATTTGATTTTATATTCCCCACCTAAGGCTATTGATAACAGCAAAAACCTGCAAAAAAAAACCAAACTTCCCAGATTCAGAAAAAATCTCTATACAAAAGAAATGATTGACTTTATTTTAGAACTTCTGGAATCTAAGACAAAAAGTACAAAGGAGGTTATCGAGGAATATAAAATTCCGAAAACAACTTTATACAAATGGTTTAATAAATATAAAAACAGCTATCATGAAAAAGATGACCCAGCCTGATTATAGAAAAATATTCCAGGATATTATTACAATAAAACATCCTGAAAAAAAAGAAATATGTAAGAAGATTTTATCGAAACCTAAATTAACGAGTTTGGATATACTAAAACTTAATGACTTAATTTTTGGTTCCGTAAATAAAGAAAATAATATATCCAATCAAAAACACCGTTCATATGATGAATCTTCAATACTGAAAATTTTGACCTTCCAGAAAGAAAATGGTTATTCAAATCTGCAAACAGCTGCTCATTTTAAACTGAGCAAGAACACAATTGCCAACTGGAGAAAAATTATTATAAAATAATTTCATAATAATTATTTTATTAGTCGAATAAAACGCAAACTAATATAAAACTAAATTACAACAAACAACCAAGGAGGTGAAAACACAATGATTTGCTGGTAGCTAAACTGCCAGCTTTTTATTTTTATCAAAATCTCTAAAGTTTATTGATCCAAAGATATAAACTGATATCTTGAGGAACATTCATTTTTTTTCGCAGACGATACTTTCTACTGTCTACAGAATTTATTGAAGTCCGCATATAGTTAGCGATCTCTTTAGTCTGAATATTTAACTTAAGGTAGACACACATTTCAAGATCTAATGGTGTCAGTTCCGGAAATTCAAGCAATTTTTTATATAATTCAGGAAATACATTTTGAAAGACTACAAGCAGATGCTTATCGTTGCGTTTCGCCATTTCCAATAACAACAGAAGATTGTCTCCATTTGTACCAATGTCTTTGTCTTGTAACTCAATTCTTTTATCAGATTTAGAAACCGGATATTTTCTTCGGTAGAAATAGAAGATAATGAGTAATAACAGAATAATCAATGCTATAAGAACAGGTAAAAAAATTGATGAATTATTTTTCTTTTGTTTTATCAATGCTTTTTCATCATTTTTACCCTGTGTGATAAGCGCAGACTGGTTGATTGTTGCCAAACTATCTTTTAGATGCATGTTTTTTTCAAGGTAATAAACCTCCATTTTACTGTCTCCCTCCTTTTTATAATATTCTATCATTTTGGGATAAATGAGCAGCAACCCCTCTGTAAATTTATATTTTTTAAAGATTGGCAGACTTTTATTCCAATATTTTAATGCTTCCTGATCCTTACCCAGATCAAATTTCAGATTTCCTCTGAGCAAATATATATTAGCCAAAAATCTTTTATCATTTTCTTTTATCTGAATTTTCTCGGCCGAATTATAATATTTATCGGCTTCCTTATAATTCTTCTGCATTTCGTATGCTTTTCCTACATTTTGAAGAGCTTGTCCCAGTGTTGGATTTTTATACGGAAATTTATCAGATACTTTTGATATTTCAGAATAACTTTTCAGAGCAAAATATAATATGGAATCTTTATAATTCTTGTCATTATCCTTTTTAACAAGAAGAGTAGAATAATATGTAAGATTATCGTAGAGATAGTATTTTCGGAAATGAACAATGTTTTTATCATCAATCAGATTGATAACTTTAAGCGCTTTGGAACAACAAGAACGAGCATCATCAAAGTTATTGGCCTGTATTAATGATTTTGCTTTGTATTGGAGAAGAGCAGCCCAGTCTGAATACGATTTTAGTTCTTCAGCTACAGGTAGTCCTTCTTCTACAGATTTTAAGCATGAATTGGTATCCATTCTATTGCTGTATATTTCTGAGCGAAAAATTGCAGCTATCAGCATTCCTTTTTTATCACCCTCTTCCTTTGAAAGAGTATAAAGTTCATCACATATTGAAAGAACTTTTTCGTCTCCAAGCTTTGCATAAATATCTTTTTCGTGTATTTGTTTTTTTAATAACTCTATCCTCTGTTTCGAAAAATCTTGTGCCCATATAATCAAGGGGAAGAGTATAAGAATAAGCAGCCTGATTTTCATGAAGAGAGTTTTTTCAAAGTTAACAATTTATCCCACTTATTCATCCGCCATTAAGATATACTAAAAAGGAAATATTGTAAAATAAAAAACTGAGAGGCAGGTAAAGTATGTAAGAGAAAGGAATATAATAGTAAATAAAAAATAAAATCCTGCATATAAATGCAGGATTCTTGGGTGAATGATGGGTCTCGAACCCACGACCTTCGGAACCACAATCCGACGCTCTAACCAACTGAGCTACAATCACCGTTTTGTGGTTGCAAATATAGGGATAATATTTAATCTACAAAACAATTCCATCAAAATTTTTCATTGCAATCAGCTTTTCCGTTGTAAATCCCTCAGCGTAAGTCACTCCCGATAATCTCCCCAGATCTTGTGCTCTGTACGTTAAACTTTCAAAGAAATCTTTTGTAGCAATTGGTGTTACAGGTTCTTTGGAATTAGGATCATAAAATTGGGTTTTAAAAGCCATACAAGCTTCAATTTTTTTATCAAGATGTTCTGATATATCAATAACAAATTCTGGTTCAATATTCTTCCATTGAATATAATGGAAAATATGTTTGGGTCTCCATACCTCTTGGTTCTCTCCTTCTTCTACCGTTTCTATCTTTCTTAGGCCTGCTAAAAAACATGCATCAGACACTAATTTCGCAGCTTTTGCGTGGTCGGGATGTCTATCATCAATCGCATTGGCTAAAACAATTTCCGGGCGGTATTTGCGGATCAATTTTACGATTTTCAACTGATACTCTTCTGAATTCACAAGAAATCCGTCTTTCAATCCTAAATTCTCTCTTGCAGAAACCCCTAAGATCCCGGCAGAATGGGCAGCCTCTTCTTTTCTTGTTTCCTCTGTTCCTCTTGTCCCCAGTTCTCCCCGGGTAAGATCTATAATAACACATGTCTTTCCTTCCGAAACTAATTTGGCTATAGTTCCGCCACATCCCAATTCCACATCATCAGGATGTGCTCCGAATGCAAGTATATCTGTTTTCATAGTTTCAAAGATAAGACTTAAAATAAAAACTTCCCAACCATAACGATTGGGAAGTTTAATTATCTATAATTTACAATATAAATTATTTATTGATCTCTTTATTTAGCTTAATAGCATCTTCGTAAGTAGGATCTAACTGTAACGATTTTGCTACATAATCTTTAGCCTTTGCAATATCTGAGTCTTTACTCATATAAGCCACTGCAAAATATGCGTATGCTAATGTTTGCTTATTAGCTTCCATATCAGCAGGTTTTACTGTACTGATGAATTTCTCATAAGCTGTTTTCGCAGCCTCATTATTCCCAGCCTGCTGGTAAGAATATCCTTGGCTGTAGTAAGCAGGAGCCCAATCAGGAAGAAGAGCGATCATTTTTTGCCATGTTAAAATAGCTCCATTCCAGTTTTTAGCATCCTGATAAGCTGTAGCCAATTTAAACAATGAATCTGAATCCTGAGCATTAGCTGCTACTTTCTTTTTCAATGCTTCAATTTCAGGAGTCGTTGGTCCTGCATCTACAGAGCCTTGTGTAGCTCCTCCTGCAATGTTTGCTAATTCCATATCCCACTTCAATGTTTCGTCTTTAGCAGCTTTTGCAATTGCAACTTTCTGTTGTGCTTCTGTAGTTAGAGCCGTCTTTTTAGCCGGATCTTTCTCATCTTTAGCCAATCCCGCAGCGATCAATCCCTGTAGTCCCTGATCTGCAGGCTGTACTCTTGATTTATCTGCCTGAGAAACGAAAGTATCCATACTTTGCTTAGCTTCAGCATATTTTCCATCTGCATATAACTGATAAGCTCTTAATTTATACTTAATCGGGTCATTGATCTTATCAAAAATTTTATCTAATACCTGCTTAGAGTTGGCATAATCTTCATTGGTGAAGTATAATTTAGCAATTTCTAATTGTGTATATGGATCTTCATCCGCATACTTTGTATAGTTGATCAAATCCTGAGTTGCTTTAGCATTTTGCTGATATCTGATATCGTAAGCAGCCAATGCCTTATATGCAGGTGCATAAGTTGCATCCACAGCGATAGCTTTATCTATATTTTCCTTAGCCAGTTTCCATTGCTGTGCAGCCATCCATAAAGTTCCCATTCTTGTAAACACAGAAGCTTTGTTTTTAGCTGTAGGCAATGCTTTTTCATAAGCACTCATAGCATCACCAGGAAGTTTTTTCAATCTGTATGCATCTCCTAAGGTGTAGTAATAATTGGCAGGTACTCCTTTTTTCTGAGCTTTTTCAACTGCCTTGTTCAAAAATTGAATTGCAAGATCAGGAGCATTGTTCTTTTCGAATAGAGTTAAAGCTTCTGCTGCTCTAAAAAGAACTTCAGCATCTTTTTCTTTAGAATCTGTTACAATCTTCTGAATTTCAGCAACAGCACTTTTATCACCTTTTCCTAATTTTACAGTTGCTAATCCGATCTTATTCAAAAAGCTTTTGCTGTCAGCAGCAAGTCCTTTATTGAAATTTTCTGTAGCTGTTGCAAAATCCGGCTCTACTTGTTTTAAGTATGTATTTCCTAAATAAAAATAATTCTCAGCAGTAGGCTCTTTTGCAATCATTTGTGTGAAATTGTTTTTTGCCTGCGCAAACTTATCGCTATCAATACTATTGATACCATCCTGTAATGTCTGTGCAAACGCAAAATTGGTAAAAAATACCACAGCCGCTCCAAAAGCAATCTTCTTTACATTCATAATCATTATATCTTTCATTTTATATTTTTCTAAAACTGAATAAATTACACACAATTTTCAGACCAAAATAATTTTGTTTTGGCTAAAAATTTAATTTAATATTTTTTTAACGCATCTGTACTTCTCTTTTGTACAGATTATACGGCTGTAACCCTTCTTTTTCAACGATCATTTGACCTAGTTGAGTGCAGGAATAGCGAATAAAACCATTAGCTATGCTGAAATTCCCCTCATTGGTTAAAAAGTAAAGTACACGTGTAAATGGATATTTCATTTCACGTAATCCGTTAGAATCCGGATAGTATTCCTTACCATTATTTTCAACAGGCAATATTTTCACCATATCCCTTAATTTTTCAGCAGTTTTATCATAAGGTCTGCTGAAAGTATTTAGCCCAATAACTCCAATTTTATTAGGATATTTATCAAGTTGTTCTATGATATTCTGATTTCCGGAAATAATAGAAAATTTTAGATCTCTGGGTTGTTTTTGAAGCTTCTCTGCTACAAAATTCAGATTGCTGGAATTTGTTCCATCAAAAATGAAATTTTTATCTTCAGAATTAAGCCCGCTTTTTATTTCATCCAAAGTAATTTTTGTTTTTGGAGAACTTTTAGGAACCACAAAAACAACGGCATCCGCTGCAAATCTTGCAGGCATATATTTCAGGTCCACTTTCTCTTCATATGCCTTGATCTCTTCTTTAGATAAAGATCTTGACATCACAATAAGCTTTGCTTTATTATCTAATAAATCTAAAAAGCCCAGGTCCTCTTTTTTAGTTTCCACTTTGATATGGGTATCCGGATAATTGATCATATATCCTTCTGTTAAAGCCTGGGTAACGCTTTTGAATGATTCATCCGTAAGAACAGTGAGGTTTCCTTTACTATAGGTGGGAATATTTTCATCTTTCTTTTTATTGCACCCTAATACGACAAGTATAAAAGAAAGTAATAATAGTTTACTCTTCATTTTTTGTATTCTTTAATTTGGATATTGCTCTGAAAATTCTGAAAACACCGTAAATCACCAATACAATTCCTAATGGATAGGCCACTGCAGGCTCCAGAACTATAAAAAAGAATTTATAAGTAATAACAACAATACCCAGGATGATATAAAAAAATCCGGTAACTAATGATAACCAATTGAACATCATGTAACAAAAATACCAAAAAAAATAAAAAGAGAAGCAAATGCTTCTCTTTTTTAATTGAATTTATTTTATAAATATATTATTCAAAATTCATAGTGAAAGGTATACTATAGTATGACCTTACTGGCTCTCCATTCTTTTTACCAGGCTTCCACTTCTTCAGAGTTTTAACTACTCTGATCGCTTCACTGTCAAAATCTCCGTTTCCGGATTTTGAAGTGATCTGTACACCTGAAACTGAACCGTCTCTCTCAACAACAAATTTCAACTTCGCTGTTAATTTCCCTTCACCTTCTATACTTGTATCGAAGTTATTGGCAAGGTATTCTCTCAATGCTCCCATACCTCCAGGGTATTCAGCAGATTGATCTACCACATCATATACTTCATTGGTATTAACTGTTTTCACCTCTGCAGTAGAAGTTTTAGTACCTGTAGATGGCGGTGGAGGTGGTGGTGTATAAGCTGGAGCTTTTACTCCTTCCTGATTTTGCAAACCAGTAGTAGTTTCCAACTGCTTTGAAATCGGTGGTGGCGGAGTTTCCACTTTAGGAGCTACCTTAGGTTCAGGAACTACGTTCTGAATTACCTCGATTTTCTCCTCCTCTTTTGGTGGTGGAGGTGGTGGAGGTGGTGCTTCTTCCGGCTGCTCTAGAACTTTATCTTCCTGTAGTACATCTACTAAGTTTGCTTCTACTTTGGTTTCTTCTTTAGCATTCATCTGCTTGATTTTCATCACGATGAATGGTGTAGCAACCGCAAGAACGAAGAAAGCTGTACCAATAAGGAAAGATCTAGTAAGCAATCTTGGATAGCTGCTTCTTAAATCATAGGCTCCATACTCCTTATTTCTATGTTCAAATACAATTTCATCTAAAGTTAGATTATCATTGTATATATTTTCATTTGCCATATCTTTCAATATTTATGGTTAAATTACTTTGTTGCCGGAGCTGGTCCAACTTTTTTCTCATAAATAGCTTTCTCCCATGGCTTCACATCGGTAACCCCGTATTGTTCGCTTTTGGTAATGGCCATCTCATCAAGAATATCAACAAAGTTTTTATATACAGCATCATCAGTAGGCTTGATAATCACAGTAAACTTAGATTTATCAGCCGCTCTGTTTTTTGCATCCTCAATTACTTTTCTAATTCCCTCTCTATCAAAGGTAGTTTCATTAAGATTCTGATCTGTCAGCGTAGTGTTGTCCTGCTGATGCCAGAAAATTCTATTATCTCTTCCTAATAATAAGGAGATAGAGTTAGAAAGTTTAATTTCCGTATCTGGTGGTTTTTGGTTTTCTTTCGGCTTAGCCGGAAGTCCCAAATCCATAACGTTTGGTTTACTAAATGTAGTGGTGAACATAAAGAAGGTAATCAAAAGAAACCCTAAGTCCACCATCGGAGTCATGTCTACACGGGTATTCTGCTTTTTGGAACGGACCTTGCCGCCTTTCCCGCCATCCTCTTTTACTTGTACTTCTGCCATTTCTAATAATTATTCATTAGGTTTACCTTCTTGTGATGTAATCAACCAAAATTTAAGAAAATCGATATCTCTTAAACCTTCAAATAAACTTTTTACTTTTGGATATTCAGTTTTAACGTCACCTTTAATAGCTAACTTATAATCAGGGTTTATAGCTAAACTCTGCTGAATCCAATCTACTAATTGTTTATTTGTACTGTCCATAGGAATCCCTGGAGCTCCTTTAAATGCTTTTTGCTCATCTTCTGGTAAATCCAAATAGCTCTTCAACTGAGTAATTGGAACACCAATTGCCTGAACTTTTGTAAATGCTGCTTTTTCTTGATTAGTAAAGCTAACTCCATATTTTTTTCCCATATTTTCCAACAACTGAATTCTTTCAGTTCCGTTTTCTACAGGCTGGAAGTAAAATTTACCTCCGGGAGTTACATTTACTGACATTAAGCTAGCGTCCGGCAATATTTTTTCGGATATTGAAGATGGCGGTTTTATTTGTTCCACATCAGGTTTTTTAAACTGAGTGGTCAAGATAAAGAACGTAAGTAGTAGGAAAGCAACGTCACACATTGCCGTCATATCCGTAACTACTCCATGTCTTTTTGGTTTGACTCTCGCCATATTAATTGTAAAATTTTAAATTAAACTTCTTTTTTATGATGCAAATTCCTTGCTAGAAATAATTTCTTAGTGGAATTCTGCAAAAGATTGCTGGATGCTCATTGCGATCTCATCGATCTTATAAGTTAATCCGTCAATTTTAGAAGTAAAGAAGTTATAAAGGATGATAGCGATCGCTGAAGTACCAATACCTAAAGCTGTGTTGATCAAGGCTTCAGAGATACCGATTGATAATGCAGCTGCATCCGGAGTACCACCACCAGAACCTAATGCGAAGAATGCTTTGATCATCCCGATTACCGTTCCTAATAGTGCAACTAATGTAGCAACTGTACCTAAAGTAGAAAGAATCATCATGTTCTTTTCTAACATTGGCATTTCAAGAGTAGTAGCTTCTTCAATTGCTTTGTTAAGAGCTACCATTTTTTGTTCTTTATTTAAAGTAGTGTCGCTAGCTAAAGCTTTGTACGTTGTAAGACCTTCTTTTACTACGTTACCTACTGAACCTTGCTGTCTGTCGCACTCTTCTAAAGCCTCATCCACTTTATTCTGGTTTAGAAGGCTTCTGATTTTTAATACGAAGTTATCAAGATTTCCAGATCCTGATGCTTTTCTAAGAACGAAGAAACGTTCGAAAGAGAAAACGATTACAGTGATCATAAACGTAATCAAGATTGGTACGATTGGTCCTCCCATGTAAATAATTCCCATGAAAGACTCTGGGTGTAATTCTTTATCCGGAACATCTGAAAAATAAACAGAACCTCCTGCTAATCTTGGATCTGTTTTAAAGTTTCCAGGATTACCTAATACGAATAGATAAATACATACTCCTATTACTAATAAGATAGGAATAATTAATCCCGGGTTTAACCCTCCTTGCTTTCTAGCAACTACTTGCTCATCATTTTTTGAAACATTCATTTCCATATTTAACTAAATTATATTGTTTTAAATTTTTACGAGGTGTAAATTAAAGGCAAAATTAATTAAAATGCAAGAGTCTGAAATAAACATTTGAGTTTTTTTTGACAAAGAAATTTTAATACAATTCCGATATTTCAATTATTTTCTCTTTTTTTGGCAATATTTACTAATTTTTAAAAATACGTTAAAAATTTAAAAATATTCAGCCATCATTTTTTTTAATTTACCAATGTTAATTTTTTTTTAAATTACTATATTCACAATTCTCTTAGGTACAACAATGATTTTTTTAGGGGTTTTCCCTTCTAAAATCTGCTGTATTTTTTCATCAGCCAACACCAAATCCTCAACTTCCTTAGGCGATAACTGAGCAGAAAGTGACAATTTGAATTTTGTTTTGCCATTTACACTTACCGGATACTCAATTTCATCTTCTACCAGATAAGCCTCATTCAATACTGGGAATTTTTCAAATTCAATAGAAGCATTGTGTCCTAACAGATTCCAAAGCTCCTCACAGATGTGTGGTGCATAAGGAGAGATGATAACGGCTAAAGGTTCTAAAATATTGCGTTTGTTGCATTTTATTTTTTGCAATTCATTCACAGCAATCATAAATGAGGATACCGAAGTATTGAAAGAGAAGTTCTCGATATCAGAAACCACCTTCTTTATTAGGGTATGTAAAACCTTGTACTCTTCTTTTGTAGGCTCTTCGTCTGAAACTTCAAAAGTATCTCCATTGAAATATAAGTTCCAGAATTTTTTAAGGAAACCATAGACTCCACTTAATCCCTGAGTGTTCCAAGGTTTGGACTGCTCCAATGGTCCCAAGAACATTTCATACAATCTCAACCCGTCTGCTCCGTATTCGTCACAAATGTCGTCAGGATTTACCACATTGTATTTTGATTTGGACATTTTCTCTACTTCACGTTCTGTGATGTATTTTCCATCTTCCAAAATAAATTCTGCATCTGCATAATCCGGTCTCCATTGTCTGAATGCTTCAGTATCCAATTCATCTGATGTTCCTTTTAATAATGATACATCAACATGAATCTGCTGTGTCTGATAATCCTTTGCTAAGTTTTTAGATACATATTGATTAGTACCATCAATTCGGTATACAAAAGCACTCATTCCTAAAATCATTCCCTGATTGATCAATTTCTGGAAAGGTTCATTATGATTGATCCATCCTCTGTCTTTTAAGAACATATTCCAGAAACGTGAATATAATAAGTGTCCGGTTGCGTGTTCGCTACCTCCAATATATAAATCTACCTGCCCCCAATAATCTGAAAGATTCTTAGCACAAAACTCTCCGTCATTTTGAGGATCCATATATCTTAAGAAATACCATGAGCTTCCTGCCCAACCCGGCATGGTGGAAAGTTCTAAAGGAAAAACAGTTTTTTCATCAATCAAATCTGTAGACACCACTTTTTGGTTAGCTTCATCCCAAGCAAAAATTTTTGCATTTCCTAATGGTGGATCTCCGTCTTCAGTCGGTAAATATTTTTCAACTTCCGGAAGTTCCAACGGCAAAGCTGAAACTGGCAATGTGTAAGGCATGCTATCCTTATAATATATAGGAACCGGTTCTCCCCAATAACGCTGTCTTGAGAAAATAGCATCTCTCTGTTTATAATTAACAGTTCCGAAACCTATTCCTCTTTTTACAACCTCTTCAATGATTTTTGTTTTTGCCTCTTCATAGCTTAATCCGTTCAAGAAATCTGAGTTGATGCAAACACTGGTTTTGGAATCAAATGATTTTTCCTGAACATCTTCATCGGTCTCTACCACTTTTTTAATTTCCAATCCGAATTTCTTTGCGAATCTATGATCACGCTCATCATGAGCAGGTACTGCCATTACAGCTCCGGTTCCATACCCCATCAATACATAATCTGAAATATAGATCGGCATTTTTTCGTTGCTGAACGGATTGATCGCATAACTTCCCGTGAAAGCCCCTGAAACGGTCTTCACATCTGCCAGGCGGTCTCTTTCCGTTTTCTTGGAAGTTTCTTCTATATAATGATCTATTTCTGCTTTTTGAGCTTCAGTAGTAATGGTATCCACTAAAGGATTTTCCGGAGCCAACACCATAAATGTAGCACCGAAGATTGTATCAGGTCTTGTGGTGAATACTTCAATTACCTCATCATGGTTCTCCACCTGAAATGTTACCTGTGCTCCCTGTGATTTCCCGATCCAGTATTCCTGGGAATCTTTTAGAGGTTGTGGCCAGTCTAATGTTTTAAGACCTTGTAATAATCTTTCTGAATATGCAGAAATTCTCATACTCCACTGCATCATTTTCTTTTGATATACAGGGAATCCTCCCCTTTCCGATTTTCCGTCTTTTACCTCATCATTAGCCAAGACGGTTCCTAAAGCAGGGCACCAGTTTACAGTTGTCTCTGCTCTGTAGGCTAAACGATAATTTAATAAGATGTCTTCTTTATCAAGATCAGAAGCATTGTTCCACTCTTCTGCGGTGAAGTTCAATTCATCATTCTGATTAGCATTTAATCCTTCTGTTCCTTTTTCTTTAAAATGCTGAATCAATGTTTCTATAGATTCTGCCTTGTCTGTACTTTTATTGTACCATGAATGAAACAACTGGATAAAAATCCATTGTGTCCATTTATAATAGGAAGCATCAGAAGTTCTCACTTCTCTGCTCCAGTCAAAAGAGAAACCAATTTTTCTTAATTGCTCTTCATATCTGGTAATATTCTGTTCAGTAGTAATAGCGGGATGCTGTCCTGTTTGGATCGCATATTGCTCAGCAGGAAGTCCAAAGCTGTCGTAGCCTATTGGGTGCAGCACATTGAAACCCTGATGTCTTTTATATCTCGCATAAATATCTGATGCAATATATCCCAGCGGATGCCCTACATGAAGGCCGGCTCCTGAAGGATATGGAAACATATCAAGAACATAAAATTTAGGTTTGTCTGTGTTATTGGAAGTTTTATACGTTTGATTTTCTTCCCAGTATTTCTGCCACTTTTTTTCTATCTGCTGATGATCGTAAAACACTTTTTATAATTAGATGTTAGATTGTTAGACTTTAGATATTAAATATCTTCTTTTTAAAATTGAAAACTTCACAAAAATAAAGATTTTAAAAGAAATGGAACTTTAATTTTGAATTAATTCCTTTCAACGAAAAAATCCCATCTGAAGATGGGACCTTTTATCTTTATTTACATTCTGCTTATTACTGAGGAATTCTCTTTAAAGTATAAGTTACAGAATGGTATTCATTAGGATCTGTGGTATCTTCAATGGTAAGGTTCAACGTAGTTTCGTTGAGCGTCATCACTTTCCCTTTATCCGGAGTGACAATTCCCTGATACTTTATCTGGATAGCTTTACTACTCTTATCGTACGTATAAGTAAGATTACGTTCAAAAGTGGTATCACATTGTCCCGGAGTCGCACTGTCTCCCTTATCCGTTCTTTTTCCGGTTCCGCCTTCTGCGAATACCCATCTTCCTTCTTTCTGGCAGGTTGTATACGTAATTTCATCGGAAACACCAGCTCCACCTACAGGAACCGTTGTCACCACTTCTTTAATGGGCTGCCAAGTTCCTACTAACGGATATTCAATGGTAGTAGTATTGTCATCATCATTACATCCAGTAGCTACAAATAATGATAAACCTGCAAATAGTAATGCTAATTTCTTCATATATCAAATTTTTCAATCGCTAAAATTATAATTTTTTTGATTTATTTAATAGTTTTTTGTGAAAAATTATTTCAAAAACAAATATTTCTATCTATAATCAAATGTTTAATCTTAAAAATCGCTTTATTTATCAAAGATTCCCCGCATGTATGCTATTCCCATTTTATTAAAAAAGCTATTTTTGTACAAACAATACAAATGCAAGACATAACGAAAAATAATTTTGACTTTATACGTGTTCTCCTCGCTTTTATCGTCTTCCTCGGTCATTTAGGAACTCTAAGTGCTTCCAAAGAGCTTAAAATTCTTGAAAACAGCCCCATAGAAATTGCAGTTTTTGGCTTCTTTATTGTCAGCGGATTTCTTATTGCAAGAAGTTATGACAGGTCATCAAGTTTAAAAAGCTATTTAAAAAAGAGGATCAACAGGATTGTTCCTGCTTATTTATTGGTCATTTTTTTGTGTGCCACTTTGTTAAGTCTAGTAAGTACTTATTCTTTTACTGAATATTTTAGCAATACACAGGTTTATAAATATCTTTTCTGGAATTCTTTATTTTTAAACTTTAAAGCGCCCTGGCTTCCGGGAGTTTTCGGAAATCAGGCTGTGAATGGTGCTTTATGGACACTTAAGGTAGAGATGTGCTATTATTTTTGTGTGCCGTTATTATTTTTACTTTTCGGCAAAAACAATAAATACAGAACGCTCAGCTTAGTTATCATCTATTTTTTATCTCTTGTTTATCTTAATTATTTTGAAGCATTGGGTAAAATTTCAATGGCAAAGCAAATTCCGGGAGTATTATGTTATTTTATACCAGGAATGCTGATCTATTTCAATTTTGATCAATTCATTAAGTATAAGAATACTCTTATTATTATTGCATTGATTACAGTATGGATCGATCTGATTTTTGATATCAAATTATTCTCTCCGGCAATGATTGCTATCATTGTATTATACATTGCCTATTCTTTCAAATTTTTGAATAACTTCGGAAAATATGGTGATTTTACCTATGGGATTTATATCTTCCACTTTCCTATGATCAGGACTTTCACAACTTTAGGACTTTTTGCCCATTATAATCCTTACATCATGGCTGTATTATGTGCCTTGCTTGTAATAGCGGTAGGAGTTGCATCATGGCATTTGTATGAAAAAAGATTTTTATAATTTTGCAAGTAGAAAACACTCAATGAAAGATCTTGTTTCCATTATTACTCCCTCCTATAATTCTGCCGAGTTCATCGAAGAAACCATACAATCTGTCCTGAGCCAGACATATCAAAACTGGGAATGGCTGATTACGGATGATCTTTCGAAAGATAACACGGTTGAAATTCTAAAAAAATATAACGATCCGAGAATAAAACTTCATGTGCTGGAAAAAAACGGCGGTGCAGGAAATGCAAGAAATAAAAGCCTGGAAAGGGCGGAAGGAAGATACATTGCTTTCCTGGATTCCGACGATTACTGGCATCCTGATTATTTGCAGACTATGACCAATTATATGCAGGATCACCATGTAGAACTTGTCTATTGCAATTATTCAAGATGTAATGAACAACTGCAGCCTGTATTAAAGGATTTCATTGCAGACAGAATCGTTACGTTTTCCAATCTCCTGAAAACATGCAGATTGGCCCCGGTTTCTACAATGTATGACACAAAAAGAGTCGGTAAATTCTTATTCCCCGTAAAAAGTAAGCGGGAAGATCATGTGATGTGGCTGAATCTGCTTAAAGAAATCCCGGAAGGGCATCCGGTTCCACAAACTCTTGCTAAATACAGAATGCGTGAGAACAGCGTATCCCGCAAGAAAAAAAACATCATCATGGATCAATACCTGGTTTATAAGGATTTCATGGGATTTTCTACTTTAAAGTCTTTGTATTATACCGCAAATTGGGCAATGAACGGGTTTATGAAATATTCTAAGATTTTTAATTGATGGAATATTCAAAAGAGTTTAAAGCAGCTTTAAGTAATTTTTCCTCCATAGAAAAGGACCGTCTTATTTTCAGATTATTGAAAAAAGATAAGCTTTTATCTAAAAAACTGTATTTTGAACTTATTGATCAGGAAACTACTGACGACAAACGTGATGCTATGGAAGAGAACATCCGGGAAAAAGTTCTTTTATCTTCAAAATATATAGGAAATTCAAAATATTTCCTGAGCATCATCAGAAAAATAAGTGCTGAAATTACGGAACACGTGAAGATCACTACAGATAAATTCGGAGAGGTTTCTCTCAATATACTACTAATCAATAAGATTTTAGAATATAACGAAGATCTTAACAGACAACGATTCGATACTGTTTATAAACTTTATATTTATATCATTAATAAGGTTTTCAAAGCTCTGGTATTGGTCAAAAAGCTGGATGAAGATTACTGGATGGAAATAGATGAGTTGCTAAGTGAATTACATCAAAAAATCAATAACAATCATTATTTATTGAAACTTTGCAACAACAATAGCCTGAATCTCAACTGGCTGAAATCTGAAAACATTCCTGACAGTTTAGATTTGATTATGAAAGAGATTAAAAGCCAGGGGTATTTAAGATAAAATTTTTTCCAAGATAAGTTTGGAGGAATCTGGCTTACCATCAACAAAATTTCTGGCATTTTCAGACATTTTCTCCAATATCTCCTTATTGTTAAGAAGGAAAAATACAAAGTCGGCAGCAAGACCTTCTTTTTCAAAAGACCTTCCACCGTCCACAGAAATTAACTCATCTGCTTCCGGATTTTTTCTGTAATGATTCCCAAAAATCACAGGAACACCAAATGTTGCGGCTTCCAAAATATTATGCAATCCTGCATCATGAAAACCACCTCCCACAACAGCAATATCTGCATAAGAATACAATTTTGATAATAAACCAATGCTATCGATAATTAAAACTCTTGAACTAAAATCATGGATATTATTTTGCTTCACCTCACTATATAATAATGCATCGGGAAGAGTCTGTTTCAGGTTTTGAACTCTTTTTAAATCATGTGGAGCCATAATGACCTTTACATACGGATTACCTTTGATCACTTCTTCGGCAATCTTTTCTTCCGCCTGCCAAGAGCTTCCAAAAACCACCGTTTTTTCATTCCCAATAAATTCTTTAATGAAATCTATATGGTTATTACGCTCTCTTAATTGTTTTACACGATCAAATCTGGTATCACCTGCCACAGATGAATTGGTAAGACCTATACTTTTAGCCCATAAGAGAGATTCTTTCGTTTGATGAAAAAACCAGTCTATGTTTTTCTTCAACTGTTTGACAAACCATTTCCCGTACGAAGTGAAAAAGGCTTGTCTATCATAAAACAAAGCAGAAATCACATATGTTTTTACCTTCTGTTTCTTTAAGGTATCCAGAAGGTTGTACCAGTAATCATATTTCACTGTAAAAAACAACTCCGTATTGAATTGTGAAACGAATTCCTGAACAGTACGCTTTTTATCAAACGGCAGATAGCAGATCACATCTGCCAAATATTTCTTTTTAACTACATTTTCATATCCTGAAGGCGAGAAAAACGTTACCAGAATTTTATGCTGCGGAAATTGTTCTTTTAACTTTTCTAAAACAGGAAGTCCCTGTTCATATTCTCCTAAACTTGCGGCATGCATCCAGATCACCTTATCTGATTTTGAGAATGCTGATTTTACCAAATATAAAGATTGTTTCCTTCCTTCCACCCCTTTTTTCGTCTTCTCATTGAACCAGGAGAAAACCTTCATTCCAAAGATCAGGAGACTGATGAATATGTTATAAAGAAAGGACATTTCAGCTATTATTGGATTTCAATTCTGTCATTATTCGTAGAAGGACTGGAAATGACCAGAAATTCCAGATCTTCTGAAGTTTTATTGGAAATATTATGTTTGGATCCGGGTAAAATCGAGATACTTTCGCCGGCTTTCACAGTTAACTTTTCATCGTTTACATAAAATGTAGCTTCTCCCATGAAAATGTAAAAAAACTGTTCGGCATATTCATGAAAGTGAAGCTTCTCTGAAGTCCCGGAAGGCATTCTCTCCTGCTTTACCGATAAGTTTTGAGAATCTCTTAAAACCCAACTGTCACAATGGTTTCCCCATGCGTAGTATTCAGAATTTTCTTTTGAGCGTATCATTATTGTTCAAGTTTCCCTTTTTTAATCATACAAAATATATTCGCCCCAATCACAATCAATAAAAGGCTTAATAAAACAAAAACAGCATTTGTCATTTCTGTCAGTTTTCCCTGAGCCACCCATATACTCTCTACAATGATATCTCCGAATAAAAGTAAGACAGGAAGCAATATACTGTACATAAGCAGTCGTAGACTTTCCTTATTTCTATAGCTATCAGGAACATTTAGTAAGGGAGAATTTGGGTCTTTCGGAATTCCGACAAGAAGTAAAAATATAAAAGTTGCAACAGCAGGTAAAAACCAAATCGCTCTTTTTTCACTTTCTCCGTCTACCGTTCCATTAACTGCAAAGTGAGAAGGAATTATTTCAGGTAAACCTTTATATTCCATTGCTATGAATATCCAAATGAAAACAAGTAAAAGAATATTTACTGTTAACAATACATTGGAAATTTTCATCATTACAGTACGTTTTTAATCACTCTCAGTTTATGAGTATGCTTGTTAAGCTCCTTATTAAAAATCCCCGTGGAATCCAAAGTATCTATTCTCACTTTCCCCGAAGCATGGATAATCTTTTGATTGTCTAGCATTATTCCTACATGGATAATCTTACCTTCCGCATTTTCAAAGAAGGCCAAATCTCCCGGCTGGCTTTCTTCAACAAAGCTTAACGCCTCTCCTACTTCAGCCTGCTGGTAAGTATCTCTTGGAAGTTTTATATTATGAATTTTATATACTAATTGAGTAAATCCGGAACAATCTACTGCAAAAAAACTCTTTCCACCCCATAAATAAGGGACATTAATGAATTCTTTCGCTGTTAAGGCAATACTTTCCCGTACATCATGGCTTCGTCTTGAGGCTACGGCCGGAAATTCCACTTCAGAACCCATAGAAAGCAATGTCTTTCCGTCATTCATGATCACGGAAGAAAAGTCTTCGGTAATAATCGTCACTTTTCTCTTGGACAACTCTTCATCGGTTACCGATTTTATCTGTTTGGTATCCATCCAGCCTTCATAGCCATCATAGTGCATTTTTATTTTGGTCCAGTTTTTATTTACTTCCAAAATATCCGCACTTTCTCCAAACAATATTTCCGTAACGATTTCCGCTTTGTCCGAATTTTCCGCACGAACCGGTGCTACCGTAACAATACAAATTCCTTTATTCATAATATTTAACTGAGAACTTTACGTCTCATCTTTTTATTTTCTTCTAAGAAAATTAACTCCGTCTCGCAAAGGTAAAATAAGATTTTCAAAATCGTCATCCTTTGCAATTAAATCATTAAGCTCTTTAATAATTTGAGTAGACTTTTGTTTAGGGTTTTCTTCCAGCACTTTTCCATACCAAAGCACATTATCGAACATTACAACTGATCCTGATTTCGTTCTAGGCTTGATCAGTTTAAAATATTCTACATAATTCTCTTTATCCGCATCTATAAATACAAGATCAAAGACCTCATCGGTTTCTCGAAGGAATTCTTTGGCATCTTGAAGTTTAAAGTTAATCTGGTTGGAATATTTACTTTCGGCAAAATATTTTTGGGGTAAATAAGCCAAATCTTCATTTACATCCAAAGTGGTTATTTTCCCGTCTTCAGAAAGGCCTTCAGTAAGACAAAGAGTTGCATATCCTGTAAAAGTACCGATTTCCAACACATTTTGAGGCCTCACCATCTGAGAGATCATTGTTAAAAGTCTCCCTTGCTGATATCCTGAAATCATGTGGGGCTGCGTAGTTTTCTGAAAGGTTTCTCTTCGTAATTTTCGCAGAATTTCCGGTTCAGAAGACGCATGGGTTTCCAGGTATCTGTCCATTTCGGGATTCTTCTCTTCAAAAAAGCTCATTCGTCCTAAATTTTGTTATTCAAATGTAGTAAATATAATGAAAAGCCGAAAAAGCAGCTTTCAAAAAATACCGTAAAAACCCGGATACTTTTATAAGGATTTCTAAAATATCTTTGCTTCATAAACTAAGGAAAGAACAAAATAGCTATGAACACTGAAAAAACCGTTAAAAAGAAAACTAAAAATCAAATCATCAGAAAAAATTATCCTTCGAATCAATCTTCCCCTAAAAATAAAGCAGAAATATCCAATTCATTTTTTCATCGAATTATTTCTTTACTGAAAAAAGAAGAATTAATTTAATTGAAAATAAAAATCCCGAAATAATTTCGGGATTTTTATTTATTATTTGATGGGTAATTATTTCTTAGGAGCAATATCCATAAGCTTCATGAATTCGTCAAGCTTAGGCATAATGATAATTTCTGTTCTTCTGTTTTCCGCTCTTCCAGAAACACTCATATTCGTTGCTTTAGGATTGTACTCGGAACGACCTCCTGCCGTAATTCTTGAAGGGTCTACTCCAAATTGCGTTTGCAAGATCTTAGCAATTGCCGTACCTCTCAATGCAGAAAGATCCCAGTTGTCTCTTGGCAGATTTGCAGAATTTAAAGGTGCGTTATCTGTGTTTCCTTCAATCAATACAGAATACTTATCGTAATCATTGATCACTTTGGCTACTTTACCTAAAACTTCCTGTGCAGCAGGCAATACATTGTAATCTCCTGTTTTATAAAGCATTTTATCAGAAAGGGAGATCATTACAACACCTTTAAGAACTTTTACCTGAACATCATCATCCGCTACATTATCCAAAGATCTTTTCAGCTTGTTGGATAAAGCCAAATTTAAACTGTCATTTTTCGCATTGCTTGAAATCAATTGCTTGATATAAGAGTTGGAAGCATTAATCTCTCCTACTAGCTTATCAATATTAGCCGAACTTTTTCCGCTGTTTGCCAAACATGCATCCAAAGATGATTTTAAAGCATCATGCTGGCTTTTCAATAAATTGTTTTCACCTGACAATGCAGAGTTCTGAGCTTTTAAATCCTGGATTTCTCTTTGTCTTTCACCAATATTTTCAATACACTGCTTGTAATTGGTATTTAAAGCATCATATTGCTTTTTGCTGATACAAGATGTCATTCCCAACACCATTGCAGAAACTGCTAAAATTTTAAATATCTTCATAAGTAATCTGTTTTAGACGAATCAAAGTTAGGGAAATTCAATTGAATTATATGGATTATCTTTGCATAAAAGAAATCCTCTATCTCCATGCTGGAAAGAAAAAGCTTCAAAAATCAGTTACAATATCTGGTGAATTCTCCTGAAAATCATTCCTATCTTTTAGCAGTGAGCGGCGGTGCGGATTCTATGGTTTTGGCTTCGTTATTTCTGGAGATGAGAGAAGAGATGAAGAATTCGGGGTTCGAGTTTCAGGTAGCCCATATCAACTATAAACTTCGTGGAGAAGATTCTGATCTGGACCAAAAAACCGTCCAGGATTTCTGTGAAAAATACCACATCAAATTTCATCTATATGAGGTTTCTGAAAAAGATCAAAAGACTGATAATTCTATCCAGCTCTGGGCGAGAGAACTTCGTTATCAATTTTTCAAACAGGTTCAGGAAAAAGAGAAGCTTGAATTTTTGATTACAGCACATCATTTGAACGATCAGCTGGAAACATTCATCATCCATCTTTCAAAAGCAGCAGGGATTAATGGTCTGTCGGGAATCCCGGCTAATGACAATAAGATTCTTCGTCCTCTTTTATCTTTTTCAAAAGAAGATATTTATGAGTTTGCGAAAGCAAATAATGTAAAATATCGTGAGGACCTTTCGAACAAAAAAAATGACTATCTAAGAAATAAAATCCGGAACGAAATTGTTCCGAAACTTCTGGAGACTAATGATCATTTTCTGGAAAATTTTAAAAAAAGTGTTTTTTACCTGAATCAGACGAAGAGCTTTGTTCAACAACAGATCAGGGAGATCGAAAAAAAACTTTCAACATTTAACCTGGATCATGTCATCTTATCCAAAGAAAAATTACAGCTGGAAAGTGATTTTGTACAATTCGAAATTTTAAAACAATACGGATTTGATCAGATAGAGGAAATCCCTAAAATTTTCAAGGCTGAAAACGGAAGCTCTTTTTTTTCCAAAGATTTTGAGCTGAAGACCGGCCGAAATGAACTGGTCATCTTCAACAGATATGCAAAAAAAATGTCAAAGGAAGGAGTCATCCTGATTGAACAATTTGATTTTGACGAAAACCAGATCAACATCAATCTGAAAGACCATATGGAAGACATTGAAGAAATCAATAAGGATTTTGAATGGGATTTCGATGCGGAGAAACTCCGTTTCCCACTGCAATTAAGAAAACAGCAGGAAGGAGATGTTTTTTATCCTTCGGGGTTTTCAGGCAAAAAGAAGGTCTCCAAGTTTTTTAGGGACGAAAAATTATCTATTTTAGCAAAGCAAAAAATCTGGTTGCTGACGGACAGTAATGATACAGTTCTAGGTGTTATTCCTTTCCGGCAGGACAGAAGATACGCGAAGGATGAGAAAGCGAAATATATTCTCAAAATTTTTAATGAAAAGTAAAATGAAATTCAGAAACTGGTTTTTATTAATCCTATTATTCTTATTCTCAGGAATCAATGCACAAATAAAAAATCCTGTAAAGTTCAAATTCACGATCAATGACCTAGGCAACAATCAGTATGAAGCTGTTTTAAATGCCACTATGGAAAGTGGATGGCATATCTATTCCAAAGATCTTCCACCAGATACAGGAATCCCGACTGAATACAAAGTCTCCGGGAAGAATATAGAATTGATTGGAAAGTTTACGGAGGTAGGTAAAAAACATGAAGAATTTTCTGAAGCCTTCGGAGGTACCATTGTATACTACTCTAATACAGCCGGTTTCAAACAAAAATTCAAATTAAAAGACCCTGCAAAACCTGCAGATGTAACTTCTGAAATCACATATCAAACCTGTGACGACAGGGTTTGTTTAGCCCCCAATACATTAGAGTTCAATCAAAAAGTAACTCCAAAAGGAGCTCCTGAAGAAGTAACAGACAATAAAACGGAAGAAATAAAAGATTCTGCAAAAACGGCGGAAGTGACTGTTGTTGCTCCGGCAAATGCAACAGTGACTGTTACAGAAAACTCTCAGCTTGATCCAAAAAAGTTAAAGATTGAAACATTAAATTTCAAAAAACCTTTAACCAACTGCGGTACAGCCTCTGAAAAGATGGATGAAAATTACTGGACGTATTTGTTCTTAGGATTTATCGGAGGGTTAATTGCTTTATTGACACCTTGCGTTTTCCCGATGATTCCGTTAACGGTATCCTTCTTTACTAAAGGAAATAAAAACAAAGCAAAAGGAAAAAGAGATGCACTTATCTATGGTTTTTTCATTCTTTTAATCTTTGTTTTATTGAGTGTACCATTCCATTTGATCGATGGAATTGCAGGAAATATTTTCAATGAAATCTCTACAAGCGTATGGCTGAATATTGTATTCTTTATCATATTCATTTTCTTCGCGGGAAGTTTCTTCGGATATTATGACATTACATTACCAAGCTCTATTGCCAACAAATCTTCTAAAGCAGAAGAAGCTGGTGGAATTATTGGTATTTTCTTCATGGCATTGACGCTGGTAATTGTTTCCTTCTCTTGTACAGGCCCTATTTTAGGAAGTTTACTGGGGAGTGCTGTTACAGGCTCAGCCAATGTTCCAATGCTGCTTACTTTTGCATTGGCCGGATTTGGGTTAGCATGGGCAATCGTTTTTGGATTATTGGCTTTATTCCCACAAGCTTTACAAAGTCTTCCGAAATCCGGAGGATGGATGAATACGGTAAAAGTGGTTCTTGGTTTTGTGGAACTGGCTCTAGCTTTAAAATTCTTATCTAAAGCGGATCTTGTTTCTAAAACTTTCTTATTGAAAAGAGAGCTTTTCATTGTGATCTGGATTATAATCACCATTGGATTGACTTTATATTTATTCGGACTGATAAGATTTCCTCACGATGATAAGAAGCCTAAAATTTCTATCACCAGAAAAATATTGGGAGCTTTAGGAATTGGTTTTGTAATCTATCTGATCCAGGGATTAATTCCATCAGACCGCCCGAAACTACAATTATTAAGTGGAATTTTACCTCCATTAAACGTAAGCTACTTCCATGATGAAAAGGACGGAATTTTAGGAATGCATCCTGAACACGATTTCTTTAAAGCGATTGAAATAGCCAAGCAGGAAAACAAACCAATTCTCATAGACTTCACAGGATACGGTTGTGAAAACTGTAGAAAAATGGAGGAATTTGTCTGGAGTGAGCCGGATATTCTACCTATTCTTCAGAATGATGTTGTACTAGCCTCTCTGTATGTTGACGACAAAGAAGAGCTCCCTGAAGATCAACAGACTAAAATTGACTTAGGAGAAGGACAGGTGAAAAAAGTGAAAACAATTGGCGACAGATGGAGTTTGTTCCAACAGGTGAATTTTAATAATAATTCTCAACCTCACTATGTGTTGGTAACTCCGGGCGGAAAAGTGATTAACACCCCGGTTTCCGGATATATGCCTAAAGAAGATTTCAAGAAATTTCTGGAGTGTGGAGTTAATTTTTACAAGCAGAATAAATAGATAATTTTTCATATACAAAATATAGAAGCCTCACCCTTTTGGGTGAGGCTTTTTACATTTATTAGAAAAATCTCTACACTTACTAATTTTGTTATCAATAACAATTCAAATTCTTAATAATTTTATCATATTAGTAGCTTGTATTAAGTTATTGTTAATAATAAAAACATATAAATTCAAGACATAAATAATCATAGCAATAAAGTATTATGAATTTAAAATTTACTTCTTTAATTTTCTTATTATTAAACTCATTGGTTCTATCCCAGATCCCATCCATTCAATGGCAAAAATCTTTTGGGGGATCAAATAATGAAACAGCAAAATCTATTGTACAAACTCCGGACGGAGGATACATCACTGCTGGATTTTCAAAATCTTCTGATGGAAATGCAACCATAAATCAGGGAGATAATGATTTCTGGGTAGTGAAAATGGATGCTTTAGGAACTTTTCAGTGGCAGAAGTCTCTTGGCGGATCTGGCGACGATCAGGCAAACTCTATCTGTACTACCTCAGACGGGGGATATGTTGTCGCAGGTTTCACCAATTCATCTAATGGAGACATTACCCTGAACAAAGGATTTTCAGATTACTGGATTGTAAAACTAAATGCACTCGGAAATATAGTCTGGCAAAAAACATATGGTGGCCAAGCTCAAGACATTGCAACCTCTGTAAAGCAAACTACCGACGGAGGATATATCGTAACCGGATATTCGAGTTCAAGCAATGGAGACATTACCGGAAACCACGGTCAAACCGATTACTGGGTAGTAAAATTAGACTCTTCAGGAAATTTGCAATGGCAAAAAGCTCTGGGTGGCACCAATAATGAAAGAGCTTTTGAAATTCAGCAGACCAGTGACGGAGGTTATATTGTATCGGGAGATACCTACTCTTCAAACAGCGGAGACGTATCTAGTGCCGCCTTCGGATCGCGAGATTTTTGGATCGTAAAACTCGGAAGTACGGGTAATATTACATGGGAAAAACGTTTCGGCGGTTCCGGAGAGGATAATGCTTATTCTATAAATCAAACTTCAGACAGCGGTTACATTATATCAGGTACTACCACTTCTATTAACGGAAATATAAGTTTTAACAACGGTCAAGGAGATTTCTGGATTATTAAGCTGGATGCATTAGGTAATCTACAATGGGAAAAAGCTCTGGGAAGCGTTACTTATGATCAGGCTTATTCAGTAAAACAAACTCCGGACGGAAACTATATCGCTACAGGATACCTCTCTTCAAATACCGGAGTTGCCGAATCTGAGCCTTTGGCTTCTACACAATATTGGGTAGTAAAATTAGACACTTTAGGAAACTTATTATGGCATAAATCATATGGTGGAAATGGAAACGAGGCGGCTTATAGCATTATTTCTACCACAGATGGTGGATTAGCTGTAGCAGGATATTCAAATACAAATCCCAATAACGGGGATGTTACCGGAAACCATGGTCAACTTGATTTTTGGATTTTAAAGTTAAGCGGATCTAAAGAATTAGGAACCATGGAGAATAATGCTTCTGAAAAACCAATATTGTATCCCAACCCGACAAAAGATTTTGTCTATATCAATCACCTTCCGAAAGAAAGCATAGTGACTATTTTTGATATTGTAGGAAGAAAGGTTTTCAGCAAAAAATATTCTCAGACAAATATTTCCATTGAAACCTCAACATTTGCAAACGGAGTGTATATCATTCAAATTGACAGTGTAGAAAAAAATATTCTTTCTGAAAAATTAATTATTAGAAAATAAATTCCATATTCTTAAAATGTTATAAAACCTTATGAATTTTTAAATTCATAGGGTTTTTACATATTGACAATTTAATAAAATCAAATTTTTATTGCCATTTTAAAATTTTAGGCATCAACTTTGTATGGATTCAATTAATCACATACCGTTTAACCTATTAAAATATGAATTATGGCTGAAGTTATTGCACAAGAGAAACAAGGCGGAAAACAAAGAAAAAAACTGATCCGTATCGATATGACCCCAATGGTAGACTTAGGGTTTTTATTAATTACCTTTTTCATGTTCACTACCAATTTTACAAAACCTAATGTAATGGATCTGGGATTGCCGGCAAAAGATCCAAACCCGGACCCGATCCACACTCCTCCTATTGATGTGAGAAATCAAATTACCTTCATTCTTGGAAAAGACAATCGTATATTTTATCATCAAAGCTCTTCAGAGAATTTAAACACTAGTAATTTAAAAGAAACAGACCTTAGCGGAATGAATGTACCAAAATTGATTGCAGAAGCCTATAACAAAGCTCCTAGAAAAGAAATTTTCACCATCATCATCAAACCTACTGATGAGTCAAACTATAAAAACTTTGTGGATATGCTGGATAATGTTACCATCGCTAAAAAAGAACGATACGGTGTCACTGATATCAAACCATGGGAACAGAAGGTATATAACGAATTGACAAAATAAAAAGAAAGAGCATTTAAAATGCTCTTTTTTACTTAAATTTGGGAGATATGATTTCATCCGGCTAGTTGTAATGGTTCGGGATTTGCAGATCATATCCATATTTTAATTTTGAGATCATGCTATACTTTGAAAGAAAAGGAAACGGAAAAGAAACACTGGTACTGCTTCACGGTTTTATGGAAAACCTTTCCATATGGGATGATATGGAACCTCATCTTTCCGAAAACTTTTCTCTACTGAAAATTGATCTTCCCGGCCATGGAAAATCTGATATTTTAGCAGAAGTACACACCGTGGAACTTATGGCTGATGAAGTAAAAAAAGTGATAGACGATCAGAATTTAACCAAAATACATCTGTTGGGGCACTCCATGGGAGGTTATGTATCTTTAGCTTTTGCCGAAAAATACCCTGATACCCTTAAAAGTTTAACCTTATTTTTTTCCACCTATCTTCCCGATGACGAAGAGAAAAAGAAACAACGCATAAAAAGCTACAGGATTATCAAAGAAGCCTTCTCCAATTATGCAAGAGCCGGAATTCCGAATCTGTTCAACCCCAATGAGAGAGACATTCTGGAGGGAAAAATAGAAACAGCACTTCAAATTGCACTTTCCACCAACAATTTAGGAGCTTTGGCTTGCGTAAAAGGCATGGTTGAAAGAACAGATAAAAAACATGTCTTAGAAAACCTTGAGTCTAAAATTCTGGTATTGACCGGCAAGCATGACAATGCTGTAAAAACCGAGAACACCATAAAAAATCTTCCGGACAGAACCAACATCAAGTCTTATGTTCTGGATTGCGGACACAATGGACACTGGGAAAAGCCTTGCATCTGTGCAGAAATCATCAATACAGAACTGCTTCACAATATGCCGAAAAAATTAGTTCTTTAAAATATGGGGCTGTTTTCTTTCAAAAAAAAGAAGCCAATAATCGGCTTGACACTTTCCGGTGGCGGAATGCGCGGAATTGCTCACATCGCCGTATTAAAAGCTTTGGAAGAATATCATCTGAAACCACATATCATTTCAGGAACAAGCGCAGGATCTATCATCGGAGCTTTTTATTCTTTAGGTAAAACACCGGATGAAATGATAGAGATCGTAAAACAGACTACTTTTTTTTCACGGTCTTATCTGAGGCTTTCCAAAAACGGGATCTTTAGCTCAAGTTTTATTTTAAAACTATTTAAGGATCATTTCCCTGAGGATAATTTCAGTATTTTAAAAATTCCTGTTTATGTAACGGCTACGGAATTAACTCACGGAATCGTTGATTTCTTTTCTGAAGGAGAACTTTTCGGTCCTCTTTTGGCTTCTTCGAGTGTCCCTTTTGTCCTTCCACCTGTACGGATCGGTGAAAAACTATATGTTGACGGTGGTGTTTTGGATAACCTGCCTATTGAACCCATTATTGATAAATGCGATTTTCTGATAGCTTCCCACGTTAATTCCATCAGCTATGATGAGCTTAAAAACATGAGCTTAATGAAGGAATTCGACAGAATTTTACACCTTGCCATCGCCAAATCGGTGTATTCTAAAGCCAAATCCTGTGATATATTCCTTGACCCTCCTAAAATGACCAAGTTCAGCCTTTTCAATAAGAAAAATCTTGATGAAATGTTCAAAGAAGTGTATGACTATACCTGCAAAGAATTAGAGGACAAAGGATACACAAGGACCATTATCTGATATGAGACTCCGAATTCCTGGCTCCGAGGATTTAAGGTTATAATTCAAAAAATCTTCTGCGATTTTACAATTTTGCAGTTTCGCGAGTTTACCCCTTTTAAATCTGAAACTCTTCCACCCTTTTTTTGAATGTTTCAATAGTATCCGGCAAAGATTCGTAAGATTTACCTCCGGCCGCATTGATATGCCCTCCTCCATTGAAATACTTTCTGGAAAACTGATTCACATCCACATCATCTTTGCTTCTGAAAGAAATTTTAATAAAGTCCTCATAAAGGTCTTCCATAAAGAATGCAGACATTTTTACCCCCATAATACTCAGCCCGTAATTCACGAAACCTTCCGTATCGCCTTTCTGGAAACCATATTGCTGCAATTCTTTTCTCGTTAAGGACAACACAGCAACAGTTCCGTCATGAACCACTTCAATTCGTCCTAAAATCAAAGAAAGCAGGTGAAGGCGGGAAACCGTATTCGTATCCCAGGTATTGGAAGTGATCATGGAAGGATCAGCACCTTTCTCAATCAAGTTAGCAATAATCCTGTGTGTGGTAGCGCTTGTAGAACGGAAGCGGAAACCTCCCGTATCCGTCATAATACCCGTATAAAGGCATTCAGCCATATCTTTATTCACCAGCTTTTCATCACCCAATGCTTCAATAAAATGATAGATCATTTGTGAAGTAGCCGGAATAATGGTATCCGAATACACGTAATCGAATGGTTCCGGCTGCTGATGATGGTCAATAAGAATTTTCTTTCCTGTAGCTTTAATCAGCCAGTCTCCCACGATTCCGATTCTGGAAGGCGCATTGAAATCCAAACAAAAAATAACATCTGCTTCGCTGATCAGATCATACGCCACTTTTCTTTTGTATTCTGCAATAATTGCCTTTTTGGATTCAGGCATCCATTTCAGGAACTTTGGAAAATCATTCGGAACAATTACATCAGCATGAATTCCTTTAGCTTTTAAATAATGCTTCAATCCAAAGCTGGAACCAATAGCATCTCCATCAGGATTGTAATGGGTAAGAATAACTATTTTGCTTTCCGGAGAGAGAAGGGTATTAATTTCTAAAAGTTCCGCAGGTGTAAACATCATGTGTGTTTATTTTTTGTTTAAATTTGAGTCTCCAAAGATAAAGTTTTTAAATCAACATTGCGATTAATTTTTGAATATAAAGAATGCTGTTTAGAATCGGCTTTTATCTGCAATCGATGAAAAAACATTTCGAATAATTTCAAAAAAAAGTAATTAAAGTTTGTAACTTTTAAAAAAATACATATCTTTGCAACCTGAAAAATAAATAGATAATTACGATTTAAATATAATAGTAATGAGTAAAAGAACATTCCAGCCATCAGAAAGAAAGAGAAGAAACAAACACGGTTTCAGAGAAAGAATGTCTACGCCAAATGGAAGAAGAGTTTTGGCTGCGAGAAGAGCTAAAGGCAGAAAGAGATTAACTGTAAGTGCATCACGCGCTAAGAGATAATTTCTCGAATTATCATATACAAATCATGCTTGAAAAGAAGTTTTTCAGGCATTTTTTGTTGTTAAAATTTACTAAAATTTAGGTTCCTTACGTTTCTTTTCTCTATTTTTAAATTCTGAATTAAAATAGTACTTTAAAACTGAATTATGCCACATACCCATATTTCCGGAGATAATATTATAAGTTTACAACACGCTAAAATTGCACAAAAAAACTTCACTGTTCTTTCTGATGTTAATCTTAACATCAAAAAAGGCAGATTCTGCTACCTTATCGGGAAAACAGGTTCCGGAAAAAGTTCACTTTTAAAAACATTATATGGGCATATTCCTTTAGCATCCGGACATGGAAGTGTTGTAGGATTCGATCTTGCCAAGCTTAAAATGTCTGATGTTCCGAACTTAAGAAGAAAATTAGGGATCGTTTTCCAGGACTTCCAATTGCTTTCCGACAGAACGGTAGAGAAAAATTTAAGATTTGTTCTTGAAGCAACAGGATGGAGCGATAAGGCAAAAATGGACGAGCGCATCAATGAAGTTCTTGAAAGCGTAAACATGAAAAGCAAGAAGCATAAAATGCCTCATGAGCTTTCAGGCGGAGAGCAGCAGCGTATTGCTATTGCAAGAGCTTTATTAAATCACCCTGATCTTATTTTAGCGGATGAGCCTACAGGAAACCTTGACCCTGAAACGTCCAATGAAATTATGACGCTACTGAAGCAGGTAGCCAAAGAAAATGGTGCCGCAGTAGTGATGGCTACTCACGATTACCACATGATCCAAAACTTCCCGGGTGAAGCCATCCGATGTGAAGATGGGAAAGTTTCCGTATTGGATACTACAGAATTGTTTGAATAAAAAATAGATAATAAAAAAACTGCCCTAGTAAAGGCAGTTTTTTTTTTATTTTTGAGGCTTCGGTGTGGCAACTTCTGCTCTTTGTACATTATTGTTGATATCATCAGTATTTCCTACTTTATAAATAGTAACATCTTCTGTGTAACCTTCCGTACCATCCAATTCCGTCTTTTGCTTCCAGTGATTATAAACATCAAAAAAATTATTTTCGACAAGCCTTTTGGCATAATGATCAATCTCTGAAATTTTAATATTTTTCTCCTTTATCACTTTGATATTTTCAGAATCATAATATTTAAGATTCAAAATATCTCCTTTTCTTTCAAAATCTACCCTTTGTCCTTCATTATCCATAATTGCAATTCCATTTTTCAGCTCGCCGTCCTCAAATGTTGCCCGTGAAAATTCTTTTCCTTTGATAAAAGAAACCAGTTCACCACTGAACCCGAAACGAGGTTCATAATTCTGTGTTGTATAAGTATATTTGGGAAGCCCTTGATCACGGGTAAAGACCTTTCCTTCATATATCTGTTTTTCTTCATTATAAGTCTTTTCATATTCCATTATGTCCTTATAATTATAAAACTGCTGATTGATTACTTCACCTTCTTTATAGGTAAAAACATATCCTCTATCATTTTCTTCTGTTCCGCTGTAAGGTTTATTATTTCTATACTTTATTTCAAATCTTTTACTCCCGTTTTTATTAAAAAATTCTCTTTTGTCAACCATATCTTTTTCCAGATAAGTTACTTTTTCCTTTAAATCCGAATTTTCATAATAATTTTCAACAACTACAAAATCACCGTTTCTTAAAACCACTTTTGTACTTACTATATCTGAAAGATCGCCATCAAAATAATACAGCTGAGTTCCGTCAAAAGCAGAAACATCCCAATTGGAAGTTTCAGGTTTAATATATTTTAGCTCTGCAATTTTCTGTCCTGATTTATTATAAAATACTTTAAAACCGGTATCGCCCTTCTTGCTATATTCAAACTTCAACTGATTATTAGAAAAATAGGCTTTTTCCTTTTGGATCTGGTTAAAATCAAAATAATCTGTAATACTTTTCACCCGCATCGGATGATAAAAATACTCCACATATATTCCATTGTATCTACCTTCTTTATCTCCTATAAACGTTCCTAAGTAAGTTCCCTTTTCATCATAAAATTTTGTTTCTTTATCGCTTTCCGGCGTAGTATAGATTTCTTTCCTCGCCAAAGTGATATCCTGATCATATTCTATTTCCAAAATGAGCTCAGAATCTTTCCATTCCTGAATTTTATTATACGCAAAATCTTTATCCTTATAAAAGTAGACTTTCCCTGAATATTTCCCATTATTAGCATAGGCCAGATCACTTATAATCTGTCCCGATTCATCATACTCTTTCAACACCCCTTCCTGTTTTCCATTTTTAAAATTGGCAATTTTTTCTATCTTGCCATCTTGGAAATACCATTTTACTTCTCCCTCAAAAATCTCTTCTCCATTTTTAATACTGCTTGCGAGACCATCCATCTGCAAATTTCCATTAATGAAAAAATCTTTAATTCTTATTAATTTTCCTTCTTTTGAGGTTTCTCTGTAATAAGAAGCATTCGCTTTAGTAGTCGCCTCCCACTCCTCATTAAAGTATGTTCTTTGCTGAGCAGAAAAAATGTTTGAAAATAACAGAAGTATGATATATAATCGAGTCATAAAAATGGTTATTTTTTGTCGAAAACATGAAACTCCTTAGTGAGTTCAAGATATTGGTCCGAGTATTGTCTAGGACTTTTTTCTATGATCAACTCAGATTCTTCCAGTTGTTTTTCAAACTGAGAAAATTCAAGGATTAATCTTTTTGTATTTGAATGGATAATCCCTTTAATATTGACTTTCCGGCTTAAAAAAAGTTGATTTTCTTTAGCTAAATCAATGAACTCGTCACCCACTTCAACAGGAATAATGACTGATAAAATTCCCCTTTCAGAAAGCATATTAAAAGACTTTGAGATCAATTGTTTGAAGTTCAGCTCCACGGTTTGCCTCGCAATTTTATCTTTATCCGAAGTCGATTCTTCAAAATAAGGTGGATTAGAAACCACCAGATCAAATCTTTCTTCCGTTTCCAAGATCTTAAAATCCTGAAGGATATTTTTTAACCTCGAACTAAAAACAGAATTTTCAAAATTGCTTTTGGTAAGCTGTACAGCATTTTCATTAATATCAATCCCCAGGAATTCAGCATTGGGATTTCTTTGAGCCAGCATTAATGAAATCAAACCGGTACCAGTCCCGATTTCCAAAACCTTTGATGCATTTTCCACACTAGCCAAAGACCCAAGAATGACACCATCCGTTCCTACCCGGAAGACATCTTTAGACTGCTGTACTTCGAATTGTTTAAATTTGAAAGGCTTCACTATAAGTTAGTAGGTAATGTAATGATAAAAGTAGAACCTTTCCCCACTTCGGATTTCACGGAAATTTCCCCTTTATAATCCTCAACCATTTTTCTCACCATGGATAACCCGAGTCCCATTCCACTGTTTTTGGAAGTAAAATTAGGCTCGAAAATTCTTTCATACATATTCTCGGGAATACCAATTCCATTATCCTGAACAGAGATCATCACTCTTCTCTGATGCTGCTCTACATCTACATTGATGATCAGTTTTCTATCATCACTCTGAGCCTGTTTTGCATTAGTCACCAGATTGGTAATGATCCTGGAAAGGTAAATCCTGTCCATATTGATCATGATATTGTTTTTATTGGTATGCAGAAAAATACTTTCGTCATTAAAGACACGAAGAATATCTTCCACTTCGGCATTTAAATTAATGACCTCATTATTTTTTTCAGGAAGCTTGGCAAATTCCGAGAAAGCAGAGGCTACCGTAGCAATAAGATCGATCTGATCCACCATTGTTTTGCTCATCTGTGCCACTCTTTCTCTTATATTCGGATCTTCGGGATCAAACTTTCTTTCAAAATTTTGAATGGTGAGCTTCATGGGCGTAAGAGGGTTTTTCACTTCATGAGCAACCTGCTTTGCCATTTCACGCCATGCTTCCTCAGAGGCTTTGAACCGCAGTCTTTCTTTCTGATCCTGAATCTGGAGGATCATCCTGTTATATGCTCTTGCCAAAGCATTCAATTCATCATTTTTATAATATCTGATAGGGCGAAGTTCATTCTCGAACAAAGTGATTCTCGTGATCATATCGGAGAATTTCGTAATCGTTTTTGCCAGATTGTTAGAAGTTACCCAGCTTATCCAGATACTGAAAAGGATCAGGAAAATATCAACCAGAAGGATGTATTTAACATATTTATGGAGAACATCAAAATAAGCTGATTCATCATGATATAACGGAATATAAACTATCGCAATAGGTTCTAATGCGTTATTCTTCAAAATCAGATAAGATGAAGTACGGGTAGCATCTTTAGCTTTATCGTAGCCCGTAATATCTACTCTTGTATCTGTAGAGAGAATTTTATTAACAATATTAATAGGTATTTTTTTCTGATCTACCTGGTTTTGTTCTGTGCTGGAAAGAAGATAATTTCCTTTCAGGTCATAAATAATAATGGCATGCTGATTAATATCCGCAATTTCATAAATCTTATTCCCTAAAACATTGGGTAAATCTTCAGTTCCAATAAGCTTCTGGCTAACGGCATAATCCAGGAACCTCATGACAGCATTGGTTTTAACCTGCATATCAATCTTACTTTGCTCTAAAGAATTATTCCTTAAAACATAGTACGGAACCAATGAAGACGCCGCCACACTTAACAGACACACGAACAAGAAACCGAAAAACACACGGTTTCGCAGACTATACCCTTTATACTTGTTAAATGACATTCTGTTTTTTAATTAACCTAGCAATATACTTACCAATAATGTCAAATTCTAGATTTACTTTATCTCCTGCTTTCAAATGCTGCATATTCGTAAACTCCCAAGTATATGGAATAATCGCCACCGAAAACTGAGAATCCTCACTATGTGCCACTGTCAGGCTGATTCCATTTACCGTAATGGAGCCTTGCGGAACAGTAACAAAATTTCCGTCTGCTTCATATTTTATGGTAATATAATAACTTCCGTCTTTGTTTTCTATTCCAACTACCTCTCCGGTTTTATCTACATGTCCCTGAACAATGTGCCCGTCCAGTCTCCCATCCATTTTCATACAACGCTCAAGATTTACCACCGTTCCTACTTCCCATTTTTCTAGGTTAGTTTTTTCCAGAGTCTCATTGATGGCAGTAACCACATATTGGTCTCCTTTAATTTCAACAACCGTTAAGCAGCACCCGTTATGCGCTAAACTTTGATCGATCTTTAACTCATTGGTAAAAGGACAAGTGAGCGTAAAATCGATATTACTTCCTTTTTCTTCTATCTTTTCAATAACACCAACTGCTTCAATAATTCCTGTGAACATATTATTTTTGCTAAATTTGTAAAATTCTAATCTTCAAAGATAATCAAAATGAGCCCAAAACACCATAAAGTACGAGTAGGAATTTCAATCGGTGATTTTAACGGAATCGGTCCGGAAATCATCATGAAGTCTCTGAAAGACAAAACCATTACAGATTTTTTCACGCCGGTAATTTTTGGCTCTGGTAAATTATTTACCTTTCAGAAAAACATTTTTAAGCTGAACCTGAACTTCAATTATATTAATGAAGCTTCGCAAGCTCAAGGAGGAAAACTGAATATGGTAAATCTTGTAAAGGATAATGTGAATGTAGAACTAGGAACTCCAACAGAAGAATCTACCAAAATGGCCATTGATTCTTTAGAGGCTGCAACAGAGGCTTTAATGAAAGGAGACATTGATGTTCTGGTTACTGCCCCGATCAACAAAGATGAAATGGTGAAAATGGGATTCAAGCACGCAGGACACACAGGATACTTTGAAGAAAAATTCAGCAAAAAAGGATTGATGTTTCTTGTTACTGAGGAATTAAAAGTAGCGGTTTCAACCCATCATATTCCTATTGCCAAAGTCGCTGAGAATATTTCTAAAGAAAAAATAAAAAAACAGATCAGGATTTTAAATCAAACACTGATCGAAGACTTCTGTATTCAAAAACCTAAAATTGCTGTTTTAGGATTGAATCCGCATTCTGGAGACGGAGGTGTTATCGGAAATGAGGAAATCGAAATCATCGGGCCGGCTATTCAGGAACTTTCGGATAATGGTATTCTGGCTTTCGGACCATTCCCTGCTGACAGTTTTTTCCAGCCGAGCAAGTACAAAAATTTCGACGCTGTTTTAGCGATGTATCACGATCAGGGATTGGCACCATTCAAAACTCTTGCGTATGAAGAGGGCGTAAATTATACGGCCGGATTGCCATTCATCAGAACTTCTCCCGATCATGGCGTTGCTTATGATATTGCCGGAAAAAATATTGCAGATGAACAAAGTTTTACCGAAGCTATTTTTACTGCCATTAAAATTTTTAAAAACAGAAGTGAATATAACGATCTGATGAGCAATCGTCTTCAGCCAAGAAAAATGGCAGCAGATAACGGAATAGATGAAGATCTTCCTGAAGATACTGAAGGATAAAACTTTTGTATAATTTTTTATATAATTTGTTAGATATTTTATTTGTAATTATAAAAAAAATGCATATTTTTGCACACTCATTTTATGGACAAGTTAAGAAACTATGACATAAGCTTTTCCGGATTAAAAACCGGCAAGCACGAGTTCAAATTTGAGATAGATAAAACGTTCTTTCAATTATTTGACACTGATCAGGAATTTACAAATCCTAAGATTGCAGTGGATGTTTTACTTGATAAACACACTACTTTTTTAGAATTTGAGATTAAAACACATGGGACGGTAGAACTTATTTGTGATATCACTAATGAAGCATTCGATCATCCTATTGAAAACGAAATCAAGGTTTTGGTAAAGTTCGGAGAAGAGTATGATGACAGCGAAGAAGATGTAATTACTATTCCAACCACAGACCACGCGTTCAATGTAGCGCATCTGATTTATGAGAACGTGGTACTTTCCATTCCTATGAAAAAGTTATCACCTAACGTAAGTGAGGAAGATTTGAAAATCCTTGATCAATTCAGTCCGAAAGATATTGAAGAAACGGAAGAGGAAGAACACGAAAGCGATCCGAGATGGGACGCCTTGAAAAAGTTAAAAGATAAAAATTAAAATAATTAATATGATGAGATGATGAATCTCATCGCTCATCAAATTAAAAAAGTTATTACAAAATGGCACATCCAAAGAGAAGACAGTCGTCTACAAGAAGAGATAAGAGAAGAACTCACTACAAAGCTGTAGTTCCTCAATTAGCTAAAGATGCAACAACTGGTGAATTACACCTTTATCACAGAGCTCACTGGCATGAAGGAAAACTATACTACAGAGGTAAAGTAGTATTGGAAAAAACAGTTGAAACTACTGAAGAAAACTAAGAGGTATTTTTCCTTAAAAAACCTCATTTTGATACAAAAACCACTCAATTTTGATAAAATTGAGTGGTTTTTTGTTACTTTTTGTTATTTTTTGGTATCTTTGGCTCAAAATCAAATATCAAATTTATGGACATTAAAGACATACAAAATCTTATCAAATTTGTGTCTAAGGCTGAAGTATCAGAGGTAAAATACAAAACAAAAGATTTCGAAATCACTATTAAAACTCCATTAGCTGGAAGCGAAGTTGCTTATGCTCAACCTGCAGTTTACCATACTGCGCCTCAACAAGTAGCTGCTCCGGTTCAGGCCGCTGCTCCTGCGGCATCTTCTGCTCCTGCGGAAAAAGCTGATGCGGCTTCTGATGACAGCAAATATGTGGCAATCAAATCTCCAATGATCGGTACTTTCTACAGAAAACCATCTCCAGACAAAGACGTATTTGTAAATGTAGGGGATGAAGTTTCTGCTGGTAAAGTAGTTTGCGTGATCGAAGCGATGAAGTTATTCAACCAGATCGAATCTGAAATCAGCGGAAAAATCGTTAAGATCTTGGTAGACGATGCTACTCCTGTAGAATATGACCAACCTTTATTCTTAGTAGATCCATCTTAATTTAGAAGTTAGATGTTAGACATTAGATGTTAGACTCTGTGCTACATTAAACAACATTATCTAATTTTCAAATTCTAATTTTCAAATTTAAGAAGATGTTCAAAAAAATATTAATAGCCAATCGTGGCGAAATTGCAATGCGTATTCTTCGCACTTGTAAAGAAATGGGGATCAAAACCGTAGCAGTATATTCTACTGCAGATAAAGACAGTCTTCACGTAAGATTTGCTGACGAGGCGGTATGTATTGGTCCTGCCATGAGTAAAGACTCATACCTTAAAATCCCTAACATTATTGCAGCTGCGGAAATTACCAACGCAGATGCTATTCACCCGGGTTACGGATTCTTATCTGAAAATGCTAACTTTTCAAGAATTTGCCAGAAAAACAACATTAAGTTTATTGGAGCTACTCCTGAGCAAATTGAAAAAATGGGAGACAAGGCCAACGCTAAAGCAACCATGAAAGCTGCTGGGGTACCATGTGTACCGGGTTCAGACGGATTGATCGAATCTTATGAAGTAGCTGCTAAAACAGCTGAAGAGATCGGTTATCCGGTAATGATCAAGGCGACTGCAGGTGGAGGTGGAAAAGGAATGAGAGCAGTTTGGAAAGCTGAAGATCTTAAAGACCACTGGGAATCTGCTATTCAGGAAGCTGTTGCTGCTTTCGGAAACGGAGGTATGTATATGGAAAAACTGATCGAAGAGCCTAGACATATTGAAATTCAGGTTGCTGGAGACCAGTATGGGAAAGCTTGCCACCTTTCTGAAAGAGACTGTTCCGTACAAAGAAGAAACCAGAAATTAACCGAAGAAACTCCTTCTCCGTTCATGACAGATGAGCTTCGTGAGAAAATGGGTGAAGCCGCTGTAAAAGCCGCTGAATTTATCGGTTATGAAGGGGTAGGAACTATTGAATTCTTAGTAGACAAACACAGAAATTTCTATTTCATGGAAATGAATACAAGAATTCAGGTAGAACACCCGATCACTGAACAGGTAATCGATTATGACCTGATCAGAGAACAGATCCTTCTTGCTGCCGGAACTCCGATTTCAGGAATTAATTACTATCCGAAGCTACATTCCATCGAGTGTAGAATTAATGCAGAAGATCCTTACAATGATTTCAGACCATCTCCGGGAAAAATCACAGGATTGAATATTCCTGGCGGACACGGAATCAGAGTTGATACTCACGTATATTCAGGATATACCATTCCTTCTAACTATGACTCCATGATTGCTAAGCTTATCACTACTGCTCAGACGCGTGAAGAAGCTATTGCCAAAATGAGACGTGCATTGGAAGAATTCTATATTGAAGGAGTAAAAACTACCATTCCATTCCACAGACAACTAATGGATAATGAAGATTACCTGTCTGGAAACTATACAACGAAATTCATGGAGAGTTTCGTAATGGATAAGAAATATGATCACTAAGATTATTGATAATTGATAAAACGGCCTCATAAGAGGCCGTTTTTATTTTATACGTTCGGCACTACAAACTAAAATGATCATAAATACGTTTCAAGAATATCTTATCATAAAAACTAAACCATATAATTATGAAGCCCATTGTTTTATTTCTACTCATTTTCGGTATGTGGAATACAAATTCTGCACAGGAAAAGAAAATACTCAATATATTGAACAGAGAGCTTAAAAAAGAAGTAAAAAACCAATTCAAGTCACGACTTTTTAATGGAGACACGATTAGTATTGTTAAGGAATTCTCTATTGATCAAGAAAAAAAGCTGTCTTTTGAAATCAGAATGACCAGTTCATATTTCACAGGCACTCAATTGATCAAACAGGAGGTTCCCCTCGCCAAGCTTAAAAAAATAGGAAAAGACATTCAGATTATTCTGGAAGCAGAAGATGATTCCGTAATTACAACCGTTACCAATGCCAAAGCAGATGAAAAAACACAAACTTCAAAAAGCAATCTGTTCTATCTTTATATGTCCAGTGAACAAAACAATGAAAAAATGGGTGAAGAACTGCAAAATGCTTTTAAAAAAGCAGGCTATCCACTTATTAAAGAATACTGGGCAGATTAGCAGAGTAAAACCCATGCTATTTTCCTAACTTTAAAATTATCACTAACTTTGTGAAAAACCTAAGAATATATGTCAACAGTAGAAACAGCAAAAAATTCACAGTATTTTATTGACCTTGAAGATCAGCATGGCGCGCACAATTATCATCCACTTCCGGTAGTTCTTGACCGTGGAGAAGGTGTTTTTGTATGGGATGTGGAAGGCAAGAAATATTATGATTTTCTTTCTGCCTACTCTGCTGTTAATCAAGGGCATTCTCACCCTAAAATTGTAGAAGCATTAGTCAGCCAGGCTCAAAAATTAGCCCTGACTTCAAGAGCATTTTACAACTCAAAACTAGGAGAATACGAACAGAAAATCACTTCCCTTTTTGGTTTTGATAAAGTGTTACCAATGAACTCCGGAGCAGAAGCTGTGGAAACAGCGGTAAAATTAGCCAGAAAATGGAGCTATGAAGTAAAAGGTATTTCTGAAAACGCAGCTAAGATTATCGTTTGTGAAAATAACTTCCACGGAAGAACAACCACTATTGTTTCTTTCTCTAATGATCCGGATGCGAACCACAACTATGGACCTTTCACTCCAGGATTCATCAAAATTCCGTATAATGATCTTGCGGCTTTAGAAGATGTTTTAACAAAAGATGCTCAGAATATTGCAGCATTCCTTGTTGAACCTATTCAGGGGGAAGCCGGAGTATATGTTCCGGATGAAAATTTCCTTAAAAATGCTTCCGAATTATGTAAAAAACATAACGTTCTTTTCATTGCCGATGAAGTTCAGACCGGAATTGCAAGAACAGGAAAGCTGATCGCCTGTCATCATGAAGATGTACAGCCGGATATTTTAATTTTAGGAAAAGCGCTTTCAGGCGGAATGTACCCTGTTTCAGCTGTTTTAGCGAACAATAACATCATGAATGTGATCAAGCCGGGACAACATGGTTCTACATTCGGTGGAAACCCATTAGCTTGTGCAGTTGCAATGGCAGCTTTAGATGTGGTTTCTGAAGAAAACCTGTCTGAAAGAGCTGAACATTTAGGACAATTATTCAGAGCTGAAATTGAAAAAGTGATTGAAAGAACCGACCTTATTACCAAAGTAAGAGGTAAAGGTTTATTGAATGCCATTTTAATTAATGACACTCCGGAAAGTTCTACTGCATGGAATCTTTGTTTACAATTAAAAGAAAACGGATTGCTTGCCAAACCTACTCATGGAAATATCATAAGACTTGCACCGCCATTGGTAATCACCGAAGAACAATTAATGGATTGTGTGAGGATTATAGAGAAAACCATTACTGATTTCAAAAAGTAAATATGCCTCAACTCACTGAGAAAGTAAGCGGCTTAATCATAACCTATAACGAAGAAAAAAACATTCGGGAAGTACTCGAATGTTTTGACTTTTGTGATGAAATCATCATTGTTGATTCATTCAGCACTGATAAAACGTTAGAAATAGTCCGAACTTTCCCCAAAGTAAAGGTGGTTCAGCACACGTTTGAGGATTTTACATCTCAAAGAAATCTGGCGCTGGATTATGCCACCAATGATTGGGTATTATTTTTAGATGGTGATGAAAGAATTACTCCCCAGCTGAAAAAAGAAATCATCGAAGAATTAAACAAACCCGATAAAAAAGATGCTTATTATTTTTATCGCAAATTCTTTTTTGCCGGCAAGCCCATCCATTTTTCCGGAACTCAAACGGACAAGAATTTCAGGCTTTTCAGGAAATCAAAAGCCCGATATATAGAAGAGAGAAAAGTTCACGAAACTTTGGAAGTAAACGGATCGATTGGAGAGCTGAAAAATAAGCTTCTGCATTATTCCGTGACGGATTATGAATCTTACAAGAAAAAGATGATCCATTACGGAAAGCTGAAAGGATTAGAGCTTGCTTCCAAAGGAAAAAAATACAGTGCTTCAACTCAATATTTCAAAACGGCTTACAAATTTTTTAAAGCGTATATTATGCGGTTGGGAATTTTAGACGGCAAAGAAGGCTTTCAGCTTTCTTACCTGCAATCTTTGAGTGCTTTTGAAACGTATGAATCTCTAAAGAACGAACAAAAAGAATTCGAATGAAAATTTGTGTCATCAGTTTTGACTTTTGGGGCTATGATCAATATATTGTAGATGTTTTACGCCATAAAGGTATTGATGCCCATCATATTAAAATTGGTGCCGTAACGCATGCCAATTTTACAGAAAAAGCAGTGAATGCATTCAGCAAAGTCTTTTTAAAGAAAAACCTTAAAAAGGAAAAACGCCAGCAGTACGTTTTGGACTCTTTAGCTCAGCTTGGATATCAGGATCAAATTTTGGTGTTAAATCCGGACACTTTCGATCTTTCCACACTGGAAAAAATAAAAACTTATACAAACAGAATGATCACTTATCTGTATGATAATCTTGAAAGGTTTCCTGTGGAAGATAAGCTTCATCTTTTTGATAAGATTTTTTCATTTGATGATAAGGATATTAAAAAGCACGGCTTTGAAAGACTGACCAACTATAATTATCTGGAATATATTCCACAAGAAAAGCAGCATCCTACATTGGACCTGTATTACATTACTTCATTTGATAAAGGAAGAAACAAGATATTATTACCTTTAGCTAAAATTTTGCAGAAAAAAGGCATTGTATATGATTTTGTAGTGGTAGGAAAAAAAGTATGGAAAGAGCAGGTGAAGCTTGGAAAAGATACATTGAAAAATTTCACAGCCTTAAAAAGAAGACCTATTTCCACAGCAACTACTGCTAATATTTATAAAAACACCAAAGCCTTATTGGATCTGATGAGATCCGGGCAAACGGGGCTTAGCTTCAGAGTTTTTGAAGCGATGGCGATGGAAAAGAAAATTGTGACCGACAATCCGGAAATTAAAAATTACGATTTTTACAATCCGAATAATATTTTAGTATTGAATCACGATTTAAGCAATATCAGTAAAGAATTTTTCCAACAGCCTTATGAAAAGGTTCCGGAAGATATTTACCAAAAATACACACTCGATTACTGGACAGACAAGGTTTTCGGATTGAATAAAAACTAAGCGATGGGAATTGTAAAAAAAATAAAGAAACATTTTAAGAGGAAGGAAAAACTTAAGATTCTTCAGACGCAGGACGTTGTGAATATAGAACTGTGGGACCCTTCCAGAAAAACAATTGTATTTGTTTCAAGGGATTTTCCTACTCACGATCAAGATTCCGGATCAAACAGATTAAAGGAAATCATACTACTCTATAAGCAAATGGGCTATAATTGTATCCTGTTTGCACCACATGTTTTTGAAGATAATTCTTATGTGAAGTTTTATCAAAGCTTAGATGTTATTGTATTTGTAGAAAATAACAAATACAAAACTATTGATGAGTTCCTGCCGACATTAAAATCTGTTGATTACATTTGGTTTAACGGGCCGTTTGCCCTGAATTTATTCTATAAAAAATTAAAAAACATCCTGCCTCAAACCAAGTTCATATATGACATGGTGGATATTCATTTTTTACGATATAAAAGAGCCATTGAGATAGAACCGACAAGAATTTCTTTGAAGAAAAACTATAAACATTTCTTTCGCCTGGAAACGGTTGTGGCACCTCAGCTCGATTACATTATTGCTATTTCCGATAAGGAAAAAGAAGTTATGAGCCAATATGCAGACCGCAATAAGATCATTACGATTTCTAATATTCACTATCCGAAAATTGATATTTCAGAAAGAAAATCATTCAGTGAAAGTAAAGGAATCATTTTCATTGGTTCCATTCACGAGCCGAATATTGATGCCGTAAAATATTTATACGAAAACATTATGCCTATTGTCTGGAAAGCCAATCCGGAGATTGAAGTGAGCGTAATTGGTAATGTAGCAGATAAATTAGACCTGAAATTATTTCCTAAATTTAAGTTTTTAGGATTTGTAGAGAGCATTGAAGAGCTTTTTATGAATTCCAGGATCATGGTTGCTCCATTAAGATTCGGAGCGGGTGTCAAAGGAAAAATCGGGCAGGCTTTCGAATATTTTTTACCTGTAATCACTACAGATATTGGCGCAGAAGGAATGCAGCTTGTGAATAACAAAAACGTACTGATTGCCAATGACAAAGATTCTTTTGCCGAAGCTATTATTCGCCTCAATAATGATGAAACTCTTTGGAACACATTAAGCCAACATTCAATAGACAGTTTACAACCATTTTCTTTGGAAGCAGTAAGCTCCACTCTTAAAAATATCTGATCACATGAAGACCTCTGATTTTTTAGTAAGTATTATCGTTCCGTGCTACAATGCCTCTTATTATGTGAGAGAGGTGCTTGAAAGCATCCAGAGTCAGACTTATGCTAACATAGAATGCATTATCATCAACGACGGAAGTACAGATAATACATTAGAAATTCTCAATAGCTTTACAGATTCCAGATTCCAGATATACAATCAGGAAAACAAAGGGCTTTCCGATACCCGAAATTTTGGTTTGGAAAAAGCGGCAGGTGATTTCATCTACTTCTGTGACAGTGATGACCTGCTTCCCTCACATGCTATAGAATCTCTGATTTCCGCCTACACAGAGAAAGAAGATATCATCATCGGGAAAACGGC
Organism: Chryseobacterium daecheongense; assembly: GCF_003729955.1. Lineage (GTDB taxonomy): Bacteria > Bacteroidota > Bacteroidia > Flavobacteriales > Weeksellaceae > Chryseobacterium > Chryseobacterium daecheongense. The sequence continues at coordinate 106,668 of NZ_RJTX01000003.1, forward strand.
TACTTTTGCATGGGAAGAAAAAAAGATCGTTTCTTACCTTCCGCATCCAAAAGAAAAACAGCATTTTGAAAATACTAACTCAGAAGTGTTGCTTAAAAATATCACAGAAGGATTAAGCCCGATTGCTCAGAATAAATTATACCGTACAGAGTTTTTAAGAAAGAATAATTTGAAATTTCTAAGCGGAATCTATCATGAAGATGAATTATGGTTCTTCGAGACCCTATTCAACGCTAAGAATGTGACGTTTATTCCAGAAGTAACGTATCATTATACGGTAGATAATGCTCAATCCATCACCAAGAAAAACAGTGATAAAAATCTTTTGGGCTATCTTAGTGTTATCAAAACCATTTATGAAAAATATTATCTGAAATATCCTGAACGAAGCATTACAGCTTACTATCTTGCCTATCTGAAGAAGATTATCATCGGGAATTTCAAGCATCATGGGAATTATTCCTCTGAAGCACTTCAGCAGATGGAAAAAACGTTTAGGGAGGTAAATCCTGAGTTTAAAGATAATATTGAGCTTAAAAGTATTGAGAAAAAATATTTCAGATTCTTAAATAATGTAAGCTTGAAAGATTCTGATACCATCAGGAAAGAATATTTCAATAATCCGGTAAACAGTCTTAGAAAGCATTATAAAATTGTAATGTTCAGTTTATTTAACAAATAAAACAGTGAAAAAAGAAAGGTTCCTTTTGGTCATGCCCGATTATTCGGATTTTCCCCAATTATTTTTAGATAATCTGGAGAAAGTAGGCTTTGAAACTTCTCTGATCACAGATAAAGTCTGCCAGTTCAGATATAAAGGCACTGAAAATATCCAAAACTTTTTCATTAAAAACATTCTGAGAAACAAGGAATACAAGCAAAATCTTATCAATAGGCATCAACTCGAAGAACTCAATAAGAGCCTCTCTGAATTGGAAGGCAAGTTCGATTATATTTTGGTGATCCGTCCTGATAACTTCCCTATTCCTTTCATTCAGAATTTAAAAAAGAAAACCAAAAAGCTGGTTGCCTATCAATGGGACGGGATTGAAAAATTCCCCGAAGTCAAAAATTACTTCGGGCTTTTCGATACATTCTTCTGCTTTGAAAGGGTGGAATCTGAACACAACATCCATTCCATTACCAATTTTTATTTTGATCATCTTCCGCCTTCTCACAAAGAATACAATACGGAAAAACCTGTACTCTACTTCGTTGGTTTGTATTGGAAGAGCCGTGAAGAAAAAATAGACCGCTTTATTGAAGAAGTTTCAGCCTTCTCAGTCAACCTCAACATTTTCATCCAGTATTTTCAGGAGCCCGAACGAAAAAATAGTAAGATCAAATATATTTCAGACCGAATCACTTTCAAGGAAAACCTGGAACTGGTAAAAAGTTCAGATGTTCTTTTAGACTTTGTTGATCCATTGCATGACGGACTTTCCATTCGTTTTTTTGAAGGAATGTATTATGGCAAAAAAGTGATCACGGATAATATTATGGTAAAAAATTATGACTTTTACCATTCTGACAATATATTTGTCGTAGAAAATGATAATTATAAAAACATAGAGCAATTTTTGAAAACACCTTATCATCCGTTACCTGAAGAAATCGTACAGCAATACAGCTTCAGCAATTGGATCAAGGAGATCATAAAATAACTCGATTGATAGATAGATAAAAAACCATGAGCGATTTGATTTCTGTAATTGTCCCCTATTATAACGGGGAAGACTATATTGAAGAATGTCTTAACAGTATTTATGGGCAGACTTTCAAAAATATTGAGGTCATTGTGATTAATGATGGATCGCCAAAAGAGTTTCTGGATCATCTGAAAGCCGATAAATATCCTGACCTGATTTTGCACCATCAGGAAAATCAGGGCCAGTCTATGGCAAGAAACAAAGGAGCCGAAATAGCACGAGGCAAATATATTTTGTTTGTGGATTGCGATGATAAAATTGCGCCTGAGTTTTTAAAGAAAACATACGATGTATTAATCTCTAATCCAGCAATCAGGGTTTGCTACACCAAAGGGCAATATTTTGAAAAAGAAAATACGGAATGGTATTTACCTGATTTTGAAATCAAGGATTTTCTTTTCGCCAACTGCATCCCTATTTCTGCTTTGCTGTATAAGGAAGATTTTATCAAAGCTAACGGTTTCGATAAAAACCTGACCTATTTTGAAGACTGGGATCTATGGATCTCAATTATTGAAAATGGTGGTGAAGTATATAGAATTCCGGAACATTTATTTTTTTACAGAATCAGGCACAATGACAATTCTCTTACCAATGTAAGTACCCAACAGGAAGAGAAAATAGCCCAGAACAGGTTTCTTATCTACCAAAAGCATTATGCATTTTATGAGAAACACGGATTTGATTTCAGCAACATAAGCTACATTATCCTGAACAGAAACCAATACAAAAAAAGATATTATAATGTTTGGTACAGAAAACTGGCTTATCAACTTTTCAAACCAAAGAAATTCAACGAAATATACCGCCAATTTTAAAATAACTTCCAGCATCCATGAAAATTTCAATCGTAACTGCTTACTACAACCGTAAAGCATTATTTATCAAAACCCTTGAAAGTATTCAAAGGCAGTTGAAAGATCATGATTTTGATCTTGAGTTCATTGCAGTGGATGATGCAAGCAATGAAGAAGAAAGACTGGAAGACCTTGTTGGGCGGTTCCCTTTTTTAAGAGTAATCCGTCTGAAAAAATGGAGCAAGTGGTACAAAAATTCATGCATCCCTTTTAATGTAGGCTTTAAAGCTGCTAAAGGAGATTTTATCATATTGCAAAACCCGGAATGTCTGCATTTTGGTCATATTTTACAATATACCAGCGAACATCTGGTTAAAAACAAATACCTAAGCTTCGGATGCTATTCTTTGGATGAAGAACCTACTGATAATATAGATGAATACATCCGTCATCCTGAAAAAATGGAAAAGCTCATTCAGGAAAACAATGTGGAAAATACCAGCGATGGAAGCAATAGTTGGTATAACCATTCTGTTATAAGACCTGTAGCGTATCATTTCTGCTGTGCTATTACCCGGGAAGATTTATTTGATCTGGGAGGGTTTGATCCGGCTTATGCAGAAGGAGTGGCGTATGATGATAATGAATTTCTGCACAGAATAAAACTAAAGAAAATGCAGATTGAGATCGTTGATAGTGAAATTGTTCTGCATCAAAATCACTACCGAAGAAAATCATCTTTAAATAATACGGTGAAGCTGAATGAAAAGGAGCTGAAAAAAAGAAGTGCATTATTATATAAGAATGAAATGCTTTTTAAAAATTATACCCTCAACAAAAAAACATGGAAAGTGGATGGGCTTTCCGGAAATATTTTGCTAAAAGGATTATTCAGAAAGTTTAAATCAAAGAAAAGTTGAATTATTTCATAAAATTCAATGATTTTTTGAATATCAGGAAAATATAAATAATCAGCACAACAGCCAAAGAAGTTATCAATAACTGGTTGATTAGAAAAATACTATTGGAATTGTCAGAAAACATTTCTGTTATTTTCCTTAAAGTTTGATTCCACAAAATAATAGGTAAAATAATGATCATGTATTTCGCTCCGAATTGATTGCTTTTCGCCCAACTGATCAAAGCAGGCACACATAATACCAGGAAAAACAATCTGTATTCCCAGCTTATAGACAGGAAAAAACTGAACAGGAAAACTCCGGCTCCTATCAAAAACAAGTACAGTTCTCGTCTTGTAATATTTGTAAGGTCCACGTGATTCCATTGATTTCTGAATATTTTAAACAGCAGAAAAATAATAGAAATCCATAATACAATATATCCCGCCCAATATACCCCTTCTATTTTGTACATTTTACGGTTGTGAGACATAAAATTTTCCAACGGAACCTGAAATCCAAAACTAAACTCAGAAATAGAAATAGGCGTTCTTTCGCGAATCATGATAATCTCTTCGTAATTCAACCCTATATAAACAAGTATAACCACTGCAACCCCTATCAACACAGCTATATTCTTAAAATTAATTTCTTTATATAAATAGAGAACCAGTAACCCCGCTCCAATTGGATAAAGCTTCAGCATGAAAGCAAGCAGGAAGAATAGAATATAAAGCAGTTTACTTTTAGGAAAAACCAAAATAGGAAACAGGAGAAGCAGAAATATAACTAAGTCATTATTTCCCCTTTCAAAAAGTAAAAGCGATACTGGAGAAAGTAGTAATAAAAGATAATAAAAAGCCTTTTTTGCGTCCCAATTTCCCGATGCCCATAACAACATGCTCTGCGTACAAAACACAAGCAAAAAACCGATTGCTTTATAATGAACAGCATCAAAACCTTTGAGATAAGAAAAGAATCTCCAGAATGAAGGATAGTTATAAGGCGGTTCATAATGTTCTTTGAAAGGATCTTTCCCTATTCCATATAAATCTGTCCCTTTTAAAAGAAGCCGCAGATCACCGTACACTGACCAGGAATCAAATTGTATATACGATTTGAATAGGTACCAGTATTGGTTATAGTCGAATACAAGCAGGAATATGAATAATGCTAACACATAATATATTCTAAGATCTTTTTTCAATCCTATTAGTAAAGCCTTATTATTACCTGCCATATTCATCTTCTTGCGAAGCAGTGTTTCCTGTTTTCAGCATAATCGGAGTATCCTTAATAGACACAAAAGTAAAGATTAAGATCAAAAAAGCCAATAATACAGTACCAAAACATCATGAAAAACCTGATAATTTTAAGTAAATTTGCACCAAAATTTTATTAAAAATGGAGAAAGTGAGAGTACGTTTTGCTCCAAGTCCTACAGGACCTTTGCATTTGGGAGGCGTAAGAACCGCATTATATGATTATCTTTTTGCTAAAAACCAAGGCGGTGAATTTGTATTGAGAATTGAAGATACAGACACGGCAAGATATGTGGAAGGAGCTGAAGAATATATTGAAGAAGCCTTGGAATGGTGCGGCATTATTCCGGATGAAAGCCCTACAAAGGGAGGAAAATTTGCTCCTTACAGACAATCCGAAAGAAGAGACATCTATGACAGATATACTGAGCAAATCTTAAAAACGGATTATGCGTATCTTGCTTTTGATACTCCTGAAGAATTAGATGCCATCCGTGCAGAATATGAAGCAAAAGGAGATGTCTTCTCTTATGACAACAGATCCAGAAACCGTTTGAGAAATAGCCTCGCCCTTTCCGAAGAAGAGGTTAAGAAACTTTTGGATGAAAAAACTCCATACGTTGTAAGATTTAAAATGCCGGTTGACAGAACCTTAAATCTTGAAGATATCATCCGTGGAAAATTCTCTGTGAACACCAATACTTTAGATGATAAAGTTTTGGTAAAAAACGACGGAATGCCAACGTACCATTTCGCCAACATCATTGATGATCATGAAATGGAAATCTCTCACGTGATCCGTGGAGAAGAATGGCTCCCTTCTTTAGGACTACATACTTTATTATATGAAGCGATGGGCTGGGAAGCACCACAATTTGCCCACCTTTCTCTGATCCTGAAACCCGAAGGAAAAGGAAAATTAAGCAAAAGAGATGGTGATAAATTCGGATTCCCTGTATTTCCATTGGATTTCAAAGATCCTGCAACAGGAATTGTTTCTAAAGGATACAGAGAAAATGGATATCTTCCGGAAGCTTTCATTAATATGGTAGCATTATTGGGATGGTCTCCTGCTGACGATAAGGAAATCCTTTCTATTGATGAAATGGCCAAAGAATTCGATCTCCATAAAGTGCATAAAGCCGGAGCAAGATTCAGTAAGGAAAAGGCAGAATGGTTCAACCATCAGTATATTCAAATGAAGTCTGATGAAGAATTGCTGCAGATTTTGAAAAACTCTGATCTTGATTTATCAGGTGTTGCAGATGAAAAGCTTTTAAAAGTGATTCATTTAATGAAAGAAAGAGCAACATTCCCAAAAGACATCTATGATAACGGTAAATTTTTCTTTGAAGCACCAACCTCTTACGATGAAAAAGCCGCTAAAAAAGCCTGGAATGAAGAAACTTCCTCTATTTTAGGTGAACTGGCTTCCACATTGGAAACTGCAGATTTCCAAGCAGAAGCATTGAAACAAACGGTTCATGATTTTGCGGAGAATAAAGGATTGGGAATGGGGAAAGTAATGATGCCGCTTCGTTTATCTTTAGTGGGCGAGCTGAAAGGACCGGACGTTCCGGACATTTTGGAAATCGTTGGAAAAGAAGAAAGTATAACGAGAATACATAATGCTATAAATAATTTTAAATAAGGTTTCATTAATTTTTCATAAATTTGAAAGATTTAATTTACTTCAAGAAATGGAATATTTAAGTTTCGAACTTCCTATCAAAGAATTAATGGATCAATACCAGACATGTTCTTTAGTAGGAGAAGAAAGTGGTGTTGATGTAAAATTAGCATGCAGCCAGATAGAGGACAAGATTGTAGAAAAGAAAAAAGAGATCTATGGAAATCTTACCCCTTGGCAAAGAGTACAATTATCTCGTCACCCGGACCGTCCATATACTTTGGACTACATCAATGGAATGGTGGACAAAGGCAGCTTCTTAGAACTTCACGGAGACAGAAATTTTGCTGATGACCCGGCAATGATCGGCGGTTTAGCCACTCTTGACGGTCAGAAAGTAATGATCATAGGAACTCAAAAAGGGAGAACAACCAAAGAAAGACAACACAGAAGATTCGGGATGCCGAATCCTGAAGGATATAGAAAAGCTTTAAGATTAATGAAGCTTGCTGAAAAATTCAATATTCCTGTGATCACTTTGGTAGACACACCGGGAGCATACCCTGGATTGGAAGCTGAAGAAAGAGGACAAGGGGAAGCAATTGCAAGAAACATTTTCGAAATGGTTCAGCTTAAAACCCCAATCTTTACCTATATTATTGGAGAAGGAGCCAGTGGTGGGGCATTAGGAATTGGTGTAGGAAACAAAGTATACATGTTGGAAAACACTTGGTACACTGTAATTGCACCGGAAAGCTGCTCTTCTATCTTATGGAGAAACTGGGATCATAAAGAAGATGCAGCCAATGCATTGAACCTGACTCCGAAAGATGCCTTAAGAGAAAAGTTCATTGATGGAATTATCGAAGAACCACTTGGTGGGGCTCATTATGATCCGGAAACGGCTTATCTGAATCTTAAAAATTCGATTTTACAAAATATCAAGGCCTTCTCTAAATTCACAGGGCAGGAACTTGAAACCCAAAGACAAGAGAAATTTATTGCAATGGGGCAATTTAAAGGATAAAATAAAAAACGGTTAAGAAATATCTTAACCGTTTTTTTTATTATTACTTTTATTTAATCTTCACTTACATTCAATTCAATTTCAATATCCTTATTGATTTTCTTTAGTGAAGAATATTTGGCGTCGCAAACCATGGTTGTTAAAATATATTCCCCTTTATCAATCAGAATAAAATTTTGTCCTTTAGCAGGAACATCCAGATTGTAGTATTTTTTACCGCTTATTTTAACGATCAGATTACATTTTGATCTGTTCTTAATATTAATATAAGCTTCTTTATCCATCGGATCATTATTAAAAATATGCGTCAGCATGGCTGCCGTTCTTTTATTTTTTTCACTGGGCTCCGATTTTTTGCTTACGGTTCCTACACTTGCATAATTGACTGTTCTTTCCGGAGTCGCGCTTTTTGTATTAGAAGCCAGCGTTTTAGAATTATTCAGTTCATTATTATTAACCATTTTCTCCACTTCTTTTTTACTCATCGGAGTGATGGTAGGTTTTGCTTCCGGAGAATTATCTGCCATGATAATTTCCATTAGTTTTCTCTTAAAATAGTCGGTTTTAGGGTGATTCGGATTCTGTTTCAAAAATCCGGCGATCACTCTTGCTTCCTTACTACTTTCTGCATCTGTTTCCGTGTAGATAATCATTGTTTCTTTTTCTACCACGGCTTTTGACTTGGCTTTTTTCTTTTTTTGAGAAAAACCGAGGCAAAATATGCATAAAAATATGAGAAGAAATATTTTTTTCATTAACTAAACATTAAAAAATTTATTAAACAACTAAATAACGTAAAAAGTCATTTTTTAGTTTATCATTAAAATCATTATCTTTGCACTGCTCAAAAATAAACTAAAAATCAATACCACGTTTTAAATAAAAAAAATAATAAATATTATGTCTTATACACCAGCTGCTGCAGACGTAGCAAAATTAAGAAACACAACAGGTGCAGGTATGATGGACTGCAAAAAAGCTTTAGTTGAAGCTGAAGGAGATTTCGAAAAAGCAATCGAGATCCTTAGAAAAAAAGGACAGAAAGTTGCTGCGAACAGAGCTGACAGAGAATCTACTGAAGGTGCAGTTATCGCTAGAGTAAACGAAGATAACACTTTAGGAGCTATCATCTCTTTAAATTGTGAAACTGACTTCGTTGCTAAAAACGAAGCGTTCATCGAGTTAGCTTATGAATTAGCTGAAATGGCTATTTTTGCTGCTAACAAAGAAGAACTTTTAGCTACTGACTTCCACGGAATCACTGTTGCTGAAAAATTAGTTGAGCAAACTGGAGTTATCGGTGAGAAAATCGAGATCGGTGCTTTCGAAAGAATCGAAGGTCCATTCTTAGGAGCTTATATCCACGCTGGAAACAAAATCGCTGCTATCACAGCTCTTTCTGCTAGAGTAGATGGTGCTGATGAGGCTGCTAAAGCTGTTTCTATGCAGGTTGCTGCTATGAACCCAATTGCTCTTGATGAAACTGCTGTTTCTCAGGAAACTATCGATAAAGAATTAGAAATCGAAAGAGAACTTTTAACTAAAGAAGGAAAACCTGCTAACATCATCGAGAACATCTTGAAAGGTAAAATGCAGAAATTCTACAAAGAGAACACTTTGGTACACCAGGCTTTCATCAAAGACGGAAACCAATCTGTTGCTGACTACGTAAAATCTGTAAACGGAGATCTTAAAGTTACAGGATTTATCAGAGTAAGCTTAGCTTAATCAAATAATTATCCAATATATAAAAATCCCGGCGAATATTTTTCCCGGGATTTTTTGCGTTCAACAATCACCCATTTCATAATTCACATATATATAAATATCAAGATTTTTGAATATTAATTTTATGTGAATAAACTTTAGGGATATCACAATGTAAGTGTTTCATAATTATCTTCTCAATTTTTATATAAAAGTTTGATTATTAATGCTTAAATTTGCTCCCCTTTATAAGAACGCATGAAAAAAATTCTATCAATTGTTTTTACAGTTTTTTATTTATTCGTTAATGCTCAATTAGATACAGACCATTGGTTTGCACCGATGGCCGCAAGATCAGGAACCAATGGGCTTGAAAGTTATCTATATCTATCTACTAATGAAACGACACCATTTTCGGTGCAGATTTATAACAATAATACTTTATTTACAACGGTACAGGTTTCTAAAGGAAATCCTGCTCAGGTAAGCATTCCGAGTGATTTCATGCTGGCTACGATACAGTCCGATCTGTTTACACCCAACACTATGGGGCTATATGTAAAAGGTCCGAAAAAGTTTTTTGCCAATTACAGATTTTCAGTTACCAATCATGCCGAAATCATTACTTCTAAAGGGTTAGCCGGGCTTGGAACCACTTTTTATGCAGCAATGGCACCTATTACTGGCACTGCACTTTATGTGAATTCAATGATCGGAATTACAGCTACTGAAGATAATACCTCCGTTGTTGTTTCAGACTATAATCCGAACGTTATTTTCTCTGACGGGACCTCCTCTCCTACTAAAACATTTACCCTAAATAAGGGACAATCATACATCATAGATGCGATAAGTACAGATAGCTTTAATAATCTTGACGGATTAGTCGGTGCTAAGATCGTAGCAACAAAACCTATTTCGGTAACTAATGGAAACTTCAATGGAATTTATACCAATCTGAATCTTACCAACAATGATATCCTGATGGATCAGGCTGTTCCCGTAGAAAGATTAGGGAAAGACTTCGTCGTAGTAAAAGGAAAAGGATCTGTTTCTTCAGAAATGGAGCGGGCGCTTATTATTGCAACAGAAGACAATACTCCTATTACCATTAATGGTGTAGCTACAGGAACCACTCTCAATGCGGGAGAATATTATATGGTGCCGAGTTCCAGCTATATCAATCAAGGAAACGGGCATTATAATATGAGCATTTCTTCCACTAAAAATATTTATGTTTATCAGTTATTAGCTGGAGTTTCCGGAGGAAATGAATATCCGACAGGTGGATTTAATTTTATTCCGCCTTTAAGTTGTTTCATGCCTAATAAAATTGATGAAATAGGATATATCAATACCATCGGATCCCAGACATTCAATACAAAACTGAATATCATTACTCAAACCGGAGCAGCGGTCACATTAAACGGAACCCCTATTTCGGCAACCGACGGACCTTATCCCGTAACGGGGAATCCGAATTGGGTTAGTTATTCTGTTGCGAATGTTTCCGGAAATATCACGGTAAATTCTACTAAATCCGTTACAGCAGGGATTGCAGCAGGAAGCGGTGCAGTAGGTTATGGAGGCTATTTTGCAGGATTCTCTTCTGTTCCGGCTATTTCCAAAACCGGAGACTGTTACACAGGAGTATTGCTTCAGGTAGATAATACATATGATGCCTATCAATGGTATTTAAATGGGAACCCAATTCCGGGAGCAACTTCATATTCTATCAATCCAGAATTATATGGAACTGGAACTTATACTTGTTTAATTACCAAAAACAATTGTGAATCCAAGCTTACCAATCCTTATAATTATACATTATGTCCTCCTATTACAACCACTACTTTTAATATTGGTTCATGTAATACCAAAGTGATTTCTCCGGTTTTCACTGCATCAGCACAAACCATTGTTCCCTCTCATACTAGCATTATCGCACCTCCTTCTTCAGGAACAGCCACTGTAAATCCAACAACAGGACAAATTACCTATACTCCGAATACAGGACTTACTGCAGATACTACAGATTCTTTTGTATACTATGTGGAAGGAAATGGTAATCCTGCTGATTTTGAATATTTTAAAATCATTGTCAATATTGATGTTTTACAGGTAAACAATGCCTCTTTAACATCTTGTACTGATGCTAACGGTAATGGAACATTTAACTTGACCAACGCAGTTGTTACTTCTGATACCGGAACTACTGTAACTTATTTTACCAATTCCAATCTAACCGGACAGATTACTGCTCCGGCTACTTATACTGGTCCGGCAGGAACCGTATATGCGAATGTAACCTCGTCGCTCGGGTGTTCTAAAATAGCTCAGATAACATTAACGACCAATCCGGCACCTAACATTAACATCAATAATTTTAATGCTAATCTTTGTGATGATAATTTTGATGGAATTATTAACGTTAATTTTGCAAGCATTACTCCACAGATCGTAAATAACTCTACGAGCTTTAACGTAAGATATTATCTTGTGCAAGCAGATGCCAATGCAGGAAATAATAATACATTACCTGTTAACTGGACTTATACAGCCAATACTACGGTTTATGTAAGAGTAGATCCGGCTGTTCCTAATGAATGTCCTACTGTTTTTGGCCAGATCAATTTCAAAATCGGAAACAAAATTACTTTATTGAGCAGCAATGTAAGTGTAAATGTCTGTGATAATGATATTAACGGTTCAGAAAATATCAACCTTAATGATTATAAAGGTCTTTTCACTGCCGATCCTAATGTAACATTAACTTTTTATACCACATTGGCCAATGCACAGACCACAACCAATGCAATCCCCGCTACACAAATTTTACAGACAACCAACACTTATTATGTAAGATTTGTGAGTCCTACGGAATGTCCAAATACCGGAGTTTTAACATTAACTTTAAAATCTCCTAAAAAATCTGATATTCTGCATGATCAGGTGGTATGTCCGGGTGAAAAAGTAACACTTGACCCTGGAGCAGGGTTTACTTCATATTTATGGAGTACAGGAGCTACAACACAAACCATATTAGTGGGAGCAGGAAGTTATTATGTAGATTTAGGATTCAACGGATGTGTGTACCGTCAGCATGTGAATGTAACTGTTGCCCAAAGTCCTACCATTACCAGTATTGAAACATCGGGCGCCAATGCTACCATTCATGTTTCCGGAGGAACTCCTCCTCATCAATATTCTTTGAATGGAATTGATTATCAACCTTCTAACCTCTTTATAGGTCTTCCAAGAGGAATTCATAAAGTATATGTCTTGGGAGCTGATGGGTGCATACCTGTTACTAAAGAATTTTTGATTTTAAATCTTATCAATGCCATCACCCCTAATGGCGACGGCATCAATGATGTTTTAAATTATTCTGATTTAAGAATTAAACAGAATGTCAGTATAGAGGTCGTTGACCGATACGGAGCTCCCGTTTACAGGTCTTCTGATAAAAACTATACATGGGATGGAAAGTCAGGAGGAAGAAGTCTTCCTACTGGAACTTACTGGTATCTTTTGAAGTGGACAGAGCCTGACACCAAATTACCAGTTTCATATTCCGGCTGGCTTTTAATTAAGAATAGAGAGTGATTTTTTAATTTTCTTTATAATTTATTAAGAATATTTCAAATATTATTTTAATTTTGTAGAAATCCTAATTCCACACTTATGAAAAGATTTCTACTTAGTTTAGTATTAGTTTTTTTAACAATTAATACGCTCTTTGCTCAAAGGGATACAGAACATTGGATAGCGCCGTACTATACGACCGCAGGTTCATATACCAATACCATCTATCTGTCTACAGATTCTACTGTTCCGTTTGATGTAAAGATTTATACCAACAACAATCCAACCCCTCTTACTACGCTTACTATTAGTAAAGGAGACCCGAAGACTTATACAGTTACCGCTACTGATATTGCAGGAACTGCAACTGCAGATGCATTCCAAGTAATCGGTAAAGGTTTATATCTTAAAGCAGATAAGCCTTTTTACTGCAGCTTAAGAATGGCTAATGGCTCTCACGGTGAGATTGTAACAAGTAAAGGAAAAGCTGGTATTGGTAAGACTTTTCACGTTGCAGCAAGCCCTAACTCTCCAGGAACAGGTTATAATTTTACAGCAGGGGTTCTGGCAACAGAAGATAATACTACTGTAACCGTATCATGGGCAACTCCGGGAATAGTATTCGTTGGAGGAACTCCTACAGGAAACACCCACACCTTTGTATTAAATAAAGGTAAATCATTTCTTTTAACAGGAAGTACTGCTACAGCAGCTAACTCTACAGGGTTTATCGGAGCAAAAATTGTATCGGACAAACCCATAACCTTAACAAACGGAAGCGTTAATGGTAACTTTGGAGCCGGAGGTTCTTCAGGTTCGGATGCCATTCTGGATCAGGCGGTTCCGGTTGACCGACTTGGAAATACTTTTGCTATGGTAAAAACCAAGTCGACCGATCCAAGTGAAAACATGGAAGGAGGTCTTATTATTGCAACCGAAGACAACACTCAGATATTTGTAAATGGTTCTACTACCCCTTTAGCTACAATCAATGCCGGACAATGGTACAGAATCAACGAAACCAATTATGTTGAGCAGACGGCAGGAAGCGGCCACTTCAACATGTTTATTTCTACTTCAAAGAATGTATACTTATACCAATTAGTAGGTGTAGGAACTGAAAATAACACTGGAGGATTCAACTATATTCCACCATTGAACTGTTTCTTACCTAGAAAAATTGATGAGATAGGAAAGATTAATGAAATGCCTGGTTCTACCGGAGCCATTAATTTAAAATTAAATGTCGTTACCGAAACCGGTGCTACCGTTTTGGTAAATGGTATCCCTCCGACAGCAGCTCAGGGACCTTATCCATTAACAGGTAATACCCTATGGCAAACCTATGAAATTCCAATACCAGCAGCACCGATCGCCAATCTTACCATTACTTCTACAAAAGCAGTAACAGCGGGGATCAACGGAGGATATAGTACTGCCGGTTACGGAGGTTATTTTGCAGGTTTCTCTTCCATTCCTGTAATTGCTAAGAAAACAGGAGAATGTGTTCCTGGAATTATATTAGAAGTAGACGATGGTTATGATACATATCAATGGCAATTGAATGGCGCTGCTATTCCTGGTGCTACATCTTCTACCTATTCTCCTACACAAGCCGGTAACTATACGGTGAAGGTGACTATGGGATCATGTCAGGCTGCAGTAACACCAATTTACAAAGTGTATACTTGTTTAAAAAAGACAACTACTGCATTGAACATTTGTGCTACTAAAGTTATCACACCGACATTCTCATCTTCTACACAAACTCCGGTAGCAAGTACTGTAACAATACTTACACCACCAGCACATGGTACTGCAACTTTAAATCCGGTAACAGGTGCTATTACTTACGTTCCTAATGCCAACTATTTAGGTTCTGATCAAATCGTTTATCAGTTCTGTGGTAATGCTGCCGAGTTTATTGACTGCGAACAGGTCACTTTAAATCTTACAGTAGTTCCTTTTGTGGTAAAAGATGCGGTAATAAAAGCTTGTCAATATGACAATGATCCTGCTGCTCTGTTTGATCTTACATCAGCAAATATTATTACCCCTGTACCAGGAGTAACTATTATCAAAAAATATTACCCTAGCATGATTGACCTGAACGCAGGAAGCAATCAGATTATGGATCCGGAACATTATGCTTCAGCAGGTGGTTTCGTATATGTAAAAGTAACAACCAATGAAGGATGTTCTGCTATATCAAAAATTGAATTGATAGCACTTCCTATCAAAAAGTCTCCTCTTCTTGTTGATCAGTATATCTGTATTGAAGACAGAACAACTCTGAATGCAGGACCTGGCTATAACTCATATGAATGGAACACAGGGGCTACAACACCTTCTATCCAGGGAGTTGGAGTTGGAGAATATTGGGTTATTCTTGAAAACAACGGATGTTCTATTAAACAATTTGTACGTGTAAGAAAATCTCAGGATCCTGTGATCACAGAAATCCAGATTACAAATAACTCAGCAACTGTTATCGTAAGTGGAGGCAAAGCTCCATACAAATATGCCGTAGACGGAACAACCAATTGGCAAGATTCCAATATATTCAATAATCTTTCCAGAGGTCAGCATACATTCTATGTAAAAGATGCTTACGATTGTACCCCTATCTCAGTTGAAATCACTGTACCAAATCTTATTAACGCCATCACTCCAAACGGAGACAATGTAAATGATTATATTGATTACAGCGAACTATCTTATAAGAATGATCTTAGCTTTATGATCTATGACAGATACGGGAATAAGGTATTTACCGGTGACAAATTCAACAATTATAAATGGGATGGAAGACATTCTAACAAAAAGATTTTAACTGGAACGTATTGGTACCATATTAACTGGACTGAGCCAAATGCAGAAAAGACCCCAATCAAGTACACTGGTTGGATACTGGTTAAGAACAGAGAATAAACTTTTTTAAAAAAATTACAAACCACGATAATAAAAATCGTGGTTTTTTGTTTTATTAATACTTTTCAATGTTTTTTTTGAGAATTATTTTTAACGTTATATTAAATATTCTAGTATTTTTGCATAAATCCTAAATTCCACGCTTATGAAAAAATTTCTACTCTCTTTTGTATTAATTTTATTATCATGCAGCACATTATTCGCCCAAAGAGATACAGATCACTGGTTTGCACCATATTTTGCATCTACCACAGGCTATAATCATGCGTTGTATTTTTCTACAGATTCCACGACACCTTTTGAGGTGAAGATTTACAGCAACAATACTCAAATCGGAGCTGTAACGATTAGTAAAGGAGCGCCACAATCATTCACTTTGGGAGGAGCCTTTATTCAAACTACCGCCGCTTCAAGTGCAGCAGTTCCTGCCAATATAGGAGTTTACACTAAAGGGGATAAACCTTATTTCTGTAGTTTGAGGATCGCTCAAAGTGCGCATGGTGAGATTGTGACAAGTAAAGGAAAGGCCGGAATCGGAACTAAGTTCTACGCTGCCGCTACTCCTTTGATGTATAGTTCAACTGCCAATAACTTCACTACCGGAATTATGGCAACTGAAGATAATACGACTGTTACGGTTTCAGGATATGATCCGAACGTACAGTTCATCAATGTATCTACTCCAACTCCATTAACTCTTACTGTAAATTTAAATAAAGGGCAGTCCTATATTTTAGCAGGTTTAGCAAACATTGTGGCCAACCAGACAGGGTTCATAGGGGCTAAGATTGAATCTAATAAACCGATTTCCGTTACCAATGGTAATGCTAACGGATTTTATGCGACGGGTACTAATGATGGTTCCGACCTTATCATGGACCAATCCGTACCTACCGATCGTCTTGGGAATGAGTTTGCTATGGTAAAGAGTATTTCCACCAGTACAGCTAATATGGAAGGAGGAATTATTGTAGCAACAGATAATAATACTGAAATTTATATTAATAATGGTACCACTCCTGTTGCAACCATCAATGAAGGAGATTATTACAGAATTTTAGCAAATGCTTATGCTACACAAACAGGGGGACATTCCAACATGTATATCCGTACGACTAAGAATGTATATTTATATCAATTAATTGGCGCAGGATCTGCTAATAACACAGGAGGCTATAACTATATACCACCATTGAACTGTTTCTTACCAAGAAAAATTGATGAAATCGGTAAGATCAATGAAATGCCTACCATTACATCAGCTATAACATTAAAACTTAATATTTTAACAGAAGCAGGTGCTGCTGTAACCGTGAATGGTGTAACGCCTACTGCTGCACAGGGACCTTTCCCACTTACCGGAAACAACCAATGGGTAACTTATGCTATCCAGGGAATTACCGGGAATGTTGCCGTTACATCCACTAAAGCTGTAACAGCAGGTGTAAATGGAGGATATAGTACAGCCGGTTATGGTGGTTATTTTGCAGGTTTCTCATCTATCCCATTAATTTCTAAGCAAACAGGAGATTGCATTCCTGGTATCGTATTAGAAGTGGATGATAGTTATGATACATACCAATGGTTCTTGAATGGTAACCCTATTCCTGGAGCTACAAGTAACTCTTATACTCCTACTCAGGCAGGTAATTATACGGCAAGAATTACAGTAGGAAGCTGTCCTCCAGCCATAACACCTGTATATAAAGTGTTCACTTGCTTATTTGAAAGTACAAAATCACTTACAGTTTGTGAAGGCTACCAGACAATTGTTCCTGAGTTTAGCAGCTCTACTCAAACTTATGTTCCGGGAACTGTAACTATTGTAACGCCTCCAACCAATGGTACAGCAACATTAGATCCGGTAACCGGAGCGATCAACTATACTCCAAACTTTGGATATTTTGGTCCGGATTCAATGGTGTATAAATTCTGCGGCAATGCCCCTGAATTTATCGACTGTGAAAAAGTCACTTTAAATTTAACAGTTTCTAAAAGTCCTGTTGTTAATAATGCAAATTTAAGATCTTGTTTTATTGAATCTAATCCTGCAACAGCGTTATTTAATCTTACGGTAGCTACAGTAACTTCAGAAACCGGAGTTACCAAAGAATATTATCCGTCTCCTACCGATGCGGTAAATGGAACAAACCAGATAACAAACCCTAATAATTATATTGCTCCTACAGGTGTTGCGTATGTAAAAGTTATCAACGCTAACGGATGTTATAAAGTAGCAGAAATTACCCTTACCGTTTTGCCTCCTGTGAAATCTGCTGTATTGGAGGATAAAATCATCTGTATGGAAGATAAAACGACATTAGATGCAGGACCAGGATTTGTATCTTACTTATGGAGTACTGGAGCAACCACACAGTCTATTAACAACGTAGGTGTTGGAACTTATTGGGTTAAATTAAAAACAGGAGAGTGTTTCACTACTCAGACTGTAAAAGTTTATCCTGCAGAACAACCTGTTATTTCAAACATTGATATTTCAAATACTACTGTAACGGTAACTGTGGTTGGAGGAACTGCTCCTTATAAATATTCAATTGATAATATCAACTGGCAAGACTCCAATGTGTTTACAGATGTAGCGAGAGGTGATGTCAAAGTATATGTAAAAGATGCTTATGACTGTGAGCCAATAGATGTGGCAATTACAATTCCTAACTTGATCAACGTAATCACTCCAAACGAAGACGGAATTAATGATTTTGTGGATTATTCCGCATTAGCAACTAAGAATAATTTAGTATTCAATATCTTCGACAGATACGGAAGCAAAATTTACCAGGCTGATAAATCCAACGGCTATAAGTGGAACGGAACTTCAAACGGAACCAAGAGAGTACAAACAGGTAACTATTGGTTTGAAATCGGATGGAATGAACCGAACAGCAAACAAACGCCAATTAAATTCACTGGTTGGATATTAGTGAAAAACAGAGAATAATCCTCTTATTAATATTTTATAAAAAACCACGATTTCCCAATCGTGGTTTTTTTATTATTTTTTCAAGCAATTAATACTTTTTATTATTAAATTTGTGATAAAAGCCAGTCCTAAATGAAGAAAATTCTATCTTTTCTATTTATACTTTTTATTTTCACCTCCACTTTTGCACAATTGGACCGTGAGCACTGGTTTGCCCCGATGGTAGACAGAACCAATAACCCCAATCCTTATCAGAGACTTTATTTATCGACTAACAGGACAACTCCTTTTGCAGTAAGCATTTATAATAATAACACCCTGATTGGAAACATAATCATCAGTAAGAATAATCCCCAGAAATTTGATGTATTAAGAGACTATATCATTACCACACAACAAGCGGATTTATTTACCCCAACATCCAAGGGACTTTATCTGAAGGCGGAATTCCCATTTTATGCCAATTTAAGATTTTCGGTATTCAACCACGCAGAAATTATTACCTCGAAAGGGATTCCATCCACCGGAAAAAATTTCTATGCTGCTCATGCCCCAATTACAGTTAGCAACGGCATCCTCAATTTTATGTCAAGTATTTTGGCAACAGAAGACAATACCACGATAACCGTTTCAGGATATAAACCTACCGTTCAGTTTTCTAATGGAACAACCGGGGCAACCAACCCAACAATGACCTTTACTTTAAATAAAGGCCAATCTTATATTATTGATGGAATAGGAAATATCACAGGAAATTTTGACGGTTTTATCGGAGCTAAAATCACGGCAAATAAACCCGTTAATATCACCAACGGAAATTTCAATGGCCAATATGCGGGAAATTTTGCTACAAGCTCTGATATCCTGATGGATCAGGCTGTTCCCGTTGAAAGGTTGGGAACTGAATTTGCTCTGGTAAAAGGAAATGGCAATATAGGCTCCAATATGGAAGGAGCATTAGTAATTGCCACAGAAGATAATACTCAGATTTTTGTCAATAATGAAATCCCACCCATTGCTACTTTAAATACAGGCCAATATTTTGTAGTTCCTGATACCAAATTTATTCTGCAGGGAACTACAGGACATTATAATCTGTACATGAAGACCTCTAAAAATGCATATGTGTACCAGATGCTTGCAGGGGCTGCAACAACAGGAAATGAAGTGGCCACTGGAGGATTCAATTTTATACCTGCCCTTAACTGTTATTTACCTAAACAAATCAATGAACTCGGATTTATTGATGAAAATTTCGTTCATTCTAATAACAACCCTTCCGGGATCTTAAATATTCCTACAAAACTCAATCTTATTACTGAAAAAGGAGCTATTGTTACCGTAAATGGTGCTGTTCCTCCAGCAGCTACTGGACCTTTCAATATGACCGGAACCAACAATTGGGTGACCTATGGAATTCCAAACGTATCCGGAAACATCACCGTTGTTTCAAGTAAGGCTATTACCGCGGGAATCAATGCAGGAAGTGACGCGGTGGGATATGGAGGTTTTTTTGCCGGCTTCCCCACTCAGCCGGTTATCCTGAAATCAGGTGGAGATTGTGTTCCCGGAATCATACTTACAGTAGATCCCGTGATTTATGATACCTATCAATGGTATGTCAATGGTAACCTAATCCCAGGAGCTACAGGAGCATCATACTCTCCTACTCAGTCAGGTTATTATACTTGTTCAGTAACAATGGGAAGCTGTGCTCCTTTGGTAACGGAACAGTTCAAAGTTTTAAATTGTACAAAACTAAGCACGGCAACTTATAATGTCTGTACTTCACAAACTATTACTCCGACTTTCAGTAGTTCTACTCAGACTCCGGTTCCTTCAACTGTAGCAATTACCACACAACCTACCTTAGGAACCGCTGTTGTAAATCCTACAACCGGAGTAATCACCTATACCGTTACCAATCCCGGAACTACAGGAACAGATACTTTCGTGTATTCGTTCTGTGGAAATAATCCTGATTTCCCGGATTGTGAAACAGTAACAGTAACAATCAATATTCAGTCTATTCCTGTCCAGAATACAACAATCAATGCCTGTAATATTAATGGTCAGGGAACTTTCAATCTGACTACAGCAACTGTTACTACCAGTTCACCTGTTACGATTACTTACTACCCCACCTTAGCAGATGCTCAAACGGAAAATCCGGGTGCATTGATCACTACTCCTACAACATATACTGCTCCGAACGGGACGATTGTTTACGCAGTGGTAAAAAATTCCCTCGGCTGTAAAAGTATTGCCCAGATTACACTTAACTTATATAACCTGGCAATAGTAGTGGATAATTATAATGGTGTTTTCTGTGATGATAATTTAGATGGCACAGTTAATATAGTTTTATCAAGCATTACTCCTATTGTTCTCAACAACCCAACCTATTTTACCAATGTAAGATATTATGCCAACCTAACGGATGCTAATGCAGGAAATGCCAATACACTTCCTAATAACTGGAGCTATACTGCTCCAACAACAATTTATATCCGGGTAGATTCTCCCGACGGATGTGCTGCTGTAATTAAGCCTTTAAATTTTAGCATTGGTGCTAAGATTCCTCTCATTACGAGTTCGGTAACTCAAACTATCTGTGACAATGATCTTGATGGTATCCTTCTAGTTGATTTACTGCAATTCATGAACCAATTTACTACGGATCCTAACGTAACGTTTAGCTTTCATGCCAGTTTAGCTGATGCACAGAATGATATCAACCCTTTAACTAATCCTGTAAGTATTAATACCGCTCAGACTATTT
This sequence comes from Chryseobacterium daecheongense, assembly GCF_003729955.1. Taxonomy (GTDB): domain Bacteria; phylum Bacteroidota; class Bacteroidia; order Flavobacteriales; family Weeksellaceae; genus Chryseobacterium; species Chryseobacterium daecheongense. Next base: position 127,938 of record NZ_RJTX01000003.1, read on the forward strand.
TTGTGAGATTTGAAAAACCGGGGGTCTGTCCGGAAGTAGGCACACTTGGTATTAATATTAAAACACCCAAGAAATCGGATATTCTTACAGACAAGATTATCTGTGCTAAGACCACAACCACTTTAGATGCAGGACCAGGATTCCAAAGTTATTTATGGAGCACGGGAGCTACAACGCCTTCCATTACCAATGTGAGCATTGGAAATTATTGGGTAGACCTTACATTCAACGGTTGCGTTTACAGACAAAATGTAAATGTAACTGAATCTCCTCTTCCTGAGATTATTTCTATCGACATCAATGATTCTACTGTTACTATTGGGGTAAGCGGTGGAACTCCACCATATCAATACTCCTTAGACGGGGTTACATGGCAAAGCTCAGCAGTTTTTTATAATGTTCCAAGAGGAAACCATACTGCTTATGTAAGAGATTCCCAAAACTGTGCTGTTATTGAAAAACGCTTTGTTCTTATCAATTTGATCAATACTATTACGCCTAATGATGACGGACATAATGATGACATTGATTACTCTTCCCTAATGGAAAACACTAACCTGGAATTCCGAATCTTTGACAGATATGGAGCCGAAATTTTCAGAGGTGCTCCATCAAACAGATATACATGGGACGGAAGAGTTGGCGGAAGACATGTTTACACGGCAACTTATTGGTATTTTATAAGCTGGACTGAGTTCGGGACTAATACTACTGTAAAATATACCAGCTGGCTATTGGTGAAAAACAGAAATAATTAGATGATGGGTATACAGATCCATGGAATTATAACATTCATTAACAATTCCGGAAAAAGTTTAATATAACTTTAACCACTTCCAAATATTGTAAATAAGCATAAATTGGGGTATTCTGTGTAATTTTGCCCTATTATATGAAGAAACTTATTACTCTTTTGCTATTGGTTTTTTTGGCAAAGATCAATGCACAATTATACTCCGGCGAAGTATTTCTAAGGGATAATTCCATTTTATACCTAAACCAGGTATATGTAACCAATCTTAATACTCAGAAAACTGTTTTAACGGATTATAACGGGAGCTTTAATATTCAGGCTAATCCGGGGGACATTATCCGCTTTACCTCTATCGTCACCGAAAGGAAAGATATCAAGCTTTCTCCTCAAATGTTCGGAACCCGAAATTTAATTGAATTAAAAATTGCCTATCAGGAAATTCAGGAAATTGTGCTCAGCAGATTTAAACCTACCGGTAACTTGAGATATGATGTTAATTCCTTGAAAAAAGAAGATAAAGGTTTAGCCATTAAAAAAGCAATTGGCTTACCTGAACCTAAAGGCGACGGAACCCCACCTGAGCTTCCTGTTGCAGGCTTAAGAGACGGCGGACTTACCATAAGTATTGAAAGCATCTACGATATTTTATCCGGGGAACGAAAGAAGAAACAGCGTTATGTTGCTTACGAAAGAATGAATAGTTCCATTGCTCAAATTAAAAATTATTTGGGAAAAGATTATTTTCTGAGATTTAAAATTCCGGAAAACCTGATTGATAACTTCCTTCAGTTTGTGTATACCTCAGAAAATATACAACCATATATTCTTTCCGGAAATTTTGAAGCTGTGAAAATTCCGATTGAAAAATATTTGCCAATTTACCAGAAACGACTTAAAAACTCTCATCTTCAGGAAGTTATAAATCAATAATATAAATATAGTGTTTAAAAAAAAGATGTTGTAATTTTTTGCAGTATAATTTCTTTAAAAAAAGTGAAAAATATGTTTTATTTTTATCTCACCTGTGAGTGTTTAAAATAAAAATAAAATAATCTCGTTTAGAGATAAACACTAATAACAAAAAACACAAGTTAGAGAAAAAAACGCTACTTTTTAACTTAGATATTAGTGAATGAAAAAATTAGTTTTACTCTTTAGTGCCGTCTTATTCTTTAATGTTTCTGCCCAGAAAAAGGATAAGGATTACAGTAATATTTTAAAAAGCAAAAACATCTACGAGATCAATGCTTTTTTAAGAGATGCTCATCCCGATGATCCTCGCAGATCTGTGCTTAAGCCAAGAGTGATGGAAATGATGAAAGAATACATTAAAACGGCTCACCCGGCAGATCAAAAGGTAAAACAGATGCAGGAAATGCTGGCTTTGTTAAAAAGAAGACCTTCAACCAAAATCTCTTTTGATGAGATGAATGCCATTATCAAACAAAAGCAGATTGCCAAGTATAAAGCTGAGTTAGCAGCCAAACAATCTACTGTACAGTATACTCCAAGTAATGCACAAAATGTTTTTGTAGCCAATACAGCTGCCACTTCCAATGTTGCCGCTATTCCTGATGCTGAAGCTGAAGAGTTCAATATGCTAATGAGTGTTTCTCCTGTGGAGCACAAAAATAAAACAGTTAAAATTCTAAACTCTTTATTTGATAACGATCCGAACAGTAAAGAATGTATCGTTCTTATTGAGAATAAGTCTGATTGCAATATTATTGTAAGAATGGAAGGAGTAGGAAATACAAAATACAGGCTGGCTGTTCCCGCCCATAATGATAATTCCATTGTAGTGGAAAAAGGAGATTATCTTTTCACAAGCCTTGTTTGCGGTGCTCAGTACGCTTCTCAGAAGACTATCCAAAAACCTCTTATGGTGGCTCTGGGATCTTCCGGGAAATAATTCCCTTCTTGTTGTCGTACGAATAAAAGCAGGAGATTATAGGTAATTTTTTCCTATTTTTGCAGCGTTTTATATCTTACTCATGGGGAAAAATAAATTAGCGAGATTCGCAGAAAATAAATTACTGCCAAACGTTATCCAGCCTACAAGAGAAGAGGCGTTAAGCGGCTTTGAACTTAAAGGAAAATGGAGATCGGAATTCTTTAAAAACGACAATCCTATCGTTCTTGAATTGGGATGTGGAAAAGGAGAATATTCTGTAGGACTTGCTAAAACATTTCCTGAAAAAAACTTTATCGGGATCGATATAAAGGGAGCAAGATTTTGGTTCGGAGCAAAGGAAGCGGTGGAAAATAACATGAACAATGTTGCATTCTTAAGAACACAGATCGAATTGGTTGACTGCTTTTTTGACGAAAATGAAGTGGATGAAATCTGGATTACTTTCCCTGACCCTCAAATCAAATACAAGCGTACCAAACACAGACTGACACACCCTGACTTTTTAAACCGATATAAAAAATTCCTTAAGCCAGGAGGAATCATTCATCTAAAAACAGACTCTGAATTCCTTCATGGATATACGTTGGGTTATCTGCAAGGTGCCGGTTATGAAATTATTACAGCACATCATGATATTTACGGTGCTCCGGAATATGATCCGAATACACCGCATTTAAGAGATATAAAGACCTATTACGAAGAGTTATTCTCTGCAAAAGGGAAAACCATCACTTATATTAAATTTCGAATCAAATAAATAAAAAAACAACAAAAACAATGATGATAAAAGTCCTCTCAACTTCTAAAAACTTTACTAGTTAACAAATAAATTAAGTGAAAGCTTCACTTAAAACAGCATACGGGTTGTAAAATTTTACAACCTGTTTTTTGCATATATTATAAAAACACAAATAAAAATGATTCTTTATTTATTAAAAAACATTATTCATGAAAAAAAGTTCCCTTATTATTTCATTAGTATTCATATTAAATTCATGCAATACCAACACCAATATTTCAAAAAACTCCAAAAACATTCTTGAAAGCAAAGATATTCAAGAAATCGAAAGATTCCTGAAAACCTCCCATCCGGAAGATCCCAGAAGAACGGTTTTAAAACCTAAATTAATCGCGTTGAAAAACCTGGAGTGGACAAAAGGTAAAAAAGATGCCAAGCCAATGGAGGCAAGGCCTGTTATTTCGGAGATTCCCATCAATACTATGAGAAATTCAAATTCAGCAGAAGCGGAAGAATTTAAACATCTTATCACTGCCACATCAAAAGAGCATAAGGAAAAAACAGTAAAACTTCTGAATGCCATGTTTAATGAAGACATCAGCAGCAAAGAAGTGATTATTTTATTTAAAAATCATTCTGATTGTAATTTAGTAGTGAGAATTCATGGAAAAGACTTTTACAATATGGCGGTTCCTGCCAAAGGTGAAAATTTCATGGTGATTAATAAAGGAGCATATGTTTTAACCAGCAATGTTTGTGATGTTTTATACTCTTCGAAAAAAGATATTAAAAAAAGTATTATCTTAACAATTAGCAATCCTGCTCCAATAGGAAACAAAACTATTCTGGGAAAAAAATAAAAAGATCGTATTCCCGTTTAACAAAGTATGAATATGAAAAAGCTACTTCCTTTTTCCTTAGCTATTATTGCATTACTAATGGATAGTTGTGGAAGCATAAACTATAATAAAAAGTATCCGGAGAGAAAGCCCTCTCCCCCATCGGCGAATACAGGGAGCAGAAATACTTCCGCATCACAGGTGGAAAGAGAATATCAGGCTTTAATAAAGACCTATAAGCCGGAAACAGCGGAAGTCCTGACAGATCTGTTGAATGATTCTTCAGACAGCCCAAAAACATCGATTACGGTTGAAAATAATTCCCGTTGTAATATGGTTCTAACTATAAGTGGTACTAATTATTTCAAAAAAATCCCCATTGGGGCCAATAAAATCGGAAGTGCCATGGTTTTGAAAAACCAAAACTACAACTTCTCCGGGATGGTTTGTAATTCGGTGTATCAAAAAACAAAATTCATTACAAGCTCTTATCACATAACACTTTCTAATTAAAAAACTCAGAGAAAAATTTCATAGTCAATACATTTATCAAAGATGTGTGATATAACGAATATTTTGTTACTTTTGAATAACAATCATTAATTACAAAATTAAATACTATGAAAAATTTAAAGAAAGTCTCAAGAAATGAGCTAAGAACAATTAAAGGAGGATATAGAAGCTGCCTAGACGGCTGCAATTTAGAAACCGGAGAAATATGCTGCGGTGGTGTTTGCAGAATCGGGGTAGTATATCAGGATCCGGGTAATCCGGATATTACTTTTGTAAAATGTCCCTAAAATAAGTAAAAACAAAAAACCGCTAAATAAATTTAGCGGTTTTTTTATTTAAAAGAAAATCATTGATTATTCAGCATCGAAATCAGCATCTGTATCAGCAGATACTTTTTCTCCTTCTTCTTTAGATTTTTCTTTATCAGCTTTTCTTTGAGACTGTCCTTCTTTGATAGATTCAGCAACAACGCTTAAAATCATATCGATAGACTTAGAAGCATCATCGTTTCCTGGGATAACGAAGTCTACTTTTCTAGGATCAGAGTTCGTATCAACGATACCAAAAACTGGAATACCTAATTTCTTAGCTTCAGTTACTGCGATGTGTTCTCTTAAGATATCAACTACAAATACAGCAGATGGAAGCCTAACCATGTCAGCGATAGAACCTAAGTTCTTCTCAAGGTTAGCTCTTTGTCTGTCTACCTGAAGTCTTTCTTTTTTAGATAAAGTCTCGAACGTACCATCTTTTTTCATTTTATCGATGGAGTTCATTTTTTTAACAGCCTTTCTGATCGTAACGAAGTTCGTTAACATACCACCTGGCCATCTTTCTGTAATATAAGGCATATTAAGTTCAGAAGCGTGTTTTGCCACTACTTCTTTCGCCTGCTTCTTAGTAGCTACGAAAAGAACTTTTTTACCTGCAGAAGTTAATTTTTCTAAAGCGTTACAAGCTTCATCCAATTTAACTGCTGTTTTATGTAAGTCTACAATGTGAATACCGTTTTTCTCCATAAAAATGTATGGAGCCATATTTGGATTCCACTTTCTCGTCATGTGACCGAAGTGTACACCAGCCTCTAAAAGGTCTTTTACATTTGCTTTTGCCATGTTTTCTGTTTTTGTTAGTTTACTTTCCGTCTTTTAAACAATCAACAACTTCTTTAGATGGGAGAAGCGTTTGGATGCTAAACGTAACGGGCAATTTTTTGCTTTAGGCTCTAGGCATTAAGCTGAAAGCTTCAAGCGGGTTAAAAATTTTAATAAGTTTTTCAAATAGCTTATCGCATATTGCTTTAAGCTTACCGCTATTCTTAACGTTTAGAGAACTGGAATCTCTTTCTTGCTTTCTTCTGACCTGGTTTCTTTCTTTCAACCATTCTAGCGTCTCTTGTAAGTAAACCAGCAGGCTTCAATGCTAATCTGAACTCAGCGTTGATTTCGCATAAAGCTCTTGAAATACCTAATCTGATAGCTTCTGCCTGACCTGTATTTCCACCACCGAATACGTTTACGGTAACGTCATACTGACCAACAGTTTCAGAAAGGATAAACGGTTGGTTCAATTTGTAAACCATAACGTCTGTAGAGAAATATTCCTTAGCATCTTTACCGTTTACTGTAATGTTACCAGTTCCTGGCTTTACATAAACTCTTGCTACAGAAGTTTTTCTTCTTCCGATTTTGTGAACTATAGACATATTAATTATTTAAATTCGTTAACATTAATTGTTTTAGGCTGTTGAGCTTCATGCTTGTGCTCAGTTCCTTCATATAAATAAAGGTTTTTAAGCAATGCAGATCCTAATCTGTTTTTTGGAAGCATTCCTTTTACAGATTTTTCCAATACTTTTAAAGAATCTTTCTTTTGAAGTTCAGCAGCAGTCATAGACTTTTGACCTCCAGGATATCCTGTATGCCAGATGTAAGTCTTGTCAGCCCACTTGTTTCCGGAAAGAGTAACTTTCCCAGCGTTCAAAACGATAACGTTATCACCACAATCTACGTGAGGTGTAAAGTTCGTCTTGTGCTTACCTCTCAAAATCTTTGCAACCGTAGAAGCCAGTCTTCCCAACGGTTGTCCTTCAGCGTCTACCACAACCCATTCTTTATTAGCAGTAGCTTTGTTCGCTGAAACAGTTTTGTAACTTAATGTATTCACACGTTTTAGTTAAAGATTAAACATAATTTTCCCCTAAAAGGGTGTGCAAAGGTATAAATAATTTTTGGAATAGGAAAACATATTTTATTTTATCTCTTGAATCCAGGCTATCTTGCTTGTTTTTAATAGTCTTCATCTATATAACCGCCCTCACGACCCCATTTTATTCATATGATAATGTAATGATAAAATTTAAATTAATTTAATCTCAAAAATCCCATTTTTTTCATGAAATAATTATATTTGCTTCAAATCTTTATAAAACTATGAGCCACGGAAAAATACGAGAAGATAAGACATGTCTTAACTGCGGACATGTCGTAGAGGAAAGATTCTGCCCTCATTGCGGTCAGGAAAACGTAGAGCCTAAACAGCCGTTCCACTATCTTTTCACTCATTTCATTGAAGATTTTACGCATTACGACGGACAGTTCTGGAAAACCATCAAATACTTATTATTCCGTCCGGGAAAATTAACCAAAGAATATCTTGCAGGAAAAAGACAGCTGTATGTGGCTCCCGTAAAATTATATATTTTCATAAGTTTCATCACTTTTTTCCTTCCTTCCCTGTTTTCAGGCTCCGAAGAGGAAATGAATAATGACAGCAAAAAAACACATGCTTCCCAGGAAATTGAAAAAGAAAAGAAGAAAGAACAGATTGCCCAGTTTACAGACAGTTTAACGCAGGGACTTAAGGAAGCGCAATTAAAAGCAAAGAAACCCAAAACCAGCAAAGACCTGAAACTCACACAGGTCAATGGAAATGATATTGAAACCGATGTAATAGACGAAACAGCAGATGGAAAAATAGGCGTCCTCGGAGCGAAAACCATGAAGCAATTTGATTCCATTTCTCATAAAAACAACAACAAGGCCGTTTATAGCTATTTCAGACCATTTGCTAAAAAAATATTCTACTTACAGGAAAAAGGACTCAGTCAGGATGAAATCTTTGACCGGTTCACCAATACTTTTTTACATACCCTTCCAAAGGCTTTATTCATATACCTTCCTGTATTCGCCTTTTTCTTATGGCTGTTCCACAACAAGAAAAGATGGTGGTATTTTGATCATGGCATCTTTACCCTGCATTACTTCTCATTCCTTCTATTAGGAACATTGATCTTTATTTTACTATCGGAACTGATGGCCTTATTACCTGATTTTGGAATGTTTACTCTACTTTCTATATTTATATATTTCGTAGCAACAATATATATGTGCATCTATTTCTTTATTGCCCATCATAGCGTATACGAAACAAGAAAAAGAACAAGTATTTTCAAAGGCTCGATTCTTTTCCTTATCAATACTTTTGGAGTATTGATTATGTTCCTGATATTGCTCTATGTAAGCTTTATGACAATGCATTAATCACGAAGCGTTTTATTCGCTCTGAAACTCGCAATTAAATAATATGCCACAAAAACCGTTGAAAATTTCAGAACGGAAGGAATCGCTAATTCAAGATTGAAAATCAACGTTCCAATGAGAACTAAAATTCCCATGGCTACAAATGACAATCCTAATTTTTGAGGTAATGTGAAATTGGGAGTATCTAAATAATAAGCCATTCCCCAGGCAAAACCAAAAGCGATCGCGTAATAAATATCAAGTCCGATATTTTTTGAACTGTAAAAAAAATAATTAATCAAAAAACTAACAACTGTTCCCAACGCAAAATAGAGCAATGCCTTTTTCATACCTTATATATTGTGATGCAAAAGTAGAAATTTTAATTTGAGAATTTGAAATCTGAACCAACTCAAACAACTCAACTCTTCAACCCTCCAACTCAAAAAAGACAAACATTGATTTAATTCAATCCATGTAAATATTTAAAAACCATTGATTTAAATACAAACCAAAGGTTACTATTTTATTGTTATATTTGGGAATTCAGAAATTTTCTAGATTTTTTATGGAAACCCAAAAATATACTCCTAAAAACAAAGTAAGAATTGTAACAGCGGCATCGTTATTTGACGGTCATGATGCTGCCATCAATATCATGCGTCGTGTAATCCAGGGAACAGGATGCGAAGTGATCCATCTTGGGCACGATAAATCAGCAGAGGAAGTTGTAAACACAGCTATTCAGGAAGACGCCAATGCCATTGCCTTAACTTCATATCAAGGTGGACACAATGAATATTTCAAATACATTTATGATCTTCTGAGAGAAAAAAACTCCCCACAGATTAAAATCTTTGGTGGCGGAGGTGGTGTAATCCTGCCTGAAGAGATCAAAGACCTGATGTCTTATGGTATCGACAGAATTTATTCTCCGGATGATGGAAGAGAATTAGGTCTTCAGGGAATGATTGATGACCTAGTTCAAAGATCAGATTTTGCAACAGGACAAGATGTTACTGCAAAAGATCTGGATTCAATTCAATTTGAAAACCCTACAAGCATTGCTCAAATCATTTCAGCTGTAGAAAACTTCTCAGACGAAAAGCCTGAGTTGGTAAAAGCTATTGATGAAAAATCGAAAGATTTGAATATCCCGATCATCGGTATCACCGGTACGGGTGGAGCGGGAAAATCTTCATTAACCGATGAATTGGTAAGACGTTTTTTACGTTCTAACACTGATAAAAAAATTGCCATTATTTCTATTGACCCTTCCAAAAAGAAAACAGGAGGTGCATTATTAGGAGACAGAATCCGTATGAACGCGATCAATGATCCAAGGGTTTATATGCGTTCGATGGCTACAAGAGAAAATAATGTCTCTGTATCCCCTTTCATTCATTCCGCGCTGAATGTTTTGAAACTGGCTCACCCGGATGTGATCATTCTTGAAACTTCAGGGATCGGGCAATCCGGTTCAGAGGTTTCTGATTTTGCGGATGTTTCCATGTATGTGATGACTCCTGAATATGGAGCTTCCACTCAGCTGGAAAAAATCGACATGCTTGATTATGCAGACTTGGTTGCTTTAAACAAATCTGATAAACGTGGCGCTTTAGATGCCCTACAGGCTGTAAGAAAACAATTCCAGAGAAATCATCTTTTATGGGAAAGTCAATTGGAGGACATGCCGGTGTATGCAACAAAAGCTTCTCAGTTCAATGATCACGGAACTACTGAACTTTACAACAGATTGGTTTCAAAAGTTAACGAGAAGTTCCCGGAATTACATCTGCAAAACTTTGTTGAACAGGAAATCAATGAGGAAGTAACTATCATTCCTCCCAAAAGAGTTCGTTACCTGTCAGAAATTGTTGAAAACAACAAACAGTATGATGCAAACGTTGAAAAACAGGCCGAATTAGCAAGAAAAATGTATCATATTCAGGGAGTAAAAAATATTATTTCGGGAGAAATTCTGGAGGCTGAATATCAAAAAGCAGAAAAAGAGCTTCAACAGGAAAATATCGACTTCCTTACCAACTGGGAGGATACTAAAAAAGCATTCCATTCTGAGTTTTATTCTTATTTCGTTCGTGGAAAAGAAATCAAAGTGGAAACCTCAACGGAATCTTTATCTCATTTAAGAATTCCTAAAATTGCTTTACCTAAATATAATGATTGGGGAGACCTGATTAAATGGAAAGGCCAGGAAAACCTACCGGGAAGCTTCCCATATACAGCTGGAATTTATCCTTTCAAAAGAACAGGGGAAGATCCGACAAGGATGTTTGCCGGAGAAGGAGGCCCTGAAAGAACCAACAGAAGGTTCCACTATGTTTCTGCCGAGATGCCTGCAAAACGTTTATCCACGGCGTTCGACTCTGTAACATTATACGGACAGGATCCTGCTTTACCACCAGATATTTATGGAAAAATTGGGAATGCGGGTGTTTCTATTGCCACTTTAGATGATGCTAAAAAATTGTATTCAGGATTTGATCTGGTAAACGCTCTGACTTCCGTTTCCATGACAATTAACGGACCAGCTCCGATGTTATTGGCCTTCTTCATGAATGCAGCCATTGATCAAAACGTTGAAAAATATATTGCCGAAAATAATCTTGAGGCTAAGGTTGAAGCTAAGCTTAAGGAAAAGTTTGACGATAAGGGACTGGAAAGACCAAGATATAACGGAGAACTTCCACCTTCCAATAATGGTTTAGGACTGAAATTATTGGGAATTACAGGAGATGAAATCATTCCTGCGGATGTCTATGCTGAAATTAAAGCTAAAACCATTGCAACAGTTCGCGGTACCGTTCAGGCAGATATTTTAAAAGAAGACCAGGCTCAGAATACCTGTATCTTCTCTACTGAATTTGCCCTTCGTTTGATGGGTGACGTTCAGGAATATTTCATCAAGGAAAAAGTAAGAAACTTCTACTCTGTTTCTATTTCCGGATATCATATTGCTGAAGCCGGAGCCAATCCTGTTTCTCAGTTGGCATTCACTTTGGCAAACGGTTTCACCTATGTGGAATATTACCTAAGCAGAGGAATGGATATCAATGATTTTGCTCCTAACTTATCATTCTTTTTCTCCAATGGTATCGACCCTGAATATTCAGTAATTGGACGTGTGGCAAGAAGAATCTGGGCAAAAGCAATGAAGCATAAATACGGAGCAGACGAAAGAAGCCAGATGTTGAAATACCACATCCAGACTTCCGGACGTTCTCTTCATGCTCAGGAAATTGATTTCAATGATATCAGAACCACGCTTCAGGCATTGTATGCCATTTATGACAACTGTAACTCGCTTCACACCAATGCTTATGATGAAGCGATCACTACACCTACAGAAGAATCTGTAAGAAGAGCAATGGCGATCCAGCTGATCATCAACAAAGAATTAGGATTGGCTAAAAATGAAAATCCGCTTCAAGGTTCTTTTATCATTGAAGAATTAACGGATCTTGTGGAAGAAGCAGTGTATGCGGAATTCGACAGAATTACAGAAAGAGGCGGTGTTCTTGGAGCGATGGAAACCATGTATCAACGTTCTAAAATCCAGGAAGAATCCATGCATTATGAATGGTTGAAGCACACTGGAGAATACCCGATTATTGGGGTGAATACATTCTTAGGAAAAGATGGTTCACCAACTGTACTTCCAGGAGAAGTTATCCGTTCTACGGAGGAAGAAAAACAGGCCCAGATCGATACCCTCCACAACTTCCAAAAAGCGAATGAAGGAAAATCTGAACAGGCTCTAAAAAAACTTCAGCATGCAGCCATTAACCAGCAAAACTTATTTGAAGTAATGATGGATGCCGTGAAATATTGTTCTTTAGGACAAATTACCAATGCTTTATTTGAAGTAGGCGGTAAGTACCGAAGAAATATGTAATCTATACTAAAACATTATAAATTAACCTCAAAGAAATTCCTTTGAGGTTTTTATTTTAAATATTTATGTTTGTCACATGAAACCAAAAGCGATATTTAACTGGAGTAGCGGAAAAGATTCGGCACTGGCTCTTTATAAAATAATGCAAGAAAACAATCTTGAGATCACTTCCCTGCTTACGAGTATCAATAAAGAATATCAGCGAATTTCCATGCATGGTGTTCACGTTTCGCTTTTGGAGCAGCAAGCAGCAAGTTTGGGAATTCCTTTGATTAAAATGGCGCTTCCAAAAGAACCATCCATGGAAGAATATCGTAAAATCATGGGTAATACAATGACTTCAATACAATCTCAGGGAATCACTCATTCCGTTTTTGGAGATATTTTTCTGGAAGATTTGCGTGCTTACCGTGAAGAACAATTACAATCCATTGGAATGAAAGCTGTTTTCCCGCTTTGGAAGCAAGATACAACAGGGCTCATCCATGAATTTTTAGACCTTGGATTTAAAACCATTGTTACCTGCGTGAATGAAACATATCTTGATAAAAGCTTCGCGGGAAGAATCATTGATAAAGATTTCATTACCGATTTACCTTCAACTGTTGATCCTTGCGGAGAAAACGGAGAATTTCACACCTTTACTTTTGATGGTCCTATTTTTAAGAAACCTGTTCAGTTTGAAATAGGAGAAATTGTAAAGAAAACATACCCAAAACCAAAAACAGACAATAATACAGAGGAGGAAGAATATGTTTTCTGGTTTTGCGACCTAATTTCAAAATAGACTTTCACAAAAGATGAAAACCAATATTTAGCTTTTGTAAAACAGCATTAATTTTTTTCTTTATATTATGAAACCTCTTAAGTAAAATTAAGAGGTTTTTTATATTTTTGATATAACAAATGAATCTGATTAAAAATTTCCAGCTCCCAATGGCAAACAAAACACTCTCTTTTTTTCTTCTATTTTTTCTCTTCGTTGGAGTATTATCATGTAAAAATGAAGTTAAACCTAATCCTGTTGACAAAAAAGCAATCATAGACTCTACTATCACCGCTTTTGAAAAAAAACTGCTAGAACAGCAGATCGATTCTGTTTTCAAAAAGTATGACTTCAATGGGAGTGTTACTGTTTTTAAAGACTCTGTTGAATTATACCGGAAATCAAACGGCTATTCCGATTTTAATAAAAAGACTAAAATTGATGAGAATACCATTTTTGCCATCGGTTCTGTAAGCAAACAATTTACAGCCGTTCTTATTCTTCTTCAGATGGAACAGGGAAAATTGAAACCGGATGATAAAGTTTCAACCTATATCAAAGAATTTCAGACCAAAGAATATGAAAACATTACCATCCATCAGCTTCTCAATCATACTTCCGGGCTCAATACTCTTGGCGGAAAGCTTATGTTTAAAAGTGGATCAGAATTTTTTTACTCCAATGACGGATTTAATACTTTAGGTAAAATCGTAGAAAAAACTTCTGGGAAGAGCTATGATGAAAATGTAATGGAACTTTTCAAAAAAGCAGGCATGGATCATTCATATACAGGTACTACTTTTGAAGGAGCCGATTTTGCAGGCGCCTATATCGGGAACGCAAAAAAGTTTGAAAAAATACAGAATATGCCTAAAAGATTAGGTAATAAAGAGATTGGAATTCCCGCAGGAGGCATTCTTTCAGGGATTCAGGATCTATATAGATGGAATCATGCTCTTTACGGCGGAAAAATACTAAAGCCGGAAACCTTTCAAAAATTTGTTTCTAAAAGTGCTGAAAGACGCCACCCGATATTTGGTAAAATGGGATACGGCTACGGAATCATGATGAATATGGGACAGCCAACTGCTTATTTTCACAGCGGATATGTAAAAGGTTCGCCTTCCCTGAATATCTATTATCCTGAAGAAAAAACCTCAGTGATCATCTTATCCAATATTGCGGATGAAGAAAAAGGAAATGCCTTCAAGCCGTATGTGGAAATAAAGAAAATTACGGATGCTGTCGAAAACACGGTAATCAGTTTGAGAAAAGATTTGAAGGTTGATAAAAAACAATCTTTGTAACTTTATCTCATGACAAAATTATATTTCATTGCCATCTATCCTCCGCAATCTATTATTGACGAAGTAAAAGTTTTTAAAACAGATTTAGCGGTGAATTATAATAATTCCAAAGCGTTAAAAAACGAAGCGCACATCACATTATTTCCTCCTTTTTCAAGGGAGATCGAACTGGAGAATGATATTCTTGTAGCTTTCCAGAAAATCGATACTCATATTCCTCCATTTGAAATCACTCTTGATGGTTTTGGCGGATTTCCCAATAAAAATCCTGTACTGTATATCAAACCTGAAACCAGTGAACCGCTGAAAGATCTTTACAACAGAGTGAAGCAGCAGTTCAAATTTGGAACATATTCTTTCAATCCACATATGACGATAGGTTACAGAGACCTGACCTTTGAAAATTATGTAAAGGCGATGGAAAATTACCAAAGCAAAGAGTATAAAACTAAATTTTTAGTTGATAGAATATTACTGCTCCGCCATGAAGGAAAGTGGATGCCGATTGCTGAGAAAAAATTAACGGGGCACTCATTTACCCCATAAAAGAAAATCGGCTTAAAGCCGATTTTCTTTTTACATTATTCTTTAACAATTTTATGAGAAATAATGAGTTCTTTATTTTCCGTTACACCTACTGTATAAGTTCCCGGTGCTAAATGATGAATATCTATAAATAACGTTGATGAATCTTTCACATCAAATTTTATAGGGATTAGCTTTCCTGATCCGTCATACAGGTTCACTTTCACATTCTTTGCAAAATCCTGTTTTCCTTTGATGTAAAACTCCCCGTCACTCGGATTCGGGTAAATACTGAATCTTCTTTCTTCTGCTTTGATCTCGGAAGTCCCAAGACTGGATTTATTCAATGTCCAGGTTACATTGGTAAAATGGACTGTACTGTGATTATTTACCAACAATAAGGGATTATTATCCGTTACTGAAAAAAGCAGTGTATTATTTCCAGTATTCAACTGAGCCGGGGTAATTGTGATTGAATTTCCAGTTCCTGCAAGAGTGGTCCCATTGAGAGTCCAGGTGTTCACTAAAGTATTTGGAATTGGTAATATTTCATTCACTGTAAAGGTAACATTAGCATTAGCATTCACAGTACTGCTGTTGGCCGGAGTAAAAGAATCCACAGGAGATACCAACGCATGTATTTTTTCAATAATAGCTTCCTTACATACGGAGCAGAACTGTTGATTAAGATACCTCATCTCACAACTCTGATGCGGGCGGAACCATGTTGGGCTTTCTGCATGCGGATAAATTCCCACATTATTGGCTCCTAACCAATTCTTCCATTTGATAGTCGCCGGATTTGAATTCTGGGTTTTATTAGCTGATTCTCCAGACCCGGAGAACCAATATTCGTCCGCAAGTTTCCCGAAAGAGTGTCCCAATTCATGGACCACAATTTCATTAGAAGACGCATTTAAAGAGGCAAAAGCATATGTTCCTCCACATCCTCCATACTCTGTGGAATTTCCAAGAATATAGGTAATATCATAATCGGGGACATTAGCTGCAAGCACTTGTGCCACTGTATTAGTTGTATTGCTATAAATACATCTGTGAACTCCGAAATCAAAACTTGACCCTAAATAATTATTCGGATTGGTAACCGGAATTACAGGTTCTGCAACATCCGTAGCAGTTCCTGGATGTTTTACGCCCGTTTCATTAGAGATCACCTTGATGGCATATGCATTAAAGTAATTTTTATATTCCGTATAAGGGCTTTTGGTAAAGAGATAATTGACAGTATTTTGTGCGGACGTGACAAAATTTGGTAATTGTGCGGCTGTAAATCCATCTCCTAACACCGCAATATTAATCCTCTTATCATTCGTCCCGTTTTGTAAAAGAGCTACCGTCTCAAAAGTTTGAGAGAAGCAAAGGCTGCTGATCAGTAAACAAAATATAGTTTTTCTCATGATTATAGTTTTTGTGTGAATAGTAATTGGGTTCCTTCTTTGGTTAATTTTTCAATTTTTACCACTGCAACATTTCCGTGCGAATATCTGATACTGAATTCGGCATTTTGGAGAACAACTTTATTTCTGCTGATTCCATCTTCATAAATCTCCATTTCAGGATTCAAAGGATTTTTCACCAATTGCTTTCCGATTTCTTTCCCTCCTGAATCATTCAAAGAAATAATATAATCTCCTATACTCGCTGAACCTCTGTCAAAAGTGGATTCAAGCTTGAGTTTTCCGGGTGACATTTTTTTACCCTGAAACGTTATTTTTTCCATTCCGGAATTATCTTTTTCCACCTTAAAAAAAAGATACACAATCTGGTTATCTTTTTCAAGCCGGTTTTCGGTTCCCATTCCACGGCTTCCACTTAAATGATTAAATGGCAGCAAATTACCTAACACAAAAACAGGAAGAATAAAAAAGCTTAATAAATTTTTCATGTTATTTTTTTCTTGAAGTTAAGAAGTTTTTTCTAAAAATAAGATTCATTTTATCATTTTTTTCACTCTCAAATGAATCGGGAAAGTCATATCTTTGAACCAATGATTTCAGAGAAGATAATATTAGGAATAGATCCGGGAACCACAGTAATGGGTTTTGGTATTATTTCCATTAAAAAAGGGAAAATGGAGATGGTTTCCATTCATGAGCTTTTGCTAAAAAAATATCCTAATCATGAAACCAAACTTAAATATATTTTTGATAAAACCCTGGCTTTAATTGATGAGTTCCATCCTGATGAAGTAGCACTGGAAGCTCCGTTTTATGGAAAAAATGTACAAAGTATGTTGAAATTAGGACGGGCACAAGGAGTTGCAATGGCGGCAAGCTTATATAGAAATATTCCTATCACCGAATATTCTCCGAAAAAAATAAAAATGGCGATCACAGGAAATGGGAACGCAAGTAAAGAACAAGTTGCTGGAATGCTTCAGAATCTTTTGAACCTAAAGGAATTTCCTACAAAATATTTGGATGCATCCGATGGTTTAGCCGTGGCTGTATGTCACCATTTCAATTCAGGAGTAATTGCCGGGTCTAAATCTTTTTCCGGTTGGGAAAGCTTCTTAAAACAAAATCCGGATCGAATAAAATAACGGATCCGGACTTCTCTAATTATTTAGTTTTATATTCTGAAGGGACAACGGAAAAATCAGCGGTAAGCTTACCGTTTTTATCATAATAGATATATTTCAGCGTTACATCGTTGTCTCTGAACTCCTGCATATCAGCAGATGTTTTAATAGCGTTGATAGCCTCCTGCTTAGCTTCTTTTTTAAAATCATTGATCTGTTCTTCAGACACATTCTCTTTTACATCTCCCAATAAGGTATAATTATATTTAAAAATTTTATCAGGTTCTGAAGAAACACTGTCTAAGCGGATCATATCATTAAGAGTCTGCGGTGTAAGTTTATTCATACTTGCAGCTGCTTCTTTAAGTTCCATATCTATTGTTTTTTCTTTTTTACAAGAAAAGAAAAATAACAAAGCAGCAACCATGGAAAGTCTTATTATATTTCTCATAACTCAAATATTTTATTATTGGATATTTAAAGATAAGATTATTTAAATAAATGATAAGAAACTGAATTACAACAGCATATAAACTCCATAAATTTACGATTTAGGGTTATTGAATAAAAATTATATCAAATGTATGAATCAAAACATTAACAGGAAAACTGTACTGATTGGTCGTCTCAAATTACAAATCATAAAAATATTGGAAAATTGAAATTCCATTTTTAAATCAAAATTAAAATCATTGATTATCAATTATTTAAACAAATACGCCCACTTACTTGGCAAAACATAATACTATCTTTAACAATGGTACGATTTTTAGTACTACTTTTGTATAAATTTTCAGGTATGAAAAGTAATCAACAAACTATAAATCAGGTAAATCATTCTATGAATTGGTTTCAGAAGTTTCTGCTGGTTTGCTCCGGAGGAAACATCCATATTTTAAGGAAAACACCGAGTGAATGGAACAAGTTTGCGGGAATCGGAGGAATTGTTCTTTTTACGGCTGTTTTTGCTACACTTTCCGCAGGCTATGCGATGTATACCGTATTCGATAATATTTGGGCATCAGTCGGTTTCGGGATTTTATGGGGATTAATGATTTTTAATCTTGACCGTTATATTGTTTCTTCAATAAAAAAAACCGGGACCTGGTGGAATCAGGTTTTAATGGCGATTCCAAGGTTGGTGCTGGCAACTTTTTTGGGAATTATCATTTCCAAGCCTCTTGAGCTTAAAATATTTGAGAAGGAGGTGAATAAACAGCTGAATACTATTATCCAGAGAAATAAAAAACAGCTTCAGGGAGAAATGAATGGCAGGATCCTGCAGCAAAGCGGGCCATTTGAAACCGAGAAAAAGCAAATTTCAGATAAAATAGCTCAATATCAAAAATCGTATGATTCCGCCTCTGTAGAACTTGAAAAAGAAATTTTAGGAAAAAAATCGGGACTAACGAGTGGAAAAGAAGGTTTCGGACCGAATGCCAAGCGTAAGCAGGAGCTTAAGGAGCAAAGAAGACAGGATTTGGAGAATTTCCAAAAACAGTCAGCTCCAAGGTTAGAATATTTAGATAAAGAGATTTCCAAGGTGTATACCAATCTTGAAACGGAAAGAAAATCAACAGAAACTTTCGAAGATAAATTTAATGGATTTGCAGCCAGATTACAGGCTTTGGATGAATTGGGGAAAAATTCTGCCATTATAGGATTAGCGGCGGCTTTTATTATGGGCTTATTTATTTGTCTTGAAATTTCCCCGGTTTTGGTCAAACTTATTTCGTCCATAGGACCTTATGATTATCTTCTAGAAAAAACAGAAAATGATTTCCGTCTTTATTCAAAAGAAAAAATTGAAAAAGGTAATGCCTTAACTGACTTCCGAATTGAAGATTTTAAAAACAATCTCAAAAATTAAAAAACATATCATAACATAATCAACCTTTCAGTTAATTCTGAAAGGTTTTTTTATTTTATAACTTAAATATTTTTTAACTTAGTAGTACCTAAACTAACTATCATGAAAAAAATATTCTTAGCCTATACACTGCTGATCTGCAGTGTATTTGCATCAGCTTTACATGCACAAGCCTCTGAGCCATTCCTTGGACAAATTGCCTTTGTACCTTACAATAAAGCTCCAAATGGTTGGGCAGATTGTAATGGACAACTATTACCTATTGCACAGAATCAAGCTCTTTTTGCACTTTTAGGAACAACGTATGGCGGAAACGGAACCACCAATTTTGCTTTACCGGATATGCGAGGAAGAGTAATTATTTCTCAAGGGCAGGGACCAGGATTATCTCCTTATGTAATTGGGGAAATAGGCGGCTCAGAAAGTGTTACTCTCACAACACAACAAATGCCTGCACACACCCATACCGTTACCGCAGTAACAGCTGAGGGAAACCAGAATTCACCTACGAATAATCTTCCTGCCGATACTAAAGGACTGGATAAAGAATATTCTGATGCAGCAACAAATACTACGATGAAAAGTACTATGATTTCTCCTACAGGAGGAAGCCAGCCACATGAAAACAGACCTCCGTTTGTTACATTGCGATGTATTATTGCTTTACAAGGTATTTTCCCATCCTTTAATTAATAGCTATGAAACCATTATACTTATTATGCATGGTTTTTGGAAGTGTTGTTTTTGCACAAACCATAACATTTAAAGGGTGTTACAATATATTCGATAACCAGACCTATACTTTTAATAAGACCGGAGTAGATAGTTATGGAAAGAATATTTACATCACAACACCTATAGACGGGCAGAGCTGTAGCGGGCTCGGAACCTGCGAATTTAAGCTCCAATGGAATAATACCCTCACAAGATGGGAGTTTCTGGCTGACGAAGGATATGGTACTTTTACGGCCCCTTCTCTGGTTTATTACAATTCCACCGGAAATAATACCGCTCCTAATCCACCAAGTAATACTGTTGGAACATGGGTAGAAAACACGGCTTTCACCCAACAAGGAGGAGGTTGTGGAGGAAATCTCACGGCCGCCAATTCCACAATGACGGGAGATGTACATACGACAACTCTTGCTATATCTGAAGCTATAAAAAGAAAGATTCGTATTTTCCCTAATCCTGTTTCTGATTTCGTCACTATTTCAGGCATAGATAACGGCAGACTGATTCAGATTTACAATATTTCCGGACAGTTAGTTTTATCTGAAATTTTTGAAGAAAAAATACATGTTTCCCAACTTTCTTCAGGAATGTATGTTTTAAAAATTATCACGAAAGATTCGAATACCTATGAATTTAAATTTGTGAAAAAATAAAATCTAATATTTAAAACAGCTTTCGGTTCCGAAAGCTGTTTTATTGTAAGGAATATTTTTTGCATTTATTTGGTATGCCATCATCTGTCATACATCATTATTTGTATTTCCCTGAAACTGAAATATTGCGTATTATATATCAGTCAGGAGCAGTGTATGACTATCTGAATGTACCTCAGAAAATTCTGGACAATTTCCGTGCAGCCCAATCTAAGGGTAAATTCTTAAATAAAGTCATTAAACCCGGATTCAAGTTCCGAAAGGTTGAATAAAAAAAGCCCACAGAATTCTGTGAGCTTTCTTGTATTTTTATTATATGTTATTATTTAATAATAATTTTTGAAGTTTTATTAGTCTTACCGTTAGAAACCTGAATCATATAAACTCCGCTTTCAAGAGTCTGATTTACTCTATATGTTCCATTTCCTTCATTAGTTACAGAAGGAGTTCCTATTAATCTTCCAGACATATCAGAAATTGAAACTTTAAGATCTTTTCCGTTCTTAGCTTTGATAAATATTTTTTCTCCGCTTGTAGCTGGGTTCGGATAGATGACTAAATCATCATTATCTGCTTTAACATCATTAGTTCCTAAAGAAGTTACAAATTTAACCGTATAATCTTCAGCCTGGCCGTATTCCAATTGCCCACAAGGTGTAATATTTATATTATCATCATCTACAATTACTCTCATCCTTAAAGGAGTATTAAGTACTGTATTGGCAGGAGCCGTAAATGTAGTATTGAAAGTACCAATTAATGTAATAGGATCTGCAACAATATTATCCGCTGAACCAACAAGTTCAGAAGCTTCAAAAGTTCCATTGTTATTAAAATCAATCCATGCTCTTACTTCATTCCCTGAATCCGACACATTAACCTTAAGATTATGAGTACCTGTTATTGAAAGTTCAGTAGATGTAGCTCTAAGACAACTCGTTCCCGTAAAATCTTCATAAAAATTGGCATTATTCTGCCAATAACCTGTTGAAGCATTGTTTATATTTCCAAGCTTCACTAAAGTAGGTCCCACAAAATAGTTATTCGGACTATTTACACCACTAGGATTACAACTAGCAGGAATAGGAGTTCCTATTGGAGTTGTAGCAGAAGGGGCTGTAGCACCTAATGAAGTACTAAGTCCTCCTTTCATTAAGAAAAAGTATAAAGCGGCTCTCTCATTCTGACCATTCGTAAATTTGAATGCGATCGGATTAGAATAATTCATCATATTATACTGCACGCCCTGATAGTTAACTCCGGTACAGTAGTTCATATCATTATTGGTAGGAGTAGGATAGTCACTTAATAAACTTCTTGATCTCTCCGTATCACAAACTCCGTCATCATCTCTATTACAGTTATTATTGGGTTGTGTAGGGCAATATGTTGTAGAGGTAGTTCCCGCAGGTGGACTTGAATTAGCATTTCCGAAAGTATGAAGAAGCCCCATTGCGTGACCGAATTCATGAGCTAGAGTAACATCATCCTGAAGTGTTACAACAAAGGACTTCATGAATGATTCGAACGATGAATCCGGGTTTTGAGGAAGACCTGCCCATCCCATAATACCATATTGAGCACCTCCGTCAATCTTATTTACAATATAAATATTAAAATAAGAATTTTCAGGCCAGTGAGGTGCAATAGTTTTTACCTGGCTAGTGGTAACTCCATTCGCAGATGCCTGCTTTACTCCATAAGTATCATATCCTGAAATCGTTCCGCCATTATACCTTACAATACCAGTAGTTGGATTACAACTCGGATCTCTTTTTGCCAATACTAATTTAATTGGCATTGTTGCTGCCGTACCAAAATCAGCAGGCACCCCCTGGGACCATTGATATGTTCCTGCATACATTTGATTGCAACGATCTAACCACGCCTGGATTTGGGCATCTGTTTTATTATAAGCTGAGCCCACTGCTGAACCAGTAGGAACTATTACGTGTACTACTACAGGAATTTCATAAATCCCGGCAACCGTTTTATTAAAACCTATATTACCCGTAGAATTTTCTCCTTGTCTTAAAATTTTGTTACGAATTTTATATATGATATCTTCAATATCATTGTTTGTTCTTTGATACTGCTGTTGCACATTATCAAATCCACAAATCCACTCTCTTTGCTGTGCATATCCTATTATACTCAGCAAACAGAAACCAATAAAAATCAATCTTTTCATTTAAACTTATTTTTAACCTGCAAATCTAATTCTTTTTATGCTTAAAATTAGAAATAAATCATTTTTTTAAGAAATTTTATGTATATTAAAAAAAACTTTAAATAGATTGAAATAAAAAAGCCCACAGAATTCTGTGGGCTTTAGATATATTTTTCTGTTTATTATAAAGAATAATTCGGGGCTTCCTGTGTAATGATTACATCATGTGGGTGAGATTCTTTTAATCCGCTTCCCGTAATTCTTACCATTTTGGTATCTTTCTGTAGAGTTTCGATATCTTTTGCCCCACAATATCCCATTCCGGCTCTTAAACCACCTGTTAATTGGAAGATCACATCTTCTAGCTTTCCTTTATGTGGTACTCTACCTTCGATGCCTTCCGGAACGAATTTTTTAGCCTCACTCTGGAAATATCTCTCTTTACCTCCTCTCTTCATCGCAGAAAGACTTCCCATTCCCTGGTAAGATTTGAATTTTCTTCCTTGGAAGATAATCTCTTCACCTGGCGCCTCATCTGTTCCTGCTAAAAGAGAACCCAGCATTACTGCACCTGCTCCGCTGGCAATTGCTTTTACAATATCTCCTGAAAGCTTAATCCCACCATCTGCAATCACCGCTACATTTTTAGATTGAGCGTATTCATATACATTATAAATGGCTGATAGCTGAGGAACTCCTACTCCGGCAACAACCCTTGTAGTACAGATCGATCCAGGACCAACTCCTACTTTAAGAACATTTGCTCCTGCTTTGATCAGGTCTTTTGCCGCTTCTGCCGTTACAATATTTCCTCCAACGATATCTAAATCAGGATAAGCTTTTCTGATCTCAGCAATTTTATCCAGTACTCCTTTAGAATGCCCGTGAGCTGAATCGATACCGATGATATCTACACCTGCCTTAACTAATGCTGCTATTCTATCTAAAGTATCTTCTCCTACACCAACTCCGGCTCCAACGATAAGTCTTCCGTTCTGATCTTTGTTAGCATTTGGATATTCTAATTGATTGTCAATATCTTTAATTGTAATCAGGCCAACCAGTTTGTTTTCTTTATCAACGATAGGAAGTTTTTCAACTCTGTTTTTAAGAAGGATTTCTTTTGCTTTTTCAAGGTTGGTATCTTTATCCGAAGTGATCAAATTTTCCTTCGTCATGATCTCCTCCACTTTCATATCAAGGTTTTCCTGATATTTTACATCTCTGTTGGTAATAATTCCGATTAAAACATTATCTGGATCTACTACCGGAAGACCGGAAATTTTATATTTTGCCATCATCTCTTTAGCTTGTCCTAAAGTATGATCTTTGGAAAGGGTAACAGGATCAGAAATCATTCCGTTTTCTGAGCGTTTTACGCGGTTTACCTGTGCAGCCTGTTCCGCAATCGGCATATTTTTGTGAATGAAACCTAAACCTCCGACTCTTGCCAGGGCAATTGCCAAATCTGCTTCAGTAACTGTGTCCATTGCAGCAGAAACTATCGGAACATTCAGCGTGATTTTGTCGGTAAGTCTTGATTTTAATGAAACCTGGTTAGGTAAAACTTCTGAGTAAGAAGGGACTAGAAGAACGTCATCGAAAGTGATGGCTGTCTCTACAATTTTGTTATGAATAGACATCTTTACTTTCTTTGCAAAATTAGGCTATTTTGATGAGATATGAAAATTCTTTTTAATAGTTTACATAAAATTTAATAATCAATAACTTAAATCGAAAAACCGTTCCTGAATCAGAAACGGTTCTTGTACAAAATAATTTAGTATATGAAGTTACTGTCGTTATGGTTATTGAATCAGCTTCCCATTTTCATCGAGGTTTTCAATGTGGGTCTGATTATTTTTATCTACATATATTTTTAATCTTACACGTCCTTTCGTATCTTTTATAAAAAGTCCTACATCACCGTTTGCTGTCTTACCTGCAAAAAAACGTTCATTAGTGAGCTTTCCTTGTTCTCTTAATTTAGCGTAAGCTTTTTTGGATGCTACGGGATCGTTAAGCTTTTTTAGAGAGTCCTCAAACCTGATCATAGCTTCCAGCGGGAAATCATCAGGTCTGTCCCAAAGCTTTAATCCATAAGTCCTGTTCTTTTCCTTTCCTGTACTTTCCATATATTGCAACTGCATGATCTGATCTGTATTTCTTTGATCAACGGAATATACCATTCCCGATCCGCTTTCATCAGCATCATATATAAGTCCTCCACATTCGTCTCCTAATGAATTAAAGAAAATCAATCCGGCTTCTCTTTCCCTGGGCTTAAATTCTTTATGGTTGGCCAATCCGGGGTGCTGCCGTTTTTTATTGCTGATTACCATTTTCAGGGTTCCGTCTTTTTCAATAACATTGATGCGTTCAACATCAATTTCTTCAAAACGCTGCCGTGAAGTCTGGTTTTTAAATGCCAGGATAAAAAACAAGATACATACAACCGTAAGAGAAATAGCATAAGCTTTAAGGATACGTACCTCTTTGATCAACTTTTCCATATTAAAATAGTATTGGTGTGGGGAAGAATTATTTATCTGAAACAGAATTGATCATTTTTGAGATATCATCTGCTGTAAAATTCCCTTTCACATCTACAAAAACCAGATCTTTATCTGAGTTGACTGTAATAAGCATATTTTTAATGGCATCACCTTTCTGTTTTACTCTTACATTCACGTTGTCTCCATCATGCTTTATGGTTGCCCAGTCTTCATAATTATTATCATTTAAATATTGGGCGTAGTCTTTCAACATGGCTTTGTTGCCGTTTTCAACAGTCAGAACTTTTATTTTAGAGACTTTTCTGACCAGTCGGATCACTTCTTCATCTTCGCCATCTTCCCTTAATGCTTTTTTGATATAAGGCTTCGCTAAAAATAACGGAACATTAATGCTTACGAATTTTGCTCCCTTGAAATCATGCTCAGATTCTGTGAAGAATGCCATATTCGGTCTGTTGGTAACCACGCAAGACTGCAAAAGAAACAGAGCTCCAACAATTAAAAAGATGTTTTTTAAAATTTTCATGGTTATTAATTTTTAATTGATCGGTTTTAAAGTTCCACCGGATACTTTGCTGATATTGGAATCAATTTCAGGGTTTCCTTTATATTTTACCAAACCTCCTGATGAAGCTTTTACTTTTAATCTATCCACCACATGTACTGATAGATTTCCACCGGAAGTAGATTCCGCTTCTACTTTATTAACTCTTAAGTTATCCGCCTTACAAAGCGCTCCACTGCTTACATCGAAGATTGCCGTACCTGCCTGTCCTTCAAAATTCGTATTAGAACCGCTGGAGCATCTTACCGTAACATCTTTAGAGGTAAGATTGGCTTTGATGACTGCTCCGGAAGTGGCATCCACCTGTGTGGAATTGGATATATTGAATTTCCCGTTGATTGCAGCCCCTGAAGAAGCATCCAGAACCATACTGTTTTCGTTTACAGAATTTATCGTAGTAAAAGTTGATCCGGACGAAGCTTTGATCTCATTCATTTTAGGAGAAGAAACATTTACGCTTAAATTTTTGAATTTTAAGTTTTTTACGCCCTTATTATCTACATATACTTTCAAAATTCCGTTTTCAACTTTGGTAATAACGTATTGTAACTTATCTGCATCAGCAATTACTTTTACGTTGGACGGGCTTTCCTGTTTGAAAACTACATTTACTCCCGTACTTACCTGAATTCCCGAGAATTCTCCTACATTTCTGGATTCACCGTTCAAATAAGAAGAAGTATTATCTGAAGTCAGATTGCTTCTTGTATTGCTGATCTTGGTTTTGGTTTCACTGGAATTGATAATCTTATTGATGTCATCCATGGAAAGTTTTCCATCCAGTTTCACCAGAATATTTTCTCCTCCGCCTGCATTTATGCTTAACAGCAGATCATCCACCATTCCGTCTATGGCTTTTGAAGACAAAAATTTTATTTTCGCTCCGGAGTTGTTTACCGTCATGATCTCACTGTAATTCAGATTTTTCAGATACGAAGAAATATCTTTGCTTAACTGCGAAAGGTTACTCTGAACTTTCATTCCGTCTTCGGTATGGGAATCTTCCGGATTTTCTGTGATCAAAACTTTTAATCCATCAATTTTGGATAAGAACGGTTTGATCTGGTCCAGCTGCGCGTCATCAATATCCAGGCTGCTGAGCATTCCGAACATTGGTTTGGCAATTTTAATAGAGGTCACGCCTTCTACTTCCTGATATTTATCAAAAAGCTTATCAAATTTGTCTTCCTGCCCATACATATTAAAAAAATGAGAGAAAGCAAGTGCGAATATTATCAATATTTTTTTCATGAGTCAATTTTAATTTTTTCAGTTTGATTATTAGTGCCTGATCAGGAGCATTGTCTTTTTAAAGTTTAATAATCGTCGTTCATTACTTTAGGCTGTGCCAATGTTTCACTAACGTTGTTGGCTAATATCTGAAATGAATATTTAGTTACATTAATAGCTTCTTCTATATTATCAATTCTTTTTCCGTTGACAATTACGTAAGAATCTTTATATGCTGTGGAATCTTTTGAAGCTTTGGTATAGGAAGAATTATCCACAAATCTTGGCTTAGCTTCCTTTTTCAGCCTTCCTCTTTTAGGAAGAATTTCATCCAAAACATCTTTCTCTGCCACAGCATCCTCGAAAACGGAATCTTTTTTTGCTCCGGAAATAGAATCCGTATGATTTACAGCTACCTGGTTCTGAAGCTCATGATTTTCATTAATGAAATCATTTTTCTGTTTTAAAACCTCATCCTGAACCAATTTTGCCTGACTGTTAACATCTGTTTCCTGATTTTGATTAAAAAGGAAACCTATACTAAAAATCAATATTAAACCTGCTGCCATCCAGAACCATTTCGGGAACGAAGGTTTTTTCTTTTCGAGAGGGATTATTGTTGCGCCTTCATTTTTGCCTTCAGCTTTTTGAAGAAAATCTTCAAAATCCCAATCCATTTTTTCTTCCTTTAAACTCTGGAAGACTTCGTCGTATTTATTTTGAAATTGATCTTTGTTCATAGCTCATCAGTTGTGAAATTTGTTCTTTTACTTTTTGTCTTGCCCGCATAAGATTTACTCTTACTGCGTTTTCTTCCATTTCCAGAAGTTCAGAAATTTCCGAGACCTCATATTCTTCTACATCTTTTAAATGGATTACCATTTTTTGTTTCTCCGGAAGCTGGTTGATAAACCCGATAATCTGCTCTTTAAGATTATTCACTTCCATGCTGTAAAGCTCAGACCGATGGTGCTGCATATCTGCAAAGCCTAATTTTACATCATGGTGCTTCAGCCTGTTCAGACATTCGTTCCGGACCGCCTTCAACGCATAGGATTTTAAATTCCCGAATTGTTCCAGCTCATCCCTTTTCTGCCAGAATTTGATCATGAGATCCTGCACAACATCTTCTGCTTCATCACTGCTCATGACAAACCTTTTCGCAAAACGATACATCTCATTTTTGAGAATAAACACCGTATTCTTAAAGGTTTCTTGGGTCATAAGTTTTGTTTCTATAAGTAAGACAATTAAAAAATGAAATCTATTACATCCGGAAATAAAAAAACTTCAAAAATATTTTTTGAAGTTCATGTATAGTCATTTTAATATGTGTCGAAAATATGTTTTAATATCGCTTTATCTTCATCTGTCAACGCCACATTTCTTCTTGCCATAGCTCTTTCTGCCACTTCGTAGGCTTTATCCAGCTTAAATCTTTCGTCATCTTTAAATCCGCCCCATGAAAAGTTCTCCACAAGATTAGGCGGAAAACCTTCTTTGAAAATATTGGATGCCACTCCCACTACGGTTCCTGTATTCAATTGGGTATTGATTGCCGTTTTTGAATGATCTCCCATAATAAGTCCGGCAAACTGCAATCCTGTATCTTCAAAAGATTTTGTTCTGTAATTCCAGAATCTCACATTTCCATAATTATTTTTCATGTTGGATGAGTTGGTATCCGCTCCGAAATTACACCATTCACCAATCACAGAATTTCCGACAAATCCATCATGTCCTTTGCTTGAATAGCCAAAAATGATAATATTATTAACTTCCCCACCTACCTTACATTGAGGACCAATGGTTGTAGCCCCATAAATTTTAGCTCCCAGATTGAATTTGGAACTTTCACCCAGTGTAATAGGGCCGCGAAGATGGCAACCTTCCATCACTTCCGCATTTTTCCCGATATAAATCTTCCCGGTTTTGGTATTGAGCGTAGAGAATTCTATATAAGCTCCTTCTTCAATAAAAAGATCCTTTTTATCACCTATAAATCCATTGGTGGAAGAAAGTTCTTGTGATGTTCTTCCTTTGGTAAGCAATTCGAAGTCAAAATCGATAGCTTTATAATTGTAAGTAAATAAATCCTTGGGGGTTTTAAAGAAAACGAGCTCTTCTTTAATATCCGTCATTCTTTCAATCTGATTCAGGGAAAATCCTTTCATATTGATTTTTGCAGCGATTAATTCATCTTCATATACTAACGCTTCTCCTTGTTTCAAATCTTTGATCTGTTGAATCACGTTTTCTGTGGGAAGAAAATTAGATACTAAAAAAAGACTTTCTTTTTCTTCTGGCTTTCTGAATTTTTGTTGTAGATAATTTTCCGTGAAGTAAGAAATTTCTGTTTCACCTAAGATTTTCTGCCATCTTTCGGAAAAAGTAAGAATCCCGCATCGCATTTCTGCAACGGGACGGGTAAAAGTAAGCGGAAGAAAATCTTCCCAATATTGCGCATCTGAAAATACTATCTGCATTTTATAGAAATTAGAGGTTAGAAGCCAGAGGCCAGAAGTTATTTTTCAAATTCCTCTTCCAGTTTCCAGCTGAAAGCAAAAATACAAATACTGAAACTAACTTTTAATATCTAATTTCCAAATTCTATATCAAATCAACAAAAAAGTCTTCCGGAAAACCGAAAGACTCTTAAATATCGTTATAACAAAAAATTACTTAGCGAATTTTTTGTATTTGTTCATGAACTTATCTACTCTACCAGCAGTGTCAACTAACTTCACTTTACCTGTGTAGAAAGGGTGAGAAGTTGAAGAGATTTCCATTTTGATTAGAGGGTACTCTTGTCCTTCGTATACGATAGTATCTTTTGTTTCTGCAGTAGATTTGCAAAGAAACACCTCGTCGTTACTCATATCTTTGAAAACAACAAGTCTATAATTTTCTGGGTGAATTCCGTTTTTCATAATACAATTTTTAAAAAAATTAAAGTTTTGCTTTCGAAATAGTAATGGATATTTCTCTGCTAATTTTAGGGTGCAAAAATACAATATTTTTTCTAATTTCCAAATAGACCTGCCAATAAATTTTAATTGATAAGAAATTTAAAGTATTTTCGTTAAATTTGAAATCTGTTTAAACTTTAATTTCGATGAAATTCAAATTATTACTGGCTTTTTCCTTTTGGATGCTTCTTGTAACATTATCATGTAATAGAGATGATATTACGTTTGATTCTCCTTCTCAGTCATTAAGTTTTTCAAAAGACACCGTTTTCTGTGACACAGTGTATCACCAGATCCGTTCTGAAACATATGCTGTAAAAGTATATAATAATGAAGATAAGGATGTCATGATTCCAAGAATTCATCTTGAAAAGGGAGCAGCCTCTCTTTATAAAATCAATGTAGATGGCAAGCCGGGATATGATTTCCAGAATGTTCCGCTAAGAAAAAAAGATAGTCTTTATATTTTCGTCGAAATTGCACCAGAAGCTTCAGGACCGGAAGCTATCGCAGAAGATAAAATCATCTTCACAAGCCCTGCAGGTCAGCAGCATGTTACTTTATTCTCTGTGGTACAGGATGCCGAGTTTTTCATAGAAACGCCTACTAATCCTAATGTCATTACCAATCATACGACATGGACCAACAATAAAGCTAAGATCATCTACGGAAATTTAACCATCAATCCGAATGTAACATTGGATATACAACCAGGTACGAAAGTCTATTTTCATAAAAACAGTGGCATGAAAGTGTCTTCCGGAGCTTCTCTGAATATCAACGGGGCTCTAAATAATGAAGTAGTGCTTCGTGGAGACAGAAATGATCCTAAATATGACACCATTCCTAAAAACTGGAATTCTATTAAAATGGAAGCCAATTCTACATTGAACATGAATTATGCAAGGCTTTTTGGTGGAACAAGAGGATTTGACATGAAGCAGACTAACGCTACCATTACAAATTCATTTATCCATACATTCTTTGAATTCGGTATTTATGCAGTAAATTCTACTGTAAACGCCAGTAATCTGGTAATGAATAACTGTGGTGAATCCTGTATAGGTATCTTTAAAGGTGGAAATCACAGCTATGTGCATTCTACAATTGCCAATTATTCGGAAACTATGAACTCATTTAACCGATTAAGCTTATTTGCTACTAATGAATGGAAAAATGAATCAGGACAAACTGAATTGGGCGCGCTTCATCTAAATATGCAAAACAGTATATTTTATTCCGACAGGGATAATGCCGTGAATTTTGAACCGACGCCATCACAATTGTTCAATTTTACGATCCAAAACTGTTTGCTAAAATATTCAAACACATCGGATGCCGGTTTTCAGTTTGATGTTGCTGATGTGATCCAAAGTTTTAAGAATGAAGATCCACAGTTCGTCAACTACTTTGCAGCCCATTTAAATTTAAGGGTAAAAGCCACTTCACCAGCCAGAAATAAGGGGAATGTTACTGTTGCAGGAACTGTTCCTTTTGATATCGTGAATGTATCCAGAACCTCTAATCCTACTCTTGGCGCTTATCAATAATGGAAATTACCAATTTGCAAACGCAGGTGGACGAATGGATTAAAACCATTGGAGTCCGGTATTTTAATGAGCTTACCAATATGGCCATGCTTACGGAAGAAGTAGGCGAAGTAGCCAGAATTATTGCCAGAAGATATGGAGAGCAAAGTGAAAAAGAAAGCGATAAGAGCAAAGATTTAGGAGAAGAACTTGCAGACGTTTTGTTTGTAACTTTATGCTTAGCCAACCAAACCGGAGTCAATCTGCAGGAAGCTTTCGACAGAAAAATGAAAGTAAAAACTGACCGCGATAAAGAGCGTCATCAGAACAATGAGAAATTGAAATAATAAAAATTAACATTTATATTCTTTTTTACGTTTCAATTATCCTTCTACAGATAAAGATACTTTACAAACAAGAATAACATGGTGCAGCAATCAGGATGATGTAATGTACTGTAAACAATGAAGTTCAATATAAAATGAAGCTAGAAAAATCACACCTATCAGCCAATAAAACCATACAGATCAGCGGTTCGAAAAGTATTTCGAATCGTTTGTTGATTTTGGAAAGTTTATTCAACACGATAAAAATTGGCAACCTGTCTAATTCTCAGGATACTCAATTATTAAAAAAAGCATTGTCTGAAAATACAGAGATCGTAGATATTCATCATGCCGGAACAGCAATGCGTTTCCTTACTTCCTATTATTCGATCCAGGACGGAAAAACAACCATTCTTACGGGTTCCAAAAGAATGAAAGAAAGACCTATCAAAAATTTGGTCTCTGCTTTACAAAATCTTGGTGTAGACATCGAATATATGGAAAATGAAGGCTTTCCCCCATTAAAAATCAAAGGGAGAAAAATTACCAAGACTACAGTGGATGTCCCCGCTAATATTTCGAGCCAGTTTATTACTTCTCTCCTATTGATCGCCGGAAAACTAGAAAACGGATTAGAAATCAATTTGGTAGGAGAAGTAACTTCAAGGTCCTATATTGAAATGACATTGGACATTCTGACGAAGTTCGGAATTAAAAATAGCTTCACAGGAAATACCATCAAAGTAGAACCTTTTGATGAGCATTCATCTTTGATGAATTATGAAGTGGAGAGCGATTGGAGTTCTGCTTCCTACTATTATTCGATTTGTGCCTTAGGAAGAGAAACCTTACACCTGAAAAGCTTTTATCAAGAATCTACCCAGGGAGATTCTGCCATTGCGAAAATCTATGAAAAGTTTTTTGGAATTAAAACCATTTTCTCAGAAAATGAACATCAAATAACATTGCAGCCGGATCCAAACTTTTCCTACCCTGAAAAGATTGTTCTGGACATGAATGACTGCCCGGATATTGCACAAACTCTTTGTGTAACAGCGTCTGCACTTCATATCCCTTTTGAAATTTCAGGATTAGGAACATTGAGAGTGAAAGAAACCGACAGACTGCTGGCTTTATATAATGAGTTGAAAAAAATAGGTGCTGAAACTGAAATCACTGATTTAACTATTAAATCAGTCAGTTTTGGTGAAGCGGAAGAAAATATTTCTATCCAAACCTATCAGGATCATAGAATGGCGATGAGTTTCGCACCATTTTGTCTGATCAAAGAATTGACTATTGAAGATGAAGATGTAGTGGAAAAATCGTATCCGATGTTTTGGGAAGATCTCAATACTATTTTAGTAAAAAACTAATTATGAATACACCTCAAGTTATAATCATCACAGGAACATCTTCAGGAATAGGTTTTGTTTTAGCCGAATACTTTGGAAAAAAAGGCCATAAAGTATATGGATTAAGCAGAAAATATACTGAAAGCTCATACTTTACATCCATCCCTACCGATGTTACAGATAATTCAGCAATCCAAAATGCTATTGCTGAAGTTTTAAAAACAGAAACAAGAATTGATGTACTTATCAACAATGCCGGAATGGGAATGGTAGGTGCTGTAGAAGATTCTGCGAAAGAAGATATCCTCAAATTATTCAACCTGAATCTGGTAGGTGCAGTTCAGATGATGAGTGCGGTTCTTCCTAAAATGCGTGAAAATAAATCCGGAAAGATCATTAATATTTCAAGTATTGGGAGTGAGATGGGACTACCTTTCCGTGGATTTTATTCTGCTTCCAAATCAGCTTTAGATAAGGTAACGGAAGCCATGAGATATGAAGTGTATCCTTGGAATATTGATGTATGCTCTCTTCATTTAGGAGATATTAAAACCAATATTGCGGAAAACAGAGTGAGAACAAAGGTATCTGAACCATATAAGAATGTTTTTGAAAAAGTGTATTCTTTGATGAATGCTCATGTAGGAGAGGGAACAGAGCCTTTAGAAGTTGCTGCATATATTGAAGCCCTCCTGAGTAAGAATAAATGGAAAGCTCATTATTATTTTGGTAAATTCGGACAAAAAATAGGGGTTCCATTGAAATGGATACTTCCCCAGGGAACCTATGAAAATTTAATGAAAAAATATAATAAACTGGATTAGTTTCAGTTTTTAAAGGAGTTTGAAGCTATTATTGAAAATATTTTTTGTATTGTTCTGTGTTTTTGTTCAGGCACAGAAGAAACAATATTGGCTTATCGATTCCCAGACCAACGTTAAGAAAAAGGTAAAAGATTCTGCTTCTGCGGTAAAGTTCCTGGATTCTCTCGCTCAAAACAATTATTTTTTCACCGAGCTTAAAGAAGTAAAAGTAAAGGGCGACAGTACGGAAATTTTTTACGATAAAGGAAAAAACTTTAATGAAACCTATGTAAACCTTTCCGACTCTATTGTTCAGAAAACAAAGGAACAGAGAGAATTCTTCACTAAAAATTTAGATTCTACCAAAAAGAGCATCAATAAAAGATATATTGATGACGGATATTCTTTTAGCCGGATCAAGTCAAAATATAAAGGTCAGAAAAACGGATATCCTGTAGTAGAACTTGACATTAATAAGAATGATAAAAGGACTATTGATGGTTTCGTGGTAAAAGGCTATGAAAGGGTTCCGAAAAGATTCATTAAAAATCTTGAAAAGGATTTCAAAGGCAAAACCTATGACGATAAGAATCTTGTAGCCATCAATAAAAATTTCCAAAGTCATCCTTTTATTACCTTGGAAAGGCCGCCACAAACTTTGTTTACAAAAGATTCCACCCGGATCTATCTCTTCATGGAAAAAAGAAAAACCAATACTTTTGATGGGGTAATCGGTTTCGGAAATGATAAAACAGATAAGTTTACGTTGAACGGAACACTGAACGTGAATTTCAGGAATATGTTCAACGGATTCGAAACCATCAATCTATATTGGCAGAGAAACCCGGATAAAGGCCAGACGTTTGACCTGGCAACGGATATTCCTTACCTCTTTAAATCCAACGTAGGTTTGAATATGAAGGTGAATATTTTCAGACAAGACTCTACTTTTGCCAATGTGAAAGCGCTTCCTGCACTTTATTATCATTTGAACAGCCGTAATAAGATTGGTCTTAGAGGAACTTTTGAAAGCTCAAGTATTATTGATACATTATATGTTCAGGGAAAAGATTATAATAAAAAGGGGATCGGAATCTGGTTTGAAATGATAGAACCTACCGATATTGATCTTTTCCTTTACAAAACAAAGATCAACGGAGGATATGATTATCTTACAACGACATATACAAAAGATAATATTAAAGCACCTCAAAACCAGTTTTACTTTTTTGGAGAGCATAATTATCATATCAATGGTAATCATTTTCTCAATATAAAGGCTGAAGGTGCTATGATGGATTCTAAGATCGAGTTTTCCGCCAATGAATTATACCGCTTCGGAGGGTGGAATTCTATGCGGGGATTCAATGAAAGCTCTCTTGCTGCCGATTTCTACTACTACGGAAGTTTAGAATATCGGTATTTGATCGGAAATCAGGCTTTTTTTGATGTCTTTGGACAATACGGACAACTCAACAACAAATCTTTAAACGTAAAGCCCAAGCTTTATAGTGTCGGGCTCGGGTTCAATTTTTTTATTCCCATAGGACTCATGAGCTTCCAGCTTTCCAATGGGAATGAATTCGGAAATCCTTTTAAATTTAATGATATAAAAATCCATTGGGGAATTCTGAGTAGATTCTGATTTTCCCTGAATATAACATATAAAGCCTTACATACAACATGTAAGGTTTTTACTTTTTCCAGACAATATCAGCATTTACTCTTCAATATGATCAAATACGGAATAATTTTTGAATACTATTTAATAAAACTAATTTATATTTTACTATTACATATCAATAACAAACTATTGAGAATCAATAAATAATAATAAAAAAGTATCGTTTTTTATTTCGTAATTTGGCCGTTTTTATTATTTTCACTTTATTAAATTTAAATACCATGAAAAAACACAAGCTTTCCGTAATTTTATCTTTAACTGCCTTAGCATTTGCTACACAGCTGAATGCTCAGGATAGCAACACAGACAATCACACTATTGGAATTACAATTCCTGAAGTGGCATTAGTAGATATAGAACCTGCTGCCAGTAAAAATATTACCATGGGATTCACAGCACCTACTGAAGCAGGTTTACCGATTACCCTTACCGGGACAAATAATACTCTTTGGCTGAACTATTCTTCCATTAAATCCGTTACGGATGCTACCCGCACTGTTTCTGTTAAACTGAATGCAGTAATTCCGGGAGTAGACATCAAGGTCACGGCAGCTGCGGCTACCGGATCCGGAGCGGGGACATTGGGAACTCCATCTGCACAATTAATTTTAAGTGCAGCTGATCAGACAATTATTTCAGGAATTGGAAGTGCTTATACAGGTGATGGTGCTAATAATGGGCACAATCTTACGTACGCATTAGCTCCTGGAAGTGGATCGGGTTCGGTAGCGGCATATGCAGACCTGCAAGCTACTACAACGGCTGTAGCTACGGTAACGTATACTATTTCTGACAATTAAATTTTAAAAAAAGTACCGAAGTTTCATCTTAAAAATATAAGAAGAAGTTGAATCATCAATTTCTTCTTGGCTTTTTGTTGACTTTATTTTAAATCCAAATATGACAGGAATGATCAAGCGTATTTTATTTTTAGTTACCTTATTTTTACACATCGGTTTTTTACATGCAAGCATCGTTATCCTTAATGGACTTACTCACAGCTATAAAGTTGAAGGAGGTAAGACTTATAAAGGAAAGATCAGTATGGAAAATACAGACAGCACTCCTCAAAATGTAAAAATCTATTTACAGGATTTCAGCTATAAAGCGGACGGATCAATCAGTTACAGTGCTCCCAAAACCAATGAAAAGACCAACGCAGACTGGATAAAGCTGACGACCAACCTACTTACTTTACAAGCTAAAGAAAAGACTGAACTATATTATGAAATTACAGTTCCGGATACAATTGCACAGGTAGGGAGTTACTGGAGTGTCATTATTATTGAACCAGTAGAAAATATTCAGCCTGATAAAAAGGAGGGCATTACCATTACTTCCATTATCCGGTATGCTGTTCAGATTATTACAGATTATAATTCGGAAAGTGCAAAACCGGATCTTAAATTTGAAAGTGTAAGAATTGACAAAGAAGACGGCAAGCAGATTTTAAAAATTGCAATTGCGAATAAAGGAAATCTTTATTGCAAACCAACTGCTACCGTGGAAGTATATCACCGTAAAAACGGACAAAAAGCAGGCGTATTCTCAAGCCAGGCGATGGGTTTACTGCCTTCAACATCCAAATTATTTTATATTGATATCAGCAAATTGCCTCCTGATCAATACAACGCTGCTATCATAGCAACAGATGAAGACGAAAATGCTTTCGCCCTCAATGTGGAATTAGAAGTAAAAAATGATTAAAAATTGGGTTATATTATATCTCTTTTTATTCTTTCCGGCACTTATTTTTGCTCAGCAACAAAGTCATGATTTTGACGATAAGAAAGATAGTCTGCTACCGGGAACATCTACTTCTATTTCCTTTACCATAGAAAATCCGGCTTCTGACCCCAAAACATTTATTGCTCAGGTTGAAACTTCAAGCCTGCATATCATTCCCATATCATCCCAGACTGAATTTTCAATCCCTGCAAAAGAAAGAAGTGTGTTTATAGCTCCTTTACGTATTGCTACGGAAACACCACAAGGAAAGTATACGATCACCTTAAGAATAACGGAAAAAGATACTGAAAATATTCTTACCATGTCTTCGGAGATAACAGTATTGGGAAATAGGAAACTCTCTCTTACCTTATTGGATGCTCCGGAATTCATAAAAGCAGGAGAAACCATTACTGCCAATTTTCTTCTTAAAAACAGTGGAAATATTACAGAAACCATTACTCTGGAAAGTAAAACAGCCTCTGTTAAAGGAAATTCCGTAATCCATTTACCTTCCGGTGAAACAAAAATTATTTCCATTAATAAAGCTACAAACCCGGATATGGGAAAAAATGAATTCCAAAATCTTGATTTATCGGCTTACTACAGCAAAGATCGTCAAACGGTTTATGCCAGCGTGAAAATTATTCCGGTAAAACCTATTGAAGAGGATATTTACCATCGTTTTCCCATTTCCGCTTCTCTATCATTCATTGGTATGCAAAACAGGGGTATTTATCATGATGGGTTTCAAGGAGAAATATATGGTAAAGGAAGCTTGAGCGAGGAAAATAAAGATATCCTTGAATTCAGAGCTGTAACAAGGAATCCGGTTGAATTCAACTCATTTACACAGTATGAAGAATATTTTATTAATTATAAACGAGATCATTTTTTTATTCATTTAGGAGACAAAACCTATTCGTCATCATTCTTAACAGAATTTGCACGGTATGGACGTGGCGCAGAAGTTCGCTTTGATTTAAAAAGATTGAGCATTGGCGGATTCTACAATCATCCTAGATTTTTCCGTGATATTAAGGATGAGTTTAATGTATTTTCCCAGTTGAAAATCGGAAAAGAATCTGAAATTACTGCCGGATATTTACATAAAATCCCCCGACAGAATGAGAACAACTATAGTTTTAGTAACGCAATATTAGATTCTCCGGCACATATTCCTTATGCAACAGGAAAGTTTCAATTGAATAAACATTTTACTATTTCGGGAGAATTGGCTTATAGTAAAACTGATCTCACAGAAGGAAATGCTTACATGGTACAAGCTCAGGGAAATTTTGAAAAACTCACCGGAAACATCATGTACATGAGAGCCAGTCCTGAATTTTCAGGATATTTTACCAATACCAATACATTAAATGGAAATCTGCAATATAAACTTACCAAAAAAATAAACGTTTTGGCCAACTATATTGAAGATGCAAGAAACTTTCAAAGAGATACTTTACTGTTATCTGCGCCCTACAGAAAGTTTTTTCAATATGGTATCAGTTACAGGTATGTGAAAAACGGATCTTTGACATTTTATAATGGATTTCAAAAATATGAAGACCGTCTGGAGCCTAAGCAATTTGATTATTACGAGAAGTTTTTTAAAATAAATCTCGATCATCA
This sequence comes from Chryseobacterium daecheongense, assembly GCF_003729955.1. Lineage (GTDB taxonomy): Bacteria > Bacteroidota > Bacteroidia > Flavobacteriales > Weeksellaceae > Chryseobacterium > Chryseobacterium daecheongense. Next base: position 167,043 of record NZ_RJTX01000003.1, read on the forward strand.
ATTAGGAATATTTCAACTGAGCCTTCAAAGCCAATTTGGAAAAACAGAGAATTATCTGACCGGCTTTACCGGAAATTCCAGTTTTTATACCGCCAATATCAGTTTTGAAAAGTTTAAGACCTCTTTTAATGTATATGGAAGTTATGCCATTACATCACGCTATCAGATGCAGAATCAGAAACAAATCTATTATGGGGCGCGTATCATGAGCATGTTTTCTGAAAAAACATATTTCAGTCTTTTTTATCAGAATAATTATATTCCTGAAGAATATTTTAATGATCGGAATCTGTTTGAGATCCTTTTTCATCAGCAACTTTTTCATGGTCATGAATTTGATATTTCCGGGCGCTACACCTTACAACGCGGTGAACTTGGAAACAAAGATTTTATATTTTCCTTGCGTTATACAATGCGTCTTAATGTTCCCGTAAAAAAAATTGCTGAGTATACTACACTATCAGGAAATATAAGTAATCTTGGCGTTAAAAAGACTTCCGGAATCAGGTTAGTTTTGGGAAATCACTTATCAGTTACTGATAAAAATGGTGATTTTATATTTAAAAATATCACACCCGGAGAATATTTTCTTGAAATAGACAGGTCAACAATAGAGATCAATGACATTCCTGATGTTACAATACCTGCTGCAGTAAACCTTATTAATAAAGAGAATGTTTTTAATTTCGGATTAACAACAGCAGCCAGCATCCAGGGAAATATTCAACTTATAGAGCCTAAAGATAATCAACTAAGTTTTGCTCAATTTTCCAAAAAGGATAAAAAGAAAAAAGACAATATTATTATACAAGTGTCTAATGGAGAACAAACTTACCGGAAAATATGCTTTATAGGCGAGAACTTTGATTTCACATACCTATGCCCGGGAAATTGGACGGTGAAAATATACAGAAATGGATTAGACAAACGCTATAAAATATCTGTGGATACTTTTCAGGTTGTATTAAAGCCATCTGAAGCTAAAAGCATAGTTATTAATATAATCAAACAACAAACAGAAGTTAAATATCAACAGGAACCTATAAAAGTGGGCTATAATGAAATAAAAAAATGAAAATGAAAAACATCTGCCAAATATCATTTATAATTTGTTCCTTTTTTTTCTGTGAAGTTTTTTCACAAACTTCAGGAAACAAAAATGCTTCCATAGCATTACCTGTTGTAACCTTATTGGATGTTGAACCTGCAGGGAATATTACTCTCAATTTTACAGCTCCCACGGAAGCCGGAAGAGCGATTGTGAATCCCACAGGTAATACAACCAAATGGATAAATTATACATCAGCCATTGCCCCGGGAGGTGTTAGCAGACGAATAACCGCCTCAGTAAATCAGACTATACCTGGTGTGGATATTAAAATACAGGCAGCTACAGCTTCCGGAGCAGGAGGCGGTACATTAGGAACTCCTTTAGGTCAAATAACAATTACCACAACACCCGTAACCATCATCAATGGAATTGGAGGAGCTTATACGGGAACTGGAGCGAATAACGGACACAGACTTACAATAATAATTGCTCCCAATACATATTCCAATTTATCTGCTGTTAACAATACTTCTATTGCCATCACTTACACAATCACAGAATGAGAATTAAAATGAAACTTAATAGCCATTCCCACTTAAAAAATATTTTCATAGCGAAATGTCTATGCATTACATCCTTGATCATTGCTGATAATCATTTAACCGGACAAACAATAACAGTTGGAGGAAGTAATTGGATAGTAAGTGTACCTTCTATTACTGAAGCAGGAAGTAATTATGCAGGAACTTATGAAAGTACTAGTAATATAATTACCTTATCCGGTTCATTACCCGGATCCTTTCTAAATCTTCTTTCAGGGGGAGCAGCCAGGGTTAGTATGCATTACGATGTTATTTCTTGGAATAATTCTCTTCATCTTTATGCCAAAAGAAGTGGTGGAACTACAAATATCAGTGGAATTTGCCTCGGCTGTACTGCAACAATCAATGGTGGAACTACTTACATAGAAATACCACAGGCTGTAGATACAACATTCTTTACGATAAACTTTACCGGAGTTTTAGGGCTTGGTAACAGTGTGTCTTATTCTGGCATTAATGTACAGTTACAGATAAGTGGTGTTTCTGTGACCATTCCTGCTACAACATACAATGCACAAATAGTTTTTACAATAGGTCCTAATTAGTCTCTTAATTCAATCCGGGAAGAAAGTCAAAAGATATTTAATTCGATTTCATACTT
>NZ_RJTX01000005.1 GCF_003729955.1 Chryseobacterium daecheongense
AATTCTTCTCCTCTTTCATTTAAGGAAATCAGCCATAAGTCAGTTCCTTCTTCTATTCCCGTGGTTTTGTTTCCAGATCTTTCTGATCTTGATTCTCCACCAATCACATATCCTGTAGAAGTTAAAGCAAGGGTTCTTATATGATCATCTGCTTTTCCGCCATAGTTCTTTTCCCATTCCACTTTTCCGTCTTTACTGAGCTTGATGATCCAGTAATCGCCTTCACCATAGTTCTCTGTTTTCTTTGAACCTCCAATTGTACTTCTTGAATAAATACCTAATAAAGCTCCGCCATCTTTAGTAGGAATCATTTTCTCCACTTCATCGAGTCCTTTTCCTCCTAAGATGAGTTCTGAAGTCTGTTTTCCTGTTTTATCCAATCTGATGATCCAGATATCTTTAGAACCAAATCCTTGGGCTGAGTTCTGAACATTTCCTGCTACAAAGTAGCCTAAGTCTGTAGTTTGAATCACCGCTCTGGCTTCTTCATCGGAGGCAGTTCCTAAAGTTTTCTGCCACTGTTCTTCTCCAAATTCATTGATTTTGATGAGCCACAGATCAGATCCTCCTTTAGATTCTTCCTTTTTATCCACTGCTTTTCCTGAATAGGAAGTTCCAGCCAGAAGAAAACCTCCTTCCTGGGTATTCACTGCAGCGGAAAGGAAATCATGATTCTGTCCTGAAAAGTATTTTTCCCAGACTTCTTCACCTTGTTGGTTGAGTTTAACCAAATGGAAATCGTAACCGTTATTCTGTTTGCTTTCTGTTTGTTTGGAAGCCTGAATACTGCTTCCAGAGATAAGATACTGTCCGTCAATGGTAGTGGTTACCTGTGAAAGAAAATCCTGGGTAGTGGATTTGATGTCTTTCTGCCACAATACATTTTGAGAATACAGCACAGC
>NZ_RJTX01000006.1 GCF_003729955.1 Chryseobacterium daecheongense
AAGTATGAAATCGAATTAAAAGATTTTTGTAATATCTGAATAGGTGCTATAATATTATTATCCCTTTTCTCTATTTAATTTTTAGTATATAATAATAATGATAGGATAGTATCCTTATATAATATGTTTTATATTATGTAATATGGGCTAAGGATATAAGTATAATCATGCATAAAGAAAAAACAAAATAAGAAAGCCTCACAAAATGTGAGGCTTTCTTATTGATAGTTTATAATAATCCTGAGATCATCTGGAAATAATGACCTTATACTTATAGAAAGAGTATGACAATACTTTTACTATATCAGTACACAGGTCACCAGGATGAATTCTAAATGTATTATGGATGTTTTAGGGATTGTATTCTACGATATTCTCTTAACTAATATGTGTTTATAAAATAAGTAGGCCTTAAATACTCACTCTCTATTCTTGTTGACAGGTACGAAATTGTAGATTATAAAAGCAGATCAATATCAAGCTTTCTGTCTTAATCCCCGCTTAATATCCGATTTTATTCTTAAACCCTTAACACAACACAATCCGTTTTTATTTATTACTGTATTATATTAACAAACAATAGTCGGTAACTGATGAGCTCTAGCTCCGTAGAGAAAAGGAGAATCTGAATTGGCGTGTAATTAAACTATAGAAAATCTTTGTTTAATTTTTTCTCCTTTCGTGGTAGCAGTATAACCTGTACAGAAAAATAGGCATATAGTATACATTACAATAAAAATTTTTCTAATTCTTTACCACAAAAAGTGATCATTAAGAACTATTTTCTAAGCTGTATCTTAAAAATTGAAGTCATATTCTTTACAAAAAATCCAGAATTCTTGGCCATACTTTGCTCTTCTTTTGTAACAACTGCAACAATTAACTCTAATTTTTAATCCTTCAATTAAATCACTCAGTCAATCATGTAAAATTATTCTCCCACACTGTCAGTAAGTTACCAATAAATATTACGAA